>CAYYPW010000018.1:0-78833 GCA_964473645.1 uncultured Moraxellaceae bacterium
AACTACGAGTATCTGAGCCATTTTGCGTATCCTTCGTTGTGTCTTACCAACGTTTTATGCGGTCTATGTATAGAGCTGTTTATGTATAGCGCTGTTTAAAGTTTAGAACAATTCCAGCTCGCCGCTTTCTACAAGTTCTTCAACGGTGTTTTCATCAGCCTGCTGATATTCTTCAGGTGACCAACGGATGTTGAATACGAACTTTTGAAAGAGCGTAACGGGTTCGAGCTTTCCTTGCAGATCGCGCAGCGTGTATTTGAAGCAGAGTTGCGATCGATCGGTGCCAAACGAAATGTATTCTTTGTACTGGTTGACGGTGATCGGTACAAAAATTTTGGGAACAGTATCTGTCGTGGGCGGATGCAGTGAGATCAAGCGGGTGCGCAATCCACCCCATGCCTGATTCGATATTTCGCTCAGCATGCCCATGACATCGCGAAAATCGATGTTTTCGGGAGGAATCGATGTGCGCCCATCTTCGATCAACGCAATCATGGGCAATTCTTCGGATTGCACCATCATGTAACCACAAAACCAGGGTGATTCTACCGGTAACAGGCTCAGAATATCGCCGTAGGTGAGCTTGTCTTTTACCAGGCTGGGCAGGTCGTTGGTGATTTCAACATCTTTGAATAACGACGACAGTGCGCTGGTGGTGACTTCTTCAATGCGACGTATCAGTGAAATCGGGTATTCAGAATCTGCGAGGTACTGATCCACCAGCTCCGTCAAATGGGCCATGTTATCCAGTGTGTAAACACCGGTAATGGCGGCACGTTGTTCGGGGGTGGCATCGTCGAGGTCAGTACGACTCTCGCGACGCATGAATATAGGCAGTTCTTTGCGCACCTTTTTGATGCGCACTGCTAACTCAAAGCCGTTATGTAAACCCTCAGCGCTATCATGGCTTTTTTCTGAAAGCAGTACCGCACCAAGGTCAGAGTTGGTGTACAGCATTTTCATGTTGGAATGGCTGGTTTGCTTCACACCCACCAGACCATTTGCACCACAAAATTCCTTGAGCGCCATCTTTGCGCTGGGATTTTCCTCAAATATCAAGACCTTGCTAACCAGTCTTTTTTCGAATCCTATCATGTCGGTGCCGCTATATGTTTAGTAAGGTGAATAGGAGGTTGGATGTCACAATTGCAATGAATGCGGTTCGTTAATCAGAATAGTTCAAGCTCGCCGGAACTGTCGACTTCGCTTTCAGCTTCAATGTCCTGATAGTGCGGAAGCACAAAATCCTGCGGATTTTGCAGGCTTACAAATACACTCGCAGCGAATAAGGGCGGATCACTGTAATCGGCAAGCGCGCTGCAGTGCGATTGATGAGTCACTTTAAATACGTTATCAATCGACAGGCACGAGCGATCGAGCAGATTGGGCGTCGACATTCCCAATGGCGGGCAGGTACCCTGCAGAATGCGCTTTAAGTTGCCACAAAAACTGTTGCTCATTTCGAGTACATAATCGAGAAATGCCGAATCGTCGAGATCTTCCAGTTTGATCGTCGATGCATCGGCAATAAACTGCCGGGTCGCCTTGTTGAGGCTCAAGTGCATCAGACACATCACACGAAATTTGAAAGATGAAATGGTCAACACAATGCAGTGATCATGTTTCAGACTCATCAATGAATCGGCTTGTTTGAACGACCAACTGGCATTGGGCGCACTGACTTTCAACATTTGATCGAAAGATTTCTGCAACACCTTGCCGAGCGCCAAGCTTATGTCATGATGAGCAGTTGCCATGGGCTATCCGTTGCTTTCCAGGGTGTTATTCAACGTGTTGATTTGTGATTGCACACTGTGTATTGCGGTGACAATCATCTTGCCGCCTGCTTGTACATCCTGAAAAGCAAGCGTGGCGATCAATGCATTTTTGTTGAGATTGGTGCGGTAATCTTCATTAAGATTTTGTGCGCGCATCGATAGCTTGCGTACTTCATCGGCGACGACTGCAAAACCACGCCCATGCTCACCGGCACGCGCTGCTTCAATCGCCGCGTTAAGTGAGAGAATACCGATCTGGCCGACAATGCTTTTGAAATCGCCGATCTGCTTTTGCATGTTTTTGTTGTGCACCATGATATCGGTCATACCTTCGTGCCAGCGCTCGATGGTTTCAGTGATATCCAGCAATTCCTGCACTGCAGTTTTCACGACGTTGATTTGCTGTTCGAGTTGCTGGTGCGTGTATTGGTGTGTGCTATTCAGTTGACTCAGTTCTTGCTGCAATGATTGGCGCGTGCTGTTGAGTTCATCCATCAATGAACGCTGTGCTTGTTGTGCTTGTTGCTGCTCTTGCGTGAGTGAAGAGCGCAGCACGTTGATTTCTTCGCTGATTTGCTGCTTTTCTTTTTGTGCTTGTTCGCGATCGATCATTTGCTGGCGTTTGCTTTCGCTGTCGGTGAGCGAGGCTTCCAGCTCTTGAATTTTTTGATTACGGCTAGCGCTGCCAACCCAATAGGCAATGAAACCCGCGACCGGAATCAATCCGATCAGCAGGGGTGTCACCCAACCCGAGGACGCAGCCTCACCGGCTGCATGACCAATGCCAGGTAGTGCTGTGAGTACGCTGCCTCCGATGGCCAGTGCCCATGCGGAAGTGTTTTGTCGCAACTGCATAACCGATCTCGAAAAACACAATGGATAGTTTTTAGCATAGAAGATATTTCCAGAGTTCCCAGCCCAACCCGCAATGCACCGGGCACAGAAACGCAAAACGCGGCTCAATGGCCGCGTTTTTCGTTGTTTTAAAAGGATTTTATAGCCGTTTTGTAACGGCTTTTTAAACCGCAGTGATTAGGGGATGGCAACGTTACCGCTTGCTTCTGCAACCGTCAGCGCCGTCATGTTGACGATACGGCGAACCGTCGCGGAAGGCGTTAGAATATGCGCCGGTTTGCTGGCACCCAGCAAGATCGGCCCAATAGTAACGCCGTCACTGCCGGTGGTTTTCAGCAGGTTGAAGGCAATATTGGCGGCATCCAGCGTTGGCATGATTAGCAGGTTGGCCGCACCTTTCAGACGGGAGTTGGGGAATACCTGCAAGCGCAGGGCTTCATCCAGCGCGGCATCACCGTGCATCTCGCCTTCGACTTCGAGATCGGGGGCCATCTCTTGCAACAACTCCCAGGCTTTGCGCATCTTGATCGCGCTGGGGGTGTCCTCGCTGCCGAAGTTGGAGTGCGACAACAGCGCCACCTTGGGTGTCAGCCCGAAATTTTGCACTGCCGCCGCTGCCTGCATGGCCATGGCCGCTATTTCTTCGGCGGTGGGGTCAGGGTTCACATAGGTGTCGCAAATGAACAGCGTGCGGTTGTCGAGCAACAGCAGGTTCATGGCTGCGAAGTTCTTGATGCCCGGCTTTTTGGGAATGATCCGGCTCAAGTAGCGCAAGTGCAGGGCATAGTTGGCGAATGTCCCGCAGATCATGCCGTCAGCATCGCCAAAGTGCACCAGCAGGGCCGCGATCAGGGTCGCGCGACGGCGCACTTCTTTCTGCGCGTGCTCGGGCGAAATCCCGCGACGCTCCATCAGCTTGTGGTAATACATCCAGTATTCTTTGAAGCGCGGGTCGTCGTCCTGATTCACCAGCGTGAAATCAATGCCGGGGCGAATGCGCAGGCCCAGCGTTTCAATACGGCGCTCGATGACCGCCGGGCGGCCAATCAAAATGGGCAGGGCGATCTTTTCATCGACCACGACCTGTACCGCGCGCAGCACACGCTCATCTTCACCTTCGGCGTAAACGATGCGCTTGGGCACGGCTTTGGCCTTGGTGAAAATCGGCTTCATGATAAAGGCCGAGTTGTAGACAAATTCCGACAGCTTCTGGCGATAGGCATCAAAGTCGTCAATCGGGCGGGTGGCTATGCCCGAATCCATGGCTGCCTTGGCCACCGCAGGCGCAATCTCGAGAATCAGGCGCGGGTCAAGCGGCTTGGGGATCAGGTAATCGCGGCCAAACGAGCTGCTGCTGGCCGAGCCATAGCCGGTGGTCGCCTCAGACTGCTCGACATGAGCAAGATGGGCAATCGCGTGCACGCAGGCGAGCTTCATCGCCTCGTTGACGGTGGTGGCACCAACATCCAGTGCGCCCCGGAATATATAGGGGAAGCAAAGCGCATTGTTGACCTGGTTCGGGTAGTCAGAGCGACCGGTGGCGATAACCGCATCGGGGCGCGCTGCCATGGCTTCTTCGGGCATGATTTCGGGCGTGGGGTTGGAGAGCGCAAAGATGATGGGGTCGCGTGCCATCTCTTTGATCATGGCGGGTTTTAATACCCCAGCGGTCGACAGCCCCAAAAACATGTCGCTGCCCGGCATGACATCGGCCAGTGAGCGAGCCGTGGTGTTTTGCGCGTATTTGGCTTTGCTCTCGTCCATGTTCGGACGGCCTTCAAAGCAAATGCCTCGCGAATCGGCCACATAGATGTTCTCGCGGCGTGCACCCAGCGACACCAGCACATCCAGGCAGGCAATTGCAGCAGCGCCCGCGCCAGAGCAGACGATCTTGATATCCTCAATTTTCTTGTCGACGATTTTGAGGGCATTCAGCAAACCGGAGCCGACGATGATGGATGTGCCATGTTGATCGTCATGAAACACCGGGATCTTCATGCGCTCGCGTAGCATTTTCTCGATGTAAAAGCACTCGGGCGCCTTGATGTCTTCGAGGTTGATGCCGCCAAACGTGGGCTCAAGAGCGGCGATAATGTCGACCAGCTTGTCGGGATCTTTTTCGTCGATCTCTATGTCGAACACATCCACGCCGGCAAATTTCTTGAAGAGGACGCCTTTGCCCTCCATGACCGGCTTGGACGCCAGTGGGCCGATGTCGCCCAGACCCAGCACAGCCGTACCATTAGAGATAACCGCGACCAGGTTGCCACGTGCGGTATAACGGGCGGCCGTAGCGGGATCGCGCTCGATCTCAAGGCAAGGGGCGGCGACGCCGGGGGAGTAGGCCAGCGCCAGATCGCGCTGGTTCACCATGGCCTTGGTAGGCGTGACGCTGATCTTGCCGGGTTCAGGAAATTCGTGATAATCGAGTGCGGCTTTGCGGAGTGCCTCATCCATTGCTTGGTCTCGCTTGTGCGTAAATGCGCTGCCTCGTCCGGCCGGGGACAAACAGCGCAAGGGGTTGGGAGCAAAGGAGAATCATAGCAGTTTCGCGACGTTATCGCAGGGGGCAAGCCGGGTTAAGCGCAGCCATTTGTGTGTAGTTAGCCGCTACACTTGTAATTCACCGTTAATCAATGCGGTGCTGCACTGTTGTTGTGCGAATAGGGTGGCGCGGTGGGTCGGCTTTAACGGGCAGGAGTTGATTGGTTGGCATACGGCCTTGGTGTTAAGATGCGTTCTCATTTTTTTGGTAGCAAATACCCTGTATATGTGTGGATTTGCAACTGCAACCTGTAGTGAGGAGTTTTTCAATGCTGGAGTGGATAAGTGACCCGAGTGCCTGGATGGCACTGGCAACCCTAACGTTGCTGGAGATCGTGCTGGGTATCGACAACATCATATTCATATCCATTTTGGTGGGTAAACTACCAGCACATCAACGCGATAAAGCGCGGCGCTTGGGCTTGAGCTTGGCCATGCTGACCCGAATAGCGTTACTGATTTCGTTAGCGTGGATCATGAAATTAACCGAGCCGTTATTTACGGTGCTGGAATACGCGATTTCAGGACGCGATTTGATTTTGATTGGCGGTGGTTTGTTCTTGATTGCGAAAGCGACACATGAAATTCACGGCAGCCTTGAAGGTGAAGATGAAGTGCGTTCGGTGGGTGCCGGTGGCAGCACATTTATGATGACGCTGGTACAGATCGCAATTATCGATATTGTATTCAGTCTGGATTCGGTCATAACGGCCGTGGGAATGGCGGATCATGTGCCGGTGATGGTGCTGGCGATTGTGATTGCAGTGGGCGTTATGATGTTTGCTGCGAAATCAATTGGTGATTTTGTTGATGAACACCCGACTGTGAAAATGTTGGCGTTGAGCTTTTTGATCATCGTCGGCATTGCGCTGGTGGGCGAAGGCTTTGATATGCATATTCCGAAAGGGTACATCTACTTCGCGATGGCGTTCTCGCTGGTAGTGGAGATGATCAATATTCGCATTCGGAAGAAGAAGCTGGCACCGGTGGAATTGCGGAAGCAGATTCCTGGGGTGGATTGATAGGATGAGGGTGAGGCCCCGCTCGGGAGAGCGGGGCTTTTGCCGGTTAGGGGGGTGTTTGGGGGGAGGGGAGTTGCTTTATAGGGGGTCCGACAGATTTTGATCCAAAAAGTGTTGATAAATCTGTTTTAATTCGTGGCTAAGTTGTTGTGCTAACATCACGCCATTCGCAGCCTTCGGCTGTTGAGACGCCGCTACGCGGCGCCCGTGCGCTCACGGTTGGCCAAATTTTAATATGGGTGGCATTTTCGCATTGAGGCATGCAGCTCAAGCGTTATTCGCAATTAGTAGTGTGCAGTTTTTCTTGGATCAATACTTCTTTGTCAGTATTAATTTTTACTAGTTGGTAAGGGTTGGTCAATGCTTGGGTCACTATACAATCGCGTCCCGGCACCGATAATGTAACGGTTACAAGAACGTGATCTTCGGCATCCGAAACACTTTCAATCCCGATGCCATATCCGCCTGTATTTCGTTGCCCCATATCCAGCAGAATCACGCGATTTTCCTCGAAATCAATGGTTTGCGGATTATCGCCCGAATAAACTGGTAATTCGTTTTGATAGGCAGCATCTGTCGTCAAAACACGATAACCCTTACTCGTATATCCACCTGAATCGGGGGCTATGCCCTGGTGAATGACTTCCGGGTTTGACAAACTTCGCTGCTCAGCTGCGTCGGCGTTGCCACCGCATCCATGCAGCATGGCCGGTAACGCACAAAAAACAATAACTCTTAACGTATTATCCATCGCAAAGTACTCCTTTTGATAAAAAATCATGATTGCCTAGCGGACGATCAAAAATGCTTTGAGCATATTGTTCGAACCAATGGCGCACAAACCGAGCGTCCATTTTCAACGGTTGGCTTGCATGGGTGGTATCGCCCATGGCGTGGGAATATATCCCACGAAAACTATAAATAAAAAAGGTTCCCGTGTCCAGCTCATGAGACCGACCTTTTTCACTTCTTGGTTAAATTGGGGGCCGCTTTGCTGTTGCGTTGTATGCCTATACGGCCTCTTAACCCTGTAAAAACAGTGCTTTAGCGGTAAGAGGGCCGCATATATCGCGCATCTGGAAGGAGGCGGAAGGATACCGATGAATTGCGCCTGCGGGGTGTGGTTCAGTGCAGGGACTCGGTATCTGCAGAGGTTCGCTTTTGCTCGCATGTAGCAGCCATTTCGTGGCTTCTCAAACAGGAAGGCATCGACGTTGTGATTTCGGGAGGAGTTGCCGTTGCCCATTACTCTTCTGCACCACCATTCACGTTTTCAAGAATTTATCTTTTAAAAATCCCGCCAATAATTTCACCTTCGCCGGCACAAAATTTCGTGAGGGATATACCAGCCAAATCTTGGTATCGAAGTCCGTGGCGGTGGCATCATAGGTAGGAAAGAGATCCACTAAATCACCATTATCCAACGCCTTATTTATTAGCCAATCCGAAAGCAACACTACACCCAATCCGGCCAACGCCCATTGCCGCAGTACCATGCCGTTATTCGTTTGCATGTGATGGTGAATCTCCACCGCTGACACCGTGCCGTTGTTTGCCCGCAGTTTCCACTGCGTGCGAAAACTCGGCAAAGAAAACACCAGACATCGGTGCTGTGCTAAATTTTCTGGCGTTTCTGGGGCTCCATAACGAGAGATGTAAGCGGGGCTGGCACAAACGCGATAACGGGTGCTCAATAGTCGCTCGGCGATCAAGTTTGAATCGGGCAGTGGACCTTGCCGTATGGCCAGATCAAATTTTTCGTCTACCAAGTCGGAAATTTTGTCATCTAAAACCAGATCCAACGTTATTTCAGGATAACGAGCACTGAATTCTGCCAAAAGCGGCGCCAGATAGAGCGTGCCGAAGGAAGGGGAAGCGGTGATGCGAATCGAACCTTTTGGATTGACCGACAGATCTTTCACTTCTGCCTGTATACGCATTAATTCGTCTAGCAATGGTTGCGTTCGCTCGAACACAAGCATACCAGCTTCGGTCAGGCCTATTTTACGGGTCGAGCGCTGCAGCAAGCGCACGCCTAGATCTGCTTCCAGAAGACCGATGATACGGGCAACGGAGGAGGGCGAGAGTTCACGCTCGCGCGCCACTTCGGAAAAGCTGCCGGAACGAACGACATCGATAAAGACCTGCAGGGCATCACGTTGCATGGTTGTTCGTTTTCCCGTCGGGTGGCGCAATGAGCGGCTGTACACAATCCTCTGTTATCAGTGGATTTATGCGTATTATGCAAAAGTGCTGGTTAAATTTAGCTTATTCATTAACATGTTGCCAAGATGTATGCTGTTTGGACATCAACAAGTGAGTCTCAAACCATGAATAAGCCAACCATCGAGCAGGTTGAACAACGTCGCCGCGAGTTTCGTGACTTGCATTATCTCGATGCTGCCTTCCTGATTCCCAATCCGTGGGACGTCGGCACTGCCAAGCTGCTAACTCATTTGGGATTTCAGGCGATCGCGACGACCAGTGCCGGTTTTGCCTTCGCCCAGGGGCTGCCAGACAACGGTGTTGGAAGAGTGTTGATGTTTCGCCATGTGTCTGAAATGGTCGCTGCAACTTCGCTTCCGGTCAGTGCCGATCTAGAAAACGGCTACGGTGACGACCCAGACACTGTGGCGGAGACGATTCGTCTCGCGCTGGGCAGCGGATTGGCAGGCGCTTCAATCGAGGATGTGCGCGGTAAGCCAGACAATAGTATTTATCCCATTTCTCTCGCGGTAGAGCGCATTCAAGCGGCGGTTGAAATCATACGTGCACATAATAGCCATTTTGTACTAACAGCCCGTGCTGAAAATTTCTTATGCGGCAATCCTGATTTAAACGACACGATCAAACGTTTGCAGGCTTTTCAGGAAGCCGGTGCAGATGTGCTTTTTGCCCCTGGAATTACCCAAAAAGAACATATCGCGGCGATTGTAAGTTCGCTTGATCGCCCAGTGAATGTGGTGATGGGCTTACAAAAATCGCCATTAACGGTAGCTGATTTGTCTGCGCTGGGTGTTAAACGCATCAGTATTGGCAGTCGATTAACCCAAGTGGCGTTTGCTGCAGTAAAAAATGCTGCAGTAGAAATGTTAAATCATGGAACGTTCAACTTCGTCGAGCGTTCCATGCCGTTTTCTGACCTGCAGGTAATGATGGCTTCGCAAAAATGACGTGATCCAGATTGCTGATCATGCGATTACCCGGCATTTTGCTTAGGTGCTACCGAAGGCTCCGGCGCCTAGAATGTAACGTTTACTTTTCCGTTCTGAGTGGATTTCATTGCCAGAAACTGACATCGGTAATCCAATCGTCGGCAAAAACTGCGCCGTCATAATGTGTCTGATCCAGTGGCAGACTCAATTTGACATTGCCGGATTGCCTTGGGCGCAAGGCAAGGTTGCGTATTTCATTGGGCCACGCAAATGCGTGGTGGTGAAACGAATCCTCAAGAAATGCTGCGAGAAAATGGGGATTTCCGTTTAGTTGTCGAATTTCATCAGCAATTTTTTCGTCGCGGCATTCGCCCGCCAATTGTTGCACCAGCATTTCATTCACCTCGCTATACCTTACCGGAAGCTCAGTGGTGTCGGCGCTCACATGACTGGGTGCATTGCGTTGTAGCCAGGTTCCGGTATGGTCAGGTTCACCGTCCTGCAAGTAAGGATCAATGGGTTTGCCGTGATCCCACACCATAAAATGAATATGCGGCGGCAACCAGGGAAAGGTAAGGGTCATGTCCAGCCCAGCAGAGCCACTTAGCGCGAGCGTTTCACCGCGTTTTACGTGCTGGCCAAGCTGCACTTTGGATTTCCAGCAGTGAGTGTATTGTGTTAACACACCGTGGCCGTGATCGACTGCGATGGTAATACCGCCACGCAACCAGGTATCTCGAATCATCACCACATGCCCCGGTGCAGCAGCAACGAGCCGGGTGCCAATGGGGCAAGTGAAATCGACACCGTCGTGCTCATCATAACTGAGATGTTTGCCACGAAAATCGGTGGCGGTATCGCGCGTTACGCGCTGTGAATAGTGTTTGCCGCCGCCGATGCGATCGAAACAGTGGAGAATCGGCGCCAGGCGATTACGAGGGTATTTGCCCAGATACGTTGGCACTCCAAGATCGGGGCGAAAGAAACCTGCGCTGCTGAGATTGAGTTGAAAAGCAGAGCCGGTTTTACCCAGCACGTGTGCGAGATCGGAGCGGATCTGCTTTACCGATCGAATGCCAAACATATTGGACACTTCACGTAGGGCATCCAATGGTTTATGGGTTTTCACAACGTCGACAAAAGCGTTCATGCGATGGTTTCTCCAGTCATTGGATTGAGGGCGGCCTGCTTGTGGGGGGTGGCCCTTGTGTTACTGGTTTGCAGGTGTTCGGGAACGATATCGCGTCGGTACACATCTTCAATGGTTTCCGCACGTTTGATGAGTGTCGAGGTTTCACCGGTAACCAGAACGCATGCCGGGCGGGGCAGAGCGTTGAAATTGCTTGCAGACACCTCTTGATAGGCCCCCATATCCAGAAACGCGACAATATCGCCCTCTGTCATGTCAGGCACTTTCACCAGCGGTAAAATGCGATCGGCATAACAGGAATGGCCCACAATATCTGCCACATGCCGCGCCGGTTGATCAGCCTTGTTGGCAATTCTGAAATCGTGAAAACTCTGCTCATAAACACCACCGCTCATGAAAAAATAGGTGGTGTCGGTGAGCACCCAGTTCATGCGCATTGGCGCGGTTTGCTGCTTGAATTTTTTCACGCGGGTGAGATGAATACCGATATCACCATACAGGCTACGTCCGGGTTCGAGTTGCAATTTAACACCTTGCAGGTTCACCCCTCCGGCGAGTAACGCTTCTCGGAAGCTGCCTACCGCTGTCCTTGCATAGTCTTCTACACTGGGCGAGCGGTGGCGGTTCGGTGTTTTTAGCATGACTTTCTCGATCATCTGCGACATCACCTGATAGCGTCCACTGGCTTGCAGTCCATAAAGTGCCAGTTCCAGCGGGTAGCTCAGGTAGGTGAGCAAGGTATCTGCTCTCACACCCAATTTACTGTGAGGATCGCGATGAATGGCGAAGCCGCCGCCAATATCCAGTTCTTTGGGTTGGTACCCGTGCCAGGCCTTGCATAAACGGGCGACGAGATTGCCATAATTTTTCATCAATCCCCGCCAATACCACAGGCTGTTATGGTGGCGACCTGCGTGAAAATGCAGGCCTGTCAGTTCCACGTGTTGCATTTTCAAGGTTTCGTGGCCCAATTTTTCAAGATATTGGGCGGGAATGCCTGATTTGTAGACCTGAATCCCCATGTCGATCGAGACGGATTCGCTGGCAAAGTCAGTTTTCTTCCACAAATTGGGAAAGTCGGGTTTCACCCGAAAGCGAATCGAGGCTTTTTTGCCAAGCTCTCCGGCGATTTGGTTGATACGGGACGGTTCGTCAAGATCTTCAACCGTTATTCTGACGCCTGCTTCGATGCAGCGCCGCAGCATCGCATCGGATTTGCCACCGCCATTGACCGAAATGCGTTCGGGAAGTGTTCCGCACTGCAAGGCAGAGTGTAGTTCGCCTTCGGAGTAAATATCGGCGCCAGCACCTTCCTGCGTGAGTATGGTGCGAATGGCGGACGTCCAGTTGGCCTTGTTGGCGGGCAATACCTCCGTCGGCCCGTCTGGCCAATGCGCACTGAACGCACGCTGGAAGCGGCGTATATTGCGGCGCAGTTGGTCTTCGGAAAACACGAACAGTGGGCTTCCGTATTGTTCGACCAACTGTGTGGTATCACAGCCTTCCATGTATAAATACCCACTCTGGATGCTCAGGCAGTCGTCAATCTGCGCCATTATCAACTCTCCGCGTGCTTGTTCTTTCAATAACAAGAACATTGTTCACATTCTGGAAAACATGATCAATGTTCAGGTATAATTTGTCAAATACAAAAGAGTAGGTAAGAGCATGCAAGAACGCGCGACACGTCGCAAGCCTAGCCAGGATCGCAGCAAGGACACGGTCGACAGCATTCTAACAGCAGCCAAACAGTTGATCGGTGAACGCGGCAATGATGCCGTCAGTATGCGCGAAATCGCTGCTTTTGCTGGGGTCGCGCCCAGTTCCATTTATCAATACTTTCCGGACAAGAATGCCTTGTTGCAGGAGATCATGAGTGGGTATTACGAGCGTATTCATAGCGCTATGACCGAAAGTATTGCCTCTGTGCGGTCTGTAGATGACCTTGGCATTGCGCTCGATGAAGGCTTTGAACGGTTTTACCAATTGTTTTTGCGTGAGCCGGTGCTTGCCACCTTGTGGGCTGGCGTACAGGCAAATACCGTGTTGCGGGAGCTGGATGAGCAGGATAGCGTGCGCAATGCGCGTTACCTTTCTAACGCCCTGGTAAAGCTGGTGCCTGGTATAAAAAGCAAAGAAGCATTCAATGCTTTTGTATTGTTGATGGATATGGCCGGTTTGACCGTGCGTTTGGCATTGGCGCGTGGCAACCGGCAGGGGCGTATTTTGATGGAGGAATACAAACTAATCGTGAAATTGCGCATCGAGCGGTTGATCGAGGCGCCGTAGGATATTCCTCTGGCGCTCGATTAATTCGCTAAATCGGTGGAAGTGTGCGTTCCATTTCTGTTTTCAAATAGGCCGCCATGGAGTTCACATAGGGCGGAAAGTTCATGGAAATATGGTTACCGCGAATGCGGTGCAAGGTGAAATTACCTTTTACCACGGGTAGCCAGCTCTTGTGTGGGTCTTCCGGAAAATTAAGCATCGGGTCGGTGTGCTCGAAGTACACGACGTTATGTGGACCGGGTTTCAATATATAATTTTGCGCTGCACGCTGATGCGCAAGCCAGGTACTAAATAACGGTACACCCAGGTGGGCAGGAATGGCTTGCGATTTACCCTGACGCTGCGCCTGCTGCAACACATAATCGATTTGTGCCTGCGCCTCCAGCGTGCGCATGTGATCGAGGTCGAGCACAAGATGATCGCGCAGCAGGTAATGCAAAATATCGGTGGCGTTTGAAAATGCCGGGGGCATGTCTTGCGGAGCCGTTGTGTCTATAAGAGCGACCAGCCGTATCTCCTGTTTTAATATTTGCAGCTGTTGTGCCATTTCATAAGCCACCAACCCACCGAATGAGCAACCGCCCAAGAGGAAAGGCGGTTGCAAGCCTGCACGTTTTAATTCGTTGATATAGCGTTCTGCCAGCGAATAAATAGAGTTGCTCGGTGGTTCTTCGCCAAATAGGCTGGGTGCTTGAATGGCGTGTACGGGCATGTCGCTGCCCAACTGTTGAGCCAGATTGCGATAGAATAAAACATCACCCCCGATGGGATGTATCAGTACCAGTGGCGTTTTCTGTGGAACGCCGCGTTGAATCATGACCAGCGGCGATGGTGGCATTATGGTGGTCTGTTGTGTCTTTTCGCTTGTCCCTTTGTCAATTGCCTCCTTGTCGCATGTCTCTGTGACGTTTGTCTGCGCGCCAATATAGCTCGCAAGATCCGTCACCGTGGCGTGTTGTATCAACACAGCTGTGTTGAGTGTTACCCGAAATTGCCGTCGTAGTTGATCCAAAAGCGTGATAGCGATCATCGAGTCGCCGCCGAGATCAAAAAAATTATCGTGCACATCGAAATCACTACGTCCCAGTGCATTTGCCCACGCCTGCCAGACGGTGTTTTCCAGTGGTGTGCGTTGACCTGTGTTGGGTTGCTCGACAGGGTTGATTGGGCGCTCGTGGACATCGCTATTAGAATCGATGTTGAAAATGGCGTCGACGCTCTTTGTTTTGGCTGCGGCCACCCAGTAGCTGCGTCTTTCGAAGGGATACGTGGGCAGTGAAACATGATGATGCTGCCTATCCGAATGATATTTATCCCAATCGATATCGACGCCTTCTTCCCACAAGCGACCCAGCGCTTTCAATAGATGTTGCGGATCGGGAGAAGGGTCATTCGCGTTGCGTGTGCAGCTAATAATCGTGTCGTGTTGTGCCTTTTCTGGATGTTGTCGAGCGAGTGCCGACAGCACCTGGCTGGGCCCGACTTCAAGAAAGGTAAGCGCGGTGCCTGGTGCTTGATGAATTGCGCGATGTTGAAAAACGCTATGCACTGCATGATGAAATCGTACCGTGTAGCGTAGATGATTCACCCAGTATTGCGATGATGTCGCTTGTTCATGCGTAATCCATTCACCAGTCAGCGTGGATATGAAACGCAGGGTGGGTCTCTGTGGCGCCAGTCGTTGTACATGGGCTGCAAACCGTTCGCAAATCGGGTCCAGCATGTGCGAATGAAAAGCATGCGATGTATTTAAAATGCGATTTTCAATACCTTGTTGATTCAGTCGTTCGTGCAGGTGTTGAATGGCAGCATGATCGCCAGATAGCACGCAACGCTTTTCGCCATTGATGGCAGCCAGCGAAATATTTTCAGAAGTGAAAGCTAATGCTTCCGCTTCTGAAAGCGTGACGGCCAGCATCTTTCCGTTTTCAAGTTGTTGTGTCAATTGACCGCGAATGGTGACCAGTTCGAGTGCCTGATCCAATGTAAATACACCGGCCAGGCAGGCCGCCACATACTCACCAACGCTATGACCCAGCATATAATCAGGTGTAATCCCCCACGACATCAGCATTTTCGCAAGCGCGTATTCGAATATGAATAGGCACGGTTGTGTCATCGAGGTTTGATGGATTTTCTCGGCGCTGGCGATCGCATCGGAGTATGTGAGCGTTTCAAATATCGTCGGGAATTTTTGCTTGAGTGTAGCGTTGCAATAATCAATGGTGTCGCGGAATGTCGTTTCAGTTTGATATAGCGCTTGGCCCATGCCAACGTATTGTGATCCCTGACCGGGAAACAGAAATACCAGCTTGTGAGGTGCCCCGGAAGCTTCATGGCTGAGAACGCGTTTAGGGTTGAGGGGGCGTAATTCGGTAATGGCATCCTCCCGACTTTTACACACCAGATGCCGTCGATGTTTGAATAGCGTTCGCCCTGTGTGCAGGGTGAAACAAATATTGGCGAAGTCCTGCTCGGGGTGTTGCAATAGATGATTAACAAAGCGTTCGGTCATCTGTTCAAGTGCGCTGGTGGTGCGAGCGGACAGTGTCACCAGCTGCCAGGGGCGGGATGCGCTTGCGGCCGCTTCAACCGGTGCTTGACTCAGAATAACGTGCGCATTAGTACCGCCCATGCCGAAGGAACTCACACCAGCATGGCGAATTTCGTCGGCAGTTCGCCAAGGCCGGAGTTGGGTGTTGACATAAAAGGGCGTAGTGTCGAAACCGATACGTGGGTTGGGGGTTCTGAAATGCAAGCTGGCGGGC
The DNA here is from genome assembly GCA_964473645.1 of uncultured Moraxellaceae bacterium. Classification (GTDB taxonomy): domain Bacteria; phylum Pseudomonadota; class Gammaproteobacteria; order Pseudomonadales; family Ketobacteraceae; genus HdN1. The sequence goes on from CAYYPW010000018.1 coordinate 15,562, forward strand.
ATAACATTATTTTTGACAATTAATGCGGTTTTGATCAGGCCGGTAATGCCAGCGGCAACATCGAGATGTCCCAGATTGGTTTTAACTGAGCCGATCGCGCAGTGCTTTATCGGTTGTTCATGAAATACTTGTTTGAGTGCTTCGATTTCTATCGGATCACCTACGGGTGTGCCGGTGCCATGTGTTTCAATATAGGTAATGTCGTGAGGTTCGAGTAGAGCGCTGGCTTGGGCCAATCGTATGGCTTTTGCCTGACCTTCTATTGATGGGGCTGTGTATCCGCTTTTGTGTGCGCCGTCGTTATTCGTGGCTGAGCCGCTGATCACTGCATATATTTGATCGTTATTTTTGAGCGCATCATCGAGCCGTTTTAATAGTACGATGCCACACCCTTGTCCTTGCACGGTACCGCTGGCGTCGGCGTCGAAAGCACGGCAATGACCATCGGCAGAAAGTATCATACCCTCCTGATGACTATAGCCGTGATTTTCTAGATCACCGAGTGAAACGCCTCCTGCGAGCGCAGCATCACATTCGCGATTCAATAACGCCTGACATGCAGTATGAACGGCGACCAGAGAGGTGGAGCACGCTGTTTGTACCACCACGGCAGGCCCGTCAAGATTCAACTTATAAGCGACCCGTGAACAGAGAAAATCTTTGTCGTTGCCGAGGTTTACCGCGTAATCGCCAACCGAGGCGAGCAATTCAGGGTGTGTGCATAAATGTTGCCTAAAGTATTGATTGATGCCCATACCGCCAAATACACCGATTTTTCCACGATAGCGTGTGGGCACGCAGCCGGCATCTTCAAGGGCTTCCCAGGCGCATTCTAGAAACAAACGTTGCTGTGGATCAGTGATTTTTGCCTCGCGGGGAGAATAATTGAAAAACTCGGCATCGAAGTCTTCAACGCTATTCAGCTTTCCTTTGGCGCGCACATAATTGCTGGATTTCAGCGTGTCTGCAGGAACCCCTGCGTCGAGCAGCGCTTGATCTGAAAAAAATGTGATGGATTCGGTACCATCGCACAGGTTTTTCCAGAACTCGGCAACCGTGTCAGCCCCCGGGAAACGGCCCGCCATCCCAACGATGGCAATTTTAACGCCACCAAGATTTGCCATCAGTTGTCTACGCAGCAGTAGTTTTACCTCGTGCCTGTCTTCTTTAACGAAAATGGAATCTTTACAGGCATGATTTTCAATGGCACGCGCCAGTGATTGAATCGTCGGATACTTATAGAGATCGATCAACGTCACTTTGCTTTGAATATACTCGGGAAGATGTTTGTGCACCTTCGCCAGCAACAATGAATGCCCACCGACGTCAAAAAAATTCTCGTTGATACCGATGCTTGCTGGCGAATTCAGGCCAAGACACTCAGCCCAGGTGTTGGCAATGATACGTTCAAGCTCAGTGCGTGGGGGTTCTGTATGCGCACCTTTGTGCTGCAGGTCTTGTTGATTAAATTGTGATGTGGGAGCAGGCAATGCGCGTCGATCTATTTTTTGATTAGAGGTTAATGGAAACGCATTGAGACAAATGAAATACGCGGGGACCATATAATCGGGGAGTTTGGCGCGCACATGCTGGCGAACGTGTTGTGCGTCGATGGATGTGTTGTTGGCGGGCACCAGATAGGCAACCAACAGCTTGTTACCTTGTTCGTTGGCACTGTCATCGTCTCGCGAGGTGACCAACGCTTCGCGTACATTCGGGTGTTCGCGTAATATCGACTCGATTTCTCCTGATTCGATGCGGTGCCCGCGAATTTTCAGTTGGTCGTCTACACGACCGAGAAATTCAATGTCGCCGTTTTCGCGATAGCGCGCCAGATCCCCCGTTTTGTAGAGTAGGCCTAGCGATACAAACGGATCGGCAATGAATTTTTCTACCGTGAGATCGGGCCGATGGAGGTAACCTTTTGATACGCCATCGCCCCCTACATATATTTCCCCTGTGTGGCCAATTGGCTGTGGGTTGAGTTGTTGATCCAGTATATAAATTCGTGTGTTGGCGATCGGCGTACCGATGCTGAGCGGAGTGCCATTCTTGAATTCACTGAGGGTTGCCCAGATCGTAGTTTCAGTGGGCCCATAAGCGTTGAAAAAGCGGCGACCGACTGACCATTTTTGTGCCATGTTCAGTGGGCACACGTCACCGGCAACTATGAGCGTATGCAATTCTGGCAATGCCGAAGGATCGAGTTGACCCAGTAGCACCGGAGGCAGTACCGCCCAGGATACACGGCGCGTTGTTAATAATTGCAAAAGATTCGGGCCCAGTTGATCGCTTTTCTGGCTCATCACCAGCGTAGCGCCGGCCTGCAGGGCGGCAACGATTTCGAAAATGGATGCGTCGAAATTAATGGAAGCGAATTGTAATAAACGATCACTAGCCGTCAGCTGAAAAACCTTCAGTGCGCACATCAAGTGACAAACGTTGGCATGGGTCACGGCAACGCCCTTGGGGCGACCGGTGGAACCGGAGGTATAAATTATGTACGCGGTGTCAGATGCGAATAATTGCACTGTCGGTGCATGATGGGGCGCATGTTGAAGTGCGATATCTTCCCAGTGAAGAATTTGCGTTTTGTCAGGCTGAATATCGATCTCGGCAGCTTGATGTCGGTGGCAAAACAGAAAAGCAGGTGCCGCGTCTTGCACAATATAATGCAGTCTTTCACTGGGGTAGTGAGGGTCCAACGGCAAATAGACAGCACCGGCTTTCATGATGCCCAGCATGCAATAGAGCAAAGCGGGGGTGCGATCAAGATACACACCGACCACCGCGCCCTTGGTAATGCCTTTGGACAGTAGAAAATGGGCGACTTGGTTTGTGGTGTGTTCGAGATGGCTATAACTGATGGTTTTCCCGCTGGCGTCAATGGCAGTGGCATCTGGCTGGCGTTGACTGAGCTGGCTGAGGTATGACGGGAGCAAGCGATTTCTGTCGTAGGCCACCGCTGTGTTATTCCAGTCATGGATCAGTGTTTGGTAATCACTTGCACCTAGCATGTTCAATTGGGCGATGGGGCGGTTGGGGGCTTCCGCAACACTTCGCAGGAACGTAACGAAATGCTCAGCCGTGCGAGCCATGGCCTCGACACTAAACAGGTCGCTGTTGTATGCAAAGCAGAAATTGTAGGAATCACCGTATTTTTGTATTTTTAACGTCAAATCCATATCATCGAGCTGTTGCACACGGGCCTGTCGTTTCCAAATACCCATGTCACCTAAATTCCAGATTTCTCTACGCTCATCAGAAAGCGTGACTTTCGGATTGTGACGGTTTTCGAATCGATTAATATTCTCCCACACGAAAAAAAACTGCACGATCAATGCACGCGATGGATCGCCATGATCGGCGAGAAAATGAGTCAGCAGAGAAAAGGGATAATCCTGAGCGCCGAGTGATGAGTCGATAACGGTATTGTGACGGCGTAAAAAATCCAGAAAGGATTCGCCAGCATCAACCGTGTTTCTGATGACAATAGAATTGTTAAAGTATCCAAACACGCCGGAATAGCTTTCGTCGCGGCCAGCCGTGGGCGTGCCAATAAAAATATCGGCTTGCTGGCTATAGCGATGCAGAAAGGCGTGAAAAAGCGTTTCAAATTGAGCAAACAGGGAGCAAGGCACGGCGCTCAATGAGGCTTGTAAATTTTGCAGATCGAGTTTTGGAACATCAAAATAGTAATTTTTTTGACGAAAGGTGCGCAGTGCCGGGCGTGAATGCGTCGTGGGGATTTCCAAATGGCCAGGCATGTCGCAAAGTTGTTTCCGCCAGAATTCTGCTTGCCGTATCCCTTCGCCACTGGCCAGGAAGTCGCTTTGTTCAAGTACAAACTGTTTGAAGGTTCGCACCGGGGGAGGAAGTGTTGCTGCCGCTGCACTTGCGGTGACCTCAGCCGAAATAGTGGAATATATTCTTTCCAGATCGTTCATCAGCACCATGTGACCCCACAGGTCGATGGTGATGTGATGGTAGAGGAGCATTAGCGTTGCTGCGCCATCTTTCCTGACAAAATGAATCCAGCGTATTGGCGGCGATTTTTCCAATATAAATGGCCGGTATAATTCGCGGTCTATACGCTTCTGAAATTCTGCGTCGTCCAACTCGGGAGCAGATACCGTCGAGAATTGCAACGGTACACCTGCGTGGACATGTTGGCAAAGTGTGCCCTGCGTATCGATGCCGTAGGTGGTGCGTAGTACGGGATGACGCACGATGAGTTGTTCAAGCGCCTGTCGCAATCGATCTATATCGAGTGTCGCTGGAATGTCCCAGACGAAATGGTTGTTGTAGATGGGGCTGTCAGGGAAGAGTTTATGTATCATCCACATGGCTTGCTGACTGGATGACAACGGGAATGTATCGACTACTGCATCAAAATGTCGATCAGACATAGCCTAACCTTAGTCAGACTGAAAATCGTCTGACAAGAAATTGGTAAGTCAATGGGCTCACAACGTCTGGCAACATGCGAAGGGTTGTGGTGGTAATTGATCGTCCTGAATTTCAGATTAGGAAATATCTTCTGGATTTGTGAATAGCGGCATGAGTAGTTTGTGATGAAATGCTCAAATGTAATTATATTAAATGTGAAAATATGCGCCTTTTTCAAGTGTGGACTCGGCGTGAAATTTGCGTCCACCCCGCTGGGTGATTGGAGCGCGCATGAAGCGCTATAGAATGAGTAGAAATCAATTTTAAATTACAAATTATTGACGCTTTGGCATTCGTGGCAGGTGATAGATCCTAAGCCATTTGAAAATATTGAAAATGCTTTGTAGGCGCGCAATCATTTTTAATGGTGCCAGTGTAATGCATTAGGCCACGCATTCGCCTGGCCTAATCTGCTAAGCTCTACTGGTCAGTCGCTTCAATCCGAAGCTAAATTGCGTTCCAACCGCCAAGACAACCCGGGCGCTATTATCTTCAACCGATTTTCGTTGATGCGTACTTTAACCGTACGAAAGCGCCCGTCTTTGAAATGGTTTTTAAGCAGCTGACGAAACGTAGGTGATAGCGTTGATTTCTGCACCCATATCGACTGTGGAATCTCCAGAGCGCCAGATTGATGCAGAGTTTTGGCACCAATGTCGCGTTCACTGGGCGTTACACGAATGCCTTCACGTTGATGCAAAATAAGCGGTAATTTATTGCCGTCGCGGTCGGTCAGTGTGAGGGAGGCGGGGGAGCAATAGCGGTTAACGTCGGTGGTCTCCATTGACCAGTCGTTATTGCGTAATTTCGCCCAAAGACCAGTAGGGGCTTTGCGATTGAACGCAATATCTTCGGATGGCAATAAGTCTTGCGTGGACAGATCATCCAGGGGGTTGAAGACTTCGTCGCCTTCGATCGGCAGGTCGGTGCGGTGAAATACCCAGGCATCGGAGCGGGTATCGGTCATTTCTTTTTCGTAAAAGCCGGTCTCGCCCAGGGGATTCCAACCTTCAACGCGCAGAGTGCGATGGGTAACGCCTTTGCCAATTTTATGAATGCTCAAACGGTTGGTAATGCGGCCAGGAATCTTGGGTTGCTTCACCCAGGGAAACGCTGGCAGTTGTGTGGCATTGAACAGCACATACAAAGGCTGTGGTAATTTTGGAATCTGACGTACCTGCGTTTGGTCATCGTAGGAATACTTGAACATATTATCGTGGCCCGACAAATCAAAGTCGTATACCCGCGTGTACATGTCTCCGTATTTACCCATCACAAAAGTAGTTGATCCGCTAGCGCTGGCCGCATGAATAAAAAAGCGCCCACGTTCAGGGCCGCAGATTTCGTAACTCCAGTCCACCGGCAACCATGGGTCGTTATATGAGACGTTACGACCATCAGGTTTGATGGCAATGATATGCGACACCTTGGCGACGCCGATCGGTAAATGGTGTCCGGCGGGGTCGACGTAATATTCATCTAGGCGTGGCGAGACGACGGAAAAATCCCATTTTTTAAAATGCGCTGGCAATATAATGCCGCGCCCTTGCCAGAAGGGCAGCCCCCAGGCTTTTTGCCAGCGAAAACGTTCGGGAGCATCAAGACCGTGCCACAGGGTAAATACTTCGCGATAACTGTTGAGCGCCAGAATATGCTCGTCATCGAACGCGATTTCGCTGACATCGCCTGCCAGTCCCTCGGGAAGTGATAATTGCTGCCATGCACCGTCTATGCCTGTCATCAATCGATTCGGTTTGATCCAAAGTTCGCCGTTTTCGACCGCTGCATAGTAAACGTTGTTGAACGATTGCTGGTTGCCTTTGAACCAGACATCCTCTGGGAGACTGGCATGGGTGTTGGGTGCTAACGTGGCGAGTGTCATCAGAGGAAGGCTCCTGACGATCAAATTTTTAATGTGTTGAGCGCTCGCGAGCGTGCCAAGCGGTTGGCGTGCAAACATGGCAGAAAATCCCTTCCGATGATAGGTGTCGGCGCGTGAGGCGGGTTGGTAGGACTTTACTGCAAAGGAGCGACAGGACGTTTGAGAATCGTGGCCAGTGTCGTTGTGATTGTTGACCAAACGTAGCATTCCCCGACAAGTTCAGTGCGAGAGTTACGCCGCAAATGCCTAACATTGATATGCGTTTTCCCTTTAAAATAACTCACCAGATACCGCTGCGGGCATCCGGTAGCACCACTTGCAATATTTGTCCTCTGCGTGAAATTCCTAAAGCCGCGGCGCCCTCAATCAAGGAATGAGGCACAGATGCCAGTGCCACTGCGCTAGTGAGCGCTATCGTGGGTACGATCATGATGGACACTTCCATTAGGTTGGCTATGGCCGCTGGTTTGAAGCCAGAGGTGATGCACGATGTTAGCCGCTGCGTGTCAGCGACCGCTAGCTATACTGATGAGATTACTGTCCGGCGGAGTCGATTCAATGGAGCTGTTGCCCTATCTCAAAGCCATGTCAGAGCGTCGTGCTTCGGATCTTTATTTTTCGACAGGGGCACCTGTCGCGATGAAAATCGAAGGGGTGACTGCTTTTGTGACCCAGCATGGCCTCGGGCCCGGTATGCCCAAGGAGCTTGCTTACTCCGTTATGAACGACAAGCAGCGGGCGGAGTTTGAGCGAGAATTGGAACTCGACATGGCCGTGAGCGTCGAACAACTCGGGCGCTTTCGGATCAATGTGTTTATGCAACGGGGTGAGGTAGCGTTGGTGGTGCGCTATATCCAATCCAGCATTCCCGATATCAAAACGCTGCAGTTGCCAGAGCTATTGAACCAGTTGGTGATGGCGCCTCGCGGACTAATATTAGTGGTTGGCACCACGGGATCAGGTAAGTCGACCACCTTGGCCTCGATGATTGACTATCGCAATCAACACAAATCGGGGCACATTCTTACCATTGAAGACCCCATTGAATATATTCATCATCACAATAAATCGATCGTCAATCAGCGCGAGGTCGGCGTCGACACACACTCCTTTTCTCATGCAATGCGCCGAGCCATGCGTGAAGCCCCAGATGTAATCATGCTAGGAGAGATTCGTGATCGTGAAACCATGCAACAGGCATTATCGTATGCCGAAACCGGACATCTTTGCCTGTCAACACTGCATGCTGCGAATGCGAACAAGGCGTTGCGACGCATCGTAAATTTCTTTCCGGAATCGGCCCACAGTGAGTTGTTTCTAGATTTATCGCTGCATCTACAGGCCATCATTTCGCAGCGATTATTACCCGGTTTGCATGCCAAGCAGGTGCCAGCGGTGGAGGTCATGCTGGCAACGCCCTATATCAAGGATCTGATTCAGAAAGGTGAAATTGATAATATTCATGATGCTATGGAGAAACATTGCGAGCGCGGTATGCAGACCTTTGATCAGTCGTTGTTGCATTTGTTTCATAAAGGACGCATTAGTCAAGATGTTGCCCTCGATCATGCGGATTCTCGGAACAACCTGAGCATTAGAATGAAGCTTGAAGATGGCACGATCAACGATACCAGTCAGATGCGCTTGAGCGATTAAAATGTGTAACATTTGACAATGTTGGACCTCGATGTTAAATGTCTGGCATCGTTGCAGATCCGTCCGCAACGCTGGAACCCAAACAAGCATTTGACAAGGTTGTTAAGCAATGAGCACTCATCAGACACCCGGTTTTTCACTTCCCTATTTTGATCAAGTCCTGGATGAGCTATCCAAAGGCGACAAGGAATACGCACAAGCCTGGGGGCGTCATGCGCATTGGGGGTATTGGGCTGATCCAGACAAAGCCACGGGAACACTTGATGATTTTGATGGCGCGGCAGACGAATTTTCGCATCGACATTTTCGGGCGGCGAAAGTCAGAGATGGTCAATCGATCCTGGATGTTGGCTGTGGCTTCGGCGGCAATATTGGCTTGCTTAACGCGACCTATTCGCACGTGCGTTTGTGTGGCGTCAACATAGATCAACGCCAGATCGAGCGTGCCAATGCGTTGATCACCCCTACGGTGCGTACTGGCAATTTAATTGAATTCAAGCAGGGGAATGCCATTGCGCTTCCGTATCCAGACGCCAGTTTCGACACGGTGTTTGCCTTGGAGTGTATTTTTCATTTCCCATCACGCGAACAATTTATGGCAGAAGCGTTTCGCGTGCTGAAACCCGGTGGCCGGTTGGTGGTTTCTGATTTTGTTGGAACACCGTGGGCGCGGCCAGTTCTTTTGTTGGGTTCCATGCTGACCCGCAAAGAGATCTCTGAAACCACAGGTAGCTGCTTGCCGCTGCTGAGCGCGAACGGTTACAAAGAAATTGCAGAGACTGCAGGTTTTCAAATGCAGCCCAGTGACGATATTACTCGTCATACATTGCCGTCTGCGCCAATCTTTTTACAACTACTGGACGGGCGTGGGGATTTTGCAGCGCGAATGGCGAAGGTGTATGGCCGCATGCGGGATTTGATGCGTTGGGGATTGCTTAAATACTTGATCCTGTCGTTCCAAAAGCCTGGTTGAAACGTGCTGCGCATCTTGCGTTGCGATGAAAAAACACACCCACGAAGAAATGCCTGGTCCTGCTGTGGAGGATAGGTAATAGCTGACGTGGGTGGAATCACCGTGAGGTGTTGATGGATTTCACGACAGTAGATAGGGAAACAGCGCTTTCCTTTGTTCTGGGGTCAGGCTTTTCATCCGCTCTATATTGGTTTCTGGAATGCTGTCAGGATCAGTGTATTTGCTCAGCGCCTCTTCAATACTGTCTTCGCGAAGCAAATGCAGAATCGGGTAAGGCGAGCGATTGGTGAGATTTTCTGCATCCTCCGGCTGGGTGTCGGCGAAGCAATAATCCGGGTGAAAACTCGCGATTTGCAGCTCACCCTCAAAGCCTTTTTTGCGCAAGAGGCGTTCGGCGTCATCGAGAAAATCGTTGTACTCGTAAAAATCGGCGAGCATGTGGGGAAGCACCAGCAATGTGGTTTCCAGCGTGTGTGCTGGCGTGCTGCTGAGTAGGGTCAGTTCTTGCAATAAATGCGCTAACAACTCACTGTGTGTGGTCGCTGCGGTGATCTCGATGCGAATCAGTTTTTGCCGCTGAGGCTTGGCGGCAAAGGGGCACAAATTCAGTCCGATTACCACCTCTTCTAGCCAGGTTCGTACTGCTTGTTCAATTTCTTGCATATCACGTTCCACAAAAACGGGTGCTTCGCCTGAATGAGCCCATTTATTTCTGAGCTTTCTTTTCCTTTTTTTCAGCCTGCTTTTCTTTGGTGGTTTTCGCGGGCTTCTTTTTGGTTTCCTTTTTGCGATCCATTCCTTTGCTCATGTGGGTACCCTCAAGTTTGCGGTCATGGCATAGGCGCCATGACGTCACGCCCAGCAACCTTACCATTTGTAGCCGGTTTGCGCAGGAATTTAACCAGCAACAGCGACGAATCGGGTGAAATGCAGGTGCGCTCGGGTACAATGCTGGCTTGCCAATCCATCTCCAGGTCAGATTTTTTCCATGAATGAACCCATTCGCCTCTCCAAGCGACTTCAACAGCTATACGAATGCTCGCGTCGCGAGGCTGAATTACTGATCGAGGGAGGCTGGGTCTCGGTCGACGGTGAGGTGGTAGAGGAGCCCCAACTCAAGGTGCTGGAGCAAGCGATCACGCTGCATCCTGATGCCCGGGCAGAGGCGGTGGAACCGGTCACGCTGCTGTTGCACAAGCCCGTGGGTTATAACGCCGGGGAGGGTGAAAACCCTGCCTTATCCCTGATCCATGCCGCCTCACATGCAGAAGACGATCATTCCCGCATTCGCATGCTGAAAAAGCATTTTTCACGTCTGCAACCGCTGTTGCCCCTCGAAACCGCTGCCTGTGGCCTGCAGGTGTATACGCAGGATTACCGGGTGTCTCGCTCATTGGTGGATGATGGTTGGAAAATCGAGCAGGAATTCATTGTCGAAGTGGCGGGAAGCATTGTCCCTAATGGTCTTGCACTGCTCAATCATGGGCTCGAATTCGATGGCCGGGTGCTGCCCCCAAACAAAGTCAGCTGGCAAAACGAAACACGCTTGCGTTTCGCACTGAAATCCCCTCAGCCAGGGCAGATCACTCATGTCTGTGAAGCGGTGGGCCTCACGGTGCTCGCCATGAAACGCATCCGCATTGGGCGCATATCCATGGCGAGCTTGCCGGCTGGGCAATGGCGCTATTTGCCCCCTGGCCAGCGATTTTGAACTGAACCTCGATTGCTAGATTGGGTGCGCGAGCGCCTGTTTTAGCTGTCGCCACAAACCGGTTTAGCGTTGTTTCAAAAATAGTGGTCCTGAATTTTGCAGCACGTCACTCTTTAGCGCGTCACTCTTTAGCATGTCACTCTTTAGCTCGTCACTTGGGAGCACGTCACTTTTTAGAATGTCGCTCTGCAGCACGTCGCTCTGCAGTACGGTGCCGCCCACCTTGGTGCCGCCACTAATTGGGGTGACAGGTTCTAACACTGCACCGGTTGTATGGCCAGCAACGCCCCCGGGCACCGTAAAATTGCTGGTACACTCTTGTTGCGACCCACCAAAAATAGGATTGCAGCGGAAATAAGCTTCGATAATTGACCGCAAATCGTCGCGATCAGCCCAGAGTTTAAGTGCAAAATTGCCAGGCATATCACCATCGGGGAACGACTCGGCCTGTGTGCCTAACCAAGGTACCAGCGTACTGCTATCCGTGACAATATCGATGCCTAGGGGCGGCTGATTCAAACCGTTACACAGGTGAGGAATATCAAACTGTTGGGTAAAGGAATCCGCGTAGTCTTCAAGAAATTCCTTCATTGCGACATCGTCGGGATTCCAGTAACTGTTGAAGCTGCCAATGGGTTCGCCACTGAAGAAATCATAGGCCATCCACGCCCAGAAAAACGCTTTGGGTGCCAGTTCCGCCCACACCGGAATATCCTTGTGAAAATCATACATGCGAGCGGTGATGCGCAATACCGAATCCGGGCCATACGGCATGCTCTGGCCGCTCGGGCCGGCTACGCAGGCCAGGTCGTAATCCAGTTTAAAATCAATATCCACCCAGGGGTGCGGCAGGTAACTCCCTGCATCAACCTTGAAATCAAAATCCACACCAAAAATTGCGTTTTGATAATCCAATACGTTGATTTCGACATTGCGCCGGTGATTGTCGCTATCCCAGTACAATTCATTGCCTTTCAGGAAATGCCCCACATAGCCTTCCAGACGGGTCTCAAGCTCGTCACGAAACACCCAGCTCCGCCAGGGAAACCGGTTGTCGAAGTCAGTAACGCCCGTATTGTGTTCGGTCGGATTCACATACAAATTGCTGCGAAGATGTGCCCAGCCGCTTGATGTGCGCATGTCCCGCATGGGTACCGTATAGATTGTGGTAAAAATATCATTGGTGCCACGAAAACGTTTGCAGTCGGAATTCGCATCTCGCATCGGGTGGTTGAATAGCTCAATGCCGTTGATATAGAGCGCCAACTTCTTGATACAGATATCGTCCTGACCCGAAATAGACAAGTTAAAATCCTGCAGGTCGCCTACGTATTTCACCTTGTAAAAATTCAGATCATAGGTGCGCGAACTGCCCTTTTTGAAAACAGCACCTTGAATAAGATCGGTGAGGGTGAACTCGCCTTGTGGTGCGGGATATATCCAGGTAAAGCCAGGTAGCCCGACGCCCAGTACATTGTTGGTGCCCTCAAGCCCACCGCCATGTTCCCCCACATCGATGCGCAGTTGCGCGCGAGTCACCGGTGGATTAATGCCTTGGGGCGATGTTTTGGTGCAGCGTTGCGGGCTTTCTCGTCGACCGGCGCTGTTATAAGCCTCAATTTTGTAGCAGTAGCGAGTGTCATAGGCGAGTCCCTCATCGGTAAATGATCGAAAGTTGTAGCTGCCGTCAATCGCGGTGAGCGTTTTGATGCGGGTCCATGTAGTGGTGCCATATTGTTGGCGAAATACGCGGAAGCCATCTTCGTTCCATGAGTTATCCTTCCATTTGATCTGGATTTTATTTACACCGAAAAAGAGATTTTCGTTATCGGCTCGTAACGGTGTAATTGTGGGCGCTACGGGGTAGGGGCTTTCTGTAGGATCATAGCCGCCCCCTTCGCCATTGGGATCTTGTTTGGGCAAGGCTGTGGCGGTGTGTAGCATCATCAGGCCGGTGAGTAGGATCAGGCCGCGTAACAGTGGCTGGGTTTTCATGGCAGGGTTCCTTGGCTCGTGAATACGATTTCACTCTAGTCCTGAGAGCGACAGGAAAATTGACCTGAACCTGCAGTGCGTTTGCGGTTTTCGGTCAAAATTTGCCATGTTATTTTTTACCCTATTATTTTGTGATATTTGACAGAAATCTATTCAGGAAAAAAGCTGATTCCGCTTAGACCGACAGAAGCGCCTGCAGGTACTGTCGCCGATGTTTCGACGCGAATTGAAGCGACGCCATTAAGTGGCCTGACGTAACGATATTCAACAAAACGGGAAATGTTGTTGTGGGTGCCAAGGGCTTTCATTGTGGTGACGGGCTTGCCCCTGCCATTATTCGAAGTTAAATAAAAATGAGCCACCAGAAATTCATCGCCGGCATTTGCAGTGCCAAAAATACGGAAAACATAGGATTTTTGCGTATCAAGCCCTGCAATGACGAGTTCTGGTGCCGGGTCGCCTTGTGTCACCATAAAATAGTCCGTATTGGCCATCACCGCAGCTTCGTCTCGCCCGTAAGCGATAGACGCGCTCAAGGCAGGCAGCAATCTGTTCGCACCGTGAAAGGCTTGTGTGATGGAAAGTCTGGCCATTGAATCGTCGCCATTCTGATCCAGCAAAACATACGGCGTGGTGGAAACACTGGCTTGCGTAACGTTATTCCAATGGCACGTTCCCGTGGGTGTGTGAGGGCATGCGGGATCAGTTGTTTTATCGTCATAATTAAACATCGGGCCATTAAATCGGTCTGGCCCGAAATCAATCGCCACGGCTGGCCCCTGTTGATCCACGATATGGTTGAGGTGGTTGCTGAATTCTGCCGCTTTCGTTGCATACTTCGACACGATACGGCGAGCATTTCGCGGAGTGCTGTTGGTATCTTTCAGCGGGACCAGTCTAAGCTCCTGAGTATCGTCTTCAAGGGTCGATTGCACCATCAGGCAAGCGGTTTCGTCGGTGTGCGCGATATTTCCCATTTTCAGTGGTTTGGTAAAACGAGTGCGCAAGGTGGAGAGTGAGGGAATCACGGTGGTGCTCAGCGGCGCTACGGCGCCATCGGGAATGTCCTTTCGAATGCAGTTGCCGTTTGAATCTTTGTCTGCAGCCCAACCGACATGGGCGACGATTTTTTTACCAACCGCGTTCACAGGCGTCAATATGGCATTACCAAAGGCATCTCTCACCCCTGTCATGACATCGGAATACATGTTGAAGAGCGGTTTGCCGTTGTCGTCAACGGTGTTTTGATAACCCCAGTTATCCACCTGCCCCTGGATCAAATCAGGAAACTCGAGATTGTTATCGGTAGGCCCATACCCTGGAATCACACGAATATTGTAGTGGTTGGCTCCCAGCAAATGGCTGACCTCATGTACAAAGACATAGTAAGGCGATATAGCCACATTCGCCTTGAGTACAGCAAACCCGTCACGCGGGTTGCTTACGCCTATCGACATGGCCAGGCCATCGATATTGAGCGTTCTGTTTTCTGGTTCAACGGCATTACCATCGACAAGCATTACCACAAAATCGGCGTTATAACGCTCACGTAAGGTGTGTACGGTATTGAGCAGGGTGGTGTTTGTATCCGTGTTATCCAGACGATTGCGCAGTGAATAAAGCTGGTTGGGGATGCCGCTGCCCCTGGCAATGCCGTAGGCAAGGGGTGAATTATGCTGAATATTGCTAGCGGAAAATCGCTCATCATACACTAGCCCGCTTTCTTCTAGTTTAACGGCAGCTGCCAGCTGGAATTGCAAATTTATCAAACCGCTGTTGTGGTAGGTGTCGTTCAGCTCTTGCAGGGCGATCTCGACGAGATTTTGTGCGTGATCGTCTGTGCGAACTGCAAATCCCGGAAGGGCATCGCAAGGGTGCTGGTAGCCTGTTAACAAATATACACGTTCGTTATTTTGTCGGGCGGCGTCCGATAACTGTTGACACCCTATGGTGTTGGTGCGAGCCCATTGGCTGACTTTGTCGGTGTAAATCACTAATACATCAATGATGGTTTTTGCGAAAACACTGTGTGGCATAAGCGTCAGAAACGCCCACAGCAGTGCATAGCGGATTCTCATTACCCTTGACATGGTGAACTCCTTGAACTGCCGTGGTGTTGGACATTTACAGTGCGTCAATGACTTCTTGTGCCGCACGAAAAGCATCAATGGCGGCGGGTGCGCCCGCATATACAGCACAATGCAGTAATGTTTCGCGGATTTCTTCAACGGTACAGCCGTTGTTGAGTGCGCCGCGCACGTGGCCTTTGATTTCCTGCGGGCATTTGAGGGCGGTCAACGTGGCGAGGGTAATCAGACTGCGGGTACGCAGGTCTAAGCCTTCGCGCACCCAAACGCCGCCCCAGGCATGTTCGTTGACGAAATCTTGCAAGGGTTGTGTGAACGCGGTCGCATTGCTGAGTGCGCGATCGACAAAGGCATCACCCATCACTTGACGACGGATTTGTTCACCTGGATGTTTGGCTTGGGTCATGACATCGGCTCCTGTTGATAGCGTGGTTTCAAGCCTTGAGATTATTGCGTATTGCGGCGTGGTTTTTCACGTCAGCGTATGGTTTTAAAAGTAGCTCAAAAGACAAAGCCCAAGGGGAGGGGCATGACGCAAAAGTTTTTTGCGCAAGGCCCACGGTCAGGCTTCGTTGTCAATCCCACAAAGGGTTTACCCTGTGGTGCTGTATATCCATTACGCTACCCCAAACATCGCTTTGCGAATTTACATACCCATCAGACAGTAGGGAATGCTATGCAAAAACTCTCCCATAATGCTCAATCTGCGCTTAGCGCTAATGAGGCAATACCTGGCACCGACAATCTGCTTGCCTGGATCGTTACCCAAACTCAAAAACAGGGGCCGGTGTTTCGCTTGCCCTCGGTGCGTCCGACGTATGTGCTGAGTGGTCTGCCTGCGCTAGGTATCATGGATGACCCGCATCTGGTGGAGAGGACGCCCGACGTCTTGCCTGCGCAAGCAAGTTACATGTTCAGTGACGAAGTGGTTGCTGTGATCAGCGCGACAAACGGTGATGAACACCAACGTCGACGTGCAAGCTGGTTGACGCCTGGCGGGATGGATCGTGAGGGGATAACCAAGGCACTACCCGTGATGTCGGCGGTTGTTGATGCGACGTTTACCCAGTGGGAAAAGAGCGGCATTTTTTCGCTGGATCTTGAGGTGCGTCGCCTGGTTTGGCGCATCCTGTGCAGGCTGGTGTTGGGTTGCGAAGGAGACGATTCGACGCTGGCGGCTATTGAGACGCTGAGTGGTTTCCATCATCAAGGCGATGTGGTGGCAGCCAAGCATCGAGTGCTGGAATGGTTAGGTAGTGTAGCGTCGACATTTGATGCGGATCCTGCGCGTTATGGCGATACCATCGGCGGACGATTAGCGGCATCTGGTCACTTGTCGAAAACCGAGTTGCTCAACGAAATGAAGCATGCACTCATTGCAGGCATCCATTTGTGGTTCCCTGTGGCCGAAGTGTTTCGACAATGCGTTATTGATGCTGCCATTGTGAACACCTTGCAAAATGAGGTTGTAGCGCTCGGTGATAACGTCTCTCCTGCGGGTATGCATAAAACGCCGCAGTTAATGCGCGTGGTGAAGGATGCCCTGCGGGTAACCTCACCGTTGCCACTCGTTTTCGCACGTGCAAAGGTCGGTTTCACTGTGGAAGGCGTGACAATACCTGCCAATGCCACCTTGATAGGTGCGTTACACGCCACAAACCAAACTGCACTTAGGCATGGCGTTGTCAGTGATGACAACGGTGTCACTGATGTTTCGTTTGGGGTAGGTCGCCACGCTTGCCCGGCGGCCGATATGATGACGGTAACGGCGTGGTTGTGCGCAGCCAAATTGTTGGCTACTTATGAATTAAAATGCCTTGATTCCACGGATCAACCGGTTCAACAACGTTCCGGTTATTACACCCGACGCGGGTGTTTCGTGTCTTTTTCGCGCCGCCATCATCAAGCGTTCACTGCGCATGTTAGCGAGATCCACCGTGTAACGCTTGACATGCTCGACGCCATCCCCCCTTCACGCAAGCGAGCCATCGGCGCTGATCGTAACGCGCGCATTGCCATCGTGGGTGGGGGCATCACCGGTCTCACGCTTGCGCATGAACTACGGAAATGTGGTTATCAGCATATCACTGTGTTTGAGCGTGCCCCGTCGATTGGCGGTAAAGCGGATACCGTAACTATTGAGGGTCGTCCTTATAATCTTGGGGCTCACCTGTGTCACGGTAATCTTGGCGTGGCTGCGCTCGCTGGCGAGGTCGGTGTCAGTCTGGAGCGAGCACCCACCTATGAGCTTTGGGATATTGATCAGAACAAGGCGATTCCTCGCTCGTACGAGCATTACGCGCAAGTAGAAAAACTGCGTCGATTGCTCGCCGCGCATCCCGATCTTGAGCAGGCCTCTGGATTTGCGGCAACGGAATCATGGACCTACTCGTCCATCACAAGCTGGTTGGATGCTAACGACCTCGGTGAGTTGCGCGAGGTCGGGCCATTTTTTACCGGCGCAGGTTACGGTTTTGTGAACGACGATGTGCCAGCGGCATTTTTTCTGAAATTCGCTCAGCACATGACCGAAGACGGGTGGACGCCAACCGGGGGATACAAGCATTTGCTTGAGCAAGTGAGCCGCGGACTGAACGTGCGTTGTGATAGCGAGGTGGTGCAGATCAAACGTGGCGCCACACAGGAAACCACACCGGCAAGCCCCCTGCAGATCACGACACGTCGCGTCACACTCTCTGAGCCCTTAGTGCACGAAGAATTCGACCACCTGATTTTGGCGTGCCCGCTGGAACAGAGCGGGAAGTTTCTTGATCTCTCAAGCGAAGAACAATCCCTGTTCTCGCGCATCAAAACCTACGATTACTATACGGTGCTGGCCACGCTCGATATCGCACAACCCCATACGCCCGGGCTTTATATCGTACCCAAAAATACCGCCGACGCGGATAAGAAAGGCCATACCACGGCCTTCGAACGGGCGTTCGAAGAAAGCAATGTATACCATTTCTTTTGCTACGGTGAACCTGGTCAGAGCGAAGCCGATATTCTTGAAAATGTGCGCATCGACGCCCGCAAGCTGGGTGGCGAAATTGCGCAGGTGCATGTCTTGCAAAAATGGGCCTATGCACCGCATGTGTCACCGCATGATATGGCACTGGGTTTTCATCGTCGGCTGGATCAGTTGCAAGGGCGTCAGAATACTTACTATGCGGGCAGCCTGTTGGCGTTTGAGCTGACGGACCATAACGTATTACAGGCCAAGAGCCTGGTGGATCGCTTCTTTGCGGGCCCGGTTGCGCTATCAGAGGCGCAAAAATATTTGCCCGTGAGTGACAGCACCGCAACGGTAAACCCTTCATCAGTAAACTCTTCACCTTTAAACTCTTCATCAGTAAAGAATGACCCACATTCGCGGCTGCCTGAGCTTGGTACGCAATCCATACTCGAGATTTTGCGTGAACGTTATGAGCAAACACCCAATGCACCGCTGAGTACTTTTTTGGATACCAAAGGCAAAGTGGTGCGCACGCTTACGTACAAAATACTGGTCGAGCGCGCCATGGCTTGTGCCGTGAGTCTGCGGGATAAAGGGGTAAAACCGGGTGATCGCGTTGCCTTGGTCTATCCGCCCGACACCGATGAGTTTCTGGTTGGATTTTTTGGGTGCCTTATTGCTGAGGCGATCGCTGTTCCGGTGGCGTGCCCTGATCCGCGCAAACTGGATATTGAAATTCCCCGATTTGCACATCTGATGAATGATTGTGATTGCCGGGTGGCACTTACCACGCGCGTTTATCATGCCATCGCTCTTGCAGGACGTGCGTGGAGCCAGATTACCAATTTAACCGCCGACACCAAGGTCAAGTGGCCAAAGCTAACCTGGTTGCGCACCGATGGCTTGTCGCCGCTGGCGCCTACCTCCCGCCAACCGATCACGACGCCATCGGCGAACACAATTGCCTATCTGCAATACACCTCGGGATCTACCTCTGATCCCAAAGGGGTCATGATCACGCACGGCAACGTATTGCATAACGTGGAATTTATTCGCGTACAGACCGAGGTGAGTGGCAGTTCGGTACTGGTGGGATGGGTGCCGTTGTTTCATGACATGGGATTGGTCGGTGGCCCATTGACAGCCTTATATTGTGGCGCGCACATGGTGTTTTTCTCGCCCATGAGCTTTCTGCAAAATCCACAGTTGTGGATCAAGGCCATGCATCAATACCGCGCAACGCATACCGAGAGCCCGAATTTCGGCTACGAATTTCTGTTGCGTAATCTGGATGCTGCTGCGTTGAAGGGGGTGGACCTATCCAGCCTTCGTTATACCTTGTTTGGTGGCGAAGTGATGCGTCCACGCACCTTTGAGCGCATGGCGGAACGTCTGCACAGTACGGGTTTTCGCGCCCAGACCATGACCAATATCTTTGGCGCCGCAGAGGGCACGTTATTTCTTGCCGGTGGTGGGCTTAAACATGTCCCTATGTTATCCGTGGCCACGCAAACACTGGAACTAAATCGTCGAGCGGTGCCGCAGAGCCCGGATTTGCGTTCAACCACGACATTGATCGGTTGCGGTATTCCCACGGCAAACTGTGATTTTCGTATCGTTGATCCAAGCAATCATCGGCTTCTGCCAGAACGGGAGGTGGGTGAGATCTGGTTATCCTCTCCGTCGGTGTCGCAAGGTTATTGGGGGCGCACGGCCGAGCAGAATGATGCCATTTTCAAAGCACGTGTCGCCCATGATCCTGCGCCATTACGTACCTATTTACGCACGGGTGATTTAGGGTTTATTGAGCAGGGTGTGTTGTACATTTGTGGCCGCCTTAAAGAAATGATGATTTTCAGTGGCCGCAATATTCATCCCATGGATATTGAGTTGTGCGCAATGACCGCGCATTCCTCCCTGCGCCAGGGATGCGTTGTGGCGTTCTCTGTCGAAGAACAGGAACAGGAAAAGCTCATCCTCGTTGCAGAGCTTAAAAGCAGTGCCGATGCCAGTGCCGCCAAAGAGGCCGCGGCGGCCATTGCGCGGGTGCTCTCGGATCAGCACAGTCTGGCCTGCAAGGCGGTCGTGCTCGTGCGTAGTGGTACCTTGCCGAAAACCAGCAGTGGCAAACTACAGCGGTATCGTGCACGCGAGGAATTTCTGAATCAACGACTGACGGTAGTTTATGCACAATATTCAGATCAGGACGCAGTTTCGAACCTGCCAAGCGAAACAGTTGCAACGCCGGACCTGCTGGGCGATGAGTTGTTTACGGGGGATGTCGCGTCTACCCGATATTGGTTGCAGCGCCTCATCGCCATGGTATTGCGCGTCACGCCCGCAGAGGTGAGCACGACCACATCATTTGCGATGTTTGGCATTGATTCACCGCAAGCGCTAACCATGACATCCCGTATCTCGACCTATATTGGCTACAAGCTTGCGCCAGCCATGCTGTATGAGCATCCCACCATTGATACCCTGGCGTTTTACCTGTGCTCACAGGCGAGCCAACAGGATTGTATATTGGTGCAGTTGCAAAAGGGCGACGTGCGGCTGCATCCCAATGTGTTCTGTGTGCACCCGGTGGGTGGTAGTGCAATGGCTTATCTGGGGTTGGTCGCAGCCTTACCCGGCCAAATTCCAGTGTATGCATTTGGTAACGAAGGCAATGAGGTGCCCGCAGATGATGTCATCACGATGGCGCGGCATTATGTGAAGGTGATGCGAACTGTACAACCAAGTGGCCCCTACTTTTTGCTGGGCTATTCGTTTGGTGGCACGGTGGTTTACGAAATGGCGAGGCAGATTCTGTCGGAGGGCGGCGAGATAGGCGGTGTCTTCATGATTGATGCGCCTGCGCCACTTTATCGAGACGATGCACCGGGCGCGATTATTGCCGAATCTGAAACCTACGCTAATTTTCTGGAGACTGCGATATTCAACCGGCTGGTTCCGGACCAACTGAATGATGACGAGCGAGAGAAATTCCGTGTGCGCATCGACCAGAATCAGGCGGCGCTCTCACGCTATCGCATCAACGCAAACGCCAGTCCTCGGCCTCGCGTGAAGATGTTTCGTGCCAGGGATGAAGCCCCTTATCTGCGGGATTCCTCGCGTCACCCCGCCTTTGATCGTCCTGACTTTGGCTGGGAGGAAGCCTCGCCTGGCTCCGTCATGAAAGTGACCATGGTGCCCGGGGATCACTTTAGCGTCATGCATGAACCGACCGAGCTGGCTGCGCAATTGGTGTCGGCCATGCTTGAAGCACAAGTGCGGACATCCACCCCTCATAAAAAGTCAGTAGCCGAACTCGTTGACGCTTAATTTTGGCGTTAGGAACGCTCATCGGCCAGGGAGGCTTCTGCCTCCCTGAGACGTATTCTTGCCTGCCCTCATGATATTGTTTCCCCTTGGGCTGACTAACGGCCCAAGAGCTTCTAGTATTAGCTTGCCCAGCACGCGACAAGGCGCTTTGCGTGCTGCATTTGCAAACTAACGCGGGAATCGTGCACATGCTTTCAATTGAGCAGTGGGAGCAGGACGGCAATTATTTCGATTGCCAGGGCCATCGCATTTTTTACAGAACAGGTGGTGAGTCAGAAGCGCCTGCCTTGCTATTGATACATGGATTTCCAACGGCCAGTTGGGATTGGCACCGGCTTTGGCCCGCGCTGTGTGAATCCTTTCGGGTGCTCACGCTTGACATGATAGGGTTTGGTTTGTCAGATAAACCTAAAAAATACCGCTACAGCATTGCTAATCAGGCAGATATTTATTGCCATTTTCTTCGCTTACAGGGGATAAAAAAATTTCATGTGCTGGCGCATGACTATGGCGATACCGTCGCACAGGAGTTGATGGCACGTAGCTTGAGCGAGAACAAGCCACGATTGGGGAGCGTGGTGTTGCTAAATGGCGGGCTTTTTCCTGAAACCCATAGACCCGTGTTGCTACAATCCTTGCTGCTCAGCCCGCTGGGGGGTGTCATTGCCAGATTAAGCTCTTACCCCCGATTCAAGAAAAACTTTGATCGCATCTGTGCCAAGCCTCTAGCAGAGGAAGAATTGCAGACGTTTTGGCAATTATTGCTTAGAAATAACGGCAAGCGGGTGCTGCCAAAACTGATTCATTACATAACGGAGCGGGAGGAGAACCGTGAACGCTGGGTAGAGGCCTTGCAAAAGGTGAAATTCCCGGTGCGTCTCATAGACGGGCTTGACGACCCCATATCGGGCGCCCATATGGTTGCGCGTTATCGCGAACTGGTTGCGCAGCCGGATGTGGTCGAGTTGGCAGGCGTCGGGCACTACCCGCAAATCGAGGCGCATGAGCAGGTACTGAATGCCGCCATGGCGTTTTGGCGCCAACACCACATAGTGGCTTAGCGGAACATCTTGTTACTTAGCCGAATATAGCCAGCACAGGGTGTGAATGTGGCTTCATTTTATGGTGGGAAGGAGCTTTTCAATTTCTTCGGCGGGTACTGGTCGTGAGAACAAATATCCTTGCGCAAAGTCGCATCCGGCTGCAATAAGTAAATCGCGCTGTTCCACTGTTTCGACCCCTTCTGCAATGACCCGTAATCCCAGCTTATGTGCCATGACAATGATGGCTTCCGACAGCGCCATGTCGCTTGTTCCGGGTGCCAGGTTTTGTACAAATGATCGATCTATTTTTAGAAAATCGATGTCAAATTTCTTCAAATAGGCTAACGACGAATACCCGGTTCCGAAATCATCAATGGCAACCTGCATGCCGCAATCACGATAGGCAATAAAGTTATCAATGATGGGAGTCTCGGAGTTCAGTAAGAAATTTTCGGTGATTTCGATCATGATATTTTGTGCAGGCAAACCGGCCTTCTGCAAATAGGCCAGCCAGGGATCGTCGCGGCCATGCTTCGAGAACTGTACAGGGGATTTGTTGATACTGATGGGCAGGTAAACGCCAAAGGATTCATGCCAACGTAGCGCGCAGCGAACGGATTCTTTAAACACCCAGTCGCCGATTTCATTGATCAAACTGGTTTCTTCAGCCAGTGGAATAAACTCGGCTGGGCTGACCATTCCGCGTTGTGGGTGTTGCCAGCGCACCAGCGCCTCTACCTTTTGAATGCGCCCGCTCGCCAATTCAACAATGGGCTGAAAATGCACGCGGAATTGTTGCTCCGCCAATGCCTGTCGCAAATCCTTTATCAGGCGTGACCGGTTTAAGGCGGCTTCTTGCAAACTGGGCTTAAAATAGTTGAATCGATTGCGCCCCAGTCTTTTGGCAGCATACATGGCTTGATCGGCGCTTTTAAGCAATTCATTGCTGTCTGTGCCGTCATTGGGGTACAAGGTGATGCCAAGGCTGGCCGAGATATTTACCGTATGATCACCCAGGTGAAAGGGTTCTAACAGGCATTTGAGCACTGCTGTGGCGACACGTTCGATATTACTGATATCGTGCACGTCAGTCAGGACGACGGTGAACTCATCGCCGCCCAGGCGCGCCACGGTATCAGTTTCTCTCACGCAACTGCCGATTCTCGTCGCCGCCTGCACCAACAGCATGTCACCGGTGGCGTGCCCGAGGGTGTCATTCACTTCTTTGAATTCGTCGAGATCAATAAACAGCAACGCCAGTTGTGAGTGGGCGCGATGGGCTTTTTTAATTTCCTGTTTCAAACGATCGTGAAACAAACGACGATTGGGCAGCTGCGTTAGCTCATCAAAATTCGCTTGCTTCCAAATCAGCTCTTCTGCTTGTTTGCGCTCTGTGATGTCTTGTAGTGAACCGGCGAGGCGCACGATCTTGCCGCTGTCATCCCGCTCTGGAAACCCCCGTATTTGGCAATATCGCTTTTCACCGTTGGGCCTGACGCCACACAGTTCGATATCATAGGGAAGGCCGTCCGATAACGCCTTGGTTACGGTTTCCAAAAGTAGTTGCGTGTCTTCGGGGGTGTAAAGAACTTTTTGCCCCTCCAAGTTAGGAATGCCCAGCGCCGGGTCGCGACCAAAAAAACGATACGTTTCTGCAGACCACGTGACGACATCGCTTTCAACGTCCCATTCCCAGCTGCCCGTGCGGGCAACTCTTTCTGTTCTCTCCATCATCAACTGGGTGCGCGCCATTTTGGCGGCCACACGCTTTCGTTCGGTGATGTCGTTGGCCACCGCATAATGGGTGTTTAGCTCGCGGTCGAAAACCGAATGCCAAGATAGCCAGACGATGCGGCCATCTTTGTGTAACCAACGGTTCTCATACTCCAGTGTGATGCCCCCTGCGAGTTGCTTTTCTGCTTCGTTGCGCGTGGATTGAAAATCATCGGGATGGACAAAATCCATGTAGGGCCGCGTCAGGAGTTCTTTGGCAGAGTACCCCAGAATTCGGCAAAACGCGGGATTCACCTTCTGGAAATAGCCCTCGGCCCCAGCGATACACATTGGGTCGGAGGCCATATAAAAGAATTTTTCGTAATGCTCGGATTCCATTGGTCTTTTGGGTTCCGTTGGCATGCTCAACCGGGGAGAATAGGGTGCGCTTCAATGACAGGATAGGTTTCAATCAATCGAAATGGAAGCCTCCTTTCCAGGCGAGCGTTGATTTGTATCACCTTCTCGCCCTGCGCCTGTAAAAACGGAGGTGGCGGTGCCACCATTCACCTCTGACTTTTCGATGGGCTTTTCTAAAAAAAGATTTCAGTCGTGTCGATTTCTGCAATTCGGTTTCGACTATGAATAACGCTAGCATATACCTGTAAATCCACTGAAAGTTTGTGGGTAAAAATCTACGTAACGACACTCTACTTAAACATAGAAGGATGAAAGCAATGAAAGTGATGGTGATTGTGAAAGCGACGGCAGGTTCTGAAGCAGGCGAGATGCCAAGCGAGGCGCTACTGACGGCCATGGGTAATTACAACGAAATGTTGGTTAAAGCTGGCATTATGTTGGCCGGTGAGGGGTTACACCCCAGCGCTAAAGGCGCGCGGGTGCGATTTTCCGGCGCGCAGCGCGTGGTGACAGATGGGCCGTTTATCGAAACCAAAGAACTCATCGCCGGATTCTGGCTATGGAACGTGAAGTCCATGGAAGAAGCAATCGAATGGGTCAAGCGCTGCCCGAATCCCATGAATGAGGACTCGGACATAGAAATTCGTCCGGTGTTTGAAGCGGACGATTTTGGCGACGCTTTTACCCCTGAGCTACGTGAGCAAGAAGACAATCTGCGTGCCCAGTTGCAGGGCCTTGCGGAACCGGCCAGACAATGACGGCAATCTGACTTGAAAGCGCATTCTTGGGTGTTTTTGTGATCAGCCCCTATATTCGGCGTTATATGAGCGTTTTGATGGCGAAAGTTGTGCGTATTCCAACATGGTCCTTGAGTTGAATAAATAGCGTATATTTTCAATACATAACGCCTTTGAACCGATTACCCCGCTGTGCCGCCTGATACAAGGCGTTATGGCGGGTGTGATTTCTTGTTGATACCGGGAGGTCTCAATGAGCTACCGCGACAACTGCGGAATCTGTGGTGAATCGTTTGATGACGACAATCTCATTGACTGTCGCCGCTGTGGCCGGTCGTTTTGTTATCGTTGCGGCGACAGTGGTAATGCGATTTGTCGATATTGTCTTGCGCAACAGCGCGCCTCTGAGCCGCAGAATAAAAAGCCGAAAAGCGAAGATGATAAACCCACCCAATCGCAGTAACAGTTGCGTCCCACCGTTCGATCAAAAGCATTGCGAAAACGTCGCCCATTGGCCACATTATGCTCACGCTAAAATGACCTGCCATTTACGCGAATAGACTGATTGAAGCAAACGATAGTCGCTGGTTTGGTATGAACGTATTGCAAGTCGCATTTCGCGCTTGCAAAATGATTTAGGTGCGAGGACAATATCGTCATTCTAGGATTGTGTAAAAAATGTTCTTACTGCTGACGAGATCAGTCAGCTCTATTTCCAGTTGCTCTTGTAACAGTTGTTCTTGTAAAAAGTTCTATCAAACAGGATTTTGCACTCTATAGTTGTAGGCGGTCTCGCTAACGACACGCCTGAGCTGTCAATATAGTCTAGCAGCGTTGTTCCTTATGAAATTTTTGGTGCTTGCATATGATTGCGAGCGTTTGGATTTTTAACGTGGGAACACAATTTATGCTGATATGGCATATCGCTTTAGCTGGACTCTTTCGCCACCACGACGCCTCGCATTTCGCATTCCACCAGTCCGATCCCCTAAACATTCTATCTCTACAAATTCCCTACTGATCTTAATACTATTCAGAGAGTAATGACACACTGCGTTTAGCGTGGGTGATGGATTTCGTTTGTCAAAAATACGCTTGTTCAGTGCTTTTACACACTTGTTGGACAACCTGTTGGACAACCAATAGTTGTTAAAAAATAACCATTAAATAATAAATAACGGTGAGACATAGATATGAGCAATGAGACTAAAGATGTCGTTATGGTGGGGACTGAATCTTTTTCATTGGCTGAAATTCCGAGCGCTAAATCCAGTCTGGTTACGGCAGCGTGTGCCGACGTAATGGACAACCTAAAACTCGACAAATTGATATCCGACCTCGAGCTCTGCAAGCAGCTGATCTATCTCGCGGCCAACGGGGTGCGCGGTGCAGGAACCGCCGAATCTGTTGCTATTGTGCCAATGCTGACGGAGTTGCACGAGCGCTTTATCAGTGTTTGTGGCCAGGCCGACATACAGCTGAATGCGATCGCTGATGGTAGCGTAGAAGTTCAAAACCAACTTGTTCTTGTATTTGAACTGCTGTTTATGGGAGAGGTTGAAACCGCACTCGATCTACTCAACGGCTTTTCTGCGATTGCCGAAGGGCTGTCGAATAGTTCGAGCAAGCTGGCCGGTCAATTTGATGAGCTGGAGAAATTGGCATCAAAAATACTGGGGGACACGCAGCTGGCGCTGGGTGCCGGTGAGCAAGCGCACGCCAAGTTACAGGCTCAGATAAAGGAACTGAAAATACAAACCGATAAAGCCAATCGCTTGGTGAAACAAGTACAGGAAGCGCAGAAAAAGCTTGAAGAAGATTATCAGGAAGCCAAAGAAAAAGCCGAGGACGCCGAAACCAAGTCCTTTGCACTCTCTATCGTCGGTGCGATTTTCAAACCATTAGCAGCAGGACTTGGCGCTGGCCTTGCCATCTATAGTGGTGGCGGTACTGCCGGCGCATTGAAAAATAAGGTCGCAGATGCATTGCCAGAAGATGCCACTAAAGCCGCTGCAGAAAATACGGCAAAGGAAAAAGAAAAAGAACATGCAGAAGCGAAAGATATCGCCGATAAAGCCGACAAGGAATCGGAGGATGCAGAAAAAGACGTGGTTGCAGTAGAAAAGACAGTGGAAAAGGTGAAAGCGGACGTTGAAGCAGAAACCAGTCGTCTGAATGCTTTGACTGACAAAATCATGGATGACAAAGACGAAAAGATAAAAGCACAAAAAGCCAAATTGGCGACGGTAAAGGCTGATTTGGCCGCGGCAGAAAAGAAAGCCAGCGATGCCAGTGCGACGCTGGCGGAGAAAAAACTTGCCAGTAAAGACGCCCGTGCAAAGCTGGAGCTAAAATCCAAAGCCTTGAAAGAGGCGGTGGATGCCGCAGGGGTTGCCGCTGACAAGTTTACCAAAATGGGTGAAAACTACGCCGAAGTCGCCTCCTCCTACAGAAAAGAAGTCAGCGAGTTAAGAAAACTCATCATCGAACAGGTCAAGCAGGAGCACGATGCCCTCAGCAATATTCAGGAATACGCTGCGAGAATGAAAAATGCAGGCCCGGATCTCAAAGGCATAGAGCTTGCCTGCGACAGCTTATTCCAGGCCGTCGGTGCGCTTAAGCAGATCGTTATGATTCTGCAGGAAGCCAGCTATTTCTGGCTCAAAATGGCGGCAGCCTGCAAACGCCTGCAGGATAGCAGTGTGGTCAAACGCGTGGGTGCATTCGTTAAAGTTCCTGAAAAAACCAGGGTCGTCTTGTTGGCGAAACCTGAATTTAAAGAGAATGTCATTCGTTACTATGCAGGCTGGAAAGCCCTCGAAGTCATCGCCAAGCAATTTGCCGCCAAAGCGACTGCTGTCAGGGCCGCCGCCGCCCACGACTTTATTGAGCACCCTACCCAGGAACAAGCCAGAAGTGAAGCAAGAAGACTGGGAGAAAAGCTGCTCAAAAGTGTGTCCGCAGGATTGGTACAAAATGAGGCCACCTTGCAAGCATTGGCCTCACTGGAAGCGCCTGCGGCCACCACACCCAAGAAGGAGCCAGTGCCTGCCTAATCAGCGTCAGTAGATTGATGGGCTTCTTGCATGAATGTGAAGGGGAGGGTGATATATGAATTGGGTGAACGGAATGAATCGCTCTCGCTGGATCAGGCGTGTATCGATAGCGTCGGTATGTTTTCTGCTGCTGTCAGCTGCTCCCGCGTGGGTTGCCTATGCAGAGACAGCAGAGCAGGACGCAGCGCAGCGCAGGGACGCGCTGGGAAAACGGTTGATCGAAATCGAGGAATTAACCAAAAGGCTTAAGACCACTGCTGAAGCCAATGTGCAGGCCGCCGTAGAGGGACGAAAGCGTTGTCTGGATTCGGTCAAGGCATTCGATGAAAAGCTTGGCAATTTATACCTGCAACGGGAAGATTTTGACAAACGTGGCGATGAATTAAAAGTCACGCTAGCCAAAACGACGGAACAGGATAGAAATTACAAAGCCCAAGTGGAAAAACTTCGCAATGACGTCAACCAGGCAAAAGCCAGTCTGGCGCAACTTGAACATAATTTCGATTTATTGAGAAAGTGGTGGTGGGTGCCAGGGTATGGTCAATATCTTTCGATCAAGACATTGGTAGACGGCGAAATTGCCCAGTACAACACCATTCTTGCAGAGTTGAATAGCAGTCAGGTGCAACTTGCCAATTATGACGCCTTAATGCGTGGCGCCCGAAGCATGCTTTGTGAAATCACCGAAGAGCGGGAGAATCTCAACGGTGCCATTGAGGCGCTGCAATGCGTGCATGATCGCGTGCACAAGCGTGGCACGGAGTTTCGTGAAAATACAATCGCTTTGGCAGATCGAGAAGAATTCTGGACCAAGCTGAATGATCTGGCCTCGATAACCGTGGAGGGGCGACGCCAGGCCATCGTGCAGCTCTTTAAAGCGCAACCTAATGCCAATATTGAATACGCCATTGCAACCCAAGCCACCAAGCTTGAAGCCGCTTTGAAGGATTATGAGCAGCGCCTGGAGACAGGACAAAAATTTCTTGCCGCTGTACCCGCTGATTATTGCACACGAGAGGAGTATACCAACCAGTGTGTGGTGCAAAAGGCAATTGAGACCAGCAGCTTTCAGCATTCGTGCAGCAGTATCGACGTGGCTGAGGGGCAGGATGTGCTGAGTGCACAATGCAAAAAAATGAATGGTAGCCCGCAAGCGGCTTCGTTGCGCTTGCGCGGCATTCACAATATGGATGGCGTGCTCGTCAATACAAACCAGGGTGAAAGTAGCTTTCACCGGTCGTGCAAGGACGTATTTGTTTGTGGCACTACCGTTATGGCCAGCTGCAGAATGAAGAATGGGAAATATAGAGATGCCAATGTCAAACTGGTTGGCATTCATAACATGGATGGTCAGTTGACGTACTGAGGTTGAAGAATCAACGCGTGATAAACGTTGTTGGCTTTTCTAGTGCAAAAATTCATTTAACGAATAAATCTGATTTAACCCTATATCTGATTTAACTGTAGTCATCAAAAACCTGCTACTCCCCGAGGAATGTTATGAAAAGAATCACTGGCTCTGTTATTGCCACCGCTGCATTGGTCGCTGCACTCTCGTCTTCATTGGCGTTTGCCGCCGGTTACAGCGTTACCGGCACCGCGACCATGTCCACCTCTGCGGCAAGCGCGCCGGCCATCTGCAAAAAGAATTCAGGCGTGAGCCAAACGGGCGTGTTGAATAATCTGTCTAAGTCCGCCTGCAATTCACACGATACGTGTACCAGCGCAAAAACCTTGGCTACCAGCAATCTTACGGCGCATCTGAATGCCAATGGGATGAGCGCTTGCACCAAGTACATGACGTCAACGCCACCGTGCTCCAAGACGTGTTGAGGGATCGCCTTAAACAGATGCCTGCTTTTGCAAAATCCGTCTGACGGTTTGCAACAAGCGGGCATCCATCATGGGCTTTTCTAAAAAGTCGGTCGCTCCGGCACGAATGGCGGCGACCGCTGAGGGCACGTCGCCCCGGCTGGCGATAATGATGGCGGGGGTATCGATCCCGCGGTGACGCAGCTCGATCAACAGATCGATACCCGTGGTGGGGGACATTTCGGCAGCGATGACCAGACAGCGAGGCCCTAGCGCACCCACTGCTGCCAGGGCAGCGTCTGCGGTGTTGACGGCGCTGCTGTTAAACCCTGCGGTCCCGAAAAGCAACTGCATACCTTCGCCAATGGCCATGTCAGGGTCCACGACGAGAATATCCGTTTGCTGAACGTTTTCAGGATTTACCTGGCCCATACCATAAAGTCTCCAAACTTCAATCAGCCCAATACTGCTGAGGAATGGACGTATTATGGCGGGCGCTGCCTGTTTACCCTATACGTGCTTATACGTAGAAAGGTTTTTCATTGATGGGGATCAATGGTTTGCTTGTCCAGATTCTGCGATCAGCATCATTCGCACCAGATCTGCGAGCGATTTCGCCTCCATCTTTTCCATGACGCGTGCGCGATGAATTTCAACCGTGCGTTGGCTGAGATTAAGATCGGCGGCGATCACTTTGTTGGCGTGTCCTTGGGCCACCAGCTGCAGGACTTCGTGCTCTCGTGGCGTGAGTTGTTCCAGCCGGGACATGACATCGTCGCGATGGCGCAGGTTGGTGCGACGATGCTTATCTTGCGCGAGCGCTTCCCCGATGCGATCCAGTAAATCCTGATCGCGAAAGGGCTTTTGCAGAAAATCGAAGGCCCCGGCCTGCATCGCTTGTACCGCCATCGGAACATCGCCATGACCGGTAATGAAAATGATGGGAATGGGCACGCCCCGCTGGCGCAATTGTTGTTGCAGTTCCAGCCCGCTCATGCCGGGCATGCGTACATCCAGCACCAGGCAACCGGCGGAAATACCTTCGGCCACGTCCAGAAACGCGCGGGGTGAGCTAAACGTTTCCACCGCATAATCAACCGATTGCAATAGCATTTTGATGGCATCGACGACGGCTTCGTCATCATCCACGATATAGACTTTTGTATTGGGCACCCTCTGGCTCCGTTGGTATGGTGTTAAGCTTCAATGATGGCGGGCAAAGTAAATTTGAAAACGCTGCCGCCTGCGGGATTCGGGTGGTAATTCAGCTGCCCGCCGTGCGCATTGATAATGCTGCGGCAGATCGACAAACCCATGCCCATGCCCGAGGTTTTAGTGGTAAAGAAAGGGGTGAACAGGCGCTGTTGCTGCTCGTCTGAAATCCCGCAGCCACGATCAATCACTTCAATGGCAACCGTATCCTGATCTTCTCGATACGAGCGCACCACCACGTGACTGTTCACCTTGGTCGATTCGGTCGCGTCCATGGCATTTAACAAGAGATTCAAAAGGACCTGTTGAATCTGCACATTATCGGCCAATACCGCAGGCAGATCAGGTGCAAGGCGTGGTTCAATCGTGATATCGCGACGCCCGGTATCCATCTCCAAAAATTGCAACACATCCGCCACCACCGCGTTAGCATTCAGCAGCGCTTGCTCGCTATCCTGTTGTTTGACAAAGCTACGTAACCGCTTGATCACTGCGGCGGCGCGTTCAGCTTGCTGGGCAATCTTTTCGAGGGCAGAATTCAGATCTTGATAGGCGCCTCGCTCATGCAGGCGTCGTGCGGCTTGCGCATAGGTCACAATGGCGGTGAGGGGCTGATTGATTTCGTGGGCAATGCCCGACGCCATTTCACCCAGGGTGCTCAAGCGGGTCACGTGCGTCAAGCGCTCGCGATGCTGTTGCGCTTCTTGTTGCGCGGCGATCTGGTCCGAAAGATCCTCGAGTTGCAAAATCATGTTCTGTGGTTTGCCATCGGCATCATGCACGACGCTGGCGAGCAGGCGGCAGGGCACATCTCTGTTCTCTGCGTCGCTACCCGTATTGCCCCCGGCACGGCGCAAGCGCAGTTCGAGCATGAAGGTGGATTCGCTCCCGGCGAACAGGCGATCGCTATGCGTGCGTAGCAGGCCCAGGTCATGCGGGTGCAGGATGTCAGCCAGAAAATGCCCGATCAAATCGGATTCCTGATATTGCAAGGTGTGGCACAGCTTGCGGTTGATAGCCAAAATACGGCTGTAGCGGTCGCAGGTCATGATCCCCAGGGGGGCGTTATCGATGATCTGTCGCAGCGCCTCTTCGCGCTGTCGAAGGGCTTCTTCGGCCTCCTTGCGGCTGCTGATGTCGCGTATGATGCCGACGAAATGCGGAGACCCGGCCTCACGCACCTCACCGACAGACAACTCAATGGGAAAGACGCTGCCATCTTTGCGTTTGGCCTGCACTTCACGCCCGATCCCGATAATGCGGGCTTCACCCGTGGCGTTATAGCGATCAATATAATGATCGTGTTCTGCGGCATAAGGGGCGGGCATCAGCATGTGCACATTCTGGCCAATCACATCGGATTGCTGGTAGCCGAAGAGTCTTTCGGCGGCAAGGTTGAATTCCTGTATATATCCTCTACCATCGATGATGATGATGGCGTCCACTGCTGCAGCCATCAATGCCGCGTAACGGGAAGGTTTTTCATTAGGGTGTGATGTGGGAGGCATGGTCATTCGAAGTGCTCTATTTCCCTAATAATGTCACGGATATTCCAAGGGAACGCTGATAGTCAAGTTTGCAGCGTCCAAGTTTACGCCGGGAATATGGCAACTCCAAGCGCCCAGGGCACTGTATCGAGTGTTCGGGATTCAATGTTGATATAGGTAGTTTCCGCAATGGGATTACGTACAACTGCGAATACCGCAATCTGACCTGGGTCAATAGACTGTGAACATACCCTAATGTGATTGATCCTCTGATCAGGATCCACCAGGAAACACGGAGAGATGCAATGAATGCTGCCCTGTCTAGCGCGCAAATGACGTTTGATGCTTCCCGCGCCATGCCCTCAACCCTCTTGATTCCATCTAAACCCGTAACCGCCAAAGCACCGGCAGCGCAGTGTGACGCATGTGCCCTGCGCAAGCTATGTTTGCCCAAAGCCTGTGGCACTCAATGCGCACAACTGGAAACGGTGGTGCGCCATTCGCGCCCTCTGCTGCGCCGCAAAGAAGTGGTATACCACCAGGGCGACGATTTCGAGTCGCTGTACGTGATTCGCACCGGTTCAGTCAAAACCTTCATGCTCAATGAAAATGGTGAAGAGCACATCACGGGCTTTTATTTGCCCGGCGATATCATCGGCATCGATGGCGTCAGCAACTCACGCCATGCGACAACGGCCGTGGCGCTGGAATCTACCTCGGTCTGCGCATTACCTTTTACGGCATTGGAAAAACTGGCGTCATCAATGCCCGAAGTGCAGCGCTACGTATTTCAGGTCATGGCAAAAGAGATTTTGCAGGATCAAAAAATGATGTTGTTGTTGAGCCGTAAAACGGCAGATCAACGTTTGGCTGCATTATTGCTGCGTTTTTCTCAGCATTTGGCCGCGCGTCGATTGGTGAGTGAAGAATTTGTGCTACCCATGTCGCGGGGTGATATTGCCAATTATCTCGGGCTTGCCATCGAGACCGTGTGCCGGGTGATGACACGTTTTCAGAAAATCAATCTGCTCAAGGTAGAAGGCCGCAGTATCAGCTTGCTGAATATCGATGCTTTGCAAGCATTGGCCGACGCCGCGGGAGAAGCGTAATGCTGCCTGCGCAGCAATACGCTTCACTTGTTAGAACAGTTCCACTTCGCCCTTGTTCACCAATTGGCTGATGGCCATGTCAGATTCTTTAAACAGTTCTGGCGACCATG
Source organism: uncultured Moraxellaceae bacterium (assembly GCA_964473645.1). Taxonomy (GTDB): domain Bacteria; phylum Pseudomonadota; class Gammaproteobacteria; order Pseudomonadales; family Ketobacteraceae; genus HdN1. Next base: position 49,297 of record CAYYPW010000018.1, read on the forward strand.
CCATATTGAACACGAAGCGCTGATAAATCGTGATGATGCTGTTTTTGTTGTCCTTGTCTTCCAGCATGTATTTAATGCAAAGTTGTGGCTGGTCAGAGCCAAAGGTGACATATTTGTCGACGTGATTAATCACGATGGGCACTTGTACCCGATAGAGGGCGTTACTGGTTTCAGAGGTCGAAAAAAATCGCGCCTTTATTCCGCCCCAGATCAGATTGGTGATTTCACTCAGCATACTGTCGATGCCGCGAATCTCTGCGTCTTCCCGACGCAAGCCGGTACGCCCACTGCGAATGGAATCGATGATGCCCGCCTTGTCGACTTGTAGCATCATATAACCCCGGCACCAACTGCTTTCCAGTTCAATCAGACTGAGAATTTCACCAAAAATGGTTTTATCTCTCACGATCGAGGGGTGGCCCATCACCAGCTCAGAATTGCTGAAGGCAGACACCAGCGAGCTTTCCGAGATTTCCTGAATGCCACGCACCATTGCCGTTGGGTAGTGCATGCTGAAAACATAGGATTCGACCAGCGCCTTTAATTGAGGCAGATTTGACAGGCGATAGTCGCCGGCAAACAGCGTTTTATATTCTTCTTGCGAGAGCCCCAGACTGTCAGTGCTTTGTCCCTCCTGCAATCGCAAAAAAATGGGAATTTCCGGACGTTGCTTGCGGATATTGCGCGCGACAGAACCGATAGAAAAGCTACCGCTGCTCTCGCTGGCGCTCATGAAGATGGCACCTAAGTCGATGCTGCCTTTGACAATTTCCAGCACATCGCGGGAGAGGCCCCGCATACCAATGAGGTGGTTTTCGTCACAGAAGGCGCGAATCTGCGCGATGATGGCGTCATCTTCTTCAATGACTAGCACTTTGCTGAAAATATCTGTTTTCTCTGTCATATCAAGCTCTTATCTGTCATGGTGCTGGCGTAGGCAAAAGATTTCCAATGCATTTAAGAAAGTGTATGACAGGTTTGCGGCTTTTGCCGGTTTCAACGCCCCGGATGCCATTGCAGCGTGAGTATCAGGCTGCGATGAACACCGTTCGCCTTGAGGCGTAGCCAACAAACCCCGGCATAGTCCCTGGAATTGATCAATACTGTATGAATGCGAGCGTTTGGATATCATTCTGAGCGCACTGTGTACAATACAAATAAAAACAACGCTATATGGCCAGCCTTCGGTCGGCTCAACCCCCTTATTGATGCACTTACCGGGAACCCCCGGTCGTCGGATAGGTATGCGCGAATTTAGTGAATACGAGCAGCGACAAACCCTGTGCGATAGCCCACGATCGCTGGTGTTACGCGTGACTGATCGGCAATCAGGGGAGGCATTGGTACTGAAAATCGCGCGTGACAATTTGCCCGACCTGGCACTGGGTGAACGCTTAAAGCAAGAATTCCAGCGTTTGCATTCACTTGATCACCCCCAAATCATCAAAGTGCATGACCTGGTACGCACCCCCTATGGCACGGCTTACAGCATGGAGGATATTGGCGGGCATTCCTTATTGGATGTGCTTAAACATGAGCCCATTCCATTGACCACAGGATTATCATTGGCGCTGCAACTCTGCGATGCACTGCAGGCAGTGCATGTCGCGGGGTACAGTCACCGTGATTTCAGCCCAGCCAATATCGTCTGGAATCGTGATTCGGGCGCGGTGCGTCTGATCGACTTCGGCATGGCGGGCCGCGATATCGAGCAACCGGTCGAACTTATTCCCACGGGTTCATTGCAGGGGACATTAGCGTATCTCGCCCCTGAGCAAAGTGGCCGCATCGGGCGGTTGGTAGATTACCGCAGTGATTTCTACAGTTTGGGCGCCACGCTATATCATTTGTTTTGTGGGCAAGCTCCCTTTGGCGGTAGTGATTTCGCGGAGTTGGTGCATGCCCATATTGCACGTACCCCGTTACCTGCGTGGCAGTTGCGTGCCGACGTGCCCCTTGCGCTTTCCGCTGTTCTTAGTAAATTGCTGGCGAAGTCGCCCGACGATCGCTATCAAAGTGCTGAAGGTTTGCGTGCCGATCTTCAGCGGTGTCTGCAATTATGTCTGTCGGGAATTGATGATCCGCACTTCGTTGCAGGTGGTGACGATCGACCCGCACGATTGACGTTACCGCAACGTTTGTACGGCCGCGATGCTGAGCTTGCGCAGCTGGATGCTGCCATTGCCGACGCAGCGGCAGGGCAACGCCAATGCCTGTTAGTCGCAGGTGAGCCCGGGGCAGGAAAGTCGTTTTTGGTAAACGCCTGTCGTCAGTCGGTAGAGCGTCATCGTGGCTGGTTTGCCCAAGGCAAGTTTGACACGCCTCAATATCGGCGCCCCTACGCGGCCATTCGCCAACTGTGCCGTCAATTGGTGTTGCAGGTGCTGGCCTGCGAAACTCCGCAGGTGGAACGCTTACGAGAGACGTTACAGCAGCAATTGGGTCAGCATGCCACCGAGCTGCAGCATCAATTGCCGGAGCTGCAACCCTTGCTCGCCTGCGAATCGACCTCCCTGGTGCCACATGATGATGAATCTGTGCATCGTATTGCCAGCGCCTTTCAAACGCTGGTGCGACAATTACAGCTCTATCGGCAACCCTTGGTCGTATTTGTCGACGATTTACAATGGGCGGATCATGCCAGTTTGAGTTTACTGGATGCACTCCTGGCGGACCCGGAATGTGCCCACCTGTGTTTACTCGTCGCCTGCCGCAGTAATGCGCTGGTGCCTGGCAGCAAACCCGAAGCCTTCTGGCAGCCACTGGCAGCGGCTGCTGAAGCAGACGGTGTGCGGTGTATTACCGTGTCCGCATTGGATGAAAACGCCATAGGTAAGTGGCTTTCCGATGCCTTGCATCGTCCTGTTGATACACTGTCAGGATTGATCGCCATTGTGCAGCGTAAAACCGGGGGTAATCCGCTTTTTATACGCCAGTTTATTAGCCTGGCATGCGAGCGTGGAGTCTTTCGCTTTCACAATGGCTGGCAATGGAACGATGGCGCTTTGCAGGCGTTAACGGCCACCGACAATGTGATTGACCTTACTATTGCGCATTTGCAAACCCTGCCCGACGACACCTGCCAACGGCTGGGGTTGGCTGCCTGTCGTGGCAATAAATGTGAAATTTCGTTATTGGCGCGTGCTGCTCAATTAGACGAAGGCCGACTGATCGATGTATTGCAACCAGCCGTGCATGCAGGAGCCATTGTGCTGTTGGGGGGCGAATTACAATTTACACATGATCGCATCAACGAAGCCCTGCAAACGCTTTTTGACAGCGAGCAACGACAACGCTGGCATGCCCAGTTGGGACAATTACTGGCGGAATCCTGTAACGATTCCTTGCATCAATTGATTGACGCAGCCCATCAGCTCAATCTGGGCAGTGCGTTTTTACCCAAGGATTGGCATGAGCAATTGGCCAGTATCAACAGGCGAGCAGCTGCGGCTGCTCGTAGCGAAAACGATTTTGAACTGGCTGCTCAGTTTTATGAGCAGGCCGTCAGTTTAATGCCTGCCGATGCTTGGACGCATCAGTATGTCATGATGTTGGCGTTGCATATCGATTGGGCAGAAGTTGCCTTTTTGGGCGGCGATTATCAGGTTGCCAAGGCGCTTTTTGTTACGCTGCATGAGCACGCCACTGCGTTGAACGATCGTGTGCGCATTGCCACCAGTGAGATTCTCTTCTACGAAAAAACCAATTTATTTCTGCAGGCGATTGATCTCGCGAATCAACTATTGCGGGAATTGGGGGTGGAAATTCCAGAGATTGCACTCATCGACGAGGCACGTTCTTTGGCGCAATTGCAGCGATTGCGTAACAATTTGCAGCGCGTGGGGATAGATCGCATTGCGTCGCTTCCCGCATGTGAAGAGAGTCGAATACGCACAGCCACCGACCTGTTGATAAGTGTGGCCGTCCCTTACTGGAACTGTTATCCCCATGCCTTCCCCTACATTTTGATGGAGGCTTCGTGTCTGTCGCTCGAACACGGCACGGTGGCCTGTACTGCTACTGCAATGACGTTTACCGCGACAGCCGTATGCGCAGGATTCCAGGAATACGAGCTCGGCTATCAACTGGGAAAGGCGGCCCTGAGTTTGCCGGTGCCAGCGCAGGATTTTCACCAATGCCAGCGCTTGTTTCTGTTTCACAATATGGTGCGCATCTATCATGAGCCGCCGGTTGCGGGCATGACCGAATTGCTGGATGCCTGTCATCTGGGCATCGAGGCGGGAAATCGCCAGTGGGCTTCGTACAGCATCAATCACTACTGTTTGCGGGGATTGCTGGCCGGGCTGCCATTGCTGCAGGTACAGCAAGCCCAGCAGCAACTCCTGCCTGCCATGCAACGTCTGCAGCAGGAGGATGCCTACGGTTTGTTTGATTCGGTGCGGCAAGTGGTGGATCAACTGCAACGTCCTGAGTTTGATCCGCTTTTATTGTCGGGTGAATTTTTTGATGAAACCGAGGCGTTACCACGCTACCAAAGCGTTAGTCATTTTGCGGCCATTGCGCTTGCAATAACGTGTAAGCTGCTGATGCAATTAGTGAGTGACGAATGGGATGCAGCAGCGACGCTTGCTGACACTTATGAACCCCTGTTGAAAGCCCCGACAGGGCAGTTACAAACTGAATTTGGTCTCGCCTGTGCTGCACTGGCCTGGTTGCAACGCAGCGATACAGGCAAAGCCGATACGACCCGCGCGGAAGAGATTATTCAGCGCCTGCAGTTATTGGAAAAGTTCAATCCTGCAGGGTTTTCGCCGCTGCGACTGCTACTGTCGGCCAAAAAATATGAAAAGCAAGCCAATCAACCCGCTGCAATAGAAACCTACGAGCAGGCGATCAACGCGGCAACAGCCATTCAAATGCTGCATTGGCAGGGGCTGGCGCATCGACTGGCGGCACAGTGTTGGAAGCAGAGTGGGCAGGAACGTGCTGCCCAGGCCTATCTGCTCGATGCCGTGCATGCCTGGCGTCGCTGGGGAATGCCAGCTGGCGTGAAAGCCTTGCAGCAGGAATTACCTGGGCATCTGACGGTCACCCTGGGGGGCGGGTCGGCTGGATCATTGTCATCCAAAAGCGCCAGCAGCAGCGATCCTCTCGATTTTGCAGCCGTCGTCAAAATGAATCAGGCCATTGCTGCCGAGCTGGTGCTTGATAAACTGCTGGCCACGTTGTTACGCATCGCCATGGAAAACGCAGGTGCAGAAACGGGACATTTGCTGTTGCCAATAGACGGGCAATTGATGTTGGCCGCTCGTTGTGATGCAGAATCGCCGGCGCAAACGCTCAACCCTTATGAAATACCACAAGGTTTACCGCAGGCGGCCCTGCGTTATTGTGCCAGCACCCACAGCCCTTTGTTGGTAGAGGATCTGCGCCTCGATCCGGCCTTTGGTGGTGCCAACATGCAAGGCGCTCTGTTAGTGATTCCGTTGGTGTTGCAGCAGAAGTTACAGGGACTGATTTGCCTGACCCATTGGCACCTGCCGGGGGCCTTTCGCCCTGAACACTTGACGTTATTGCAGTTATTATCATCGCAAATGGCGATCGCTGTGGATAATGCGCTGTTGTATCAGCATTTGGCGGATCACAGTCGCACCCTGCAAGAAAATTATCTGGCGCTAAAGCAGGCCAATGCCGCACGTGATCTTGCCGAATTGAAAATGACCAAGCTGGCAAACGCCGTTGAACAGACTGCAGATGCCGTCATGATCACAACCCGCGAGGGTATCATAGAATATGTTAATCAGGCCTTTGAACGAATTACGGGTTATAGCAGTGTGGAAGTCTTGGGGCGTACCCCTCGTTTGTTAAAATCGGGGGAGCATTCGCAAGAATTTTACCACGAGCTATGGCAAACTTTACTGGAGGGAAAACCGTTTAGTAACGTGCTGGTCAATCGGCGCAAAGATGGCAGCCACTATTACGAAGAACGCACCATCACTCCGCTTTCGCTAGACGGAGCGGCCATCAGCCACTTTATCGCGACCGGCAAAGATATTACCGAGCGTTTACAGACAGAACAACGCTTACATCATTTGGCTACTCACGATGCGTTGACCGGCTTGCCTAATCGCAATTTATTCGTCGAACAATTAAAGTTGGCACTGGCGGCCACCCAATGGCATCAACGCAATGTGGCCGTTATGGTGATTGATCTCGATCGCTTCAAACTGATTAACGACACCCTCGGCCATGAAGGCGGTGATCAGTTATTGATGACGGTAGCCGATCGAATTCGTCAACAACTGGGTGTAAGCGATTCGATGGCCCGTTTTGGTGGTGCTGAATTCGCGGTGATGTTGAACGGTGTTGCCGGCACTGAGGAGGTGACTAAGATCGCCGAACGCATATTGACCGTGCTTGCTCAACCCGTGAGCCTGGCGGAACGTGAGATTGTAGTGACCGCCAGTATCGGTATCAGCGTGAGCCCCATGGACAGCGATAACGCGCAGGATCTGCTGCGTAACGCCCACGCTGCGATGCATCGCGCCAAAGGTGAAAGCCGAAACAGTTGGCAATTTTTTACTGCTGATCTCAATGCCCTCAATTTTGAGCGGCTGGAACTGGAGAGCCTGCTACGACATGCCTTGGACGAAAAACAATTCAGCCTGGTATTTCAGCCGCAAGTACAGTTGTCAGATCGACGTTGTCTGGGCGTGGAAGCGCTGCTTCGTTGGCAGCATCCCTCTGGTAAAACCGTATCCCCGGCACAATTTATTCCATTGCTCGAAGAAACCGGCTTGATCGTGCCCGTTGGTGAGTGGGTTATACGCGAAAGTTGTCGGCGTGCGGTCGAGTGGCAATCCAAAGGGTTTTCGGCGTTGCGCATGTCAGTCAACATCGCGGCGCAACAACTGCAGAGCGGTCAGCTACCGGGCATCGTCGCGGCGTGTCTGCACGACACCGGGCTTGATCCACAGTGGCTGGAACTGGAACTGACCGAAAGCACCTTGATTGGTCGGGCCGAACCCATACAGCAGCAATTGATTGAGTTGCGTAACATGGGTGTGCGGCTCGCCATTGATGATTTCGGCACGGGCTATTCGTCGCTGAGCTATTTGCGGCATTTTCCGATTACCACACTGAAGATCGACCAGTCGTTTGTGCGTGGTCTACCTGATGTACGGGAAGATGTTGCGCTGGTGCGTTCGATCATTGCGCTGGCCGATGGGCTTGGTCTGGAAGTCGTTGCCGAAGGAATCGAAACAGAACAACAGGCAGACTTTCTCAAGGAATTTAGGGGCCTGATCGGACAAGGTTATTGGTTTAGTCGGCCTTTGCCGTTCGAACAGTTGGTCAACACCTTGTCTGCAAAATAAAACATCATTGGGCGCGTCAGCCACCAGATTCGCCCGCCGGATTTGGTTTTACCGCCGCAATCAAAATATTTCGAGGCGTTACGGCCAATTCACAAAACTCGCTTACGCTCACCTCATAGCCTTGTGACTCCAACCAGCAGGCGCGATCCAGACATAACCACACTTCTAATACGCGGCGAAATGCATGCCGGACCAGTTCGACGCGTTGTATGCCTGCGTGCGCTTGCCTGCCTGCTGTTTCAAAAAGGTCGAAATCAATGCCGTTGAAATCAACGTTATTGATATCAAAGCTATTGATATCAAAGCCAGCCTCGCGTTCACCGCCAATCAGCGTGATTGCGTGTGTGCAAAAATCTGCAAAGCTCCCATGAAAAAAACGATCAGGCAGAGAGGGCAGGGGGGCATCTTTGCCAGGCAACATGGTCGTTACCAGCTGCTTGAAACCCAGTCGCCAGGCGCTTTTGCGATCTCGTAACCGACGCGCGTGTCCGTTGGCGGTCACCGTTTCCTGCATCGCCAAACGCAATTGTTCGCGGCTCGGTGTCAGGCGTGTTTCAAATAACGTGTGATCTAGCGCGGTGAGGGGCGTATAAATGGCGGTATCAATCAAATGATAACAACAGGGCGAGAAACTCAGGGCAGCTATCGCTTTCTCAGTAGCAAGGCACATTAAACGCAGATGCAACTTGCCGCATGCATGCAGGGCAACACAGTGACAGGCGTTATTAAGATGACGCTCCGCGTCCTGCGCCAACACGTCCTGCAGGTGGTGCGTTACTTGCGTAGAATGTTTTTTGCCTAGTTGCTCAGCCGCGTTGCAAAGCTCAGCATTCCATTCCAGCGCGACGACCGCAGTATCGTGTTGAAACGCCATACTGCGACTTAAATGACCCTTGCCTGCACACCAGTCGATGAGGGGCGACGCATGCGGCTTCAGGGCGGCGGTAAAGGCATTGATCTGGGCCCACTTTCGGCCGGGGATATCCCATTCAAATCCAGTGGGCCAGCTCTTTGGCAATGCGCCGGTGGTGTGGGGCAGGCGCATCAGGTCGGTCGCAAGGCCAACCCCCGGAAGGTGAGGGCTTAGCCAGTGCAACAGCGCATGTGGATGATGCTCAAGCCTTTCCAGCTCATCGTCTGAAAGCGCAAGTAGCGCGTCATAGAGCGCCGGGTGTGTCGTGGTCCAGGCGGGCATTTGGTGAAACGGTGCAGGCTGCCAATAGGCCGCATGGTCCAGCAAAAAACGTTCGGCCTGTTGATAGTGCGTTAACCAGGGTGTAGCCCCTTTCATGCTTCGGCCAGTTCTTCGCGCATGCCGAATTGCAGTTCGGCGAGGCGCGCGTACAGGGCGCAGCTACGCAATAAGTCGTGATGCGTGCCGGTGGCGATCAGGCGGCCTTGATCCATGACTGCAATGCAATCCGCATCGATGACAGTTGATAGTCGATGCGCGATAACGAGTGAGGTGCGGTCTTTCATCAGGCCATCAAGGGCTTGTTGCACCATATGTTCTGATTCGGCATCGAGGGCGCTAGTGGCCTCGTCGAGCAACAGAATGGCCGGGTTTTTCAGAAGGGCGCGGGCAATGGCGATTCGTTGCCGTTGTCCACCGGAGAGTTGTAAGCCGCCTTCCCCAATCGATGTGTTCAGGCGCTCTGGCAATCGTTCGATGAATTCCCAGGCATAAGCGGCGCGGGCAGCGTCTTCAACGTCGCGATCAGTGGCGTCGGGTTTGCCATAACGAATGTTTTCAATCAATGTGCCGGTAAATAACGCCGGCTGTTGGGGTACAAGCCCCAATTGCGCGCGCCAGTCGTTGGGGTCGAGCTGACGAATGTCGATACCGTCAATGCTGATGCTGCCAGCAGCAGGATCGTAAAAGCGCAGGATAAGATCAAACAAGGTGGTTTTGCCGGCACCCGACGGGCCCACCAACGCAACGCGCTGCCCCGGTTTGACATCAAGATTCAGTTGATCAATTGCCAGACTTTCGGGGCGGGATGGGTAGGCAAAGCGCAATTTGTGCAGTTGCAAATGCCCTTTTACGCGTGCTGGCAATGAGGTTGGGTGTGGTGGCGCTGTGATTTCATTGCGCGCCGAAAGCAATTCCATCAGACGATCCATGGCGCCAGCAGCGCGCTGTAAGTCGCCCCAGGTTTCACTCAGCACGCCAAGCGAGCTGCCGACAATGACGGCATAAAATACAAAGGCGGCGAGTTCACCGCCGGTGATTTTGCCTTGCATCACATCGTGGCCACCGACCCACAGCATTACGCTGACCGCACTCATGACCAAAATAATTACCAACGCAATCATGCTGGCGCGCTGGCGTATGTGTCCCACGGCATTTTGAAAGGCTAATTCAACGCGAGCACCCAGCTGCTGTTCATCTTGTGCATGGTGATTGTAAGCATGCACCGTCTTAATATTCCCCAGGGTTTCGCCCACGTACGTCCCCACATCGGCGAGACGATCCTGATTACGGCGCGATAGCGTGCGCACCCGGCGCCCATATAGCATCAGTGGCAGCACCACGAGGGGAACAGCGGTAATAACGATGGATGCGAGTTTCCAGTTGGTCACGAACAGCCAGATAAATCCACCCAGGGCCATCATGATATTGCGTAAAGCCATCGAAACCGATGAGCCAATAACGGTTTGCAAGAGGGTCGTATCGGTCGTGATGCGCGATTGAATTTCACGACTGCGATTGGCATCGAAAAAAGCCGGGTGTAAATGGATCAGATGCGAAAATACTGCTTTACGCAAATCGGCGACCACCCGCTCGCCCACCCACGAAACCAAAAAATAGCGCGAGAACGATCCTAGCGCGAGCAGCACGATCAACCCCATGAACAGCAAAATGGATTGGTCCAGCTGAGTGCTGTTCTGGGTCGCCAACCCCTGATCGATCAGCATCTTAAGTCCCTGACCCAGGCTCAGCATGACGGTGGCAGTAAACACCAGCGCAAAGAGGGCGCACACGATCTGCAGACGGTAGGGTTTTAGATAGCGCAGCGCAGGTCGCAGACTTTGAAAACGGTTGAACGGTGTGTCTGACATAAGGGCTTCGCTGCCGAGTAAGAAAGGAGGAGGAACAGGGGCCCCATCTTACCAGCAGGACACGCCTGCTCGGTATGGTCCGAATGATCCATGAGCGGAACACGCTGGTCTGTGGGGGAACCTGGCGTGTCCACAGAGATCAAAAGCCTCGGACGCTGCATGGGTTTTCAGGAATGTCACTTTTTTGTAACGCGACTGGCACCCCTGCGGCGTAGGTGGTACTATCGTGCCAACAAAAGCGTACAAGTACTTTAGTGCTTAAACGTGTTATAAGGCAGGGGAATGTTAAACTAACGTTCCATTTACTTGGTGGCGAAGTCAAAAATCGGCCTTTCAGGAACGCTGAATGGAGCCGACCGGATGGCAAAAAGAGGGGGGCGCATGGCCCAGTTTGTGGATTTCATCATTATCGGTTCGGGTGCCTCGGGCAGCGTCATGGCGCATTACCTCGCCAAGGCGGGTGCCTCTTGCGTAGTGCTGGAGGCGGGCAAGCGCTACGCCTCTGCGACCTTCCCGCGCAATGAGTTGCTGGCCAACTCGCAACTGTTCTGGAGCGGTGGTATGGATGCCACCACCAACGCCAGCATGTTGTTTTTACGCGGAAAAGTCTTGGGCGGCGGCACCATCGTCAATCAATGTCTGCTCGACCGCTTTGATGACGTCGTGTTTGACCATTGGCGCGATGTATCGGGTTGCGAGTTCATGCGCGAAAAAACCATGAACGCGCATTACGATGCCGTTGAAGCCGAGCTGAGCCTGCAGAAAATCCCCCGTGACGACTGGAACCGTAACGCCGAGCTTTATGTCGAGGCGTTTGAAAAACTCGGTTATGGCTGGGCGCCATTGCGGCGTGGCCAGAAAGATTGCCAGGTCGGCAAGAATGACTGCATTGCCTGTCTGGGGGGCTGCCGTCGTGACTCCAAGCAGAGCATGCTGGTGTCGTTCATTCCCAAAGCTGAAAAACATGGTGCCAAATTTATTACCGGTTTTGATGTGAGCGGTATAGTGCACGGCAAGCAGCACGTTGCCGTACATGGCCAACTTAACGGCCAGGCTGAGGTGCTCTACGCCCGCAAATGCATCGTGGCGGCGGGTACCCTGGGTACCAATCGCTTGATGTTGCATTCGGGCTTTAAATCGATGTTGCCTGCCTTGGGCGAAAATTTCTTTGGGCATCCACAGTGGATGAATCTGGCTCTGTTCGATACGCCCGTCGATGCTCACAAGGGTGCGCTACAGGCTGTAAAATCCGATGAGCCGCGTTTTCGTGAGCAAGGCTTCAAACTGGAGAATGTGTTTGCCGGTCCCATTGCGGTGACCATGCTGATCCCCTCGCATGGCAAGCGTCTACAGGAATACATGAAACGCTATCGCTACATGGCGAGCACTGAAGTGTGTATTCGTGATGTAAATCCGGGCACCATTCGTATCGACCGCCATGGCCGCCTCAAAATCACCAAACCGATCCTGACCGAAGACCGTCAGCGGGGCATGGCCGGCGTGAAAGTGGTCAAAGAGATGTATAACGCGTTGGGTGCAAAGGAATTCATTTCCTCGAATCTGAATTTCAGTTTGCACCAGATGGGCGGTTGCGCCATCGGGCAGTCACCAGCGACCGCCGTGGTGAATGAACGTTATCAGGTATTCGGCCTGGAAAACCTGACGATTGCCGATGGCTCGATTTTTCCGCGCGCACCTGGAATCAACCCGTCCTTGTCAATCATGGCCAATAGTCATCGTGCCGCCCAAGGTTTGCTGGCCGAGTTTGGCGCCAATATCGAATCCACACGCAAAGTAGAGGTGGCTCATGTCTGAGGCCTGGTCAAAGCATTTTAATGCCATCCAATTGCGCAGCCTGGAACGCATCGGTGAACTGTATTTGCCAGCGCACGAAGGTTTGCCCGGTTTTGTCGACACGGGTTGTCTGGAACACGTCGATGTGGTGTTGGATGAGGTCCACCCTGACGATCGCATGGCGCTGGGATTGTTTCTCTATGTCATGCGTGTCACGCCTCTGTTTCTGGTCGAGAAATTCATCATCATGATGAATCATCATGATCGTTATCCCGAACCCTTGGCGGGCCTGTTGCGCCTGTTGAGCCTGGCCCTCAAGGGCATCGTGATGAGCCTGTATTATTCAGGCTTGAGCGGCGCCTGGAACAAGCAACCCAACCCGCTCGACGTGCTCGAATATTCCCTGCATTGTGAACCTGATGCCCACTGCGATGCCCACTGAGAGTCGCCCTCTTTTTGCGTGGGCGCCGGAACTGCGCGAGCGTTTGCCGTGGCAACTGCTCGCCTCTCTGCCAACCCCGGTCGAAGCGTTACCCATGGCTCCCAATGCCTGGATCAAGCGCGACGATATTTCCCACCCGGAATATGGCGGCAATAAAATCCGCAAGCTGGAATTCATTATTGCCGAAGCCATGGCGCAAGGGGCCAGCCGCATCGTAACGTTCGGCGCGACCGGCACCAATCATGGGGTTGCCACCGCCATGATGTGTCAGCGTGCGGGGCTGGCATGTGAGATTCTGTTGTTTGATCAACCTGATTCGGCCACCGTGCGACGCAATCAGCAATTGATGCGCCACTATGGGGCGACATTGCATTACTGCGGCAGTTTGGCCGCGACGGTCGCTCGCTATTATTTGCATCCGGGGCGGCTCTCTAAAAGACAAGGGCAGGGCAGCTATTTTTTATTTGCTGGTGGCTCCAATGTGGCGGGTACGTTGGGCTTTGTAAACGCCGCCATGGAAATCCGCGACCAAATATATGCCCGCCAATTGCCCGAGATCAGTCATATTGTGTGCCCGGTGGGGTCGAGTGCCACCTTGGCGGGGTTGACCTTGGGTTTTCAGTGGTTACGCATGCCCGTGCAAGTGATTGGGGTGCGGGTCGCACCTTCACATCTGGGGCCGTTTGCTGCCTGCACGACAGACAGTGTGGCGCGTTTGATGCGGCAAACACACAAGGTAACGCAGCAACTCACTGGCCGACCACTTCCCGAGCCGGTGATTCCCTTGTTGCTAAATGAGTATTATGGCGTTGGTTATGGTGAGGCGTCGCCAGCGGGTTGCGCGGCACAGCGCGCGTTTGCACAAGCGGGTTTTACGTTGGAGCAGACCTATTCGGCCAAGGCGGCGGCGTGTTTTCTGGATGTGGTTGCGCGCGAAGTCACCCCCGTCTTGTTCTGGCATACGTTCAATTCAAGACCAGGGCCTAATCTGTCGTAACTAGCAGGCGCCTGCGCACTTACTCTCCCGCTAAAAGCTATCGTGCTAAAAGAAAGGCGTTAAAACGCCTGCCACTTACGCGATGCGTTGGTTGCTGTGGGGTGTGCCCCCCAGGTATTGTTCCAGCGTCTGAAAAAAGATCGGGCGTTCAATGGGCTTACCGAGCACGGCGTTAAAGCCGGATTGCTCATACACCGCCGTTTCCCCTTTGATAACGTTGGCGGTGAGGGCAATAATGGGCAGCGTAAACCCTTGTCTGCGCAAGGCCTGCGTGGCATCGATCCCTGACATCACCGGCATTTTGATATCCATGAGAATCAGGTCGAAAGCCTGTTTCTGCAAGGCGTCTACCGCTTCCTGGCCGTTATTAACGGCAGTGAGTTGTACGCCACTGTCCCGCAGCATCAGTGCCACCAGTTGCTGGCTGTCCTGGTTATCGTCAGCATACAGAATGTGGCCATGCAGCTTGGGTACTTGAATCTGTGTGGTCGCAGTGGTTTCGGCGGCCCGATTGGCTTCGTCGAGTGAGCTGACCCATTCGCGTCGGTTCGGTACGCCGCCCCCTACATACACCGTGAAACAGCTGCCTTTGCCCGGCTGGCTGGTGACTTCGATGGTGCCTCCCATTTTCTCTGCCAGCTGTTTGGAAATGACCAAGCCCAGGCCAGTACCGCCAAATTGCCGGGCGGTGGACGCTTCTGCCTGTGAATACGACTGGAACAACTTGCCCAATTGTTCTTCGGTCAGGCCTGTGCCGGTATCGATGACCGAGAAACGTGTGAGTTGACGGGCATCATCCCAACCCACATCGATCGTTACTCCGCCTTCCTTGGTGAATTTGATGGCGTTGCTACACAAGTTCAACAAAATCTGTTTCAGGCGGGTAGGGTCGGCCGTAATTTGGTTCGGAAGTGGAAAGTGGTAATCGATATTGAACGACAGGTTCTGGTTTTTGGCCTTTTGCGCAAAATAGGAATACACATCCTTCATCAACACATAAGGGTTGACGGGCATTTTCTCGACTTCAACGATAGAGGCTTCTACCTTGGAAAAATCGAGAATGTCGTTGATGATATTCAGCAAATGGTGACTGCTGCGAATAACGGTGTCTATCGCCTGCTGTTCTTCGACTTCGGTGAGCGTGCTGTCATTGAGCGATTCGCTGTAGCCGATGATCGCCGTGAGGGGGGTACGAATTTCATGGCTCATATTCGCCAGAAAATCGCCTTTTGCCGCTGCTGAGGCGGTAGCGAGTTCCTTTTCCAGCTTGTCGATTTCCCTGTCTTGCTCGGCGCGTTCGCGCTCCTTGCGCTCGGTGATATCGGTGAGCGACCCTTCGATATGGCTGGGTAAACCATCGGCGCCGCGTATCATCTGCGCGAAATGATCCACCCACATGGTTTTGCCGTCTTTGCGGGTATAGGACACTTCCATTTGCAGGCGACCGCTCCAGGCCAGCTGCTGAAATTGCGGGTCGCCACCGGGAAAGCAGAGTTCAACCGCATCTTTACCCGCTCGCTTGAGGGCTTCCACCGAGTCATAGCCGAGCAGGCGCGCCATGGCCGGGTTTGCGCTGACGAATTTGCCCGCAATGGACATGCGATACATGCCTTCAATGGCGTTGTTAAAGGTGGAGCGAAAACGCGCCATGTTTTGGATGGCACGTTCGTTGGCCTCCAGGGCCTCACGCTGTAGACGTTTAATGCGATCGGCGAGCGAGAATGAAATCATTACCGCACCGGCCAGAAATCCGATGGGCGCACCTGCAAGAAAAAGGGGAGTGGGGGGCAAAATCTTGAGCAACGCTAACGCCTGCATTGCGCCGCCACCCACGGTGAGAAGCCAGCCGATGGAAAAATACACGGCGTTCTCATTCTTTTTCGACCAGCTGTAAAAGCTGATACCGAGCAACAAAATGAGTCCAAAAAAGGTAAAGCCGCTCAGCCAACGGCTTACCACATCGCGATCGATGATAAAGCTGGTCATTAGGTAAATGAGTACAAATGACTGCAAAAACTTCAAGACATGATCGATACGCCGGTGATATCGCGCAGTATCGAGAAATTTCCGCGTGAACATGATGATCACCCACCAGGATGACCAGAGCAGAGGTGAAACGAACGTATGCCGAGTCCAGCTTCGTGAATCTTCGAACAAGGTGAGCCCGTGCCCCATCTCGATAAACTCGAAACTGGTAATACCCAGTAGATACAGGACAAAATAGAGGTAGCTGATGTCGCGTACCGAAAAATACACAAACAGGTTGTAGAGCATCAAGATCAACATGCCACCAAAAAATACGCCGTATATCAATTCGTCATCAGCGACTTTTTCAATGAATTTTTTTGGCGTCCACAAATTCAGCGGTAGAATCAGGGCGTTATCGCTTTGCACGCGAAGGTAAAGCGTGATCTTTTGATCCAGTTGCGTCGATATGGGGAACACGCTATTGGAGTGACGTACTTTACGAACGGAATAGGGTTCACGTAAATCGACGGCTTCTTTGCGAAACGTACCATCCCCGTTGGGAATGAATAATTCACAGATTTGCAATTGTGAACGTGCAACCTCTAAGTACCAATTTTTCTCTCGTTCAATGTTGTTGTTCCAGCTGGGATATGCCAGGGTCACCATCATCCAGTAGGTGGAATTGGTCAATCCAAAGTTGTGTGCGTCGGTTTTGTTGGGAGTCCAGGTGAATTTCGCCAGCATCTCCGGACGCGTCACATCCTCGATGGTCCAATTGCCATGCTTATCTTCAAGCGTTTTGGTGACGCCATTCAGCGAATAGTGCTCACCATTCTTATAAAGAACAGCGACCGGATCACCCTGTGGGGGAGGAACCAAGGTGACATCGTCGAAGGCATCAAAAATGGCCGTGGTGGCATGAAGAAGTGACGCCGGTACAAGCAGATTGGCCAGTACGAGTAGCGCGAGCAGCAAGTAACGGCGAAACTGAAGGTGCATGGTCATCTGAACTCAAGTGGGGCATCCCGGAAATGGGGATTTATCTGCTCTCGGTTTTAGGTTTGGTTTCTCCCCGTGTGAAGGCATCAATCGGGAAGGGGTCTTCCTCGCTATTGGCTTCGTCGGCGGCCAGACTACCTGGGAGAGGTTCGGTTTCTTCCGGTGCTTTGATGATCTTGATGGCTGCAATGAACAGGGTAATGGAGGCGACCAGCATCAGCGGTTGTATGTACGCAATAATGCCGGGCACTTCTTCTGCGCCACTGAGTTTGATGGTCAGAATAACGGAGGGGGTCAGCACGAGAAAAAGGGTGATCGCCACTATAAACAGTACGCGTTCTTTGTACACGCCAAAGTCTTTGTGGCTGATCAAACCCTGCACAAATTTGCTGATGCTAAGACCGGCAAAAATAGTGGCGGCGACCGATAATTCATTGCCTAGCAATAATTTATCTATTTGCCCATCCCACAGGCGCTGCACCAAAATACCGAGGAACGGGAGTAATACAAATAGAATATCCGCGTAGGTACCTTGCCGCAGACGCTTGAATTCACGCTCTTCTAGAGCGACAAGCTGAGCCGTCCTGTCATTGGCGGCCACTTGATCCTTATCATCATCCATCGTGTTGTTCCTGATCCTACCCACTGTTTTCAGGCAAAATGCACTGTTTTCAGACCATATATTTAGGGTAGATGATTTTTCAACAAATGCTCAGTTACCTAAATTATTGTTGATTTTCTATCGGGAGGGTGGGGTTGGCCGGCGCGAGATAGTGGGACAACTTGGAATAAAAGTCAGGCACATCAATGGGTTTGCTCAGATGGCCCAGGCAGCCAGCGGCGATACAGGCCTGGATTTCTTCAGCACCGTGTTCGGCGGTCAGCGCCAGAATGGGGGATGGGAACCCCTCTTCCTGCATCAGGCGGGTGGCTGTCAGCCCGTCCATGATGGGCATGTTGATGTCCATGAGGACCAAATCAAAGTGATGCGCACGTGCAAGCTCGACCGCTTGCAGACCATTTTCGGCAAGCGTGACAGTCGCCCCCGTTTTGCCAATCAACCGCAGGATCAGCTTCTGGTTCACCACATTGTCTTCTGCCAGTAGCACTTTACCCAGTAGTTGCGGCACGCCTTTCGCGTTAGCGGCTGCTGCAGGGGCTTGTGCTTGCTTGATCCACTCCTCTTTTCCGATGGCTTTGCAGGCAATGGTGGCCGTAAAGCGGCTGCCGAAGCCTTTGCGACTATCGACTTGCAGTTGTCCACCCAACAGTCTGACCAAATGCAGTGTGATGGCAATGCCGAGGCCGCCTGTCACGCTCGCGTTCAGGGAGGTATCTCCAATGTTCTGTCCAAGTAGCTTGCGAATTTCTGCGGGTGTAAGACCGATGCCGCTGTCCTCAACATCGAAACACATGTGTTGATTGATGGCATCCCAGCGTACGATCAGCTTTACGGTTCCTGCAGGGGTGTATTTAATGGCATTGCTACACAGATTGTTCAATATCTGTCGGATGCGCGTCGGGTCGCTCTTGATACGGGCGGGTAAAGGAAAGCGACAATCAACACGAAAATGAATCTGCTTTTCTTTTGCCAGCACTTCGTTCTGGGTTTGTACCTGTCGTATTAGTGCCATCAAATCTATGTCGATGGCTTCGATCACCATTTTTCCTGCTTCTATTTTTGAGAAGTCGAGGATGTCATTCACCAGTTGCAGCAGATGGTTGGCGTTACGAATAACGCTGTTTACAGCATACTGGCGGTTTTCTCTGTTCAACGCGTGCTGTTGTAGTGATTCGCTAAAGCCGATAATGGCGTTCAATGGCGTGCGAATCTGGTAACTCATGTTTTTAAGAAAGCCGCTCTTGGAGTCGGTCGCGCTTCTGGCGAGTTCTTTTTCGTGACGTTCCTTGAGGCGTGCGCGTTGTGCCTTTTCATTCTGGCGGCGTTCGGATAGATCAATCAGACTGCCTTCAATATGCGAGGGTTGTCCGTCAGGCGTGCGAATAAGTTTGGCCGAATGTATGGCATGTCTCGTCGTGCCCTGGTCATCCACCAATACAATTTCATCGCGTACCTGGCGAGTATCGATCAGCGATCGCCATTGTCGCTGACGATCACTGAACAAGAGGCCGACTGCTTTTTTACCTGAGTTCAGCAGGGTGTGTTGTGACTCAAAGCCTAAAATGCGTGCCATGGAATTGTTGGCACTTAGCAGACGACCATCCAGCGATAGCTGATAAATACCTTCTGCCGCATTGTCAAAGAAGGAACGAAAACGCTTGAGATGAATGATCGAACGTTGTCGCGCTCTCAATACCTGATTTTGTGTGCGCTTGATGCGTTCACCCAATGCAAAGGCCAAGGTGGTCGCTTCGAGTAAGGTGCCCAGCGGCAAGGACGCAATGGTGAACGCATTGGGCGGAAGCCAGCCCGTGGCCACCCCTCCATAGACGATATAGCCTACCACGCAGAATGCCCAGGCCCCCGCCATCAGTGCAGCATCGGTATCGTTATGTTTCCTCCAATGATAGAGCCCCAGAATGACGATGAGGCCACTGCTGCTGCTGCAAAAATAGGCCGTAAACAATAGCGCGACATCGTAGGGAACCAGATAGCTGATAACGGCAGCGATGATGAGAAACGCATTCAATGCCTTGAAAAACGCATAGACCAAGGGGCTGCGCACCTCAATATTCAAATATTGAATAGTGAACATGATGCCCGCAAGAAAGGATAACCATATATAAAGCAAGATGGCATGCTTGTGAAACAGGTAGGGTAAGGCTTCGAACAGCGGAATACCGTACCCGATGTCGATAAACTCGAACATCGTGACAGGTACCAGGTAAGCGACATAATAAAAATAGCTGATATCTTTGGTGGCCAACAATAAGAAGATGTTGTATAGGATCAACACAATCATGCCGCCAAAAAACAACCCGTATAGCAAATCATGGCTGGTATTCGTGCGAATGAAATTGGTCGCAGTTCGCAAATGAACAGGAAGGTAGGTGGCATTTTCGTTTTTTATTCTGAGATAAAGTGTTAGCGTTTCTCCTCGCTCGGTGGTAATGGGAAAAACGCTGTTCACATTTTTGATGGGGCGATCCTCATAGGGAATGCGTAAATCCGATTGCATTTTCTCAACGCTTCCATCTGTACGCTTGATATAGAGATCTGCTTCATCCAGACGTGCGCGTCGCACATCAAGAAGCCATTCGCGACGAGGTTCAAAGCGTTCCTTTTTATCGATATGTCGCAGTTCTAGGCGCAGCCAATGTGTCGATCTGCTCACACTGAAATTGATATAGTCGTAACGGGGTTCTGCAAACAGCTTTTCTACTTCAGGTGTTGATATATCTTCAAACGTATACTGGCTGTTGGGATCTTCCAGATGAGTAAAATAGGGGCCAAGATCATATTCTTCTGCGCCCGCGATTTTGAGAAACCTGTTATTGTCGGCAGCTTGCAAAGGCATTGCTATCATCAACGCCACCAGGCAAAGCAACATTTTAAGGTGGGTGAAAGTGTTGTATCGAGCAAAGGCGATCATGCATCGATCTCCTTTGGCGGCAGGCAAACAGAGAGTACGCTGTAGAATTCGCTTATTTCGATGGGTTTCGTCAAATGCCCGTTACAGCCCGCCGCCAGACTCGCCTGAATTTCCTCCAGACCATGTTCGGCCGTCAACGCAAAGATTGGGCCTTCATAACCTCGTTCACGCAGCGCGCGAGTGGCGTCCAATCCGCCCATTACCGGCATATTGACATCCATTAAAATGAGGTCATAACGCCGTTTAAGCGCGGCTTGCAAGGCTTGTTCACCATCGCTTACCAGCGTAACGGATGCACCTGTTTTCGTGAGAATACGTGAAATCAGTTTCTGATTGACAGGATTGTCTTCAGCCAGGAGTACATCGCCAGACAAATGGGGTATTTCCGAGAGCTGTTGCTGAGGCAGGGCCGGCGATACTTCGGTGTTTACCCACTGCTCACGCGGTGGCGTCTTGCAGCTGATGAACACACTGAAGGTGCTGCCAACGCCCAGCTTGCTTCCCACCTGTAATTGGCCCCCCAGCAGACGCGCGAGTTGTCGGGTAATTGCAATACCGAGTCCTCCTCGCTGGAGTGCGTCAGTGGTTTCTGCCACCGAATTATTGTCCTGCAACAATCGCAAATCCTGCGGTGCGATGCCAGGGCCAGTATCACTGACGGCAATGCATAGCTGTGAGTAATATTCATCCCAGCCGATGCGTAGCGTGACTTGACCGCTGTAGGTATATTTAATTGCATTGCTGCACAGGTTATGCAAAATCTGTTTGAGGCGTGTGGGATCACTCACAATGCGAGCAGGTAGCGGCCAGCTATAGTGCACATCAAAGCTTAATTTCTTTTCGGAGGCTTGCGCTGAAAAGTGCGTTTTGACCGATGAGATCATCGCAAAAAAATCGAAATCGATTTGCTCGATGGACATTTTACCCGCTTCTATTTTCGAATAATCGAGAATATCGTTGACCAACTGCATCAGCGATTGCGCATTTGCCATGATCGATGACACTGCGCTGCGTTTGCTGTCTATCGGCAGATCGGTTTCGCGCAAGGTTTCGCTGAAACCAATAATAGGTGCCAAGGAAGTGCGAATTTCGAAGCTCATATTTTTCAGAAAGCGGCTCTTCGCGTTGGTGTTCGCCTCAGCGGCGAGTTTTTCACGTCGTTCGCGAATTCTTTCCCGTTCGGCTTGTTCACGCTGGTGGCGCTCGGTGATATTCACCAGCGTACCTTCAATATAGGCAGGTCGCCCGTGAGTGTCGCGCACCAATTGAGCCGAATGCAGTGCTACAAACATATCACCGACACTATTGGTACGCTGAATTTCGCTACGCATGGCATTGCCGCGCATTAACTCGCGCCATTGGCGAGCCGGTTCTTCAAAAAATTCGATTATGTTTTTTCGACCAGAGCGCAGTAGCGTGCCGACGTTAGGATAACCCAGAATCCTGGCCATTGCTGGATTAGCGTTAATCAGCTTTCCGCGCAGGGAAATTTGGTAAATACCTTCGAGTGCGTTATCAAACAGGGAACGGTAGCTGGCAAGATGCTGCATGGACAATCGATTGGAATGCAGCGCCTCCTTTTGGGTTTGTTTGATGCGTTCTGCCAGGGCAAAGGATAACATCACCGCTTCCAGCAAGGTGCCCAATGGCATAGACGCAACAAAAAGCGGTGTTGCTGGCGCCCGTCCCGTGGCAACGCTCGAATAGATAATGAATCCGCTGACGTTAAACAGCCAGGCAAGCGTGAAAAATGAACCATTTCTATTGCCCTTATACCAGACATACGCACCGACGATGGGCATGGTTGCTACTGCATAGCCGCAAAAATAAACGGATACAATGAGTGTCAATTTAAACGGCAGCAAAAAGCAAAAGGCTGCGCAAATTAGTGAAAACAGAAATAGCGGTGTCAGAAACTTATTGAGTAGGGGGTGCCGACGAGGGATTTCAAGAAAATGTCGAGTAAAAAGAAATGCGGTCAGCCATGTGCACCAGATGGCAATGGGAACATATTCCTTGTTGAACCAGACCAACCCATTATTGATCCAGGCGGCGCCATGGCCCATGTCTATCGCTTCAAAAACGAGGGCAGATAAAAGATAGCTGGAATAGTAGATGTAGCTCAAATCGCGTATGGAAAGAAACAGGAAGACGTTATACACAATCATCATGATCATGCCGCCATAGAACACCCCATAAAGAATCTCCTCCCGCGATATTTTCCGAACAAATTCCGAAGGATTCCACAACGTAAGGGGAACATAAAAAGCGGTAATGTTTTTAACACGCAGGTATAGCGTGACCGTCTCGCCCTTGGGCGTTGTTATCGGGAAAACACTGTTCACCATGCGTAATGGTCGATCGGCATAGGGGATTCGAATATCCGCCTGCGCTTGCGTGATCGTGCCATCCGGTTGCTGAATATAGAGCTCAGCCATATTGAGCTGCGCCTTGCCAATCTCGTAGTACCACTGCTGTACTGGCGGGTGACGCTTGCGTGTAGGTTCATAGCGTACCTGCAGGCGTATCCAGAAGACAGAATCACTGTAGCCAAAATTCAGATAATCTTGCTTGGCGGGGCCAAATCGACCTGCAAAGGGTTCAGACGCAACATCCTCGATTCGCCATTCACTCTTCTCATCTTCGAGGATGCTTACAAAGGGAGTAACTGCATAGCTGTTGGCGTCAACCACCGTCATGACCGTTCCGCTTTGCTCACCGGCATGGACGCGTCCGCTAAGCATCAGCAGTGCAATCAATATGAAAAGCGTCAACCCGTAAGGGCGTTGCGTAAGCATGCAGGCTTGATTATTCATGAGGTCTGTTGCCGCAAGTCCTGTCATGATGCAGGACCTCCGGCGTGGGTGGATGACGAGTCGCGATGAGGCAGGCATTCCGCCAACACGCTGTAGAACACCGTTAATTCCAGGGGCTTGCTCAAATGCCCATTGCAACCCGCAGCGATACAGGCTTCCACTTCTTCCTTGCCGGATTCTGCTGTCAATGCATAGATGGGTTTGGTATAGCCCCAGGCACGTAACCTTTGGGTTGATTCCAGTCCGCCCATCTCCGGCATATTGATGTCCATCAATATCAGATCGAAAGTGCGTTTTTTGCCTTCATTGAGGGCGCGCTTGCCATCGGCAACTACTGTTATTTCTGCCCCGGTTTTTTCGATAACGCGCTGTATGAGCTTTTGATTGACGATGTTATCTTCCGCCAGTAATACGTGGCCGATCAATTGAGGAATGTTGTGCAGTGGCTTGTCTGCCGTTCTGCGCGTGTAAGGTGTCTTGATCCAGCGCGGTTGCGAAGGTAGCGTGGTGGGCAATTCGATACTGACGCGGGTGCCTTGTCCGACCTGACTTTCGATCGCCAGATGGCCACCCAACAAATGTGCGAGACGATGGGCAAGCGTCAACCCCAGGCCTTGTGGCGGCTGTGCCTGTTGGGTGGTGGAGAGTGACCGTTGCAGGCGTGTCAGCAGATCCGCTTCAATGCCTTTGCCCGTATCTTTCACAACAATGCAAAGCCGTTGCTGCTCCCCGCTCCAGCTTAGCTTGATCGTTATGCCACCCTTGTCGGTAAATTTGATCGCGTTGCTGCAGAGATTGACTAGCACCTGGCGCAATCGGGTCGGATCGCTGATGATATGGCTGGGCACCGGTGGTTCCAGTTCAACGCCAAACGACAGATCCTTCTGTGATAACAACCCTTGTAATTGTTCGTGAACACTTTCAATGATGGCGGGTAGATCAACCTCCATGGCTTCCAATATCAGTTTGTCGGCTTCAATTTTTGAATAATCAAGAATGTTGTTGATCAACTGCAATAGCTTGTGGGAATTTTCTGTCAGTGTGGAAACAGCCTGGCGCTTTTCCTGACGCGATAACAAAGTGTCGCGAAGGCACTCGCCATAGCCGATAATGGCAGACAGCGGCGTGCGAATCTCATGGCTCATATGCTTGAGAAACTCGCTTTTGCTATTGGTCGCACGCTTGGCGACTTCTTTATCCCGTCGCTCTTTCAAGCGTTCACGTTGGGCTCGCTCGCGCTCCTTGCGGTCGCTGATGTCGGTCAGCCTGCCTTCAATATGCAGCGCATTTCCTTCTTCATCACGCACCACCTTGGCATAGTGCAAGGCATTGAGGGGGATTCCAGCCTGATTGCTGGCGTTGATTTCTTCATTCAGCCAGCCGACATGCGCCAACTGACTATGCTGGCGTTGTGGGTCGACAAACAAACATTCGACCGCATTGCGCGAATGCTGCAGCACCGAGCCCGGGCTGTTGTAGCCAAGCATACGTGCGAATGCGTGGTTCACGTTCAGCAAACGACCGCTGAGTGTCATTTGGTAGAGCCCTTCTACGGCGTTATCAAAAACGGAGCGATAGCGTGACAGGTTTTCGATGGCGCGTTGGTTGGCATCCAGTTTGTATTTTTCAGCACGTTTTATACGATCAGCCAGTGCCATCGAAAGCACGACTGCTTCCATCAAAGTGCCAACCGGCATCGAAAAGAGCAGTAATGGATGTGCGGGGAGCAGCCCGATGACAACCGAAGAAAACAGCGCAAATCCCCCCATGTTGCATGCCCATGCATAGGTGAAAAACGCGGCGTTTTCATTACCCTTGTACCAGACATAGCTACTGAGGGCGAGTACCATTAATACAGCGACACCACCAAAGGGTGCGATGTATTGCACGGTTGCGTAATAATCATATTCAAGTGCAATCAGAAGGCTAAAGAACGACAGAAAATAGTAAGCGTTCACCACATAATTGATCGCCGGATGACGCTCTTTAAGATCGAGAAAATGCTGGGTATAGCGCATACCCACCAGCCACAGTATCCAGAAAAACATCGGTATATAGTCTTTGTGAAACAGGAAAATATCGGCTTTGAACAACACAAAACCGTGTCCCAGATCCACGAATTCAAACAGCAGCACACCCAGCAGATAACCAAAGTAGTACAGGTAGGTTTCATGTTTGGTCGACGCAAATAGCAGAAAATTGTAGATGAGCATGATGACCATGCCACCGTAGAAAAAGCCATACATATATTCTTCGTGCGACACTTTGGTAGCGAAGGCTTCTGGGGTCCAAAGTGTCTGCGGGAGAAAGGTGCCAGTCTTGTTGCGTACCTGTAAGTACAAGGTCAGCTCTTCACCGAGCGCAATCTCAAAGGGAAAAACACTATTGATGTGCACGACGGGTCTTTGTTCAAGATCGGTACGAATATCCGAGCTGATTTGCAGATGGCTACCGTCGCTTTTGACGATGTAAAGCTCAGCGAAATCCAAATGCGCGCGAGCAACTTCATAGAGGAAAGTTTTTTTTACCACGTAGTTCGGGGCGCCCTGCGGGTAACGCAATTGCATTTTGAACCACAGGCTGGATTTGGTTAGCCCAAAGGTTAAAAATTCATTTTGCAGGGGCTTGAAGCGTTCGTTCGCTTCGTCTTTTTTGATTTGGTCGATCGTGAGCGAGTTATCGCGATCTTCATAGAAATGTAGATACTCGGTCAGTATATATTCGCCGTTGTTGTAAATGCTAAGCACGGGCTGCTGTGCCAGCACATTAGTGCAGCACAATAACAAGCTAAACCAACAGACCCAATATTTTACTGCCGACATTCCCTTTACCAACCGAGGCTTTGATAGTGGGCATGCTGATGAGGGGTTTGCGCTTCACTACCAAGCAGTTATGGATTAAGTGTAGGTCAGATTGCTGGGTGTGCCGGGGCTTGCAAATAAAAGCAAAAAGGTGAGGAAAAACAGCGTGCTAACCAGAGATGCATTAAAAAGGGCAGGAAGCATTAAAAAAGCCGTTGCTTCGGTCAACGACAGAGGCAACGGCTTTTACAATCAAAACAACAGACTAACTAAATTGAAGACGGTCTAATCAAAAAAATCGCTAATGAAAAGACTATCAAATCAAACGACTATCAAATCAGAGGATTACCAAGCGCGTTCCAACAGGGCCAGTGCCTCTTCGTAATCCATCTCTTTAGGGTTGAAAAGAATCGGGCCTTCGTCCATGGCGATGCTGGCCAGCTGGGCCAGTTGTTCGCGCGTGACTTTGCCGGTTTCTGAGAGGCGACGGGGCAGTTTCACGCGGGCATACAGCTCGTCGCGCAGGGCGCGGATGCGTTGCAGCGCTCGGTCCCCGCGTACCTGTTTGGGCGTTGCAGCGTAGACTTCAGCGCCTGCCAGTGGCAGCAGCAGTTCGCCCACGGTATCGGCATTCACTTCCATATTGTATTCAAGCACATAGGGCAAGAATACGTTCATGCACACGCCATGGGGCACATGGCACAACGCGCCCAATGCATGCCCCAGCGCGTGCACCAAGCCCACCATCGAGTTCGAAAAGGCGATGCCTGCCATGGTGGCGGCCAGGGCCAATTCGAGGCGCGCATCGGCGTCTTGTGGATGGTCCATGACATGCAGGACATTTTCGCTGATCTTGCGAATCGCTTGCGCGGCATAGGCGTCGCTCAATGGATTTTTGGCCAGGCAAGTGTAAGCCTCGATCGCGTGCGTCATGGCGTCCATGGCGGTGGCAGCCGTAATGGAGGGGGGCAGCGTGAGGGTCATGCGTGGGTCGAGTACGGCGGCATTGGGCAGCAAAAAATACGAGGTAAACGGCAGTTTGGCGCCACTTGCGCTGTCCGAGATCACGGCCACCAGGGTAACTTCAGAGCCTGTGCCGGCGGTGGTCGGTACCACGAATAACGGTTTGAGTGGGCGTTTCAGAATGCCGGCGCCAGAATATTTGCGCAAGTCATCACCGCCTTCCGAGACGAGTATGTTGACGCCTTTGCTGGTGTCGATAACCGAACCGCCACCAATGGCGATAATGGAATCGGCTTTTTTGCTGCGGTATAACGCGGCGATTTCAGTGACAATTTTGGTGGAGGAATCAGGCGGGACGTTATCATAGATGTCTGCGATTTCAATGCCGGCTTCCTGGAAAACAGGTAGGACGTTATTGAGCAGGCCGGCATTTTTAACCCCAGCGTCGGTGATGATGAGGGGACGGGAAGCGCCGAGCGTTTGCAGTTCAAACGGAATATGTTCCAGTGCTTTGTGGCCAGCGATAGTTTTGACCGGGCAGAAAAATTCAAAATAGGCTTTAGACATGGGCGGCTCTCTTTTTAAATGCTTGCTTAATTCGTTCTTTGCTTCAAAAAAGCGGTTTCAAAAAACGGCTTTTAAAATTAAGGCGATATCAGGGAACGTTCTAATAGTAGAGATTCTATTTTAAGAGATCAGTGGCTTGATGATATTGCTGGCAACGCGTGAGTAGATGCGTGTGCCATGCGCCAGTTTTTCTTGCAGTGTCATTTTCGGGTAACGTTTGATGGCGCGTTCGGCAATAATTTTCGGCAAAATGAAGGCTTCGAGGCGATTTAAGCAGCGTACCATTTTTAGTGCGTGGGCGATTTCGCCGTCGACGACCATGCGATCGTTGGCGAAGGCGCGGGCGGTGCTTTCTTGAAAGCTGAGTACGAGAAAGGCGTGGGCCATGTGTTTGAATTGGATGCTGAGGTCGGGCTTTTTGGGTTTTTGTTCGCCGAGGTATTTGAGGGTGCCGTCGGGTTGTTTTTGCATGACGAGGCCGGGGCCGTTGGGTTTGACGCACATTTCGAAGATGAAGTCGGGGCTAAGGGCTTTGAGTTCGCGTTCGAAGACGGGGTCGATTTGGCTGGCGGCTTCCATGGCGCGGCCCATGACGTCGAACATGAGTTTGACGTAGGGGCCTTGGAGGCTGGTGAGGGGGCTTAGCTGTTGTGCAATTTGGTGTGTCAGCTGTTGGGTTAGGCTTTGCATATCTTGCCTGTTTTTTTATATTGGTTTGTGACTTGTGGGTCAGTCATTTGTGGTTAAAAGCGTGTCATGTTAGCAAACAAGCTTAGTGGGTAGCTTTGACTATTGGCGACAGTTTTATTGTGGGATGGCGTGATTTGGGGTAGGGTGGATACACTGTGTTTTGTTGGTGTTTAGTTTTGCTGTTTTGACCTGCGTGTTGGTGTCAGTGGATTCGTTTGGGGAGGGGGTTACGGGTTTGAAAACGCCGTAAATACGTCCCTGTAGGCTCGACGCCGCCATCCATGGCGGCGACGTTTCCAACCCGCAACCCCCTCCCCAAACGTTCAAGCATCTCAGAGTTCCGTACAAAAATAGTGGAGAAATGTATGTCTCTTACCGAAGAACGTTGCGAGGCCTGTCGGGCTGATGCTCCTAAAGTGTCCGATAC
Organism: uncultured Moraxellaceae bacterium; assembly: GCA_964473645.1. Taxonomy (GTDB): domain Bacteria; phylum Pseudomonadota; class Gammaproteobacteria; order Pseudomonadales; family Ketobacteraceae; genus HdN1. The sequence continues at coordinate 77,715 of CAYYPW010000018.1, forward strand.
CGAACTGGCGGAATTAATGAAGCAAATTCCTGATTGGCAACCGGTGGTTATCGATGGCGTTTTGCAGTTGAAGCGCGAGTTTCATTTCAAGAATTTTGTCGAGGCTTTAGCCTTTACCAATCGCGTGGGCGCGTTGGCAGAGGAGACCGGGCATCATCCGGCATTGCTTACCGAGTGGGGTAAAGTGACGGTGAACTGGTGGACGCACAAAATCAAAGGCTTACATCGCAATGATTTTATTCTGGCGGCGAGAACGGATTTGCTCGTGTAAGCGTGGTCCTGCGATGCAATGTCGCAGGTACAAGCTCGCAGGTTAAGGTGGTAACGCTGCAGGCAAGTGGCGAGCTATGGTGTCGCCGCTTGCTTGTGGCGTTAGAATGATCTTGGTATAGATCAGTGGTGATGACCGCCGGGGCCGTGTACGTGGCCGTGGTCGAGTTCTTCGGGCAGGGCTTCACGGACTTCGGTGATTTCTACGTCAAATACCAGGGTGGTGCCGGCGAGGGGGTGGTTGGCGTCGATGTCGACCATGAATTTGCCGGGTTTGATAACGGTGACCATGCGGGGGCCGTGTTCGGTGCGCAGGTAGGCTTGTGCGCCGGCTTCGAGTTTGCCTTCCCAGACCAGGTGTTTGGTGGAGACGCGCATTTGCAGGTCGTCGCGGCGTTCGCCGTAGCCTTCGGCGGGGGTGACGGTGACGGTGAGGGTGTCACCTACGGTTTTGCCGGTGAGGGCTTTTTCAAGGCCGGGTACGATGTTGTCGGAGCCGTGCAGGTAGGCGAGGGGGTCGCCGCCACGGCTGGATTCCATTTCGTTTCCGTTGATGTCTTTGAGGGTGTAGTGAAAGCTCACTACGGATTTGTCGGCGACTTGCATGCAGATTCTCTGGCTTATGTTATGGAATTGGGCTTGGGGCCTGGGGCGGTTTGTGGTGCCCTGGTGCGTTCCCGTGCGTAAAGCAGCGGATGTAAAACAGCTTGTGTAACAAGCACGTGTGAAAACGGTGCCAAGTATGCGCTCTGTGGGGGGTTGGTTCAAGAGTCTGGCATTAGCCCAGGCTGGGCTCCCAGGAGTGGGATTGGCGGCGTATCCAGCGTTCGAATTGTTGGGCGGGTAGGG
>CAYYPW010000018.1:78933-109503 GCA_964473645.1 uncultured Moraxellaceae bacterium
TCCCAGGAGTGGGATTGGCGGCGTATCCAGCGTTCGAATTGTTGGGCGGGTAGGGCTTTGCAGATCTGAAAGCCTTGCGCCATGTCGCAGCCGAGTTGACCGAGATGTTCGAGGGTGCGTTGGTTTTCAACGCCTTCCGCGACGACTTTCAGGCCCAGGTTGTGTGCAAGGCTGACGGTGGAACGGACGATGATGGCGTCCTGTTCGTTCAGCAGCATGTCTTGCACGAAGGAGCGGTCGATTTTGAGGGCGTCGATGGGTAGGCGTTTGAGGTACGAGAGCGATGAGTAGCCGGTGCCGAAGTCATCGATCGAGAATTTCACGCCCATGGCGGAGATGCGGCTGATGATGGCCATGGCGCGTTCGGGGTCGCTGATGAGGGCGCTTTCGGTGATTTCGATTTCGAGGCGTTCGGCGGCGATGCCTTTGGCTTCGATAATCTGGCTTAGGTTTTCGGCGAAATTCAGGTCGAGCAGGTTGCGTGCCGAGATGTTGATGGCGACTGACAGGTAAAGGCCACGGGCATCCCAGTCGGAAAGTTGTTCAAGCGCGGCGGCGGCCACGTGCAGGCTCAAGGGGTGAATGAGGTCGCTCATTTCGGCCAGCGGGATGAATTCAGTGGGTGCGATGGCGCCGAGGTGGGGGTGTTCCCAGCGGGCCAGTGCTTCGCAGCCGATGCACTGGCCAGACTCCACGTCGATCTTGGGCTGGTAGTGCAGCTCCATTTGTCCCTCATGGATGGCGTTGCCCAGGTCGGTCATCATGCGCAGGCGGCGCGGGCTGTGAGCGTCGAGGCTGGCATCGTAGACGGCGTAACCACCACCTCCTTTCTTGGCATGGTACATGGCCACATCGGCGCAGCGTAGCAGGGCATGGCTGTTATCGCCGTGCTCGGGGTATAACGCGATGCCCAGGCTGCTTCCCAGGGAGAGTGCAATTTCTCCTACGGTAAAAGGCTGGCTGAGGGCGCGGGTAATTTTTTGCGCGAGTGCCTTGGCTTGTTCGGCGCCGTTGATGTCATTGGTGAAGACGGCAAATTCATCACCGCCTAAACGGCAGAGCAAGGCATTATGCGATTTCAGGGTTTCCTGCAGACGCAGACCCACCTGGATAAGTAATTGATCGCCGGTATGGTGGCCCAGGGTGTCGTTGACTTCTTTGAAGCGGTCAAGATCCAGCAGGAACAATACGGGACGATGTTCGCTGGCAAGATCCAGTGCGGCAACAGCCTCGGCGGCGACTTCATGCAGTTTGCGCCGGTTGGGCAGCCCAGTAAGGGAGTCGTTGTCGGCGGCATGATGCAGTTTTTCCTGCACGGCCAGACGTTCCAGCTCCGAGCCGGCACGAGCAGCAAAAATCTCCAGGATTTCTTTATGCTGTACATCGGTTTCGATCGATTTGCTATCGATGACGGCGACAAACCCTAACGCCTGTCCTGCGCTGTCGAAAAATGGCATGCCCAGAAAACTTTCAGCATGAAATACACTGAGCAGGGTGTCATCGGGGAAAATGCTGCGAGCATGCTCCCCAATCAAACAGCCGCCTTCCGCCAGCAGATGTTCGAAGGCGGAGCCCGGCAGCGCGTGCACAAAATTAGGCACAAGCTGGCTGCGCAGGTTAATTGCAACCGTTTTAAGTTGTAACGGGTTCAGTGGGTCCAGTTGCGCGATCATGGCGCATTTGGCTTCAAAGTTTTGGGCTAAATGCGTGACCATCTGCTCGAAAAAGCTGACATCGCCGCGTGCCGAGACCCCTTGTGCAATCATGCGAATGGCGCGATCAACGCGGTTGCGTGCAGTCACATCGCGCACAATGGCTTGCAGGCAAAAATCGGGGCCCATTTTTATCCGTTCAATGCTGACTTCGGCTTCAAAAGTGCGTCCATCGCCGCGCTTGTGCCACCAGTTGAAGAATTGCGGCGCACCGGCCATCGCGGCAATTATCTTTTCTTTTGCGGCAATGTCTGACGGGCGACCGTCTTCTTGAAAACGCGGCGATAACTCGCCTGGTGAGCTGCCGATAATATGGTGGCGCGGCAGATTGAAAACGTCTTCGGCGCTTTTGTTGCAATCGATAAATACACCGTCTTTGAACACCACAATGGCGTCACGCGCTGAATCGAATAGCGCGCGATGACGGGTGTCGCTCTCGGTCAGCCGGTAGAAAATCAAAAGTTGTGAGACGAGATCCGCAATGGACGTAGCGAATTCCTGTTCTTCTCGGCTCCATAGACGCAAGGTGGCCAGGTGCTCCAGGCAAAACATGCCGCAGGTTTTGCCCGCTTGCCGCAAGGTGGCATCCAGCATGGAGCGTATGTTTTTGGGAATCAGGTAGCTTTCGGCGAATTCACAGGTGCGACGATCGTTGATAGCGTCATTGGCGCTGATCACACGCCCAGCTTCAAGGGCTTGAAAATAGGCGGGATAGAGGCTGCGTTCGATGGCCGAGGGCGTGTCATAGCTGTCGCTTGCGGCGGAGTATTGCAGGCGGCATAGCATTTCGTAGCCTGACGGGTGGTATTCCCACACGCCAGCAATGCCCACGTTAAGAATCTGACTGGCCGTGCGAGTCACCAGTTTGAGCGCGGTTTCCAGATCGGATTCCCACAGCTCCTGGTTTTGATAGAGCCAGAGCAGCGTCGTATGTAGACGTGCAGACAAGCTTTTTTTGGATTCGTGAGTCAGCGAGGTCATGGCAGTTTAAGTACTTTCCCGGCGGTTTCGTTCGAATACGCCTCAAGCTTTTTGTTATTGTTGCATGCGTCTTAATGACTTTTCTTTCTCTTAGGCTACGGCCTTGCCTTATAAAGGGCAAGAGCTTCTCTGTATTAATAGTGTTATCAGTGGTGGGCGGTGTAGGCGCTTTGCGGCAGATTACTGATTTGTGAGGGAAAAATGAAAATTACATCGAATTATGTCACAGTAAAATCAGAAGGTTCGCTCACCTGTTTGCAGGTGATTCATCCACGCGCGAGTGCATGCATTGCGTTACAAGGTGCCCAGGTATTGGAGTTTGCGCCGACAGGGCAGCGCCCGGTCATTTGGTTGAGTGAAGAGGCCTCGTTTCAACCGGGGCAATCGGTGCGAGGCGGTATTCCTGTCTGCTGGCCCTGGTTTGGTGATTTTCGACGAAATCCCGCTGCGGTGAAATCGCAATATCAGTTGGCTGAGCCGCCAGCACACGGGTGGGCACGTACAGTGGACTGGCAGGTGGATGATATCGTGGATTCCGTTGACGGGGTAACGGTTACTCTGAGTGTTTCGGCGGCGGCGTTGGCCAGTGCGTCTATACCGATTGTGGTGCTGCCGCGCTTGCAGGTGTCAATTGGCGAGCGCTTGCAGGTGTTGTTGTTTAATGAATTTCCTGCAGATTCAGTTGCAGCTAAGGATGCTGTTGGGCCAAGTGGAAAATTTTCGATTTCGCAGGCGTTGCATACCTATTTTGCTGTGAGCGATATCGATAATGTTGTGGTTGAGGGGCTGGAAGGGGTTCCCTATATTGATACGCTAAAAGACTGGCAGGAATTCACTGACGTGCAGCCAGTGCAATTTGCGGGTGAGACGGATCGAATCTATCAGGGGAATGTCGCAGATGTATGTTTGCGTGATGAAGGATGGCAGCGGCGTATTCGCGTGCGTGCGGCGAATTCCCGCTCGCTGGTGTTATGGAATCCGCATGTGGAGAAATCACTGCGTTTGAGTCAGTTTGCGCCGGATGCCTGGCGGCGTATGGTGTGTATTGAAACGGCTAATATTCTGTCGGACAGTGTGGAGTTGGCACCTGGGGAGTGTCATGTAATGCAGTTTGAGGTGGGCGTTGAACCGCTTTAAGTAAAGGAGAAAGTGCATGCGAGCGTTGATTCTGCGTGTGAGTGAGGCCCGGGTGACGGTGGATGGCGCTGTGGTGGGGCAGATTGAGCATGGTTTGCTGGTGCTGCTGGCGGTGCAGCCGCAAGATACTGCGGCGATCGCTGACAAGATGGTGCATAAGATTTGTCATTACCGGGTGTTTGGTGATGATGAAGGTAAAATGAATCGGAATGTGGTTGAGGTAAAGGGCGGGATTTTGTGGGTGTCGCAGTTTACGTTGGCGGCGGATACGCAGAAGGGATTGCGGCCGAGTTTTACGTCGGCAGCGGCGCCGGCGATGGCGCGGGAGTTATTTGATTATTTGGTGGATAAGGCGCGGGAGGTTCCGATTAAACATGCGACCGGGCAGTTTGGTGCTGATATGAAGGTGGCGTTGGTGAATGATGGGCCGGTGACATTTTTGTTGGAGATGTGAGTTGGGTGTGGGCTTTTATTTGGCTCGGGATTCGGTGTTTTTTCGACCACCGCGGAGTGGCGAGGGGGACTGGCTTTCAGGACACGCCGTAAATACGTCCCTGTAGGCTCGACGGCGCCATCCATGGCGCCGACGGTCCTGCAATCCAGTCCCCCTCGCCACTCCGCTCACACCATCAGTGAAAATTTATAAAAGCAAAACACTCGCCAATCCCAGAAAAATAAAAAATCCCATACTGTCAGTGAGCGCCGTTAATAGCACGCTAGACCCCATCACGGGATCGCGACCAAGGTTTTTTAATAGCAGTGGAATACAAACCCCCGCTAGCGCCGCAACGATCAGGTTAAGTGTCATCGCCATGGTCATCACCAGCGCCAGCCCCCATTGCTGATAGAGCAACAGCGCAAAAAATCCCATCACGCTACCCCACATCAATCCATTGATCACTGCAATGCCCGACTCTTTCAGCAGTATGCGACGTAAACTACCCGCATGAATCTGCCCCAGCGTTAAACCGCGGATCATCAGAGCAATCGTTTGGTTGCCCGTGTTACCACCAATGCTCGCAACAATGGGCATCAGTGCCGCCAGCGCCACCAGTTTTTCAATGGTGCCTTCAAATGCACCGATGACACGTGAAGCAATAAATGCCGTCACCAAATTGAGCGCAAGCCACGCCCAGCGATTACGACTACTGGTTAGCACCGGCGCGAATATATCCTCGTCCTCCCTCAAACCGACCTGCGACAGCATCTCTTTCTGCGATGTCGCCTTCAAGAAATCAACGACACTGTCCACCGTAATCTGGCCGACCAAATGATGATGTTGATTCACCACCGGCGCACACACCAGGTCATAACGCTCAAACGCACTGGCCGCCGCTGCTGCCTTGTCGCGCGTATTGAAACACGCCACATCCGTCTGCATGACCTCATGCACCCGTTGATCCGCCCCACGAATTAACAACTCCGTTACCGGCAGCAAGCCCTCAAACTTGCCACCATCATCGACCACAAAGAAATACCCATGCGTATGCGCCAAATTACCCCGCGCCCGCAATTGTTCCAGCACCTCACCCAGCGACGCATTGCGATGGATGCGATACACATCCAACTCCATCAACGCACCCACACTATCCGCCGGAAACAACAACGCCGACTGCACCGCTGCCCGTTCCTTCGCCTCCAGAGAGGCCAGCAGTTCATACCCGATCTCTTTCGGCAAATCAGGAATCAGCGCCGCGATATCCGTAATATCCAAATGCTCCGTCGCCCGCAAAATGTCGGTATATTCCATGTCGTGCAACAACGACTCCCGCACCGCATCGGCCACCTCCAACAACACCGCCCCTTGCTGATCCGGCCGTAACAACCGCCACACTGTTTTCCGATGATCGAGATCGAGATTCTCCAGCAAAAACCCCAAATCCGCCGGATGCTGGCGCCCCAGATATTGCGACATTTCCACTTCATGCTGCCGCGCGACTAGCGCTTGAACCAAATCACGCCGACCTTCTTCGTAGTGATGCGACTCCTGCCTCCGCACCATGTCAGACACCACCTGTTGTTTCTGCAACAAATGATGCACATGCCGCAATATGTCGGCCACGTCTTGGGCTTGAGAGGGCGAGGGAAGGTTGGGTTCTGGTATAACGTCGGACATAAGGGGAACCCGAATTGACTGGTGCATCTAATGAAGAAGAACGCTATCCGCGCATTACAAGTTGGGCTGTACTATATGCTCAGCAATATTTAGCCCAAATTACCCCGATGCTGAGAGGTCTTTCGTGGTGGTTAGGTTATGGAACGTCGCCGGCAGGGATGCCGGCGTCGAGCCTACAGGGACGTACTTGCGGCGATTCCAGAACCTAACCACCACGAAAGGCCAGCGCCACTGAACAAATCTCAAACTTGAACCACTAAATCACAAGAACGTGACAATAAGTTGATCGTTCACGTAATCAATACCGCGTTTCATTCTCCTCATGACTCACATGCTCCATGCCACCCTCCCGGCACCGATAAACCTCCATCAGCTTATCATCCTGCATACTCTCAAGGTGCACATCAAACTTCCACAACCGCCGCAAATGCTTTAACACCGACTCCGTATCCTTCTTCGCCAACGGCCGCCGATTGTGCCGGATATGCCGCAAAGACAACGACCTATCCCCCCGCAAATTCACGTTATACACCTGAATATTCGGCTCATTCATCGACAAATTATACTGCTGTGACAAACGCTCCCGAATATAACGATACCCACGATCATCATGAATCGCCGTCACATGCATCTCCTTCTGCATGTCATCATCCAAAATCGAAAACAACTTGAAATCCCGAATCATTTTCGGCGACAAAAACTGCTGAATAAAACTCTCATCCTTAAAATTTTGCATCGCAAAATGTAAAGTATCCAGCCAATTGCTCCCCGCCATCTCCGGAAACCACCGCTTGTCCTCCTCCGTCGGAGACTCACAAATACGCCGGATATCCCGCATCATGCTAAAACCCAAGGCATACGGATTGATACCGGAATAGTATTTACTGTCAAATGAAGGCTGAAACACCACTGACGAATGGCTTTGCAGAAACTCCAGCATAAAGCCATCGCTCAGCTTGCCCTCATCATACAAATGATTAAGCAACGTATAATGCCAAAACGTCGCCCAACCCTCATTCATCACCTGCGTTTGCCGCTGCGGGTAAAAATACTGCGCCACCTTGCGCACAATTCTCACGATCTCGCGCTGCCAGGGTTCTAGCAACGGGGCATTTTTCTCGATGAAATACAGCAGATTTTCTTGCGGCTCATCAGGAAAACGCTTTTCCTGCATAGATTCATCTTTGTCGAAAAGCTTTGGAATCGTGCGCCACAACTCATTCACCTGCCGTTGCAGATATTCCTCACGATCCTTCTGCCGACGATGCTCCTCTTCTGCAGAAATCGGGTAGGGCCGCTTATACCGATCCACACCGTAATTCATCAGTGCATGGCACGAATCCAGTGTCGCCTCTACCTCGTCGATGCCGTAACGCTCTTCACAGTGATTAATGTAGTTCTTCGCAAACACCAGGTAATCAATGATCGAACTGGCATCTGTCCACGTGCGGAACAAATAATTGTTCTTGAAAAAAGAATTATGCCCATAGCACGCATGCGCAATAACGAGCGCCTGCATGGGCAAGGTATTCTCTTCCATCAAATACGCAATACAGGGGTTGGAATTGATTACGATCTCATAGGCAAGACCCATCTGCCCGCGTTTGTATTGCTGGGCATTGGCAACAAAATGCTTACCGTAAGACCAGTGGTTATAGCCCACCGGCATGCCCACCGACGAATAAGCATCCAGCATTTGTTCTGCTGAAATGATCTCGATTTGATTGGGGTAGGTGTCCAGCTTATAGATTTGCGCGACGCGGCGAATTTCCCGATCGTACTCGTCGATTAATTCAAACGTCCATTCGGACTCTGTCGATATCGGTTTGCGTTCAACCTGACTCATGCGCTATACCTTCTGGCCGATGCCTATTGGCTTCTGGCGTCTGCCTATGCGCGGGCAGGGCGCCGTTGGAACAATTCCCGGAATACCGGATAAATATCTGCCGCATCAGCAATTGCCTGCATGGCAAAATGCTCGATCTGCGCCTTGATCGTCTCATACTCGCGCCACAATGCCTGATGACGGCGCGGGTTGATTTCGATGTAGGCGTAGTACTGCACCATCGGCAGAATGTCTTCCATCAGGATTTTGCGGCACAAGGGTGAATCGTCGTTCCAATTGTCACCGTCCGACGCCTGTGCGCCGTAGATATTCCATTCGTCGATGGGGTAGCGATCCTGGATGATTTCCGCCATCATTTTCAGTGCGCTGGATACAATGGTACCGCCGGTTTCGCGGGAGTAGAAAAACTCCTGCTCGTCGACTTCCTTGGCACTGGTATGGTGGCGAATGAACACTACTTCGATCTTGTCGTAATTTCGTTTCAAAAATAGATAGAGCAAGATGAAAAAGCGTTTAGCCATGTCTTTCATCGACTGGTTCATCGAACCCGATACATCCATCACGCAGAACATCACCGCTTTCGAGGTCGGTTTGGGTTGCTTGATGTGCAGGTTGTAACGCAGGTCGATCGTATCGACGAAGGGGATTTTCTTGATCCTGCGCTCAAGGCGGGTGATTTCCTTTTCAACAAAGGCGAGGCGAGCCTGGTCGCGTAAAATGCTGTCTTGCGCGAGCAGCTTTTCCCGTTCTTCCTCAAATTCGCGGAGTTTTTTGCGGCTGGCCGCGGTCAGTGCAATACGACGACTGGTCGCTTGCCGCATCGAACGCATGATATTGATCTTGGCGGGGTTGCCCTCATTGACAATACCGGCGCGCACATACTTGAACGATTCCACACCGACCAACTGGCGTTTCACCAGATTGGGCAGCTCCAGATCTTCAAACAGAAACTCAAGAAATTCATCCTGGCTGATCTGGAACACGAAATCATCCATGCCCTCGCCACCGTCACCCGGGTCTCCACCGGAACCGCCACCACCGCCACCGCCCTGCGGCCGCTCAATGGTGTCACCCGACACATACTCCTTGTTGCCAGGATGCACGCCTTCACGACGCCCACCATGACCATGGTGAAAAAACGGTTCGTTGATATCCTCCCGTGGAATTGTGACTTTTTCGCCACTGTCGATGTCTGTGATGGAACGCTTGGTGACAGCGTCATCCACCGCCTTTTTGATATGTTTGCGGTAGCGACGCATGAAGCGCTGCCGATTCACAGCGCTTTTGTTTTTTCCATTGAGCCGGCGGTCAACAATGTACGACACAGGCGTTACTCACAGGCACTTTAATGACTTGATTCGCTTTCATTCAGCAGACGAACATTACTGCGATTTGCGAACACGCAGATACCATTCGCACAGCAAGCGAACCTGTTTCTCGGTGTAACCTCTTTCCACCATGCGGGTAACGAAGTCCATGTGTTTCTTCTGGTCTTCTTTCGACGCTTTGGGGTTGAAGGAAATCACCGGCAACAACTCTTCGGTGTTCGAGAACATCTTCTTCTCGATCACAGTGCGCAGTTTCTCGTAGCTGTACCACTGCGGATTTTTGCCATTGTTGGTGGCGCGTGCCCGCAGCACAAAGTTGACCACTTCGTTGCGGAAATCTTTCGGGTTCGAGATACCCGCCGGCTTTTCGATCTTTTCCAGTTCGGAATTGAGCGATTGGCGATTGAAAATTTCGCCCGTATCCGGGTCGCGGTATTCCTGATCCTGAATCCAGAAATCGGCGTACATCACGTAGCGATCGAAAATGTTCTGACCGTATTCCGAATACGATTCGAGGTACGCGGTCTGAATTTCCTTGCCGATAAATTCGACGTAGCGGGGCGCCAGATACTCCTTGATGAAGCGCAAATAACGCTCTTGCGTCTCGGCGGGGTATTGTTCCTGTTCGATGGCTTGTTCTAGCACGTACAACAAGTGCACCGGGTTGGCGGCCACTTCGGCGTGATCGTAGTTGAAGACTTTTGAGAGAATCTTGAACGCAAAACGCGTCGAAAGACCTTCCATGCCTTCATCGACACCGGCGGAATCACGATACTCCTGATACGACTTGGCCTTCGGATCGGTGTCTTTGAGATTCTCACCGTCATAAATGCGCATCTTCGAATAGAGCGAGGAATTTTCGGGGTCTTTCAATCTTGAGAGAGTAGTGAACTGCGCCAGCATGCGCAGGGTATCAGGCGCGCAATGGGCGTGCGCCAGCGAACTGGACCGCAGCAATTTGTCGTAAATTTTGATTTCTTCCGACACGCGGAGGCAGTAGGGGACTTTTACGATGTAAATACGATCGATAAACGCTTCGTTATTACGATTGTTGCGGAACGCCTGCCACTCCGATTCGTTGGAGTGCGCCAGAATGATCCCGTCAAACGGAATCGCGCCCATGCCTTCCGTGCCGTTATAATTCCCTTCCTGAGTGGCGGTCAGCAGGGGGTGCAAGACCTTGATGGGGGCCTTGAACATTTCCACGAATTCCAGCAAGCCCTGGTTGGATCGGCACAGACCGCCAGAGAAGGCATAGCAATCGGGGTCGCTCTGGGCAAACTCTTCCAGTTTGCGAATATCGACTTTACCCACCAGGCTGGAAATATCCTGGTTGTTTTCATCACCGGGTTCGGTTTTAGCAATCGCAATCTGATTGAGAATCGAGGGGTAGACCTTCACCACACGAAAGCGGCTGATATCCCCATTAAATTCATGCAGGCGTTTCACTGCCCAGGGGGACATGATGCCGCGCAGATAGCGGCGCGGAATACCGAATTCTTCTTCGAGGATCGGTGCATCTTCTGCGGGGTTGAATAAATTCAAGGGTGATTCGAAGACGGGCGAATCCTTGATGGCATAGAAAGAGATTTTTTCCATCAAGTGCTTGAGCTTCTCGGCCAGGCTTGATTTTCCGCCGCCTACCGGGCCCAGCAGGTAAAGAATCTGTTTGCGTTCTTCCAAGCCCTGCGCGGCGTGGCGAAAATACGCCACGATATTCTCAATGCATTCTTCCATGCCGTAAAATTCATCGAATGCAGGATAGCGTTTGATGATCTTGTTAGAAAAAATGCGCGAGAGGCGAGGGTCCAGCGAGGTATCCACATATTCTGGCTGGCCGATGGCCATCAGCATGCGTTCTGAAGCGCTGGCATAAGCCATTGGGTCTTTTTTGCAGAGTTCGAGATATTCCTGGAGGGTATATTCTTCTTCCTGCGTGGATTCATAACGGCGCTGATAATGGCTGAAAATACTCATGGTTTACCCCTGTTTATTCGGCCTGCCCGATGACCGATCGTCGTCCCCACTACATTTGAGTGCAGTGTAGATAGATGGTTCACATGCGATGGAGATGCTAAAAACTCTTAACTAAAGAATTAGCTCTATCTTTCCTATAGAGTTAACTATAGAACCTAATTGATTTTTTAGCGCAAGAAAATGGGTAGGAGTTGTATTTTCTTCCAAACGGAAAATTTATTTTTTGAATCAGCAGGATCGGCACGCAATGGCACGCTTTTTCCATTGTGCTTTCTCTCGGTGAGTGGATTCAGTCCATTTCGCCGACGGGGAGGTGGGTTTCTTGGCAGGGTTGTCGAATGAGCTGCCCTGTTTCGAGGCAGTACGCACTTAAATCGCCACCCCAGATGCATCCGGTATCGAGGGCCAGTGTATCGTCTCGGCCCGTATGCCCTTGCAATGCGGCCCAATGTCCGAACAACACCCGCTCTTTCAATGGGGTGCGTTTGGGTGTGTTGAACCAGGGGTAATAACCTTTTGGAATATCATCCCAGCCACGTTTATAGCGTAACTCCAGCGCGCCATTGGCATCGCAGAGCCGCATGCGGGTGAAGTAATTGGTAATCACGCGCAAGCGATCCGCGCCCGACAATGTCTTATCCCAGGTTGCTGGGTGATTGCCGTACATTTTGCCAAAATAATGGTCGATGTCGTCACCGCGCAACACTTTCTCGACTTCTGCAGCCAAGGTTTGGGCTTGATCTGTTGACCAACGTGGGCCAATGCCGGCGTGGCACAGCACATGGTCTCGTTCGACGTGTATCAACGGTTGCTGACGCAGCCAGGACACCAGCGCATCCCGATCGGGGGCATCGAGAATGTCGACAAATGTGTCTTTGTGGGGCTTGAACGGGCTGGCGCCAAAGGCCACGGCAAGAAAATGCAGATCGTGATTACCCAGCACGGTGACCAAGGATTGCCGATGCTGATAGCACCAGCGCAAGGTATCGAGTGATTGTGGGCCGCGATTGATCAGATCACCTGTGAGCCACAGGCGATCTCGCGCCGGATCGAACTGCACGCGCGCCAGTAACGCCATGAAACTCAAATAGCAGCCTTGCAGATCGCCAATCGCGTAAGTGGCCATGTCGCGTCAATTCAGCGCGCGGGGTTGAGCAAGGGTGAACACCGGGATCACCGCATCGAAGGCTTCACCGGCATCGTCCACCATGTGATAGGTGCCGCGCATGCTCCCCACGGGCGTGGTGATGATCGCGCCGCTGGAATATTCATGGTGATTGCCCGGCGCAATGACGGGCTGCTGGCCGATAACCCCATCCCCTTTGACTTCTTGCGTGTGTTCGTTGCCATCGGTAATCAACCAGTGGCGACTGATCAGCTTGGCGCCGCGACTGCCGTGATTCTCGATGCGAATGTGGTAAGCAAAGGCATAGCGATCCTGGGAGGGCTCAGACTGATCGGCAAGATATTCTGTGTTCACGCGAATGCGAATATCGTGTGGCTTGGTCATGAAGGGTTGGCCGCTTTTCGATATAAGTGGTTGCTGAGTCTAACATAAGCCTCAAGCGATATGTTTTCGGGACGCTGCTGCGCATCGATACCACAATGCTCCAGATCCCCGTCTGCGACCAGATTCTTTAACGCATTGCGCAGGGTCTTGCGACGTTGATTAAAGGCTTCGGTCACCACCCGGCCCAACCATTTGACATCATCGGCGGGGGTAACGGGCTGGGCGCGTGGCGTCAGGCGTACGATGGCCGACGTTACTTTTGGCGGTGGGTTGAACGCTTCTGGCGGCACGTCAAACAGGTGGTCGACTTCGCAATGGTACTGAATCATGATGCCCAAACGTCCGTATGCCTCATCACCCACGCCTGCGGCAAGACGCTCAACGACTTCTTTCTGCAACATGAAGTGCATGTCCTGAATATCGGCGGCGTAATCCAGCAATTGAAACAGCAATGGCGTTGAAATGTTATAAGGCAGGTTGCCGACCAGGCGCAGCTTGTGGCCAGAGCTGAGTAGCTGGTGGTAATCAAATTTCAGCGCATCGCCTTGGTGTATTTTCAGCTTGTCGGTGACAGCAAAACTTGCCAATAAATAGGGGATGAGATCGCGGTCCAATTCGATCACTTGCATGGCATTCACGTGATTAATCAACGAACCAGTGAGCGCCCCCTGACCCGGACCGATTTCAATCAGATTGTCGTCGGGTTGCGGATCAACGGCGGCGACGATGGCATCGATCACGTGCGGATCTTGTAGAAAATTCTGGCCAAAGCGCTTTTTCATTGTATGGCCTTGGCTGAATCCGGGTTTACGCCCCATGGTGTCGATCCTTTTGCGAGTTGCTGCCCCGGCTTGCGCGGGTTTCTATAGCGGTGCGGGTATCTAGGGTGGCGTGGGCCATCTCAACGGCATAGCGTAACGCGGTATAAAAGCTGCCAGCATCAATATTGCCCGAGCCGGCAAGATCGAGCGCGGTGCCGTGGTCGACCGAGGTGCGAATGATCGGCAGGCCCAGCGTTATATTCACGGCCTGGCCAAAGCCTTTATGTTTCAGTACCGGCAGGCCCTGATCGTGATACATGGCAATAACCGCGTCTGCCTCATTTAAATATTTTGGCGTGAACAGCGTATCAGCGGGGTAGGGGCCTTGCAGATCCAAACCCTCGGCCCGCAAGCGATCAAGCGTGGGAATAATGATGTCGATTTCTTCACGCCCCAGATGGCCGCCTTCGCCTGCATGCGGGTTGAGTCCGCATACCTTGATACGTGGTCGGGTAAGGCCAAAATGCGCACGCAGATCGTGGTCGGTGATTCGGCAGATGTCTTCCAGCAATGAAGGGGTAATGGCATCGGCAACCTCGCGCAGCGGGAGGTGCGTTGTGGCCAGCGCGACGCGCAAACCATCGGTGGCAAGCATCATGACGACACGTGACGTATGAGTGAGTTCGGCCAGATACTCGGTATGCCCGCTGAACGGGATGCCGGCTTCATTGATGCTGGATTTTTGCAGTGGGCCGGTGACGAGCGCCTGGTATTCACCGCGCTGGCATCCCCGCACGGCGTTTTGCAGTGTGGTCAATAAATAGTGTGCATGGGCGCTTTGAGGGGTGCCGAGGATTTCCTGGCCCGGCATGGCGACGGGCGCGATCCGCAAATGGCCGGGTGGCAGCGGTGTATCAGAGCCATCGTCCGGTATCAGTGTGAGGGGTAAACCGAGGTGGTGGGCGCGACGCTGCAAAAGGCCTGCATCCGCAATGGCGATCAAGGTTGCCCCCTGCGAGCCCAACGATGGCTGCGACGTTTGCGCCGCCATGACCAGCAGATCGGGCCCAATGCCGGCCGGTTCTCCTGGGGTTACTGCTATGCGTAATCCCGGAGTGGACATCGCCGATTTTTGCATCCCCGCCGTTTGTGTCAAAGCTTGATCTCGACGTAAGCGTCTTGACGAATTTCGCGCAACCAGGTGGCCAGATCTTCATCGAACTTGCGCTTGTAGAGCATCTGTCTGGCGCGGTTGCGTTTGAACTCGGTGCTCATGTCTTGGTTGCGCTTGTCGGTGACTTCGAGAATGTGCCAGCCAAACTGACTGCGGAACGGTGCACTCACGATATGGGCTGCCTGGCTGTTCATCACTGCTTCGAACTCGGGCACCATGGTGCCGGGGTTGACCCAACCCAGCGAGCCACCCTGTAAGGCACTGCCGGTATCATCGGAATAGGTCTTGGCGAGTGAGGCGAAATCCTCTTTCTTGTTGACCAGACGATTGCGGATATCTTCTATCAACGCTTTGGCATCGGCATCACTGCGAATCTCGTTGGGCTTGATCAGGATATGGCGCACCTGCGATTGGGCAATGACATGCTCAGAGCCGCCGCGCATATCAAGGATTTTGATAATGTGAAAACCGCTGGCGCTCTTGATCGGTTCGGAGATGTCGCCTTTCTGCATGTCGATCACGACGTCGGCGAACAGGGTGGGCAGTTGCCCGGCCTTGCGCCAGCCGAGGTCGCCGCCTTCAAGCGCCTTGTCGTCACCGGAATAGCGCACGGCCATGGCCGCAAAATCAGCGCCATTTTTCAGATTGCGATACACCTCATCTGCCGTCGCTTTGGCCAGCGATGCGGCATTGGCGTCGGAGCTTTCGTCGAGCGCAATTAGAATGTGGCCCAGATGGTAGTCAGGGGCGAGGTTGGCCTTGCCCAGTTCCGAAGTGAGAAAGCCTTCGATATCCTGATCGGTGATTTTCACCCGGTTGCCCACCCGGCGCTGGCGCAGTTGTGACACCGTCATTTCACGGCGAATCTGCTCGCGGAAGGCTTTGAAACTCATACCTTCTTCTTGCTCGATGGCTTGCTGGAAATGTTCCAGTGTCATGCGGTTCTGGCGCGCGATGTTGCTGAGGGTTTCGTTGATACTGTTGTCATCGACGCGGATACCGGCTTTCTCAGCCATCTGCAGTTCGATGTTTTCAACCACCATGCGCTCCAGCACCTGCTCATGCAGTTTTTCGTCATCGGGGGGCAGTGGCGTGTTGCGCTTGGCCATTTGTAAGCGAATCTGTGAGGTGCGGTTGAGCAGTTCACTTTGCAAGATCACATCGTCGTCAACCACGGCCACCACCCGATCCAGTAATTGCGTGCTGCCAGGCGAGGGGACTGCCGCAACGGCATAGTGGGGCAGCGTGAGTGTAAGGGCCAGTGCGCAGGCAGAGAAAAGGGTCTTCATTGAGGATGTGTTCTCGTCAGAATCGATATTTGCGTTGTTCTTCGCGGTCTTGGTAGCCGCTGATGCTGTCTTCAAGCCATTTTTCGCCACTGCGAATGCCGGCCAGGCCTTTGAGTTCTATTTGAAAGGCAATGTTGGGTTTTGGTTCCACTGCGTTCACGTCGACATCGCTCTCCTGCAGAAAACGACGGCTAATCACACGAAAACGCCAGCAGCAACTGTCGTACTCCACGCCCACCATGTTATCGAAGGAACGGTTCAATTCGACATCGTATCCCCAGCGTCCCAGCAAGCTCCAGCGAGCAGTGAGCGGCAGTATGAAGGATAAATCGGTTTGCTTCAGCTTTTCATCTTCGGGGCTGGCCGTGAGCGCTTCGTCGTCGTGGTAGAGATAACCAAAATTGACCAGGTACTCGTTGTCTTTGTTGACCTGAAAGCCGGTATTCATATTGTCGATGTTGTTGACGTCGCTATCCCATTCAACATCGTGATAAAAAAACCAGTTGCGTGCCATTTGCCAGACGATCCGTCCAGCCAGAGCGGAGGTGTCAGTTTCTTGCGGGGGCGTTTCTGCCGATAGTTGCACAAATCGGTCATCAAAATAAAAGGCCTGACCCACGCTCATGCGTAGCCATTCTTCACCCGTGTCGTCGCTGATTAGGCGAGTGGTCACCCCCAATGCCAGCTTTTTCTCATCGCCGTAACGATCGCCACCTGTAAAGCGGTTTTCACGAAAGAGTTGGTCGTAGCTGAAGGTATATGCTGCGGTATCAAACAGCGGGATAGCGTTCTGTTCGTCCTCTCTTGGCACATACAGCAGGAACGCTCGGGGTTCGAGTGTTTGGGTCTGTTCATTGCCGAACCAGCTAGTGTTGCGTTCGAAAATCAAACCGGAATCCATCGAGGCAATATACGTATTGATGTCGGGAGACTCATCAAAAGTCGCCAGCGCCGCCGCATCGATGGCGCCTGGTTCGATATCGTATTGGGTGCTGATGCTACGCAGCCGCGGGCTCACATAGCTGTAGGCATTCTCGATGCGATAGCCCACCCCAGGGCTTAGCGTCAGGCGTTGTGCCTCATGCGGCAGGGTCGCGAGGGCATTGGGATGCTCGAACAGTACCGCCTCGCTGCCCAGGGTCCAATACCATCCCGGCCATGACAACTGATTGCCACCATCGGCACGCAGCTGAGGCACGCGCCGGTAGGGCTCATCATCGGGTGCCGCCAGTTTGTCCAGCGTCTGAAATTGCTGCACCAATCCCAGAAAATTCCAGTGATCGGTGCGGTAATTGGTTTGTGCCAGTTGATTGAGATGGGTGGTGGCGCTGGCGTTCAGGTCGCTCTCGATATCATTGAAATAGTCGCGATCCGATACCCGGCTATAGTCAGTATGCGCCGACCAGCCGTTTTTAAAATCGCTATCATGATGCCAGTACCTGAAATGACGCTTTTCCCCGTCATAGAGCTTGTCGTTCTGCATGTAGCCGCCACCCAGGTCGCCCTCACCGGTCGGTGTGAGGTAACGATACTCGGTGTTCAACACTGTGCCGCGTTTCGACAGAATTACGGGGGTGATCGTGGCGTCGTAATTGGGTGCCAGATTCAGGTAATAAGGCAGCCCTATTTCGAAGCCGCCGCTGAGATCCAGTTTGATCGGTTCAGGGAACAAAAAACCGCTTTGCCGCCGCTCATCAATCGGGAACATAAACCAGGGCAGATAAAAGACGGGGATATCCTTTACCTTGATCACCATATGCTTGGCCGTTCCCCAACCCAGCGGCGCATTCAAGCGCAAATCATCTGCCTGGAAATACCAGGTATTGGCCCCTGGCTCACAGGTGGTATAGGTGCTGCGATCCAGTACCAGGACATTGCGAGAGGTATTGTGAATCCGCGAAGCCGTGCCTCGAATATGATTGGCGTGAATGACATACTCGGCGTTTTCTACCGCCAGCTTTTTGCTGGTAAGATCAATGTCAGCTTTTTCGCCGGTCATCAACATGCCTGCCTGGCGAACTCGCACGTTATCTTTTAACTGCGCTTGTTTGGTCTGAGTGTCGAGTTCGAGTTGGTCGCTTTCAAGCATGCGCGTGCCTTGCTGGACCACCACGCCACCGCGCATCATCACCTGGCTGTCACCGACCATTTCGTAGTGCTCGGCGGACGCTTCCAGTGGGGCTTTGGTATCGTCATCGACCGTTTCGCGCGGCACTACCACGGGCGGCAGGTAATAACCCGGGCATACGCCGGTATGCTGCGGACGTTGTTCCAGCGGCAGGGTGTCGATCTCGTCGCGGCTGACCCAATCGAGGTAACGGTAAGGCGCAGGCGCATCTACCGATGTCACCGGCCCTGTCGGCAAGGCGGGAACATCCGCTGCAAAAACGGGCGCTGTGAGCACGGGCACACCCAACAACAAAACGCTGGCAAACGAAGGGGAAGCCGGCAAAGGGATGCGGGGATCTTTAACGAGGTGCTTCACGAGGTTTTTCACAAAAGAGTGTGCGTCTTCACTGGTTGAAAGTGTACCTTGACAGGGGGAGAGCGTTCCTTCACGCGTCGTGGAGTTCCCTCACGCAGTGGAGTGATCCTGATTCGCATGTCAAAGCGAGAAATAATACACTAAGCGCTGGTCTTAGTCAGGAACCTCTCCGATGGATGCAAGAGCGTCGCAATTACACGCGTGGTTGATTGAACAAATAACAACTCAAAAGCACACAACAGCGCTACACAACGCGACGCAGGGTGTAGCGCCGCAGGCAAACCTTGCTAGCGCCGTGTTTTCGCCCGTATCGGGGGATGCCAGTTTCCGCCGCTATTTTCGCTTGCGGTGGGCCGATCGCAGTGTGATAGGCGTAGATGCCCCCCCAGAAAAAGAAGATTGCGAACCGTTTGTACGTATTGGCGCCGCGCTGCTGGCGCATGGTGTGCGTGTTCCCCAGGTGCTGGCACGCGATGTGGCGGCGGGATTCATGATGCTCGATGATTTCGGTGACACCCTGCTGCGGCCGTTATTAAACGCAGATTCGGTGACGGGATTTTATTCGCAAGCCATGCAGGATCTGCTGCATATTCAAGAATGTGAATTTTCACCTGAACTGCCTTTATATGATGAAGCCTTGTTAATGCGCGAAATGGCGCTGTTTCGTGACTGGTTTTTGCTCGTACACTTGCAGCTGACGTTATCGCCCGCCGAAGAACAATTGCTGAGTCAAACGTTCGCCTACCTGCGGGACGTTGCGCTTTCGCAGCCACAGGTCACCGTGCATCGCGATTATCATTCCCGCAATATCATGGTACTGGCCGATGGCACCTTAGGCCATATTGATTTTCAGGATGCAGTACACGGCCCGATCACCTACGACCTGTTGTCGCTGCTGCGTGACTGTTATGTCGAATGGCCAACCGGGCAAGTCTACGATTGGGCGTTATCGTTTGCCAGCCACCTGCGTCAGGCCGGTCGCCTCTCTGTCGATGATGCAACCTTCAAGCATTGGTTTGACACGATTGGCGCACAACGGCACCTTAAAGTGGCCGGTATCTTCGCTCGCTTGTTTCACCGCGACGGCAAAGCCGGCTATCTGGCCGATATTCCCCGCACCTTCAAATACCTGTTGCATGAAGTGGCGGAAACGCCGGCCCTCAGCGAATTTCATCAATGGTTGCGCGATCGCATACTGCCAGCACTGTGTACAAAAGACCCCGATGCCAAGCGTTATTTGACCGGTGCCAACGCATGAAAGCCATGATCCTTGCTGCCGGCCGCGGCGAGCGCATGGGCGCACTCACTGCCGACCGCCCCAAACCCCTGCTGTCAGTCGCGGGCATGCCTCTTATCGAGCACCACCTGCGACGCTTGCAGGCCGCCGGCTTTCGCGAGATCGTAATCAACACCTCCTATCTGGGCGAACAGATTCGCGAAGCACTGGGTAATGGAGAGCGCTGGGGGTTGACGATTCAATTCACCATCGAGCCCCAACGCCTCGACAGTGGCGGTGGCATTTATAATGCGCTGCCCTTGTTGGGCGGTGCGCCATTTTTGCTCGTGAACGGCGACGTTTGGACCGATATTCCCCTGCAATCATTAAGCCTGGCAAATGACCGCTGGGCACATTTGGTCATGGTGCCCAACCCCGACCACAACCCGCGAGGCGATTTCGTGCTGGCGAATAACGGCTTGATGCAGCCGCAGGGTGACGACGCTCAACGACTCACCTACAGTGGCATCTCTGTGCTGTCCCCACTGTTATTCAGTAACTGTTCATCAGGCATATTCCCGCTTGCCCCCTTGCTGCGTAACGCCATGCAACAGGGGCGAGTCAGCGGAGAATGCTATCTTGGCCAGTGGATCGACGTCGGCACCCCCGAACGTCTGGCCCACGCCAACCACCTCGCAGCACAGTCAGCGCCGCACAACACAAACCCGGAGACGACAGCATGATATGGCTTGGCCCCTTATTGGGCTTGATTTTAGGCTTTGCCATGGCCGGCGGCGGCATTCCCGGCGTCATTGGTGCAGGGGTCGGAGTATGGTTAGGTCGCCAGTTTGACCTGATCCTGCAATTGAGCGAAGGCCTCTACTTCGTCACCCATCGCCAACCCCACGAACGCGACGGCATCATACAACACGCATTTTTCAACGCCATCTACGTCTGCCTGGGAAGGGTCGCCAAATGCGACGGCACCGTCTGCGAAGACGAAATCCAATGGACCAAAACCGTCATGGAACGCATGGGCCTCTCCAACGAAAAACGCGTCGAGGCAGCCGCCCTGTTTGAACGCGGTAAAGCCTGGGATTACGATTTGTTCCCCGACTTGAAACGCCTCAAAGACGCCTGCGGACGCCGCTCCACCCTCACCAGCATTTTCGTAGAAATGCTCGTGCAATGCGCACTCGTCGACGGCCAACTCAACCCCCGTGAATGGGCCGCGCTGCAAAACATCGCCAGCACCCTCAACGTCTCCAAAGAATCACTCGAACGCATGGTTCGCGCCGCCGACGCTTTTCAACATTATTCCGCACGCAAAGAACAACCCCAGGATTCCACCCGCGACACGTTACAAGACGCCTACGCCATTCTGGGCGTAAAGGAATCTGCCAGCGTTGCCGACATCAAACGCGCCTACCGACGACAAATGAGCAAGCATCACCCTGACAAACTGGCGGCGAAAGGATTACCCGACGAAATGATGTCGATTGCTACGGAGAAAACCCAAGCGATTCAGGCGGCGTATGAAGAGATTTTACGAATGAAGAAGAGTGGTGCAACGGCGACGGTTTGACCCAAAGATCTACACAAAAACTAAATTTTTTGTTTTTTGTTGGGGCTAGTCAACATCAGAGAACGTAGGTTACCACTGAATATTGCAGGTCTTTTGTGGTGTTTGGTTTATGGAACGTCGCCGGCAGGGATGCCGGCGTCGAGCCTACAGGGACGTACTTGCGGCGTTTCCAGAAACCAAACACCACAAAAGGCCCCCCAAAGAACAATGAAAATCTCTAACGCCCAGTATCAATGGCAAACCACAACACCAACGACGCCCCGCCATCTGCAGTCTTCCACATCGCCGGCCCCAAAAACAACCCAGGCGCCACCTCCCGCAACTCATCCCGAATCTTACCAATAAACCAAGGATTTCCCGGCTGCTCATAATCCAGATAAATGCAATCCTTCCCATCAATCACCGAAGGCACCACATACGTCTTAAACGGAAACCAATTAAACTTACCCACCAGATTAATCCGATTAATCCCATCCCCCGTCGAATCACTGGTCGACGAAAAACTCTTCCCATCCCAAGGAAACACACTCAACTTCGAAAGAGCCGACAGCGGCCCAAACAACAACGTCTTATCCACATGGCGAACCGCCAACATACGCCCCTTCGGCGTACCATTCAGCGCCGCAAAACTCCGTGGCATTTTGCCCTCACGATAAATACCCTCCAACTCATCCACCGATTTGTCAGACAGCGAATCAAGTGTCAAACCCGGATACGAAAAACCGGCAGTCGCAGTAGCTGTGCTCATAGTGATCTCCCTCACAAGTGATTTCAACGTGTGTCATTATCAGAATGCGGTGCACTCGCGCCACCGCTAAAACTGGCCCAGCAGGCTTGTTCTGCTGCGTCCAGAATACTGTCATCAAGACGGATATGACCGGTGTACTCCGCCTTGATCAGGCCGACGAAGGCCCCCCAGATCATCGCCATCAACGCCTCCACAGGCATATCGCGCGTAAGACCCTGACGGCGTGCATTCACACAATACGCCCAAATCGGCGCAAGCACCTCAAGTTCAACGTTACGACTGGTGGCATCGAGGTAGGGCACATGGTCTTGTAATTCAAGAAAGCGAAACTCATAGGGAAAGTTGCGGGCAAACCGAGTCAGACTTTGCCAGAGCGCATGAAAGAGTTGTCGGGGCGGTAGCTGCAAATCGAGATCCGAAAGCAATTGATCACGCAACAAACACTTGCTGCGTTGAAACACCGCATTCACCAACACCTCTTTGCTCTCGAAGTAGCGATAGACGGTACCTGTGCCCACTCCCGCCAGCGATGCCAGCTCTGGCATCGCTGCGCCATGGTAGCCACGCTCCGCAAACAAGCGCAGCGCCGCTTGCAGAATCGCGTCCTGCTTGGCGGGGAGAATGGGGTTGGCAGTACCGATACGCATGAGGCAGCTCTCTTAAAACTATCCGGAATGAATGTTCATTCCGGATAGTTTGCGCGCGTTTGCGGGGGCTGTCAATAGGATGTTTACATTGCGGACGGTGCCAGCGGCGGGTGGAAAGGTGGCACTCCTAGCAGGCTGTCTATACTGATGTTTTGCTTTCTCTTTAGGGCGGGCCTCAGGTCTTGGCTAAAGGGGGACGGAGTTAGTCAACGGGAGTTACAGATGCTGCAGCTATTCGCGAACCTGATGTCAGGTATGAGCTTGCGCGCCAAAATCATGCTGTTAGCGTGGGGGCCGTTCTTTTTGAGTGCCTATTTTTCACTGGGCCATTTTTCTGTGCTCAGCGAAAATCGGGTTGAAGCCCGCCAGATTGCACAAATTATCGATTTGATTCGATCGCTCGAAGCTGTGACTCGCCAATTCGCACTGGAGCGTGGCACCAGCCTTGGCTTTGTTGGCAGCAGCGGCAGTCAGTTCGTTTCTGAGTTGGCACAGGCGCGGCGGGGGGTTGACGACAGCATTGCGGCCTGGAACAACAATCTGCAAAAATTCAGAAAAAATATCGACGAAAAAACGATACAGCACATCACGACGCAGCTGGATTCATCGTGGCAAATGCGCCAGCAATGGCGGGCCGAGGTCGATGCGCTCAACGGTAAACAAGTGCTGCATGTTTACTCTGAGGCCAATCGTTTAGGCCTGGATGCCATGAGCATGTTGGCTGACCAGATTGCTGAGCGTGATTTTGTCGATGCCGTCAGGGTCATTCTTGTATTGGATGAAATCATTGAGGCGGCGGCACAGGAACGCGGTTTGTTGAATGGCATATTGGCGCGCGGTTCCGCCAGTGAAACGCAGTTCAATAAACTGATGGAATTGCAGGATCGCCAGCGTTTGTTTCGTAAAAAATTTGATTCCTTTGCAGATGAAAAGGCGATTGCCGGCATCAAGGCAGTCGAATCAGATATGGTGTTCAGTCGCATAGAGCAGGTCAGAGCCGACGTTAAAATTCAAGCGGGTAATCTGCAAAGCATTCGCGGGCCTGCACCGCAAGAATGGTTCGGCCTGGCTAGCTCACGTATGAAGTTATACTCCGAACTGGGTGATCAAATTAAGGTCGTGGTGCACGACAAGAGTGAAAGACTCTATGATGAAACCCTGACCACCCTGGTTATCACCGGCATCTTCGCAGCACTGCTTTATACCGCGGGAATATTGCTCGCACTGGTGGTCGTGTTCGATATCAACACCAGTGTGCGTCAGATTCGCAAGTGGACACGTGATGTAGTGCATAAGCATGATCTGAGCTTGCGTTATCGCAGTGAACGAAAAGATGAGTTGGGTGAAATCGGCCAAACCATCGATGAATTCGCCAAAGAAATTGCCACCATGCTGGGCCGCGTGCAGCATCTCTCGGATACATTGAGCAAGCAGGCTGCTGTGGTGGCAGAGTCCAGTGCCAAAGCAGAAGACTTTATCGATCGTCAGCAACAAGAAAGCCAAACCCTCTCGGCCGCCATCGAAGAAATGGCCGCCAGCATCGCAGAAGTCTCGCAAAACACGCACCGTACCGCTGAACAAACTGACAAAGCCTCTGCAGTGAGCGGCGATGGTCGACGTCAAGTGGAAGAAACCAAACAATCGATACAGGTGCTGGCGGGCCGTTTGGGGCAATCACAACAAGTGATACTCAAATTGCATGATGACAGCAATCGAATTGGCACCATTGTTGACACCATTAATGGTATTGCCGAACAAACCAATTTGCTTGCGCTTAATGCCGCCATTGAAGCCGCCCGTGCCGGTGAGCAAGGGCGCGGGTTCGCCGTTGTCGCCGACGAAGTACGCAACCTTGCGCAACGCACGCAAGACGCGACTACCGAAATTCGCAGTATGATTGAATCACTGCAAAGTGCTTCCGAAACTGTGTATGGCACCATGACCGAGAGTATCAAACTCAGCGACAATTGTTTAAGCCTCTCAGATCACTCGTTAAAAGTCATTGATCGTCTTGATGGTCTGGTGGACGATATCAATCAAAGTAACATTCAGAATTCGGCCGCCACCGAACAACAATCTCAGGTGGCCACAGAAATCAGCGCTAATACGCTGCATATTTCGGAGTTGGCGACCGATACCGTGACACTTGCGCGCGAGAATGCCAGCAGTAGTGAAGCGCTGAAAAATGTCGCAGCAGATCTTGATAAAATGGTGTCTCAATACCGGCTAAGCTAAGCGGCCCTAGCCGGGAATGGGTGGCGGGATCGGTTCGTTGAGGTTGGGCGTCGGTTCCTTGCCCTTAGGAATAGGGGGGGCTGCCGGGGCTTTAGGCTCGGTGGGTGCTGGATCTGGTGCTGGCGCAGGTGTTGAGGGTGTAATGGGCGCCGCGCCTTTTTCGACGCGTTTTCTCTCTGCCTGAACCTTGCGGTCTTTGCGCGTAGGTGCGTTTCTGAACTGTGTATCAGCCCAGCCACGCACCGCCTTGAACACATAGGGTTCGTAGCCCGAAAAATTCACCGCTGCGCCGCGTACCAATCGCATCTCATATTGAGGTGTACGCATGCGCCCCGTGGCTTGCTTGCGTAGCAAAGGGTTCGTGGCGGCTTCGAACTCAGGCACGACATCCAATATCGGAATTCGTAAATCAGCGGTGTCCTTGGGTAAATCAAATCGCGCTTCAGGATAGGGCTTAGGGTCCATTAGCACCAGCCCATCCAGCTCGTTCATCAGCATTTTGCGGGAAATATGGGTGGCAAGCCCGGCGGTGCTCCCAAAAGCGACGATAACGACGTGCTGCACGCCTTCGTTGATCAGGTAGCGGGTAGCCGTTTTAATCCGGCGCTCGATTTCTTCCGGATATTTATCGACGGGAATCTCGGCGTCACTTTGCAGATATTCCGGTTGTGGCGGTGTAGCCGGTGTCGCTGTTTGTGCAGCTGTGTCGACATCGGCGGGCTTGTCCTCTTTCTTGTCGGCGTCTTCTTTTTCTAATTTGTCGTCAGGTTTTTTCTCGTCCTTGGCTTTATCCTTTGATTTGTCCTTGTCCTTGTCCTTGTCAGCGTCACCGTCCTGCTTCTTGTCGCCGGCTTTGTCTGCCTCTTCGGTTTTCTGAGCATTTTCGTCCGGGGCAGGCGCTTGTGCCGCAACGGGCTCTGGTTTAGGCAATGGAGGTAAAATTGGTGGGATCGGGCGGAAGTCCGGCAAGGCAATCGACATGGTCGACCAACCATTTTTTGGAAACGATATGCGTAGCTCCCGCAACATGCCAGGCCAATCCGGGTGCTGTTCGTTATCATGCAGCAACAATACGGCGCCCAGTGTTTCGCCCACATAACTTTCAATATACAGGCCCAGGAAAGGGTCTTTTTCGTCACCCAACCAAACCGGCAGCCCGTCGGCACCCTCCATGCCTTCTATTTGTTTGGCGAGGGGCTGGTTGCGGCGCACCTCCAAACGTAAAGGCGGGTTGCGAATGGGGGCAGGTGGTGCTGTGTCGGCTGGCGGGGTCGCATTAGCATCTGGCGCGGTGGTGGCTTCGCTGGTTTTGGCATCGGTTGCGGCAGGTGTAGCTTTGTTGGCGGCATCCGCGTCAGGTTTGGCCGCCTCTGTGGGCGCAGCACCCGATAGCGGGGTGATGGCCAGCAGCCAACCCCCCAACATCCATTCTGCCATCCTACGACGTTGCAATCTTCCCATGCGGCTCTCGGGCACTCAGTGACGGTCTTCTGCCTCAAAGTATAGCCGCGTGCCACAAAGTATAGTCAGATCGCATCCAACCCCACCGTCATCGGATACAATGGCGCTCTTTCTTCGTGAATTGCTTTCTTTGTGAATTGCTTTGTGAGGCTATGCGCATGTCCGACTTCCTGATTGCTCCTTCCATTCTTTCTGCCGATTTTGCGCGCCTGGGTCAGGAGGTTGATGCCGTGCTGGCGGCCGGTGCTGACATCGTGCATTTTGACGTCATGGATAACCATTACGTACCCAATCTCACCATTGGGCCGATGGTGTGCAAAGCGCTCCGCAAATACGGTATCACCGCCCCCATTGACGTGCATTTGATGGTGCGCCCGGTCGATCGCCTGATCGGGGATTTTATCGAAGCAGGTGCGACCTATATTACCTTTCATCCGGAGGCGAGTGACCACATCGATCGCAGCCTGCAAATGATACGTGACGGCGGTTGCAAAGCGGGTCTGGTGTTCAATCCTGGTACCCCGTTGCACTATATGGATTTCGTTATGGACAAACTTGACATGGTATTGCTCATGTCGGTGAACCCGGGCTTTGGTGGACAAAAGTTCATTCCGACTACTTTGAAAAAACTGCGTGAGGCACGGGCTCGCATTACGGCAAGCGGGTTGCCGATTCGCCTTGAAATCGATGGTGGTGTTGGGGTTAACAATATTGCAGAAATAGCAGCGGCTGGGGCCGATACCTTTGTGGCGGGTTCCGCGATATTCAACGCGCCAGATTACAAACAGGTAATTACGCAAATGCGTAGTGCACTGTCGTCGATTAAATAACGAATCTCTCAGGCATTGTAGTTAAGCTCATGAATGACCGTATTCGCGCATTATTTCAAGGTCAGTGGCCAGCACTGATCATTTTTGATCTTGATGGTACGCTGGTAGATAGCGTTCCCGATTTGGCGCTCGCCATCGATGCCATGTTGGCACGTTTGCAGCGTCCGTTGGCAGGTGAAAGTAAAGTGCGCGAATGGGTAGGGAATGGCGCAAGCATGCTGGTCAAACGTGCGCTGTCCGATAGCTTGCAGCTAGACAGCTCGCAAGTTGATCGTTCGCAAGTTGATAGCTTGCAGGTTGATCGCTCGCAGGACGCCAGCCCGGAGCCGAGAGCTCCTGCACCGAAAGAGCTTGCACAGGTGGACGCGCAGGTGCTGGCGGCTGCTCTTGACATTTTTCGTGAAGAGTATGCGCGCGTCAATGGCACCCAAACCCGCTTATATAACGGCGTGACCAAGCTGCTTGAAAATTGGGCGCAAAAAGGTGCCCAATTGGCCATCGTCACGAATAAACCCAAGCAATTTACTGATCCCCTGCTCGCAGAATTGGGATTGACCGACCACTTTGTGCATGTGCTAGGAGGCGACTGCCTGCCGGAGCGTAAACCGCACCCCATGCCTTTGTTACATGTCGCTCAGGTGTTAGGGGTAAACCCTGATAACACTTTAATGGTAGGGGATTCGCGTAACGACGTGATGGCTGCACGCGCAGCCTGCATGCCCGTCATTTGTCGGCGCGACGGTTACAATCATGGAGAAGCCATCGAGCTATCAAACCCCGATCTGATTTTCGATTGTTTTACGGAGTGGCATGACAATTAACCTCTGGCCGTTGATGCGCATCAATCTTTTGCGTGGCAGCTCTCCCTAAACTGCAGGCCAGTCTACGGGAGAGTCACCCATGCTGCCTGCATTGCTTATCAAACGTCTGCATCAACGTTTTCCCTTGCCACCACCGCAACGTGTGTTCAAATCGTTAAACCCTGTACTGGCAAAACCCTTGCATCTATTACCCTTCGGGCTGCAAAAACGGGCCATGGAGGCACTGATACGCGAAGCATTTTCGACGGCATTGCAACGCGGTAAATTCGACTTTCTGCGTGGGCGCTGGCTGGGGCTGGAAATCACTGATGTGGGCTTGCGCTGGTATATAACGCAGACTACGTATGGACCGGTGGTAGTAAATAATCCGATGCGGCCCGATGTATCGATACGTGGAGATCTGCATACCATGGTGATGCTCGCCAATCTGACGGCCGACGCAGATACGCTGTTTTTTCAGCGCAAACTGATGGTAGAGGGTGATACCGAACTCGGACTGGCAGTAAAAAACCTGATGTTCGGTACCGAAATCAGTGGCTTTCCCAAATTCATCAGCCGAGTGTTGGAGGCTTATCTGGATTTTGTTGGGGGCGCCTAGCCGGGGCGCTTAGCCCTCCAGAAAGGGTATTCGTTGAATGCCTGGCTTTCCATACCAATAGCCATTGCAATGGTCGTCCTCTTGTCGAGGCATCATTGCGTCATTGTCTAATTGCTCGTGGAATGCATCAAGTGTCTCCAGACAGTGAATGTCATTGGCGCTAAAACGCATGATCTGGATACCCAGTTGGTGCATGGTCTTGCGCTCATGCAATAAATTGCAGGTCTGAAATGATTGCGTTTGTATGCCGTTAATTTGAAACAACCCCTGGGCTTCCTGTGTTTGCAGGGGGATGCCTTGCGGGTAATCCTGACAGCGAAAATCGCACTGATCTTTGGGCAGGTTCAGAAAGCGTGCCGTATAACAACGCGCCGAATGTGCCAGGGGCAGGCGACCATAGCAGAATACCTCTGTCTGCAAGGGGGCGCCATTCAGCGCTTGATAATCCCACAATAACGCTTGTAGTGATTGGCGTGACATTTCCAGCGGTGGCACCCAGCGTTGCATGCCTCGTTGCTGTAAATAGGCGAGCGCGTTGGCGTTGTATAAATTCAGCGTGCTGCCGCCGACAAAAGGTAGGCCGCTTTCAATTGCAAGATGAGCCAGCCCCATGTCGTTGGCTTCAAGCAATAATCCTTGCTGGCATAATTGCTTCATGGCGCCCAGTTCCGATTCGCTTTCGATCAGTGTGAGCCCGGACAACACCACCTCCTTACCAGCCTCCTGCAAGCGATTGGCCCATTCCAGCCAATGTTTTAACGAATAATGGCGGCGTTTGGAGCACACCACTTCACCCAGATAGACAATATCCACCCGACTTTGCAGTACACGTTCGTAAAAAGCGTCCAATATAGGTACAGGCCAGAAATACAACACCGGCCCCAGCGATAGTTTCATAACGGAACGACTCATAGCTGAATGATTGAGAGTTGAACCCTGATGCATACCGTTATCTCCAGGGGCGGTGGTAGGCGCCCAATGTGGTTTGCTGGCCTTCAGAAAGCCCCTCAAGGGTGGCGTTCCAATCACTGCGCGGTGCAAAATCGGCGCCCTGTTGTTTTAATGCATCAATGGCCTGCCGCCAGGTTTTGGTTACTTTGGCGACATAGGCGGGGCTGCGCTGGCGCCCTTCAATTTTTATGGCTTTCACTCCCATACGCTGCAATTCCGGTAGTAAAGGCATTGCATTCAGGCTGGTGGGTTCTTCGAGAGCGTTAAACGTTTGGCCTTCTACAATAAAACGGCCTTTGCACAACGTCGGGTAGCCAGCGTTTTCGCCAGCAGAAAAGCGATCGATCAACATGCCGTTCAATCGGCTTTCGAGGCCGCGTGGGGTTTCCTCCCAGCGGACTGCATGGGCGGGGGAGCAGGCGCCACAATTGTTGGGCGAGTCACCCGCCACAAAGGATGATAAATAGCAGCGACCCTCTGCCATGATGCAAAGTGAGCCAAATCCGAAGACTTCGATTTCCACCGATGTTTTTTCTGTGATTTTGGCGACGTGTCGTGCTGAGAGTACGCGCGGCAATACTGCACGGCGCACACCAAATTGCTGCTGAAAAAAACTCAATGAAGCCAGATTGGTCGCCGACGCCTGCACCGATAAATGTCGGGCAATGTGTGGGTGCCGGGCCTGTGCATACGCCAACAAACCGATATCGGCCAGAATGATGGCGTTGGCATTCAGTTGCGCCGCCGCATCGACCGCGTTATGCCAATCCTGAACCCGCCCCGGTTGCGCATAGGTGTTGATGGCGACAAAAAATTTGCGACCATGCGATTGAATGTAGCGTGCCGCTTCTTGCATTTCCTCGGGGGTAAAATTCAGACCGGCGAAAAAACGGGCGTTGGTATTGTCAGAAAATCCCACATAGACCGCATCCGCGCCGTTATCAATCGCGGCTTTCACTGCCGCAAGACTACCCGCTGGGCAAACCAATTCCATGCACAACTCCTTTGGGTCGTTGGGGCGTCTACAGCCCCAGTCGTGACCAGATTGCATCAATTTTCCGTTGAACGTCGGGGCTGGGTTTAATCGCACGTCCCCATTCTCGTTGGGTTTCACCGGCCATTTTTTCGGTCGCATCGAGCCCCATTTTTGAACCCAGACCAC
>CAYYPW010000019.1:0-99349 GCA_964473645.1 uncultured Moraxellaceae bacterium
CAAGGGCATCAATCCCAACACGGTGGTCGCGACCGTCATTAACATCGGTCGCAAACATTTTGCCGCTCCTTCGACCACTGCGTCATCGATGTCCTCCGGTCGCGTGAGGCGTCCTTCTCGTTTGCGTGCGTCGTAGGCTTGATCGAGGTAGACCACCACCACGATGCCAGTCTGTGCCGCCACTCCACCCACCGCGATCAGGCCGACCCACACTGCCGTGGATAAGTTGTAATCCAGCAAGGCGAGCAACCAGACGCTCCCGGCGATGGCAAAGGGTAAGCTCAGTAACACCAGCAACGTTTGGGGCCAGCCGCGCAAGGACATGTAAAGCAACCCGACGATCAGTACGAAAGTGAAGGGCAATACGATACGCATGCGCGCCTGCATATCGGCCATGAACTCATACTGCCCCGTCCATTGCAGGGAATATCCCGGTGGCAAGGTGAAGCGCTGCCCAACGAGTAGCTTGGCATCATTCACCCAGCCCCCCAGATCGCGCTTTGACGAGTCGATGTCCGCAAACACATAACCAACCAATACGCCGTTCTCATCCTTGATCATGGGCGGCCCCGTGACCACACGCACGTCCGCCAATGTTCCCAACGGCACAGCCGTTCCCGGCTGCCGGAAGCGTTCACCGACATCGGTATCGGGTGCGGCACCCATGCCGCCACCACCGGACATCGCTGACGACGCTGCAGGCGCTCGACGGCCCGCGCCGCCGCCCATGCCCATTCCCATGCTTCCGCCACTACCGCCGCTACTCATGTCTGATGTTGCGGCACTGCCACGCCCCATGCCGCCGGCTTCCGGTTCGGCGATAGCCGCAACCGCCGGCACCTGTACCGGCAGGGAGCGCAAGGCTTCAGGATCCGCGCGAAAGTCGGCCGAATAGCGCAGATTGATCGAATATCGGGCGCGTCCATCGATGACGGTGGATACCGACATACCCCCGATGGCCGCTTCCACGACATCGAGGGTGTCGCGTACGGTGAGACCGTAACGCGCGATCGCTTCACGATCGGGGATGATGTCCACATATTCACGGCCGGTTTGCCGTTCCGCGAAGGTGCTGCGCGTGCCGGGCACTTCACGCAAGAGCCCCTCCAATTCGACGGATAAGCGCTCGATCTCTGCCAGATCGGCGCCGAACACTTTAATACCCACGGGCGTGCGCACCCCGGTGGTCAGCATGTCAATACGGGTGCGAATGGGCGGTGAAATTGCCATTTGATAGCCAGGCATTTTCAATGCAGTATCGAGATCTCGAATCAGTTCCTCCTGGGTGCGAGGCTGCGCTTCGGGCCACATCGGCCGCAATACCGCTTTCACCCATTCTGGCGCCCATTCGCTGTACCAGCGCACCGTATCTCGCAATGGCCACTGATCTCGGGGTTTGAGCGTTACCACGATCTCATTCATGTCGAGCTGCGCCGGATCGGTCGCCGTTTCAGCGCGACCGGTTTTGCCATGTACCGATTTCACTTCAGGAAAACTTTTGATAATGAGATCTTGTGCGTTGAGGCCGCGTCTTGCTTCTTCAATGGAGATGCCGGGAAACGTGGTGGGCATGACCAGCAACGAGCCTTCGTCCAAAGGCGGCATAAATTCGGACCCGAGTTTCATCATCACCGGAATGGTGGCGACAATCATGGCCCCCGCCAACACCGAAACCATTACCCGCCAACGCACCACCGCGCGCGCCAGCGGCCGGTAGATTTGTCCCAGTAGACGATTAAGGGGGTTCTCCTCTTCACTGCGGAAACGGCCCCGCAGCAACCACACCATCAGTGGCGGTGCCAAGGTGATGGACAACACGGCGGCGGCAAACATTGCAATGGTTTTGGTATAGGCGAGCGGCGCGAACAAGCGCCCTGCCTGACCGGCCAAGGTGAAGATCGGCAGAAAGCTCACGGTGATCAACAGCAGGGAATAGAAAATGGGCCGACCCACTTCTTTGCAGGCATCGATGATGATACGGCGGCGATCTGCACCGGGAGGGGCCGTGGCCAGCCGCGTATGGGCGTTTTCTATCAATACAATCGCCGCGTCGGTCAGTTCTCCCACGGCGATGGCGATCCCTCCCAAGGACATGATATTGGAGGTCAAGCCTAGATAGCGAATGGCAATAAACGAAAACAACACCGACAAGGGCAACACGATCATCGCCACCATGGCCGAGCCGGCGTGCATCAGAAACACCAGGCAAATCAGCGCGACGATAATACCCTCCTCAATCAAGGTGTTACGCAAGGTTTCAATAGACCCGAGGATCAACTCCGAACGATCGTAGGTGGGCACTATGCGCACGCCCTCTGGCAATGCCAACGTCTCCATCTGTGCTTTCACGGCGTCGATCACATCCAGTGCGTTGGAGCCGATACGCATGACCACAATCCCACCGACTGCCTCGCCGCGCCCATTCCAATCCGCTGCGCCGCGCCGTATATCGGGGCCGAACTGTACCCGCGCCACATCCCGCAGCCGTATCGGGCTGCCACCGGCAGACACGGCGACCACGCTCGACTCCAGATCGGCAAGCGTCTTGGCATAGCCCCGGCCACGCAGAATAAACTCGCGGCCCGCCTGTTCCAGGACGCGGGCCCCGACCTCGGCGTTCGCATCCCCCAGGGCACGCGTTATATTGCCGATAGTTAATCCGTAAGCCGTGAGCTTGTCGGGGTCAATCAATACTTGGTATTGACGCTGGAATCCGCCCAATGAGGCAATCTCTGACACACCGGATACCGCTTGCAGTGCCGGGCGCACCGTAAAATCCTGCAAGGTACGCAATTCCGCTGGGTCCATGCGTTGCGTGGTGTCTTCAATCACATATTGAAATACCCAGCCAACGCCACTGGCATCCGGCCCAAGAATGGGCGACACGCCCGGCGGCAGAATTTGCTGAACCCGGCCCAGTTGTTCGAGTACGCGGGTGCGCGCCCAATAAATATCGGTGCCGTCTTTGAAAATGGCATAGATGAAACTCATGCCGAACATCGAGTAGCCGCGCACGGTTTTGACACCGGGTGTGCTCTGTAGTGCGCGTACGAGAGGATAGGTGATTTGGTCTTCCACCAGGTCGGGGCTGCGTCCCATCCAGTCGGTAAAAATAATGACTTGGGGATCGGAGAGATCCGGCACGGCATCCAAGGGCGTCTTGCGCATGGAATCCAGTGCCCACAGCGTCAACACCAGCGTTGCCGCCAACACGATCCAGCGGTGCTTTGCCGACCATTCGATAATGCTCTCTACCATGATCTTTCTACCATAAGTTAAGTCAGCTACCTTGACCGTTATGGTCGTGCGCGGCGTCTTTGGGTTTGGCCGGTGTTTGCTCGGCGTCGGCTGGTTCCGTGGGACTCGCCTTGCCATGACCGCCATGGCCGGTACCCGCACCGCCGGAGGCCCGCAACCGGCTTTCAGAATCGAGCAGGAACACGCCGGAGGCCACCACTTCCTCGCCTTCCGACAACCCTTCCATGACCTCCACGCGATCAGGTAATCGCGCGCCCAGCGTTACTTTGCGTGGCTCATAACGCCCAGCTTTAGTGGCAATAAAAACGTGCTGACTCAGCCCCGTATCCACCACCGCATCGCGGGAAATCACCAGCGCTTCGCGTGAGGTGCTTTGAAATACCGCCGTACCAAACAAACCTGGGCGCAACCCCCCTTGCGGATTAGCGACGTTAAAACGCACGCGCAAGGTGCGGGTGCGCTCGCTCAACGTGGGATAAATAAAATCCACGCGCGCCTCGATCGTATTACGATCGAGCGCTGGAAACTCCAATTGGGCCACGGCCCCCTGGGTGATTTGCGCGGAGCCGGATTCCGGCACTTCCGCCCACACCCAGACGGAGGAGAGATCCGCCACCGTCAAAATCTCGGTGGAGGGGTCTACCGCTGTCCCTGCCGCGACGCCGCGACGCAAAACGACGCCACTGCGTGGGGCGGTGAGCGTCACCAATCGGTGCGCTTCACCGTGGCGCTCGATAGCGGCGATTTCAGCATCGGTCATCCCCAGCAATTTCAAGCGGGACTTGGCGCCTTCCACCACGATGCTTTTCGGGCCCGCCTGATCATCTTGCAGGGCCGCCAAATATTCTTTCTGGGTGGCGTAAAGGTCTTGCGAAAACACAGCGGCCACCGGATCACCTGCTTTCACCACCTGGCCGGTGGTGTTGACGTAGAGGATTTCCAACCAACCCGCGACACGGGTGTGCACGTGTGAGACTAGGGACTCATTGGGCACCACGGTCGCAACCGCACGTAACGGCTGAGTGATCGCTTCACGACGGGCACGTTCCAGACGCACACCGATGGCTTGTGCCTTGCTCGCGTCGATGGTTACGGGAACACGCGTCTCCTTCGTGCCTGCCTGCCCACCACCTGCCTGATTTCCCATGGACGCATGATTAGGCATGCTTTGGCCAGGTGAGCTTTGCTGACCAGACGCGACATCATGATGAATTGAAAACGGCCACCCGTGCCGCAGATGCTGGATGAATGCCAAAACCAGAATGAGAGATACCCCGGCGAGACCGCCCATCACCAGGGTGCGCAGGTTGAAAGCGGTTTTGGGAGAAGTCGTCATAGCGGTAATTCCTTGGTGATACCAATCATTCGATGGAAGCGGGCCCAGGCCAGACCCAGCGTGGATTCCGCCATCACGGCTTCGGCCTGCACCCCCCATAGCGCCTGTGCGGCTTCGATGACAGCCAGCAGACTACCTTGACCGGAGGCGTATGCCGACAGCGTGGGGCCTATTAAACGTCGGGCGCGGGGGACAACTTCATCGCGCAAGGTCAAATACTGAATCTGTGCAGCGCTGAGCTGGTCGCGGGAGGCTACCGCTTCTCCCTTCACCATCCGCAGCATGCCTTCGTAATCAGCGCGGGCCATGCGTTCCATGGCGCGAGCCTCGGACACACCACTGCGAAGTTTTTCGCGCCAGATCGGTAAACTGACGCCCACCATCAGCATGGCGCCACGCCCTTCGGCCATGGTCGAGGAATACCCCAAACGCACCATACCCATGGGGGCGTACATGGCTTGCATCGCTTTGATGTCTGCCCCCGCGCGGGCGATTTCCGCATTGCCAACCCGCAGTTCCGGACGTCGTGTCAAGGCGGTCGTTACCACGCTGTCTTTCGGCGGAATCGGCGCATCCAGCGCGGGTAATACCAGTTCCGGCACCGGCAGTTCGGGCGCGCGACTTACGCTGGTATTAAGCATGGTTTCCGCCGCGCGAATCTCTTCTTGTAACGCTCGCCGTGAGGACTCCAGCCGTGCAACCTCCACCTCCACCCGCAGCACTTCTGACTGGTTGCCGTTACCGGCACTGTATCGCCCGCTGGCCGCACTGACGAATTGGTGCGCAAGCTTGATTTGCTCGTCCACCACATTTGCCATGCGGCGTTTTTCATTGAGCATGTAAAAGGCGGATACGGCATCC
The DNA here is from genome assembly GCA_964473645.1 of uncultured Moraxellaceae bacterium. Taxonomy (GTDB): domain Bacteria; phylum Pseudomonadota; class Gammaproteobacteria; order Pseudomonadales; family Ketobacteraceae; genus HdN1. Next base: position 5,456 of record CAYYPW010000019.1, read on the forward strand.
AATTCGATCTCAAGCGCCGTGCGTTCCGCTTCGGCGTCAACCTTCGATATGTCGGCCACAGCGGCGTCACGACGGTGGGAGAGTACTTTGGATAGGGGAAATCGTTGCTCGATGCTGATATTCCAATCGTAACGACCATTGTCATCGCTCGTTGTTGCCGGCATTGCTTCCGGTTCACCCTCCATCTCCGTGTCTTCTATGGCGGCGGGCGCCTCGTTTTTCATGACATCAAAGGGATAATGATCGATGGAAGGTGAAAGCATGGGATCTTCCAGCGCTGACACAATCGCGGGTCGTGCGCGTGCGGCTTCCACGCGTTCCCGCGCAGCGGTAATTTCCGGGCGTTTTTCCAGGGCCATTTGCACGACGTGATCGACCTGCCAAAGTTTACGTTCCTCGGCTATCAAGGGGCTTGCGCCGATCAATAGTGTCGTAAACGCAAGCGTTGTGGCGACACGACAATGCCAGTAACGCAACGATGAAGACCGCACCTTACACCTCGCCTCGAAGGTAGAATATTCATGCTTTACCAGAGCAGCAGAGACGTCGCTTTCATATCATCAAAAACTGAAAGCCTGAACGTATAACCTCCCCGTCTCTGCCCACTTGTCGTCGGCACACCTTAGCACGAGCGTTACTGCTCCAACCCTTTGCTGACGCTGGCGTCGTAGGCACGTTGTTGCACCATCATGCGTAGCATCATTTGCATCAGATCGAGTTCTGCACCCTGCGGGGTTTGCGGCTGTTTACACATCATGGGGGGTGTTTGTTTTGGGTGAAACGTGCAACCCCGGCGCTGAATTTGATCCATCTTATGCATGTCGTCCATCAACGCCATGCCTTTGTCCATCATCGCGCTGTGCTCGTTCATAAGTTGTTTGCGCTCAGATTCGCTCTTGGCACTTTGCATTTTCTCAACGGTGGATTCCATTTTCATCAAATGTTGGTGCACCTCCTCCAAGCGCTGTTGTGTCGCTTCAGGGTCCATTTTGTTTTCTTCCGCATTTGAAACGGTGGGAAGCGCTAACGCTGCGACCAGGGCTAACATTACAAATTTGTGTTTCATAAGGGTCTCTCCTTGGATTGATGCCAAAGCGACGCTGTGGCACTAGTGAATTTACGCAAGCATTTCCTGATATTCACGTTACAAATTTGTAATGTTTCGGATTCCGTGCGCAGAATTGACCTTTGTCAAACTTTGTACCCCTAAGATATTAGATCAGGATCTCGCAACGCTACACCTGGCTTGACACGATTACATTTTTGTAATCGCGCTATCGACACAAAGCGAACAGATTACATTTTTGTAATGAGAGGTCCGGTTTGATTTATGTCATCATTCCGTATTCCTCGCATCAACTAAGCTGGTTACAAATTTGACAGCATAAATGCCACGCCGTGGCAGGCTCTCTTCAGGAGAACATCGCATGAAAGAAGAGAAATCATTCTGGAAGACACCCCAAGGTTTTGCCGCACTTGGTTTGATCACCATCGCCACCTATTTTCTGTTGATCGAGCACCGGGAACACATCTTTCCCTTTTTACCTTATTTGTTGGTGCTCGCCTGCCCCTTGATGCATTTATTCATGCACGGTGGTCACCAGCATGGCAACCATGATCCGAACGATTTATCGAAAGATGATTCGTCTTTAAGCGACGACTACCGGCGCGGCTATGAAGACGCACAAAAAAAACACCACGAACATAATCATCGGTAATCACAAGGATCATTGCCCATGCAACATGAAGCCGCTTATGGATTGTGGACGTTAGTGATTCTGAACTCCGCCATTTTCATATTTTTTGCCTTCAGTTTTGTTAAGCCTCAACGCACGACCGACTGGCGCAGTCTAGGCGTTTTTTCCGCCTTTGTCGTTGCGTTATTCACTGAGATGTATGGCTTTCCGCTAACGATTTATTTGTTTTCCGGTTGGTTGCAGACGCATTATCCCCAACTGAACATCTTTTCCCACGAGAACGGCCACCTGCTCCATACCTTGCTTGGCTTGGAGGGTAATCCGCATTTTGATGTGCTGCATATCATGAGTAACGTTCTTGTTGTCGGGGGATTCGTTATCTTGTCGTCAGCATGGAAGGTGTTGCATAAAGCGCAACGAGAAAGAAAGCTCGCCAGCGCGGGGCTTTATGCCCATATACGTCATCCCCAATATGTTGCCTTTATCGTTATTATGCTTGGATTCCTGCTGCAATGGCCAACACTCCCCACCCTGGTAATGTTTCCGTTCATGGCTTGGATTTACGTACGTTTATCTCAACGCGAAGAGATCGACGCGATCAATGAATTTGGCGAAGAATACCTACGCTATAAAGAGAAAACGCCTGCGTTTATTCCAAAATTCAGAAAGCGCTCAGATAGCCAAGCAGCCGTATGAAATATCAACCGAGATCGATACGCGAGCGACTGACACCCCCCACTCTTGGCGAAAACGAAAATTTCCTCATGAAACGTCACATCAAACTGGAAACCTTGGCCTCCGGCGACACGCCGATCCTGATGGATGCACTCAATGAACTCTCGGGTGTGACGCAGATAACCCTGGACATCAAACGAAAGCTACTCACACTCCACTATGATGCCTTGCGCCTTGATATCGACAAAGTGCTGTCTGTCCTCCACGACAAAGGTTTTTGTCCCCACCAAACCCGGTGGCAGGACATCAAATTAGGCCTGTATCGCTTTACGGAGGAAAACGCGCGCGACAATGCGCATCACCAGAGTCACTGCTGCAAAAAAACTGTCTCGCCACGCTAAGAAATAACTGTTCGCTTAACGCTTTTTTCAACCATCGATAAAGAGGAGTTACCCATGGCAAGAACGCTAAAGGTCTTCATTATGCTGCTGGTTCTGGCGGGCTGCCAGGTCACTGTGCCGCTATTGGCCATTACCTATACGGCATCGGAATTTGCAGCGGCCTACCAGGATTTACAGGTAAGAGTAAAGCAAATTGAAAAGGAACATCATGCTAGTCATATGTTTTACAGCACCTGCAAGAACGGCGAGGACGATTTATTACCGGAAGCGCGCAAGGCTATTGCTAAAAATGACGTAGATAAATATATCCAGATCTATCACGACATCTCGCAGGATGATAGCAAACCGAAATTTGAGCGTGCCCATGCCTTATATCAACAGGCGATGTTATATCTGCACGGCAAGAAGGATAACGATAAATTTCATCAAACGATGCGGCAAATTGATATGCATTTTCCCGGCACCCATGCCTGCCTCGACCATGAAGCAATAAAGTGACCTGATAAGTAGGATTTTTATGAAAATTCAATGTCTAGGCGCAGCCGGAACCGTAACCGGTTCGCGATTTCTGCTGACCACCGAAAAAGCCCGCGTACTGATCGATTGCGGCTTGTTTCAAGGCTATAAAACCTTGCGTGAGAAAAATCGTGCGCCCTTGCCTTTCAATGCAGCCGAGCTGGATGCCATCGTGCTGACCCATGCACATTTGGATCACAGCGGATATTTACCGGTGCTCTGCCAGAAGGGATTTATCGGCCCGGTGTATTGCCATCCCGCCACCCAAGCGCTATGCGGTATTCTGTTGCCAGACAGCGGTCACATCCAGGAAGAGGATGCACGCTACGCCAATGAACATAAGACATCCAAACATCAGCCCGCGCTCCCCCTCTATGACCGAAAACAGGCCGTCGCCGCCCTGAAATCCTTGACGCCGCACGACTACTTTGACCCCATTGAAATTGGTGACTTGCGCTTACATCTCCATCCGGTGGGACATATTCTCGGCGCATCAGCCGTCGTCATCGAGCACAAGGGTAAGCGTGTTATCTTCTCGGGCGACGTGGGGCGGCCTGACGATATTCTCATGAATCCGCCAGAACCGTTACCCGAGTGTGATGCGCTGTTTCTCGAATCCACCTATGGCAATCGTCGCCATGAATCCACCTCGCCCTGGGATACGCTCGCCGACATCGTCAACCAAACGGCGAACCTGGGGGGCGTCGTCAGCATACCCTGTTTCGCCGTGGGCCGCGCGCAAACCTTGCAGCATATGCTGGACTCGCTCATGGCCCAGCGGCGTATTCCCGATATGCCCGTTTTTCTCGACAGCCCGATGGCAATTGATGCGTCGCATATCTACTGTCGATTTAGAAGTTTCCACCGCCTCGACGAAGCGCAATGCCATGCCATGTGCCGACGGACCCGGTATTTAACCAGTGTAGAAGATTCCAAATCGCTCAATGAAATCACCTATCCCCATATCATTCTGGCGGGATCTGGCATGATCACCGGCGGACGTATTCTCCACCACTTAAAGCGCCTGATCGGAAATCATCGCAATAGCGTGGTGCTGGCAGGTTATCAAGCGGGTGGTACACGCGGGGCCCGTCTTGCTGCAGGGGAAACCGCACTGAAAATCCATAACAGTTACTATGAGGTGCGGGCACGCGTGTACTCTCTGAACGGTTTATCCGGGCATGCGGATTATGCCGAGATCATTGATTGGCTTAAAAAGACGCCGATACTTCCCGGACGTGTTTTTCTCGTGCACGGAGAACCGGAGGCGGCGGATCAGATGCGCATTCACCTGCGGGAGCAGTTGGACATCGATGCTCATGTGGCTGAGATGGGTGAAACGATTTCTCCGTTCTGATAGGGGTTGCTATGAATACTGATTTGGTTTTTAACCATCTGGCGGATGCAACGTTACACCGCCAATTAACCGGCGCATTAGGTGCCAAAGCGCAAACGATCGTGCATCATATTTTCCCTGACGGAGAATCCTACTTTCGTTGCGAGACACCGATAACCGGCGCCTCTGTTGCCATCCTCGCTAATTTGTCGCACCCCGACAATCACACCTTGTCGTTGCTACTGTTTGCGCAAACCTTGCGGGATCTTGGTGCGGGCTCTATTGGGCTAATCGCCCCCTATTTACCCTACATGCGCCAGGATACGCGATTCCAAGCGGGGGAAGGCATCACATCACGCTATTTCGCCAACATCATCGGCCAGCATTTTGATTGGTTGGTGACGATAGACCCGCATCTGCACCGTTATCATGCTCTTGGTGAGATCTACACTATTCCGACGGTTGCTGCCCATGCGACCGGGCTAATTGCGGACTATATCTCCCAGCATATCGAACACCCAGTGCTGATCGGTCCTGACAGTGAAAGCGAACAATGGGTCGCGACTGTCGCCACCCTTGCGCGCGCGCCTTACACCGTGCTGCAAAAAACACGTCATGGCGATAACGATGTGGAGGTCAGTGTGCCTCATATTGACCGTTGGGCGCGTCACACGCCTGTATTGGTCGATGATATTATTTCCTCCGGCCATACCATGCTCGAAACCTTGACACATTTAAAGCGCTTGTCATTTGCGCCAGCCGTCTGTATCGGGGTGCATGGCTTATTTTCCAATAATGTTTTTCCGATTTTGCAGATTGCCGCCGATAAAGTCATTACCACCAACACCATTCCTCACCCCTCCAATCAAATCGACATCACCCCTGTACTTGCGCAAGCCATTCGAGAACTGCACAATGGCCACTGACTTCCTCTCCACTGTTTTTGACGCCACACGGTTGACATGTCCGCCCCCATTGACGAATTGATCCTACGCTGGAAAGAAGATCCCCACGGCACCTACCAGACCTGGTTTCTTTGGGAGGAGCGGCTCAAGAACTTTCGCTCGATTCGCCGTGGCTTGCAGGTGGTCGTCAGCGAAATCGAGGCCGGAAAATTCGGTAATCGCTATCAAGGGTCGTCCCTGCAAACCGTAGTGGGTTCTATTGCAGAGCAACGCCAACTGTTCAAAGGCGCCGATCACGCCTTTCTCTGGAAACCCAAGTTGCGAATACCCGATATTTATGAAAATGCGGCCAATCAACTGGCGTTCGCACGTTTTCTGAATACCTGTGCCTGTTGCAATCAGGAGGCGGCCTTGATTACGGCGGTTCATCAGCTCGATCAGCATGCCATCAAAGGCTTGGGGCCAGCGGTTGCCAATCTGCTTTATTTTCTGCATCCCACGCTAATCCCGCCCTTTAATACCGCTATCGTGAAGGGCTATAATGCCCTCACGGGGGCCAATGTCAAACTCGGGCGGTGGACAGAGTTTTTAGCCATGCGTCAGGGTATCTTAGCGCTCAATGAGCAGTACTCCCGACATTTCTCCAATGATTTGGGTTGCATCGGCGGATTGCTTTTCGATATCGGCGCCGAACGATACAGCGCGCCGCCACGCGCAGATGACGCCGATCACCTCGAACGTTGGCGAAAGGATTTGGCGCAGGTGCGAGAGGAGTCCTCCCGCTTTGCCAAGCAGCTTAACGCCGCGCAAGTCTCCGATCATACCCACACCGAAATCCAAGGCTGGTTGCGCGATTTGGGTTTCGCACTGGGTTTCCAGGTGTGGATCGCCAATAATGATCGCAACCGTGCCTTTGGTAACGGCCGTCTTGGTGATGCCTGCCTCGCTAAATTACCTACATGGCTGGAAGCATCCAACGCGGTGGACAGCATCCGCTTGATCGACGTTTTATGGCTGGATGCGGGCGGTGAACGGGTCGAAGCGTCCTTTGAGGTGGAACACAGCACCAGCATCTATTCCGGTATCGTGCGCATGCTCGATTTGGCCTTAGGCTTGCCGGAAAGAGCTACTTCGCATTTTTTTCTGGTGGCACCGGATGATCGGGAAGACGAGGTACGGGCACAGATCAACAGGCCCGCGTTTAGCCAAATTGGCCAACTGGATTTACGCTACCTGCCCTACAGTGAACTTCGTCAACACCGGGAGGCCATGGCGAAATTCGGTTCGGGATTGAAGCCGTTGGAGGCGATCGCGCGGCGCCTGTCGCGTTGATATGCATTCAATTTATTGGTATTTATCCCGTACAAAATAAGTCAATCTGATCGTGTCACCGGGGTTTGGGAGTCTTGGCAGGTCGATGCGGAAATGCCAACCCAGGCGACGATTTTTGTACGCGCGAAAGGTGCCGACATAGTGCGATAACGCTGTAAAATACACGCTTTTTTCATGAACGAACGCCAACGCTACATAGCCGCCCTCCCCCCTGAATCCGCGTTTTCGTTTGATGCGGCCTGAAATGTAGGCGTTTTTGTCTTCGTCCTCGTAGACGTGCACGAAAACAAATTCAGCGCCGCTATTATCCTGTACGATAAGTTGAAATGGCCAACGATCTATCGTCTTCACTTCTTTGTAAGTGAGAACGTCAGAATCTTCAACGGTGGGAATTTCTTGCGCGCTTGTGTGATGGTTAGCGAAAATGCCGAGCGCAAGAAGCGCTAACCAAAGCGATACATTTAATGAACAGGTTGCGCGCATAACCGCTCCTGCTGTGAATGCCTTGCCATTTGCATAAGCATTCCGAGAATGATTGATCAACATACTAAAACATCAGGGATCGCAAGGTGGCGATACCAAAAATCGTTTTACATCACCGTTGAATCTACGATTTTCCTCTTAGAAATTCACGTTACATTGTTGTAATGTTTGGTTGTGCCGAACTTGTTTTGATTCACATCAGCCATAGCCATTTGACACTGCCACTCGGGAGGTTCATCGTGCGGGGTACACTTGGATCTGACGCCCACGGGTTATTGCCTACTTGGCTGCTTACGCCGGGCTGTCCCGCGAGTGTTGCCCAAGGAGTTACTGAAGCGCGAACTCTAATAAGTGCGATCAAGCCCCTTCAATTGCGTGTTTGAGTCAGAATCTGTGACTGGAAGAACATCCCGTATTAGAAACAGAATATTTCACGGCCAGTAAAAGAGAAAAAAAGTAAGCCGTCATGGCGGAATTCATGGGGGCACATCAACGAAAAACACTATGAGGACAAATGAGGACAACACTGCTTCTGGTAGCGTGTTAAAGTTGGTACTATAATTCACGAGTCACCCGGCAACTCAATAAGACCGATATCTGATGCGCTATTACTTTCGCCTTGCTTTAGTCGCCTTGCTGACGTTGACGCTTCCGCTGTCAGCGTTCGCCGATGTCGGCGTGGCGAAGCGCTGCTTCATGAACGTCGATGATATGGCCCCGTCGATAACTCAAGGTTTGATCAAAGCTAAAGGCGTGATCAAAGACTGTTGCGACCCCGTCAAAGCGGCTAAGTCCGTAACGAAAAAGGATATCTGCAAGACTGGCCAGGAATGCAACGCCTCCCCGAGTTGCTCTCCCGCCCCTGCTGCGGCGTTAGCGCCAACCCTATTTGCGCCCGCGTATATTGTCGTGCGCTGGCAAGCCCCCGCCATTTCCTCCCATCTGCTCGATTCCTTGTGGCGCCCGCCACGTTCTCACTCCTGACGTCTCCTTCCCAAAATAGTCACGCGATTTGAACTGAGGCCTCGTGGAGTTCGCTGAACCCTGCGCTGTGTCTGGTTTTTCATCGCACAGATTCGATCTTTGTCAGGAGTTGGTTGTGTTTCCATCTCGAATTTTTGGGCTGGCCCTCGCCTGGGGGCTGGCTAACCTTGCGCAGGCGGCGCCGTTAACGTTTTCCGCCGCGCTGGACCTTGCCGAACAGCATGCCCCTAACCTGGCCGCACAGGCGTCCCGCGTGGCCGCGTCGCGTGCGGCTGCGCTTCCCGCCGATGAACTGCCCGATCCCCAGGCGTTTGTCGGCATCGATAATTTTCCCATCTCGGGGCCCGACAACGGCAGTCTCACTGCCGATTTCATGACCATGCAAAAGCTGGGCGTGATGCAGGATATTCCCAACGCTTCCAAACGCCGCGCGCGCCAACAGGCAGCGCAGGCGTTGACGGACCGGGATAACGTCCAGCTTCAGCTGGAGCGTCTGCATGTACGGCGGGAAACGGCCGGTGCCTGGATAGAACGCTATTACGTGGAAAAGCGTTTCGCCCTGCTCGACGAATTGGAGCAGGAGAACCGGCTGTTTGAGGACACCATCAAAGCCCAAGTCGCCGCTGGCAAAGCCATGCCCGCCGACGCACTCACACCACGTCAGGAAATGATCGAGATCGAGGATCGCCGCGACGAATTGCGACGGCAGCAAGCCGACGCCATCGCGCGTCTGCGCCGCTGGTTGGGCGAGGCTGCCAATGCGGCGCTAGCCGGTGACGCACCTGCTGTCGTCCTTGATCCCGCACGCATCAAGCAACATTTGCGCGTTCATCCTGAGGTTGCCGTCTTCGACTCCATGCGCCGCATGGCCGACGCCGAACTGCAAGAGGCCAAAGCCGGCAAACGCCCTGACTGGGGCGTGGAGTTCGCCTATGCACGACGCGGAGAGGCGTTTGGCGACATGGTTTCGCTGCAATTGAACGTGGATTTACCGCTTTTTACTGCACAACGCCAGGAACCTAACATCAATGCCAAACGCCACGAGCTAGATCGCGTGGATGCGGAACAACAGGCCATGGCCCGCATGCACTGGTCCAAACTCGACAGGCAGCTTGCCGAACATACGATGCTGGCGCGCCAACTGAACCGTTTGCGCAGCCAAGGTATTCCGTTAGCACGCGAAAAGATGGCGTTGCAATTGGCTGCGTATCGTGCCGGCTCGGGCACTTTAAACGCGGTACTGGAATCCCGGCGCGACTGGATCGATCAACGCTTGAAAGCGATCAAACTCGAAGGCAAACACCACGCGGTGGCTGCACAGTTACAGATTTTCTATGGAGAAGAATTACCGTGAGTACGACAAAAACCTTGTTCTTATGCGCCGTAGTCGCTGCGGCGAGTGCAGCCCTGGGCTTCTGGTCAGCGCACCGACATGACATGGCGCAAATGCCATCCATGACCATGGAGGTTACTGCGGACACGCCAGTCACCGCTGACGCGGAGAAAAAAGTGCTGTATTGGTACGACCCCATGGTGCCCAACCAACATTTTGACGAACCGGGCAAATCCCCTTTCATGGACATGGAGCTGGTACCGAAATATGCGGATGAAGTCGACACCGCCGGTGTAAAAATAGACCCTGGCGTGCAACAAAACCTGGCCCTACGCCGCGCGGTGGTCGAACGCATGGTGTTATCTCAGTCCATGGAGGCGGTCGGTTCACTCATGTTCAACGAGCGTAATATTGCTATCGTGCAGACCCGAAGCAATGGCTTCGTGGAGCGCGTCTATGCCCACGCGCAGGGCGATGTGGTGACGAAAAACGAACCCTTGGCGGATCTGTTAATTCCTGATTGGGCGGGTGCGCAATTGGAATATCTGGCACTGCGCAATAACGGCACACCTGAGTTGCTGGATGCCTCGCGCCAACGCCTGCAATTGCTGGGCATGCCGGATGAATTGATCCGCAAAGTGGAACGCTCGGGGAAGCCGCACACGATTGTTACAATAACGAGTCCTATTGACGGCATGATACAGACACTGGACGTGCGTACCGGCATGTCCATCGGGATGGGGATGACGCTCGCCCAGATTGTCGGCATCGACCCCGTGTGGCTGGAGATCGCCGTGCCGGAATCGCAGGCCGCGTCCGTAAAAACGGGGCAAACGCTGGAGGCGCGTTTTAGCGCCTATCCCGGCGATAAATTTGCTGGCCGTGTGATCACTGTGTTGCCGGAAACCAATGCCGATACGCGCACGTTGAAAGTGCGTGCCGAATTTCCCAATCCCGATCGTCGTTTGCGGCCGGGCATGTTTGCGCAAGCCCGTATCGAAACGGCTAACGATGAGGCGCTTTTATGGGTTCCCACGGAAGCCGTTATCCGCACCGGCAAACGCGATGTGGTGATCGTGGACAAAGGCGAAGGTACGTTCCTTCCCGTGGAAGTGGAAATTGGGCCGGAATCCTCGGGGAAAACTGTAATCCTGAGGGGGCTGGATGAGGGGCAGACCATCGTCGCGTCGGGCCAGTTCCTCATTGACTCGGAAGCCAGTTTGATGGGCGTTTTGGCAAAGCTGGATGCACCGAGCGATCAAAAAGCCTCTCCTGCTGAGGACGTGGAGGAGACTGGTGATATGAAAGACACTTCCAACATGGAAAACCCTGCGGAATTGCATCGTGGCAAAGCGACGGTCAAGTCGATTGCAGGCAATACGATCACTTTAAGTCACGGCCCGATTCCCTCGCTGGATTGGGGCCCGATGACCATGCCTTTTACCCTCCCCAATCCGGCACAGGTGGAGTCACTTAAACCAGGGGATCACGTCACGTTCGCCTTCACCACGCGTAACGGCGAATTTGAGATTCAAACCATTGAAAAAGCGGGAGCGACGCCATGATCGAGAAGCTGATTCACTGGTCGATCGTGAACCGCTTTCTGGTGCTCTTGGCGACGATTTTTATCGCTGCCTGGGGCGTGTGGTCGATCAAAAACACGCCCATCGACGCCTTGCCGGATCTGTCGGATGTGCAAGTCATCATCCGCACCAGTTACCCCGGCCAGGCGCCGCAAATCGTGGAAAACCAAGTGACGTATCCCCTCACCACGACAATGCTGTCGGTGCCGGGCGCCAAAGCGGTGCGCGGTTTTTCCTTCTACGGTGACTCCTTCGTGTACATTATTTTCGAAGATGGCACCGATCTTTATTGGGCACGCTCGCGCGTGCTCGAATATTTGAATCAGATCCAGGGCCGTTTGCCCGCCACAGCGAAATCCGCGCTGGGGCCGGATGCGACAGGCGTCGGCTGGATATACGAATACGCCTTGATCGATAAAAGCGGCGGACACGATTTGGCACAACTGCGCGCGCTGCAAGACTGGTTTCTGAAGTTCGAATTGAAGACGCTGCCGAATGTTGCCGAGGTGGCCGCCATCGGCGGCATGGTCAAGCAATATCAAGTGCTGATTGATCCCATAAAATTGGCGGCTTTTCGGATCACCCATGCGCAGGTCATCAGCGCCATTCGCAACGCCAACCAGGAAACTGGAGGTGCAGTGTTGGAATTGGCGGAAACCGAATTCATGGTGCGTGCAAGCGGTTATTTGAGCAGCCTGGATGACTTCCGCGCCATTCCGATGGGCGTCTCCGACACGGGGGTGCCGATACGTCTGAGCGATGTGGCGACCGTGCAATTAGGGCCGGAAATGCGCCGTGGCATTGCCGAACTCAACGGCGAAGGTGAGACCGTTGGCGGCGTCGTTATTTTGCGTTCCGACAAAAATGCGCGCGAAACCATCGCTGCCGTGAACACCAAATTGAAAGAGTTGCAGCCGAGTCTGCCGAAAGGCGTTGAAATCGTCACCACCTACGACCGCTCGCAATTGATCGACCGCGCCGTGGAAAACCTCACCCATAAACTCATCGAAGAATTCATCGTGGTCGCTTTAGTGTGCGCGATTTTTCTATGGCACTTGCGTTCGGCGTTAGTCGCCATTATCTCGTTGCCCTTGGGAATCTTGATGGCGTTTATCATCATGTATTACCAAGGGGTTAACGCCAATATCATGTCCTTGGGCGGGATCGCCATCGCCATCGGCGCGATGGTCGATGCCGCCGTGGTGATGATCGAAAACGCCCACAAGAAAATCGAACATTGGATGGAACAACACCCCGGCGAACGACTGCAAGGTAACGCGCACTGGCGGGTCATGGCAGAAGCGTCCGCCGAAGTGGGGCCGGCGCTGTTTTTCAGCCTGCTGATCATCACGCTCTCGTTCATTCCCGTCTTTACGCTGGAAGCGCAGGAAGGCCGCCTGTTCAGCCCGCTGGCCTTCACCAAAACCTATGCCATGGCCGCCGCCGCTGGCCTGTCGGTGACGTTGATCCCAGTGTTAATGGGCTTTTGGATACGCGGCAAAATCCCCAAGGAAACGCAGAACCCCTTGAACCGCTGGTTGATCGTAGTCTACCGCCCCTTGCTTAACGCGGTGCTTCAGTGGCCCAAGTTGACCCTGGTCGTTGCTGCGCTGGTATTTGCCAGCACCTTTTGGCCATTGGCGCGCCTGGGGGGAGAATTCATGCCGCCGCTCGATGAGGGCGATCTGTTGTATATGCCCTCGGCATTGCCGGGCCTTTCCGCCGCCAAAGCCAGCGAACTCCTGCAGCTCACCGACCGCATGATCAAAACCGTACCGGAAGTGGAAACCGTATTCGGCAAGGCGGGACGTGCGGAAACCGCCACTGACCCGGCGCCGCTGGAGATGTTCGAGACCACCCTGCGCTTCAAGCCGCGCGAGCAATGGCGCCCCGGCATGACCATGGACAAATTGACGGAGGAACTGGATCGCGTGGTGAAAGTACCTGGTCTGACCAATATCTGGGTGCCCCCCATCCGTAACCGTATCGACATGCTGGCCACCGGCATCAAAAGTCCGGTCGGCGTCAAAGTCGCAGGCACCGATCTTGCCAGCATCGAGCGCGTCGCGGCGGAGATAGCGCGGGTAGCCAAGACCATTCCTGGTGTCAGCTCGGCATTGGCGGAACGCTTGACGGGAGGGCGTTACATTGATGTCACGATTGATCGTACCCTCGCTGCCCGCTATGGCATGAATATCAGCGATGTGCAATCGATCGTGAGTTCTGCCATTGGTGGGGAAAACATCGGTGAAACCATTGAAGGGCTGGCGCGTTTCCCAATCAATGTGCGTTACCCGCGCGAACTGCGTGACTCTGTGGAAGATTTGCGCCGCCTGCCCATTGTGACTGACCGTGGGCAGCTGATAACGCTCGGTACGCTAGCCAAAATTTCGATCAGTGACGGTCCGCCGATGATCAAGAGTGAAAATGCGCGTTTGTCGGGCTGGATCTATGTCGATGTGCGCGGTCGTGATTTGGCATCCACCGTTGAGGATTTAAGAAAAGCGATTGCCAAGCGAGTCAAGTTCGATCCCGCCATGAGCGTGACCTATTCCGGGCAATTTGAGTTTCTGGAACGCGCCAATGCCAAACTCAAGAAAGTGGTGCCGGTCACGCTGTTGATTATTCTGATCTTGCTGTATCTGACCTTCCGCCGCTTCGATGAGGCGTTACTGATCATGGCGACACTGCCGTTTGCATTAACCGGCGGCGTGTGGTTTCTCTATGCGATGGGTTTCAATATGTCCATCGCCACCGGCGTGGGCTTTATTGCCCTGGCGGGTGTCGCGGCGGAATTCGGCGTAGTGATGCTGCTTTACCTGCGGCATGCGATCGAAGCCCGTGAAAAGGCCGGTTTGCCATTAACGCCCGAGGTGCTGGACGACGCCATCCGCGAAGGCGCGGTGCTGCGCGTGCGGCCCAAGGCCATGACGGTCGCGGTGATCCTGGCGGGTCTTTTGCCCATTCTATGGGGCGATGGCACCGGCTCCGAAGTGATGAGCCGCATCGCCGCGCCCATGGTCGGCGGCATGATCACCGCGCCCTTGTTGTCGATGTTCCTGATTCCCGTGGCTTATCACCTGCTGCGCAAACGCTGGTCGCGGCGTGCGTCCGACGATGTGTTCAGCGAGGAGGTGGCGACCACGGATATCCACCCCCAACCACCCCAATGAGGAGAACGACGATGAGAATGCGTAAATTCGCCTGGTTGAGCATGGCGTTTGTATCGTCCTGGTTATTGCTTGCCTGCGAGCCTTCGGAAAATAAAAGCGAGTCTGACCGGCGTGTGGCCATGACGGTCTATAAATCGCCCGGTTGCGGCTGCTGCGAAAAATGGGTGGAACACATGGAGCAAGCGGGTTTCAAAGTAAGAGTGGAGCATCCTGCGGATCTGGCCCCGATCAAAGCGCAATATGGAATAGGCGAAGCGCTTCAGGCGTGCCATACCGCCGTCGTCGACGGCTATGTCTTCGAGGGGCATATCCCGGCGGGCGATGTCCAACGATTCCTGAAGGAAAAACCCGCCAACGCCAAGGGACTGGCGGTGCCGAAGATGCCCAAAGGCAGCCCCGGCATGGAACAGGGCGGTGAGCGGGAAGCCTATCAGGTGTTGCTGCTTCAAAACGACGGCGGTCAAGCGGTGTATACGCAGTACTGACGCGCGTTCGACAGGCCGCAGAGATAAATGGAGACGACATTACGCATGAGACGCATCGCCCTGGTGTTGATGATGTTTTTGATCGTTATGCAGCCCTGGCGCGGGTTTGCTGGCGTGTTGGCCTGTGTTTCCATGACACGGGGCGCGACGCCATGTGCCATGTCGGACAGCATGGTATCAATGCTCGACAATGCACAAAGCAATACTTGTGATGCGTCCTGCTGTCAGCTCTGCGGCGTCACCTTCAGTGCGAACACCATCGCCGCCCCGCAGGTCATCGCGGAGTATGCCATCGACAATAACTCCTTTGCCATTTCAGAGCCACTGCCGGACAGGCGCTTTAAACCGCCTATCGGTCAGCAAAGCTGATATCGAGATTTTGGATCAAACCAACATTCATTTAATCCCTTTTTAATATCCCTGTGAGGAATCCAATATGAAACGGTTCAATTTAGTGTCCACCGTGCTGATGACCACGATGCTAACCCTGCCAGCCATTACGCTGGCCGAGGTGAACCAGGAACCCATCGAGCGCTTGATCGAAGAGTTGGCAGATAAGCCTGAGCATCATAAAGCCATCGTGCAATATTACCGGGACAAAGCGGCGGAAGCGCGCAAGGAGATGGAGCATCATCGGAAAATGAAAAATAGTTATGTATCGTTCAATCCCAAAAATCCTGGCAACCCAGTTGCCATGCAGGCGCATTGTGAAAAGCTCGCAAGCACCTATGAAGCGGCGGCGAAAGAGTACGAAATGCTCGCCGCAGAACACGAAAAGATGGCCAAGTGACGTGATGCGTTAGGAGGTTGGGTGCAACGGAGTCAGGGATGACTCCCGCCATGCGTATAAGATCATCCTGATGATGGTTCACACTATCCAAAGCAGAGTCTCCGACAATGAACCAACTGTTCCTTTGGCGGGATCGCGCCTTGTACATCGGTCCCAGCATCGACTACGAGGCACATCAACACCACGCCGTGCAGATCTGCGCGAGCTTGAAGGGCACCTTCCGCATCCACAGCGAACGGTGGGAACACCCGCGCGAAGTTCGCGCGGCACTTATCGCATCAGATACGTCGCACCAGATCGAAACACTGGGAAGCCAGTGCGTATTTGCCTACCTAGACCCCGAAGCCACTGCACTGGCTAGGCAAGGAGTATCCACGGAACCGTACGCATGCATTCAGACGTGGAACACCTTCAATTGCGATGCAATCATGTCAGCGGTAGCTACCAACACGCCCCTGTCCATCGACACCGCCAAACGTGTCATGGATGCACTATTACAAGGTATGGGCCTGACCCCCACCCCCAATGTTCTGCTCGATGAGCGGATACAGAAAATAGTGCGATTCCTGCACAACCATACCGAGGAGAACAGCACCAGCGGAGAGCTGCAGCAGATCGCCCACCTTTCCGCGTCGCGATTACAGCATCTGTTCAAGCAGCAAGTGGGTCTGCCGCTGCGACGCTATCGGCTATGGCTGCGTATTCGTCGCGTGATCGAACAAGCACTGACTTACAACAATCTAACCGAGGCTGCAGTAAGCGCTGGTTTTACGGACAGCGCGCATTTTTCGCGGATTTTTAAGGAAATGTTGGGGGTTCCTCCCAGCGCCATCCTTGCATCCGGCTCTAAAGTGCATATCACCCTGGGCGATACGCTTATCTGACCCGCCACTGCTCCATCGCGACGCTATAAACAGCAGATTCGTTCAAGCACCCAAGCCACGCGCATCACTACGATGAGGATCAAATCCCATCACCGGAGGACTTATGCGCAACATACTTCAATACGGTTATTTTCCCCTGATGTTTATCGGCTTCAACAGTGCGATTATCTTTTTAAATGGCAACGATTACCCCTGGTACGCCACCCTCCCCCTCATGGGATTGGCACTAATTGTCTCCTTTACGATGGAAGCACTGTTACCCTACAACCCGGACTGGAATCATCCCACGGGCGATGGCGTTCGGGATTGTCTGCACTTTGTCGTTAACGAAACGATGAATTATGCAGGCATCCTGTTACTGCCGCTGCTCTCCTCCCTGGCGCTCTTTCCCTCGCTGTGGCCCCAAACCTGGCCCTTTGTCCTGCAAGTGCTACTGGCCGTGGTAATTTTTGATGTGGGCACCACGCTCTTTCATTACCTGAGCCATAAAAATGCGTTCTTCTGGCGATTTCATGCAATACATCATGTCCCGGAGCGGTTATATGGCTTCAACGGCATCATGAAACATCCGCTATTTCAATTAATGGATTCCGTGGTCGCCTTCGGGCCGCTGTTGCTGATCGGTATTCCACAAGACGTTGCCTTTACCTTGGTATCCTGTATTTTTCTGCAATTGTTGATACAACACTCCAATGTGGATTTCAAAACTGGTCCTTTGAAATTAATTTTTGCCACTGCGGAAGTGCACCGTTTTCATCATTTAAAGGGGCCTGCGGGTGATGTCAATTTTGCGCTCTTTTTCAGTATTTGGGATCGTGTTTTGGGTACGGCGTATTATGAACACAGATCCACGCCGCTGACGGCGCATTCCGTCGGGATTGATGATGATCATTTTCCCAAGGACTATCTGGGACAACTGGCAAGCCCCTTTAAAAAACCATCGCAAACGGCATTAGCGGTGGATTGATAGATACGCTCCAGCGCTTCAATTTCCTCAATAAAATCTTTACATAAGGATAAAGCCAATGACTTGCACCACTGTAAAAAGCGTTTGCAAATTCGGCGCCTGTGAACCGCAATGCGGTTTGGAGTTTGACATTGAAAATGACAGCATTGTCAGGGTAAGACCTGATCCGACCCATCCGCTGTCAAAAGGCTATGCGTGCGTCAAGGGTATGGCGATCCCCGAATATCAAAATGACGATAATCGTCTGCTTTATCCAGAGCAACGCAGCGCCGACGGATGGAAGCGCGTGGCATGGACACAAGCAACACACGATATCGGACAACGTCTGAAACACATCGCCGATAGCTATGGCCCCACTTCTATCGCGACCTATTGGGGAAATGCCGTCGATTCCAGCGCCATGATCGGCGCCAACACGCTTTGCTCCGCGTTTGGATCACCGAATTCCTTCAATGTGCTATCGCTCGAATACACCGATCGCGGTGCCGTTGCAAAACGCATGTTCGGTAATGAGCACATCATCGTGCAACCCGATGCCGATGAAACCGATTACGCGCTCTTGATCGGTACTAATCCACTCGTCACCCAAGGCATGTCGTTATTGCAGCGGCGCCCGAGAATCGCCGGCGATTTAAAAGCCATCAAAAAACACGGTGGTAAAGTCGTCGTGGTGGACCCACGGGTGACGGAAACCACGCGAATTGCCAGCCAACATCTAATGATAAGACCCGGCACCGATTTGTTTTTTTTGCTGGCGCTGATAAAAATTATCATTGAACGCAAACGTTACAATGACGAATATGTCAACCGACATCTCTCCGGTTTTGAATGGTGGAAATCCTTCTCCTCTTCCCTGGATACCGATCAACTATCCCAGTTATGTGGATTGGCGATCCACCAGATCGAAGCGGTAGCCGACGAATTCTCCAGCGCAAAACGTGGATTTATCACCACCCGTGTCGGCGTGCAAACCAGCTATAATACCGCTTTGACGGAGTGGGCCGTGCAGGTATTGAATTGCATCACCGGTCGAATCGGAAGCCCCGGCGGGCTTTTTTACAATCCGGGTGGATTCGACACGGTTCCACTGATTAAATTCTTCACGCGCCACAAGAATACCTCTCCCTCCCGCATCGGGCATTACCCGCAAATCTTTGGCGGGCCACCGGCAAGCACTTTTGCAGATGACGTGTTATCCGACGATAATGGGCGAATCCGCGCGTTAATTGTAATCGCAGGAAATCCTGCTCTCTCCTTTCCGAATGCTGCCAAAGTAGAACAGGCGCTCAAACGTTTGGATCTGCTTGTTTGCATCGATATCTACCGCTCGGAAACTGGCACCTTCGCTCACTACAATTTACCCGCCGCCACATTGTACGAAAAAGGCGGCTTCCATTTTCTTACTCAACCCTTCAATCCACGGCCCTATACCGAATGGCGAAAAAAATTAGTGAACCCACGCGGAGAAGCGCGACCGGAGTGGGATATCATGCGGGACATTTCCAGAGCTGCTGATGTGAATTTTCTCAATGACAAGTTTGTGGATTTGATTGATCGCGGGTTGAAATTATTTGGAAATGGACTGTCGGAAGCCCATTTTTCACAACTGCTTTTGCTGAGCCCGTTTTCCAATAAAAAAATCTCACTACGCAATCTTCAGAAGGCTGAGCATGGAATTGAGATGGGCAGTTTAGACAAACAGGATTTTTTCAACCAACATATACAAACTCAGGACAAGCGCGCTCTTCTTGATCCGGAGGACTTTAAAAAAGGCTTACATCAAGCGTTGGAAAATCCACCACTGCCCACTGCACAATTTCCGTTTTTACTGATATCAGGCGGCCGGCGCTTAGCCACCTTCAACACCTGGAGCAAAAATTTACCCTCGTTAATGAAATCAATCGATGAAAATCATGCAGTGATAAACCACCTGGATGCCCAAAAATTGGGCATTGTAGATGGCGATCATATTCAACTGCAAACCGAAACCGGCCAAATCGAAATCAAAGCAAAAACAACGCCGGAAATAAGAGAAGGAGTTGTCATGGTTCATCAATTTTGGGGGCACAAATTCGATACAGGGCAGACGCTGGCAAAAAAAAGGCCGGGGGTGAATGTTAACTATCTACACAGTGATAGAAAACTGTGCCAGTTCACCGGCATGCCGGTATTCAATGGCACGCCCTGCAATATGAGAAAGATCTCAATCCCAGGCTAGTGCTTAATAGGTGCAGAGATTGAAAAGTGAATATCAGAATGGCGAATGATTGCTTCAAGTACCACAAAGATTACGAAATTGTAATTCCCACATAATCTATACGACGTGCGTTTCAGCGCAAACGCACGTCGTATTTTTGCTTCTCTTCCAAAAACCCCTATATTGTCTATTCTTAGCGTTCATCAATCCTGTATTGTGGTCGGTGGAACCTATTTTTTGAGGGTGTCTAACGATGAGTCCATCTATACATAAACTTGTGATTATTCGCCTCTTAGTGGGATGGATAATCTTGTGCATTGCGCTTTCCAGCATGCTCTATATGCGGGAACTCACCGATTTCAACCAACGTTTGCATGCATTAACCCGCGATGCCGTTGGGCACTTCAGCGACAGCAAAACACAACTCGCGTTAACTGCGGACTTTGAAAAGCATTTACCAGCCTTGAAGCAATCCTTCACTGATTCCCGCTTTGCAGGTATCCGTTTATTTGATGCAGACCACCACTTACTGTGG
This sequence comes from uncultured Moraxellaceae bacterium, assembly GCA_964473645.1. Taxonomy (GTDB): domain Bacteria; phylum Pseudomonadota; class Gammaproteobacteria; order Pseudomonadales; family Ketobacteraceae; genus HdN1. The sequence goes on from CAYYPW010000019.1 coordinate 25,732, forward strand.
GACGCCTGGAAACCCTTACATTCGACGGTATCGGACGCCGTTAATAAGCCTATCGATGAATTTCCTGCGGAAGGTACCGCGTATTTTGACAAAATCTGGGCGGGTGGACAAATGCATGTGCGCGTAATAATGCCGGTGATTTCGCGCGTGAACACAATCATCGGCTATTTCGAGGGGATTTATATCGTGGATAGCACGGTGGCGAACAGTTATTTCCAACGTCTCTGGGAGATATTGACCATCGCGGTGATCGCCGTCACCATTTCAGTTGTGGCTCTTTATCCGGTAATTATGTTGCTTAATCGCCGTATCACGCATGCCGCGCAAGAATTACTCGACAGTAACATCTCGCTTTTGCGCTCACTGGGGAGCGCAGTGTCAAAAAAAGACGCAGATACCGATCTGCACAATTATCGCGTGACGCTTTATGCGGTGCGCCTTGCGGAAGCATTGGGTGTCAAGCAACCGCAAATGGAGCGTTTGATCGTGGGCGCTTTCTTGCACGACGTGGGCAAGATTGGCGTGCCGGATCGCATCTTGCTAAAACCCAGCCGATTGACAGAGGAGGAATATAACTTGATGAAATCCCATGTTTTCATCGGCGCAGACATCATTGCTTCTGCCCCCTGGTTAGCGCAGGCACGGGACATTGTTCTCTTCCATCATGAGCGCTGGGACGGCAGCGGTTACCCCAACGGCTTGACGGGAAATTCGATACCCTACATGGCAAGGCTGTTTGCTGTGGTGGATGTATTTGATGCGCTGACATCAAAGCGCCCTTACAAACACCCCTACCCGCTGCAGGAGGCACTGCATTTTCTTCAAGAAGGTACGACACGTTTATTCGACGAGCAAATCGTCACCGCATTTCTTCACATTGCGCCCGCGTTACATGACTCTTTTGCAAAAGCGCACACTGAAACGTTGAAGCAAATACTCGATGAAGCGGTGGCACGGTATTGTCGGCTACCCATATAAAAAACGACTGGAACATTACATTTTCGTTAGTATGAAGGGGGCGTCTGTTGAAGCACGGCCGCTGACGCATAACGCAGTGTCGGACGATAGCAAAATGGATTTTATTGAGACACTCGAAATCCACGCTATCGCCCGATTCTTTTTCACTTTACCGTGGTGATAATGTAACCTTTATCTGCCTGGATAAATTCGAAATCGACCGTCTTGCCGATAATAAACTTATCGAGAAGTGTCTTGTCCTCGACCTTGAAACCCATGGTCATAGCAGGCCAGTTCAGGCTCTTGACCGGATCGTGAGCCAACGTGACAACGCCAGTGTTGGCATCCATTTTAATGACCTTGCCCGTGGCAGCATGTGCAGTCCGCTCAGACTCCTGCATGTTCATCGGCATGTCCTTCATTTCATCCATCATTTTCTGCGCCATTGCAGGCGTTGCCGAAAAAGTGAGGATAACGACGAACGATCTTATCAGTGATTTATTCATGTTGTGTTTTTCCAACGAGTTGAAAGGAATCGGCAATCGACATTGTGCCCATTGAAAAGTATGACCGTTTTCAATGCCACATGTTGCAAAATAATTAACTGATCACAGTTTTTTTGCTGAGGATTGCACTAATAGAGTCGACTTATTGAGACGATAAAAACCCATGACGATGAACGACCAATAACACCCCAGCAAGAGCAATAACATTAAAGCAGGGTGCGAACGGTAACCGGTCAAAGCGGCGATTACGCCACCGACATTCGCCGCATCATCGAGAATGCCAGAAGTATCCCAGACCGGATCAACCAACGCAGGCAACCAGCTCAATCCGATCATTCGCTCTACACTGTTTACGATCATCGCACTGGCCAGCAGCAACAGCACAATCTCAGTAAACTTGAAAAATAGCTGCCACGAAAAGATCCGTCCGCCAACTTGCAATAGCTGAAAAGTCCCCAGAGCAAGCGTAAAACCGAGCATTGCGGACATCATAAAATTAACCCATTGGCCCTCTGTTTGCGCAAGCCCCATACCATACAGAAACACCACCGTTTCACTACCCTCGCGTGCAATGGCGATCACCACCAATAGCGCCATTCCCCACCAGCGCGCAGAAGCGGCGTTATGGGTAAGCCCCCGTTCCAGATCACTCTTCAATGTTCGTGCATTTTTACGCATCCAAAACACCATCTGCACAATGAGCGTTGCTGCAATCAGCATCATTGCTATCTGGAAATAGTCTTCACGTTCACCTTCAAACAGCTCGGCAAACCATAACAGCACCGCGCCCAGAACGAACGCTGACAACACACCTCCGGCCACGCCAAGCCAAAGAAATTTCCTTCCGGCGGCATGCTGTGGATGCTGTCGAAGCCACGCGAACAGGATGCCTACGACTAATAAGGCTTCAATACTTTCACGCCAGACAATGAAAACGACCTGCCCCAACATTGTTGTTCCTCAAACTAAATAACATTGAAATCAAACAAAAAAGCATCACCAAACGAAGAAAAGCATTGCCCAACTGGTGACAGGCAAAGCCAACGCCAGCGCGACGAACACCATCGCCAGTAGGCGTCGTTGCATGGCAACTGCATTTTTTCCAAGCGTTTGCCAGACGATCCACAGACTCCACACCACCGCTACGCTCAGAAGCACGGCACGGATAACACCGATTCCAGGCAGATCGATTCCGTCCTGGCGCAACTGATTCAGTGTCAACATGGAAAGCCCCAGAAATACAGAAATTCCACCGAGCGGTGTAAGGCCGAGCGCCAACCGCCAAAAAGAAATGCTCCCGCTTACTACACGTCGTGCCAATGCTAGGAAAAACACTTGCCCCAAGCCTAGCGCTAATGCCGTCGCCAATATGTACAACGTTATTGAAATGCCATCGAGCCAAGTGAAAGCATCGTTAATTTCGGGGTAATGCGTCAGCAGCCACCACGGCGCGTTGGCGTTCAGCAGCCACAACATGTCCGCCTTTACTGCCAGTGCGGCGAGCGCCATATTCAATTTGACGTAATACGGGCTGGCGCTCCACTGAAACGCCCCCGTGGCAACACCCAGGACACCGAACAGCAGCGTTATGGATTCCCAATTCATGCCTCTCGCGTTTTTCAGCGTTAGTACCCCCTCAGTGATCGAGCGTGGAACCAAGCTCACCGCCTCGCGGTGGCCGCTGCAACGACCGCAGGCGTGACAGGCGCCTGATCCCGCCTGGTGCTTCACATCGAGTAAGGGCGGGCAGTCCACCGCACGCTGCTTGCCGCTGCGAACCCAAACGACCTCATTCACAGCAAAATGCACCGGCGCCAACCGGGCCAGCAACGCAAAAACTCCGTTAGCGGGACATAAATAACGACACCAGACGCGCACGCCACGCCCATAGAGAAACCCCACTACCACGGCGGCAACTGTCGACCCGCCCAGGATCAGCAAGGCAGGCTTGGGATATTCATAGATGCTGGTGAGTTGTCCGATCAGCGTGGTAAGTGCGAAGGAAACAAATGGCCACCCGCCCCACCGCAAAAAACGCGGGATGGCGAGTCCAAGACCACGACGGCTGGCGAACTCGGATAAGGCACCCTCCGGGCAGAATACGCCACACCACACCCGCCCCATGAGCATCATCGACAACATGACGAACGGCCACCAGATGCCCCAGAAAGCAAATTGGGCAAAGCGGGTGAGGTCGTTCCAGAGATGCGCGTCTTCGGCAGGCAAAGGCAGGAAGGCGGGCGCAGCCACCAGAAAGACGTACACAACGACCACGACCCATTGCAAACCAAGAATGAAGCCGCGATGACGCGCCATAGCATCGCCCAGACGGCGCAGCCAGCGACGTCCGACACTTTCGGAGTGAAATGGAACAGTGATTTCTTTAACGGGAATCAGCGTATTTTGCATGAACTTCAGCTTTCAAAATTACTCTGCCTTCAATATCCCCTTGGCGGTGTCCATATGAAACTCACCAAAAAATGAGTATTCGCCAGGACGTAGCGGCGCAATGATGACGTTACGGGTCACGCCTTGCGCAAGAACGGTTTCTTTTCTCAGCGTGGTACTTTCGAATTCTTCCGGGCCGGGCCCTTCATTGGTCACCACAAGACGGATGCGCTTTCCGGCAGGTACGGTAACGATTTCAGGCTGAAAGCGGCCATCTTTGATGTGCAGAGCACGCTCGACAATCTCATCGTCAGCGTGTGCAAATCCACTCAGCAGAATCAAAGGCAGTAAAACGCCTGTCCAGATCCGCATTTGATTGCTCCTGTAAGACTGATTGTGCTTGTCGTCGTCTCAACGGTGGGTTGACCCACCGTTGAGACGAGAGACGGTGTTAGTAGTCGAATTGCGCCCGCAGGCCCACGGCTTTGAAATTATCGGCTTCCGCATTGCCGCCCGGCTGGCGAATATACTGTGCCGACGGCGTAAGCGCCAACTGGCCATTGAGGAAATAGCGATAATACAGTTCGTACACCTGCTCACTGCCGGTAGCGAGGTAACCGAAATCGGCCTCTCCGTCGGCATCCACATCCAGGCTTTCTGACACCGCATTGAATTCGTCTGACACCTTCATCGCACCCGCTGCCAAGCCGAGCGCATCAGCGCCGCGATTCCAATAACTGCCACCGAATTCCACACCTACGGTCGCTGCCCGATCGAACCGGACCTCACCGTTGAGTTGCTTGCCGAGACGGGTGAAGACGCGGGTATAATCATGCACTTGCTGATCCAACGAAATGCCCACACCGGCATGGCGAACTTCCTCACCATTCAGATCGGTGCTGCGACCGTTTTCCCACGCATAAAGCCGGTAATGGCCAACCGAACCTTGAAAAAAACGTTGTTCAGTCTCTGCCTGCACGATCACAAATGGGGATTGCAGCGTATCAGAGAAACTCGCACCGGGGCCTGATCCGAATACCCCGACGGAAAGCCCATAGGATTCCGGCGCGGCACGTTCGTTGACATAGGCCAGGCGAAGCCCCGGCGTGAAACCGAACTGATCGACGCCTATGTCGCCGCCCACATCGAGGAGTGGGTTATGCACTAACGCCTGATTCATGTAGCGCGTGGTTTCATCGTCTGCAATGTCGTTACCGTCGAAGAATGCGAACGGGTCCATCTTACCGACATTGAATTCGAGATGTTGACGAGCCAGGTCGGGGTTGCCACCCAATGGCAGCGGCAGTGTGACGCCATACCATGCCTGGGCGAGCAATACCGTGGAATCAGATGCTTCGGTGTTCGGACGTTGGAACGTAGTGGCGTTAGCCGAGGAGAAGGCCGTCCCTAACGTTCCCAGACCTTCCCCCTGTCCAATGCGGAACTGGCCGTACAGTTGCGCTTCTGAGCTGTTGCCCAGGGAATCCATCGGGACAGAAACCTCAACATCGGCCCGGTAATTGAGTTCGCCGTCCCGCTCGCTAGGGCCGCCGGAGGCATTCTGCGCCACCATGGTCAAGCCCGCGCCCACAGTGATACCTTCCAGGCTGTCACCGAGTTCAGCGGCTTTTTTCTGGCGGTTGGCCTGTGACTCCACTGCCTTCAACCGCGCTGCGACGGGCGGTTCCATGGCCGAAATGGAGGGATCTTCCAGCGCTTCGTCGGTTTCTTTCTGTGTCTGTTCCAATTGCTCGACACGCTTAGTCATTTCTTGAAGTTGCGCCTTGAGTTCAGAGACGTCGGCATCGGCGGCAAACACCGGCTGGCCGAAGACCAGGAACAACCCGCCCGTCACGGCGGCTAGGCCATGCTGCTTACCCTTCATGCTCAGTAGCCCCCTTTCTTACCGATACCGGAATAGATGAAATCCCATTCCACGGTGAAAGGTTTGAACCAGGGGCGCACGCCGGTCAGGCGGTCGGTATGGCGACCGAAGTGATGGCCACCTTCATGGTCCATGGGGGAATAGATGGTGTACTTGACATGATATTCCCCTGGGCCGGACAACTTGACGTTGTCGCCATAATGGGGGCCATCGCTGGCAACCATGGGCATGAAGTCACCCGCGATTTTTTCGCTGGAGCCTTTCTTGGTCACTTCGAATTCCACCTTGAGGAAGGGAATCCACTCACCTTCGGCAAAACCGTTTGGATTGATGTCCAAGGCCCGGATGTCAGCTTCGAGATGTACATCGGATTGTTCCGCCGGTTTCATCATGCCTTCCGGTTCCATGCGTATCGGCTGGAGATAGACGGCAGCGATTTCCATGCCGTAACGCTGCTCAGGCGTGCCAATGGGGTACTCGATGGCCTGAGCCACTCCAGATGCGGTGAGTAAAGCCAGGGTGAGCGAGGGCAGGGCCAGACGCATGGGAAAACTCCTTACATGTAAATGATAATATCTATCATTAAGCTTAAGGTTTTTAATGCGTAATTGCTAGCCCCGTTTGGCCGTATTGTCGAACCCAATCCTTGCCCTATGTCATCTTTTTGTTTAAAAACCCTCTGACGCCTATCGCGGGGTGGGCGAATGACGTACCGCCGCAACATGGCTGTCAGCCTCGGCATCATTCGCTTGTAGCGCCGAAGACTGACTCAATCCATCTAGAATTTTGCAGTGGTCTTGCTCGGGGCCGGGCGTGCAACGTTGGCGTAGGGCTTTAAGTTGCGCTTCGAGTGTCAGCAGTGCTTGAATTCGTGTGGAGACATGACGAATGTGTTCATCCACCAAATCATTCACTTCACCGCAATGCTGCGCGGGGTTGTCTCGCCACGCCAACAATAAACGGATCTCTTCATGGCTCATATCCAACGAGCGGCAATTGCGAATGAACAACAGCCGTTCCAGATGGACATCAGAATAGGTGCGATAATTACTCTCCGTGCGACTGGGCGGAGAGAGCAACCCCTCCTTCTCGTAATAGCGGATGGTTTCCACCGGACACCCCGCTTGCTTTGCCAATTCGCCAATTTTCATGGCCTCACCTCGCACGTGCTGCTTGACCCTGGAGTAACTACAGGGTGTTAACTATGCCACAGATTCCATCGAAAGGCGTGCATCATGTCTAACTGCTGCGATTCCAAAATCCCCTGCTCCACATCCACTGCGGTTCCGGTAGCCGATACCGTCCAAGATCATTCCAACACGACCAACCTGCATTATCGTATTCAGCAGATGGACTGCCCAACGGAAGAAGCGCTCATCCGCAACAAACTCAGTAAATTTCCGGGAATCCTTCAGCTCGATTTCAATCTCGTGCAGCGCGTGCTAACGGTACATGCACCGGATATTGATCCCGCATGGATTGAAGCCAACCTTCGTGAACTCGGCTTTGTGCCGGAAAAGATTGAGGCATCATCGAAACCTCAAGAGACTCCCACTCCAGCGTCGCCGGCTCCATCTATGTGGCTGCTTGCTGTTTCGGGCGTGACGGCTGTCGTGGCAGAGATCCTCGAATTCAGCGCTTTGGGGGAACCGGTCTGGATAGCCGCCCTGGCGTTGATCGCCATTGCCTGCGGCGGCTGGAAAACCTACCAGAAAGGTTGGGTGGCCCTGAAAAACCGCACTCTCAATATCAACGCGCTCATGAGTATCGCGGTGACCGGCGCGGCGCTAATCGGGCAGTGGCCGGAAGCCGCCATGGTGACTTTTTTGTTCGCGGTGGCAGAGTTGATCGAGGCCAAATCGATCGATCGGGCTCGACATGCGATTCGAGGACTCATGGAACTTGCGCCCGTCAGCGTAACGGTGCAACAACCGGGCGGCGATTGGCAGGTGATGGCCGTTAGCCAAGTGCCTATGAGCAGTATCGTGCGCGTGCGCCCAGGGGAACGCATCGGCCTGGATGGCGAGGTAGTAACGGGCCAATCCGCCGTGAACCAGGCGCCGATTACCGGCGAGAGCCTTCCTGTCGACAAAGGCCCCGGCGATCAAGTGTTCGCAGGCAGCATCAATGAAGCCGGCGCATTCGAGTTTCGGGTGACGGCAGCAGCGCAGGACACCACCCTGGCACGCATTATTCACGCGATCGAGAATGCACAGGGCGCGCGGGCACCTACCCAGCGTTTTGTCGACGAATTCGCCAGGATTTATACACCGGTGGTATTTGTGCTCGCGGTACTGGTCGCGAGCATTCCACCGTTATTTTTCGCTGGCAATGTTCACGACTGGATTTACAAGGCGCTGGTATTGCTGGTAATCGCCTGCCCGTGTGCGCTGGTGATTTCAACCCCCGTGACGGTGGTAAGCGGTTTGGCGGCAGCCGCCCGGCGTGGCATTCTGATCAAGGGCGGCGTTTATCTTGAGCGTGGCAAGCATTTGCACACCATCGCCTTGGACAAAACCGGCACACTGACACAGGGTAAGCCGGTACAAACCGATAGCGCAGCGCTGATGGATAGCACGGCGGCGATGGATAATACGGCGCAACGCCATCAAAACCAACAGGTAATACACGCACACGCGGTAAGCCTGGCGGCGCGTTCGGATCATCCGGTATCCCGCGCCCTGGTTGATGCCGCGCCACCTACCTTGGCCGTTGCGGACATCGACGATTTTTCTGCACTGCCGGGGCAAGGCATCCAAGGTAAGATTGGCGGCACTGAGTTCTTTCTAGGCAACCATCGTCTAATCGAAAATCTGGGCGTGTGTTCGCCTGCGATCGAGCAGCGATTGGATCAATGGGAGAAACAAGGCAAATCGGTGGTCATGTTTGCCAACCGCTCACAAGTTCTGATGCAGTATGCGGTCGCAGATGCCGTGAAACCCACCAGCCGTGACGCCATTGAGCAGTTGACGAAGCTGGGGGTCGATACAGTGATGCTCACTGGTGATAACGTCCAGACAGCGCAAACCATCGCCCAGCAAGTCGGCATTAAAACCGCGCATGGTAATCTGCTGCCCGAAGATAAACTGAAACTCATTACCGAGCTTATCAACACCAAAGGTAACGGCGTGGGTATGGTGGGTGACGGCATCAACGATGCCCCTGCCTTGGCGCGTGCGGATATTGCCTTCGCCATGGGTGCCGCTGGCACCGATACGGCCATCGAAACGGCCGATGTCGCGTTAATGGATGATGATTTGCGTAAGATTCCCGAGTTCATTCGCTTGTCGCGCCGTACATCGTGGATACTCAAACAAAACATCGCTGCGGCGTTGGGAATTAAAGCGATTTTTATGGTGTTGACGTTCATGGGCAGTGCCACTCTCTGGATGGCGGTGTTTGCCGACGTGGGGGCAAGTTTGCTGGTCGTTGGCAATGGGCTACGCCTGCTGCGTGACCCCAAAAGGGATGAGCATTAATGTTGTAAGGAGCTATCCTTTGAAGCGAAGGTCTCCCGCGTTGCCAAGTGAAACGTAACGGTCTTTAGATGAATGCTACAAGCCTGAAAGTTTGCTATACTTGGCCAAATCCACTATTACCAATAGAAATGCCGGATTGAATGAAAAAGTTACTGGCTTCATTAATGATGCTCTTGCTGTTGGTGCAGACGCTGTTTGCGTCGGCTGATGTGCATCAGCTTCATCAGCCAGTACAAGGGCACCTGGAGCGTAGTCTAGCTGTCGCTACGCCGGAGTGTGTCCAACCTGTCATCAATCTGGAGCAAGACATCCCGTCGGATCAAGTCAAAAAGTGCCAGCATTGCTGCCACTGCCATGGCAGTGGTGTCGCCTATGTGTCTGGGCAGTCGGCTTCTCAATTCTTTGCTGAGACTGCGCCTGTCATAGCGTCTCTTTCACTAAATCCCGCCACCGGCTTATCCACTCCTGAATTGCGCCCACCGATTGTTTGAACCCAACGTCATTTTCGTTAAGAAGACATATGGCTGTTGTAGGCATGGCTGTTGTATTTGGCCGGCCGTTAATTTGGGTTCCATAATGGGTAATAAAATGAAAACCTTAGGTATATTTGCGTCTTTGTCGCTGTTTGCAAGCGCTGTTTGGGCGGCGCCGGTCAATATTGAAATCATCGATTCCCCGCATCAACGATGGGAATTTCATCGGGTCACTGCTTCCGAGGGTGATAATGGCGTCATTATTTCTGGGCGGTTAAATGCACCCCTGACCATGCCCCGCCCGTTTGGTCATATCGATGTCGCCACCTATGCACCCAACGGCGATAAAATTGCCGAAACGACCACTTCCTACGTTCCGTCCAATCTATCGCCCAAATTAGCACGTAAAGGAGGCGTTAAATTTTCTGCCACGCTACCCGGCTCCTTGCCACCGGGCAGTACGGTAAAAGTTGCCTTCCACGCCGAACCGGTGTCGAAGCCGGCTCCTAGCCATTCCGCCACTATCGCCAAGTAAGTAGTGCAGATCGGCTATTCCCCTGCGGGGGGTAGCCGATCTGCGGTTAGGAGATCGTTATGTTGCGAAAATACGTCAGGATGATCCTGGCGGGCACACTGTTGCTCGCCAGTTATTTCCCCTTGATTGCCCAATGCCGCGAGAATGACGCGCGGGACTGGAATCAATGGCTCTACCAACAAATCCTCAAGCATCCCGATATCATCGCCGAACGCGAAAAAATGCAGTCCGCATTCTACGATGCCGATGCGCTGGAAAAACCACTCTACAATCCGGAAATGGAAACCGAAGTTGAACGCGAAGGAGACGACCGGAATGTAACGCTGGGGGTAAGCCAAACACTGGATTGGTGGGGTAAGCAAGCGGCGCGACGCCAACAAGCGAGTGTCACGCGTGACGCCGCACAAATTGCCTATCGAACGCTGATTCAAGAAAAAATGGCGGAAGCCTTGACCGCGCTTTCCAATGGCGTGATCGCCAATAAACGCCAAGCCATTGCGCGTGAACAAGAAGTGCAGTTGGAAGCGTTTTTGAAGCTAGTCGAGCAACGGCAAAAAAGCGGCGATCTTGGCGAAATCGACGCGGAGCTGACGTATGTTGCCATGTCGCAACGTTTGCAGGAAAGCGCCGAAGCGGATGCCCAACTCGCACAAGCGACGGCGGCTTTGAAAAGCGCATTACTCGGTGGGAGTACTGCGACGGTGATTCCCGATGATTTCTGGCGCGAGGCACGCGACGACGATCATCAACGCCTGGCCGAGCAGCACCCCAAAGTACAGCAGGCACGTGCCGAATGGAAATCCATCGAAGCACAGGCCGATGTCATCAAACGTGACGCCAAGGCCGATCCTTCCATTGGTCTCAATGGCGGTAAAACCGGCGATGACAATACAGTAGGCCTCACGCTCTCCATCCCCTTGTACGTTCGCAACAATTACCACGCGGAAGCCCAGGCTGCCCGCCAACAGGCGTTGGCAGCGGAGTCGCAGTATTTGAGCCTTCGTCAGAAACAAGTGGCGTTACTGGACGCAAGTCGCTCAACGCTGCAAGCGTATGAAACACGTTATGCACGTTGGCACACGCTCATGCATGCACGCATCGCCAATAGCGCGGCGTTGCTGGATCGGCAGTGGCGCGCCGGTGATTTGAGCACACCGGAATACTTGCTTGCGCTCAAAGAACGCTCCGAGAGTTTACAAGCGGGCCTCACACTTGAGGCGGAATGGCATAACGCCGTGATTGACTGGCTAGTTCAATCGGGGCAACTCATCAACGGCGTTCAGCCCAAATAAAGCATTTTGAGGAAGGGAAATGAGTACACTCAATACGCATCTATTGGCCTGCGTACTTACAATGATAATGGCAGGCATCGCCCCAGTTCACGCGGAATCTGACGAGCATGGACACGCATCACATCAGGAAGACGGCGACGCGCAAGAACACGAAGAAGGTGACGCCGCAGAAGACGAGCATGGTCACGGTGGACATAAAGAACAGGCGAATGACGCCGAACTGAATCCCGAACAAATAAAACAAGCGGAAATCAAGGTCATCGAGCTTCAACCGCGAGTCATCGATTACGATGTCTATGCGCCGGGTGAAGTTTTGAGTAATGGTTATGCGAGTTATCGTGTTTCTGCGCGCATTCCCTCTATTGTGATGCAGCGCCATGTCACGCTCGGTGAAACGGTCAAGCCGGGCCAGCCGCTCGTGACGTTATTTAGTGAGGATCTCGTTGAAGCCCAAGCAGACTATAAAGTCGCGGTGTCGGAGTGGCATCGCGTTGAAGCGTTGGGTCGCCAGGCGGTGGGTGATAAGCGTTATATCACCGCGCAGAGCGATATGGCTGCGCTCGCGGGAAAACTTGAAGCGTATGGGCTTTCCTCCAACGACATCAGTGAATTGGCGCGCTCGACAAATCCGAAACTCGGACAATACGTGTTGCGGGCCGTGAATGAAGGCGTTGTGCTGAAAGATGATTTTCATCAGGGACAACGGGTGGACGCCGGCGAGGCCATCATTGACCTCGTCGATGAAAAAGAACTTTGGGTGGAAGCGCGTCTCCCTCCAGGACAAGCACACCATATCCCGGTGGACACCCTGGCAACGATCAAGGCCAGTGGCGAAAGCGCCGAGGGCAAAGTGATACAAGCGGCCCATAAAATCGATGCGCGCACTCGCACTCAGGTCATACGCCTCGTGGTGAATAACGAAAGTCATAAGCTGCACCCCGGCGTGTTTGCCGACGTGCTGTTTCATTTCAAAACAGAGAATCCCGTGCTTGCCATGCCGGAATCGGCGGTCCTGCGCGCAGCGGATGGCGATTGGCAAGTGTTTGTCGAAGCAGCCCCTGGCCGCTTTGAGCCCCGCGAGGTGGACATCGTTAAAACACTGGGCAAGCAGCTCATCATCAGCGGCGTTGACAGTGGCAGTCGCGTCGTCAGCGAAGGCGCCTTCTTTGTGCAATCCGAAATCGCCAAAAGCGGTTTTGAAGTGCATAACCATTGAGGGGAATGAACGATGTTGAACGCAATCATTGATTTGGGCGTCAGAAACCGCCTGCTGGTGCTGTTGAGCCTTATTGGCCTCATCGTGGCGTCGGTGTTGACGCTGCCAAAATTAAATCTGGATGCTTTCCCCGATGTCACCAATGTGCAGGTGCAAATCAATACCGAGGCGCAAGGGCTCGCGGCCGAAGAGGTGGAACAGCTCATCACGTTTCCTATAGAGGCGGTGATGTACGCACTGCCTGATGTGGAAGCCGTCCGCTCGATCTCCAAGACGGGGTTGTCGGTGATTTCCGTCGTGTTCAAGGAAGGCACTGATATTTATTTTGCCCGTCAGTTGGTGTTCGAGCGCCTACAAGCCGCCAAAGAGGAAATCCCAGAAGGGATAGGTACGCCGGAAATGGGGCCGAATACCTCCGGTTTGGGGCAGGTATATCAATATATTCTGCGCAGTGAAAAAGGATCGCCCTACGATGCCATTGCCCTGCGCAGCTTGAATGATTGGGTGGTGAAAATGCTGCTGATGCCCGTGGCGGGCGTCACCGAGGTGCTGTCCTTTGGCGGCGAAGTGAAGCAATATCAAGTTAATGTCAATCCGGCGCGCCTGCTGTCTTACCACTTACAGATAGAGGATGTCGTGCAGGCCATTGAAGCCAATAACCGTAACGCTGGGGGTTGGTACCTGGATCGTGGTGCCGAACAACTCGTGATACGCGGTGTGGGTTGGGTGCGCAGCGATAACGCCGGGCTTGAGGATATCGGCAATATCCCGGTGAAGGATAGTCGCAGTGTGCCCGTCAAGGTCAGCGATGTGGCGGAAGTCGTGTTCGGGCCGGAGATACGTCAGGGCGCGCTGACCATGACGCGGCGCGGTGCTGATGGGCAGTTGGAACCGCTTGGCGAAGTGGTTGCGGGTATCGTGCTCAAACGCATGGGCGCCAATACAAAAGCCACGATTGAAGGCGTTAAGGCGCGTTTACCGGCCATTCAAGCGGCACTGCCCAAGGGCGTTACCATTGAGCCGTTCTACGACCAAGGCGATCTGGTGGACAAAGCGGTGCACACCGTCGTCAAAGCACTGGTAGAAGCCTTTGTATTGATCGTGGTGGTGCTACTGCTGTTCTTGATGAATCTGCGTGCGGCCTTTTTGGTATTGCTCTCCGTCCCGGTGTCGATAGGTTTGGCATTGATGCTGATGGCGCAATGGGGCGTTTCCGCCAATCTGATGTCATTGGGGGGGCTTGCCATTGCGATTGGCATGATGGTCGACGGTTCCGTGGTGATGATGGAACACATTTTCAGTCACTTATCGCACCCCGATCGTGAACGCGAACATTCGCATGACGAGGTTGTCAATCCAGAGGACTTACCTGAAGAAAATGACCGGTATGATGTCGGCAGCGATAACCATGGCATTCCGTTACGAATTCAGGAAGCCGCACGCGAAGTCGGTCGACCGGTATTTTTCGCGGTGATGATTATCGTGATTGTCTTCGCGCCTCTTTTTAGCCTGGAAGGTGTGGAAGGCAAGCTCTTTCAACCGATGGCGATTTCGATTGTGTTGGCGATGTTGGCGTCCTTACTGGTGGCGTTATTGATGGTGCCAGCGCTCGCCACGTATTTGTTCAAACGCGGCGTCAAGCATAAAGACAATCTTCTCGTCCGTGTGCTGGATGCGAGCTATCGCCGACTGCTTAACGGCGCGCTTAAATGGCGCGGCGGCGTTGTCGCCACGGCTGTACTTCTCCTTATCGGCGCATTATTTTTGGTACCGCGATTGGGCACAGAATTCGTACCCGAGCTGGAAGAAGGCACCTTGAATATTCGTGCGACGCTGGCACCTTCTTCCAGTCTGGACACCTCGGTGGAAGTGGCGCAAAAGCTTGAACAAGTGCTGATGACGTTCCCTGAAGTGCTTTATGTCGCAAGTCGCATAGGCCGTCCTGAGTTGGGGGGAGATCCTGAGCCGGTATCGAACGTTGAGATCTACGTAGGCCTTAAGCCAGTGTCCGAATGGACTTCGGCGCGCGATCGCCGCGCCTTGCAACGATTGATGCAGAAACGCATGTCGATACATCCTGGCTTGCTGTTTTCATTTTCTCAACCGATTGCCACACGCGTGGATGAACTGCTGTCGGGTGTGAAGGCGCAATTGGCGATCAAGTTGTTTGGCCCGGACTTGGAGGTGCTCGCCGCCAAGGGGCGTGACATCGAAAATCTGGTTAAACGTGTAAAAGGCACACGCGGGGTGGCACTGGAGCAAATCGCAGGGGAATCGCAATTGGTGATCCAACCGGATCGAAATCAATTGGCGCGTTATGGCGTTTCGGTGGCCCAAGTGATGGATCTGGTATCCGATGCTATCGGCGGCACAGACGCCGGCCAAGTGATCAAGGGCAATGAGCGTTACGATATTTATGTCCGCTTGGCGAAGGATTTCCGGCAGGACATGGAAGCGATTCGCGCGCTTATTCTGCAATCCCCTAGCGGTGCATGGATACGCTTGGGCGATGTGGCCAGCGTCTCTATCGCGTCAGGGCCGCCGCAGGTGCGTCGTGATGATGTGCAACGCCGTGTGGTGATCGAGGCCAATGTCGAAGGGCGTGATATGGGCGGCTTGGTGGCAGAACTCCGGCAGCGCATCGACAGCGAGGTGAATTTGCCACCGGGTTACAGCGTGGTGTTCGGCGGGCAATTTGAAAATCAGGAGCGCGCGCAGGCACGTTTAATGGTGGTGGTGCCTTTGTCACTGGGCTTGATTTTCCTGCTGCTGTATTTCGCCTTTGGTTCCGCAGGGCAAGCGTTATTGATCATGCTGAATGTGCCGATGGCGTTGATCGGCGGAATTGCGGCACTGTATGTGTCAGGACAATATCTGTCGGTGCCGGGGTCGATTGGTTTTATCGCGCTTTTTGGCGTGGCCGTGTTGAACGGCGTCGTGATGGTGAACGCCATCAACCAACGTTTTTCCGACGGCGTGACGCTTGAAAAAGCGGTTTTTGAAGGGGCGTGTTCGCGCTTGCGACCGGTGATGATGACCGCCTCCATTGCGGCGCTGGGATTGATTCCCATGCTGCTGGCGACCGGGGTAGGCTCGGAAGTGCAACGTCCGCTAGCAACGGTAGTCGTGGGTGGCCTGGTGTCGTCGACCCTGTTGACGCTGTTTGTACTGCCCTCGTTGTTTGCAACGTTCTCGCGGCGGGCACTCGTCGACGACTCGGAGTAATCGGGCCTTGTGTGACGCCAGCGAAAAACGAAAAATCTTTCGCTGGCGTCAACCGTACCTAAATTTTGTCTTTTCGTGGTGTTACTGGTGTCTGTTGTATTAAACGGATTGAAGAGGGAATCAGGCGAAAACATCCAGAAAACCGCTGTCGCCATACGGACGGTCTACATCCACATAACCCAGGGCATTGGCATAGTTTGGAAGAGGCTTTGCAGTGAGTAACACACGTTCCAATCGCTCGCGTGCCGTCTGTGTCTCCTCAATGTATCCTGCTTGCGGGGCATCGGTGGGATCGGTAGGGGCTTTGATACGCTCCAACTCATCACGTTTTGCTTCCGCGTCGCGCGCCTTTGCCTCATTTGACAGTTTCGCGCTTTCTTTTGCCTTGAGCGCGCGTTCGTCATTTGTCCTTTGAATGGTCTCTGCAATCGACGGCGCTTGCGATGTCTCATCTTGCTCATGGGTCGACTCGCGATCTACCGCGAGACTTGCACCGGGCGCGTCTGCCGATGCTTCGAACCTGACATGTCCGGCATGACGAACCCCTTTCACCGCATTGGTCAGTTCATAGAGTCTGAAATCAAGATCCCGCTGTTTCAGGCGTTCAGACAAGATTTGTCCGCCTTCTTCCGGTGCCGATTTTTCCGCTTCAATCGCCGCTTTGGCTACGTCGCTCGGTTGCGATACGACCTTGGCTTTAGAAACCACTGATTTGTCAAGCGTTTCAGACGTGTTTTCATCACTCTTGGAGGGTGCGTTGTGCGCGTTGGCCGTGGTCGAGGCCGACCCTGATGGGGCTATTTCTTCTTGGGGCAGCGATGGCGTTGCTGTCTTGGAGCGGTGCGAGCGCAAGGAGGCAGCCCCAGGCGTTTGTGACGAGGCTGCTAATACGTTTTGTACCGTCGCGCTAATTCGCATGACAATGCCCTGAAGGTGAACTCGCCGAGTAAAAGCAAGAGAACCTTTCATGGAGACATAATATTGTTAATAATAATTGATCGACTGTTTATTTAGTATACCTCCACCGATAGGTACGTTCAAATTTGTTCTGATTTGGCTGAAATTAGGCTGCAATAGAATCGGAGGGATGACAGTTACAAAGCCTGATTAAAAGCACCAGATAGTAGAGGTTTCCTTAGCTTTTCAAGCACGAATTGCTTTCAATATTGGAATTTCCATCAACAAATTGCGACCCGGTTGAACGGATGGTGCTTAATGAACTTGAGCGATCGCGAGAGAGACCAAATAACTACCATTAAACGTCGGTTTCGAATATTCGCAGAACCCTCTGCTGAATTTTTCGATTCCCTCCTAAGATCCTGTGTTCGCAATAACGTTTTATTGCACAGTGCTCGCTATCACAATATAATGATATTCATTATCATTTGATATTACATTAAGATTACATATTTGTAATGATGCAGTGGGGATTTTGTATAAACCAAGTTGATTAATTCATTCAGCGAGTAACTCAGCCTTTGTTCACTTTTAGTTGAGTTTTATCGTTTTTTTGGCCGCACGTAGCTCGAATATTGAAGATCGATGCTTTTGGAGTTTCTAGGAGTTTAATTATGCCCTTACCTTTACTTAAACGATCGCCTGTGGTTTTGAACACGACACTTTCGGCTGGTTTTGCGCTTTCCTTACCAATTATCCCGGCGTTCGCGCAATCCGCTGATTTCGAACTTCCAGTCATTAATGTATCAGCAGAGCAAATTAACGATAGTTATGCGGCCACTCGAAGCTCTGCGGCTACACGCACTGACACCCCACTTATCGATGTCCCGCAATCGATTACTGTCGTAAATCGCAAACAAATTAGCGATCAGTCCATGCAAAATCTTGCTGACGTGGTGCGTTACGTACCAGGCGTAGGCATAGCGCAGGGCGAGGGCAATCGCGAAACTCCCATCTTGCGTGGCTTTAGCAGTACATCGGATTTCTTCCTCAACGGCATGCGAGATGACGTGCAGTATTATCGCGATCTCTACAATATTGAACGGGTCGAGGTGTTAAAAGGCCCTAATGCCATGATTTTTGGGCGCGGTGGAATTGGCGGGGTAATCAATCGTGTAACACGACAAGCTAGCTGGAACAATGTTCATGAAGTCTCGCTGCAAGCTGGCTCCTACAATAACAAACGAGCGACAGTCGATGTTGGTCAAGGGTTTACCAACTCTGTCGCGGCGCGCATGACGGCGGTAGTGGAAGATAGCGAGAGCTATCGTGACGACGTCTCGCTCGAGCGTAAAGGAATAAACCCAACGGTGTCGATCCGAACGGGTGAAAACACGATCACATCATTAAGCTACGAACATTTTGAGGATGACCGCGTAGCTGATCGCGGAGTCCCTTCGTTTAATGGAAAACCGTTTGAGAGTGATGAATCCACTTTTTTTGGTGATCCGAGCCGCAGTCCGACGGGAACAGACCTTGATGTATTTACAGCGTCCGTTGATCATGCGTTTAACGATCGCTTGAGCCTCAACAACCGAACACTGTTCGGGCAGTACAATAAATTCTATCAAAATGTCTATGCCAGTGGCGCCGTTAACTCAGCGGGTGCAACTTATCCCCTGCAAGCTTATAACAATGCGACGGAACGGGAAAATATCTTCAACCAGACTGATCTTGTCTACAAACTAAAAACCGGTGCACTTAAACATACGCTTATGGGTGGTTTAGAGGTGGGCCGACAGAAAACGGATAACCAACGAGAAACCGGTTTCTTTGATGCAGGCCCAGGGGTTAGCACGGACCGCAAAACACTTACCGCCTCAACAAGCAATCCTACCATAAGCGTACCGATCACCTGGCAATCTTCAGGCTCTGATGCAATCAATGACGGTGACACGACCGTGGTGGCGCTTTACGCCCAGGATCAGATCGCATTCACCGAACAGTTTCAAGCAATACTAGGCTTACGTTACGACGAATTTAAAGTAGATTTTAACGATGACCGTTCAGCGCCGATAGGTGCTGGAAATATTACAAACACCGATAAAGTTACTTCACCCCGCGCAGGCTTAATCTACAAACCTGCAAAAGATGTTTCGCTCTATGCAAGCTATTCACTTTCATTTTTACCAAGAGCCGGTGAGCAACTCTCCTCACTCTCCCTGACAAATAAAGAACTTGATCCAGAAGAGTTTACCAACAAAGAAATTGGCGCGAAGTGGGACGTACAGCATGATCTCTCCCTCACGCTGGCCGTATACCAGCTGGACAAAACCAATCAAGCTATCACAGACCCAAATGATCCGACTAAGTCGGTGCTCGTCGATGGGCAGCGTATGGAAGGTATTGAACTCGGCGTAAGCGGCAATATTACGCCGGCGTGGAGCATCGCGGGAGGTTATGCCTACCAACAAGGGGAGCTTACCGAAACTCAGTCCACTACCCTCCTGAAAGGATCGGAGCTTGCTCAAGTGCCGGAAAACTCAATTTCTTTATGGAATCGTTACGACGTTAATTCAACCTGGGGGGTGGGATTGGGAGTAAGTCAGCGTAGCGACGTTCTGGCTGCGACAGAAAATAAATCAGCTACCGCTGCTCCTGGCAGTAACGTGACACTTGACGGTTACACGCGCGTTGATGGTGCGGTATTCCTAACCTTAAATAAATCGACCAAAATGCAGGTTAACGTCGAAAATTTATTAGATGAAGAATATTACGCAAATGCTCACAACAATAACAACATCACTCCAGGCTCTCCTCGCGCCATGCGTGTGGGATTGACCGCTAGTTTTTAAATCGACATCATAATTACTCATGCGGATTAACGATCGTAGGGCCTGTTACGATATATGTTCGATAGTCCGCATGAAATTTTAATATTTAGGTCACAGAACTCATGTGCGTTAGTCGTTTTTTGGATGTTTTCAATTATGGTTAGCAATATGACAATTCGGATTACCCAAATGGATCGACGCCATTATTTACAGCGAATAGGTATGAAACCAACTGTAACCCGTATTGAGATCCTTCGCGTGCTTCAGGAGATCGCGTCAATGCCTGGTGATTGGGCTATATCTGGTGACTGGACTATGTCTGGACTCAGGCATATCATGCTGAAGAAAGATCTGTATGTTTCACAGACCACTCTAACGAATGTCTTAAACACCTTTAATAATAAAAATCTCATTTCGCGCTACGTTAATAACGAAGGTATTGTGACGTATCGCATCTCCAACATCACCTCGCCGCTTGAATAAAATCACTCGAACAACGTCATGTTGGCGCGATGATTCATCGCCAAAAAATCAACCCTAACGTCAAACCAAAATCGGGTCCCCCGTCATTCATGCCGGTAAAAGTGTTACCGCGAATTGCAAAATTGCGATTCCACGCCCAAAAGAAGCCTACATTAATCTCACGCGGGTTTTCATCTCCGGGGATAAGCGAGCGCCGTCTTTCGAATGAGGTATATAAATCAATATGTTTAACGTGTGTGGATGCACCGATACCATAGAGAATCACGTCCCGGTAGGCATAATCAGTAGACTCACCTGTATTGATATAGCCGCCGAGGAGCGAATATTTTACAGTCCCGAAACGCTGATTTACGCTTGTAAATCCACCCACATCAGTTTCACCGGTGCCGAATCCTTTTTTCTTATCGCCTGTGGGCAATTTCAATGCAACTGATGTATCAAGAGAAAAACCATTGCTGCTTTCCGGTATCAGCGTGCTTCCTCCTCGAAGTACGATATCACCAAAATCAGTTTCCATATCCCAATCGTACATGTGCGATGCTCCATCGTCGTCAGCGCTTACAAGGAGATAGGGCACCGTGATACTGATATCGTAGCGTGGTGTTGTGTACCCCAGCGCCGATGTGATGGAGTATAAATAGGTTCGCGTGGACTCGCCAAAATCACCGGTTTTATAACCTGCGTCGAAGCTGACAAACCCTCTCCCCTCCTGCGCGAACGCCGTACAGGAAGCCCCCATCAACAAATAAAAAGAGAGCGTGGTGGAAATCTTGCCTGACTTTTTCATAAATAATTACCAGGGTTGATCAATAGGATTAATTCATTTTCTCCATCCTTTTTGTGATTTTGTCCATTCGTTCGGTCAACTTTTTCATGGTGTCCGGATTCATGGCCCCTTGTTCCATTTGTGTGGCCATGTCGGTCATAGCAGCGGCCATCTCCCTCATCATTTCTCCCATTTCCTTCGACATTTCAGTCCCCATCTTATGGGTTTGCATTGCACTGGACATTTTCTGCATGGATGCATACATTCTATTCATCATCGCCGACATATCACGCATCATGTTCTGCCCCATCATTTGAGCGCCCATCATTTGTTGCGAGTGTTGGATCCCCATCATTTTCTGGGATGTTTGGCCTTCCATCATGCTTCCTGTTCTTTGGTTGTTCATGCCGTTCATTTCTGCAAATGCCGGCATGTTGTTGACTGAAATGATTAAAAACAATGGAAGTAATAATCTTCTCATGGCGTCTCCCTCAAGGAACAATGTTCGTCATAAGCATATTTGGTCTTTTGAACATATTTTTGATTCGCGTCAATGTCGGACGAATGATTTTGTATATTACAAAATTGTAATCTACAACCTGAAATGTGGGCGCACGTACATTGGAGATTTTTGAGCAACTTTTTTGGTTTGTAGATTCTTTCGTTTGTGTGTTTAAATGCTATTGGATTTTTTCTGGCATGGAATAAAAAGTATGACTATTGTTTTGCGACTTAATGGCGCAAAACCATCTTATGGTACACTGGTTGGTATAATCACTACCGATCGGTGCCTTTGGCTGAAATTAACATCGTTTGAGAAGCCTGGCTCTCAAATCTGTACAGTAGCTTGTCATTAAAAGTTACCTAATTACCACTCAAGCTAAGCCTATTTTCAGAAACCTTTCCGGCATCGGCGCAGTTCTCACTGCCATTACGGCAAGCCGTGGAATCAGTGCGTTCAAATCGAATCGGCGATTAAATCGATATTGAAATTCGGCCAGATACCGCTGCGCATATTTCGGGCGTATCGCATGGTAGGTGCTACGCAAAGCAGATTTCAAATTACCCAATATGGTGTTCACCCAGTAAAACTCCGGCTCTTCTACAGAGGCTCGGCCGCCGCCACATACGATTCTGTCATGCAGGCAACCGGCTTCACTTACTGCATTAAAGCACGGGAACCCATCACTGATTACGGTGCTTCCAGAGCCCAAATGCTGCTTGCTACATTTGGCAATTTCTGCGCTGCGAAAACCCTCCACAACGGTTAACTTGATGCGCGTGGGGTGCCCTTCATCTGTCGTTTCTACCGCCGCAACAAACGGCGTTTTGCCTTCCGCGCCTCGCCCCGGCTTTCCGCCGGATCACCCCTCCCAGATAAGCATCGTCCAATTCAATGAACCCCGATAACGGCTTGTCGTGATCACGCTCCATCATCACCTGCATAAGCTTCTGCTTGATTCGACATGCAGCGTTGTACGAAATTCCCAGCAATCTACGTAACTCCATTGCGGAAATACCTTTCTTTTCCTGTGTGATGATGAACATAGCCAGAAACCAGGTAACCAGCGGTAATTTCGTCGACTCAAATATTGTCCCGGCTATCAGAGAGGTCTGGTGATGGCAGCGATTGCATTGATGCATCTTTCTCAGCGCTATCTGACAACTCTTGTCGTGCCCGCAGAGCGGGCACCTGAACCCTTCTGGCCAACGCCACTGATATAGTGCCTCATAACATTGCTCTTCAGTACCGTAAAGCTTCTGAAACTCAGTAACACTCATGCCTTTTTGAAACTGCACTTTATTTCGAGCCATTAGAGCCACCTTGCCAATATGCCGAATAACTGTAATTACATACAGCTTCCGGGCAGCTTAGCAATGATGGTAATTAGGAAAAGTTATCTTACGATAGTGCGCAACATTTCGGCATGCTTAAGGAAGTGGTCCTTTCCTCCGGGATGCAAGAGGGTAATTGGCTTGTGCTGACTAGATTGTTCATAAGCCATTAAAACTGAAAAATCTTCCCGCTGCTGAGCAAGCCAGAAAGTCGTTGCGTGCTCTGAAGAATAGGTCTTTGCCCAGGTCAGGCTGTTTTTTTGTTTTACCATACGTTGTGCAACTGCCACCCACGTATAGAAACTGCGCAAGCAATCGAGCGCAAATATGCGACATCGTAGCCATCTGGCAGCATTCAACGGCCAATTAGTCGGCGCGTAAGGCGCGGCGTCGCACAGCCATGCCATTACTCTAAACGGTGGATGGGTGGGTTTCATAAACAATTGCTGCGGTATCGCTGTTCCTTCCCAAAAACTGAGCCACTGGATATATGCATAGGATAATGTACAGATTGGCTGAGTAGACTCGCCATCGATATTCCACCAGATATGGGTCGCCGCTGTTCGAACACATGCTCGATGCTTTTTAAGGATTCTTCGTGAAATATATCGCCTTATTGATTTGTAGATTGGGCGCATCTCGAACAATTTATTGTCTTTTAGACGCCAGTCGAAAATATCTAAGGTTTGACATGGATATTGCTGGTAGGCGGCGCGTGCTTTTCTTGCGTCAGGCGAAATAAATCCACTGTATTGAATCCAGGTGAGATCGCAGCTAAAAAGTTCATTTACCGGCCGAAACTCCGGCAAAGCATATTTAAGAGCGCTCCCCAGAAAAGAGAGATAGCTAGACTTAGAGCGTGTATTTGCTGGGTTTGCTATCAATAGTGGCTGTTGATCGAATAATGCGGATGCACGCTGAATATCGACAGCGGTATCAAATACCTGTTGTTTCAAAGCAAACAACTCAATGAGATCTCCAAAGTATTGAGCTTCGGATTTTCTGAGCGACTTGTAACGGGTAATATCATCAAGCCCTGCCCCATAGCAGAGTGACAAACAATGTGGACAGCAAAAGGGTTTTGCGAAGACAGTGGAATTCAGTCGGTATTGAATTGCGCCATTGCAATTCATACAATTTGATTGAATCTTGATGTGATGAATCGGGCATACATCTAAAAGCTCAAACTGATGGGCAACAGAATGGTAACCAATTTTCAGGCATGTAGGGCAAAACCGAAGAAATTCCGAAACGGGAATACTGGAAGGTTTTATACCATCAGGAATAAAGGAGTAGCTTATTGCCCCCATATCAAGACGCATCGCTAACGACATTTTTTCTTGATCGAGGTGAGTAGGCTGCAGAAGACAAAAATTAATTGGATTATTTTGTGCCGATATCTTACCTAGTTTCTTTCTGACAAATTCACGCCCAATATCTGGCGTTCTCAAGGCATTCAGATAGGTGTATTTGCTTAACAATGAAAATGCTGATTCATACGGGCTTACCCAAAAGTCCATCCAACAATGGGAGAGCTTCATTTCTTCATCACGAGGTACTATGATCCTCATGGAATCTACCTCAATCGTTATCAAGTAACGCAAGATAATTAAGATTTTCCTGCGCTTGAATATAGCTGGAGTTATCCACTGCATTGCGCCACAATTGTGGACTGAACATGAAATCAGGTTTATCCATTTCAGTGTTGTCCATAAGGGCTATTTCGATAGTGCGAGCAAAATAGGCCATGGGGATTTCGATATTTTTGGTCATTTTCGCCTCAATTGTTGCATCTCTAAAGGCTTCCCATACCATGGACGCACATTTTGCAAGGCGCAGCCCATTTTGATATGCGTAAGGAAAGAAAAACCGAGTAAAATTCCAATCGGAGTCCGCCGGAAAGGATGAATCATCGTAGCTCTTCAAGCACGTCACCACATCCCTTGCAGACACAACACCTTTAAAAGGGAGCTCATCAATCATAAAACGGCCAACAATTTGATCTTGTTTCGCTTCCTTTAATGCATTCTTTTGATTCAGTAATTCCCTCTGTCCCACCAAAAACGTAATCAACCTGACACCCCGGTCATCCAATGCATCGTGTACATCGCGAAGCCATTCATATTCTGTGGTCGATAATCTCTGAGCCTCGTCAGCGAAAAATATGACCATGCCATGCCCACTTGCCAATGCTTTCTCTACCAGAAAATTTTTTAGACGAGAGCGCTTTTCATCAATGCGGCCCGCATGCGGATGTTTGTGCCCCACCGATTCTAATAAATTACTGAAAAAAGCCGATTCTGATGGCTTTATTTTTTTATGACACAAAAAGCTGAATGCGGGAACCTTGGCATAGTCGGCACAAATTGCGTCTTTACAAAAACGTATTGCGGAGGTTTTCCCAAATCGCGGATCGCCCCACGTGATTGCGCCGGGTATGCGGTAACGAACACATCGGCTAATTTGCTTATAGAAGTCATCAATGGCCGGGGTCGCAATAATATATTTCTTGGTCATAATAGGATGAACACGAACTTCGCAGGGACGAACGTAAACGTTAGACATACTGTTCCTCTCAATAGATAACGGTTCTCTTCACTGTTAACGTCGCCGGGAGGGGCTCCGGCTCAAGTTCGGCGTAACTTAATGGTAAATCATCAGCGGGTAAAGGCGCTTTTCCTCTATTTTTTTTCGTAGGCTTATTTTCTTTCGTAAACTCTGGGGCAACTGGGACCTGAGAGGTCACTGAGTTCTGAACCTCCTTCGCTTTTTGAGCTTGCGCTACCGTTGTAGCGGAACGTTTATCGCGAGTGGCCCTTTTTGTTTTATAGGCAATGTATATTTCAACCGGGTCATCTTCTTCCTCCACTTTCAATGCACCTTTGCGTCTTAGTTTAAATATCTCTTTACGCATTTTTAGTGTATGCGGCGTGAAACACCAAGGACGAGCAGCCGTCAATATTCCAAGTTCTGATCCATCCTCGAAAAAAGCATGCACTTGACGTAAGTCTTTGCTATTGAAATAAATATTCAAGTATTTGTTCACTAGTCCTGTGGAGCGAGACAAAACTTCGTTCGAATATTTTACATTTTCAAAATTGATATAAGGACGTTTTCCAGACTCTGCCTTACCCTTCACTTGCACGCGCTTGGCTTCCCCCATTAAAAACATTGTGCTTTGCCGCACTCGCGCCAAGTTTCTAACCTGCAATTTCCCGGCAGAAAGACAATGGCGAAGAAATTCAAGCGGACTTCGATTGTTTAACGATGGATGTGGTCTTCCGTTGAGACTCCATATCCAGACGTCGATAAGCTCTTCTAGCTCATCGTAAGTCATAAGCAAGGAGAGGTCGCCGTTTGGGTCAGCGATGGATCGTACTGCATCGAAGGGATGACTTCCCGTCGTGCCCGGAACACGATGCGCAAAATGACGGGCGAGCATATTAAAGAATGATTCAATAAAAGGCCGATCATTGGGTTCACCGGGAGGACCAAATTCCGGCCAGCACCCGACGAACTGCGAAAGTGCCGAAAGCGCTTGCTCAGACAGGTGCGCTGCGGCATTATCAAGACGAATAATATCCCAACATGCGTACGCCAACTCTGGAAATACGGCGTTAGGGAATCCGCCTTCCTCCGAGTACTCCAGTTTGGGAATAGTAAGCTTGTGTTTCTGATGAGGCTTTAGGGCGTTTTGTACGGCTTCAATGATGTCCTGACGCCCGTATTCCGGTGCAAGCACCAACTGGTATCCAAGAATTGCTCGGCTAACGATATCCTTGATGACAACAACCCAAATCCTAGTAATCTCTATTTTGGATGCGCATCCAAATTGATCCGTTATGGAAACGGTGAGTCGTAAATCAAGTTTGTGGCCATCAATCTCCACTATTTGATAAGGAATCATAGCAGATGGTTTCAACGGATTATCCTCTATCCATATTCCCTGCAGCCGCTTTCCCTTCCCGGCCGCAACTAATGCCGGGTGTTCGGAAATCAATTTCTTGATGTATGTATTTAGCGAGCGACTACCAAGATATTCTTGATTGAGGGGATAGTCGTCTTCGGCAATGCCGAGTTTCCGGCATCTTCTAATGAATTCGGCGTGAACCTGCCTCACGTTTAGACTTTTATCACTGATGCTTCTGCCTTTGCCGAGAGCCGCTTTTACTCTGCTCTTTATAAATTCATCAAGCACAGGATATTTTTGAAGCAAAAATTGAAATGCACCTGCTGTTCCCTTCGACTTATGCTTTGGGGTATCGTTCGGTGGCTTGGTAAGTTGATATTGTTTAATTCTGGATTGTGGTATAAGTCCCCGAAATCCATATATTCTGCCATCTTTGTGAGTCTGCAAACATCGAGCAACCAGCCGGAGTATCTGGGTGGCGGGAACGCCGGTTCTTTCCGAAATTTCTGCTATTTTGATTTCTGGATGATCAATATATAATTGGACCGCTTCTTCATTTGCCTGATATTTTTTCCGTTTCTCGTCAGGCATCGCATTGAAATCAACTGACGGCCAATTCGTAAGATCCCTGTAACACTCAGGAATGCCACGTCGACTAATGCTGATTTTTGTCATGCCACCTCCAGAACGAGGTCGTTGCTTAGCGGATTCGACGCTAAATCTCTGCATTTCGCTTTTCCGCAGTGCAGTAGCTGAAATGCTGCCGCTTTGACGACAACGGGATCATCGCTATTAAGCGTATCAAGGATTTCCTGGAGAGTAACCTCTCCACCAGCAATGATCATGCGCTGAATTTTCCGCGACATATCCTCGGATATCAGCGCGTGATTAGCCGACAGTTGTCGAATCATTAACGACCAGTTGCAGATTTCGGTATTTTTGTTTCGAATTGTTTCTTTGGAGATTATCTTTATATCGATGGCACCGTCTTGCGCCCACGATACAAACGATTTTTGCGAAAAAATTTCCTGTTCGAGTTTTGATGGTGTTTCGTCAGGCGTTATAAAGATAAATTGGTCGCCTATGTCTCCGGATGTCCAAAAGTCCACAGTGGAATTCTTGCCGAAAAGCTGAACAGCGTACGGTCTTTCGCAGAAGCGTTGGATACTGGGATTTCCTTCGATAAGCACCCAGCAATAGAGATTAAGCTCACCGTAGAGTGTGAGCCTACGTGATAATTTGGGGCTCCAAACTTCATAGCGATCTTTCCCGAAGGGACGTTTGATAGCCAATGGAGTTTTGAATGACAAACGGTTACTCTGCGCCATCTTGACCTCAATCCATTTTCATTAGGACATAGGGTACGGCTTACAGCTTTTACACCGACTGCACGTTAAACGTACTTCAAGACCTGTGTTCAATCAAGCCCTTTGCCTTAACATTTTTTATAGAGCGTTTTCGCTGATAAACAAATAAGGCGCAAGCTGCATGGCAAACATGCGTAACACCTCTATACGCATGCTGCCCTAATAACATGGAAGAATGGAATGAACTGATGTGACCTACTATTTCAGCAGTACCAAACGCTGAATAAATTTGTTTCCGAAACTAACCGTAGCAGAATAATTTGAGGCCAGCGGTGAACTGTTTTCAATACCTATTGAAGCATCAACGAATTTGTCAGCCGCCCTCTCCTTCCGGCTTTCCAATGCTATGACTGATGATTCATTTTTATCACTTCCGGATACCGCATCAAATCCTTCGGAATATGACACCCGCTTTATTGACGCAACCCCATTGGGGAGATTGCAGGTAATTGAATCCGCGTACCGCTCCATGCTCTCATCGGCAGGCACGAAAAAATATCCATGTTTTTGAAACCCGTCATTGATTCGTAAAATCCTGCCGAGCACCTGTCTAAAATACATTTCCGTTCTGATGCGGGACAAGTGGCAACATACGCCTAGCCGTGGAATATTAGTTCCTTCGCTAATCATGCCTACTGATATTATCCATTTGTCCGTTCCATCCCGAAATTCTTTTATTATGTTATGTGAGTTGTCGATATGACAGGTGACTACAGGATAATTTTTTCCTGTCATTTTCCTGAGCAGCACTTGGACTTTGTAAGCATGACTAATGCTTGCTGTCACGATAAGTCCACCTGCAGTAGATGAGATTCGTCTTGCTTCATCCAATTTTCCATTTGCAATTGTTAAGCAATAGGTAATAAAGCCTTCGGAATCGATGACGGACGAATATCTTAAGTCGGTGTTTTTTAATAGATCGGATATGGAGGAATGCGTGCTCTTCGTTCCAGCCAGATTGTAGGTGATTTTATGATTGTCGATGAGCGTAATAACGGGTACCTTACAAACGCCGTCTCTGATGGCTTCTTTTAAGCCGTATACATAATCACAATGAATTTCACCACGCACTTGGCAATAGCGTGCAAGCGCGATCGGAATTTTATCGGAACGCCAAGGAGTTCCAGAAAGTGCCAAGGTATATTTAGCTACACCCTGAATTTTGCGTATGATTAGTTCACCCCAGGTATTTGCGTTCGAAAACTCACTACCGGAACAGTGATGGATCTCATCGAAAATAACAAACACCCTATATTTTCTTAATATATCCCAAAAACGTGGGGATGCCGTCAACATTGCATGATAGGTAAGGCATTTTCCTCTAGCGCCAATGTGTCCGTCACACGGTAATCCCGTTTGCGCCTCCAATTCGGCTTGAAAATCCCGCGCGACTGTTACCGAAGGAGAAAAACAAATGACAAAATCGATGACGCCCAATCCAAAAAGACGATCGGCTATGCAGGAAGCGGCAGTGGTTTTACCTGCCCCCGGTGTCGCGAGACACATAAAATGCGATTGTCCATCAAGATATTTTCTTATGGCAGTTTCAATGCACTCATTCTGCCAAGCACGCAACTCACGTTTTTTATGCATGGCCAAAATCAGACATTAAATTTTCGATAGCCCTAATTTTTCCGGAAAGTGTTGAAATCAGGTCTCTGGTAAGGTCATACCGCTTTTGCAAGTTCACTTGCATCATGGGTATTTCTTTATAAATTGCCTCATATTCCTCTGCCTCACCTAAAACAATGAGCATTTCTGTCTTATATTGGTTTAGACGATCATGCAATACTTTAT
Source organism: uncultured Moraxellaceae bacterium (assembly GCA_964473645.1). GTDB lineage: Bacteria > Pseudomonadota > Gammaproteobacteria > Pseudomonadales > Ketobacteraceae > HdN1. The sequence goes on from CAYYPW010000019.1 coordinate 55,578, forward strand.
GATTTTGCTGCTTTGTTGATGACAACTCTGGCAAAGGCGATACGGAGTCTTCATCAGCATTCTGCATCAATTTGTATTGATCCGTTCGCCCAAGTTTTGACGGTAGCCTCAGCACCATCCCGTTTGCTTCCAGCCTAAGCAATATTTTGTAGATGTAATGTTGGGCCGCTTTAGCTGTCTTGTGCTTTGGGTTTGCCATCGCTTGATAGGCGTCACGTAACATTGGGATAGTGAATGCTTTATCCCCATTAGACTTGATAAGTGCTAGAAGATCAGGATCAATAGACGTTTTCTTCATTTGCGTATACTTCAGCAGGAATGTCGCGAATTTCGCGACATTCTACGTTGTCTCTACCATCGAGACAATGAAAACATCTCCCTACTCTCCCCAATATGAAGAATTGCGATCCTGGCTAAAGAATGAGCGGGAGGCAAGAGGTTTAACTTTGCGAGACGTTGCAAAGATTGTGGGTCGGCATCATTCGATCATTGGAAAGCTTGAACAAAGCAGCCGAAAGATCGACATTGTTGAGTTCGTTGAATACTGTCAGGCATTAGGACTTGATCCTCATGAAGGACTGAGGATTATCGAAGGAGCTCGAAGCGACACACAGTGAACGAGCGAATCCGTTGCCGACGGAACTATTACTGCAAAGAAATTTCGTGACGATCAGACTTTTATTGTGCATTAAAAACGGTATGCCGGAAGTTTGCATTTCTGTTTTTTTGCAACGGCATTACATCTATGATTCCATAAAATTTCGCGATTAACGAGGTGCCGGTTTTTATAACGGGGTTGTTAATCTGCGTATTAAGGAGCCGTTTTCTCCCAAGCCGCTCACTCCCAAGTAAATCATCGGTTCGCGTCCACGATCAGTTTTTACGATTCTAAATGGATCGCTTCCTGGTTACACTAATGGAATAACATAGAATCGCGAGGATATTGTGTGACATTCAGAATTGATGGCAGCAGGATAGAAGGACGACCAACACCAGTCATTTGGTTGTGGAGTATCAAAGGCGTAAAGGGAATGGGCGTGTACGGTCGTCTAGCAGCACGATTGGGCGAGCCTGGCCTTTACCTGCTCGACGACCTATCCATCGAAATGGACGAATCTAAATTGATCGATCGAGATTTGCTCGTAAGCGAACGCATGTCGAAAGAGCAGGCAGATGCTGAGTTTCGATCTGCAATGGAGCGTCTCGATTGGGGGCCTGAGGTTAAAGATCCTTGGAAACGCTAAAAAGCCGCGTTGCGCATGTCGATTAAGAGGCGCAATCAAAATGAAGTACGTAGTGTTGCACCGGCGCTAACACCGGCGACCGGTGAGATTGCCAAGTTTGTTCGATTTGGCAAAATCTAGTACCCAGGCTTTGGCCAATGTAAACCCGTTGATCGCAATTTGCTCTGTTCGACCCCCTTCCCTTTCCCATCGATTTAGAGTCGTGACACCGGCGGCAGCAGGTTCGTCTTGCCATTGCTAACTTGTTTCTGGGTATTGAACAACACATCTAGGGTGAAGCCTGCTTCCGCGCGGTTTTGCCATACCGGGTTTAAAGAGCTAAAATTATCGGGACGCTAACGTTTTGTTTTTTTTGTGTTTTTCGAGATGCGACGGGATATCACATTTCTTCTTCCGATCGCTGAGATATCACAACTTGGTTTCCAATATGTTGGAAGCAATTATGTGACGGGGTTTCTCATATATCCTGTTAAAACAAGGACATAGCAATCAGACAATCAAATCAACTTTGTTTCGTCAGTCGGTCGTTATCGGTTTTTCCAATAACAAAAAGCCATCTCCTCGTTTGCCTCCCAGAGTCTGTGCCGGTGTGACTGGCCACTTTTCCACAGATGGATTCCTGTTGTTAGTAAACGGAAGCAACACACTCGCCTGTCGAAGAAATTACGCGCCAGGCGGCTGAACCGTGGCCACACCGGTAGCTATCGCGGCCATTGCTACTGCCGTAGATACGGTCGCCAGCAGTCGATCATCCAAGGGTTTCGGCAAAATATAATCAGGTCCAAACCGCAGTTCATCCACACCGTACAGATCACAAAGCGCCTTCGGCGCGGGTTCTTTAGCCATTTGTCGAATGGCCACGACCGCCGCGAGTTTCATTGCGTCGTTGATACAGGAAGCACGCACATCGAGCGCACCCCGAAAAACAAACGGAAACGCCAACACATTATTGACCTGATTGGGGTAATCCGACCGACCCGTGGCAATGATCAGATCGTCCCGGACGCGTTTGGCCGCCACAGGGTCGATTTCAGGATCGGGATTGGAGCACGCAAAGATCACGGGATTGGGCGCCATGAGGGCAAGCTGAGCTTCGCTGAGTAAGTTCGCGCCGGACAGACCGATAAAGACGTCGGCCCCCACCATGGCGTCCGACAGCGTATGTGCGCAGCCACTGGTGGCAAAACAACGCTTGTAATCCGGCAAGAACAGCCGGTCGTTTCTGACAACCCCTTGCCGATCGACCATCAGGAGATTGTCAGAATTGAGGCCCAAACACAGTAGCAGGTGTATGCAGGCACACGCTGCTGCCCCTGCCCCCAGGCAGACGATCTTAGCGGTCGCAAGGGTCTTCCCCTGAATTTCCAGCGCATTCAGCAAAGCGGCCGCCGTCACAATGGCGGTACCGTGTTGATCGTCATGAAAGACTGGGATCTTGCAACGTTGCATCAGCGCTTTCTCGATTTCGAAGCACTCCGGCGCCCGAATGTCTTCGAGATTGATGCCGCCGAAGGTATCGGCGATGGCAGCGACAACCTCAATGAAAGCCGCTGTCGAATCACAGTTGACCTCAATATCAACGGCATTGATGCCGCCAAATCGCTTGAAGAGCAGTGCCTTGCCTTCCATGACCGGTTTGCTGGCCAGGGGGCCCAGATCGCCCAAACCCAGGATAGCGGTCCCGTTGGTGATGACTGCGACGGAATTGCCCTTGCCAGTAAGTGCGTAAGCCTCCGCGGGATCACGCGCAATGGCCAAAACAGGAGCAGCGACACCTGGGCTGTAGGCCAGCGCAAGATCCTCGGGGGTGGTTGCCGCTTTGGTAATTTCGACAGAAAGCTTTCCAGGCGTCGGCAATGCGTGATACGCGAGAGCACGCTGGGACAGGGTCATCATGAGCTGGGGTTCTCGTTGGGGTATTTATATTTAAAGCTAATTACATGATAATGTGATTATAATGCAATGTCACTATCGTGGCCCTTTCAGGAGAAAAGACGTGGCTGCAAAGACCGCAATTGACCACGACTTGCTTCTCAGTGGACTTGATGTCGTTTCGGCGGGGACTCGCATCGACTGATCAAGATTCAACACCCCGTCACTCAACTTGGCCGTTATTGGCCCAACAATAGCCCCTGTGTCAGGATAAATGCCGCTATGCCCATGCCTCAGCGCGAGGTTTACCGCGAAATTTACCGCTATGAGGACAGCGGCTGCGATGTCGTGGTATCCGAAAGCGAAAGTTTTCGTGTGCTCACCCTCGACAGCATCTTTGAGCAAAGCGTTCTCGCACTGAATGATCCGCTAAGGTTGGTGCATGAACACACCCGCATCATGATGTTGGTGATGGCCTTCACTTCGCCAGACAGAGTGCTCATGTTGGGGTTGGGGGGTGGCAGCTTGCTGCGCACGTTACACCATCATTTTCAGACTACGACCTTTGACGTGGTGGAGCTGCGCGCACGGGTGATCGAGGCAGCTGCGACGTACTTTCACATACCCGTAGATTCCCGTGTTCGTTTTCACCAGCAGGACGCGCGAGTTTATTTGCAGGCAGTACCGACGGAAACCGCCGATATCGTGTTCGCCGATCTCTACCATGCCTTCGACATGGACGATTATCAGGGCAATGTGTTGTTTTTGCGTGATTGCTTCAATGCGTTGTCTTGCACAGGATGGCTGGTGATCAATTTCCACGATTTCCCGGATACTTGCGATCCCTTTGTGCAAGTCATGGTAGCGCTGTTTCCGGATAGTTTTGTCTGCGATAGCCGAAACGCCAATTTTATTCTGATTTGCAGCAAATCACGCTTGAACGCAACGATCAAGACGTTTCGCCCCCAGGTCAAGGCCCTGGAAGCCAAGGTGCAACAGCCCTTGATGGCGCTGTTTGCGCGGTGTTTTCGAATTCCCTCCTGATGCTGACGCGAGCAGGAAGGGGCGTTATTCGGACGGATTGACGTTAAGCGGAGATTTTGTCGCATAGTCCACGCTGTATTTATCGAGGTAATCGCGAATCATCTGACGCACCACTTGTGAAGGGGTCAGATCCTGCGCTGCGCAAAGTTTTTCGAAGGCGCTTTTCTTAACCGGGTCGATGAGCACGGTCAATCGTGCAGTTTTGTTTTCCATTCGGGGTGAAGCCTCGTGATGATATGTTAATTAAATTATAATGCCAGTTCAGATGTATGTCATTCGTCAGCTGCTATTGGTGACTACGCTTGATCTCAAGCAAACCACCAAGCGCTGCGCATTCATGATAATACAATTATCATAGAGATCGTATGCTATTATAACAACATACGACATCCTGATACGGGAACAAAGCGATGCCTCATCGTGCACGTCTATTCTCGTTACGTATCACTTGCGGATGCGCTGAACCTGATCAATGAACGGCATGGAGAAAACACCGCGACATGACCCAGGAAGAAGCAACAAAACTTTATGCCAAAGGCAAATTGGTATCCGCTGAAGTGTTGCCTGCGCCAATTGGACACGGTGGCTGGTTTGTGCTCTTGCACAACAACCATGGAAAGTCCTTCATGTTGGTGGATTCGGACGAACGCATCATTACCCAGCCGGATCTGAATTCACTGATTGAGACCATCCGCGAAATAGGATTTCGCATCGCCAGTATACGGATGTGATCAATGAAGCCGCTTTCTTTCGTAAGGTGGATGAGCGCGATGTTTGACTCGCACGATGAATTATTTCGAATTTCGGATGCGGAAGGTACATTAGTGGTTTCTCAGAACCATGATCGTCGCGTAATGACCTTTGGCAGCATCTACGATCAAAGTGCCATGCATCTTGATAAACCTCACGCGCTGGTGTTTGACTATACCCAGGCGATGTTAATCTCCCTGGTGTTTAATATGCCGCAACATGTCACATTGTTGGGCCTTGGCGGTGGCAGCCTGCTGCGTTGTTTGCACCATCATTTCAATGATATGCACTTTCGCGTGGTGGAGCTTCGCCACCATGTATTGGCGGCGGCAAAGACGTATTTTATGGTGCCCGAGGATGAGCGGATCGCCTATGTGATTGACGATGGCATTCGAGCCATTGCTCAATCAAAATCACGTTCTACGGATCTGATTCTCTCCGACATGTACAACGCAATGGGGCCAGAACACTTTCAGGAAAGCACGGATTTTTTGTTGGAAGCCCGTCGGGTGCTTAGAAGTAATGGCTGGCTGGTGATCAATTGTCATGACTTGCCATCGATGACGAGCGCATTTATGCAACAGGCGCTACACGCATTCAAAGAAGTGTATTGGGTGGCGCTCAATAGTGGGAATTATGTGCTTTTTCTGGGGAAAAGCCCTTTAAAGATCCCGTTTGATGAGCTCGCGTTTAGTACCCTTGCACTGGAACAACGCACGGGTGAGAAGCTATATAGTCACGCACGTCGTCTGGTCAAAATTGAAGGCAACATGAAGGAATCGATCCGGCTCGTGCGCCCGTTGGTCTCAGACGAATCGATTGTGTTTCGGATGTGAATTTGACGACTGAAAGATCAATCCCATAAAAAGCGATAGCTATTAATGAATCATCAATTCATCAAACGGTTCTTGAGACAATAGCTCGCGATCTCTAAAGGTGGCGCGCTCAGCTTCTCGCGCAGCACTTTCGCTGACAGACTCCTTTTCTGCTTCGACGTTAAGATCAAGCATTAACGTTTTTTTTTCGTAGCCCGCAACAATTGACGAGCTGACGCCCAACGTTCGCATCTTGCTAACAATCCTTTGCGCAGCTTCTACATTTCTGACGGCAAATGCCTCTTCAATATCGTCTTCATAGAAATTGAGCAGATGCACTGAGATTACTCGTTTGGCAGTCTCACCCTTCGCGTGTTTTAGTAGTGCCTCTTCAAGCAGATCGATCGCCTCGCCGCGATCCCCACGAGACGCTGCTGCCGTAGACTCATCAATTATTCTATCAATTGTATAACGCGTCGATTCGGCCGCACTTACTGCGCTGTCTACCTGTATCGAACGCGGCGCCCCCTCCTCTACCTTCAACCTTTTTGGCGGCTTATCAGAAATAGGGGCAGGCAATTTTACTTCAGCATCCTTTTTGATTTCGGGTTTTGGCGGCGTATCTGTCGAAGTTAATTGCGTCGAGGGTAGTGCATTAGCTAAGGGAGTTGCAATCGTTAAGGGAGGTGCACTCGTACTCGGCGTTGGCGTTGGTGTTGATGCAGGTGTAGACGCATTGTCCTGTGTAAGCAGAGGCGTTCTCACCACCTCAAGTGGTTTGGCTTCTGTTACAACAGGCTTGAGATCAGAGTTGGGTGGCTCCACAACTGCAAAAGCAAGCGCCCTGATTGGGTTATCCTCATGCAGGTACTGCAACGGCTGAAACGCATAAAAGCCATAAATGGCTAATGCTACAAAGCTGCCCGTCAGCAGCTTGGGCGCGTATGAACGACGTGGTGGCTGTGGAGGCGGCTTTATCGGTTCAGAGGTGATTAGCTTTGCTAGTGCTTGGCGAAATTCATCGGCTGATTCAAAGCGGTCGTCTGGATTCTTTGCGAGTGCTTTTTCAATGATGCCATCAACACCTTTTGGCAATTGTTGATTGATTTTCGACGGCAGAAGAGGCTCAACATTCACCACTTGATACATGATGCTACTGTAATTATCGCCAACAAATGGCTTTTGATCGGCAACCAACTCATACAGCATCACGCCGACACTAAACAAATCAGATCGCCCATCAACAACGCCACCCATGCATTGTTCAGGTGACATGTATGACGGTGTGCCAACTACAGTACCTATTTGGGTCAAACTGGAGTTATCCGTGCGCGCAATACTAAAATCTGAAACCTTCACTACTCCCTTTTTGCTTATGAAGATATTTCCGGGTTTAATATCTCGGTGCACTATTCCAAATTCATGCGTATACGCCAGACCTCGCAGTACAGGATCAAGAATTTGAACGATTTTTTCTAGCGAATACGTGTTTCCACGCTTGAGTGCCGTTTGGAGATTGAGACCATCCACATATTCCATGACAAAATAAGGGATCTCGTTATCTTGATCGAATTCATAGATCGCAACGATATTAGGATGAACAAGGCGGCTGGCGAGTTTTGCCTCATTACGGAAGCGCTCCAGCATGGCTTGCCCCAAACTGGTGTCGAGCAACTGCTTGCGAATGGTTTTTATGGCAACGTAACGGTCTAAACCAGGGTCATAGGCTTTATAAACCACGCCCATTGCCCCCTCCCCTAACACGCTCTCAATTCTGTATTTGCCGATACTCTGGGGAGGCGATGATGATTGAATAGCGGTCTTCGTATTGATAGCGAGCAGATCTTCGCGAAATTCTCGTGCAGATTGATATCGACGGCGGACATCTTTTTCTAGCGCTTTTCTTACGATCGCGTCGAAATTAGTAGGGATTCCGTGATTTAAGCGTGAGGGTGGTGCAGGCTCAGTATTGATAATGTTTGCCATGATGATGGCAGAGTGATCACCATCGAACGGCTTTTGCGCGGCAAGCAGCTCATACAGAACAATGCCAACTGAAAACAGGTCTGATCTGCCGTCAACTTTTTCACCCTTGCATTGCTCGGGCGACATGTAATTGGCAGTCGCAAAAATTGTGCTGGCAATGGTAGACGTCGATGAATCGATACGAGCCATTCCAAAATCTGTGACTTTCACGATGCCATTTGGGCCAACAATGACGTTGGCTGGTTTTATGTAACCATGCACAAACCCTTCATCGTGCGCACAGCTAAGCGCTGAAAGCAATTTATCGACAATATTGATGATCTCATCAGTCGAAAACGATTTCTTGTCAGCGAGTAGCGTTTTAAGGTCTTTACCCTCCACGTATTCCATTATTTTGCAATGAACGTTGTCAATCTGACCCGCAAGAAGAGTGACAGCAATATTAGAATGACGTAAGAAATGATGGGAATCCGCTTCTTTTTGAAAACGGGCTAACACCTCTTTGCCAAGATCGGTATTCAGAAACGAGCGATGAATCGTCTTAATGGCCACATGATGAGTGTTATCTGGGTCAAGCGCCTTATAGACCATGCCCATGGCACCGCAGCCCAAAACACATTCAATTCGATAACCACCTAGAAAATGCAGATCTGACATAAAATACGTGTAAATAGCCAATGGTTGAAAAACGATAATAAGCGCTATGGCGTAATAGGTCGACTGTAAAATCGTTCAAAAGTTCGGAGGAGAAACGAGCGACAATGCGCTACGGTTGGAATCGATTTAATATTGACCAATATTGTCTGGAAAAACAGAATTCTACCGATATAAGAATAACGCAATCCAATTATTTTAAATTTGCTTTCCGCCGATCGGAATCAATGATTGTTCAGGCTCTATAAATATTGCTCAAAAATCAGCCTTTCTTTCCCAACCACCTGCTCGCCTCCTGAAAAAAGGTTGATCTGCATTTTATAGCCATAAAAAATGCCAGTAAATCGGTATTTTCTCCACACTTTGGCACTGCACCCACCATTCAATTTAATATTTTCTCGCATCAGCTGACATCAACAATGTGACCATCTGCACTGCTTGCTGGCAGAGAGCTGCAGGTAAATACTTCGCAGAATTTTTAATAAGGTATAATTGATCGTAGGTGGATGTTCGAATATCACTACTCAACACATCCGTCCAAGATGGAGGGAGCTATTATGCGCTATTTCCTGATGCTACCACTGATTTTGTTGGTAATTGCCTGCGCCCAGGCACCTGTATCGTTTGATTACGAATCCAGTTCCTATCTCAAAGCCATGAAAACCTATTCTTTGCATGTGCCAAAGGATGTGCCTTCTTTTAAATCCCTGGACAATAACCGGATCGAAACCGCGCTGCGTAGAACGCTGAACGGCCGACATCTTCAGGAAGTGGCTTCGGACAAAGCAGATTTCTTGGTGTCCTACCGGGTCGAGCAAGATCGCACGATAGACGATTCCGGGGTCAGCTTCGGCTTTGGCCTGGGTTCTGGCAATTTGGGTATGGGGCTAGGAACCGGCAATCAGATTCGCGAGGTGGTGGAAGGAAAGCTGATCGTGGACGTGATCGACCCCGGCCAACAACGGGTAGTCTGGAGTGCACGGGCCAACCGTAACCTGAATGAGTCTATGAGCCCTGCAGAGCGCGACAAGCTGGTGAATAGCTTGATCACCTCCATGTTCGAAAATTTTCCGCCGCAGTAAAACCGTCCTTTAACGCCAGTTCGTACTGGCAGAGACGCTGTACTGCGAGCGCTTGATTTCATCGATATTAATCAGTTTGCAAACATATCTTGCGGTATCAAGCGGTGAGAAACCATCGTTGTATAAGATCAAGATATCTTCAACGTATTCTCTGGCCACCCTCAGTGCGGTTGACTGAGGGAAGCGGGTCAACGCGGAAAACTCTTTTAGAAATTTTGCCTCGAACTGTTTCTTTTCGTAGTCGATCTTACTGCTCATCAATCAATCCAAACGTGCATAGTTTAGGGGCAAGTGTACCCACTCTCTTGGATTGTAGCACAACGGGCGTCAATTTTACCTCCCCTACCTGCTCCCGAGGAGCTTAAGGGTGGCATTCCTGAAAAGATCTGCGCTGTCAAGAAAAAATCAGTAAGTCATCCCAAGCAGTTGAAGCTCACGCCTGATTACCTATGCGACATGTATCAAACCGAGTCATACGGCATCACAGCCTCCGACCTTGATCCGGCGATTGAGTCGCCTTATTGCCGGCACTAACGTCTTGCACTGACACTTGGACCGCCTACCCCGTTTTATTCAGATGAGGACATCGCTGATGATCTGGTGAGGACGATAAGCGGTGTCTTGTCGAATCAATTTGACACATGGAACTTTGTTAGATGGAAACAATCGATATTTAGACACCACGAATTTTGGGTGCCAATCCCACAAGTTTTACGATGCTTTGACTTCTATAACGATAATAGTGAGGTTTAAATGTTTCCTTTAACAACAGATTGTTACCTGAAAAAGACTGGGGATAACGATTCCCAGATAATAGGCAAAGTAAAGTTTCACGTGAGCGAAGCCGATCATCGACGACTGGAGAACGCTGAGGCAGCACTTCAAGAATCAGGAGATGATGAAATAATGCTGGCCATCAGCGCTGAGGATATCGAGTTGCAGCTGCCCGAATCGGTGGGCCGGCTCTCAGATTGTCAGGTGCGGGTTTATCTCAATAAACAAGAAGATCGCGGTTTTTTTCATATCGTAGGACACCGAAAAAGCGACGGGGGCCTTATTTATTCCAATGCGATTATGATTGACTACGTTACGGGATAACTTAAAAGCCTCACGCAAAAGCCAGTGAGCCTTCACTTTTTGCCATGAGATCGACCATCTCTTGCATTATCGCACGCACCTGCTCCGCTTCGTTTTGTAATCTGATGCGAATATCCTCGGCGTTCAAATCGTTAGCGGTTAATGTGGGTTGATAACGCCTAAAGCTGACTTGCAATTTGGGTATTCTTTGCAGCCGTAAAGGAGCCACGTTGACACGATGTGTCGCCTGCAGTCTTTCAAACGTTTTCTTCGGCAGATATTTTAGCAGCGGCGTCAATTGATCTGATACCGGGATAATGTTCGACCAAATTTCAGAGCCAACAAACACGGCAATCAAAATGGGAGTATTCACTCGCAATGCAAGCTCGATAAAACGCGGACTTAAAAACGGTTCGATATCTAATCCGTTGCCAAAACTGCAGTTTTCTCCTTCTGGCATGACGAATAGATCGGTAAAGCCGCCCTGCGTTAATTTTTTGGCAAATCCCTCGAGATTGGGTGGCGTCCGTACTTGGCTCATATAGCGAATCACATGCTTAACAAGCGGAATTTGATACAATCCGCGCCAAGCAATAATGATGGGCTTGCGCTGCCCGCCTCCGCTTTTGTAGTACTGATCCATCATGGCAATGGAGCCCGCCAATGGCCCTGCCATGGGGCCATGGTTCATGGCGATCACAAGTTGCGGGTAACGTTGAAGAATGTCTCGCAGATTTTCCGAGCTTTCATGCAAAACCACTTCATTTATATACGCTTTTTTAACAAAACGCATTACCGAATAAAAAGCTTCTACATTTCGCATACTGCATACCTTGCGATCAAAATCCAATTCAATGTAGCACCTCGCCACCAGCAGGCATATACCGCCTTTTGGTGAGATGCAATTCGCGCCGAATTGTAATGGCACTTTCGTACCACATGCAAGTACTGGGCATGCACCCGAACGAATAAATTGTTCACCTTTAAGCACGCATACCTGAAGGCCAAGGTCCATACTTTCAGATCGGGAGCAGGAATGCAAACTGCGTGTCCTCCATTCGCAGGTGTTTTTAGTCACTGATTATCAAGATGTTTCGCGAACAGAGGTTTGACCATGAAATTATCCCCAAGTGCATACCGCTCGCCGCCTAAAGTATGTGTAACCACCTTGGTTACCTTTCTTCTGATGGCTTGTGGTGGTGGCGGAGGCGGTAGTGCAGATGCGGGTGAGCCATCGAACGGAAATACTGACAACGCTAACACACTCTCTCTGGCCGAGATCGAGCGTTATTTGCTTAGCAATAATTCGGTCAACACCGAATCGCTGGTGGGTGTTTGGTTGTTGGCTCAGGAGCGTGACGCCAGCTATTCAAGTAATGATACGAGAATATCCGCGTCAGAATCAGGTACGCGTAAAATGATGCGAACTGACCTGGTTTCAATTCTCATTAATGGCGGCTATGTCCAGGTATATTATTGCAGTAACGCATCACAATTAATGTTCGAGTCCCGCTTTGTTAACAACAGTCAGTTCAGTTTTAATGGCGACGATTATTTTTTTCCTGGTCGTGACACCTACCAAGCCAGTGTTATCGGCAATGGGTCGATTATCGAATTCAGCCCGACCTCTTACGAGTCCAGTTCAAGCGGCAGTGTGCAAAGCAACAGCGAAACGGGCAATGTCCTCATAAAAGCCTACAAACTGCGGGCAAATTTTGCCAACGCCACCGCTGGTGATTGGCAGCGCGGAAACATCAGCGAATCGATCGTTTGTGGCAGCTACAGTGAAACCACCCAAACTGGGCAAAAAACGGTAAGTGGTGTCACCAACGGTTTTTCTGACCGTACAACACGATTGAGTTTTCGAACCAATGCCACCACGGTCAGTCTGACGGAATTTTTGCAAGACGATGAATTTTCTCACCTCAATATCTCTGAGGTGACGACGTCGACAACCGTGCAGACAGAAAACGAACAAAGCGCGTATTCGTTTGTCACCCTCAACCCATTGCAATACGAAGGCGAATATACCATTGACGGGCAGTCAACGGCGTCGTTCAGCATTGACTTGCGGCAATGAGCATCAAGCTGTCCATCTATTAAAAGAATAATACCCAGGCCCTACTCCAACGCGGTCGCCATGCAAATAGCAGAGCAACGCTGAAAGCCGCTCCCGACATTGTCATCATCCACACCAGTACGGCCATCGAGGCGTGATCCACCCGCAGGCATAAACCAAGCGCGAGAGTTAGCGCACCAACACCCAAAACTCGCAGCACTCTTTGCCTGCCTGTGCTCAAGGGCCTCTCGCCAACCGCTTGCCGCCAGTGGGGCAACAGAGACAATGCCAACCACATCATGCCACTCAGGCTGAACAAAACCGCAATCATTAACTGCAATTTAACCATGCGCCACCTCCTGCACGCCGTTACGCGAAAGCGCTACTTCCTTTGAAGTGTTCAATAATGCGCTCTGCTCCCGTCGACGCAATAGCAGTGCCGTCTTGGCAGAAATTAAAGCAGACACCAACAAAACGAGATCCAACCCGGCGACTGGCCAATAGCCTTCGATTACAGTTTTTATCAAATGATCACCCGTGGTAACGGCATTTAAAATCACAGCAAGCACGGCCAAACCCGCCAACATCCAACATTGCTCGCGCCACGCAGGTGAAAGGCGCGCCTGCTGCACTGGCCCACTTCGCCACGCGGCATGGAAAAACGTCAGCACCCAAGCGAGCCAAAAGGTATTCTTCTCCCAGTCGGTACGCTGCGGCAAATCGATGGGCAACAAACGATTGGCTACCAGAATGGCGACTGTAGCAATCAACATGCCCGTGACGCACGTCGTTGCAAATGCATCTACCCATCGTGCGCCTCGCAATTTCAGTCGTGCATGCTGTTGCTTACGCTTTTCAACAAAGAAAATAAAACCGGTCGCGATACAAATGCACCCAAGCAATCCACCCAACACATACAACCAACGCAATAACCAATGCTCAAAATGTTGCAAATGCAAGCCGGTCAGAAATTCGTTGATGCCTGCAACGATGCTGAGTGCCGGCTCTTCGTAGAGCACGCGCCCACTGGTGCCCTCAAAATGAACGCCCTGCCCGACCAGAATTACGCGATCACTTCCCGCACGATATAGGCTGACATAACTGTTGCTATCGTTGACGTGCGTTATTGTGAGGTAGCCGACTTCGCCGGGCATACCTCGTTCAGCCCAGCGTCGCTTGGCTTCTGCCACCATGGCGTCTACCGAAGCCAATGTTGCAGGTGTACCGGTGGGGTTAAAGGGCAATCCTTTTGCAACAGCATCTTGCTGCGCATGCTTTTGCGCCAAAGGTGCCAACTGAGTTGACGATACTGGCAAATAAACGCTGGCGAAAATAATCAAGCCTGATAGCGCGAACATAAAATGAAAAGGTAAAGCGACCACGCCTGTAAGATTGTGCAAATCGAGAATGCTGCGCTGTGTGCGTTTTTGCGGTCGAAACGTAAATAGCTCTAGAAACAATTTACGATGAATGACAACCCCACTCACCAACGCCGCCAACATCGCCAATGTGGCAAATCCTACCAGCCAATAGCCCACGTAGTTCCAGGTAATATGAAGCCCGTAATGTATGGGAAAGAAAAATTCACTGCCAATGTTGAGTCGATCCTGCAACAAAACGCTGCCGGATCGGGGATCGATGGTGAGCGAACCATACACCTGATCGTCGGGACTATTCAGATTATTGGGTACCGAAAACTCGCCATACAAACGCAACACGGGATCACGATGCGTGGTGTACGCGCTCAAGTAGAGCATGGGCAACACGCTGGGAACCGGCCCATTAACGCGCGCCCTTGCCTTTACCAATTCGTTTTCATCCGGTGTCATTTGACGAAAAATCGGTGCCAGCACTGCATCAAACGACGGCATGATTTGCGGCGCAAAACGTGTTTCAGGAACGGCCCAACGGTCAATTTCACGATCGAACACCGACAAGCTACCAAAAAAGAAAACGATGATCAGAATAAACCCCAGTACAAGACCAAACCAGGTATGCAACCATGCCATTGAAAGTCGAAAGGACTGCAACATCTATACTGCTCCGCTAATGCGATAGTAACGCGCTCATGAGGTGCCAGGCTGCCACTGTCATTGCTGATCCTCCCCCAACGAAGACCAGCCACACCAGCATCAGGCGCCTGGCGGTAAACGCCCAGCAGAAGCAAACGAGAAACACCAAAAATGCCAATAGATAAAGCAAGGTTTGTGCGTCTTGGTAGGTCAAGCCGATCGCAACGGCAAGGGTGATTCCGAACGTCGTAAAGCCCCATACGAAGCAGTAAGATCCTAACAAACTGGCAGCCAACCGCCATGCGAGGTGTGAGGGGGGTATGGGTACTGCGCTCACGATGGCGTGGCTCCTATTCGTTGGGTTTTGAGGGCATACAATTTCGCCAATGCTAAATATTATCATTAGCGATAATGAAAGGATAGTGGTTGGAAAACAAAGAAATTTACTTTGCTGTTTTCATCCACAGCGACAACTTTTCTTTCAACAATTCCTTGTGCAAGGGTTTGGCGACAATATCGTCCATACCTACCTCCAGGCACCGTACTCTTGCACTGTAATTACTGTTTGCCGTCACCGCTATGATGGGGCAGTGCACCCCTTTTTCGCGCATTGCCAGTGTCGCATTGAACCCATCCATGACCGGCATTTGCAGATCCATCAATATGAGATCAAAAGACTCATGATCAATTTTTTGCACAGCAATTTCGCCATTTTCTGCAAGCTCAGTCAACAATCCCAGCTTTCGCACCAACGCATTCAGAACCTTTGCATTCACCACATTGTCTTCGACTATCAACACCTTGCCTGTCAAGGTTTGTGACTGTAACGGCGGGGCTTCGGGGGCGAATTTCACTGGTACATGGATATAAAAACAACTGCCTTTACCTACTTCACTTTCAAGCGTAATGCGCGCACCAAGCGTTTCAGCGACACTTTTACTGCTGGCAAGCCCAATGCCTAAACCCTCGTGAGAACGTTGATACCCCTCTGACACCTGTTTGAAACTCTCAAAAATCGCTGATTGGTGGGCGGCGTCAATGCCGGGCCCTGTATCCTTGATAGTAAAATCAATAGCCTCGGGTGAAAGCAACACATGTAAATGGACACCGCCTTTTTCTGTATATTTGCAGGCGTTTTCCAATACAGGGACGATTATGCGCAGCAGCAGAAAATCATCCCCGTGATAGGCGGCAAAATGTGGGTTGTCGACCGTCATTGTGAAGGTGACAGGCTTGCTGAACAAATAAGCCTCCGTGACGCGTATGGTTTGACGGAGTAGTTGTTCTACATAAAACAGCCGGATCTGTGGCTTGATAGCAGTTTGCGCGGTTTCAGCCAGTATCAGCAAATTTTCGATTTGTGTCGCGAGCCGATCTGCGCTCGATTTTATGAAGGCTTGTAGATACTGCCGATCTTCAGGGGTTTTGGCGTCACGCATTTGATCTACCGATGCACTGATAGCATTCAAAGGGGTGCGCAATTCGTGGCTGATGGTCATGATGAAACGATTTTTTTTGCGACGATCCTCGTCTGCCAGCGCTAGTGCTTTTTCCAGTTGTTGGTTGGCTTCCTTTAAAATATGGAACGCTTTTTTCTCTGTGTCAGCGGCATGTTTCAACGCAATATTCTTTTCATTGCGCAGCAGGTTGATACGATCTGCCAGGGCAAACGACAGCAACAATGCATCGAGAATCTGCCCTATCTGCAAGGCGTTTCCGACAAAAAAATTACGCGGCAGTAAAGCGAGGTGGCCCATTCCATAAATTAAATTGCACACGATCAACATCAACCAGGAAAAGGTGAAATAACGCGCGGCGCGATTACCCGCGCGATAATTCATCACTCCACATAAAATAAAAATAATTGAGGATGCAGTGGAAATCAGCATGACCACCGAAATAGCAATTCGATAGGGAGCGAACAACGTTACGAAAAAGACCAGCACCACCAATGCCATCAGTATCAGACTAATCTTATTGAGAATCGGATTGAACCGAGGCAAGTGTAAAAAACTTCGGGCGAACAGAAATGTGAAAAACAGCGTCACACAAAGGAAGACAGCGACGCTCCGGTCGTTCCACTGAGGCATGTCGGGCCAAAGAAATTGGTAGCCGAAGCCTTCCAGCGAACCCATGGCGAGCGCGAAAAAGAACATGAAAGCCACATAGTAGAGATAAATCACGCCCCGGATTGAAAACCACAGAAACAAGTTATAAGCCGCAATAATAATCAACGCGCCGAAGAAAAAGCCATGACCCAACATGGTGAGATTGTAATGTTCATCAAAAGCCTGGGGAGTCCAAAGGGTCATGGGCACTTGCATACCGCTGGTGCTGGCGACGCGAACATAGAGGGTGCTCTGACTATGACCAGGAAATTCAAATTCCACGACCTGGTACCGGTTTTTAATCACCCGTTGGCGAAAATCAATATGGTCACCGGTCTTCAGTCTTTTTAGTATCTTGTGCTGTTGTTCCGATTGCTGCTGTTCAGAATGCAGCAGGGAATTGCTTCGCACCAGCACAATATCAACAACATCCAATAGCGGGTAGGCAATCTCAAATACGCGTAGCACCGCATCGGGCGTTGGATTGCTAAGCGTTACACGAAACCAATAGGCACTGGAGGTAAAGCGAAAATTGATATGTTCGCCCAAATGGCGTTGCCAGGGCAGCGCAGTCGTATCCGCAAGAATGGTTTCCAGCGTGAGCGTGTGGTGGGTATCTTCGATGTAATCGACCTGTGATGCCAGCGAGGTGTGTTCTGCGGTCACGTCGACTTCTGCCCAGGCAACAGGCGTGATCAGGGACAACAAGCCCAGTATCCACCACATAATGGGGCGCGGGCTGCGCATACGTTTCATTGCCGATGCCTGCATTGCAGTTGTCGTAGTCGGTGTGCTGTTGACGGAGTTGCGTACACAGGCGCTAAGCGGATGGCGAAACGATTAATGTATCGACTCTCCTTTCTTGTCGGGAAATGTCCTTTTGGGGCAGTCTCTTAAAGTTAAGACTAGATTTCGCTTAATTCAAACGTAACTGACGTAAAAGCAGGTTAAGACGGTCGAATACGACGACCCCGCCTCATGCAGGGTCGCCTTACGCTCAGGTTTGCGAAAGCCGACGATTCTATCAACATCGACATATTCCCCTCTGAGAAGCATTGCATGCTTTCTGGCAGAGGAGAGAGTTTCGTAAGCTTTTCTATTTCCAGCCCGGCATCTCATCAAGCGTTAACACATTGGTAGCTTTATACAAGCCTGGCATGATTGCGCGATTGTGGGTGTAAGCCCATCGCTCGCTTGGCGTGTCGTAGAGAAAATCAGGCCAAACCATGGCGAAGATCCATCTCGGCTGGTTGCGTAAATCCTCGATCGTCGGCATTTTACCCACTTCAGCCAATGCAATGGGTTTGCCTCCTGCAACCCGCAGCATAGTGTTGTAATTATTGAGGGTGAGGCCGGTGTTATAGACATCGAGAGAGGCAATATCGAAATAATTTGAGCCCGGATTATACTTGTCGACATCAGTGTTCAGTGTAGAAAAGTCCTGCATATTCCACACCCAGATGATGTTGTCCAACCCCTTCGTTTTGCTGAGATAATCATAGGTCATTCTGTACAGCGCTGCGGTGCTGTAGGTGCCTGTTTTGCACGACCACCAGAATGCACACTGGTTCATTTCATGAAAAGGACGAAACAATACCACCACTCCAGAATTTTTCAGGTCTTGGAAATAAGTCGCCAATGTATTCAAGCGGCCAATCCAGGCGTTATGCAAACCGGTACCCGGGGTTAACAGCTGTCTGAATTGATCATTCGAGAATTTCACCGGGTGTGCGCCGCCAATATCATCCCACGAGCAATATTCGTTTTGTGTTGGCGCACAGGGGTGATACATCAATCCGACCAACGCACCTTTGGCAAATTGCCGCTTGGCTTCTGCAATCATATTGGGTCGATTTCTGACTGCCGTGTCACCAAAACCGAAATCCGCACCCCAAAATGACGACACTTTGCCCGTCCAACTGGTGATCAAATCGGCATGTGACGTGGGTGATGCCGAGCTTTTGTTTTCTACACCCACTAGTGTTTGTTTGCCTGAAATCCCATAGAGGAAATTCATGATATGTTGTTTTTTTGTCGCCGTGGGAGTGCTATTGGAAGGTTTCCAGTCGCTCTTGGTTAACAGCCAACGTTGATTGCTTTTGTTGTTGCAGGTCCATTGTTGTACAGGCGCCGCGTCGGTGGTCAGATCACCTGCAACATCAACACATTTTCCTGAGTGTTTGGCGCGAAGTTCATACTGCCCGTTCCCTTTTTCAATAAAGGTAAAACGCTGGTTATCCAGATTGTATACGGTCCATTGATGCATACGCGTCCCATCTGTTGTCGCTGAGCCGGAAACGGCTATGCCCTTCTTACTGCTGGCATTGATGATATGGTAATAGCCTCCTTCCAGGGTTAAATCGAAAGCTTGAGCCCCTGCTCCACCACAACCATACTGTTGTATGGCCGCATTGTCGGCGTTACTAGCGCCAGTGACATCTAAGCATTTTCCGCTGTGTACGGCTCTGAGAGTATAACGACCAGCCAAGGGGCCACTATTGGCTGCAGAGCCACTGTAGGCATGCCAGTAAACCTCATTCGTCACAGCATTGCCCGTGTTTGTCAATGCTGCATAGTAGGCTTTACCATTCATGCTGACGATATCGCCTACCGCGTAGGTCTTACCAGGTTGCCACGCAGGAAAATGGGCACCCGGGTCGGTACCATTATCGGTAATCTCCGTAAATCGAAGGGCATTCAGGTTGAACCCCCCTTGCTCCATGGTGATTCGCAAGCGTTGCTCACCCGCTGGAAGTGTGACTTCGGTGCTGAGCCACTGCCAGGTTTGCCAGCCCCCTGTTGCGGGGACGGCGACAGTCGCAAGCGTTTGGGCGTTGCTAGTGTTGAGGGCAACCTGGAATCGCCCACCCGTTGCTTGCGCTGCAACCAGTGATTCCAGTTTGTACTTACCCGCCTTGCTAATGGTGATAGGGTATTCCAACCATTCGCCCGCATCGATCCATCCGATATTGTGGCCATTTTGGGTGCTGACCTGAATATCAACGTTGTCGTTACGCAACACGCCGCCACTGTTACCAGCGGTCGAATCCTGAAACCCGGTATAGTTTTCTGCTTCGAGCGTGCCTGGGATGGCAATGCGTGTCACCGTTGCGTTGCCAACGACATTCCATGCGGTGGTCATCAGTGACGTTGCGTCCGTTGTGTCTTGCGAGACTTCCCAAAAGGCAATACCATCGGCCTCGTTTTTGGCAAGTTCGGCTTTGGCGCGTACTGTAGGTTGACCGTTATAGTCAAAATCACCTGCGGTGTCGATTTGAGCGGCGCTGGTTCCCCAGCGCGAAATGATATCTTTATACGCGACCCAGCCTTTACCAGAATAGAAAGGAATGGCTAGTACCGTTTTGGTTTTCGGCAGCCCCTCGTTATAGCGCCAATGCGTTAGGGCATTTTGTGCATGGGCATAGGTCGAATGCGGTGTGCCCATATCGAACGCCATGATGTTCATATAGTCCACCGCATTAATAACGCCGGCATCCACACTGCCGGCAGCATCGCTCGGATCGACCGCGGCGGTGAGCAGTTTACCTTGGGATTTCAGACGGGTACTGAGTTCCTGCATCAGCACGCGATATTGGGTGGCCTCTGTACCGGCATCCGCATATTCCCAGACAATGTCGACACCATCCAATTTATGCCGCGACACGAAATTGGCAATATTATTGATAAAGGCACTACGGTATGCGCTGTTTTGCGCAATGCTGATAAATGCAGAATCATCACCCTTGTTCCAGCCGCCGACGGATATCAATACTTTTACGCCAGCTGCGTGTGCTTTTTCTACCAACGTTGTCAGGCGCGCTTCACCTCCGCCCAACGGTTGTAACCCTCCTGTGGCCGTCGGTAAAACAAATGCATAATGCAAATGTGTAAGTTTTGAGTATTGAATGGTGTTGACGTCCCCTTGCCAGCCAGGAAAATATCCCACCACTTTAAAGGCCGCCTGTGCGCCAGAGGCAAAGGTCACGACACTTGCCAGTGCCGCCACTTTTGATAACGCGAGAAATCGGTTGCGTTTCATATTGGAACTACCCTTTTGTTGTTATAGGCACGACTTAATTAATGCAATCACAGAAACATGTTTTTCACTGCAACACGTTTGCGGATCAATTATTCGTCGATGCGGCACAACCGAGTATTGTTCGTTTAGACATTGAATTGTCTGAAAACACAAATCAGCGCGAGGGACTCATCCTGAACCTCTGATATGGGAAGATAGCCTCTGCTATGTTGTTGAATTTAAGAGAGAATAGTTTGGTGATTTAACGGCCTAGACCAAATGGTCTAGGCCATCTGGAATATCGCTATTATGTGAAATAATCGTGATTTTAAGCTTCGGTGTAGCTATCGAAATTAGACTTATTCCAGGACAAATCGATCAGCCCAGGGATTATCTTCCACTTCAATTAATTGGCCGTCAGCGATGCGCTGGCGCAGCAGTTTGCCGTGCTCAATTCGCTGACCCGTCTTTGAATTTACACTGGCAGCATTGCGCGGTGGGCTGAATAGCCAATCGCCTAATTGCTGGCGCACACGCGTACCGGCAGCGTGCAGCCAGTCGCCTACTGTTAACGAATTGGCAAGCTCCCCTTCCGATTCCCGCCGATCACCATTGGCGTTAGTACGCATTTGCACGCCTAGCAGTGGAAGCCCGTCCAATTCTATGAGCGCATCTTCGGGTGCAATCAGGTGCCAACCGGACTCTTCACGTCTGATCTGCGTTAGTCGTGGCCACTCAAGCCCACCGCTATGATTCCCCGACGCCAGTAAGCATTCCCGCCAACGCCACTCGCTGGGGCGATATTGTGCTTCGATCTCACGGGCAAACTCTACCCATTCGCCGCCCGCGCATGTCCAGCCCCCCAAAGGTTGATCGACGGTCAAACGCATTTTGCTGAAATAGTGTCGTGGTGGTAGATCGAGAGCAGTCACCTGCAAGCCAAGCACCATTTGCGGCGTGGGTAGTTCTGCATATTTCACGCTTTGCAGTCCATAGGGCTGTGGTTGATTCTGCCAGTCCAGCGGCTCCAGCGTGTCCAGAGTCAGTCGACTACCTGCCGGTAACTCTAGCTCGCCCAGTTTCAAGGCTTGGTCCAGCATGGGGTTTAGCGCCATCAGGCGTGCCTGTTGCTCCTGCTGATAGCGGCGCATGTCCCATTGCAAACCCATGCCAGGTAAAATCAGCACGAGCAGGGCCATCACCAACAAAAGCCCACGAATTTGTCGTTGTTGCCAGTAACGACGCGGGCCGCTGCAACACAGGCTCAGCAAGAGTCCAGCCAAGCCGAAAGCAGAAATCCAAGCGATTAGCATGAGCAGCCCGGCGATGAAAAATCCGCTCGGATCGGCAACAGGAATCATGGCTGCTTATCTCTGGCAAAGGGGGAACGGCGATTATCGCTCATCAGAAGCGCTACAACAGTTCATTTAAATTCGGCTTACGTCACGCCTTGCCTGAGCCGGTCGAATACAATGAGCGGCGTGCAAGGGCTGAGCATTGGCCCATAAAGGTCTAAACTAACGTAGCACGTCGGGGTCGCCCCCACGTACCTCTTACTATGGCTGCCCGGTACTTTCATGAGTCTGATCAAGCACGACGAATTTCGCGCCTTTTTGTTTACAGCAGTGGTTTTCCTGCTTTGTGTTTATATCGGTTTTCTACCCCTTATATTTGCTGCCTTGGTGGCCTATGGCTGCGTCAATCGCATATCCAGCAAGCTGATTGCATCGGGGAGCCATTCGCAGCGGTCCAATTTTATCGCTGTCAGCACAGTGGCGGTGGTTGTGGTGGGATTATTGGTTGCACTGGGATTTGTGCTGAGTTTGTTTTTGCGCGAGGGATCGGGCATCGAAGGGGTTGGCAGAGAAATTGCCAAAGCGTTGGAAAGCCTATCAACGATGGCCCCCGCATGGTTGTCTGAAGCCATTCCGGAGAAAGACGAGTTCCTGCGTTCTACCGGCAGCTGGTTAAAGCAGAACGCCGCTGCCATTGGCGGCGCAGGCATTGCCACCTTAAAAACTGTTGGATATTCGCTGCTGGGACTCATTATTGGCGCCATGATTGCTGTCAGGACTGTCGTTGGAGAGCATGCCACAGGCCCGGTTACTCGATTGTTGTTTGGTCAGATTGCCAATCTTACTCAAGCCTTCTGGAACGTCGTCAATGCGCAAGTGAAGATCAGTGCGCTCAATACGACGCTGACTGCTGTCTATCTGTTACTGATATTACCACTGGCAGGTATTCATCTGTCTTTCGCCAAAACGCTGGTAATCATCACATTTGTAGCGGGTTTAATCCCGGTGGCAGGCAACTTGATTTCTAACACTGCGATTGTCGCCATGTCGCTCACGGTAGGTGTTTCGACTGCATTTGCATCGCTTGCGTTTCTCGTGATCATTCATAAGCTCGAATATTTTATTAATGCTCGATTTGTGGGTGAGCGCATCAATGCGCGGGCGTTTGAAATACTGATTGTGTTGATTGTGGGTGAAAAACTTTTTGGCGTTGCCGGCGTCGTGGCCGGGCCCGTTTTCTATGCCTGGCTTAAAGAAGAATGGCGCAAGGCGGATCGTTTTTAGCACTCTGCATATGACTCAGCTTGGAGAAAACCATAATGCAATCTCACCTATTCCACCGATTGGGCGTACTGTTTATTGGGCTGCTGGTAATCCTGTTGGACACGCCCCCTGTACAGGCGGAGGGGCGTTGCCCACCTGGATATTATCCTACGGGGGGTGGCACCGCTGGTTGGTTGGGCTGCGCACCGATGGGGCCGATCGAAGAAGAAGGCGCCATGGACGACGAAGGCTCACCAAACGAGGGCGGCTATGGTAACGATCTGCCCCCTATTCACTATGACCCTGCCGAGTGGGAGGCGTGGGGCAAAGCCGCCCAGCAAGCAGAAACCGAACGCATGAAAGATCCGAAATACCGGGAGCTGAAAACCGGCCTGTGGGACTATGCCGATTCTGGCAAACCGCAACAGATCTGTACGGCGCTGTTTCTGACCTTGCGCGGGGGTGTGCTGTTCATGGATTGGGGTGGCAAGGACAAGGGCACTTTTCTGGCATTTTTCGGCGGCAATATTCCGAAGATACAAAAAATCGCAACGGCCACCGTGAGCCTCACCCAATCGGGCGAAACACAAACCGTGCAGGCGTTTCATGCGCCACTGCCTTGGGCGCCGAACGTGGGCATGATCCTGTTCGCGGTGCCCTCGACCGAAGCGTTACTGAGTTCAATCGAAGATACCCAGGATTTCGATGTCAAAATGGCTGGGCAATCGATGGTCTGGGGGAGTTGGCACAGCGGCCTGAAAGCCCGGGACTGGATGCGTGCTTGCGTTGGCAAACGTGGTGCGCCGTAGCGGGATTTACTTCGCGTTCGAGAAAACACTTATAGATAGCGTTATTTTCCGTTCTGCGTGACCGCATCGGTCACGCAGTGTAGCTCTTCGATTCCCTCCCCCTCTGTGCGCCAGCGTACCGAACTCAACCTGCAAAATCCGCTAAGCTCGCATTCTAATTAACCTCGTCAGCTGCAGTGTTTACAGGCGTTTCATCACTACTTCCGACGCCTAATGACAGGCAACGTATGCTTTTGAAAAATCAATTCAAACCGCTTTTCGACGCTGCCACTCAGGGCCTCGCTGCCATTAAGGCCGTTGTTAGCTGGCACAGTGAGCGCTTCGCGCGCATTGAAGACGATGAACCTCTGCCCGTGCGTGCTGCGTTGTTTAGTGCTGACCAAATGGAACAGCACGGAAAATCACTGGCGACCCGTCACCAATTAGGCGATTACGGTCATCCGAATCGCCTACTCAAACGCTTGGATCAAAACGAAAAAATACTAATAAACACCTGCGATTTGCTCAAAGAGTCCGTTAAGGGAAAAATTCGCATTGCCCCCGCTGGGGAATGGCTGCTCGATAACTTCTATTTGATCGAGGAACAAATTCGTACCGCCAGACTGCATCTACCCAAAGGCTACAGTCGACGATTACCGCGCCTGGAAGAAGGCCCCTCGCGAGGATTACCGCGTGTTTACGATATTGCCATCGATGCCATTTCACATGCCGATGGTCGGGTCGATGCAGAAACCCTGAGTCGGTTCGTTGCAGCTTATCAAACGGTTACGCCGCTTACGTTAGGCGAGTTATGGGCGATCCCGATTATGTTGCGTTTGGCGCTGATTGAAAATCTGCGCTGTGCGGCAGAACGAATTACCACCGCACGGATGCACTTCAATCAGGCCCAGGGCTGGGCAAATCGCATGATCGATATTGCAGAGCGCAACCCAACGCAGCTGATTCTGGTGGTCGCGGATATGGCGCGATCGAATCCGCCAATGGCCAGCCCGTTTGTGGCAGAGTTGGCTCGCCGCTTACAAGGACAAGGGCCGGCACTCGCTCTCCCCCTCACCTGGATCGAACAGCGGCTGGCCGAATCCAGTCAAACCATTGAGCAAATGGTGCTGTCTGAAAATCAGCAACAAGCAGCCGATCAGGTGTCTATCAGTAATACCATCGGTAGCCTTCGTGCGCTGGGCGCCACCGATTGGCGGGTTTTTGTCGAGTCGCTGAGCTGTGTTGAAAAAGTGCTTGCAGGTGATACCAACGGCGTTTATATCGACATGGATTTTGCCACGCGTGATCGTTATCGGCATGTCATTGACCGGCTGGCCAAACACAGCCAGTGTTCTGAAAAAGACATTGCAACGGCGGCCATTTCCTTGGCGCAGTCCAGCGCTGCTAGCAAAGGTGACACTCATTACACTGCACACGTCGGCTACTATTTGGTTGATGATGGCTTCACCCAACTCAGCAACTCTGTTTCAGCCAATTTGCCCTTGAGTGATCGTTTTCAACAGGGCTTGAAGCGGTTTCCATTGCCGCTTTATCTTGGGGTTATCGTACTCTTGTCTGTTCTTTTTGCGATGGTATTCATACGCCCAGCGCAAGCAGCGGGATTGCAACCCTGGCCATTGGTGCTGTTGGCTGGGTTGAGTCTACTCGCGTCCAGCCAATGGGCGACAGCGCTGACCAATTGGCTGGCCACCGTATTCATCCGACCGCAATTATTGCCACGCATGGATTTTTCGCGGGGTTTACCGTCAGATATGCGCACGTTGGTCGTGGTGCCTTCCATGTTGTGTAACGCGCAGAATATCGATAGTTTGCTCGAAGCCTTGGAGGTTCGCTTTCTGGGGAATCGCGACGAGCATCTGCATTTTGCGCTGCTGACGGATTTCTGCGATGCGCAGGAACAATCGCTGCCACAAGACGAACCGCTGCTACGCCAAGCCCGCAATGGAATCGAAAGACTCAACGACAAATATCGTCATGCTGGCAATGATCATTTTTTCTTGTTCCACCGATCACGCCTTTACAATCCTGACGAAAAACGTTGGATGGGCTATGAACGCAAACGCGGCAAACTGGCTGATCTCAATGCACTGCTGCGTCAACGAGGTGAGGGCAAGTTTTCGTTAACGGTCGGGGATCTCGCCGCCCTGCAGAATGTTCGTTATATCATTACCCTCGATTCCGATACGCAGTTACCACGCGACTCTGCGCGTCAGCTGGCCGGGGCGATGGCGCACCCGCTAAATCGCCCTTGCTATGATAAAGCGCTACAACGCGTGACCCGAGGCTATGGCATCTTGCAACCGCGAATGGCGGCCAACATGGCGGGCGCAAACCAGTCGCTTTACGCACAATTAGGCGGCAGTGAACCGGGCATCGATCAATACACCCGTTCAGTCTCCGATGTTTATCAAGATGTGTTTGGTGAAGGCTCTTTCATCGGTAAAGGCATTTATGACATTGATGCCTTTGAGCAGGCCTTGCAAGATCGTTTTCCGGCGAACCGGATTCTCAGCCACGATTTGCTGGAAGGCTGTTATGCCCGCTCGGGCTTGTTGAGCGATGTGGAACTCTATGAAGATTACCCCACCCGTTATGAAGCCGATGTCAGCCGACAAAGACGCTGGATACGAGGTGACTGGCAAATTGCTTGTTGGTTGTTGCCCCGTGTGCCCGGCCCGCATCAAAATCGTTTGAGTAATCCATTGTCATTGTTGTCGCGCTGGAAAATCTTCGATAACTTGCGCCGCAGCTTGGTGGCAGCCGCATTGCTAACGCTGTTATTGCTGGGCTGGTTCGCCGCACCCTCACCCGGGTGGTGGGCGCTGTCAGTGCTTGGCATTATGTTGTTACCGCCGGCGATAATTGCCGTGGTTGACACACTCCATTGGCCCAAAAACAGCGTATTGCTTTCGCATCTGGCAGGGTCAATGCGTACCGCTGCGCGTAGTTTTGCATTCACGGGATTTCGAATCGCGTGCTTGCCTTATGAGGCGTGGTTTAGCCTGGACGCAATCGTGCGCACGTCGTGGCGTATGCATGTAACGCACCGCCACTTGTTGGAATGGTGCGCCAGTGAACACGCCCAAAAACGGCACAACGATATCAAAGCGTCCTATACAGCGCAGTGGGCGGCGCCTGCCACGGCGTTGATCACAGCCCCGGCGTTATGGGTGATGAGGCCTGAGGGCTTCTTTGCTGCGCTCCCATTGTTGGTGTTATGGTTGGCAGCCCCCTTTTTCGCGTGGTGGCTCAGCCAACCGATGTTACGCCGGGAAGCAAAACTCAATGCCAATCAAATCGTGTTTTTGCACAGTGTGGCCCGTCGCACCTGGGAATTCTTCGAGCGTTTCGTCGTCGCAGATGATCATTACTTGCCGCCGGATAATTTTCAGGAACACCCCGGGCCCATCATTGCGCATCGCACCTCGCCCACGAATATCGGCATGGCGTTGCTTGCTAATCTTTCGGCAAGGGATTTTGGTTATATCACGACGGGTGAGCTGCTGGAGCGAACTGAACGCACCTTTCAAACCCTGCATAAACTGGAACGCCATCTGGGGCATTTTTATAATTGGTATGACACTCAAACCTTGCGCACCTTACCACCGCGTTATATTTCTTCTGTCGATAGCGGCAATCTGGCAGGGCATTTATTAACTTTGCGTGCTGGGCTGCAATCACTCCCGCAACAACTGATACTGGATATCAGTGTATTTCACGGATTAGAAGACACACTGGCCGTGCTTACTGAATCGCTAACGGATTCCCGCTTCGAAAATGTTCATGTGCCTCTCACGCGCTTGCAAACGCAGTTGCAGGACATTCGCAAACAGCCACCCGACACGCTGTCAGCAATGCTGCGAGCATTGCAATCATTACAATGTACTACCGAGCTGCTGTTTAACGCCCCGCGTGTTAGTGCGCCCATTACCAGCGACACACCTACCAGTGCAGCGGTTGGCAGCACGCAAAATACCAACACCGAAACCGACGCTGAACATTGGCTCAACGCGTTCTCACGTCAATGTCGATCAGCGATTAACGAGTTACTATTTTTGGCGCCCTGGCTGGATGTTCCCACACAGCTCAGTGGAAGCCTGGCGGGTATCGATAAAATCCCCCGACTTCAGGATCTCGCCCACCCGACCGAGGAATGGTGGCCCCATCAAAAAGGTGATGTACCACGAGCACAAAAAACACAATTAACGGGTGAAAATCCATTAAACGGTGAAACACCCTTAATCAGCGAAACTCAATTGAACGTTGAAACACAATGGCTGGCAGATCGGCGCCAGTTATTGTGTCTGGCGCAACAACGGGCACAGGATCGCATTGACGCCATTGAACGCCTGGTGCATGGGGCCACGGGCTTCGCCACGATGGACTATGAATTTCTCTATGACCGCTCGCGTCATTTGCTGGCCATCGGTTACAACGTTGACGATTTGCGTCGCGACACCAGTTATTACGACCTACTAGCCTCCGAAGCGCGCCTCTGCAGTTTTGTCGCCATTGCGCAAGGGCAACTGCCCCAGGAAAGCTGGTTTGCATTAGGCCGCTTGCTCACCACCACCAATGGCAAAACCGTGTTGGCCTCGTGGAGCGGCTCGATGTTTGAATACCTCATGCCGTTGCTGGTAATGCCAGGGTATACAGGCTCGCTGCTCGACCAGACCTGTCAGGGCGTCGTCGCGCGACAGATCGCCTATGGCCACCAATGCGCCCTGCCCTGGGGAATCTCGGAATCGGGTTACTACACCACGGATTCCAACCTCAACTACCAATACCACGCTTTTGGCGTGCCCGGTCTGGGCCTGAAACGAGGCCTGAGTGAAGACCGCGTCGTCGCGCCCTATGCGACGGCCCTCGCATTGATGGTGAACCCCGAAGCCGCCTGTACGAATCTGCAACGGTTGGCCAACGCCGCCATGCTTGGGCGTTATGGGTTTTACGAAGCCATCGATTACACCCCTTCTCGCGTTCCGCGAGGGCAAACCAGCGTGATCGTGCAGTCGTTCATGGCGCACCACCAGGGCATGAGTCTGCTATCGCTGGCCTATCTATTGCTCGATCGCCCGATGCAACAGCGCTTTCTTTCTGATCCACGCTTTCAAGCCACGGTACTGCTTTTACAAGAACGCATTCCCAGTCATTCGGTGTTTCACAAACGCCCGGCAGACCATGCCGAAGGCGGCGCTTTTGTTGACGCGCCGGAATCGTCCTCGCATACCTCCTTGGGGATTGACACACCCACGCCCGAAGTCCAGTTACTGTCCAATGGCCGTTACCACGTCATGATTACCAATGCCGGTGGCGGCTACAGTCGCTGGAAAGAACTGGCTATCACCCGCTGGCGCGAAGACATGACGCGCGACCATTGGGGTACGTTCATTTACGTCCGCGATCTTGCCAGTGGCAATTTCTGGTCAGCCGCGCACCAGCCCACACTCAAGCCTGCAGATGCTTACGAAGCTGTGTTCTCAGAAGGCCGTGCCGAGTTTCGACGTCGCGATCAGGAGATCGAAACCTATTCCGAAATCGTCGTCTCGCCCGAGGATGACATTGAGCTGCGGCGGATACGTTTTACCAATCGATCGCGTAATCGTCGTCACATCGAGCTGACCAGTTACGCCGAAGTTGTACTGGCCGTGCCTGCCAATGACATGAGCCAGCCGGCTTTCGGCAACCTGTTCGTGCAAACCGAAATCATCGGCAATCGCCATGCCATTCTGTGCACCCGCCGTCCGCGCTCGGCAGGTGAAAAACCGCCCTGGATGTTCCATTTGCTGTCGGCCCATGGTTGCGACATGGGGGAAATCTCTTACGAGACCGATCGCATGCGCTTTACCGGGCGAGGTCGCACGCCGGTTGAACCCGCGGCCATGCTGACGCCTGGTGCCTTGTCTGGAGCGGCGGGTTCGGTGCTCGACCCGATCGCCGCCATTCGTTGCAGTGTATTCTTGGCGGCTGACCAGTGTGCCACCATCGATCTGGTGACTGGCGTAGGCGATACACGCGAGGCCTGCATGGCGCTGATCGAGAAGTACCAGGATCGCCACTTGGCCGATCGGGTATTCGATCTGGCCTGGACCCATGCCGGTGTGACGCTCCGCCAGATCAACGCCAGTGAATCTGACGCCCACATTTACCGCCGTCTGGCCAGTTCCATGCTGTTCGCCAATGCCAATTTGCGCGCCGAATCCGGTTTGCTATTGCAGAATCGACGCGGACAATCCGGGCTTTGGGGGTACGCCATTTCGGGGGATCTGCCCATCGTGTTGCTGAAAGTGGCCGACAGCGACCATATCGAACTGGCGCGGCAGGTGATTCAGTGCCATGGCTATTGGCGCCTGAAAGGTCTGGTGGTCGACTTGGTGATCTGGAACGAAGAACATGTGGGTTACCGTCAACGTCTGCAAGACCAGATTCTGGGCCTGATTGCCACCGGCACAGAAGCGACCGCCATCGATCGTCCAGGCGGTATCTTTGTGCGATCGGCGGAACAGATCTCACACGAAGATCGCATCCTGCTGCAAGCCGTTGCCCGCGCCATCATCGCCGACAACCAGGGCAGTCTAAAAGAACAAGTGTCGCGTCGAATGCTGACCGACCGCCGCCACACCCGTTTGATCCCTACCCGGCAGCATCAATACAATGTGTCGGACGCCCCTACCCCGCCACCCGCCGAGCTGCAATCGCACCAACCGCTTGGCGAATTCAATGCCGATGGAAGTGAATACCTCATCACCTCGACTGCATCGCAAATGACGCCCCTGCCCTGGGTCAATGTCATTGCCAATCCACACTTCGGCACCATCGTCAGCGAAAGCGGGCCCGGCTATACCTGGAGTGAAAACGCCCATGAATTCCGTCTGACGCCCTGGAGTGATGACCCCGTGGGTGCCTCTGGTGGCGAGGCGTTTTATTTGCGCGACGAAGAAAGCGGCTATTGCTGGTCGCCGACCCCGTTACCGAATCGCGGTGCAACGCCCTATGTAAGCCGCCATGGTTTTGGTTACACCGTATTTGAACACACCGAAGACGGCATTCGCTCCGAACTCTGGATCTACGTCGACCTCAATGACGCTGTAAAATTCTCTGTCTTGAAAGTGCACAACACATCCGGGCGTAGCCGCAAACTATCCGCCACCGGTTATGTGGAATGGGTGCTCGGTGATCTGCGCTCGAAATTTGCGATGCATGTGGTCACCGAAATCGATGCGACCAGCGGCGCCTTGTTTGCCCGCAATGCCTACAGCACTGAATTTGGCGATCGGGTAGCGTTTCTTGATGTCGACGACCTATCACGCACATTAACCGGTGATCGCACCGAGTTCATCGGGCGTAACGGCACCCTTAGGCGGCCCGAAGCAATGACGCGCACTCGCCTGTCCGGCAAAGTGGGCGCCGCGCTTGACCCCTGTGGCGCGATACAAGTGCCGTTTGAACTCGGCGATGGGCAAACGCGCGATATTATTTTCCGGCTGGGCGCCGGCCGCGATCTCGTGCATGCGCGTGCATTGGCCAAGCAACTGCGCACGCCCGGCTCTGCGCATAACGCACTGAATAAGGTGCGCAACTATTGGCGCCGCACACTCAGCGCGGTACAAGTCGAAACACCCGATGCTGCGCTGAACATGCTCACCAATGGCTGGCTGGTCTACCAGACGCTGGCCTGCCGCCTGTGGGGCCGCAGTGGTTTTTATCAATCAGGCGGCGCCTTTGGTTTTCGTGATCAATTGCAGGATGTGATGGCACTGGTGCATGCCGAGCCTGCACTGGCCCGCGAACACCTCTTACGCTGCGCCGGGCGCCAATATCCAGAAGGCGATGTTCAACACTGGTGGCATCCACCCAACGGTCGCGGCGTGCGTACCCGTTGTTCTGACGACTACCTGTGGTTGCCGCTCGCCGCCAGTCGTTATGTGACGTGTACGGGCGATAACGCCGTCCTTAATGAGATCGTCCCCTACCTCGCGGGTCGCTCACTCGAACCCGAAGAAGAGTCGTACTACGATTTGCCGGCCCCTTCCACGGCATCGGGCAGCGTTTACGAACATTGCGTGCGTGCCATTTTGCACGGGATGCGATTTGGCGAGCGTGGATTACCGCTGATGGGCTCAGGCGACTGGAACGATGGCATGAACCTGGTGGGTATCCATGGCAAAGGCGAAAGCGTGTGGTTGGGATTTTTTCTGTGTCATGTGCTCACGTCATTCGCGCCTTTAGCGCGTTCGCACGGGGATGCCGATTTTGCAGAACGTTGCCTGTTAATGGCAGCGCAATTGCGCCAGAACATTCAAACCCATGCCTGGGATGGCGAGTGGTATCGGCGTGCATGGTTCGACGATGGCACGCCTTTGGGTTCCTCCAGCAATGAGGAATGCCGTATCGATTCTATTGCGCAAAGCTGGTCAGTGCTGTCGAGAGTGGGAGTCGACGGCGATCCCAGCGCGATTGATGCAGAACGCTCGCGGCTTGCCATGCAATCCCTGGACACGCATTTGGTTCGCCGCGAAAGTGGCATCGTCCAATTGCTTGATCCCCCCTTCGATACCTCCGCGCTCAACCCGGGTTATATCAAAGGCTATGTGCCTGGCGTGCGCGAAAATGGCGGGCAATACACCCATTCGGCTATTTGGGCCGCCATGGCCTTCGCTGCATTAGGGGACAGTCGCCGTGCCTGGGCGCTGCTCGACATGATCAACCCGCTCAACCACACCCGCTCTACCGCAGACATCAGTATTTATAAAGCGGAACCCTACGTGGTCGCTGCCGATGTCTATGCGATCCCGCCCCATACCGGGCGTGGTGGCTGGACGTGGTATACCGGGTCTGCCGGCTGGTTGTACCGATTGATTCTGGAATCGTTGCTGGGCCTGCAGCGTGAAGGCGATACATTGCGCATCACCCCTTGCCTGCCAGAAGATTGGGAAGCGTTTAGCCTTAGCTATCGCTTTCATGACACCCACTACCAGATCAAGGTCATGCAAATACCGATTGCCCAGGGCGATACCGCGCTGCTGCCCAACACCCTTGACGGTATTGAACTCGCCAACAACGTGATTCCTCTGGTGGCGGACAATCGCTTGCACATCGTCGAAATCCGTATAGGTCGCCCTACTGTTTTATGATTGCGTCTTTAATGATGGCGTGACCGCCAAATGCGTTGCGCATCGCTGCGAGCAGTTTGTCACTGAATGCATCAGGATCGCGCGAGCGCAACCGGCCCAGCAATGACAGCGTTATGATCGGCGCAAACACATCGAGTTCCAATGCTTCCGCCACCGCCCAGCGCCCTTCCCCCGAATCTTGCACGTAAGGCGCAATGCCCTGCATGGAGGGGTTATCGCGTAACGCGCCAGCGGTGAGATCCAGCAACCAAGAACGCACGACGCTACCATAACGCCAGACTTCAGCCACCTGATGCAAATCGAAGTCAAATTCTTGCTTGTGCTGCAAAATCGAAAACCCTTCTGCCAATGACTGCATCAAGCCATATTCAATGCCGTTGTGCACCATTTTTGTAAAATGCCCGGCACCAATGGGGCCAACCCGCGCCCACCCTTTGTCGGGTGCAGGAGCAAGGCATTCAAACAGCGGGCGTAACCGTTCGATGATTGCCGCATCGCCACCAATCATCAGGCTAAAGCCTTCTTCCAACCCCCAGATGCCGCCGCTGGTGCCACAATCGACCAAGTGCGTGCGCTTTGCGGTAAACGCAGACACCCGTCGCAATGTGTCTTTGTAATTTGCATTACCACCGTCCACAACAACATCGTCTTCGCCCAGCAGCGGTAGCAATTCGGTCATCACATTTTGAGTGACGTCTCCCGCAGGCAACATCAACCACAAGTTGCGTGGTGAAGGTATTTGGCTGACCAACGCGGTGAGAGAATCCACCGCCTCCCCGCGTGCATTAGAAAAGTTCTGCCGACTCTCTGCATTCAGATCGTACCCCACCACTAGGTGCCCACCCCGCATCAAACGTTGCGCGATGCCGGTACCCATGCGCCCCAAGCCAATCATTCCTAATTGCATATTCATGCACTGAGGGGTTAACCCCGACAGAGCCTCGCGGTAGATGTCCTAACGTATAAGGTAAGCCGCACTTCACAATAAAGCTAACGCAATTGTGTTATTTGCGGTTTATGCAGGTGCTATCTATCAATGCATAATCCTTTGCTCGTCGCAATGTGGGGGCGAATGGCGCGAATGCCGACCTAACCGCTTTGGTGGCGATTAAAGGGTTGAGTCATTGTCAACTTGCCCGCAAAATAGGCGGTATTGCAATCTTTGCTAGCTATCCTCCCACTTGGGCAAACAGGCAAGACCCTGGACGGAGCAAGAATGATGACTCAATCCCGCTTACATTCACTGATCAGCCCCGATGACGCGGCCTTTATTCAGCAGGGCGTTTCGATTTGCGTTGCCTCGCGCGATGTACGGCATGTACCGTCCCTCTCACGGGCACTGGCCTGCCGCATTGACGGCGAACAGCTGCACCTTGTCCTGTCACGCTCGCAATGTGTGGCGTTGGTGCGTGATATAGAAAAATCCCGTGAGATAGCCGTTGTCTTCACTCAGCCCAGCACCCATCGCACCCTGCAAATAAAAGGGCACGATGCAAAGGTATTGTCTGCCAGCCCAAACGATATTGAGCTCACTCGTCAAGCAGAGGCAGGCTTCGCTTCAGATCTCGAAAAAATAGGCTTTGGCCACGCATTTGTGCGTCGCATGTTTGCTTGTGACAACGAAGATCTTTGTGTCGTGCGATTCACTCCAAGCGACGTCTTTGTGCAAACCCCTGGCCCCAATGCCGGCAATCGGCTATCGAGTCTTTCATGAAAATAACTTTGGACGCGATTCGGCACTGCCTTGAAGGGGTGATCCCCGGTGTGGTTGCCACCTGTGATGCCAACGGTATTCCGAATGTATCCTATGTGTCGCAGATTCATTATGTCGACGGCGCGCAAGTGGCCTTGTCTTTTCAGTTCTTCAATAAAACGCGGGGCAATATGTTAGCCAACCCGCAAATGACTGCATTTTTGATTGATCCTGAAACGACTGCCCGCTATCGGGTGGCGTTACTTTACCTGCGCACAGAAACCGAAGGCCCGCTTTT
The DNA here is from genome assembly GCA_964473645.1 of uncultured Moraxellaceae bacterium. Classification (GTDB taxonomy): domain Bacteria; phylum Pseudomonadota; class Gammaproteobacteria; order Pseudomonadales; family Ketobacteraceae; genus HdN1. The sequence goes on from CAYYPW010000019.1 coordinate 90,791, forward strand.
TGAACACATGAAAGCCAAGCTGGCGGGTATTGCCTCCCACACGGGCATGAGCGACGTATTCAAATTGCGTGGTGCCGATATTTGCCGCGTGCTCGACATCGAAAAGGTGCCTGCCACGGAAAGTGTTCGAGTCCCCCCTGCTTATAATCTGCTGACCGTGCTTCGTCAGCTCTGTCAGCGCATCACTCAATGCGGCGATATGGCGCGTTTGTTTGAAGAGGTATTGAATGGATTGGCAGAAATGCTGGATATCCGTCATTCGATGTTGTTGATGTCAGAGGCCGGCGGCCAAAAGCTGTACACGGTCGCCAGTCGTGGCTATGCACAATCAGGGGTCGGTTCCGAGATACCGATAGGGTGTGGCGTTATAGGTGTGGCGGCGGAATATAAAACGCCGATACGCATCACACACATGGCGGTAGAATACGGTTACAGCAAAGCCATGTGCGATAGTCTCGACCACGAAAAACTACGGCTGGAAACAGCAATTCCGTTTCCGGGTCTGGCAGAGCCGCACAGCCAGATGGCGCTGCCACTGATAGCAGCCGGTAGAGTGCTGGGCGTCCTTTATGTTGAAAGCGAAACCGATATGCGCTTCAGCTACGATGACGAAGATGCTTTAAGCATCCTCACCCAGCAACTTGCGCTGATGCTGCTGCAGTTACAGCAGGGCAGCGAGCATGAAAGCGATGCCACACTCCCCGCCTCGTGCCAGGCACCGACCGACGGTGCGCGATTGCTGGTGCGCTACTATCGCGTCAACCAAAGCATCTTCGTGGGGGAAGACTATCTTATCAAAGGCGTTGCAGGGGCCATTCTCTGGCGTCTGCTGAACAGTTATGTCACAGAGGGGCGCACTGAATTTAGCAACCGGGAACTGCGCCTCGACAAGCAGCTGTGCTTGCCAGACATCGACGATAATCTTGAAGCGCGCCTGATTCTGTTGCAACGCCGTCTGGCAGAGAAATCAAGCGCGCTCGCGCTAGTCAAAACGGGTCGTGGGCGTTTTCGCTTGCAGGTAAATCAACCTGTACAACTGCAAGAACATGCGACAGGCCAAAACGGATAGCGCACCTCCCCTGGCGCGCTATCGTCACCTTAGCTTGTTATCACTCAGAGTGATTCATCTCAGCTTGCACTGTCCCAGCAGATCTATGTCAACTGCTCTATGTCAGCAATGTACGGCCATTTTAAGTTTGTTCCAGTCTGCGTCTGCCAGTGTGCAACGCGCAATATCCATGGTGTGTTCGAACGCTGGACGCGGGGCCTCCATTAAAATGCCTTGCAACAGTCTATGACGTTCCTGGTGATTAAAAGCCGATAGCATCCACCGCATCGCGATCGCATTTTCGTCTGGGGGAATCGATTGAACAAGCGCGTCATGAATTGCCATGATCTCTTCATCGGTGTAGCCCCGCCACAGAATTTCATTGTTTCGCGTTTCTTCTTCATGCATGTGGGCGAGATTATCCGCCACAAACAACGCGAGTTTGCGATAAAGCACAGCCGTTTCGCCTTCGCGATCGGTGACCGCGAGCGTGGGAATACGTGCTGCAGTGGATCGCAACTCACTGATCATGTCCAGATGCTGTTGATGATGTGCGTCCATGTCATCCGCACTGCCTGGGCTGCATGCCTGCATCGCAGGGTGTACAAACGTATTTTCGTGATGCACATGGCTTTCACAAAAATCCAGCAAGCCCGTCAAGCTCTTTAAACCTACATCGAGATCCGCGTCTGACTCAAAATCCATGCGCCCCACCGTTAACAGGGTTTCTGAAAGATAAGCGCGCAAACCTTTGTGTATCAATCGATAAATGTCAAAACGTTGCGTATTCATATAGTTCGCTCCGGTAACTTAGGTTGGCATATTTCCGTAGGAGATACGGTTGAGAGTAAGGTTACCGGAGCGTATGCGTAATGTTTGCTAAATCTTGCGTAAGGGAATCCTAAGTTTTTCTTAACACGCGATTTCCGTTATATGCAGCAGCTTACGGAGGTGTGGCTAGTTTGAGCCCAATAATTCCCACGAGAATTAAGGCCAAACTCAACAACCGACCGACGTTGGCAGGTTCGTCCAGGAGAATAATGCCCACAATGACGGTACCCACCGCGCCTACACCCACCCAGATCGCGTAGGCCGTGCCAACAGGTAATGATTTCATGGCGATTCCAAGCAGGCCCAGACTGATCGCCATAGCGGCAATAGTAGCGAGACTCGGCCACAAACGTGTGAAGCCCTCAGTGTATTTGAGGCCGATAGCCCAACCAATTTCAAAAAGACCAGCAAGAATGAGAATGACCCAGTTCATAATAAAACCTCATGAAACTGTGGGGTCGTCCCCTTGAACGATGGGGATGCAAGGCCGTCCTCGCATCCAAAGTAGGATGTAAGAAACTATACACCATTTTTCAATGCCAGATCACGCATCGTGTTGTGATGACGCCTCGCGAAGTAATGCCTCCACCTCTTGTGAGAAGGGCATGGGTTTAAATGCGCTAACGTTAGCCCCACCGGTATTCCCCAAAGGTAGACGGCCCGTTAAATGCCCCAGCGGGGTTAACGCGAGGCGCAATACCTGACCGGCGATCTCCTTGGCATCCCGTTGTGCCCATCCCACCCGCAGCATCCACCAGTGCGTCAGCGTATGGGGCACGAAAAACCTCTGCCCCAACACATGGGCACGTTCCAGATGCACAAATGCCTGTTTATAGTCGTTTTTTCCAAATAGACTGCGGGCGTTCTGCATCTCAAGGCGGTAGGCTTTTTTCAGAATCGCGTTCATGTTCAAGGCTCCGGGAGGACATGAGGCACATTAAACACCTTATAGTTACTACAGGGTCAATCGTTTTGTCGACGTCGACTTCTCCGCCAATCCTTGTATTAAAAAGTAAAGCACTGGCACGAAAAACACCGCCAACAACGTCGCCATCAACATGCCTCCAAAGACTGACAAGCCCAGCGTTACCCGCGCAGCCGCCCCTGCTCCACTCGAAAGGATTAAGGGGACGACCCCCAATATAAACGCCAACGACGTCATCAGTATCGGCCGCAATCGCAATTTGGCAGCCTCAACCGCAGCATCAAACAAAGTTGCGCCCTGTTCATATTTCATTTTGGCAAATTCCACAATCAAAATCGCATTTTTGGCGGCAAGACCAATCACCAATACCAATCCGATCTGCGTATAAACACTACCCGATGCACCCGTAATCCACAGCGCCAACATGGCACCAAACACACCTAAAGGCAGTGCAAACATGACAGCAAAAGGAACCGCCCAGCTCTCATACAAAGCCGCCAGAAATAAAAATACGAACAACACCGCCAATGCCAACACAGGCGCGGTCTGCCCCGCACTTTGTTTCTCCTGACGCGACAAACCCGACCATTCGAATCCATACCCTTCAGGCAAGGTTTCGGCAGCGACTTTTTCCAGCGCAGACAACACATCCCCCGAACTAAAGCCGGGGGCCTCTTTACCCGTGATTTCCGCTGCAGGGTAGCCGTTAAATCGCTTAATCACCACCGGCATCCCGGTTGGCTCAGCTCTAACGAGGGTAGAGAGTGGCACCATATGGCCGCTACGGCTTCGCACATGAATCTGGTTCAAAGCTTCAGGATTTGTCCGTGACTCTGCCTCTGCCTGCACGGTGACTTTATAAGTCCGTCCAAACAAACTCACATCATTCACTTGCGTACCGCCCAAATAGGCTTGCAAGGTCTGGAACACATCATTAAGCGGCACATCCAATTTCTTGGCTTTATCACGATCGACATGCAATCGATATGCAGGCGTGCTCGCCTGGAATTTTGATAGAATCTGCCCCACCTCCGGTCGTTTGCCTGCCGCTGCGATGAATTCATTCGCCACCTGTTCCAAGGCTTGCGGCGTTGCGGCCGACTTGTCTTGCAACATCAAACTGAACCCGCCCGTTGCCCCCAACCCAGGAATCGCAGGCGGATTAAACGGTAATACCTGCGCCTCTGTCACCGATTGCGCTTGCGCATAAAACGTCGAGATTATGTTGCGTAATCCCTTCTCTTTATCTTTGCGCATTCCCCACGGCTCCAGCTTGACGACCACCAAGCCCGCATTGGGTTGCGGTGTGCCGTACAACATATTGACACCAGAAATGGCCAGTGTTTTCTCAACACCAGGGATTTTCCCGGCAATCGCCTCGACCCGTTGCGTAACGTCCTGTGTGCGCTGCAACGTAGACGCCTCAGGCAACAACACGATGCCAAAGAAATAGCTCTGGTCCTCATCCGGCACAAACGTCGTTTTTACACTTTTAAACAAATACCCAGTTACACCCACTAATACCAGTAGCAGCATCACCGCGATCGCCGAGCGTCGAATTACCAACGTCACTCCCCGGCCATAACGTTCAGTAAGTCGATCAAACACGCGGTTAAAACCACCAAAAAAACGCCCCCAAACGCCGTGATCTGCATGAGCAGCATGGGGCTTTAGCAGCATTGCACACAACGCTGGCGTGAGCGTGAGTGCAATCAAAGCCGATAATAAAACTGAAATGGCGACCGTCAAACCAAACTGACGAAACATTACCCCAGTGATCCCCGACAAGAATGAAACCGGAACAAACACCGCGCATAACACCAAGGCAATCGCCACCACTGGCCCCGATACTTCTTGCATCGCCTTGATGGTTGCTTCACGCGCTGACAGCTGGGCATTCTGCATATTGTGTTCTACCGCTTCGACCACCACGATGGCATCGTCAACCACGATGCCAATCGCCAGCACCAACGCAAAAAGCGTCAAGGTATTAATCGTAAAGCCCAATACCAGAAAAACAGCCAACGTACCGATCAATGACACCGGAACCGCCAACATGGGTATCAACGTCGCACGCCAACTTTGCAAAAACAGCATGACAACAATCAATACCAAGGCCATGGCTTCAAACAAAGTCTTGATCACCTCTGACATGGATTCTTTAACAAAATCGGTATTATCGGTAACGATGTCGAGGGCCAGATCGTCAGGAAACTCCTGTTGCAAACGCTCGATCTCAGCGCGCACTTGCGCCGACACATCAAGGGCGTTCGCATCGGGTGTAAGATTGATGGAATACACCGCTGCCGGCTTACCATTAAAACTGCCAATCGTCAGGTAATCCTTTTGCCCCAATTCGATTCGCGCCACATCACGCAAACGTACATAGCCGCCTTTGCCATCCGCTCGCAGAATAATGTTGCCAAATTCTTCAACCGAAACGAGTCGGCCTTGTACCACCAGATTGAATTGATATGCCTGATCACGGGGTGCCGGGTGTTGACCAAAAGAGCCTGCGGGCACCTGAGCATTTTGTTCTTTTACCGTTTGAATAATATCGCCAGTGGTTAACCCATAACGCGCCATATGCATGGGATCAAGCCAGATACGCATACCGTATTCCGAGCCATACTCATTCAGATTACCCACGCCGGGCACCCGCTTGAGTACATCTGAGATGTAGATCGTGCCGTAATTGCGTAAAAACAGAGAATCGTAACTGCCCTTCGGCGAATACAACACGTAATACAGCAGCGTATCGGGCGATTGCTTGCGTGTAATCACACCGGCCTGGTTTACCTCGGTCGGCAATACTGACGTCGCCGTCGCCACCCGGTTTTGGGTCAGCACAGTGGCCATATCGGCATCACGAGCGATGTCAAATGTGACGCTCAGCGAATACAATCCATTGCCGGTCGACAACGAATCCATATAAAGCATGCCTTCAACCCCATTGATTTTTTCTTCCATGGGTTGAGCAACACTTTGCTGTACCACTTCTGCATTGGCGCCCAGGTATTGCGTACTGACATTTATGGTCGGCAAGGTGATTTTTGGGTATTGCGCGACTGGTAGTACCCGCAAGGCCAAGAGACCACACAAACTAATGACAAGCGATAGCACAATTGCAAACACAGGACGATCAATAAAAAAACGAGCCATTGTCGAAGCCCCTCTTAACTGGCGTTATTAGGAGCAGGGGTGCCTGCATCACCGGCCACCGGCATGGGGCGCACTTTGCCTCCCGGCCTGGCCTTGTGATACCCCTCGACAATGACGTTATCGGTGGCACTGAGGCCCTCATTTACCACGATATCTGGTCCCACCGTGGCGCCAGTCTTAACCGGCTTTCGCACCAGCGTTTCATCAGCAGCAACGATATTGATAAAGGTCTTATCAAGAATCTGCTGAATCGCCTTTTGCGGTACCAACATCGCCTGAGGCAAATGCGCCACCACCAGACGCACACGGCCATACATGCCTGGCTTCAACACCTCCTTCGGATTTGGGAAGGTCGCTGCTATCGCAAAAGTGCCAGTGTCTGCCGACAAGGCGCGATCCGAAAACGTGATTTCACCCAGCTCGTTATACATACTGCCATCACTCAACAACAACTTCGCCGGAATATGCGGGCGAGGCGCGCCTACTGGGCGCTTTTCCAGTTGCGGACGTACCAGCGCAAGATAATCCTGCTCGCTCAACGCAAAATCTACTTGCACCGCTTCCGTGGTCGAGACGGTGGCCAATAACGTCTGACCTGCGCTGATCATGGCACCCACGTTCACTAACGCTCGACCGATACGGCCACTGTAAGGGGAAACAATGGCCGATTCCTTCAACATGATCTGAGCGTTGGTCAGGGTCGCCTGCGATGCATTCAAGCCCGCTTTCGCCTGCGCCTCCGCAGCTACGGCACTATCATACTGCTGGCTGGAAATGGTCCCTTTCTCTACCAGTGACTTGTAACGCGTCACGTCAGCGCTTGCCTTCGCCAATGCAGCCAATGCGTTGTTTACGCCGGCTTCAGCTTCTCTCACTGTCGCGGCAAGCGAGTCATTGTCGATACGAAACAATGCCTGCCCGGCTTGCACCGGCTCACCTTCACGAAATTGCACTTCCAAGATGCGGCCTGTCACCTTTGATCGTATCTCTGCCTGGTTGACGGCACGAATCTCACCAACGAAATCGCGTTCGACCTCCACATCCCGCAGCGAAGGCTTTCCGACACTCACGGTGGGGACCGGCGTTGGAGGTGCCACCTCTTGCTTACATGCAATCACGATGGGCATTACGATAAACAAAAGAATAGAAAGCCGGGTACGCATAACCACTCCTTGGGAGTCCGGGATGAATTAAGAGATGTACAACACTATACTCGTTAGAAGCAACCGTAGTCTAAAATCGGCAGTTTCTCTTATGTATGATCGCCAATAGGGAGTTTTGCTACGCGTTCTCCATCGCATTCAACGCAGCAAATTCCACCGCAAGAAAATCCAGAAGTTCGCGCACCGATGGCAGCACCCCCCGCCTGGAGGGAAACACCGCATGCACGATTCCGCTTTGTGGCACCCACTGCGGAAGCACCTCCACCAATGCGCCGCTCGCCAAATCCTGATGTATCATCATGGTCGGCAACTGAGCAATACCCACTCCATGTAGCGCAGCGAAGCGCAACGCAACCATGTCACTGGCTACCAAGCGCGGGGAATGACGTAACATTACCGTGGCGTCTTCCGGGCCATGCAGATTCCAACGATGATCCAGATTATTTAACCCCAAATCGACACTTGGCCAGCGGCTTAGGTCAGCCGGTACACGTGGGTGTGCATGGGTGCCAAATAAACACGGGTTGGCTACCAATTTCTGTGTACTTTCCCCCAACACTTTCATTACTAGATCGGTATTTTCAATGGGAGGAAATCGAACCCTGACTGCAACATCAAAACCTTCGCGAATGACATCCACGCGTCGATTGGTGCATTCCAGTTGTAGTTGCACACGTGGACATTTCGTCATGAACTTTGCCACCATGTCACCCAGCTGATAATAGAGTAACGCCGGTGGGCAACTCAGTTTAACGCTACCCTGAGGCTCCGCATGGGTGCGTTCAATCAATTCCTGTGCCGCGTTGGCCTCGACCAGCATCGCCATACAATGACGGTAATAGGCCTGACCAATCTCCGTCACCGAAAACAGCCTGGTCGAACGTTGTATCAAGCGTACGCCCAACCGGGTTTCGAGTTGCGCAATACGACGGCTCAGCTTGGATTTGGGCATGCCCATTGCCCGACTTGCCGGGGCAAAGCCTTGGTGATCCACGACTTGCACGTAGTAATAGAGGTCATTCAGGTCTTGCATCGCCACACCCCATCGTTCTGTTTTTAGAACTCTCAAGGCAAATTATGCCCCCTACCGGCCAGTACGTTCTATAGGTATCTTACTTCTCATGGCATTACCTTAACGGTTTAGCAATGAGGCCCCCCATGAAAAAGATACTTGGCGTCTATACCAACCCTCGTCAGCACTGGGTAGGCGATGGTTTTCCAGTACGGTCCCTGTTTACTTATGAAAGCTTGGGTGAACATCTAAGTCCTTTCTTGCTGCTCGATCATGCCGGCCCGATGCAGTTCCCACCTACGGACAAACAGCGAGGTGTTGGTCAGCACCCGCACCGTGGTTTTGAAACCGTGACCATCGTTTATCACGGAGAAGTTCAACATCGGGATTCAGCAGGTAACGGCGGTGTTATAGGGCC
>CAYYPW010000020.1:0-60824 GCA_964473645.1 uncultured Moraxellaceae bacterium
GTCGCCGACATGGATGTCGGCGTCGAGCCTACAGGGACGTATTCACGGCGTGTCCTGCAACGCAATCCCACCCAGCAACGCTTTTCCACGAATCATTAAAACAACCCGCGTACAATTAATCTCAATGCACCGACACCCAATTCTTATCCGGCTGAATCGTCAACCGATCATCCATATAAATATTCCCCTCCAACGCCAACAACCTCACATAACGATCAAAATACAACAACTGCTTCAACAACAAAGCAAACTCCCGTGGAAAATGAATCCCATGGCGCTTACCCAGCCCCACCAGATCCACCATCAACCGATTCACCTCATGCTCATTCACATACGCCATATCCAGATTCTCAGTCGGCATCACCTTATCAAACGACGCATATAAATTCTCAATATCACGCGTAAACCGATCCACATCCACCGCCTCCTTGGTCAGACCGATCCCCACCATCGACTCCGCCATCCCGCGATAATCCTCCTGACCAATCGCCCAGATAAACTTCGACATCGAATCCCAGGTTTGCGGCTTGATCTTGCCCACAATCCCGAAATCAATAAAACCAATCCGCCCATCCTTCAGCACCAGCAAATTACCCGCATGCACATCCGCATGGAACGATTCACAGAACAACAAACTCGCAAACCACGTATTCATCGCCGTAATCAACGTCGCCTCAGGATTGGCCGTATATTTACGCACCGCATTCAAATCCGTAAACGACACCCCATGCAAACGCTCCATCGTCAACACACGCATCGTGCTGGCGTGCTTGTACACCATTGGCGCCATTGCCTGATCGTTACCCGTGCTGCTCAAAAATTTCTGGAACGCCTCAATATTCGACGCTTCCTGAAAGAAATCACACTCTGCCAGCATACCCTTCTGAATTTCATCGACCACATCCGCGAGCGACGCCATGCTCAAATGCGGCACGAAATATTCCATCACCTTCGCCGCCACAAACAGAAAATTCAAATCCGTCAGCAGAATATCTTTCACCCCAGGCTTCTGCACCTTGATTACCACGTCTTCACCCGTGGTCAACTTCGCCGCATACACCTGCGCAATCGATGCCGACGCCAAAGGCACCGGGTCAATCATCGCAAACACTGTCTCTAGCGAACGCCCGAATTCTTTCTCCATCACCTCACGCATCACATGAAACGGCACGGGCGTTGTCTTATCGAGCAGCATCTGAAACTCTTCAACATAGGCGTCTGGAAACACCGATGGTGAACTTGCGATGAACTGACCCAACTTGATATAGGTCGTCCCCAAACGCTCAAACGTCTGGCGCAATAACTTGGGGGCAGGGGGGCGATTGCCCAACAGCCAATCTGCGCCAGTGCTTGCCAACACGCGCGCGGTTTGCCCGATACGCAGTGCACCCTTCAGGCCCACGGCCAGACGCTCCAGCGCTGTCGGGGCTACATCGTTTGATTCATGCTTGCTCATGGTCGGTTTTCCTGTCGCCATCAATGCGGGCATTCTACCCTGAGTTATTACAAAAGCGATGCTCACGCATGACTTTCGCTGGACACTTGTTTGCTCTTTGTGTGCCTGGACGCCAAAGAGTGTGACGAGCGGTCAGGTTATGGGCCATCGTCCATCAAGAGGATGACAGCGGATGACAAGTGGCTTAACCTTAGGTAACACGGTGAATACCTGCTCGTTTTGTATGCATGGACTGAATACAACAATCGCGATCGGGTGGTTAAGTTGGACAATAAAATCAACAGGAAAGCAGTAACGTGGACTTGAATCCTCTCTCTCTTATTGAACGCAGAATCCCGGTCCCCAAAGACCTGTCAGCGATCACCGCGATCGCCACCTCGCAAGAGGTCAATCCCGAATGGCTGGGTCTCACTGAACGTGACAAAGACGCGATCTGGAGCGCCGCTGAGCGCCTCTATCGCACCGGCATCTACCCCGCCTTGCAGCTGTGCATCCGTCGTCATGGCGAGATTCTGATTAATCGCAGCATTGGGCATGTGCGCGGTAACGGCCCCGATGAGCGGGGCGACAAAGTGTTGGCGTCGCCAGACACACCTTTCTGCCTGTTCTCGGCCTCGAAAGCCATTACCGCCATGCTGATCCATCTGCTGGAAGAACAGGGCCAGATCAACTTGCTGAACCCAGTGTCTTATTACATTCCCGAGTTTGCCCAGAACGGCAAGAAGAACATCACGATTCAGCAGATTCTGGCGCACCGGGCAGGCATCGCGACGCTGCAACGTGAAGTCGATCCGGAAAGACTGTTCGATCACGAATTCATTATGAACGCCCTCTACGAAGCGAAGCCGACCACGGTACATGGTCGTGAGCAAGCCTATCACGCGCTGACCGGTGGTTATGTGTTGGGCGAGTTGGTGCAACGCGTGACCGGCGCCAGCATCAAGGAATACATGCGTATCAATGTGCAGGAACCGTTGGGCTTCAAGTATTTCAATTACGGCGTGACCCGTGAGCAATACCCGGATGTCGCGCGCAATTATTTTACCGGCATGCCGCTGGTGTTTCCGTTGGGCATGGTGATTGAACGCATTTTGGGTGCGTCCCTGGAGACGGCCGTCGAAGTGTCCAATGATCCTCGCTTTTATGAGCAGGTGATTCCGGCGGGCAACATTGTGGCCACGGCGGAAGAGTCTTCGCGATTCTTCCAGTGCTTGCTCAATGGCGGGGAGCTGAACGGCAAACGCATATTCCAGCCGGTGACCATTGAGCGTGCCATTCAGGAAGTGGGCAAAATGCAAATGGATCGGGTGTTGTTCATGCCTATGCGGTATTCGGCAGGCATGATGCTGGGCGATTACCCGGTGGGCTTGTATGGGCCGTCTACACCGCGTGCATTTGGCCACTTGGGCTTGACCAATAATTTCTGCTGGGCGGACCCTGAGCGTGCCATTTCGGTGTCGTTGCTGACTTCGGGTAACCCGGTAGTGGGCACCCATATGCCGTCGTTGGTGATGTTTCTGAGTTCGGTGTCGAAACGCTGTAAGCGGGTGTTCCGCAGTCATTGATTGCCGGCAGGTAGATTAGAACGTGTAGCGCCCCGAGGTGCACCGTTAGCCGTTGGCTTCCAGGTGCAGCTCGGGGCGTTGTCGTTTCTGGTATCAGTTCAGCACCACGCGTCGGCTGCTGGGGTGCGGCGGGATATAGGCAATATCTTTAGCCAGCATCGGCGTCTTGCCGAGATGGTGGCGATAAATGGCCTGATAGGTCATCACATTCTTCACGTAGTCGCGGGTTTCGGTGAAAGGAATGGTTTCAATCCAGATATCGCCTGGCATGGGCGTATCACGTGGTTGCCATTTGCGTGCCCGCCCAGCCCCCGCGTTATAGGCGGCGGTGGCCAATACCGCGTTGCCATCCAGTTGTCGTTGCAGTTTGCCCAGATAAGTCGTGCCCAGGCGGATGTTGATCTCGGGCTGCATGATTTGCATATTGTTGCTGAGCCGCATGCCGAGCGACTTTGCGACTTCACGCGCGGTGGCGGGCATCAATTGCATGTAGCCCAGCGCGCCAACGGGGGATTTAGCCTCTTGCCAGAAGGCGCTTTCCTGACGGATTACGGCGTAGGTCCATTCCGGTGTAATACCGGCTTCGCTGGCGCGTTGTTTGACGGTGCTGGTGAAAAGTATGGGAAAACGAATGCTCAAATCATTCTGTGCAGACGATTGTTGTGCCAACAGTATTGCATGCAAATGCCAACCCGCTTGGTGAGCGATAAGAGCACCAGCAATTTTTTCATTTTCAGACACAAATTTCACGGCATGAAAAAGTTCTCGACGTGCATCTGCTTCTTGTCCCAATGCCTGAAATTCCAGTACGCGGTTAATTGAGGGGCTTTTGCGTACAATGTCGCGCATCGATCCTTCGAGACTGTATTTTGTACTGTTGAGCGTCAGTGGCTGACCAATGCGTGTGCTTGCCAAAAACCCATAAAAACTCCGGTTTTTGGCGAGGAGTTCAAATGCGGTGGCAGGCGGCGCGGAATCTTCGATTAAGGCTTTGACCCGCGCCGGAAACGTTTCACGCAGACGGTAAGGGTCGCCTAGCGCCGCCATGAAGTTGCGGTGAATATCCATCACGGAATAAGCCGCATGCGGCTGGTAGAGTTGGGGTTGGGTCAGTTGGCGAGTGGCGTAATAGCCTTCCAGCCATTGATCGGTGCGGGCGCGCCAGTATTGCCACATCAATTGGTTGCGCTCGGTGTCATTGGCCGCTGAGAGCCAGCGTTCAGCACGTTCCCAATCTTGATGACGAATGGCACTGCGCACTCCGATCGGCACCACATCGGGGGCGCCCACGGCGAGGGCCGCGTTCAACCAATACTCGGCCTCTGGCGAAAAATTCACCATCATAAAGCGGGCGATTTGCAACAAAATGCGTTGTTTTTGCTCTCGCGAGAAGTCCAAACGCTTGTTGTAAGTGTGCCAAAGTTGGCCAGCCAGATGCGGATCACGTTGTGCCAGTTTTTCCAGCCCGGTGGTGATCACGGGCGTTACGTTTTGCCCCCAGCCCATGTAACGCTCGGTTTTGGAGATGCGTGCCGCATCGTTGTAAACCTCCCGCCATTCCTTTACCAACGCCATGCGGGGCGCGCTGACATAACGCTCAAGATACGAGGCTAATTGCGGTTTGTTATTGCGATAAGCCTTCTCCATGCGATCGAGCGCTTGTTTTTCGGTGATCGGATGCTTCTTTTTCCAGGCGGTGAACAGCTCATCGCATGCGCTGGCTTGGGGGTAGCCGACCGACCACAGTTTTTCTGCTGCCTTGAAGGCGGTGGCGGTGTCGCCGGTGGCAAGTTTTGCGCGGTAATAAAGGCAATCGAATTCCTCACCAAACTGCCCCGGTGCCGAATGCTTGAGAATCATGGGCCAATCGCCCTCTGCGGCCTGGGCTCGCAGCCAGGCATGACTCATGCGCAAACCCGCTGGCGAATCCTGATACTTGAGCGCGAAGCGTTTGACTTCGTCAAATGAGATCGGCCCCAGATGCAGTGAGTATTCCTGCAGTTTGAGATAAGGGTATAGCGGGTAGTCTTTCAGGCGCGCAGTGAGCGACTTGAACTCCGCGATGCGATTGGATTTTTTGGCTGCCAAGGCCTGCTTATAGAGCGCTCGCTGTTGTGCATAGGCGGCGGTGTTGCCGGTGGCATGCACGGCGGGAATCCAGCCCGAAACAGACAGTGCCAAGGCAGCAAGGCCCAAGGGACGCAGCAGGGACAGGAGGCGGGTACGGAGGTGGCGTGTATTGGTAGTATTCATCGGTCACAAACAATTCAGGGCATCACTTAAATTTAAACCATTTACAGCGTCAAGACGTTGTGTGTGCAACATTTTTCTCAGAGGCCATGAAGAATTCTGAACCGCAGAAGGAAAGTTTTGTGCCAAGTAAATAGTCGTCACAAAAAAAATAAATGCACCGTAACCGGGCTGGTCGAGTTGAGGCTGCGCAAAGAGCATCTACACTCATTATAAAACCAACGCACTGTCGCATACTCGAGTCAAACTCTGCTATGCCGTACTCTATGGAAAAAAGAATCCACGAAAAACGCGTTATCAAACGCCACCAACTGCGCTACTACCTCAAGGTCTACAACAGAAAGACAGGTAAACCTATTGGCTATATTGTCAATATCTCAACAGAAGGCATGCGCCTGGTGAGCCACATTCCGTTGCTGACACATAGCGTGTTCCAGTTTCGTATCAAGCTGCCGCGGGAAATCGAAGGCGAGCGTAATATCGATTTCGACGCCCTGTCTTGTTGGTGTCGTCCCGATGTGAGCCCGGATTGTTTCGATACCGGCTTTAAGCTGATCGACGCACCCAAATCCTTGCTGGATCTGGTGGAATCGCTGACCCAATATTTTACTTTCGGAGTCTTGCCCGCCGGTCAGGAAGAATAGTCAACGCCAGTTCGCTAATCGCATACACGCCCGCCAGGGTTACCTGGCGGGCGTGGTTTTTTGTGAAGTGTTGTCGTAGGCAGGCGGTTGCGTAAACGGCGGGCAATTGTCAGAATCGGCCAAATCCCCCACGTCGACAGTCTGAATCCACTATGCGCTCAACATTATCTAAGTGTGCAACCTCTGTGATGCGTTCAAAGTCCATGTCGTCTTCTGTTTCATCCCGGTTTCGCCAGTCGCTGGCGGGGTTCGCTCTTTCGGTGATGCTGGCAGGGTCGCCTGCCTGGGCGCTCGCACCCGAGATAGAGGTGGATCGCCTGTTGCTGGCGGCCGAGGAACGTATCGAGCAACAGGACTTTGCGGGGGCGCTGATATTTCTCGAACGTGTGCCGCCCCTTAAAGTGAAGGCACCGGTGCAGTATTTCTTTTTGGCTGGCAAAGCGCGCATCGAAACGGGCAGTGCTGCCGCTGCCAAACCCTTGCTTGAACAATATGTCGAACGCGCCGGGCGGGAGGGCGAGTATTACCAGCAATCGCTGCAATTGCTCACCCGCATCGAACAGCAATCCGAGCAAGCCGCAAAACAACAACAGCAAGATGTGATTGCCAAAGCCGGTGAAGAAACATCGGTGGCGTCCAATGGCGATCAGCGTCGTGGCGATGCCTATGACCAAAAGGTAAAGTCACTCTACCTGGGAGCAGATCTGAAGGATGCGCTGGTCACTCATGTCAATGGTCTGCTTCGCACCTATGCGCACATCGAGGGCAAGATCAAGAATATTGATCGTGGGGACGGGATTCGTTATAGCGTCTCGGTGCGTGATAAAGGGGAGTTGATGCTCACCGAAACCCGGCGCGTGAAAGCGGCGGGCGGCGCTGTGCAAAACCAGATCAACGTGCAACCGCTGAATACCTTTGGCGTGAGCCCCTTTGTAGATTACCGCTGTAGCAAGGCCGCCGACAGTTGCTACATCAAGAACCCCTCCGATGGCGAAGACTGGATCAAGATTGCCTTTGACGAAGCGGGCGCGAAGGAATTGGCGACTGCCCTGGAGCGCTTGATCAAGGCTCTGCAGCGAGGCTAATCGGCTAACGCCTGTTCGACCATCGCCTGTTTGACACTAGCCGACTGGCACAGTCTGGCAATTCGCTTGTCAATTTAAGTCATTCAAAATCCGGTGGGCACGTGTGAACATTGAGTCACGATCTGCCCACCGCGCCCTGCGCATGGATTTTCCGACCGTCGATAACGTGGTGGGCAGCCCTGTTTACAGCCTGAGGGACCCCACATGGATCTGACCATCAAACCGGAATACCGGCAATTCCGAGACGAAGTACGCACCTTTTTACAAACGCATCTGACTGACGATCTGCGTGAAGCCGGGCGTTTGTCTACCAGCGTATTTCACGATGTCGAGCGCAGCATGGCTTGGCAAAAGATCCTCCATCAACAGGGTTGGGCTGCACCTCACTGGCCGAAGAAATTTGGCGGTACCGGTTGGGACGTGGTGCAACGCGCCATTTTTGCCGAGGAATCGCTGATGGCCGATGCGCCGGCCATGATACCCATGGGTTTGCATATGTGTGGGCCGTGCATTATCGGTTGCGGCACTCAGGAGCAGAAAGACTATTACTTGCCGCGCATTTTGTCGGGTGAGGATTTCTGGTGTCAGGGGTATTCCGAACCGGGGGCGGGGTCAGATCTTGCATCATTGCAAACCTCTGCCGACGCAGATGGCGATGATTACATTATCAATGGCACCAAGATCTGGACGACTTACGCCCATTACGCTAACAAGATTTTCTGTCTGGTGCGCACGCGCAAAGATTGCAAACCCCAGGAAGGCATTTCGTTTCTGCTGATCGATATGAACACGCCGGGGATTACTGTCGAGCCAATTATCGGGCTCGACATGGTGCGCGAACAGAACACCGTATTTTTCGATAACGTACGCGTGCCCAAAGCCAATCGCATTGGCGCCGAAAACGAGGGCTGGACGGTCGCCAAATACCTTCTGCAATTCGAACGGGGTGGTCAGGAATATGCGCCTGCCTTGCATCACGGGCTCAAACAGGTAAAAGCCATGGCCGCTGAAGAATTTGGTTCTTGGGGCGGACGCTTGAGCGACGATGCGGCTTTCATGCGCAAGGTGCATGAAGCCGAAATTGATATCACCGCACTGGAATTCACCGAAAATCGTATCAAATCTGCCTTGGGCAGTGGGCAAAACCCCGGTGCACTGGCGTCCATGACCAAGATTCTCGGCACCGAGCTTAGCCAGCGCGTTACGGAGTTGGCCATTGAGGCCGTGGGCGTCTATGGCTTGCCGTTACAGGTCGATGCCATCCAGCCCGGTGCCCATTTGCCTTTTGTGGGGCCGGATTATGCCCTGACCGCTATGCCACGCTACCTCAACACGCGGGCCACCACCATTTATGGAGGTTCCAACGAGGTACAGCGCGGCATTATCGCCAAAATGGTATTGGGCCTATAACGACTGATGAGGAACGCATAACATGAATTTCGACCTGAACGAAGAGCAGCAGATGCTGGTCGACAGCATCCAGAAATTTCTCAAGAACGATTATAGCTTTGAAGTGCGCCGCAAACTGGCGCGCTCCGCCTTGGGTTTCAGTGAGCAACACTGGAAAACCTTCGCCGAACTAGGGTGGCTCAGTGTGCCATTTTCTGCAGAAAACGGCGGTTTTGGCGGCTCCGCCATCGATGTCATGCTAATGCATGAAGCCTTTGGTACCGCCATGATTACCGAACCCATGATACCGACCATTCTGCTGGGCGGACGCTTGTTGGAGCTGCTGGGAAGTGCAGCACAAAAGCAGACCCTGCTGACAGCGGTAATACAAGGTGAATTGCAATTGGCACTGGCCTATAACGAGCGTATTGCGCGCAACAATCCGGCCGTGGTCGGCTGTTCTGCGCGCCGCGATGGCGATAAATATATTCTCAACGGTGAAAAGATCGCCGTGCTTAACGGCCATGCCGCCGGTAAATTGCTGGTGACTGCACGCACCCAAGGCGATGTGCGCAGCGAAACCGGGATCAGTGTCTTTATCGTAGACGCATACGCCGCCGGTGTGGAACGCCGATCCTACACAACGGTGGATGGATTACGCGCCGCCGATATCACTCTCAGCAATGTGCAGGTCGAGGCAGATCAATTGGTGGGCGCCGACGGCGCAGCCTTCGAAGCCATCGATACCGTGCTCGACGAAGCGACACTGGCGCTCTGTGCTGAAGCGGTGGGGGCGATGGAAGTGCTGTACAAAACCACGGTGGATTATTGCAAAACCCGCAAACAGTTCGGTGTGCCCATTGGTAAGTTCCAGGTGTTGCAATTTCGCATGGCCGACATGTTCATGGCTCACGAGCAGAGTAAATCCATGATTTACATGGCGGCGTTGCGTAGCCTTGAAGGCCGTGCTGCGGCCCGCAAAGCGATTTCTGCCTGTAAGGTATACATCGGCAAGGCAGGGCGCCATATCGGTCAGGAAGCAGTACAGCTGCATGGCGGCATGGGCATGACCGACGAACTGAACGTCGGGTATTACTTTAAACGGTTGACAGCGATCGATGCGTTGCTCGGTAATGTTGACTATCACCTCGACCGTTATTCCCGTTGTGAAAGCACGGGCGAGGCTGCCTGAACGCGGTTTAAGTAACGCTAGGCGCGCAGGGCGGCAGCCACGCTGTTGTCCCCGTTCTGGGGTAAACCGTTTTCCAGGCGTTCGATATTGGCTTCGAGTGTCTTGATGTCGCGGTTGATCGACATCAGTTGTTCAACATCGCGCACAGACGTCTGAATCAGTTTTCGTCTCAGCTGGTTCAGGCGCTTTTTCATGCCGCCCAGAACATCCATGTTTTTCAGAATTTCATTCTGATTGTCAAAGACATAATGGGCATTGTTGAACAGCACAGGATCAGGCGCATTGCCTTCACTTTTGGCAATGAAAACACCATCACAATCGTAGTAGTGATATTCCAGTGGTTGAGTGTCCGGCGTGTGCATAACAAGCCTCAAAAAACGAAAGGGTGAGCTTTGAGGATTAGCCTTGAAATGCAAAATAATCAAGCCGCCATGCAGGTGCAGGGCGGCAACGCCTTAAATTTACGGGAAAATCCAGTCTGCACGAATTAATAGCGCTTGCTGATCCAGCTGATAAAGATCGAGCGTTTTTTCTGCCTCGGCGGTGACCAACAGACGCTTGTCGAGTTGAATCATTAAACCGCAGGTAAGTTCGTGCCAGCGTTCATCTTGTGGCGTCACGTCTTGCGTGCCGAAGAATCCAACGGTTGTGTCCATGATATTGATTTGTATATCGCTGGTAATACTTTCGCGTTTTTCACGTAATTGCTTGCGTGTCGCCAGCGTGAAATAGGGCGTTACCTGCCCATTGCTGACACCAAATACGTATGCGCCATGCACGCCCATTGAAAATATTGAAGAATTTGTTTCACGCCCGCTGATCAGGGCAGTGTAATTGTTTCCGCGTTCGATAATGTCATCAATGTTGCTTCGGCTGATATCCCAGCGCGAAAACGGCCCATACACCCAGCCGTCCTTCTGGAAAGCATAACGTCCCCAGACACTTGCCAATGCTTGTTCGGTATCGGTGGTGGCCTGTATGCGTTCCAAGCCTTCGATGGGCGTACGCAACGACTCCACTTCGCCATCGGCATACCCAAACAACGCACCCGTACTGAATCCGTTTTTGAACCATTGTGCATAGAGATTGACAAGGTTCGCCTCGTGTCGCAGTTCGTCGTTTTTCAGCACATCGGCATTATGCGCATAGGCATTAAGTGCATCGCCGCTATCGCTGAACGATAACGTCTGATCAATGTGTCCAAGGCGTGCTCCCGCTGTCCATTGCGGTGACAGTCGGTATTCGCCGCCAGACACAAATAGCTGGTTGCGCGCGTCATAACTACGGTCATCGGGCGTGGCGAGCTGATCTAGATCGCTGGCGGCATAGTGCACGTAAAGTGAGTCGGGGTCGGCTGGGGTGTCTTGAGCAATCGGCGTTTGCCGATGAGCTCGAGCCAAGGGGCCTTGTTGCAGAGTCGCTGCTTGATTTAACAAGGCATCCAGCGGCGCGAAGGTGTGCTCTGCGTCGCGAACTGCGGCCAAGGATGGCGTCGACGCGCAGAGTGCACCCAGGGTAACAGCCGTGCTCAATAGAGTACCGACAGACATCTTGATCACAAATCTTCTCCAGGCCAGGCTAAGGGTAGGCGTTATACCTTTGGCGACAGTATTGTCTCGGGTGACAGCGCGTAGGGCGTCACCGATTGTAGACATTCAGCGTCTGATTAAAAAGACGCAGGTACATCAACGGGTTGTACAATCGCTTGTGATTCGGGCAAGTTGCTCCAGGTGAGTCGAAGGTAACTGGCTAACGCGGCCATTTCATCACGTTCCAATATCTTGCGCATGCCCGGCATGATAGTGCGTCCCGTACCCAGCAATTGCAGTAATTCTTGCGGTGGGCCTGCGAGTGGGGTGCTTGTTGCAAAAGAGGGGATTCGCGCAGAGTTTCCCTGGCCGTTCTCACCATGACACAGGATGCAGCGCTCCCGATAAATGGTCTGTCCCAGGCGTAGCAATTCGGACTTGCTTAGCTGGGCAGGCAGTGGGCGCTGTTGTTTGGCCGCCAATTGCGAATGCGTTTGCTTGAGCCAGGCATCAAATTCGCTTACCGGGAGCAATTTGACGACAATGGGCATGAATGCGTGCTCCTGACCACACAGCTGTGAACACATGCCACGGTAAATGCCGGGTGAATTTGGCAGAGTGACATCCAGCGTTTGCACAAAGCCCGGGATGGCCTCTTTCTTCACGTTAAGCGTGGGAATCCACCAGGCATGAATGGTGTCCTCAGAGGTGATGGTAAACCGCACACGTCCGCCTGCCGGTAGCACCAGGGGGTAATCAACCTCCAGCAGTTCATCTGCCTTGGTGGACGGTGTCGTGGCGCTGAACAGTAAAGTGGCCAACGCGTCGCTGTCGACGCTCGCGGGGGTTTGCATTGCGCTCACAAAGGATAAACCGCTCATCGGTTGTTGCTGGTAACGCTGGTAGTCAAACTGCCATTGCCATTGCGACGCCGTGCAGCTCACCTCAAGATCGACCTGGTTCTTGGGGCCTTGCATCACGTCGAGCAACGGCACGCCCAGTGCAATCATCAGGACAAATCCGACCCAGAACAGCCCGCGCTTGCCACTGGTTGACGCCTGTTGTGGTGCAGGCGGCAGCGCAGGGACTGGGGTTGGTTTTAGCCACCACCACAGCCCGGCAATGACCAGCAGCCCCAGCAGTGAGGCGCCCCACCCTAAAAGCGGGCGCAGCATTTGCAATGGGCTTAGGGGGTGCACCAGTGGCTCTGCGCTTTCATTGGCTTGCACGGTTGCGGACATCAGCATGAACGTGCCTGCAAGCATGACGGGGGCAGCAGTGATGAATACAACGTCCACCACGCGTGTAACGAGCGTCATGGTGATTCCCATAGGGCTGTGTTTCAGACCAATATCCTCAATGAATCAATGGCTTCGTAACAAACAAAGGCGGTGTTGCGATTCAGTGTCGTCGCAAAACCCGTATAATACGCAGTAACCGCATTGCCGATCGAGATTTATCCATGTCCGAGCCTTTGTATCGCGTTGTCTTTCTGAGCCAATCTGAAGTTTTTGAAATCTATGCAAAAGAGGTTTCGCAAAGCGATATGTATGGCTTCATCGAAATCGGGGATTTTGTGTTTGGCGAGCGCTCCAAACTGGTGGTTGACCCTGCCGAAGAGCGTTTGAAAAATCTGTTTGGCGACGTAAAGCGAAGTTATATTCCGATGCATACCATTGTTCGGATTGACGAAGTCGAGAATGAGGGCGTCGGCAAAATCACCGAATTCAAAGGGGAGAAAGTCACCCCGTTTCCGCTGTTTCCACAAGGGCCTGGACGTGGCCGAACGCCACCCAAGGAGTGACCTCTTTTGCGATGCGAGAACCGTTGGTCGTCTAAATGACGCCTGCCGGCAATCCATGAGGTTGATAAACTTAACCAAACCTGTAAGACTTACTTCCAATCGTGTAAAAAACACACAATCGGGATGCTTGTTTACATAAGCTCCCCTGGCGCCTGGATGTAGGGAAAACGCAATGGTCGATCAACACCGAGAGAGAGAAGTGGACCTCTCGACAGCGCACAATCTGGAAAATGTGGAGCAACGCCTTGAGTTGGATATCAAGCGTCTGCAGATGCTGCTTTCCCGCATCAAAAATGACACGCAAAACCCCGCACGTGCCGAAACCATTCGAGTGTACAGCGAGATGTTAGTGGCGCGTGAAGATCTGCTGAATCAGATCCAGCTGCAGCGTCTTTCACTGCAAATCGAGCAGCGCGCTGCGGTATAAACCGCTTTGCCTGAATGCTTTGCCTTGGCGGGTGTGAAGAAGACCTTCGCTGACCCTCTAGCTTGAACGACGGCTGGAGGGTTTGCTTTTGGTCTTCGCAGTGGCGGGCTTGTCTGCCGCTGGTTCACTTTTCCCGCCCGCTTTCTCCAGCCATAGCAGCGTGTCTGCATACGCAACGAAGCGACTGAGGTATTCCGGCGATATCTCTCGCATCATCGACAATGAGCGAATCACCAATGTTTGTGAATTGAGCGGGCCAGCCTCTTTAGGGGCTTGCTCAATGACATTGGCCACCCGTTTATCTGTACTGAGCTGTGCCCAGGTCGATTTGAACAAACGCATTGATTTGAGTTCGCCCAACCGGGCGCTATCACCACTTGCCACATTCACACCACCAAAGGCGGACAAGGCTTGTTGCTCTTGTATGCGCAGCATCGATTCAAACGTGAGTGGGGCGGTGCTGTCATCATCAATGAGCGCTTGGGTGTCTGTTTGCAGGAGATTAGAGAGCGTAGCCAGGGCGGTAAAACCTTCACGATGTTGCAAACGATGTCGCAGCTGCCGCACGGCTGCAAAATCCCCGGCATTAAATAATTGTTGCGCGGCGTCGGCTTCAAGAGGGTGGTGTTGACACAACTGCTTTACCTGGGCACGACATTCGCTCTGGGCAATATCAAAACGCCTGCGAAATGCGGTGAGTGCCTGCAGGATTTTGTGATCAAGTTGCCGCCTAACTTCGCCGTGATATTGGTGGCTGCGCCGTGCCATGGATTCGATTACGCGAAAGCCTACGGCATCAAAGCGAGCAGCCCCGCGCAGCAGCAAGTCTCCCATTAATTGGGGGATGTCACTAGCGCACTTAGGCGGGGCGTTATCGGGAGTGTTGGCCATATCAGGTGCTGTCATTCTCGGGTGATGTCACTCTCTGCTGGCATCGGCGCGGTCGCTGCTTCGACGCGTGGCACAGGGGCCATTTCTACGCGCCGATTTTGCGCGCGGCCGGTTTCGTCGCTGTTGGCGGCAATGGGTTGCTCGGCACCAAACGCGGCGGCAAAAACATGGGAGGATGGCATGCCTTCGTCGATCAGGGCGCGCGTTACGGTCAATGCCCGCTGTGCGGATAGTTCCCAGTTGTCATTGAAATGGCTATTGCCTTTTTGTATCGGCAGATCGTCGGTGAAGCCGCTGACCATCAACAATTCTTCGCGCTTACCCAGGTAGTCGCGCAGTGGCGTGACCAGCGTTTTGAGGAGTGCGCGTCCGTCGGGTTGCAGTTCAGCGGAGTTCAAGGCGAACAATACACTGCCGCTGATGCCAATGCGGCCATTGATCAGTGTGACTCGGCCACTGGCGAGGGGGTCGGCTAGCGCTTCTTCAAGTTCGATGCGCCGTTTTTCTTCCACCTGACGTTTGCCGATTTCTACTTGCAGATTGCTGGCGAGTTCTAGCTGAATGCCTAGCACCCAGACCAAAATCAATACGAACGCGCCCAGCAATCCTGACATCAGATCCCCAAAAACCGCCCACACTGGGGTGGTTTGATCGACGCCTGATTCGATGTCTTCCATTTTCAGCCCACCTCGGCTTCTTCAAGCGTTTTACGGGTTTTGAGCTGGCGCAGTTCTTCAAAAATCTCTTTCTGCGAGAGCGTGCTTAGATCGATGATTTCGCGGGCTTGTGCCACGTAATAGGCGAGTTGCTCATCGCTGCGGGCGCTGGATTTTTCCATTGAGGATTCGATGCGATGCAAGTTTTCGATGAGCTTTTCGTTCGTTTCGGCAAAGCGTTGTACTGCAAAGCCGAAGGCTTCGGACAGGCTCGATACTTCGACCGCGCTGCCGGTGACTTGCGCTGCGATGTCTGCAAGCTTGCCCGCTTCGCCACTCACCTGTTCGGTGAATTGCTGGCTGACATTATTGAGCAGTTCGCTTGATGTGCTGACCAGCGCTTCAATAGCCGTGCGTTGTTCTGTCGATGCCTGATTGAGCGAGCCCAACAGGGATTCCAGCCCTTCCATGATGCGGGTGCGTTCGGCAAGCATCTGGTTGTCGCGGGTAATAGTGTTGGATATTTCGGCGCGCAATTGGGCGATGACTTCGGCGGCGGCACGCGGCGCTTCTGATGCGGTTTCGATCAGGCGTGTCATGGGTGCTTCAAGCGCGGTGCCAAGGGTTGCCAAATGGGCTGCCAGCGCGGATTGCAGTGTAGAAAGCTGGTCGACTGCAGCCTTGCCGCGAGCGGCTTCTTCGTCTCGCAGGGTGCTGAGTTCGACACGCAGCTGTTGGGTCAGTTGATCCATGCGTTCGCCGTGTTGGGTGATCCAGGCGTCTTCGGTAGTCATGCGCGACTGGATCAGGTTTTCAGCTGCCGTCAGCAGCTGAGCAAACTCGTTAAACATGCGGCTGGCGTTGGATTGCGTTTGTTCGGTGAGCGCTTGTGCCGTGGTTTCAAGTGCAGTGAAGATGTTTTTCTGTTGCGCGAGGTTTTGTTCACCGGCTTGCTGCCACTCGGCTTTGAGGTTTGCTCCGAGGGTTTCGAGAGCATTTGCCCAGGCGGCCAGTCGTTGTTGATCAAGGGTGGCGTGTTGCGCCTGCGTCGAGAGGGCGGTGTCGTGTACAGATTTGAGTAAGGCTTGGGCTGATTGCTCGAAACCGTGATTGAATGCTGACAATGAGTGGCTTAGATTCTCAGTCAGTGCTGTGTTGGTTTGCTGCTGATGGGTAAGCGCCTGTTGCCAGGTATCGGATACTTTTATGGCCGTTTGATTGAAGCGTTCAGCAACACCTTCCCATTGTGTTTGGGTGGCGTTTATCCATTGTGAATGTGTGTTTTGGGTGGCGGTGATCCAGTTTTCCTCGGCGGCCATGCGCGTTTGCAAAAGGGCTTCGGAGGCCGCCAGCAATTGGGTCATGTCGGTGAGCAACTGGCGTGCCCCGGACTGGTTTTCCAGCGTCATGTCACGCGCCAGGGTTTCGAGGGTGGCAAAGATTTTTTGCTGCTGCGCAAGGGTGTGTTCACCGGCTTGCTGCCATGCCTGTGACAGAGTGGTGACCATAGACGATAGGCTGGCATTCCAGCGTTCGAGTCGTGCTTGATCTTCGCTGGCTTGATTTGCACGTAATGCGGTGGTTGCTTGAGCAAAAGAATCCAGCAGGCTGTGCGTGGCGCCCTCAAATCGGTCGTTAAACGCTGAGAGTGAGTGTTGCAGACCTGTCACCAGGGTTTCTCCCGCGCGCTCGTGCGTCGAAAGCGCTTGTCGCCAAATATCGGCAACCTCTTTGGCGGTCTGATTGAAACGGTCTGAAAAACCATCCAATTGACTATTCGTTGCATGGATCAACGCAACATGGGTGTTGTTTGCCTCTTTGGAAATGCTTGCCATGGCTTCTGCCACCAGCGGTTTGATGCTGTCGCCGGCAAGACGACCGCTTTCGGCGAGGCTCGCTTTGAGTGAACGTTCTACCGAGCTGGCTAGGTCTGTAAACGCCGTTTGCGCGGCGGTTTGGAAACGATCCTGGTTGGCCAGCAAGCGCTCGTTCAGGTGGGAACCCATGCGCTCCATTTGCGTGGCCATAGCGGCGAGTTTGTCGACCACATCGGGCAATGCCTGGGCTTGCATTTGCAAAGCTTTGAATGTTTCCTGCCGATGATGCGCCAAGGAAAAACCGCGCAATGCCGTGGTGGTTTTCTTGTCCAGCAGTTGGGCCGTTATAGTGCGCTCGCGACGACTCAACGTTGATATCAACCCGAGCATGGCCGATGCGGCAACGCCAGCGACTGAGGTACCGAAAGCCAACCCGAGCCCCTTGATGGGGGCAGCCAGGCCTGCACGAATGGCCTGCAAATCGGTGGTGCCTTCCAGTGCGAAGACAGCGCCATTGAGGGTGACCACCATGCCGACAAACGTACCCAGCATGCCCAGCATCACCAACAAGCCGACCAGGTAGGGCGTGAGGGAAGGGCCGGGCAGGGCGACACGTTCACCTTCGATGCGTGAACGCACGGCGCTTTGCAGGGATGAATGTAGCTGCATTAACCAATGGTCGAGGTTGATAAGGGGCTCGGTGGCGCTGTTCAAGGTGGAACTGTTTAATGCTTTCGCGAGGGACGCGGTTGCGCGACGGAACATGAGCATTTCAATGCAGCCGATCAGATAGACGCCCCCGATGATTGCCGTTACACCAAGCGCAAGTGTATGCCCATCAAGAAAGCCGCTGCCGATCCAGGTAATGGCTATAGCACCCAGCAAAAATGCCGCTGCGAAAAGAACGTTATTCATTGGTTTTTGTGTACCTCTTTGCTGAAAGCCTCAACCAGCCCGAGGGCGGGTTGCAGCCGAACGTCGAGTTCGGCGAGTAAAAGTCCCTGCAGTTCGTTGTTGAAACGCTCTATCCAGCCGCCTGCTTGGGTCCAGATGTTGCGATCATCCTCCTGGTGTCGAGCGGCCAGCGTTTCTTGGTGTTGCTTGAACAAAAAATCGAAACGTTTTTCGAGAATTTTAGGGATCATCGAAAATAGTTTGCGCGAACGGTCTGCCAATATTTCGTCATAGGCAGCATCGAGTACTGCGAGTTGTTTGAGGGTTGGCGATACGCCAGCAATCGCATTTCTGATATGGGCGCGAAGGCTGCGTAGGCACGTATCGAAGCTTTGCTGATGGGTGGCATAAAAACGGTGGTAGCGATCAAAGATGGCTGCTTGATCGAAGGGCCCCATCATGGGAATGGTAGGGAGCTTGATGCGTGCCTGTTCTACATTGGGGGCGCAACTTTTAATAATCGCCGTGACCAGCGTGTTGCGTGTTTGTAAAAATGCTTCTTCGATAGCGTCTTTTGATGCGGGATGCGCGTCAAAGTGCTGTTTGTCGGCTTCATCGAGCGCCGCTGACAGCGTGATCGCATCTGAAAAATTCAAAAAACGACCCAGCCGCTCGGCAAATTGTTGCTGAGCAGGTTCAGTATTTGAAACCGCCAGATCAGTTAGAAAACGAACCAATCGGGAACTGTTGAGATTGGCGTGCGGTAAGGCTCGTGTCATACCAGTGGAGTCATCCAGATCGCCATTGCGAGGCTACAAACCGAAGAAAAACAGGTTAGGCGACCAGCAATCGGCCAAGTGCGTTGCGCTAGGGGATGGCGACGCAATGGGCATTGCTTGAAGGTCATATTATTATTTTGAAGACGCATTATGTCCAATTTTCAGGAATGTTCAAGGCGGCTGGATGTACAAAAAATGTTTAGGGACAGGGGATTGCTGGTGGGGGAAGCCAGAGGTGGGCGCACTGGGCCTGACGGGCATAGGCCTAATCTTGTTTGGCGGCAGGTTGACCGCTTCTCGCGCGTTGGGGGCCAACTGTCGAAGCGCTATTTGTAAGATCAAATGCTTATAAAGAGCAATGGCGTTATGGTTGTTTGATCTGGTATCGTTTGCCTCATTATTGATGGTTGGTGTGATTTTGTTCAATCCACGGAGGGATGCTTCAGTGTAATTGCTCCATAACACAAAGATTTTCTGCTCCTATGATGAAGTTTGCTCACCTTGCTTTTGGGTTGTTGATGGTTTCCCGTCTGGCTTTTGCTGACAACGAGTTGGCCAGCATGGATCTCGAACAACTGATGGAAATGAACGTTACTACTGTGGCCAAACGCAGCCAGACGTTCAGCAGTGCAGCGGCAGCGATTTACACCATTACTCAGGAAGACATTCGTCGATCAGGGGCAACCCATTTGCCTGAGGTGCTCCGGCAATCGCCTGGTATCGAGGTGGCGCGAATAAATCCGGGCATGTGGGCTGTAACGGCCAGAGGATTTAATGGTCACGGTGCTCATAAACTGCTGGTTCTGGTAGATGGTCGCAGCGTCTACACCCCCATTTTTGGAGGAGTTTACTGGGACGAACAAGTGCCCCCGCTGGACGACATTCAACGTATTGAAATCATTCGTGGGCCAGGCGCAAGCCTGTGGGGATCAAATGCTGTCAATGGTGTGATCAATATCATTACTTACGATTCTGACCAAACCCAGGGGCTGCGTGTCACAACGGGAGCAGGCAACGAAGAGAAAGGTTATTTGCGCTCACGTTATGGTTTTCGTAACGGCAACCTGACAGGGCGTTTCAATGCACAATCTCGCCAGGCGGATGAGGCCCGAATTGCAACAACCGGAGCTCCGGCAAATGATGACTATGGCGTGTATCAATTGGGCTCACGGTTTGATTGGCGCCCGACGACCATCGACAAGCTAACGCTGGACAGTGGTTACACCGAAACACACCGGCATACCGACATCTATTTTCCTGAAGAGCTTCGCCCTTTGCTGGACAACCCTCCGGCGTCTATCGCGGGTGAGCTTGATGCTGAACCGAGAAGTTCATTTGGCGCAAAAACAACGTATTTGCTTGGCTCTTGGCTACACGAACTAAAAAATAGTGACAGTTTTTCTGTGCAGTTTTTTCTCGATTCAGAACATAGGGTAGACCCCCTTAGTGAATCTAAGCGTTTCACCAGCGACATAGAGGTACAATATAACGTTGTTCCTGCAGCGCTTCATCGCATGACCTGGGGGTTCGGCAGCCGAAATACCAAAGACGAAATTGCCAGCACGTTCGGCATTTATATCGAAACACCAGAAGCCGAATACAGTAGAGCAACAGCGTTTGTTCAGGATGAATACAATTTTACTGAAGACTGGACAGCAACGTTGGGCATCAAAATTGAAGAAAGCTCCTTTTCAGACACAGAACATCAACCCAGTTTGCGTGTAGCTTGGCAGCCCTCAGCAAGCGCCACTTTTTGGGCAGCGACTTCACGTGCGGTGAGAACGCCGACACGCCTCGAGCGATCTTTCGAGTTTCGTGGTGAGCTAGGTCTGGATATCTATGATCAGTTGCAGTCTGTATATCCAGATGTCATTCCTTATCAGATTATTCAGGGCAGTGAAGATTTCGATAGTGAAACACTGTATGCATACGAATCTGGCGTAAGATTTCAACCGTATAGCACACTGTTCATTGATTTTGCCGTATTCAGAAATCGCTACAAAAACCTTCAGACGTGGGTACCCGATTTAAACATTCTGAACTTGCGGATTTTTGATCCGGTCTATCCATATGTGGGCTGGGAGGCCAATCTCACCAACGGTACCGATGCAGAGGCGGAAGGTGCAGAACTGGCGACGCAATTCGTTCCGCAGCCTGATTGGAAAATAAAATTCGCATACACCTATTATAATCTGGCACCAATAAACGATTTTCCCAATTATCCAGCCTATGCGTTTGCTTATCAATCTCCACAGCATCAAGCTCATATCACATCAAGTCATACGTTTTCGTCAGGATTGGAATGTGACATTACCGTGCGCTATGTCGATGAAATTTCCGATGGGTTTGCCCCAGCGTATACAACTGTCGATGCGAGAATAGCGAAATCGTTTTCTCGCCATTTTGAGTTGGCCATCATTGGTAAAGATCTTTTCGACGCTCAACGGCTCGAAATCATCAATCGGGCAAATGGCCCACATCCGACAGAAATGGAG
The DNA here is from genome assembly GCA_964473645.1 of uncultured Moraxellaceae bacterium. GTDB lineage: Bacteria > Pseudomonadota > Gammaproteobacteria > Pseudomonadales > Ketobacteraceae > HdN1. The sequence continues at coordinate 20,874 of CAYYPW010000020.1, forward strand.
AGGAGTATTTATTTGCAAGCGTCGTGGCGTTAACCAGGAATTTTTCTCACCATTCATAAGCATGTTTGAGCAGAGGGGAGGCTCGCCATTTTGGATTTCTTGTGGATTTTGCGCAGAAATTTCCTCATGTAGGTGAGCAGTGTGTAATCTTGGGTAATATACTGCCACCCATGCACATCATGTTTCCTGATCACCCAGCCACTGCAAGCCGACCCGCTTTGATGAACATGCTTTGGTTCGTCTGCGTGTTATGCCTAGTTTTTCCTTTCCAGGCGCTCGCCTCACCTTCGCAACATGCAGAGTACGTGGGCCGTCATACCTGCATCAAATGCCACGAGAACCAACACCTCGCCTGGCAAAACACCCACCACGACAAAGCGCTGCAGCACGCCACTGCCGACTCCGTGCTGGGCGACTTCGATAACGTCACATTCTCCGCACACGGCGTCACCACTCGCTTCTTCGAGCAAGACGGTAAGTACCTCGTGCATACCGAAGGCCCCGGTGGCAAATACCAGGACTTTCAGGTGCTATACGCGGTCGGCATCGTCCCCCTTCAACAATATCTAGTCGCATTGCCCGGCGGTCGCCTGCAAGCGTTGAGCGTGGCCTGGGACACCCAGAAAAACCGCTGGTACTCCCTCTATCCCGATGAGCGGATTACGCCCGACGATTGGCTGCACTGGACGCAAGGCGCGCAGAACTGGAACATGATGTGCGCCGATTGCCATTCCACCCACGTAAAGAAAAATTACGTTACTGAATCCCGTCAATACCAGACCACTTGGGCGGAGATTGATGTGAGCTGTGAAGCCTGCCACGGGCCTGCCGCCGCGCATGTAGATTGGGCCACACGAAAAAATGTAACGCCCTCCAGCCCTCCGCCCATGCTCAACACCAAGGGCCAGTCGGCCAAAGCCGAGGTGGAGCTGTGCGGTGCCTGCCATGCACTACGAACACGGATCGGTGAGGATGTTTCACCAAGCGAGCAACTTCTCGATAGCCACATCCCCAGCTTGCTGGTACCCGAGATGTATCACGTCGATGGCCAGATCAAAGGGGAAGCTTTCGAATACGGTGCTTTTCTGCAAAGCAAAATGTATCAAGCGGGCGTCAGGTGCACCGACTGCCACGACCCGCATAGCCTGACGCTTAAAGCAGAAGGCAATGCGTTGTGTACCCGCTGCCACTCAGCATCGACGTTTGATACGCAAAAACATCATCACCACCCACCGAATTCCGCTGCCTCGCGCTGCATCAATTGCCATATGGACGGTGAAACCTTCATGGGCGTCGATTACCGGCGCGATCACAGTTTTCGGGTGCCACGCCCCGATCTGAGTGTATCGCTGGGTGTACCCAACGCCTGTCAACGCTGCCATGTAAAAGAATCTCCGGAATGGGCGGCGAGATGGGTCGAACGCCATTTTGGCAAAGAACGCGCTCCGCATTTTGCAACGCTGCTGGCGCCTGCACGCGAGCACGTTCCCGGCGCTGACGAACCCCTGGTGAACTACGTTACTAATCCTGCGCACCCACCGATCGCGCGTGCAACCTTGCTCACAGCGCTCAGCCGCTACCCCAGCGCCACTGCTGGCGACACTGTTCTTGCTTCCCTGCAGGATAACGACGCGTTGATGAAACATACTGCCATCAACCTATTATTCGCCGCGCCAGATTCCCTCAAGGCCAGCACTATGTCGCCGTATCTCACCGATTCCGTCACTGCGTTGCGCATGGCGGCAGCGAACGGGCTGGCAGGTGTCTCCCCGGCATTGCTGGGGCCGGCAGGTGTTGATACCTTGAATGGAGCGTTGGGCCTCTATCAAGGGCACCTCGATTTTCACGCAGATTCCCCTTCTGGCCAATTGATGAGAGGCGCCTTTCTCGATAGACAGGGTAAGCCCACCCTCGCAATGTCTGCCTACCAGGAAGCCTTGTGCCTCGATGAAAAATTCACGCCTGCCCGCATCAACCTCGCCAATCTGCTGCACGCGCAGGGTAAAAGCGAAGAAGCGATAAAGGCATTTCAGGAAGTGATCCGTCAGCAGCTGACGTTCGGAGATGCTTATTACTCGTTGGGACTACTGTTCGCTGAACTGGGTCGCATGAACGAATCGATGATGGCCCTTCAGAAGGCTGCCATTCATCTGGAGCGTTATCCGCGTGCACATTACAATCTGGGGCTTGTGTGCCAAAAAATTGGAAAAACCGATTGTGCCGAAAATGCACTGATACAGGCGTACCAGCTTGATAATAATTCAGCAGAGTTTTTGCGCGCGTTGGTACTTTTGTACCGGCAACAAAATAAACACCAACAAGCCATCACGCTGCTAAAGGAATATTTGGAACGGCACCCCAATGACAGCAGCATGAATTATTTGATGATGCAGGTGAGAAAATAAATTTCAATCGTGGATAAAAGTATCAGCAGATTTAACAACGAAAAATCAAACAATAAGCGCCATTAGACGCATATTTTTCAATAGTTTATCTCGGTGTTAACGTTTTTTTTACAAACCGCTAAATAATTTTTCTCAAATAGTTGTTAAAAATTTTTGACTCTTTCGATAGACAATATCGACTCGTATTATGTACAGTTTTTGGACGCGCCAATGTCCGCTCTCGCGGCGACCATAAAAATAATTCCAAAAATGGATCTTTACTATGCGCTTTATTACTGCAGCAGCGCTTTCTCTTGCCTCATTATCCGTGCTTATGAATTCCGGTCTTCAGGCGGCGCCGACGAATTCATCACCCAACATCGTTCTCATTTTGGCGGATGACCTTCCCTGGTACGGCACCTCCGTGCGCATGGAAGCGGGCAACAACACATCGCACACCGCTCATCAGCAAACACCCAATATCGACAAGCTTGCCGCTTCCGGTCTTACCTTCAGTCACAGCTATGCCAGCGCACCGGTATGCGGCCCGTCGCGTGCCAATATTCAGTTGGGAACCACGGCGATACGTAGCCGCTATACCGCCAATTCAGGCACGGGCAACGGCAGCGATGCGCCTGGCGTCGATGAAAACGACAGCAGCCACCTGCTGCATGAACCGCATTCGCGCGTCAATTTGCCTGCCGAAGCCACCACCCTCGCGGAAAAACTTCGCGAAATGAATTACAAAACGGCCCATTTCGGCAAATGGCACCTGTGGGGCGGCGGGCCCGAACAGCACGGCTACGACAAGTCAGACGGCATTACCTCCAATGAAGAAGGGGCGCCCGATCGCATCAACGATCGCAACGATCCGAAGCGCATGTTCAGCATCACGCGCAACGCCATCAGTTTCATCAAGCAACAGGCGGCTGCGAATACACCATTCTATGTGCAGCTTTCCCATTACGTCGCCCACCAGAAATACGATGCACTCGCGGCCAGCATCAAAAAACACCGGCAGCGCGTGAACGGCTCCCTGGCGCAAGAGCTTGGCCTCAATAGTGAAAGAGAACGCCAGGAATACGCCACATTGCTGGCCATGATGGAAGATTTCGACAGCACGCTGGGGCAACTTTTCGCGGCGCTGCGTGAAGCGGGCGTCGAGCAAAATACGTATGTCATTCTCACCGCCGACAATGGTAAAGCATGGAAATCGGGGAACCATAAGCTGCGCGGCGATAAATGGTGGCTGTTCGAAACGGGATTGCGCGTGCCGTTCATCGTAAAAGGCCCACAGATTCCCGCAGGATCGAGAAGTAAAATCAATATTTCGCATTACGATCTATTTCCCACCATCGTCGATTGGGCAGACGGCAACGTGGCCAGTCTGCAGGGCATTGACGGGATCAGCCTGAAATCCCATATGCGTAATCCCGGCGCAATACCCGCCTTCAATAATCGCCACCTTTATTTTCACTATCCGCACTACCGCAATTCCTCACCACACTCTGCGATCATTAACGGCGAGAATAAGCTGCTGATGTTTTACGAGCACTTGCTGACATCCAGTCAGCCGGAAGACGGCTACTTTCTTTTCAGGCTGCGTGACGAGGGGAGTAGCAATCCGTACCGCGGGCAAAAAGAGGAAACCAATCGCTTTTCGGTGAGCCCCTCCACCGCCTTCGCGCTTGAACAACAGTTCGACCGCTATGTGCAGTCGATCAGCAGCAATACCGACTACCTGCTGCCCACCCCGAATCTCGCGGCCAGAAGCGGTTTGCAACCGATAAACGTGGATCGTGCCATGCCGCCTTCGACCAGCCAATAGCGGGGCAAATCTACATTCACAGCAACCGGCGCTCCGGCGCCAGTGATAAGAAAAATAACGCTCACCCTTGGGGATACATCCATGCGAATGCAGCACCGCTCCTTTTGGATCGCATTCATGTTAGGCATGTCACACACTGCCATTGTCGATGGCGCACCCGCTGAGGAGGATCTGCCCCCCGCGCCCAGCATTCTTCGCGATGTGAATCTCATCCATGAAAAGCAGTACTCACGCCCGCAAATTCCCGCGCTGCGCACTACCAGCGACGGGCGAGTCGCTTTGCAAACCCGCACACGATCAGCGCGCGCCACCGAAGACGTCTTCAAGTTTTTTCTTTTCTCGCCTGAAAAAATTACCCGTAGCTTTCCTGCATCACCGAAAGGAACAAGTATTCTTGCCACCACCACCCCGGTAGCGCTGCCTCGCTCGCGCTTCGTCGATACCCGCGATGCGGGCGAGTCCATTCACTCGGCTATTTGCGAAAGTGCGCCGCTGCCAAGCACGTGCAGAACCAACAGTGGGAGCGACTGTTATAACTTCTACGTCGTGACTCCCTTCCACAACTCGACCAAGAATCAAATGGAATTCTGGCGCACGCCGGTAGAAGTCGAAATCCGCGAGCCCAAAACCGCAAACGCACGCATCGCCGCCATTCGAACGGAAAAGCCCATCATGGGCGCCGCGTGGCCGAACATCAGCTCCATGCTGGAAACGGTTGTAACCGCCGATGGTCGGCTACTTGTCGGGCGTGTCGCCAACAACACAGTCACCTGGACCGATACCAACAGCGGAAACCGCCAAAACTCTCAACCCAATGTGGTTTACGGCTACATTCCTAAAAACAGCGACGCCTGCGACGTGGGTAAACTCAGAGGACCGTATCCGATTACGCACGCGCACTACCATACGGCCATTCGCAACAATTACGGTTTCGCCACTTACCCGCTGCGTGATGGCGGGGGGCGGCTGATTCCGAACGGTGCGGATTTTGGCGGCAGCTATCCATGGATCGACAGCAAGGGGAATAATCTTTTCTTCGGCACCTTCCAACAAAGCATTGTCGCCAATGGACTGCCTGACTTCGATGTGCGCTGCGTTGGCGGTGGCACTTGCAACCGTCCCAGCGAAGAAATTACGAAGGACACCATGGGCGTTTCCGTGGCAGGCCTCTGGACCAAAGGGCGCACAGTTTTGCTCGATAACGCGTTGAACAATGTCGACTGGAACCTGAAAGCCAGCCCCGACGGTCATGTGGAGGCCAAACTGTATCAAGGTGATGCGGGTTGGGTGCATGTCGGCACTGGCCGCGATAACGCTGGAGATACAGCAAGCCATATTCCGCCCGGTGGTATTGGCAACATCAATTTCTTCGATTCCATCGAGAATAAGTTAAACGCCTTTGCAAGTATGCGGCCGTCGTTGCCCCGCGACGTCGCCTGGTGGGTGAGCAACGGCAAGTCCACCGACATAGTAGCTTTTGATGACTGGCTCAATCCGTATGTGCTGATCAACTCCGACATGGTGCAATCCATCGAGGGCACTCGTTTGGAGCCTGATAATAGACACGTCCAGAACGCTGCCAGTTCGGGATTATTTAATGCGCCGGGATATGGCGAGATCGTCGGCCCTGGGCGTATCGAGCCCGTTGCGTTGGGCGGCATACGGGGAAAGGGCTTTTACCGAAAATCAGGCGCAGGAATTCGTTACCGGTTGACTCAGAGTGGTGGCCAGAATCTGCAGGCGCAGGACTGGTATTTGGGCGTGTTTGTTGACCCGCGCTTTGATGATGACAGTCAGATGCGACGCTTGATTGAGCTTCCCGATGGGTCTGCCATTGACGTGCTCGGGCATCGTCAGGTGATTTATTCCGCAGGCGCATCGCGACAGCAGGCGGTTTCTCTGCCGCAGAGTTTGAGTAAGAACCGCTATCAGCATCTGGGATTTCGCATCAAGCAGGATGGCGATCTAGAGCTGTTCGTCAATGGCACGCTGGCCAACCGCTGGAAGCGTCCGACTACCTGGGCCAACACTTTTCTTATGAAAGAGGGTGATCTCTGGCTGGGGCGTGGGAGCGGGCAGCAAGTTGGATTCACTGGCTGGCTGGATGAGTTCAAGGTTATTGCACAGGCAAACCGCATGAGCCCGGAAGCATTCTGCAATCATGCGTCGGGCAGCATCGTTGGCGTCACCAGCCAGGCGAGCTCGTCGTTGCGTAGCCTCGCTGCGACCGTCCCTGCCGTCGGGCGGGAATTCATTAACCAGTCCCTGGCATTGCGCTACCAGCAATCCGCCTATCTGTGCTACACCGCAAATCGATCAGTGGACGGCTGGGTCGACCTTAATTCGCTACCCTCGGGTGTTGTGAGTCTGCGTGATCCCATCCTGTTCCCCGAAGGCCCGCTCGTTGCTGGCCAGCCCCGTCCCGATAGTAGCAAGAATCAATTCTGCCTTTCTTGCCACCAGGGCGATGGCACCTCATTTCTGCCAGCGAGCTTGACCACGCTGGCTCTGACGCGGGGATCGGGCAATGTCGAAACTGATGCGCGCCGTCAACCGAGCCAGCCACCACGCAGGATGCGGGGCAATATTCCCGCCCACCTGTTTGGGCAGGAGAACCCGCCCTATCATCAGTCTTCCAACGAAGGCATTTTGGTGGATCAGTATTTGCTGCAGGGGGATTGAGCCATGGTGTTGGCCGGTGTGGCTGAAACCACGCTGGCCAACGCCATGAAATGATGAAGGCTCGGTAACTGTTGTTGCACTCAGTTGTCCCGTTACAGCACTCGCTGCATACGAACGAACCATTCCTCCCTCGCCGATGGATAATTGACGACGATTCATTTAACGCGGTAGTCGGTTTTTTCTTCCTATCCTTTGACTGCGCATCCACCTCTGAATTGTGTTTCATAGTGCACAATTATGGAATTTCGCAAAGCGACCCATGCCTGGGTGCGCCGCCTCTCATGCTAAAATCGGCTCGCATGAAAATACACAGCCTGATTTTTTTATGGAGACATGCGGATTACCTGTACTTGCAAGCGATTTATTAAAAATTGCACGTAAGAAAATGTGTATAAAAATCTTCCTTTCAAAGAATCAAGCTGCATCAATAATCAAGTGATCTCAACGAATCAAGGAGTATTCGATGATTACCCGTTGTGAAGACCGTGTTGCAGTCGTGACGGGTGTCGGTTCTGGTATCGGGCGGTCATTGGCACTCGGTCTTGCAAAAAAAGGTTGTCATCTGGCTCTTTCCGATATTCATGCCGACAATCTCGAAGAAACCCGCCGCTTGATCGGCGACACGGGCAAACGCATCACTACCGATGTGCTGGATGTATCGAAGCGCGATGCTTTCTTTGCCTATGCCGACCATGTGCTGGCGCAGCACGGCAAGGTGAATATTCTGATCAACAACGCCGGCGTTACCAATGTAGAAACGATCGAAAGTCTTTCATTCGAGACGTTCGAATGGCTCATGAATATTAATTTCTGGGGCGCGGTCAATGGTACCAAAGCGTTTCTGCCTCACCTCAAGGCAAGCGGCGAGGGGCACATTGTCAATATGTCCAGCGTGCTGGGTATGATAGGGGCGCCGACGCAAGCGGCGTATACGGCATCAAAATTCGCCGTACGTGGATTTACCGAATGTTTGCGCGAAGAACTGGCTATCGATGAATGCGGTGTCAGTGCTACGGTGGTGATTCCAGGCGGTATCAAGACCAATATCGCGCGCAATGGACGGATCGGTGATATGGGATCTTTGACGCTCGCTCAGGGGCACGATTTCATCAGCGAATTCGACAAGGCAGCAAAAACCCACCCCGACAAAGCCGCTGCAGCCATCATCGAAGGCATTTGTAAAAACAAACGGCGAGTGTTGATCGGCACCGATGCGTTTGTGGTGGATGGCCTTCAACGATTGCTGCCAAGCAAATATCAGCGTTTGATGGAAATGCTGGGGCTCTGGCTCAAACGTACTGTGCAGGCATCCAAAGTGTCGAAAGCGTAAAGACATCGACGGACGCATCGCTCTGCAATAAAGCGCTCCTGATTTTGTTTTTGAATGTTATTGCTTTGCATACGTTATTGGCTTTCAAGCATCAGACAAATTACGCTGCCAAACCAACGTATGCTTCATTCCCGTCTCTTCGGCTGTCAATATTAATTGCCCGCTGGTCAATTGCAGACGTCGGCGTTGCGTGCCATTGACCCAATTCGGCAACAGCGCGACGTCTACTTCATGTTGAACTTCATCCCCCTCGCAGTGATAACGTCCGGCATAAGCTTGAACGCGCGAAGCTGCATTGATCAGCTGCCTTAACGTCGACAGAAAGCGTATGGGGTGTCGCCAACGAAACAAGGGGTGGGCGACCTGCGCAAGACTTGCCCGCAATGGCGCGCGGTCTGGTTGCATCAAATTGGCACTCATGTAACCATCGGCGGTGTAAATCAAAATGCCGCGCGGTGCAGGGCCGTAGGGTTGAATTTTACGACCGTCGGGTAACGTCGTCTGCAGCGATACCAAAAACCACGTTCCCACTAATGACGTATTCATACGCTCGACTCCGCTGCGATAGTTGTGTTGGCCTGTCGATTAACCCAAACGCTCACCTCCCTCGCCAACGCAAGGTGCATATGATGCCCGCTGTCCAGCGTACACCACGAACTGACCCCTAGCTGGTCACGCCATGCCAGGCGATCGGCAGCGCTTACTGTGTCGTCGAGTTTCGCGCAGGCCACATGTAGCGCGTTAGACATGCCTGTCATCCAGTGACTGTATTGTTGTCGCGTAAGATGAAAACCGCCGCCCAGCAGCGTTTTGAGTCGAACATCCCATTTCCATTCCCACCTCGAGTTAGTGGAGTGCAAGTTGGCCAGCGTGAGCGATTGCAGCATGGATATCGGCAATTGTGGTGTAACGCTTTGCATCAGTTGCACCGCTTGTTCGGGAGAATCGAAATGACGATGCGGGGAAACCGATTGTGTGAGCAGTGCGAGGTGTTGGCGCGCGGTGAGTCTTTCCGCAAACGGCCAGACCGGGTCCAGATAAAACAATGGTCCTTTGAATTGCGATAAATTCTGGCTTACCAAGGTCGCGATAATACTGCCGAAAGAATGCGCCAACAGGGCGCGTGGCTGAATGCCTTTCGCATCGAGCCATTGCAGCAGCGATAAGCTCATCTCCTCAGGACGATAGTGTGGCAAACGCAGACTGTCACCATGCCCGGGCAGATCGGGTGCCAAAACTTGCCAACCCTGTGCCGTCAATAATGGTGCCAAGGTTTCCCACGCTTGCCCTGTATCGAACAGGCCGTGCAAACAAAGCAAAACCGGGTGTCGCTCATCACCCCAACGACGGTATGCGATGGCACTCGCGTCAGCGATAGACTCGGTATCAACACCACGCTTCTGTTGTGTGTTAATACTGATGGGTGTTTGCATATTCGTGGTGGGTTGCATCCATTCCATTTTCATAAGCTCGGTCAGCGATAGCGACATGCCACTGCGTTGCTCCAGCTCCTTGCGAAAATTCATCAGCGACAAGGAATCGATGCCCAGCTCGAGATAGCTTTTCCCCGCCAGCAATGCGTGCGTGTTGGCAGCGCCAAACGCTGCAAGAGCGGCGCTATGCCAATGGTTGCCGTCGGCAATATCGGTGGTTGTAACGCCGTCTGCGCGTGGCGCTGCATTTGCCCACACTGCACTTTCCATCCAATAGTATTTGCGCGTAAAGGCGTATCCCGGCAAATGTAGACGTTGCGCCTGCAGTTTTTTGTCGACCGCTGCCCATTGCACATTCACTCCAACGCGATAGGCGTAAGCGAGTGTCTCGAAAAGCTTGGCAATACTGTCCGTGGTTGTCGCTAGCTCGGCGGCCATGGGCAGCGTTATCGTTGCATCATGGGCGCCTGCGTGTAATTGGTTGGACGAAATGGGCAACTCCATTGACGACAGGTATTCATAACGGCTGACCGCATCGGCGAGGGAAATGTTGTCCAACACGGCGTCGGCAATGCAGCGGCCGCGTTCGGTGAGGAACGTCACCTGCGGCGTTTCGGTCCAGGCCATCCACAATTTGCCGAGTGCATATTCCCAGGCAAAAGCAGGGGGGGAATTGCTTGTGCAGGCCGCCTGCCATGCTTGTTCGAACTCGGTTGATACGGATTGCAGCGCCTCGACAACCGCCGCCGAAGGGATAACGCTTGCCGTAAAGGGCATGAGTAATTTGACTGCCGAATCTTCCATCGATGTCTGTGGCAACGATAGGCACTGCAATCGCAATTTTTCGCGTAAGCTCTCCAGGGAATCACAAACAATTGCCAACCGAAAAGAAAAGTGATCGCGTCCTACCGCCAGGGTATGACACACATCGGCCAAGGCCGGTGAATTCGCATCCAGCCATTGCAAATAGGCTTGTGCCAGCGCTTGCAAAGCCTGTGCATCGCGTGCGCTGAGGGTGAATACATGCCATGGCCGCAGAAATGTAGCGGATGCATCCGCCGACGGCGTGGGAGCCTGTTGCACTATGACATGGGCATTGGTGCCGGCAATACCGAACGAACTCACCGCCCCAACACGCAGGTCTTGAGATGACTGCGGCCAGGGCATGGGTTGCTGCACGACCTGCAGCGCGCTTTGCTGCCACTGAAAATACGGATTGGGACTGTTAAATGAATGCTGTGGGGGCAACTGCGCATGTTGCAATGCCAACACCAGTTTGATGAGACCGGCGACGCCAGCAGCGGATTCGGTGTGGCCGATATTGTTTTTCACCGCACCCAACCACAAGGGCGACTGCCGTTGTTTGCCGTAAATGGCCTGCAGTGCATTGAGCTCGATCGGGTCGCCCAATTGCGTGCCGGTACCATGACATTCGACAAATTGTATCTGCTCAGGTTTCTTGCCGGCACTTTTGAGAGCGGCCTGAATGACTTTCTGCTGCGCCACGCCGCTGGGAGCCGAAAAGCCTTGACTCTTGCCATCCTGATTGCTGGCCGAGCCGGCAATAACGGCGCGGATAGGGTCCCCATCCCTCACCGCATCTTCCAATCTTTTCAGCAGCAACATGCCGCATCCTTCACCACGCGCATAACCGTCGGCACGCTGATCGAAGGTGTGGCAATTCCCGCTGGGTGACAGCATGAATGCACGTGCCAGCAGCAAATAAGTATACGGAGACACCATGACATTGACGCCGCCTGCCAGTGCAACATCGCATTCCTTGCTGATCAGACTCTGACAGGCCAGATGCAAGGCAACCAGTGATGAGGAGCACGCGGTATCCAGCGTCATGCTGGGTCCTTTCAGATCGAGCAGATAGGACAGGCGCCCCGATGCTGTGCTGTTGGATATGCCACCACCGTGAAAAGGGCCGATATCCTGCATGTCCCAACACTGACTGTACTCGCTATTCATCAGACCGATGTAAACACCGGTGGCCGTACCGCGCAATTGCGATGGTGCAATGGCCGCATCCTCAATGGCGTGCCAGCCGCATTCGAGCAGCAGGCGATGTTGCGGATCAAGCGCACGCGCCTCGGCATCACCCAATTGAAAAAACGCTGCGTCGAAGTGGCGAACATCGTCCAGAAAACTGCCATGACGGATACTGAAACCCTCTCCGCGATTTTCCGGATCGTAAAAATGCGTGCTCGGCCAACGATCTTCGGGAATGAGCCCCAACGTGGATCGGCGCTGGCGGATCAGATCCCAGTAACGCTCAGGATCATCGGCGCCGCCGGGAAAACGGCAACCGATACCGACCACTGCCACCGCGCCGCGCTGTTGGTCCTTGAGCAGATGCAACGCAATCAGTTGCTGTTTGCTGAGTTGTTGCAAGCGATTCAACGATGCTTTCATGCCTGTGCTCTCTTCATGTCAAGGCTCCCTTCATAGCGATGCTCCCTTCACGCCAACTCGTCCATGCTTTCGAGCAAGGCAGCCAGTTCATCGTCGCTCATGTTTTCTACTAGCGCCAAGGCGTCGTCTGTCGCAGTCGGTTCCACACGGGGCTCATCTACTGTGGTGGGGAACATTTCAGCCAGCAGGTAACCTGTAATGCCATGCAAGGTCGGATAGTCGAACAGTAAGGTTGCAGGTAGGGGCTTACCCATCCACTGGCTGATCTGATTGCGCAGTTCCACCGCCATCAATGAATCGAGCCCCAGCTCGGTCAAGGCGTGCGAGGGTTTAATGCGCTGTTTGTCGGTTCGCAGTACCTGCGCAACTTGCTCCACCAATTCGTTGAGCATGGCGGCTTCGCGCTGTTCGGGCCGCAGTGCCGCCATACGTTCACGTAATCGCACCGCTGCCTTTTGATCAATGTGCGCGCCAGCGTGCAAGCCCTGGTAGAAGGGCAGATGTTGGACGGCCTGCAAGGTCGATTGCAGCGCCTGATCGCTGATTTGCATAACGCCCTGCTGTACTGGCAAGCCTTGCAACAAGTTTGCGAAAGCATTAAGCCCCTGCGCAGGGCTCAACGCCATGTCGGCAAACCGCTGCTCGATCGCCCCGTTGGCAGCCATGCCCACCTCTTTCCAGGGCCCCCAGTTGATGCTGGTGGCCACCCAGCCCTGCCGTTGGCGCCAGCGGCATAGGCTGTCCATGAATTGGTTGGCAGCCGCGTAGTTGCCTTGTCCCGGTGAGCCCCACAGGGAGGCCGTTGAAGAAAATGTCACGAAGAAATCCAGCGGTGTTGTCGCCAGCATCTGGTGCAACAGCCAGGTGCCGATCACCTTAGGTGGCATCACGGCCATAAAGTCTTGCTCGGATTGCTGGGCCAGTACACCGTCGCGCAGAACGCCTGCCGTGTGCAGCACGCCAGCCAACGGCGGCATCATGCTGCGCAGCGTTTCAAGCGCATCATGCAATGACGTGGGCTCGGCAATGTCGGCCTTTAACAAATACAGATTCACACCTTGTTCTTGCAAGGCATCGATCTGTCGCTGTTCGGCTGCCGTTGGTGTGCGCCGCGCCAGCAAGGCCAGATGCTCGGCGCCATTGTCTGCTAGCCAGCGCGCGAACAGCAAACCAAGCGCCCCCAATCCGCCCGTTATCAGGTAGGTCTGATCATTGCGTATCGAAACCGCTGCTTGAACCGCAGGGGCAGCAGCACGGATCAATCGGGCCACCCAGCGCTCGCTGCCGCGCAGGGCGATCTTGTGTTCCGCCTGGTTGTCGGCAAATTCGTTGAGCATATGAATCGGATCGCTGTCTGCCGATAAATCCAGTGTCTTGATCCGCAACTGCGGCGATTCCAGCGCCATGACTTTGTTCATACCCCACAGCAGACTGCCGGTAAGGCGATTCGGCGAGGCATCCAGCGGGCCACTAACACCTTGCGTTACAAACAGGCATGCGACGGGTTGGCGCAGGGTATTCAACCATTGGTAAAGATGCAGGCTGCTGAGTGTCAGCGACGCCTGCTCCTGTTCCAGCAATTCGGCTGTCAACTGCTCGGCTGGCACGGAATCCAGCGCCCACAAATGCAGTACATGTAGCGGCATTGCTGCATCCAATGTGGCATGCAACTGATGCAGGCGTTCCGGCAAGTGTGTTGGCGTTTGTTCGTGACGCCGCACTAGGATGGGCGTTATTCCCCGGCTCGCCAGTGCGAGAGACAGCTGCTCTGCCACTTGTCCTTCATCGGCAAGGATCAAATACTGTGCGTTCGGAATCGTGTCTGCGTGTGGTGTAGCAGTGGCAACCCGCCAATCCTGCCGGAACAAGGGCCGTGCAGAGCTGTCGTTACCGCCGGTCTGTAGCAATTGACGTGGTGCACGGCGCGACACCAGCCCCAACAGTTGTATCAATACGCGTCCCTGATCATCATAGACAGTAAGATCCTGTACTAGTGATTGCCGATCTTGCTGACGCAGACACGCATGACACCACAAGGTTTGCGGCAACACCGTCACTGTGGGGACAATAATGGATTCACAGCCTACCGGAATGAAAACATCGGTTTCATTTTGATCAAGCGCCGACAATCGGGTTGCCGCCTGTGTCTGCAAAATGCTGTCGATCAAGCCGGGTGGGAGCGTGTAGCCATGGGACGTCGCTGGCCAGCGTAAGCGCGCCAAGGCCTGATTTTCACCTGCCCACAGCTGCTCGATGCACTGAAAGTCATTCTGCCATTGATAACCGGCATCCTGCATGGCGGCATAGAAGGTCGCGCCATCGATGCGATGTAACGCTTTTTCTTGCAATTCCTGGAGGGCAATAACGTGCTCTGTGTTAATCGGCGTTGCCATGGGTTGCAACTCTGCACGGAACAATTCTCCCCAGGTCGACGGTGTCTGATCACTGGCGGCAAAACATTGCGCCTTGAATCCCAACGCATTGGGTTGCAGTACATACTGCACGGTGGCCTCGCCTGCATCAGGAAACGCCAGTGGCGCTACTATCGCCACATTGCTTATCTGCACGCTGGGCCATGCCAGTTCGTCTCTCGCCAACGTGATGCAAGCAGCAATATGCGCAGCGCCCGGTAACAACGGTGTGCCATAAATACGGTGATCGTGAATCGCGAAGGGATAGTGGTCGGAATAGCGCTGTTCATAACGCCGCTCTTGCGAGCCCGGCAGCGCCAAAGACGCGCCGAGTACGGGATGATCCCCGACCGAACGGCGCCCTCTCTGCTGCAGACGCCCCAAAAAGCTGTCTTCATGCAACCAATAACGTTCACGCTGAAAGGCATAGGTCGGCAACGCCACCTTGTTACGTGCATAGGCGGAGTCGACGTTGCGCCAGTGCAGGCTAACGCCTTCCGTGTACAAGCGCGCCAGGGCATCTGACAGCGTCTGCCACTCGTCATGCCCGTTACGCAAGCTGGGAATCGCCGCCCGTTCGCCCACGCCGTTCTGCCCGCACAATCCGGCTAATGTGCTGCCTGGCCCCACTTCCAGCGCGATCGCGAACGGGTAGTGCTGTTGGGCGGCTTGCAAGGCCGGCGCAAACTGCACTGCGTCGCGGACATGCGCCACCCAATACTCTGCGGAAAACTGTTCGATCACCTCACCAGTGAGGGTGGACACCATGGGCAGGCGCGGCACGCGATAAACGATGTTCGCCGCGACCGCACGGAAGGCCTCCAGCATGGGCGTCATCAACGGCGAATGAAAAGCGTGCGATACGTTCAGTCGCTTGCAGAAATAGCCGTCCTCGTTCAACTGCTGTTCCAGCGCTGCCAGTGCGGCATGGCTGCCTGACAGCACGACGCTGGCGGGGCTGTTGTGGGCGGCGAGGGCGGTGTCGTGCGGGTAACGTGCAAGATACGGGGCCATCGCTTCGGCGGTGGCCACCACCGCCAGCATGGCGCCCGGCGTGGTCAGTTCCACCATCAGGCGACCGCGTGCCGCGATGAGCGTGGCTGCATCTGGCAGCGACATCACCTCGGCGATCACGGCGGCTGCGTATTCGCCCACGCTATGCCCGAGCAATACGCGCGGTTGAACGCCCATGTGCAGCCACAAGCGTGCCAAGGCATATTCCAGGGCAAACAAGGCGGGTTGCGTAAACTGCGTCTGCGATAAGTGGGTGGAGGCGTCCCCCCACAAAAGCGACAGTAACGGCATGGGTAAGTGCGGTGCCAGGGCCTGCGCGGCTTCATCCAGCGCAGCCTGAAAGACCGGCTGGCTGGCATACAGGCGTTGCCCCATGCCGGCATATTGCGCCCCCTGCCCAGTGAATAAAAACGCCAGGGCGGGCGCGGCAACGCTTTCGGTCAGTGGCGAGGTGCCGGCCGCCCGTTCAGCCAGGGCCGCACGCAACTGCGCCACATCCTGACAGGGAATGGCTATCCGCCAGGCAAAATGCGCGCGTCCAGTCGCTGCCGTGTAACAGATATCGGCCAGGGCAGCGGTGGTTGTGTCGAGGAAATCCACATAACGCTGTGCCAACGCCCGCAAGGCCGGCTCCGATTTGGCACTCAACACAAAGACATGCAAGGGCCGCTCAACGCTATTGCTCACCTGCTCGCGCAAGGGCGCCTCTTGTAAAATAAGATGGGCGTTGGTGCCGCTGAAACCAAACGAGCTCACCGCACCATAACGCGCACGCTCAGTGCGCGGCCAGGGCATGGCCTGAGCGGGAATGTGCAACCGCGAAAAATCGGCGTCGATATGGGGATTGATCTGCTGCAGATGCAAATGGCGGGGCAGCGTGTCATGCTGGAGACTCAACATGACCTTGATCAGACTGGCCACTCCTGCCGCAGACTCAGCATGGCCGATGTTGGTTTTCACCGAACCCACGATCAACGGGTGTTTGCTGTCATGAGCCGCGCCATAAACGGCATCGATGGCCTGCAGTTCAATGGGGTCGCCAAGTGTGGTGCCAGTGCCGTGCGCATCAAGATAATCAACATCGGCTGGCGTTAATTGTGCTTGCGCCAATGCGGCTTGTATTACGCGTTGCTGCGAAGGGCCGTTGGGCGCCGTCAGGCTGGATGAGCGACCATCCTGATTAACTGCCGACCCGCGAATGATGCCCACAATGTTGTCGTTATTTTCCAGGGCCGCGCTCAGGCGCTTGAGTACCAGCACGGCAGCGCCTTCGGATCGCACATAGCCATCGGCCTGACTGTCGAATGTGTGGCAGCGTCCGCTGGGAGAAAGCATGTTGGCCTGGGTCAGCATAAAAAACGTCTCGGGACGTATCATGATATTGACGCCGCCAGCAAGCGCCATGTCACATTCGTCATTACGCAAGCTCTGGCACGCGGTATGTATCGCCACCATCGACGAAGAACAGGCGGTATCGATGGCCATGCAAGGCCCTTCCAGTCCAAACGTGTAGGCGATACGACCACTGATGACATTTACTGCGTTGCCCGTCGGCAAGTGCACGCTGTCGATATTGCGGGCGGTTTGCGCCAGGCTGGCGTATTCGTTGTCGGCTACGCCGACAAAGACACCGGTGCGACTTTGCTTGAGCTGCAGCGGCGAAAATCCGGCGTGTTCAAGCGCCGCCCACGCAGTCTCCAGCATTATCCGTTGCTGAGGGTCCATAGCGCGGGCTTCACGTGGACTAATGCCAAACAAGTCGGCGTCGAAATGTTCGATCTGTTCGAGCAGACCGGCGTGAATGCTAAAGTCTCCCTGTACTGGCAGCAGCGCCTTGAAATCTTGCAACGGCCAACGTGCAGGGCTGTCGGAAATACCATCGGTGCCTTGCAGTAAATGGTGCCAGAAGCTTTCTGCGCTCTCGCCATAGCCGGGGTAACGACAAGACACGCCAATGATCGCAATGGGTTCCTGAAAATGACTGAGCGCGCGCTGTTGCTGCTGAACACCAGCATTGCCGAAAGCCGACTGTTCAATGTAACGCGTAATACCCTCAATGGTGGGGTAGTCAAAAATTAGCGTCGAGGGAAATTTGCTGCCGAAGCTTTTTTCAAGGCTTCGACGCATTTCGACCGCCATTAGCGAATCGATTCCCAATGCATGTAAGGGTTGTTCGGGGTCAATCGCATCGGTACTGTCGAGGTTGAGGCTGCTGGCTACCAGATGCTGTACGAAGTGTTTAATTCGGGTTGAGCGCGTCTCTGGGGCGAGACTGGCTAATTCCCGCGTCAATGCAGTACGGGCGTTATTCTTGCCGGAGGTGGTGTTTTCCGGCGTCTCCGCAGTTTCGCCGAGGCCAGTGAAAAAGGGGCGAGGCTTGGCAATCTCAATCAATTCCCGAAAACGCTGCCAGTCGATATTGGCCACCACGATGTGCGGGCCGCCATGACTGACCAATTGCAGGCAGGTGTGTGCCGCTTGTTCAGGAGGCATCAGCAACAATCCGCGCTGAGTGGCTTCGCTGGCATGGGCGGCCGCCATGCCGACTTCTCCCCACGGGCCCCACGCGATGCTCGTTACGGGCTTGCCTTGTTGGCGACGCCATGCAGCAAAAGTATCTAGCACGTGATTGGCTGCCGCATAATGCAACTCGCCCGCTGACCCCCAAATGGCGGCAATCGACGAAAACAATACAAAGAAATCCAGTGGTAAATCGTCAGCGAAGCGATCGAGATTGAACGTGCCACTCAACTTTGCGGCCAATACGCGATCCAGCGCATCGTGAGTCATATCACGAATCGCCCGGAACTCGCTGATGCCCGCTGCATGCAAAATACCCTTGATGCAGTGTCCTTCGGCCTGCAGCTGGTTTTTCAGCTGTAATAGCGCTGCGGCATCGGTGACATCCACGGCAGGTGTCAACACATGCACTTGCTGTTCGCGCCAACGCGCCACCTGCTGGCCACGCATATCATCAGTCCCTGCAGATAAGCCGTTACGGCTCATCAGCACCAGGCGCGTGGCGCCAGCCTCCACTAATTGTTGCGCAAGGGCCAGCCCCAGGCCACCCAGCCCGCCCGTGATAACATACGTCGCCTGCGGATCGATGGCGGGTTGCACCAATGCCACTTCAGGCGTTTTGACAAGACGTGGCACGTGACGCCGGCCACCTCGATAGGCCACGAGATCTTCGGGCGCGGCCGCGGCTATTTCCTGCAGCACTTGTCGCAGCCAATCGGCAACATCGGCGGCTTTGTCCACATCGACCGTGCATCCCCACAGTTCCGGATGTTCCAGCGCCAGTACTTTGGCCATGCCCGGCAGCGCCGATTGCACAAGGCTTCGCTCGTTGAGCGTTGAACCCACAGGCTGGACGTTTTCGGTGACCAGCCACACCTTCAATGTGCGCCCGCTTTGTGCCAATGCAGTCAAGCAGCCGGCAAAGTCCTGCGCGTTATCGCGAGTAAGCGACTCGGCGTCTTTGCCATCCGCTCCTAAGCCCGCTCCCAAACCTACTCCCAAGCCTGCTCCCAAACCTAAAAACAGCATATGGCGACAGGCGCCGTCCCATTCGCGGACGGTTGTCGCCCACAAATTGTCGCTGTCGTGGGTCGTCATCAGTGTTGTGCCGACCGCAAACCCTTGCGCGGATAATACTTGTTGCGCTTTGTGCAAGAGCACCGCATCGCGCGACACTATTTGCATATAGCCCAATGCTTCGGGTGACGGAGCCACCATCGCTGGCAATAGCAGGGGTTGCCAAACCACTTGATAAAGCCATTGCGCTGCTTCGGGTTGTAAATTTAGAGAGAAATTTTCTTCTCCAAACCAATGGGCTTTACGCTGAAATGCATAGGTCGGCAACGCCACCTTGTTGCGCACGTAGGCGGAGTCGACGTTGCGCCAGTGCAGAGTAACGCCTTCCGTGTACAAGCGCGCCAGGGCATCCGACAGCGTCTGCCACTCGTCATGTCCGTTACGAAGACTGGGAATCGCCGCCCGTTCGCCCACGCCGTTCTGCCCGCACAATCCGGCTAATGTGCTGCCTGGCCCCACTTCCAGCGCGATCGCGAACGGGTAGTGCTGTTGGGCGGCTTGCAAGGCCGGCGCAAACTGCACTGCGTCGCGGACATGCGCCACCCAATACTCTGCGGAAAACTGTTCGATCACCTCACCAGTGAGGGTGGACACCATGGGCAGGCGCGGCACGCGATAAACGATGTTCGCCGCGACCGCACGGAAGGCCTCCAGCATGGGCGTCATCAACGGCGAATGAAAAGCGTGCGATACGTTCAGTCGCTTGCAGAAATAGCCGTCCTCGTTCAACTGCTGTTCCAGCGCTGCCAGTGCGGCATGGCTGCCTGACAGCACGACGCTGGCGGGGCTGTTGTGGGCGGCGAGGGCGGTGTCGTGCGGGTAACGTGCAAGATACGGGGCCATCGCTTCGGCGGTGGCCACCACCGCCAGCATGGCGCCCGGCGTGGTCAGTTCCACCATCAGGCGACCGCGTGCCGCGATGAGCGTGGCTGCATCTGGCAGCGACATCACCTCGGCGATCACGGCGGCTGCGTATTCGCCCACGCTATGCCCGAGCAATACGCGCGGTTGAACGCCCATGTGCAGCCACAAGCGTGCCAAGGCATATTCCAGGGCAAACAAGGCGGGTTGCGTAAACTGCGTCTGCGATAAGTGGGTGGAGGCGTCCCCCCACAAAAGCGACAGTAACGGCATGGGTAAGTGCGGTGCCAGGGCCTGCGCGGCTTCATCCAGCGCAGCCTGAAAGACCGGCTGGCTGGCATACAGGCGTTGCCCCATGCCGGCATATTGCGCCCCCTGCCCAGTGAATAAAAACGCCAGGGCGGGCGCGGCAACGCTTTCGGTCAGTGGCGAGGTGCCGGCCGCCCGTTCAGCCAGGGCCGCACGCAACTGCGCCACATCCTGACAGGGAATGGCTATCCGCCAGGCAAAATGCGCGCGTCCAGTCGCTGCCGTGTAACAGATATCGGCCAGGGCAGCGGTGGTTGTGTCGAGGAAATCCACATAACGCTGTGCCAACGCCCGCAAGGCCGGCTCCGATTTGGCACTCAACACAAAGACATGCAAGGGCCGCTCAACGCTATTGCTCACCTGCTCGCGCAAGGGCGCCTCTTGTAAAATAAGATGGGCGTTGGTGCCGCTGAAACCAAACGAACTCACCGCACCATAACGCGCACGCTCAGTGCGCGGCCAGGGCATGCCATCCGTTAGCACCTTCACATTACAATGCGGCCAGTCGATATGCGAATTGGGGTTAATAAAATTCAGGTGCGGGGGTATTTGTTGGTGTTCAAGCGACAGAAGCAACTTGATCAAACCGCCAGCGCCAGCCGCCGATTCGGTATGACCGATATTGGTCTTGGCCGAACCGATCCACAGGGGACGCTGCACATGTTCGCGGCCATAAACCGCCTGCAATGACTGCACTTCGATAGGATCGCCCAAAGCAGTACCGGTGCCATGACACTCCACATAATCCACATCAGCGGCAGTCAGCTTGGCATCCTTCAATGCCAGTCGAATCACTTGCTGTTGCGAGGGGCCATTGGGCGCCGTCAGGCCTTGGCTATGGCCATCCTGATTGATCGCAGAACCCTTGATAACTCCTACAATGCGGTCGTTATCGCGCAAGGCATCACGCAGACGCTTGAGAATCAGAATGCCACAGCCTTCACCACGCACATAGCCGTCAGCGGCGGCATCAAACGTATGGCATTTACCGGTCGGCGACAACATGGTCGCTTTGCAGCTGAGTAACGTCGTCATGGGGTGCAGAATCATGCTGGCACCTCCTGCCAACGCCCACTCGCACTCGCGATTGCGTAAAGACTGGACCGCCAAATGTACGCTTACCAGCGAGGACGAACACGCTGTATCGATTGAGACACAAGGGCCCTTGATGCCCAAATAGTAGGAGAGCCGCCCCGAGGCTGTACTGTGCGCGTTACCCATCGACACAAAGGCATGGGTGCGGGCCGGATCGCGCATCACCACTTGCGCATAGTCGTGGTTCATCAAACCCACAAACACGCCTCCATTGCCACCATAAATTTGGTCGGCACTGATACCGGCATTTTCCAGCGCCTCCCAGGTCACTTCCAGCAGCAAACGCTGTTGTGGGTCGAGCGCATCGGCCTCCATGGGAGAAATACCGAAAAATCCAGCGTCAAAAGATTTGTAGTCATCCAGCAGCGCAGCGTGCCGGGCATAGATTTTTCCGGGCGTTTCCGGATCGGGATCGTAAAGGCTTTCGTCTTTCCAGCGGGCCTTGATGACATCCGTTATGCAATCAACGCCATTGATCAAATTATTCCAGTACCCCTGCGGATCGTTTCCACCCTTGGGAAAGCGACACGACATGCCAACCACCGCAATGCTGTCGTCTTCCTGCGATTGCTGATGGTTGCGCAATGCCAGAAGCATCAATTGTTCGCGTGACAGTTTCTTGATTCTTTCGGCAAATGCGTCCATATCTACAACCATGTTATTATTGTGAATTATATGTCGGTGCGGGTTTTATTTAAGCGAATCGAGTAGTCAGGTTTTCAGTCCGGTGCCGAGCAATGCATGCTGGTCGGCTTCGCTGAGCTGTTCCAGCTCGCTCAACCAGTCCATATCATCGGCACACGAACTTGCATGGGGCTGCAGAGCTTCTGCAACATACAGAGCCAGTGCCTCAAGGGTCGGGTTGTTATAAAAAATGACCTGCGTGATACTCCGTTGCAGCAATGCGCTTAGCCACTGGCATAAATTAAGCGAGACATGCAATGGCAATTCCTGCTCCATGAAAATGGCCCGCCGCACATTGATGCGTTCTGCCGGTATCTGTAGCCATTCAGCCACCCTTTTGCGCAAAAGATCGCACAAAAACGCCTGCGCCCAACTGACGGGTTTATTCAATATTTGTTGCTGAAGCGAGGAAAAGTAAACGGTATCGTTGTTGCTTAAAGGGGGCGCAGCCACCATTTTTGCCAGCGCGTTGCCCAGCTGAAAACTGGACTCCACGGGCTTTTCATGCAGCTGTGCCGCATACCAGCGTACAAATTCGCGGGCATTGTCAAAGCGCCATATATGCAAAGGATCGACTGGCAACGAAAAATGCTGACTTAGCTTGCGACATAAGGCTTCGGCTTCTGTCGGAGAGCGATAAACTTCATGAAGAGCCATTTCTGGGCGTAGCGGATTTCTGGAAAGCGGTGCGGCGCTGAGCGTTAGAAAATCGAATATTTCCGTTTCTAGCCCATTATTGAAATTCGACGTTTGCGTCTCACCTTGCCGTAGCGACAGCAGGGCCAGACCGCAAAACGGCGCATTATCGAAGCTGCCCGCCAGCAGCATATTTTTGCACACGGGGCGCCTCAACTTGCCGCTGGAAGTTTTGGGTATCGCCCCTGGTTTCAGCATTATCAGGGTTTTCAATAATAGCCCCGTTGCGTGCTCAACCTGCTGTACGGCTTGTGTGAAAGCCGCCTGATAGTGTGCTTCCGTTACGCTGTCACGAACTTCCTGCACGGCAACCAAATGCTCGCCGCCGGCTGCGTTACTCACCGACATTGCTATTCCGCAGCCAGAACGAAATATTGGATGACTCGACTGAATGGCGCGTTCGATATCTTGCGGATAATAATTTTGTCCGCGCACAATGATGATTTCTTTCAAGCGCCCGGTGACAAACAAGCGCCCCTCATTAATGAAGCCGAGATCGCCGGTGCGCAAATAGCTACGCTCCTCACCGTCCAGGCGCGCACCGAACTGTTGCGCATTCAATTCCGGTCGTTGCCAATAACCGTCGGCGACGCTTGGGCTGGCAACCCAAATTTCACCCACGCGGCCATCTTCCAGCACCGCTGGCGCCTCGACCGGGCTTTCGCCATTTTTGATATCGACAATTCTGATGTGTGTGTCGATTCCGGGCGTGCCACAACTCACCAGGCGTTGGCCTTGTGCATCCACTTTGGCAACGCCGTGTGTCAGGCTTTCCCGTTCGAAGTGACAAAAATAGGGTTCACGCAAATGATCTTCGTGCGTTACCACCAATGTGGTTTCTGCCATGCCATAACTCGGGCTTGCCGCTTGCGCAGCAAATCCCGCAGGTGCAAACGCAAGGGAGAATGCCTGCAACACCTCAGCGTTGACAGGTTCCGCACCGTTGAAGGCGATGCGCCAGGAAGAAAGATCGAACTGCTTCAGCTGCGCTTGGTCGATACGTTTCATACATAGTTCGAAAGCGAAACTTGGCGCGCCTGAAAACGTGCCTCCATAACGACTGATGGCACGCAACCAACGTTCAGGCTTTTCGATAAACGCTTCCGGCGTCATGAAATAGCATGTTCCCCCATTGAACGCCGATTGCAGGATAACGCCGATCAACCCCATATCATGAAAAAGGGGTAACCAAGAAACGGTAATGTCACTTGCGGAAAGCGCTGCACCTACCTGTATCAACCGCTCATTGTGAAGGATGTTGCCATGTGTGACACGCACGCCTTTCGGGCTGCCGGTCGACCCGGAGGTATATTGAAGAAACGCGACATCATGTAACTGACGCATCACCGGTGCAGCTGAACTCCCAGTAGTGCCACAGGACTTCTCATCTATATATAGCCATTGTAAATCGCGTAGCGCAGGTGTGTGATCTCGCCACTCCTCAAGCAACGTCTGCAAATTGCCTGGCGCCAGGACCATGGCAGGTGCACAGTCTTGCACTATGCTGGCCGCGCGTGCCAAGTTGCGATTATAACGGGGTGGATAGGCGGGCACCCCAATCATGCCTGCATGCAGACAGGCAAAAAATGCCACCACGAATTCGATGCCAGAATCAAACAGCAACAGTATGCGATCCCCTTCACTACACTGGCATCGCAGGCGTTCAGCCGTCGCTGACACAGCCTCTAGCAGTTGTCGATAGGTAATCTGTTGGGTGACACGCTCTCCATCCCCCAAGAATGCGTAGGCGATCTTGTGTGGTGTATGAAGAGTTGCATGGATCAAACAGCCAGAGAAATTTTCGAACTTATCATTATTATGTACGCTGTCCATGTCATTCCGCCTGCGTTAATACTCTGTGCAGCGCATCTGCTCATTAGCCGTTCTTGTAATTCGCTTAATCGAGCATGCTGTGTACAATGAGTCAGAAAAAGTCCAAAAACAACATGAGCAAGTTTGATATGCGAGTCATTTCACAACTAAAAGTGTTTAGAACAGGTCAACCCGATGTTTACTTCAAACACTTATAAATTTCAGCACGCCTTTCTTTTTTCGTTTTTATTTGGTGGCTTTCGATTAGGAAAAAATAATGTCAACGGAACTGTTATGTCTGAACGCAACTCCAGGTGCGCCCGCCCTAATCTGTTTTGCAAATGCAGGTGGATCATCGCTTATGTTTCGTCAATGGGGGAAACCGTTGATGAGCGATTTGGAACTATGGTCTCTACAATTGCCGGCGCGACCCTTTAGTCGCGACCGACATCACGGCTGGCCTACCATCGCGGCGGGCGTTATCGAGGCAGCACAATTGATCAAGCACAAAATCGGTCCTCGAGAGTTTGTCTTTCTCGGCCATAGCATGGGCGCATTGGTGGCGTTCGAAACGGCGAGGCAATTGCGTCGCGAATCGGCCGCTATGCCGACGCAGCTTTTTCTTTCTTCGTATGTTGCACCACACATGCCAACACCTGACACGAGCTTGCGTAAAAGAGCAGTGGCTCAGATGACTGATGCAGAATTGAAAACTATGTTGAGCACGTTTGCAGGTACCCCTCAAGCGGTATTGAACGACCAGGAACTGATGGCGCTCTCGTTGCCAACCTTGCGCGCTGATTTCGATTTGCTGGATCGCTATCAATATCAGCCAGAACTACCGCTTGACGTAAAAATGGTAGCGTTCGGCGGGCGTGACGATCAAAATGAGGTGCCAGTCGAGGGCTTGCGAGGTTGGCAAGCACATAGTTGCCATCCTGTCCCCGTGCATCTACTGCCGGGTGGACATTTTTATCTCGAATCCGCTTCGCTCCAGATGCATGCCATTCTCCGTAACTATTTGCTACCCGAAATCGCATACTGAGCAATTAAGCAATATGTGTTAGGAGTTCTCGTTCTGCCCCCTCAAAAGAACGCTAACACTGGCCAGCATTGCTTCGGTTGTCAAATGCGTGTGATATTATAGACTTTCGTCGCCAATTCTAGCCTAGCCCAATTTTCGACCGCAGCCATATTAAGCTGCAAGCCTGGCGCGTGGTATGTGAGTTTTGGGATCTGCAGGAGCATTATGAAAAGGAAAGCGCCATGGAAAACGTCAGCAAATATAGAACGGAATTAATGGGTTTATCCATTCTATGGATAATGCTTTATCATTCGAAAATAGATATGCCTGATATTCTGATGCCCTTGAAATTTATCAAAAGCATTGGCTATGCCGGGGTTGACATATTTTTTCTGCTATCTGGATTGGGTCTGACGTTTAGCATCTCAAAAGATAGTTCACTTAAAAGCTTTTACTGGAAAAGAATGACGAGGATAATTCCTGTCTTCTGGGTGGTGCTTTTTATAACGGCGGTTATTAATTTTACGCTAAAACCCGAATTCGACCTGAATACCTTTGCATTGTCATTGGTAGGCTTGGACTTTTGGGTTCTTGGAAAGTTAAATACCTGGTTTATACCGTCAATAATAGCCTGCTACATCTTCTTTCCGGGCTTATATTTGCTTGCAATAAAGTACGGTTATAGGCGTGTATTGCCGGCTGCTATTTTAATGGCAATAGTTGCGTCAATCCTTTTGGTGGATACTCCCGCGAAGCATATTCTTATATTTACCATTCGAATTTCTGTTTTTATCCTCGGTGTCTATATTGGATTTATGCTACTTAATAAGCAGAATTCAGTACTAAATAATTTGTATTTAAACGCTGCGGTCTTGTTTTTATCAATGGCTGTGCTTGGGGTTTTGCTATTAAAAACAGATGCAAGCTTCAGAAGGCTTACGGGGCTTTGGTGGTATCCGACAATTGTGATGGCCTATCCCGTCACAGTTATTTTTGGCAGCATTCTAGATAGATTAAAACAAATCAGTGTGCATTTGATTGGGTTCTTAAAAGGGTTTGGGCTTCTGAGTCTTGAAATATACTTAATCCATACGTTCATATTTAGCTTGGCCAATTTGCTTGAGCTCAAGCAGTTTGACATAAATTTGTTTAGAGTTCCTGAGTACGTGATTTATGTTGTAATATCATTCTTCCTTGCAAAATTGCTGCATTATTTTATGGAAAAAATAAATTGGGATCTTATCTATAACGATGCCTTTTTGTGGGCCGCAAAAAACCGTACAAAGTACGGCGGATAGATGCCAGCATAGGGCAGTGCAAGTGGCGATAACCGCATTGAGAAGTATGTGTGGCTTTTGGCGGTGGGGCGGCAAGGCACCTGCCAAACGCTAACATGCGTCATTCCAGGTGGGTGCATGGCGGGAGAGCTCCGCATTGGCTGCCTTCCCCGGCATTCAGGCAAAAAAAATCCCGACCCGCGAGGGTCAGGATTTTTGAATCTGGTGGCTACGGCGGGAATCGAACCTGCGACCCCAGCATTATGAGTGCTGTGCTCTAACCAGCTGAGCTACGTAGCCTTTTAGACAGGGCGCAAATTTTCGCAACTTGCCCCCGGGTTGTCAAGCACTCTTATTGGGATAGTTATTAAAAGCTTTACCAATCAGGCCCTTGCTATCCAACCGGGCCCTCAATCGAACTGCACCGGCCTCTCCCAGATCGCCAACGCCACGCAACCGCCCGCCGAAGTCACCCGATGCCGGGTCCCCGGCGGCTGCACGGCTAAATCTCCTGTCTCATACTGGCGAACGTCATCGGCCTGCGCCCCGTCCAGAATCAAAATGTGCTCATATCCCCCATGCACATGTGCATCGACCACCGCACCCGGCAGATAGTGCAAAAACGCCGCCCTGGCCCCACCATTGCCATCATCGTAAATGGGTGACATCTGCACCCCCTCCCGCAGTGGCTGCCAGAGGCGATCACGCAGCAATTTTTCCACATCAAACACCTCGTGAACGACCAGGGTATCCATCAGCTTATCCATATACTCGCTCCAGTGTGGCGATAATATCGTCAGCGTTGGCCACCCAACCTACAATACCGCTCTGGGCGACAATCATGTCCAGCGTTACCTGCTTAAAGACAGGAAAATAGCTTTCTGTAGCGTCCTCAACCAACAAGCATTCATAACCACGGTCATTGGCTTCTCGCATAGTGGTCTGTACACACACTTCAGTCGTTACGCCACCCAACATCAAATGCGTTACCCCCAGTTGTTGCAAAATGGTATTTAGCTCAGTCGCGTAAAATGCGCCTTTCCCCGGCTTAGTGATCTCAATTTCATTGGCTATCGGTTTGAGTGCATCAATGATTTCATTGCCTTTGGCGCCATCGATCAAAATTTTGCCCATGGGCCCCTCATCACCGATGCGCAGACTCGCTTGTCCGCGTAAACGCTTGGCTGGCGGGCAATCGCTAAGATCGGGTTTATGCGCTTCGCGTGTATGAATAACAGGTAAATTAAGGCGCCGAAAAGTGTCCAATAGCTTTTTAGTGGTCGGGATAATGTTTTTCAGGGGAGTAATATCATTCCCCAGCGCTTCACCAAAGCCGCCGGGTTCAATAAAATCCCGTTGCATGTCAATCAGGATCAGACAAGGCCGATGGGTGCCCAGCGTATAGGGGTAGGGTCTTGCATTTATTGTATTCATGATGCGCTCAGTGCCCCGCCATATAACGCCCAATAGTATTGAGGTCCGCTGTTTGTGGTGTGGTCTCATGCACAAAGTGACCCGAGGAGATCACCAAAATGCGGTCGGACAGCTCCAGAATTTCATCAAGGTCTTCACTGAACAGGAGTACCGCCGCGCCTTTATTGCGCGCCTCGATAATACGCGCGCGAATTTCAGTGACGGCTTTAAAATCCAACCCAAAGCAAGGGTTTGAGACTACCAATACATTCATCTGCTGGCTCAGTTCGCGGGCCAGAATCACGCGTTGTACATTGCCACCTGATAGATCCCCCAGCCATTGTTCTGGTCCATAGGTTCGCACTTTATATTCCGCAATTTTCTGGCGTGCGTTTTTCTTCATGGCGCGACGATTCAGCAGGCATTTAAATCGTGAAAAAGGCGTGATATCGAAAGTGCGTAACGCAAGGTTATCCGCAATACTCATGCTGGGTACGCCAGCGTTGCGCAGCGGTTCTTCGGGCAGACAGAAAAAGCCGAATTTACGCATTTCCCGACGCTTGGCATGAAATCCATGGCCATCAATCTTGATGCCGCCTGCTTCAATGCTACGTTGACCTGCCAGTGCTTCGACAAACTCTCGTTGGCCATTCCCAGAAACTCCCGCGATACCGACGATCTCACCTGCGTTTACACTAAGGCTGGCATCATTGACAGCCATCATACCCGCATCGTCCTGCACTTGGAGCTGGTTGACTTCCAGCACGGTACGCTGAGTGGTAGATGCACTCCGCACCGGGATATCGATTTTTATTTCACTGCCTACCATCATTTCTGCCAACTGTTTAGGATCGGTTTCAGCAACGGCAGTGCTCGCAACCCATTTACCTTTTCGCAACACGGTGGCCTGATCGGCAAATTGCATGACTTCCCGAAACTTATGCGTAATGATGAGTACGGTGAGATCGCTTTCCCGTGTCAAGCGATGAATCTTTCCTAGCACCTCGTCGGCTTCGTGGGGAGTCAATACTGATGTGGGTTCATCCAGAAATAAAATACTGGTGTCAAGCATTAGCTGCTTAATGATTTCGACTTTTTGTTTTTCGCCCGCTGACAAATGGCTGACGTTTTTATCCAGAGGTACGGCAAATGGCATTCTTTGCATTTTTGCTTTAAGCCCTGCGATTTCCTGTTTCCACTGAATGCGAAAGGGCAGGTGAGGGCGGGCTAGCACCAAATTTTCAGCGACGGTCATGTTGGGGATTAGCGTAAAATGCTGATAGACCATGCCGATGCCGACCGCGGTCGCTTGTTCCGGATTATGGATAGCAATTTCGCGGCCCTTGTAGAGCATTGCGCCATGATCGGGTTGGTAATAACCCATTAAACATTTGACTAACGTGCTTTTGCCTGCACCGTTTTCACCCAATAGCGCGTGAAAACTGCCTTTTTGCAAGCGCAGAGATACGTTATCGAGGGCACAAACATCGCCGAAAGTTTTACTGATATTGATCGCTTCCAGAATGGTCTGTTCTTTTTTCGTGATTTCTGTTGAATCGTTCATACAGCGCTCTTTAATGGCTATCGTAGACGTTCGCTCATTCGCCAAACTCTTGATGATCGAGCCCTCGATGACTGTGCTTTTAGCTATAGGGCAGTCAAGGATGCCGTTAGCGCAGTAGAGGTCGCCACTGCTCCAAATACGCCGCCCTGCATTTTAACCATGTTCAATGCGGCGTCATGGTTGCTGGCATCCGTTGCGCCACAACAATCCGACAACACTAAACACTCATAACCTCGATCGTTTGCTTCACGCATGGTGGTAGAGACACACACATCGGTCGTTATGCCAGTGATTACCAGATTGGCAATGCCCTGCTGGCGAAGAATGAGATCTAGGTCTGTCGCGCAGAATGAGCCTTTACCAGGTTTATCGATAATGGGTTCGCCGGGGAGTGGCGCCAATTCGGGAATGATGTCCCAGCCGGGTTCGCCTCGAATCAAAATACGCCCACAAGGGCCTTCATCGCCGATGCCTGCGCCAATTTGTTGGCTGCGCCAGCGTTTGTTGGCAGGTAGATCGGCAAGATCGGGGCGATGACCTTCGCGGGTGTGAATGATAAAAAAACCTTTCTCCCGCATGAGCGCCAGTAACGCTTTAATCGGTTCAATAGGGGCACGGGTCAGGCTCAAGTCATACCCCATTTTATCGACATAGCCACCTTTTCCGCAGAAATCGGTTTGCATATCGATAATGATCAATGCAGTATTTTCAGGGCGCAGATCGCCATTATAAGGCCAGGGGTAAGGGGCGGATGCGATGGTGGCCATGGTGCAGTTTCTCCTATTTCGCGAACTCGGCAGGCATTCCGGGGAGGGTTTGTTTGGCCGACGACGTCACAATCATGATGACCAGCGTCAGCACATAAGGCGCGGCGTTAAACAGATAGTATCCCCAGGTGACGCCCACTGATTGCAGGGCCGGGCCCAAGGCTGCGGCTCCCCCAAACAACAAGCTGGCGTAAAGACAATGAATGGGATTCCAGCGGGCAAAAATCACCAGCACGACTGCCATCAAGCCTTGCCCGCTCGATAGGCCCTCGCTCCAGCTGCCCGGATAATACAGCGATAGATACGAGCCGCCGACGCTAGCCAAAAATCCCCCGGCCATCGTGCTCAACAAGCGTACCCGGCGAATGTTGATTCCCAAGGCCAGCGCCGCATTAGTGCTCTCGCCTGTTACGCGAACCGTAAGCCCCCAGCGCGCATTGTTTAAAAACCAGTGCATAATGAACACGCACGCGATACCAAAGAAAAATAACGCGTTGATATTGAGTGCTGCCTGCACGGTGGGCGAATTGCTCCAGTCACCCAGCGCAAGCGATGGCAAATGCGGTGCTTGCGGTTGGATATAAGGTTTACCTAAAAAGAACGCCACGCCGGTTCCAAATAGCATCATGGCAATGCCAACCGCCATATCATTCACTCGCGGATGTTGGCACAGCAATGCATGTATCAATCCCAGCAACAGTCCAGAAAACCCTGCAGCAAGTACGCCCAGCCAAGGCGAGCCAGTCAGGTAAGCCGTTGCATAAGCAACCATGGCGCCCATGATCAGATTGCCCTCGAGCCCCAGATTGATGCGCCCGCTTTTTTCGGTCAGGCATTCTCCCAGACTGACAAAAATAAACGGTGTGCCAATTCGAATCGCGCCACCCAACACTGCGACGACCACACTCCAAATGCTTGAATCCCATTCCATTAGTTGGCCTCCCGCGGTTTAAAGAGCCCGAATTTGCCATACACCATGTCCGCAGCGAGTATGACAATAAAAATAATTCCTTGGATTACCAGCACAGTCGCATCAGGCAAATCGTGTGCGCGTTGCAGCAACCCCCCGCTAGCGCGGATGCCTCCCAAAAGAATTGCGAAAGGAATAATGGCAATGGGATTGTGTCGGGCAAGAAACGCTATCAATATCCCTGCATAACCATAGCCTGCGTTCAATGATGCGTTGGCACGGCCATGCACGGCGGCTACTTCTATAACGCCCGCCATACCGGCCGCTGCACCACCAATCAAGCAGGCACCGATCAGCAGCTTGCCCACGGGGAGCCCGACCAAACGTGCCGCCCGAGCGTTGCCACCGATTACGTCCGCCGCGAATCCCACCGGGGTGTAACGCGCTAGCACCCAAAGGACTAAACAGGTCACCACTCCAAACGCCAATCCCCAATGGATAGCGCTGTCACCAAGGGCCCCCATCATGTTTTGTTCGCCAATGGAATACGTCGAGGGCTTATTCATGGTGGCGGGATCTTTTAGGGGGCCCACCACCAAAAACATCAATACGGCGATGGCAATGTAGTTCAGCAATAGCGAACTGATGGTTTCATTAACGCCACGATAGTGGCGAAGCGCGCCCGCTAAAGCGACCAGCAGACCGCCCGTTATGCAACCGGTGACCAACATGGAAGGCAGCACAAACCACGGCCCCCATGTTTGCAAGTGGATGCCGACAATGGCCGCCGCCAACCCACCCACTACCATTGCCCCTTCACCGCCAATAACGATCAATCCAAGTCGCGCAGGAATCGCAGTGCAAAGCGCCGTCAACATCAACGGAGCCGCTCTTACCAATGTGTTTTGCCACGAAAACCAGTTACCGAATGCACCACGATAAATGCTGTAAAACACCTCGCCCGGCGCGTTCCCGGTGGCCACGATAAAAAGCGCCACCAAAATGCCAGAGACGAGCAAGGCTCCCAACGATATCGCTATGGCTTCGAGTGCTCGCAACATAGTGTCTGACCTAGCCTTTGGTTGACCCGATAACGCCTTCCACTAACCAATCCATGCTCTCCAGCCAAATATCGGTTTGGCCGTGCGAAACGCCGTCGGCAATCACTACCTTGCCTTGGTTGTCTTTGATCGGGCCTTTATATACGACCATGTTGCCCTCCATGAATTTTGCCAACGCTTTGTCTCCGACAGCGCGTGCTTGTGGAGTAACGGCAGCCCCATAGGGCGAGAGTTTGACGATACCTTCCTTCAATCCCCCGCGTACCAGGTTGGGTAAAGGCTCTTTGTTGCGGATTTTGTCGGCAAACATTTTGTACACGGTGCTCCAGTTCCATTCCGCACCCGTGAGAAAGCCTTTTGGTGCAAGCGGGGCGTTATTGGTATGGTAACCGCAGGAATATGCGCCGCGTTTTTCTGCCGTTTCTACTACCACCTTGGGACTGTCAACATGGCAAGTCAGCACATCGATGCCTTGATCGATCATACTGTTGGCGGCCTCTGCTTCTTTAACTGGATTCGACCAGCCTCCCGTGAAAATAACCTGCGTAGTTATTGCTGGATTTACCGAGCGTGCCCCCAATGTGAAACTGTTGATATTTCGTAACACCTGCGGGATCGGAATGGCAGCGATATAGCCCAATTTACCTGTTTTGGACATCTGTCCTGCAACGACGCCGGCAATATAAACGGGCTCGTCGATGTATCCAAAATAGCTGCCAACGTTTTTCGGATGTTTTTTCTCATCCCATAAACCGCCGCAATGCAGGAACATGACCTCTGGATATTTGTTGGCGATTTTCAAAATGTGCGGATCAAAATAACCAAAGGAGGTGGGAAACAATACCTGTGCCCCGTCGAGATTGATCATGCTCTCCATGGTTTTTTGCACTTCAATCGTTTCGGGGACGTTTTCCTCATCCACGGCTTTCACCCAGCCCATGCCCGACACAGCTTGTTTGCCTTCGAAATGCGCCTGGTTGTAGCCATAGTCATCGCGGGGGCCAACATAGACAAACCCCATTCTCACGTTGGATTCTGCCAGCACATCGGGCATATAGAGGCCAACACCTGTTGCCACGGCACCCATGCCCATGCTTTTTAATAGCTGTCTTCTTTTTACAGTAAAATTAAATGGTGTATCGGTGTTATTCATGGTGACCCCCTGCGCTTAATAGTGTGTGAATTACCAGATCCATTTCATCATTAATTGGGTAACGTCTTCGTCTATGCCATCCAGGCCGAATTTGTTGCGCCATATCTGGTGTTCAACACCGGCTTGCAGTGTGCCCGGAGCGCCAAATGCTTTGCCAACATCCAGCAGTAGGCGAGGCCCCGCGATAATGTTGTCCTGGGCATCGTTGGTATCGCTTTCGAGGTCGTAGGCGTAGTCGAGAAATCCTTCAAAACTGAACGCAGCCGCACCAATATTAAAGGGATATAACCACACTAAAGTGATTTGGCTGCCGAGATCGGTATCCGCTTCAACTTCATTGCGTTTGTAATAATTAATCTGAAATACCGGGACATTCGGAATAGCCAGATCGACTGCAATCCCGTACAGATAATTGTGGAAGCCATCTCCCATTTCTGTCGTGGTGGTAATCAGTACGTCTTTGATTATTCCCATTTCCAAATTAGCGCCAGTGATTTTTGACAAGCTCAAACGCGGAGAAAACTCCCCATACAAACTGGTCGACGCAGCACTGTCAGCGCGGTCAGGATTGGTGATATCAACGAACAAAAAGTTATCACCGAACTTCCAGCCGTTTACGTGTTCAATGGTCACCACTGAGCGCGAGTCATCGGTGCCGACCAATTTGTTCTTTACTGGATCAAACGAAATGCTTTGATACGTGTCGCCGTAGAGATATTGAATATTGGTGGAGCTCCACTCGGCAGAGCCTGCGTGGCCTATCGTCGATAGCGAGAGTAATGCAAGGAATGCGCCCACCTGCAATCTTGCGGGCGTCTGCCGGCGGGCATCGGTGTTCAAGTCAACACCAGCGATATTCAAGTGATCCTCAAGCTGCGTAATGTCTGTCTGTTTCATCCGTCTTCCCCTTGTTGAATCCCACGATGTATACAACGATGAGCACAATCTATGCCAAGCGTGATAGTCAACGTGTACATAAACAGGCGGCGGCGAGGCGAAAATGAAGTAAAATGTGCGGAATTCGTCGAATTAAATAGTGGTGTTGCGCTGATAGGATTTGCCGGAAAATGTGCTGCACATAGTTTGGTTGTGCATAGACAAGCAATATTTTTGTGCAAATTCAGTGTGCTTGCACCGGTTTAGGCCGATTAGTAGTTGGATCGCAACAGGGCTGCAATCTCGCAGGTTGACAATTGCGCACTTGCCCGCCATTAATGAGAGCTATGAACATTTTTTGCTGATGGCCGATGGACAATAAAAAGAGCACCCAGGATATTTACGACACCCTCCGTAGCATGATTATGGATTTCGATATCATGCCGGGCTCCCGCATGACCGAGTCCCAGCTCGCGGATTACTTCGGCGTAAGCCGGACCCCGATTCGTGCCGTCTTGCAACGTCTGGAAAGTGAAGGGCAGCTAACAATCAAACCCAAGCAAGGTTGTTTTGTGCGCAGCCTCGACATGGTGCAGATCAGTCATTATTACGATGTGCGAGTTGCGCTCGAAAATATGTCGATTGATGAAGCCATCAAACAAAAGAATAAAGAGGCGATTCAGATGCTCGCGACTAAGTGGCATCCCGAAACCCAACTCTTCGGCACGGCAATTACTGAATCGCTGAAACTTGCAGAAGAAAACTTTCATCTTGAATTGGCAGTGGCCAGTCGAAACCCAGTGCTGGTAAGTTATTTGCAGGATGTCAATGCCAATATTCGAGCAGTCAGACGCCTGGGCTGGCCCGATGCTGCCAGTGTCAGCGACACTTACGAGGAGCATTACCTGATCTGTCAATTAATGCTGGAGCGCAAGTCAGCAAGAGCGAAAGATGAAATGGAGCGTCACATTCGTAAAAGCCAGGAACGCGCCAACCGAATTACGCTGCAACAGATCTATAACGAGCGGAATATGATTCGCTTTGAATGAGTCGGAGAGGAAAGCAGGGGAGGGTGGGGCAAAAAAAAGGGGCAAGACACCGGTTAGTGGCCTGCCCCTCAATTTAGGCGTGGTGGAGTTTACACGTTAAACCGAAAGTTATCCCTTCCAGGCTTCATTTCATTGGAGTTTCACGTCGGGAACCCGTTTTTATACTCACTTTTGTACTCACCTACCGAGTTCATGGCTGTTCTTGGCCAGATTTGTGAATTTGGTCACAAATTTCTTGCGGGTGGTTCTTGATACCGTCATGCGATCACACGACCAATTGCGCAACAGCTCGTTTCGCAATTAGCCGGTCGTCAGACCAATAGCGATTTCATTGGATAGGAGTTCGATACTTCGGACCATCGCAGTGCCAATAAAGGAGGATTGTACCGCAGTAGGCCGACTTTTCACCCTTTAGCTTCTGACAACGGTGGTTCCAGCAATGCTGCCGGTGGTACCCCAAGCGCTTCAGCAAGCTTGAATATGTTCAGAAGGGCAATGTTCCGTTGCCCTCTTTCTACACCACCCAGGTAACTGCGGGCTATGCCGCTTTCAAGTGCCAGATGCTCTTGCGACCAACCCTTTGCTTTCCTGACCTCAATAAGTCGTTGGCCAAAAAGTATACGCGGGTCGGCGGACATTAATATCGCTCCTAAAAGAAGCGATGCTAGGTAGCCAACCTCTATCGGACCACGCTCTATAAGTACACGCACTATGAGTGACAATTTTCAAGAAGCTAGGTAACATCTGGGGTGTGGGACATTCGGCAGCGAGGAGCTGGCTGCCAAGGAATACAAAAACAATCTCAGGAGAGGATATGAAAACTCACGCCATGGCGGCTGCGACACTTATTTTTCTATCGGGTTGTGCAACTACTGATCTGAACAACGCTATTAGTTCGTTCAATAATCTTGGCCAATCGCTCACAACGGGGCTGGCTCCAGCTGCTTCTAATGATGGTGGAATTGGCGGCGACTATCGCCCATTAGCTCAGACCCCCTTGTTTCGTGCGCTGAGTGCTAATCCCTCGACTGATGGTAGTGCACCGGAATGGCCCAAAGTCGTCGTTACTGATTTAACGATTCCTCAAGGACAGACCAATATAGGGCGCTCCTTCACCATGAAGCCGAATGAATGCGCCACTTTCAACGCAGTTTTATGGCGCAGTCCAAAGCAGTCGGAGCGAATCGACAAGGTGACGTTGTGTGCGAAAGATCTGCCAAAGCAGTCCAACAACTTTGTTACTACCTGGCGTAGCTTCCCTGTTTCAGGAAAAACAACGGGGCAATCCAGAACCGACGGTCCTGTACCGCCATATAGCAAGTTACCCACAAATTCGAATGTTGAGTCCTGGATGATGAATCAATTTGGGCTTTACTATGTCGGCTCCATGCTGACCATGGTGGGGTATGATCAGAATTTTTCGGTCGACGATCGACGGTTTTGGGTGAAAAACGTTAAGGAATAGCGTGGGTATTAAGCTTCAAAAGATAGTATCAGGAGGGCAGACCGGTGTTGACCGTGCTGCTCTCGACGTTGCAATGGCCTTGGAAATTCCGCATGGAGGTTGGTGCCCAAAAGGCAGAAAGGCTGCCGATGGAATTCTAGATGCGCGATATCAGCTTATTGAAACCGAGTCTGAGGGTTATCGACAAAGAA
This sequence comes from uncultured Moraxellaceae bacterium, assembly GCA_964473645.1. GTDB lineage: Bacteria > Pseudomonadota > Gammaproteobacteria > Pseudomonadales > Ketobacteraceae > HdN1. The sequence continues at coordinate 58,178 of CAYYPW010000020.1, forward strand.
CAAAATTCAACGTACGGGACAGCGACGGAACGTTGATATTGTTTATTGGACAGATTGAAGGGGGAAGTCAATTGACCCTCCAATTTACCGAGAAAATGCGTCGCCCCGTAATGCCGTTGGATATAGAAAAATTTGAGAACGCGCATATTCAACAATTTCATGAATGGATTACCTGCAATAAAATCCAGGTGCTAAATGTTGCAGGGCCGAGTGAAAAATCTGTCTCCAATATTTACTCGAAATCACGAGGGGTGATTGTTGAGCTGCTGAGCACTTTTCATTGATCCGCACATTTTTTCAAGAGGTGGGGCTTCGCCCCAAACCCCATTCCTCGCCGCCGGAATGGCTCGGGTGCTGACCCTGTCAGCACGTTACTAAGCGTATTTTCAAACTGACGTAAAGAGCTTTCGCTTCGCTACAGTCGCTACGCGACGGCTTCGCCGCCCTTTACGTTGGGGCGATGTTCGAGTACCTGTTAAAACTTAGATCGCGTTTTTGCGTTCCCACTCGAGGACCCTATCTTGTTGTTCTGCGGTTAGATGGCTGAGTGCTTTCGCTAGCAGGTCGAACACCTGCTGCTTGTCGCTGTCGCGTGGCATCCAATCATCGAGTACAACGAAATCCGGAGATCTGCCTCTCAGAACCGCTGCTAGGACGAGATCGGCAGTAGCTCTCGCGTGGTTTGCCGCATAGGCGATACTGCTCTCATGAGGGATGCCCAGTTCGTCGAGAATTGACGTGCAGTCATAAATTCCAGTATCGCCAAGGAGTGAGGTCGTATCGGTTGGGCAGCCAGCACCGGAGATGAACGAGCGCGAACGTTTCTTCCTCGACCGGAAGAATGTCTGTTCCATGTGCCAGTCGCCGGTTCCAGTGGGCGACGGCAGGTTGAGTGCAGCCATGCCGCCTAGATAGCGTAGCCTTGAAGTGGCGGGAATTGTGATCGACGTAGGCACAGCGGCAGCTGTCCGAATGAGATGTTCAAGCTCCTCGCGTTTCATTAATATTCCGCCGCTGCCACGTTTTTAAAAATGTTAAACGCTCTTCATTGCTCAGAATGCCAGCGAAGGGAGAGGATTGGCGCAGTGCTCTTGCGCGTTCAGAATCTTCAACGGCAACGATAAGGCAGGCCTCCATTCCTTGATTCATCAGCTTTTCCCACTCCTCAAGATAAGGCTGTGAATTAGCGCATACCGTTGTGCGCCATCGTGCAATCGTCATTTTGGCCTTATCAAAGAGCGCGGGATCATTCCTGATTTTTTCAGTGACCAACCGATGCATCGCTAGGCTGCGTTCATCAATCTCTTGATGCGTCCTCATTGCTGCCCCCCTTTTTTTGCAAGGTTGCGAATATTTAAGCGCGATCCAGTGGAGTGTCAAATGCATCGAGTGAGTCGGTTTATCTCCGAAGGTAGTTGATAACAAAACCATTGATTTCTCGCCATGGCTTGTTAAAAGATGACGTTTCTGCGTGCAGGAGTTCGCTACTATCGAGCTTCTTTGTAATATACATTGGCTTTTCAAGTGGAAGCTCAATTGGTGGTGTTTCATCGTGGTCATTCTGAAGAATAATTGCCTTTCCCACTCGATATTCTTTCATAAGCTTTTATTTACCGGGCGTTATCCAGAAAGTGAACTGCAAGAATTATTGGTACTTTGCTAAAAACATCGCAATTTGCTGCTGAACAGATTTATCGCCAATTCCGAAATACGGTTGAGTTTGGATCAGGTTGTCACGATAACGATCATCCCAGCCCTTAACTTGATCATCAATAGCGATCCAATGGCTTAGTTGAGCGCGATTTACGTATCTCATTATCTGCTGGTATCGAGTCGCTTGATCCCACCAGGTGGTATTTGGCCTATTAAATTCTTCACGGTCGTGCTTCATTCTTGAATGCCAAGTACCGCCTATGATTTTTGATCGCAGTCGATCCGAAAGATAGCCACGAGCACGATGAAACCCCAATTCTCGCACCCAGCTGGTACTCAGCACGATCTGAATGTTGCGATGTTCTGCCATTAAATCAACTAATACAGACTCCCACATGAAGAGAGATCCTTCGCCCTTGAGCGTTGGTTTTCCTTTTATCCGGTAAACCTCGTCAGGGTGAAGGACGCCATCAAAATCAAGAAAAAGTGTTGGTACGTCGTGAGTGTTCATAGGTCATAGGTTCGATGAAACGCCAATGCGAGCGAAATATTCGGTACGCATAAGTCAGATTTTTGCCGACAAAAGTTGCTGGTTCCCATTGATCATATAATTTTTGACAACAATCCGCATAGGCGGCAAGTCGATTTCATTCATGGTATTTGGCTTCAAACGGTTCCTGCTCGATTATTCATTTGAACGCAGTTATTTGCTCTTTGCCATCAATGCCGATGATCACATTTTTTTGCAAAATTGCGCTCACCGGCCACATTCTTTGTGCTCGTGAAAACGAGCACAAAGAATGTGTGAAGCTTTGCATTTGATGGCAATTATTGGCTTGTTGCGTTCAATTTAATGTGTACCACCGATGTCTCGTTGTCGGCTAGAAGGTGGCAACAATACGGGCTGGATTGTCGACAAGTGGTTTGAATGTGGTAACAAGTTGGCAACATTACGAGAGGTTGTGCGCATTCAGCTCGCGCCAAGGCAGGATCA
>CAYYPW010000020.1:60924-98180 GCA_964473645.1 uncultured Moraxellaceae bacterium
AGGTGGGATCAAGGTGGGATCAAGGTGGGATCAAGGTGGGATCAAGGTGGGATCAAGGTGGGATCACCTGGACCCCAAATGGATACATTGTGTCTAAAACACGGTCAAAATTGCGATCAACAACTGCACTTTCTGGTCACATAACGCCACTTGGCTATCCCCCAAGCGGTTTCTTTGTGATCGCCTATTGCGCGAAGGGATATCTTTATATAATTTAGCTAAATTATATAACCCTCAGCTATTCAAAGGCTTGGCGATGACCGAGAACGATATCTACAGCCAGATCAAGCAAGCCCTGGCTGACGCGCCGCGCAACCAATACACTGCAGAGTTGCATCTACAGATGATCAAGTATGCAGATCACCTGAAAACCATCACCTCCAAAGAGTTCTGCGAGAAAGTTGGTCTGAGCCAAAGCTTAGGCACCGAATTCAGCAAAATGCGCAATCTCACTCAGCGACTCAAAGCCGCAGGTCTTAACACCGATCTGCTGTGACAACCCATTAGCAATCAGCACCCGATTCATAACTAAAAAGCACCCGGATACCTCCCTTAATGGCCATCAAGAAAACCGAACTCTATTCCTCCCTGTGGGCCAGCTGCGACGAACTACGCGGTGGTATGGACGCATCACAATACAAAGATTACGTCCTTACGCTGCTGTTCATGAAATACGTCTCTGACAAATACAAAGGCGATCCTCATGGCATGATCGTCGTCCCAACAGGGGCGAGCTTCGATGACTTAATCAAGCTCAAGGGCAATAAAGAAATTGGCGAGGGCATGAACAAAATCATCAGCGCCTTGGCTGAAGAAAACGATTTGAAAAGCGTTATCGACATCGCTGACTTTAACGACGAAGACAAGCTTGGCAAAGGCAAGGAGATGGTGGATCGCCTCACCAAGTTAATCGGTATTTTTGAAGGGCTGGACTTATCGTCCAACCGCGTGGATGGTGACGATTTGCTCGGCGACGCCTACGAATACTTGATGCGCCATTTCGCCACTGAGTCAGGTAAGAGCAAGGGGCAATTCTATACACCGGCAGAAGTCTCGCGCGTAGTAGCCAAAGTGGTGGGTATTACCAGCGAAACTCCGCAAGACGCTACCGTCTATGACCCGACCTGCGGCTCTGGATCGCTGTTATTGAAAGCTGCCGACGAAGCACCGCGTGGACTGTCGATTTTCGGCCAAGAGATGGATAACGCCACCAGTGCGTTGGCGCGCATGAACATGATTCTGCACAATAACGCCACGGCTAAGATCTGGAAAGGCAACACCATCAGTGACCCACAGTGGAAAGACGCCAGCGGACAGCTTAAAACCTTCGATTTTGCTGTCGCCAACCCCCCGTTCTCCAACAAAAACTGGACCAGCGGCATCAATCCCGGCGAGGACGAATTCGACCGTTTCACCTGGGGCATCCCGCCAGAAAAGAATGGCGATTACACCTTTCTGCTACACATCATCAAATCCCTAAAAAGTACTGGCAAAGGCGCTGTAATCCTGCCGCACGGTGTTTTATTTCGCGGCAATGCCGAAGCGCGCATTCGCGAAAACTTGATCAAACAGGGCTATATCAAAGGTATCATCGGCTTGCCCGCCAACCTGTTTTACGGCACCGGTATTCCCGCCTGCATCATAGTTATCGACAAAGAGCAGGCGCAAACCCGTCAGGGCATTTTCATGATCGACGCCAGCAAAGGCTTCATGAAAGACGGCAATAAAAACCGACTGCGCAGCCAAGACATTCACAAAATCGTTGACGTATTCAATAAACAGGTAACCTTGTCGCGCTACAGCCGCATGGTGCCGCTCAAGGATATCGCCGCCAATGATTACAACCTGAATATCCCACGTTATATCGACTCATCAGAACCGGAAGACCTGCACGACCTCAGCGCCCACCTCAAAGGCGGCATCCCCGAGCGGGATATCGAAGCCCTCAACGCTTATTGGCAGGTATTCCCCTCGCTGCGTGCTAAATTGTTCGCGCCTGATCGCCCTGGTTATGTCAAAGCCCTGGTCAGCGCCTCACAGGTAAAAACCACGATTCTTGCACACCCCGAATTCACCGCCTTTGCCCAGCGCAGCCTGCAACCCTTCGAGCAATGGTCTGCCGACGCCGCCCTAACAGACATCCAACAGGGCGATCACCCCAAACAGCTGATCTATCGCATCTCAGAAGATCTGCTGCAACGCTATGCCAACGTTCCATTACTCAACAAATACGACGTGTATCAGATCCTCATGGATTACTGGGCCGAGACGATGCAAGACGATGTTTATGTCCTGGTGCAAGATGGCTGGCAGGCCGGCAGCGTGCTGCGTGAGCTCAAGGTCGAAAAAGGGGAGAAGCTCAAAGAAACCCCTGACTTGATCATCAACAAAGCCAAGTACAAAGCTGAATTGCTTCCTCCCGCCTTGAATGTGGCTCGTTATTTTTCCAAACAGCAGGAAGCGCTCAACCAGCTGCAAACCGCATTGGATAGCGCTACCCAAGAACTAGAAAGCTTCATCGAAGAAAACAGCGGTGACGAAGGTGCACTCAGTGATGCCCTCAACGACAAAGATAAAGTCACCAAAGCCAGCGTGGGCGCACGCGCAAAACTAACCCACGACCAAGATGAAATTCGCGCCCTGCAAAAAGCCAGCGACCTGTTCAATGCCGAATCCGATGCGAAAAAAGCAGTAAAAGAAGCGCAGGATGCCTTGGATCTGGCCGTCTTCAAACACTACAAAAAGCTCAGTATCGACGATATCAAAACGCTGCTCGTGCAAGACAAATGGCTCGCTACCCTGCAAGCCAATATTCAGGCCGAAATCGAACGCATTACCCAGCAACTAGCTAATCGGGTAAAGGAACTCGAAGAGCGTTACGCCGAGCCGCTGCCCACGCTGGTGGCATCCGTCGACGTGCTCAGCGAAAAGGTGGCTGGGCATCTGAGAGCCATGGGGCTGGAGTGGTAACGTGGAGATCCCCAGATGACGAAACAGATCAACTTATCGACCTCTACGGATTATCAGCAACTGCTGCTGCAGTTGTCAGAGGCTTACACACAAGGGCAGGCCCGAGCGTTTCAGGCCATTAACACACAGTTGGTTGAAACCTACTGGCAACTGGGCCGGTATATCGTCGAATTTGAACAAGGCGGGCTAGAACGCGCCGCCTACGGGCAGGCTTTGATCCAACAGCTGGCCACTGACCTGCGTCTGCGTCATGGGCGCGGCTTCAGTCGGACTAACCTCGTTTATATGCGCTTGTTTTATCTACGATATCCAATAAGTCAGAAGCCTTCTGACCAATTGAGCTGGTCGCATTATGTGGAGCTACTAAAGATAGACGATGACCTGGAGCGTAGTTTTTATCAGCAGCAATCCATCGCCGAACGCTGGTCAGTGCCGGAATTGAAACGGCAAAAAGCTGCCTCTTTGTTCCTGCGTTTGGCTGTCAGCAAGGACAAGAATGGCATTTTGCAACTGGCTCAGCAAGGTCAGGTAGTTCAAGCCCCCACCGACTTATTACGTGAGCCCTATGTATTTGAGTTTCTGAAAATTCCTGAGCCCTATCAGGTATCTGAAACTCAACTCGAAGCGCTGTTGTGCGACCACCTGCAAGCCTTTCTGTTGGAGCTGGGAAAGGGCTTCACCTTTGTTGGCAGGCAATACCGTATCACCCTCAACAATACCCACTACAAAGTCGACCTTGTGTTCTATCATCGCATTTTACGCTGTTTTGTGCTGATTGACCTGAAGCTGGGCGAGGTACAACACCACGACATCGGGCAGATGAATATGTACCTGGGATATTTTGCCAATGAGGAAAATATTGAGGGGGACAACCCACCGATCGGCATCATTCTGAGCCGCCATAAAGATGAATTGCTAGTGGAATACGCTACATATAACCTCGATAGCCAATTATTCGTGCAGAAATATCAACTTTATCTGCCGGATCGTGAAAGTCTGAAGCGTGAATTGGAGCTGACTTTGCAGGCGGCGAGTGATGAGTGAGGTGAACGTGGTAGATAACTCTCAGTATTCTCTGATCTTCCCAATTCGAGACGCAGTGCGTCTCGAATTGAGTTGGACCCACATTGATATATGCCAGAGGGGCACCTATGTGCGGCTGTATAGCAAACAGAAGAAAGGTCATACCGATAATTCCACTATTGGTTTGGTGCTGTGCAGCGAGAAAAGTGAAGCTGTCGTGAAATATTCGGTGTTGGCTGGCAATCAGAAACTGTTTGCAGCTAAATATTTGCCTTACTTGCCTTACTTGCCTTACTTGCCTTACTTGCCTAGTGAGCAGGAGCTAAAGCTAGAGCTGGAACATGAGCGGGCGCTAGTGGTGGCGCATATGGCGAAACAGCGGGAGGTTGGGAATGAACAGTAAAAATCATGTTGCGGAAGCCAGCGCCTGTTATATGAATTTAGACAAATCTCTTGAATTTCAAGATCAGAAAAATTCAGACATAAGCACTCTTCCTACTGGCTATAAGCGCACAGAAGTGGGAGTGATTCCGGAGGACTGGGAATTGTTTCAGTTAGCGGCAATTACAGAGCCTAACAGACCAATTTCATACGGAATTGTTCAAACAGGCCCAACCATTAATGGCGGCATTCCCTGTTTGCGTGTCGTAGATATAGTCAATGGACGTATCAACAAGAACAACCTAATAACTACGACAGTTGAAATAAGTAACACTTATCGAAGGACTATCTTAAAAGATGGCGATTTGGTTATACCGCTTCGCGGAAAGGTTGGCGAAATAGGACAAGTTGATATCGAATTGGTTGGTTCAAACTTAACTAGGGGTGTTGCATTAATAGCGTTGAAGAAAGGTGTACAGCCAACATACGTCAAGCAATTTCTTTCGAGCACTCGAACAGCTGAAAGACTTACGTCTTCTATGAATGGATCAGCACTTCAAGAAATTCCAATAGCGACGTTGAGAAAATTTGTCATTGCTGTTCCACTCTCGGATGAACAAACAGCCATCGCTAATGCCCTATCCGATGTCGATGCCCTGATCAACTCGCTGGAAAAACTGATCGCCAAAAAGCAGGCCATCAAAACCGCGACCATGCAGCAACTCCTCACCGGAAAAACCCGCCTCCCGCAATTCGCCACCCACCCCGACGGAACCCCCAAAGGCTACAAACTAACCGAACTGGGCGAAATCCCAGAAGATTGGTTAGTTCAAAAGATCTGCGATTTCTCAGTTGTTAGCTCTGGCGGTACACCAAATCGTGAAAACAAGGCTTATTGGGATGGCGACGTTCCTTGGGTTACTACTTCGTTAATAAATGGAGGAGCGATTGATCGAGCGAATGAATACATAACTAAGCTTGGTTTAAATTGTTCATCTGCAAATTGGTTTGAAGCTGGTACTTTACTCATGGCAATGTATGGCCAAGGAAAGACTCGTGGAAAGGTAGGGATACTGACGATTGGAGCATCCATCAATCAAGCCTGCGCAGCAATTCAGGTAAAACGTTCAGTCTCGGAGGATTTCTTGCTTCATTTTTTAAATGGTCAATATGAAAAAATACGGGAACTAAGCAACTCGGGAGGTCAAGAAAATTTAAGTGGCGAAATCATAAAAAATATTCTGGTACCTATTCCACCAAGTAACGAACAAACCGCTATTGCCAGCATCCTGTCAGATAGGGACACCGAAATTCAGCTGCTGCAACAACGTTTATCCAAAACACGACAAATAAAACAGGGCATGATGCAAGAACTTCTCACGGGTAAAACTCGATTTGTGAAGCGAGGTTTGTAAATGAGCATTCAAGTTGATGTAGTTCGAATCTCAGGGTTTAGAGGTTTAGCTGACATTGAGGTTGTGTTGTCTCGGGTCACTCTTCTATTGGGCCAGAATAATTCGGGGAAAACTTCTGTTATAAAAGCGTTACAGTTGGCGTTAGGCGACTATTCGCGATATCTGTCGGATGAGGATTTTTATATTGGAGGGGATGAAAAACGCCAGGATACAATAACAGTCGATCTTCGTTTTATCGCTGCTGAAAAAAGTGTGCGAGTTAACGAGTTTAGTGATGTTTGGCAGCAAGAGTTTAAAGATTCAATTCAGCAGGAACCTGATGGCAAACAATACGTAGCAATACGTACTATTGCTAAGCCAGACAAAATAAAAGGTGGCTACGTAATAGAACGGTATTTTTTAGATGAATGGCCAGCTCAACAGAATTGGCAAAAATTTCGTATCTTAAGTAAAAATAGACTTCCAAAAAGATTTGAATCCATCCCATTCATATCGATCGATGCCCAGCGTGATATTCATACCGAATTGAAGGATAGATCGTCCTTCGTCGGTCGGGTATTGTCCTATGTCGAATACAATGATGTGGATGTAACTGAACTTGAGCGCATGGTTGCAGAATTAAACAAAGAAGCAATCAAAAAGAGTGAGCCAATTAAACAATTAAAAGCTCATTTGGACAATTTAAATATTTCATTTGAAGGGACTGGTCATGCCGAGTTAACGCCATTCCCTAAAAAAATCCGTGATTTGTCGAAAAGTTTTAGCGTCCATTTTGGCGAAAACGATAAAAGTTCTTTCTCCATGGAATATCATGGCATGGGAACAAGAAGCTGGGCCTCCATGCTTACTGTAAAAGCATTTACGGAAATCATGGCTGAGAACCACGCTAAGGAAGCTGACCCGTTTTTCTCCATTATGGCAGCTGAAGAACCTGAAGCGCATCTGCATCCAAACGCCCAAAGGACTTTGTATCGCCAGCTAACCGAGACATCTGGCCAAGTTATCATTAGCACTCACTCACCCTATATTGCAGGATTGGCCGCTCTTTCTGAGATTAGGTATTTAAAGAAGATTGATAATACTGTCCAGGTTTTTCAGGTCAGAGATTCTTTTGATGGGGATGATTCAAGAAAACTTCAGCGAGAGGTTGTTCATTCAAGAGGGGAGTTGTTGTTCGCAAAAATGATCGTTCTTTCAGAAGGAGAATCTGAGGATCAAGCTCTCCCGATTCTATTTGAGCACTATACGGGGAAGCTGCCTTTTTCGTTGGGAATTAACTTTGTATGCGTGAACGGTTCAGGTGCCAAATATAAGCCGTTTCTAATACTCGCAAAAGACCTAAGCATACCAGTTTTTATTTTTAGTGACGGTGAAGAAAAACCTCTCAAAGAATTAAAAAAAACATATGAAAAAATATTTGGTGAAACAGACATTATGTCTGCCTCCAATATTACAATTCTTGACGGAACTGATTTTGAAGGTTACCTGTTAACGCAAGGGTTTCAGGGTTTAATCGAAAATACAATTAAAGAAATAGAAGGGGAAGCCTACATTGATGATTGGATCAAAAAGCGAGATGGAACTCCATTGAAACCAATAAAAACTAGCAAACCTCCATGTGGAGCTTGCAATCAAACTATTTTTGAATCTGAGTTAAGAGATTATAGCGGCGATGAAGGACGAAGAAAAGCTATCCTCGAAATATTGGATTCACAGAAACCATTATATGCTAAAGCAGTATCGGATAACCTTTCAAAACTCAGCAAAGGGGCTTTTCCTAAAAAAGTTGTTGAGTTTTTCGATAAAATAAAAGCTGGAATATAATATGAATTTATCTGAGGCCCAACGCCAGGTTGTCAATTCCCCTCTGAATGCTGCCATCCAGGTTCTAGCCTCGGCTGGTTCAGGTAAAACTAGAGTGCTAACTGAAAGAGTGCGCCATATCCTGAGGAGCACCAAGAAAGATGGTGTGATTGCATTAACATTCACAAATAAAGCTGCTGAGGAAATGAGTGCTAGGCTTGAAGATTGTGAAAAAGTTGAAGAGCGAGTATGGATCGCAACAATTCATTCTGTCGCACAAAGAATTCTGGAAAAATATGGGCATACAATAGGATTACCTGCAGAGCTACAAATTTATGATCGTGACCAAGACAGGATGGAAGTGTTTCTTCAATCATTGCGTGATGATGGTGTAGATATTGATGACTATCTAAATTTGTCGGATTCAAAAGAACTAAAATCACGAGAAAAAAATCTCCAAAAATATATGGATTTCTTTTCTCTAGTGAAGCGCGAGCTAATGAATGAAGCAGACGTGATTGAGCGCTATTCAGAAAGTGGTCTTTGGAAGTACTTTCAGGACTATCAAGCCTCCCTTATAAATAGCGGTGGTATAGATTATGATGATATTTTAGTCTATGCGCATAAGATATTAATGACACACGAATGGATTGCAAACATATATCGGTCTCAATACAAACATATCTGTGTAGATGAAGCGCAGGACCTTAATAGAGCGCAATATGAATTTATAAAGGTGTTATGCTGTGATGCGATCAAGAGTGTGCTAATGGTCGGTGATCCTGATCAAATGATATATGGCTTCAACGGTTCTTCAAATGATTTTCTTTGCGTGCATTTTTTAGAGGATTACTCTCCTATAGCATTCTCGCTGAAGGAGAATTATCGCAGCACAAAAGCTGTTGTCAGGGCGGCAAATCAATTAAAGCCAGACTCACAAAAGGGGCTTGAATACGCTTTTGAAGGTTTCGTGAAAATAGCTGAATTTGATAATGAAGATGCTGAGGCGAATGGGGTCGTATCTACTATAAAAAGTCTTTTGGATATAAAAAATCACGATGAGATAGAAGGTGACATAACTCTCGAAAAGATAGTGATCATTGGTAGGAACAGATTCGTTTTCAATAAATTGGAAGAATCCCTGAGGAATAATTGCATTCCATATTCAATGAGAAAAGGGGAGCGACAAATTGAACCGTCTACCGTTTTTGGGAAGATTCTTGACTATGGCATGCGAATAAAATTGAATCCAAAAGACTGGGTTGACGGAAAGAAGTTATACGCTGTGTTTGGTTTGTCAAGTCCCAGGTCCTGGTCGGAAGGAGTTCTCTCTTCTCTTGCAAATCAGGTTAGAACCCTCAATGTGAATAATCGTGAAATTTATTCTGAATTGATTTTCGCTATCAGTCAGCTGGATACAAATGACCCCAATATACGAAAGTTTGTTAGTTTTTTCGATGCAAAGTTGAAAGGACTAGCGGAGAGTAGTGCTTTAATAAGCGACGAATTGGCAGAAGAAATAAAGCTAAGCTTGCAAGAATTGAACGAATTTGGTCGAGCGTGGACTTTGTTTAAGCGGAAAGGATTGGGAGATTCTTTGGCTGCATTTCGAAATGCTTTGGCGCTGGGACAGCTAGCATCGAACTCACTGGAAAATGGCCTAACTCTTAGTACGGTTCATACTATGAAAGGTCTCGAAAAGGATATCGTATTCTTAGTAGGTATGTGCGATGGGGTATTTCCCGATTATAGGGCCCAGACTCCTACACAAATCGAAGAAGAGCGAAACAATGCATTTGTCGCCATCACGCGAGCTAAAAGATGGCTGTATGTTTCTTATCCAAAACAAAGAAAAATGCCGTGGGGTGATCTTAAATTTCAGAGAAAATCACGCTTCGTTACGGAAATCGAGTCGAAAATATAGTCGTTATCGCAAATAGTGCTGGGTGATAAGTGCAGATTGCCGGGGATAGAGGAGTCGAAAAAATAAAATATAGGCAACTGGCGCACGATGGAATGATGCTAACAGGAAATAAAATTTCTGATGATCAATTACATGCGAGGCAACCTACTCGACGCCCCCGTCGAAGTACTGGTTAACGCTGTGAATACCGATCGTGGGCGTTATGGGCAAAGGTATTGCGGTGATGTTTAAACAACGCTTCCCCAAGAACATGACCGAATATGCCAATGCTTGCAAGGCAGGCACTGTTGTTACCGGCAAAGTTTTTGTCACCGAAACGTGTGAATTAATGGGGTCTCGCTGGATATTCAATTTTCCTACCAAGCAACATTGGCGTCATGGCTCAAGAATGGAGTGGATTGAAACCGGATTGATAGATTTTCGCCAATTTATTCTGGACAATCAGGTGAAATCGATTGCCATACCTGCATTGGGCGTGGGTAGCGGTGGCCTCGATTGGTAAGACGTTAAACCAAAAATTGAGGCTACGCTGGCCGATTTAAACGACGTAAATATTTTGCTCTACGAGCCAATATCAAGGAATTTGAGATGAAAAAGACCCCCACCATTTTCAAGCGAAACCCAGAAAACATGAAAGAAATAATTCCCGAACAGCATCAAGATTGCGGTTGGGTGTTTGCCGGTGAGGGTGTCGCTACGCGAAAATATGACGGTACATGTTGCTTGGTCGAAAATGGTGTGCTTTTCAAAAGAAGAGAAATCGCGAAGGGCAAGAAAGTGCCAGAAAACTTTGTCTTGGCCGACTACGATGAAATCACCGGAAAAACGGTTGGTTGGGTACCGGTAAATTTCGAGTCCGCAGAAGATCAATGGTACAACGAGGCATTCAACAGTAATTTCGCCGATGGTACATATGAGCTATTGGGGCCAAAAGTGCAGGGCAATCTCGAAAAATATGACGCGCATATGCTGTTAAAGCATAGTGACGCTGAAACCTACCCGGATGCGCCACGAGAATTTAACGCGTTGGCAGAGTGGCTAAGTGACAAAGATATCGAAGGTTTAGTTTTTCACCATCCAGATGGGCGCATGGCAAAAATTAAAAAGCGAGATTTTGGGCAGGATCGATAGAAATGACGGCTTGGTGATAGTTTGCTTCAATCGTGTCAAAAAGAGCCGTGCAGATGCGACCTTACTTAGAGGCGGTTAAATGAACAAGTCCTATGGGAATGCCGATTGAAGTGCGACGCAGAGATATCTCTGCGTCGCGTCATTAGGCGTAGCAAGCTAACTATTTGATTTTATTGGTATTTTGTCAATTATTAACAAAACGTCGAGAAATTTTCACAAAAGAATGCTATAAACCATACTAAGGTTGCTAAAAATATAGCTTTGATGCGAAATTTTCACGGAAATAGCCATGTTCGTCTCTTTTTCAGTCTCTAATTTCCGCTCGTTCTCGTCAGAGGAAACCTTCTCCTTGGTGGCTAGCAAACGGTTCTCCGGCAGCCATGAAGAGCATGCCGTGCCCATCCCCGATTCCGACGAAAAGGTGCTTCGCACGGCGGTTTTGTATGGCGCCAACGCCGCCGGAAAGTCGAATCTCTTCAAGGCGCTGAGGTATTTCAAATCTGTTGCGCTCAAACCAGGAAAAAAAAATGGCGGCACGGGTCGAGAACCTTTTAAATTTGAAGACTTCGCTCAAGAGCCTTCAAGTTTTGACCTACAGTTTGTCGTGGGCAATAAGCTCTATCGCTTTGGTTTTTGTGTTGATGACGAACGAATCATCGAAGAATGGTTGGTACAGGTAAAAGGCACCAAAGAGCTTGTTGTTTATGAGCGGAAAACTGACGAAAAAGGCAGAGTGAAAATTAAGGCGGCAGGGCTGAAGAGAAATGATAAATTGAAGGCGTTAGCCACAATTGGCGGTCCTCAAAATCAATCATTCCTCGCTACAATTCGAGCTACTTTGGATAGTCAGGACGTTGGTGCTGAATTGAATAGCATAATTCTTTGGCTAGATAAGAAACTAACGCTTATTGCCCCAAATGAATCGTTTAATTCACTTGGCAGCATGCTGGCAACCGAGCCCGAATTCCTAACGTTTGCGGGAGACTTTCTCAAATCATCGTCGACAGGAATAGACCATCTAAAAACTGAAAAGAAAGTAATTTCTGAAAGCGATCTTAGAGCGTTACTCCCTCAGGGTGTCATCGACAAAATAATGGAACGACTAGATGCTGACAGCGAGAAGACAGTAGCGATCACGCTAGGTGAAGGTAATGAAGTGATCATCGAACGAAAGAACGAGGATCAATATTACCGCATTAGCGTTCATGCTGCGCATAAACTTCAGGATGGTGGTGTAATCCCCTTGGACTTGAGCCAGGAATCCGACGGTACCCGACGATTGCTGAATCTTCTGCCTGCATTGCATCATTTACGGACAGACAGCGCAGTTTATTTCATTGATGAAATCGATCGCAGCATGCATCCCATGTTGGTAAGCAAATTTTTGGAATTCTTTCTTAAATCTTGTGAGGGAGGGCAGCGTCAGATAGTTGTCACTACGCACGAATCTAATTTGTTAGACCTTGAGCTAGTGCGCCGTGATGAAATTTGGTTCGCAGAAAAAGATTTATTGGGCGCTACTCATTTGTACTCATTAATGGATTTTAAAGTGCGCAAAGATCTAGAGGTTAGAAAGCATTATCTGCAAGGACGATTTGGCGCAGTACCATTCCTGGGGGATATAGATCGCTTGCTTGATTCTGAAGTTTCGTGCGACGCACAATCACATGCGTAAACCACGACCGCTTTCTCGCGATGCTGGCACATATCGGGATGACCGTTTATTCATTGTGGCGTGCGAAGACACCTATGCTCCGAAACAATATTTTAGCTTCTTCCCCTTTTCGAGGGTGCAGATTCATGTAGTTGAAACAGTCGATGGAAAGGGCACTGCTGCACATGTTTTGGAACGATTATCGAATATAGACCACGAAGATGACGATGAGCGCTGGATGCTTCTCGATACCGATCACTACATCCAGCCAAATCATATTGGCAGCTTCACAAACGCGATTACCATCGCGCAACAGCGCGGCATTAAAGTGGCTCTAAGTAGGCCATGTTTCGAGCTTTGGTTGTTGCTACATCACGTTGAAGAAACAGAAGTCTTAGAATTGCAAAACGCAAAAGAAGTGGAAAATAGACTACGGCAAGCTCTAGGTAGTTATAAGAAAAATCGCTTAATTCCGGAGAATTTTAGTTTTGATGCTATGTCATGTGCTTACGATCGCGCAAAATCTATAGATCATGAACTTGATGGCGGGATAATTCCAGGTTCCAATACAAGCAGAGTCTATCTTCTGATTAAAGCGATCGTCGATAGAGCACATCCTACCCGATTGCATCCGTCGCTACAACGAATACGACAAGACCAGGGTTAAGTGGTTGCGCCAGAGAAGTGGAATCAGATCCTACGACAGATGCTCCGTATATGGACTGATCAGACATCTCCGGACAATTGAAAATTGACATGGGGGTTTAATGAGCAATGTAGGCCAACGCGAACGGCAAGCACAGCTGCGAGTCGTGCAATTCTTTCAAAACGAACTCGGCTATCGTTACTTGGGCAATTGGGAAGATCGCACCAACAACCGCAACATTGATGTCGAAACCCTGATTGCATGGCTTTCCAAACGCGGCTATAGCGATACCTTAGTCAAACGCGCGCTGCGAAAACTAGAAACCGAAGCGGCTCTAGGTGAAGGCAAAAAGCTGTATTACGCCAACAAAGAGGTCTACCGCCTGCTACGCTACGGCGTCAAAGACAAGGAGGGCGCAGGCGAGCAAAACCAAACGATTTGGCTCATCGACTGGAAAAACCCAGAAGCAAACGACTTCGCCATCGCCGAGGAAGTTTCAATCAAAGGCGAAAACAAAAAGCGCCCCGACCTGGTTTTATATGTAAACGGCATTGCGCTTGGTGTGCTCGAACTGAAACGATCTTCAGTGTCTGTTTCTGAAGGCATTCGCCAAAACCTCGATAATCAGAAGAAGACCTTTATCCAGAATTTTTTCACCACTGTACAATTGGTGATGGCGGGCAATGATACTCAGGGGCTACGCTATGGCACGGTCGAAACTCCTGAAAAACATTACCTTGAATGGAAGGAGGGCGTCGATAACGCATTTCCCACCCCTCTAGATTTTCATCTGAGCCGCCTCTGTAACAAACAACGTTTTCTAGAATTAATACACGATTTCATCGTATTTGATGCCGGCACAAAAAAAACCTGTCGCCATAACCAATATTTCGGCATTCAAGCTGCTAAAAAATATATTGCTCGCCGCGAAGGCGGCATCATTTGGCATACCCAAGGGTCCGGTAAGAGTCTGACAATGGTTTGGCTTGCCAAATGGATTCGTGAAAATGTCACCGACGCCCGCGTATTGATTGTCACGGATCGCACCGAACTGGATGAGCAAATCGAAAAGGTATTCACCGGTGTCGATGAAAGCATTTACCGTAGTAAAAGTGGCGCCGATCTAATTGCAAAATTGAATCAACCCTTGCCATGGCTGGTGTGCTCATTGGTGCATAAGTTTGGCCGCCAAAGCGATTCTGATGATAGCTCTGCAGCCGATGCTTTTATCGAAGAATTAAAGAAGAGCTTACCCAGCGATTTCAAAGCGAAAGGCGATCTTTTCATATTTGTTGACGAGTGCCACCGCACCCAATCTGGCAAACTGCACGACGCTATGAAATCTATCTTGCCGAATGCCATGTTTATTGGTTTCACCGGCACGCCGCTCTTGAAAAAAGACAAGAAAAAATCTGTTGAAGTGTTTGGGCCCTATATTCACACCTACAAATTCAATGAGGCAGTCGCCGACGGCGTAGTACTAGATTTGCGCTATGAAGCGCGCGATATTGATCAGAACATCACCTCTCAAAGAAAAGTAGATGATTGGTTTGAAGCGAAGACGCGTGGCCTTTCTCGCCTCGCCAAGACCCAGCTTAAACAAAAATGGGGAACGATGCAGAAAGTGCTGTCTAGCAAATCACGATTAGAGAAAATCGTAAGCGATATTTTGCTGGATATGGACACCAAGCCACGCCTGATGGACGGGCGCGGTAACGCCATGTTGGTGTGCTCAAGCGTGTACCAAGCCTGCAAAGTGTATGAGTTGTTCAGCAAAACAGATTTGGCGGGTAAATGCGCCATTGTCACCAGCTATAAGCCATCAGCGTCCGACATCAAGGGAGAAGAAACCGGTGAGGGCTTGACCGAAAAGCTATTTAAATACGATCTTTATCGCAAAATGCTCGCGGAGTATTTTGGGCAAGCTGAAGATCAGGCCGCCAAGCGCGTTGAAGAATTCGAGAAGGACGTGAAGAAACGTTTTATCGATGAACCTGGCCAGATGCGGCTGTTGATTGTGGTGGATAAGCTACTGACGGGGTTTGATGCCCCTTCGGCAACGTATCTTTATATCGACAAAACCATGACAGACCATAATCTGTTTCAGGCCATTTGTCGGGTCAATCGTTTAGATGGCGACGATAAGGATTACGGGTACGTTGTAGATTATAAGGATCTGTTCAATTCCCTTGATAAAGCAGTATCAGATTACACAACCGGTGCGCTTGACGGATACGACAAAGACGATGTGGCCGGCTTGCTGAAAGATAGACTTGAGCAGGCAAAATTGGATCTTGAAAACGCGCTGGAGATGGTACGTGCATTGATAGAGCCAGTACGTTATCCACGCGATTCGAAGGACTATATTCATTATTTTTGCGGTGAATCTGGCGTTAGTGGTGATGAGCTGACTGAGAAGGAGGCCCTGCGCCTTACCCTTTACCAAACGGTGGCGAAACTATTACGTGCCTACGCCAATATCGCCAACGAAATGCTGGCTGCTGGCTTTACGCAATTTCAAGCGGACGGCATCCAGCAGGAAGTAACCCATTACGAAAAAGTACGTGACGAGATCAAGCTATCCAGTGGCGACTTGGTCGACATGAAACGATTTGAGCCTGCCATGCGTCATCTACTCGATATGTATATTCGTGCCGACGACAGCGAAGTGCTGATGGATTTTGAGGAGCTCGGCCTGATCGAACTTATCGTTGAAAAAGGCAGCGAAGGCCTTGAGGCATTGCCCAAAGGTATTCGAAAAGATGAAGAGGCCATGGCAGAAGCGATAGAGAATAATATTCGCAAAACTATCGTCGATGAAAACCCAGTAAACCCCAAATATTACGAGCAAATGTCGTCATTGCTTAGCGAGCTCATCGAGCTCAGACGCAAAAAAGCTATTGAGTATCAGGAATACCTGGAAAAAATTCGTGAGATAGCGAGAAATGTTATTAAACCGAACGCAGATGGGGGATCTCGTTACCCTGCATCCATCGATACGCCAGCCAAACGAGCCTTGTACGACAACCTTGGACGAGACGAAATTCTTGCTAATCGGATCGACACAGCCATTCGATACACGAAAAAAGCAGATTGGATCGGCGATAGATTTAAAGAGCGTGAAGTCGCCAACGCTGTTCGGGAAGAAATCGGTGGTTTAAATTTGGATCTTGCTCAAATCATTGAACTTGCCAAAGCGCAACGGGAATATCAATAGCCATGGCTGTTATGCAAATTGGCGAACTAACGTTGCAGGTCAATCGTCGAACGATTAAGAACCTCCACATTAGTGTATTGCCACCAGATGGCAAAGTGCGTGTGTCTGCGCCTAATCATTTATCAGATAACGCCATTCGTATGGCGGTAATCCCGCGCATCCCCTGGATCAGAAAGCAACAAAAGGATTTTGCCAAACAACCCCGTCAGTCCGAACGCGAATATGTAAGTGGTGAAACGCATTATGTCTGGGGCCGACGTTACCGGTTAAGCGTTAGCGAAAGCCCAGGTAAAAACGAAGTTAGTTTGAAGGGAATTTCGCGATTGCAATTGCGGGTTGTACGAGGTACATCTACTGAAAAAAAGGCGCAGCTATTGAGCGACTGGTATCGCCAGCAACTAAAAATGCGCATTTCAGCGTTACTCGATATTTGGCAACCCATCGTTGGAGTGGTGCTCAATGATTGGGGCGTAAAAAAAATGAAAACAAAATGGGGTAGCTGCAATATCGCCGCCAAGCGCATCTGGCTAAACCTGGACCTCGCAAAAAAGCCACCAGAATGCCTGGAGTATATCTTGGTGCACGAACTGGTTCATTTACTCGAAAGACACCATAACGAGCGGTTTAAATCGTTTATGGATTTATTCATGCCCAATTGGCGAGAATATCGCAACATATTAAACAGCCTGCCGCTTTCCCATGAGCACTGGCTCTATTAGGGTCATAATCTGAAGACCTTTGAGTCTTAATTAGGGCGAATTGTGGGGTTGGGGTCTGGCAAAACCAGTGAACTTAGCCCCTTTACTGGCCGTTGAGCTTCAATGCGAATCGGCTTCAACCGATCACCTGAACTGGCTTGGTTGGCAGTGCCGTAGTAACGACGTGTCTTCGCTGAGGAATGCCCTAAACCTTTACTGACTGCGTCCGCATCACCCGCAGCTTTCACATCAGCACTCCATTGGTGACGAAAACAATAAGCCGTAATCGCGTGTTTATGATTCGGCCATAGACGCTGGGCGAGACGGCGAACTTCAACGGTGAAATTGCCGCTGTTTTTTATCTCGACTCGTAAATTAACAACAGAATGGTCGTGAAGGTGTTGAACCATGGCGCTAACGAGAGGGTTATCATCATCGATTACATAGCTAATAAACCGATTTGACTGACCTTGATGTGCCGTGACTTTTGCACCGCGAATATTAAAGCAAATTAGTTCCTTTTGGAGTTCTTTATCGTAAGACGTCCAGACATCGATACCTTTTTCTAGTTCGAGAGGGCGCGCACCAGTTAACGCGCTCACCAATAACGCCAAGCCATACTTACCGTTAGCCCCACGTTTGCACAAGGCTGTACGCCAATCAGGTGGCAAACCGCGTAACGCCTGTCGTTTACTGCTGCGTTTACGTCGAGATTGAATTAAGCCTTGTTGCTTGGCTGTGGCAAGCGCCTGAATTTGCCCAAGGAGCGCCGTTGTTGAAGGGAGCATTTGGATTGCTACCGCCTCGTTTATTGCTTGAGGGAGCACTTTGCCTAATTCACTCATCGCAAGCGCGCAGTGGTAATGCAGCGCAGCAACGCGTTTGTAGAAAGTGTTAGGGCGAGTGGTGTTTTGGATAACCGATGTGAGTCCACCGTCAGTTGATTCGGCCCGTCTCAGCAGACTTTGTGTAAGTGCAAGATAACCCGCACGTGTGGCTTCTGAAATGCTCCCGGGTTCGCTATCGCCCTGAACTGACGATATGGTCTGTACGCATTGCTCGACAATCTCAACGAGTTCTACTGTCTTTGCGCTGACGTATTTCGGCCCATCCTGAACACTCATGCTGATACTCCTTTCACGAGTTCGTCGATGATGGTTGACGAGACTTCCCGCAATCGATTCTCCTGAATCGCGGTGAGCAGACCACCTTTGTTCAGGCGACCTACACGGCGAACGAAGCGACCCTCTTCAAGCGCGAATTGCTCAAATTCACCCTGGTCGCCTATTTTTACGTAGTGACTCGGATTGTCATGGGGCCAAACGAAGCATCGACCCATCAGTTTGGCCAGTTCCTCAGGCGAAGCACGAGCTTTGGACGGTGTTTCAGTTGGGCCTTTCAAGTGCTGTGAAAGAAAGTAAGCCATCGCCGCTGGTGATCGGGGAGGGTGCGTCGCGGATTTGAACTGTTTAGCAAGTGCATCCAATACTGCTTGAGGGTCAGCTTTGGCCAGCCCCGCTAGTTGGCTACGTGTTATCGCATCCTCGATTTCTGCGCGATGGGCTTCCGGGATGCCTGAGTTATCCACAGGCGGTGGGGGCGTCGTCGTTGGCGTTAGAGTTAATTTAGAGTTGGAGTTAGCGTTAGTGTTACGCCGGGAAAAGTTGGATGTGGTATCGATACCATATGGATATGGTATCGATACTGTATCTGAGGACAAATTACACTTTAATGCAGCATCGAGAATGGTTAGATGCTCATTGTTTAGTCGTTGCCGGAAGTCATGCAAAAAAAGCTCACGCCACGGTTCAGGCAGTCGCCGGATGTCGTCAATAGTGCGATTGCGTAGCTTTGGCCCCATGGATTGACTGGCCAAGTGATGCTCCCACCAAATTCTGACCCACACAAACATGCGCTCGATGTCGTACCAGGCCAAATCTGATAAACGCAGACGCTCCATCACTTGCAACCATTGATCCTGCGTCCAGCCAATTTCTGCGCCTGCAATGCGGGGTACCAGTGGGTAGGCGCCGATGATGTTGGAATCGGGAGAGGTGAGAAGGTGGAGGAGGGCGACCTTGTCTTCCGTTGTACAACTTTGCAGTAATGGGTTGCGCCAGAATCGTTGATCGTTGACGGTACGTTGTCGACTCATTTCACTTCCCCCGCTGCATTTGCGGGCGAGCGGCGGCTTGGGCGGCTAACCAAGCATCAATTTCATGTTCCAGAAAACCGGCAATCTTGCCTCCGAGGTGGATAGGCTTAGGGAAATCGGTGTTCTTGCAGAGGCGCCATAGGGAGGTGCGGCTGACGGCGATCTTGTCGCAAACTTCTTGGGTTCGAATAACGCGCATATTGGTGTTCCTTGGAACGTCATGAAAACACCTGCAATGCTGCGTGCGGAGCTACCAGAAAACACGGACAGGGAATTGGGCCAATTTTTGCGATTTAATGTCCATTTTTTTCGCTTTCGGTTCGATCGTAAAGTCAGGCACGGTCTCCAGAAAAAAGTCGTGGCTATACGATTTCACCTTGTTGAGGCTGATTCGGTAGAAAACCTTTTCGAAGTCGTTTTCATAGAGTTCTTCATGGCGTTCATGCCAACAAGAGTTTCGAAGGCTACGAAGCATTGTCGATGCGTGAGTTAAGCATTTCTCGGCGGACATACCGACTTCTGCGTAGACCATAGCAAGGCAAACCACTGCGTCCGATAATTCGAGCCCATTTTTCTTCTCAGTACCGCTATTGGAGACTCTTATTGGCCACCAACCAAAATCACGACAGAGTAAAACGAATTCGCATGCTGCCCATCTTTCTGCGTTGAGCGATTGACCTCCGCGTTTTCGAAGGTTTTTTAAGTTATCGATTGAATGAATTAGCCAGGTAAAATCTTGCCATTCAGACATTTGAGAAGCTAGCCGTGGGCGAAATGGTTCACCTGAAACCCTATATTCATCCCCAAGATTATACTGTTCCTCTTCGGACAGCTCTTTTTGTCGTTCAATAAACAGGGCTTTCTGCTGCTCAGAAATTTCGTTCAGCTCATCACTGGAAAGATTATTGAACACGAGTTGCAATTTCTTAGCGGCATCGGAGAGGACCTTGTAACGATAAAGCTTTTGGTCAGTTTGATCTTGCCAAATCCTACGTTTTGCATATTGCGTCGCGATCAATAGCAATTGTTCCTGCATTCTCCCAACCCAATTTTCTTTATGCCAATATTCATTTGCCACAAGGTTTCTTTGAGCTTGTGTCGCAATTTTCTGCAATACAAGAAGAGAATCCGCCCGTAGCTTTTCAATGGTAATTTCTTCACTGTTCATGCAAAGCCTTCCATGTCGTCAAATGATTAGCCCAGTCCTGCATCATGGCACGCCGTTCTTCAAAATAAGCGGCATGGTTGTAAGTGCGGCGCACCATATTTGGATCGGCATGTGCTAATTGCGCTTCGATAGCATCAGGACGATATCCCATTTCGTTCAGACGTGTGCTTCCTGTTGTGCGAGTTCCGTGTGGGCTGTAGGTACCACTCCAGCCGAGTACTTTTAACGCCTGCCGAAGCGAATTCACTGACATAGAGTCATTACGGTTATCACGGCCGGGAAATAAATGCGTGCGAGTTCCCGTGATTCCCTTCAAAGTTTGAAGCATCTTGATCGCTTGAAGTGGTAGCGGGACGACATGCTCTTTTCGAGCCTTCATTCTCTCTGCGGGAATGCGCCAAACCGCCTTTTCTAAATCAAACTCAGCCCATTCCGCTTCCGCAACCTCGCTTGGTCTTGCCAGAGTCCACCACATAAGTTGAATGCAATAGTTAATCTGGAACGTGCACTGGTGATTATCGAAATCTCGCAATAGTTTTCCGATTTGATTGGTACTTAAAGCAGTCTTGTGTTGAGTTTTGTTGGCTGGCAGTGATTTTCTCACAGGCCAAACGGGATCTCGATCCGCTCGCAGAGTGGCGATGGCCAATTCAAAAATGCCGGACATTGTCCGTTTTGCCTCGGCAGCGACCGTGGGAGCGCCGCGTTTATTTGTTTTTTGCAGTATGTCCAAAATTTGTGCAGGTGTGATTTCTTTTATTGGAAATTGACCAACACTTGGAAAAACGATTCGTTCCAACATATCGAGTCGCTTCTTTTTGGTAATCTCCTCCCAGTCTCGTAGCTGCAACCATTCTCGGGCTACAGCCTCGAAAGTATTGGCTGCATCTTGTTCGCGGCGAATTTTATCGAGTTGACGTTGTTGGGCAGGATTCAGACCTAGCTTGATCAATCCCCGAGCTTCTTCGCACTTCTTGCGTGCATCCGCCAAGCTGACTATTGGATAGTCACCTAGAGCGAACATGCTGGATTTGCCATTAAGTGCAAAACGAAATCGCCAAGCTTTAACACCGTTGGGTTTGACCTCAAGGTAAAGCCCCTTGTAGTCATTCAATCGGTACAGTTTTTCTTTGGGTTTGGCGTTGCGGCAGTGAGTATCGCTCAGCATGAGAAAAATCCTTGTTTCTAAGGCCTTTTTTCGACTGTACTCACTTATTTTGAGGGCGGCAATCCCCTGTACTCACCTGTGTACTCACTTTAAGGTTGAATGCAGGGGAAACCATATGAAACGCCAAGAAACCAAAATATCGCTTAAAAACAAGGATAAAACTGATTTTTGGCGCTCTTTTGAAACAGGGGGAAACTCAACGAAACACGAAATTTTTCTCACACGTTAAACCGGAAGTGCATGACATCCCCATCCTGCACAACATATTCCTTGCCCTCCAGGCGCCACTTACCGGCATCCTTGGCGCCATTCTCACCTTTGTATTTCACGAAATCTTCATACGCCACCACTTCGGCGCGAATAAAGCCTTTCTCGAAATCCGTATGAATAACGCCAGCGGCCTGTGGCGCGGTTGCACCCACCGCCACCGTCCACGCCCGTACTTCTTTAACACCTGCGGTGAAATAGGTTTGCAAGCCCAATAACGAGTAACCGGCACGAATGACACGATTCAATCCAGGCTCATCCATCCCCAGATCCGCCAGAAAATCCGCTTTGTCAGCATCATCTAACTCAGCAATTTCGGACTCAATCTTGGCGCAAATGGGCACCACAATGGACCCTTCATCGGCAGCCATGGCGCGCACCTTGTCGAGCAAAGGATTATTCTCAAATCCATCTTCTTCAACGTTGGCAATATACATGGTGGGTTTGATGGTGAGCAGGTTCTGGCTCTTCACCATTTTCAGCTCTTCAGCTGTCAGTTTGGCGGCGCGTGCTGGGCGGCCTTCGTTCAGCAGCGGCAGAATTTTTTCCAAAGCTTCCTTACGCGCTTGCGACTCCTTGTCACCCCCTTTGGCGAGCTTCGAAATGCGCAGCAGGCTTTTCTCCACCGAATCCATATCGGCCAGAGCCAATTCGGTATTGATCGTTTCGATATCTGCCAGCGGGTCTACCTTGCCAGCCACGTGTATGACGTTCTCATCGTCAAAGCAGCGCACGACGTGGGCAATTGCATCCGTTTCACGAATGGTTGCCAAAAACTGGTTACCCAGGCCTTCGCCCTTGGAAGCGCCCGCCACCAAACCGGCAATATCGACAAATTCCATGGTCGTCGGCAGCACACGCTGCGGTTTCACAATAGCGGCCAGATTATCCATGCGGACGTCGGGTATCGGCACGATCCCGGTATTCGGCTCGATCGTGCAGAACGGAAAATTTTCTGCCGCAATGCCCGCCTTGGTGAGTGCATTGAACAGGGTAGACTTGCCCACATTGGGGAGTCCGACAATACCGCATTTGATACCCATAGAAATTAGTCCGTAACGTGGAGGTTAAGCTTTGAATGCATTCAGGCGATTCATGGCACGGCTAAGTTCCCCTGCCGCAATAGCAGGGAATACAGCAAGCGCTTCGTCGATGGCAGCATCCATCAGTTGCTGATCGGTGCTGCTGGCTTTGCTTAAAACGTAGCCCGACACTTTGTCACTGCTGCCCGGGTGGCCAATGCCAATACGCAAGCGATGAAAACTGTTGTTATTGCCCAGCTTGGCAATGATATCACGTAAGCCATTGTGCCCGCCGTGTCCGCCGCCCGTCTTCAACTTGATAGCGCCAGGGGGCAGGTCGAGCTCATCGTGTGCTACGACGATACCGTTAGGCTCGACACGATAAAAGTTGGCGAGTGCGCCGACGGCTTGTCCGCTCAGATTCATAAATGTGCCAGGAATCAGCAGGCGCACTTCGTTGCCATCGACAACAATGCGGGCAGTGGAACCGCTGAATTTGGCTTCGTGTTTTAGCGAGGTATTAAATCGGGAGGCCAGGCGTTCTACCAGCCAGGCGCCGGCATTGTGCCGGGTATATTGATATTGTTGGCCTGGGTTACCCAGGCCAACAATCAGCTGAACAGGCGAGGACAAGGGATTGTCTCGTCAATTATTCAGCAGCAGGCGTTTCTTCAGCAGCGCCGCCACGTGGAGCGTGAACGTTAACTACAGGCAGGTCGTGCTCAGGACCATGCGTCAGCTCAACCAGAGCAACACCGGCTGGCAGCTTGATGTCGGACAGGTGAACGGTCTGACCAACGTTCAGGTTGGCAACGTCGACTTCCAGGAACTCGGGCAGGTCTTTCGCCAAGCAGCTGACCACAACTTCGGCCAGTTGGTGAGAGATAACGCCGCCTTGCGCCTTAACACCCACGCACTTGTCTTCGTTGATGAAGTGCAGTGGAACGTGCATCTGGATCTTGTGCGTTTCGTCAACGCGCTGGAAGTCAGCGTGCATAGGAACGTTTTTAGCTGGGTGGCGTTGCAGATCTTTCAGAACCGCTTTCACTGGTTTGCCGTCGAGTTCGAGGGTCAACACGTGTGAGTAGAACGCTTCGTTTTCCAGAGCTTTGATCAGCTCTTTCAAAGGCAGGGCGATACTGGTAGGAGCCGTGTCAGCACCGTAAATGATGCCTGGGATACGGGCTTCGTTACGACGCAGGCGGCGGCTCGCACCTTTCCCCAGGTCGGAACGGGAATAAGCAGCAATGGTAAAGTTATCAGCCATGATGGCCTCCTTGGTAGTGAAATACCACGCCGCTTTGCGACCAAGACAGCGTGGGGGTGGTACAGAATCAGAACGTTTTGGGCGCGAACATCGCGCTCAGGGATTCTTCGTTATTAATACGGCGAACGCATTCGGCCAGCATGGGGGCCAGCGTCAATTGACGAATGCGGTTGCTGGCTTGTGCAGCAGCGCTCAATGGAATGGTGTCAGTCACGATGAGCTCATCGAGCTGCGACGCATTCAGATTATCGATGGCGCCACCCGACAACACGGCGTGTGTACAGTAGGCGACGACTTTGGCAGCACCATGCTGCTTGAGCGCACCTGCTGCTTTGCACAAAGTGCCGGCGGTATCCACCATGTCATCCACCAGGATACAGGTGCGGCCTTCCACGTCGCCGATGATGTGCATCACTTGCGATTCATTGGCTTTCGGGCGGCGCTTGTCGATGATGGCGAGATCGGCGTCATCGAGTTGCTTCGCTACCGCGCGGGCGCGAACAACGCCACCGACATCGGGAGAAACAATCATTAAATTGGGATAGTTGCGCTTTTCAATATCGGCGAGCAGTACGGGTGAGCCGTAAACGTTGTCGACCGGAATATCGAAAAAGCCTTGAATCTGGTCAGCATGCAAATCGACGGTGAGGACGCGATCGATACCGACAGTAGTGATCATGTCAGCAACTACTTTGGCCGTGATCGGCACGCGCGCCGAACGTACCCGACGATCCTGGCGGGCATAACCGAAGTAGGGGATAACCGCAGTAATACGGCCTGCGGACGCACGACGCAGCGCATCCGCCATGACGATCAACTCAACGAGGTTGTCGTTGGTGGGGTTGCAAGTGGACTGGATGATGAACACATCACTGCCACGCACGTTTTCATTGATCTCGATAGCGATTTCGCCGTCGCTGAATTTGCCTACGTCCGCTTGCCCCATGGGGATATGCAGATAGTCGACGACCTTCTGGGCGAGAGTCGGAGTGGCATTGCCGCTGAAAACGATAAGATTCGACACCTTTCGATACCTTTGATCTTATTTCTGGGATTGGATTGGGAAGATGGCTGGGCTGCTAGGATTCGAACCTAGGTATGCTGGAATCAAAATCCAGTGCCTTACCGCTTGGCGACAGCCCATCTGAGGGAGAAACCTGCCCAAATTTAGGGGGCGAATGTTACCCTAAAGTTCAGCAAAGTTATAGCGAAATTGCACACTAAGTTTATATTCGTCTGACCAGCTTTCCAGTGTAGAGAGGAGATTTATTTACCCCTCTTACGACTTTCCATGCAAAGTGTTGCATGTTGCGGCTTTTAACGATGTCGCTCAGCTTTCCTGCTGCGTCTTCGGCGAGTTGCCGGGTGGCATAGGGTGCAAAAATGCACGCGCCCGTTCCGGTCATGCGGGCCTTGCCTACATGGTTGAGCGCTTGAATGGCTGCCTCAACGTCCGGGAACAGACTTCTTGTTACGGGTTCAAAATCGTTGTGACCGTCCCCATTCAAGAAGGCGCATAATGTAATGACGCGGGAATCCCTTGTCAATTGTTTTTCTTGGAAAAGTCTTGCTGTGGGAACGTGGCAGGGTGGGATCATCAGCACATACCAAGGCTCATCAATTGTGACATCCTGAAAGATTTCGCCGACCCCTTCGGCAATGGCGGCATGACCATGAATAAAAATGGGAACGTCAGCACCCAGGGTTACACCAATATCTGCCAGGCGTTGCGTGCTGAGGTCGGTTTGCCAAAGGTGGTTGAGCACGACCAGGGTGGTTGCCGCGTTCGATGAGCCTCCCCCCAGGCCGCCGCCCATGGGGATATGTTTTTCAACCACAATGTCGGCGCCCCGCCTACAACCGGTTTCGCGCTGGAGCGCCTGGGCGGCACGTATGATGAGGTTGTCAGGCGCACTGAGGGCCGTGTCAGGAAAGTCGAGCAACAGCTCGCCATCGTTACGCAGGGTAAACGTCAGCTGATCACAGAGATCGATGAACTGAAACAGGGTTTGCAGATTGTGGTAGCCGTCGGGACGTCGCCCCGTAATGTGCAAAAAAAGATTGAGTTTGGCGGGCGAGAGCGCCGTGATGCGAGTTGCGCTCATTGCTTTATTCCTCGGGTAGCGGCGCCCATTCTTTTACGACCAGGGTGATTTTAAGGTCGCGCCCTTTTATCTTGATGCGCGTTGGCAGCAGGTTGTCGAGGTGGGGCTGATAATTGCTGTAATCGATGATCCAGTCGCCCTGTTGTAGCTGCTGCAGGGTGTTCTCGGTCGATAGTGTAATTTTCTCGTTATTGCTGCTGGAGGGCATACCCTTGATCCAGTGATACATATCGCTCACGGGTAGTGCAAAACCGGTGTGATCCAGCAATAGTTGCTCGGGGGATTCGGCAAAGTGAATGCCGTCTTTGTTGGATTCGAGTTTCGCGCCCTGGGCATTGCCACTGATGATAGTGGTACCTTGTCCAAGGGGACCGGTCAGGGTGATATGAAAAGAGTCGCGGGATTGCACCCAATCCACATAGGCGCTGCCGGAATCCTGAGGGCTCTGATAACCGATCTTGCCTCGTATGCGCCAATCTTCGAGTTGCCCCAGGTGAAACAAATGGTCAGCCCAGGTACGCTTTTCCAATGGCACGACTGGCGCTGGCGTGAGGGTAAAAATCTGGCAGCCACCCAGGGCGAGCGTTAATAGCAGCATCCCCAGGGTGAGTGTGAAACGCGTGTGGGCAAAACGGATGCAGCGAGAAAGAGCGTACGCGGTCATTGTGATTTCGGTTGGGTCGGCAAAGGGGCGAGCCGTTGCATGGCTTTGTTGATCCATTTGCTGTCAGGTGTTTTCTTGAGGCCTTCATTCCACACCTTCAGCGCTTCCTCTTTTTTTCCGGTCACCCAGAGAACTTCACCCAGGTGCGCTGCGACTTCGTGATCCGGAAATTCCTTGTAGGCAGCACGCAGCAATTCAAGCGCAGCCACTGTATCGCCCTGCCGGAATTTTAGCCAGCCCATGCTATCGATAATGGCAGGATTTTTTGGCGCCAGTGACAGCGCTCTCGAAATTAGCTGCTCGGCTTCCTGAAGGCGGACGTTACGGTCAGCCAACGTGTACCCCAAGGCGTTCAAGGTGTCGGTGTTTTTGGGGTCTTTAGCCAGAATGGCGCGAAACTCGCGTTCCATGTCGTCCCAGCGTTCCAGTTCGCCGAGCATCATGCCGCGCGCATATAGAATGTTGAGATCATCGGGGTTCTTTTTGACGGCTTCATCCAGCACCGTCAGCGCTTCCTGGTGACGACCGGCGTCGGACAGCAGTTCGCTTTCCATCATGTAATACTGCAGGGCATCTTGCGGTGCACGCTGGCGCGCCTGCGCCAAGGTTTGTCGAGCCGAGTCGATTTGCTTTTGCGCCGCTTGCAGTGCAGCCATTTGAATACGGGCGGCGGTGAAATGCGGCCCCACTTCTACCATGCGAAAGTGCTCGATGGCCGATTCCCGGTCGTTGCGGGAAGCAGCGATCCGCCCCAGATAGCTGTGGGCTTCGCTGCCGCGCTCTGTCTCGACCAGTTTTTCCAGTTGTTCGACAGCGACGTCTTCAGCATCGTTTTCCCAGGCGACGAGGGCGAGTGACAACGCGAGGTCGGTGTCCTCGGGAAAGGCGTCGACCAAACGGGCGAATTCTTTGTGAGCGTCATCGATACGTTTTTGTCTTAACAGCAGGCGTGCGTAGGAAAGACCGAGGCGCTTGCTACCGGGGGATGCCTGTGTGGCGTCTGCCAAAATGGTGCGTGCCTGCTTGGGTTGATTTCGTTCCTCGAGCAGGCGTGCTTTGGCTATCAGTGCGTTGGTGTAAGTGGGTTGCAAGACAAGCGCTTGTTCAATGTCTTCCAGACCTTGGGTTTTATCCTGCTCATGTTTGAGCAGACCACGGGTGAACCATAATTGATGGTTGTCTGGATATTTTTGCAGGAGCGGGTCGAGGCGGGTGATCAGCGACGCAATGGTTTTGCCATCGGCATTGCGGGTCGCGTTCAGTAAAAAATCGAAGTTGAGTTCGATTTTTTTCTCCAGCAGTTTTTCAATGTGATCCATGGCCTCATCAAGGCGATTGAACCGGATCAGCAGTGTCGCGGCGGCTTCATGCGAGGCGGGATTGTCGGCGTCGACTTCGGACCATAGCAATGAGGCATCCAAGGCTGCTTGGTTGGCCCCCATATAACGAGCGATAGCGGTGGCGCGTTCGGCTACCAACGGGTCTCGCGTTTTGTGCGCCGCTTTAAGGTACGTGCCGAGAGCAAGATCGGGGCGTTCGCGTTTGCCGGCGAATTCCGCGACCAGAAGTTCGAAGAGCGTTTCCCGATCAAAAGGGCGCGTTTTGGTAAGCGCTTCGCTAGGTTCGGTCAGTTCGCCATCGGCGTCCACCGCGGGTTTGCTCACGGCAGGCGGAGGTGTTGCCTCTGGTGGGGTTGTTGGCTGCGTCGCACACCCGGCGGTGAGGGCCAGGGTCAGAGGCAAACCAAAAGCGAGCAGGCGAAGTGGGTTCATTACGTTACCGCAATAGCAGACAGGATTGGCAATCAAAACAAGAATTTGCACATCTCGCAAGGGGCGGTGTAACGCCGAACATGACTGGATTTTGTGTGTGCAATGCTCTGGTTTGATGAATAGTCCTCAGTTTAGTGGTTTTTTGGCGGGTTGGCGCCATAATGTCCTGCGTTTTTTTTCGTGCTTTCAGCGGTTTGGCTGATCTGTGTACCTGAAATGGACGACTGCACCCCTGAGCGAGTCGAGTGGCACATGATATACTGCCCGGCTTCTTGATCCTGGTTTGAGGTTTTCGGGTACCCGCCGACCATGGCTTTTCTTGCATTAGGTATCAATCATCGTACGGCCTCTGTCGATGTGCGCGAGCGCGTCGCATTTGCGCCTGAGCGCTTACAGGCCGCATTGCGCGAAGCCTGTGAACAGGCACGTCTGCAAGAAGTGGCGATCTTGTCTACCTGCAATCGCATGGAGCTTTATTGCATCGCAGAGGCAGGCGCCTCTGCCGACTTGTTTGGTTGGCTCGGCCGCTATCACAAAATGTCAGTGGAATCGCTGGCAGGGGCCTCGTACGAATTTTGGGATGAGCAAGCGGTTCGCCACATCATGCGGGTGGCCAGCGGGCTGGATTCCATGGTGCTGGGTGAGCCGCAAGTGTTGGGCCAGTTAAAGGATGCCTTTACTACGGCGCGCGAAGCGCAAACCTTGGGGCCACACTTGGGGCGCTTGTTTCAGCATGCGTTTTCGGTGGCGAAACAGGTGCGCACGGATACCGGCATTGGCACTAACCCGGTATCGGTTGCCTACGCGGCGGTCTCGTTGGCCAAGCATATTTTTTCGGATCTGGCGAAATCGTCGGCGCTATTGATCGGTGCCGGTGAAACGATCGAGCTGGTGGCGCGTCACCTGCACGAACAAGGCGTCAATCGCATTGTAGTTGCCAACCGCACGGCAGAGCGAGCCAATGCACTGGCTGAAACCTTTAACGGGCGCGCCATTGGCTTGAGTGATATTCCTCAAGCGTTGGTGGATGCGGATATTGTCATTGCCTCCACCGCCAGTCCCTTGCCCATCATCGGGAAAGGCATGGTCGAGAAGGCAATGCGTAAGCGTCGACACCAGCCTGTTTTCATGATGGACATCGCCGTTCCGCGCGATATCGAAGAAGCAGTAGGCGACTTACCCGATGTCTATCTCTATACCGTCGATGATCTCCAACAGGTGGTGGAAGAAAACCGCAAGCAACGCCAGGCTGCGGCCACTGAAGCTGAACACATTGTGTTGCAGCGCACGGCCAGCTTTATGGAGTCGTTGCGCGGTTTGGATGCGACCTCCACCATTCGCGATTATCGATTGCGCGTCGAGCAAATTCGCGACGCCGAGTTAGAAAAAGCACTGACTCAAATACGTCAGGGGGCTGACCCTGGAGAAGTGCTGCAGCGATTGGGGAACGCCCTGGTCAACAAGGTCATGCACCACCCCAGCATTCAGTTAAAAAAGGCAGCAGAAGAAGGGCGGCTGGATCGTCTGGAATGGGCGAGAGATTTATTTGGGCTTGCCGCAGAGACTGATGCATACCAACAGTCAAAACAGAAGTAAGCCCGTTAGCTACTTAAAAGAAGCATTCGATTGGAAAACCAGGCATGAAAGAGTCGCTCAAGCGCAAGCTTGAATCCATTGCAGAACGTCACGAAGAAGTGGCGGCCTTGCTGTCCGAGGCTAGCGTTATCTCTGATCAGAACAAATTTCGCAAGCTGTCACAGGAGTTTGCGGAATTGGAGCCGGTAGTAAAATGCTTTAACGACTACCGTCAGGTGCTCAATGATATCGATGCTGCGCGTCTGTTGATGGATGACGCCGATCCTGACATGCGCGACATGGGTGAAGAAGAATTCAAGGCGGGGCAAGTACAGCGGGATGCGCTGGAAGTGGATTTGCAGCGCTTGATGTTACCCAAAGACCCTAATGATGCGCGTAACATCTACCTTGAAATTCGCGCCGGTACCGGGGGCGACGAAGCGGCAATTTTTGCCGGCGACTTATTTCGCATGTATTCGCGCTATGCAGAATCGCAAGGGTGGCGGGTCGAGATCATCAGTGAAAATGCTGGTGAGCATGGCGGTTACAAAGAGATCATCAGTCGTATCGCGGGCCAGAATGTGTATTCGCGCCTAAAATTCGAGTCTGGCGCACATCGTGTGCAGCGGGTGCCTGCCACCGAAGCGCAAGGACGCATACATACTTCGGCATGCACTGTAGCCATATTGCCCGAAGCCGATGAGATAGAAGACATCAATATCCGCCCCGAAGATATCAAGCTCGACACCTTCCGCTCATCAGGGGCGGGTGGCCAGCACGTTAACACCACCGATTCGGCGGTACGTCTTACCCACCTCCCCACCGGCACAGTGGTTGAGTGTCAGGATGAGCGTTCACAACATAAAAACCGTGCAAAAGCCATGTCGCTGCTAAAAGCGCGATTGCTGAGCAATGCTCAGGATGCGCAGGCCAAACAAACCAGTGAAACCCGCCGTTTGCTGGTGGGGAGCGGCGATCGCTCGGAGCGCATTCGCACCTACAATTTTCCGCAGGGTCGTTTGACGGATCATCGAATCAATCTCACGCTTTATCGCCTCAACGAGATTGTCGAAGGCGATATGGGCGATGTAATTCAGGCGTTACAAAGCGAGTACCAGGCGGATCAATTGGCCGCGTTAGCCGATAACGTTTAAGTCGTTGGAGTCGCATACATGTGGGTGGGGCAGGCGATCAAGGAGGCAAGTACCCGACTGACGACGCAGTCTTCCACACCGCGCCTCGATGCCGAATTGCTGCTCGGGAATGTGCTTTCACGCGGTCGCGCATGGTTGCGCGCGCACGAGGATGAGTTGCTTGAAATAGCTGCACAAGAGGCTTTTTTCGCGTTGATCGAGCGTCGCCAAGCCGGGGAGCCGGTGGCTTATTTAATAGGGGAGCAGGAATTCTGGTCGCTTCCACTCAAGGTGGCGCCACATACCCTGATTCCTCGGCCGGACACTGAGTTGCTCGTTGAAATTGTCCTGCAGCATCGGTCTGTCGAGTACCATGATGTACTTGATCTGGGGACTGGTACGGGCGCAATCGCGTTGGCATTAAAGAGTGAGCGACCAGCGTGGCGTGTTACCGCTGTCGATCGTGTTCCGCAAGCCGTCGCGCTTGCGCATGAAAATGCGGCGCGCTGTGGCTTGGTGATCGAATGTATTGAATCCGACTGGTACGGTGGTTTGGCGGCACGACGGTTCGATGTGATTGTGTCGAATCCTCCCTATATCGATGCAGATGATCCACATCTGACAGGGGACGGGGTTCGATTTGAGCCGCCGAGCGCACTCGTTGCTCAGCAGGATGGACTGGCTGATCTGCACAATATCATTGCCGCAGCGCCGCCCCATTTGAACCCGAATGGGTTGTTGGCAGTTGAGCATGGGTTTTCGCAGGCGGAGAGCGTGGCGCAGCTGTTTCGGCAAGCGGGGTTTGTAGCGGTGCAAACCTGCATGGATCTAGGTGGTCAGCCACGTGTCACACTGGGGCTTTGGCGACCCGAAGGGGGAGAGCGGTGAACGACCAGCAGTTGCTTCGTTATAGTCGGCAAATTATGTTGCCCCAGATTGACATCGAGGGGCAGGAGCGCATTTGTGCGGCCACCGCATTGGTCGTTGGGTTGGGTGGGCTTGGCAGTCCGGTAGCGCTTTATCTCGCTGCTGCGGGTGTTGGGCGCTTGGTCCTGGTGGATTTTGATGCGGTAGACACCAGCAATCTTCAGCGACAAATAGTCCACCGTGAATCCTCTGTGGGTATTAACAAAGCTCAGTCCGCCGCACAAACGCTTGCGGGCATCAACCCCAATACCTCTTTGGAAATAATCGCTGAAAAGCTCGACATGGCGCTCGCAGATACCCTCTTTGAGAGGGTGGATATTTGTGTCGATTGCTCAGATAATTTCGCCACCCGATTTCTGCTGAACCAAATGAGCGTCAAGCACGCTAAGCCGCTTATCTCAGGGGCAGCGATTCGAATGGAGGGGCAGCTGAGCGTATTCGATCCACGCCAGAGTGAAAGCCCTTGTTATCGCTGCTTGTATGACGAAACCGGGCAGGAAGACATGCGCTGCTCGACGAATGGGATACTGGCACCGGTAGTGGGTGTGATGGGCTCGCTGCAGGCGGTTGAGGCACTAAAAGTGCTTGCGGGATTGAAAAGCAGCTATGTTGGGCGTCTGTTGTTATGGGATGCCATGTCGTCTGATTTTCGTACAATGAGGATACGAAAAGATCCGAATTGTGCAGTGTGTGGCACAGAGGGTGCCTGAATCCCTCGGCGGTATTATTTTTATTTGCATTTGAAGGATATGGGTTTGGTGTCTACCATCAAAACTTGACTGGATAAGCCCATTTCTTCGTGCATTTTGATTTCTGGTGTATATAATCTGCATCCGTTTTAGCCAAGGTCGCTGCCTTTAGCCCCACTGAAAACGAAGTCTGGGGTGGCTTGGACAGCTTGGGTTCCACTACGTTTTCAGGTAAGGAACAGCACGTGACTTCTATCGAAACCCTCGCACAGCACTGGTCGTTAGGCGTGTTCCTTGGCGGTGTGGTCTTTATTGTGTGCGTTATGCTGTTTGTGCCTGTCTGGTTGGGTGGCCGCAACTGGGGGCGTGCTAAAAACGAACCGTTTGAATCCGGTGTCGTTTCTGTCGGCGGTGCGCGTCTTCGCCTCTCTGCCAAATTTTATCTCGTTGCCATGCTCTTTGTGATTTTTGACGTAGAGGCGCTGTTCCTTTACGCATGGGCCGTGTGCGTCCGCGAAGCGGGCTGGGTCGGGTTCATCGAAGTTTCCATTTTTGTAGCGGTTCTCCTGGTAGGTTTGGTTTATGTCTGGCGATTGGGGGCGCTCGATTGGGCTCCTGAGGGCCGTCGGCGCAACATGGCTACCAAGAAATAACCGCTCTCCTGAGAGAGGGGCACGACATGAAGTACACGTTGACGCGTGTGAACCCGGATGGGCCACACGACCGTTATCCTATTGAGCAGACCCAGCAGGTCAACGACCCGCTCGAAGAGCATGTTCACAAGAACGTGTTCGTCGGCAAACTCGAAGAGATGCTGCATGGTGCCGTCAACTGGGGGCGAAAAAACTCCATCTGGCCGTATAACTTCGGCCTGTCCTGCTGCTATGTCGAAGTCTCGACTGCTTTTACTTCTCCCCACGATCTCGCCCGCTTCGGTTCTGAAGTGTTGCGTGCATCGCCGCGTCAGGCGGATCTGATGATTGTTGCCGGTACGTGTTTTATCAAGATGGCACCGGTGGTGCAGCGTCTTTATGAACAGATGCTGGAGCCGCGTTGGGTCATTTCCATGGGCGCCTGTGCCAATTCCGGCGGTATGTATGATATCTACTCGGTGGTACAGGGCGTTGATAAATTCCTGCCGGTAGACGTGTACGTGCCTGGCTGCCCACCGCGTCCGGAAGCATTTCTGCAAGCATTGATGTTGTTGCAGGATTCAATTGGCAAAGAACGCCGCCCCCTGTCATGGGTGGTCGGTGATCAAGGCGTTTACAAGGCAGAAATGCCGTCGGAGCGTGAAGCGCGTCGTGATCAACGCATTGCCGTTACGAATCTGCGTAGCCCCGACGAAGTCTGATTTGCACCTTTAGTGGAAAATCATCTCTCGTCGGCATCACTCATTTGGTAGAAAGCGACGCAAACTTTTGGTAACGAAAGACATGGCTGACACTGTAACAGCAACTATTGGCGCAACTGCAAATATTGGTGCAACTGCATCTACAAACGCAACCGTAAGCACGGCGTTAGGCACCGAACATGCCGTCGTGCGCGAACTCTATGATCGATTTGGCGAAGGCTCGTTTGTCTTTCAGACCAATCGTGACAACTTGCCTACGCTCTGGGTTGAACGTCAGCAACTGGTTGAAGTCCTGAAATTCCTGCGGGGTGTGTCCAAGCCTTATGTGATGCTGCTCGATTTGAGCGCCATCGACGAACGCTTGCGCAATATCCGCGATGGCCAACCCAAATCTGATTTCACGGTGTTTTATCACCTGTTGTCGATTGAGCGTAATAGCGACGTACGCATCAAAGTGGCGCTGGCAGAAGGTGATCTGAATCTGCCTACCGTGTTGGGTATCTGGCCCAACGCCAACTGGTATGAGCGTGAAGTGTACGACCTCTTTGGCGTCAACTTCGACGGTCATCCGCATCTCTATCGGATATTGCTGCCCCGTTATTGGACCGGACATCCGCTGCGTAAGGATTATCCCGCGCGCGCGACAGAATTCGATCCATTCGTGCTGACCGCCGCTCGTCAAGATGAAGCGCAGGAATCTCTGCGATTCAATCCAGAAGAGTGGGGCATGAAACGCAGCACGCGTGATGAGGATTATATGTTCCTCAACCTGGGCCCTAACCATCCCAGTGCGCACGGTGCGTTCCGCATTATTCTGCAACTCGATGGCGAAGAGATCGTCGACTGCGTGCCGGAAATCGGCTACCACCACCGTGGTGCGGAAAAGATGGCCGAGCGTCAATCGTGGCATAGCTATATTCCCTACACCGACCGGATCGATTATCTGGGCGGCGTAATGAACAACCTGCCTTATGTGCTGGCGGTAGAAAAGCTCGCCGGTATCGAAGTGCCGGATCGTGTCAAAGTCATTCGCGTCATGCTGGCGGAGTTCTTCCGTATCACCAGCCATCTGTTGTTCCTGGGTACCTACATCATTGACGTGGGGGCCATGACGCCGATCTTTTTCATGTTCACCGACCGTCAGAAAGCGTATGACGTGATCGAGGCGATTACCGGGTTCCGTATGCACCCGGCGTGGTACCGCATCGGCGGCGTTGCTCACGATCTGCCAAACGGCTGGGATCGTCTGGTGCGGGAATTCCTGGAGTGGATGCCCAAGCGTCTCGACGGTTACGAAAAAGCCGCGATCAAAAACGGTATTTTGCGGTCACGCACCATCGGCGTTGCACAATACAACTCAGATGAGGCCTTGGCGTGGGGCACTACGGGGCCAGGCTTGCGGGCAACGGGTATTCCCTTCGATTTGCGTAAAGCGCGCCCGTATTCGGGGTATGAAAACTTTGAATTTGATGTCGCTGTGCGCGACAACGGCGATGCGTATGATCGCTGTCTGGTGCGTATCGAAGAAATGCGTCAGAGCTTGCGCATCATCAAACAATGTATGGACAACATGCCGGCCGGGCCCTACAAGGCCGATCACCCGCTGACCTGTCCGCCGCCCAAAGAGCGCACGTTACAAGATATTGAAACCCTCATAACGCACTTCCTGAGTGTGACGTGGGGTCCTGTCATGCCTGCCGGTGAAGCCTGTCAGTTGATCGAGGCCACCAAGGGCATTAACAGTTATTACCTGGTCAGTGATCGCAGCACGATGAGCTATCGCACGCGTATTCGTACGCCGAGCTTCGCGCATCTGCAACAGATCCCGTCGGTGATTCGTGGCAGCATGATCCCCGACCTGATCGCATATTTGGCAAGTATTGATTTTGTGATGGCCGATGTCGACCGCTAACCTCACTGGTAACAAGAGCATGAACCAGATCATCGTCACCGATCGTGGCGAACCCTATGTACTGACCGCTGAAGATCGTGCGGAGATGGAGCATTGTATTCATCATTATGACGATTCGCGTGCGGCCAGCATTGATGCCCTCAAGATTGTGCAACGTCGTCACGGTTGGGTGCCTGATGGTGCGATCCGAGCGATCGCCGAAGTGATTGGCATTCCCGGCTCTGATGTTGAAGGCGTGGCCACGTTTTACAACCGTATCTACCGTCGCCCGGTAGGCCGCAACGTCATTGCAGTCTGCGACAGTATCGGCTGCTTTTTGACAGGCTTTGAAGAGGTGTATCAAGCGCTGCAAACGCGGTTGGGCATCAAGCCAGGCCAGACTACGGCAGACAATCGTTTTACGTTGTTGCCGATCTGCTGTCTGGGTGCCTGCGATCGCGGCCCGGTGTTGATGATCAATGATGACACGCACTTCAATTTGTCGGTCGATACGCTCGACAACGTATTGGAGCAATACAAATGAGCGCCCCGGTAACCCGATCTTCAGCAAATAGCGCTTTGGCAGGCGGTTCCTTGGTCAACCATGGTTTGACTAATATCGGCCCCGAAACCCACCCCTTGACCTGGCGTTATTGCACAGCCGGCAAACCGGTGTTGGATATCAAAACCTACGAATCCATGGAAGGCTATGTCGCGCTGCGCAAAGCCCTCACCGAAATGAAACCGACTGAAGTGCAACAGGTGGTGAAAGAATCCTCCTTGCGTGGTCGTGGCGGTGCAGGTTTTCCGACCGGGGTGAAGTGGTCGTTGATCCCCATGGGACCTGATGCGGGCCCAAAATACCTGGTCTGCAACGCCGATGAAATGGAACCTGGTACATTTAAAGACCGCATGCTGATGGAGAATATGCCCCATCAGCTGGTAGAGGCGATGATTGTTGCTGCCTGGGCGATTCAAGCCACACGCGCGTATATCTTTTTACGCGGCGAATATGTGGTAGCCGCTGATCGTTTGAACGCGGCGATTGAAGAAGCCAAAGCGGC
Organism: uncultured Moraxellaceae bacterium; assembly: GCA_964473645.1. GTDB lineage: Bacteria > Pseudomonadota > Gammaproteobacteria > Pseudomonadales > Ketobacteraceae > HdN1. Next base: position 98,008 of record CAYYPW010000020.1, read on the forward strand.
AGGGTTCCTGGGTGAGAATATTCTGGGAACAAGCTGGAGCTTGGATCTGCATGTGCACACCGGGGCTGGCCGTTATATCTGCGGTGAAGAAACGGCGCTGATCAACTCGCTGGAAGGCCGTCGTGCCAACCCGCGCTCGAAGCCGCCGTTTCCGCAGATTGCCGGTTTGTGGG
>CAYYPW010000021.1:0-95502 GCA_964473645.1 uncultured Moraxellaceae bacterium
ATGGATAGCGAGGATAATGGCATGAATAGTCATCAAGATTCAGTGAGTGATGCAGCACGTACCGGCGGAGTGGCGAACCGTCAATGGGTGTTGCGAGCCATGACCACGGGTAAAGAATTCGCGTTGCATGGTGACATGTTGGTAGGGCGGGAGGCCGAGTGCCAGATCCCCGTCATGAGCGGGCATATCTCGCGCTACCACGCCAAGATTCGGGTCACCACGGCGGGCGTTATTCTCGAAGACCTCAATTCTACCAATGGTACTTACGTTAATGGTATTCGCCTGACCGCCCCGAAAATGCTGTCGATGGGCGATGAGATTGTTTTTCACACCGAGCGGTTCCGACTTGTATCGGGCCGTTCGGGCGATGCAGAAGCCACCATGATCATGGCGGCACCTGCGAGCCTGGCGCCGCGACGCGATACGCCACGTTTGCAACCGGTGTCCGAGCCGGCCGCAAATGAAGCGGTACCTGCTCCCGCAGCACGCCCGTTTCCAGCGTCTGAGGCTGGTTTTACACCGGACTCCTTCTCGCGTCCGCGTGCTGACAGCTTCGCGCGTGTGAATGTTCCTGATGATTCAAATTCCACCCGCATCCTGAGTGGTGCCGAATTGGCGCTCAAGGCCGATCGTGCGCGCTTGTCGTTCAATATCAGTACACCGCGCGTTCCGGGGGATGGCCCTCGTCTTGTGGTCATGACGGCGCCCTTGCGTGGCAAGATTTTCCCCATTGCGGATCAACCGCTAGGTACGACCTGGCGTATCGGTCGGGGCGAGTCCTGCGAACTTCGCGTCAATGATGGCACGGTGTCACAAGACCACGCACGCATTGTGCGCGGTGCGGAAGGTTGGCAGATTGCTGTGACCAACGCTCGCAATGCCCTGGTCGTCAATGGTGAAGTTGAAACCAGTCATGCGCTCACGCATGGCGACAGATTGCTGTTAGGCCGTATGGAAATCGTATTTGCGACCGATGTGGATGTCGTTATTCCTGTTCTGTTGCCCCCACCTGAACCCGTTTACACCAAGCCCTGGTTCATTGGTGCTGTCGTGTGTACCGGTCTGGTGATCCTGGGTGGGCTGGGCACGCTGTTGCTCGGTTAAGGCTTGGCTCCCTGGCCTGTGTTGAGAGGCCAGGGAGTCATTGACGATTTTGAATTTTTCATGGCATCTTTGGTTCTGTTTCCTCAATAACAAGAACAGTCAATAACAAGAACAAAGGATTCTCGCCATGACACCTGCCGGACGCATGTCCGCAGCACTTGCCTGTGCTGCGCTCGCTACTTCGTTATTGTCTTCACCGCTTTCCGCCAGCTCCCCTGCATTGACTACCGAAGCCGCACAGACTTTGAATTCACAGGCATTGAATTCGCAAGTGGCTATCTCACAAGTGCCGATCTCGCAAATAATTAGCCGCGGTTGGCAGCCGCCTGTTGCCTTCGCTGGGCAGGGCAATGAAAAGCGAGCTGTCAACGCGTTGCGTGAAATATCCTCCCTGCAAAAAGTCATGCTGAGCAACACCCGTTTCGACGAGCAAACCGAACAATTTGTTGATGGATTATGGGCGTCGTTCGAGCGCTTTGATCTCAAGAAATTCTATGAACTGTTGCCGGAACGCAAAGGCGACTGGCATTACCTGCAAGTGCATGGCGTCGTCGAGAATGGCCGTTATAACGTTGGGCCTCAGGTGACATCACAGTATCAAAACGGGGCTCGACCGAACGATTTCGGCGAAGTGGCCGTGCTGGTCAAAGCACGCGAAATGAAAGGCCCGCGTGAAACCTATCTGGTCGATACCAATGTCAGCATCGGCATGGGAACGGTGGGGTGGCCAGCGGTTGCGCAAGCGGTCGAGGAAACCCTGCGCATCGTGGTAAAGGGTGACAACACTTTCAATGAATCCGCACGTTGGCAAGAGGGCGAAGTGTATCGTAAACGCGTCACTGCGATGAACGCCTCGCTGGGCGAAGAAGATATCGAAATTCTTGCCCCCTTGTGGGCAGCCTTTCCGGCGCAGTGGGATTTGCTGGCCACGCTCGGGCATTTCGATGATGTGGTGGTCGAGGATGTCCCGGGTGCAGATTACAAAAAGCTCAATGCCCGCTTTGTCATCAATCCAGACAAGATGAAAAACGGTTATCCCGCCTTGGCTTCGCATTTGGCAAATCTTGGCAGTCTTAATAAAACCGATCTGCGAGCGGTGGGCGAGCAAGGGGATGTATTCCGGGTATCGCTGGATTCGGAAAAATTAATGGCGCGCTTTGAAGCCTATGTGAAAGACGGGTATTTGATGCCGGTGAAAGATGGCAAGGTGGGTGCACAGCCATTGACAGAGATGTTCAAAAAGCCCTGGCATCTAGATTTGCTCGCCGAAGCCCGCATGAAAATTCTGGGCGTGGTGACCGATATGAAAGACATCCGTATATCGCTTGATTTTACACCGACAGAAAACGGTGCGAAAACGGTAGCGTCCATGACACGCGTTCCCGATGTTAAAGTGTCTGGAAACGCCTTGGGGATAATGCCAACGGCCGTTATCGATGTGCTGATGCCGTCGAATATTGATTCAATGATGCGGGATTTTTTGCGGGTCATGTGCGAAGGGAATGGCGGACAAGGGTTGGTAACCTCGTTAGAATACAGTCAACCGCAAGGGGCGACGTTGGCAACACTGGATACACAGACCACCTTTGAAGGCTTGAACAATTTCTTTGTGCAATTCGGCATGGGTATCGTCAACGATCGCATTATTCCCGACCCGCAAGTGTCGGTGGAATTGCGGAAACTCATGTTTGATACGCACCAGGCATTCTCACAGGATCTGGAAGCCTACTCGCGGGTGGCAACGCTTTGATTGTTGAGCAAGGTTGTTGTCGTTCTCATGTCTGCACCAGCAACCGCTCAAGGAATATTCTTTGATTACCAAACGCTCGAAAAAATCACGCAGTAAAGGCAAAGACACACCTCGCGAGGAAATGTCGTTGTTCGGGCAACTTTCTGGCCTGGTGGGCTCGGTCAAGGATCAGTTGATGACGTGGGGCAGCTGGCCCTTTCGTATGGTCGGGGTGGTGGTGTTCTCTGCCGAACAATTGGCCAAGTTGACGCCCGAGCAGAGCAATATGCTGCGCGAAGCAGGTAGCTACCTGCATGAGTTGCGGGATCTAGCCGGGCTTACCAGTAACGAGCTGGCTGCGGCGCTCGATGTGGAGGATAACTCCATTCTCGATGCCATTGAGCAGGGCACGGCCACTCTGTCGTTTGAACTGATTCTGCGGCTTTCCAGCGTGTTGGCGCGACATGACCCGTTACCGTTTGTAATTCGTATGGTGCGTACCTACGATCCAGAAGTGTGGCAGTTTTTAAATGATTGGGGCGTGGGGCGGATTCCATTGCAGTATGAACGGGAACGTTCATTCGTGAATATCATGCGCTCGCGCGACAAAGCACGTGAAATCAGTGATGAGGATTTCGCCGCCCTGGTGAAAATGACCGACAGCGCGTTTGAATTGGGGCTGCAGTTTCTGTCTCGCCAGCGTAACGCCACAAGCGAGGGCCAAAACGCAGCCAACGTCTCTGAAAAACCTGGGGCATGAGCCTCAGGTTTTCAGCATTACATCATTAATCAGAAAAATCACCAGCTCGACAGCAATCAGCCAGATGATGATCCATTCCAGGGTCGAGGAGTGCTGGTGTTTTTGCTCGTCTGCGAGCATTTCAAACAATTCCCGAATGGTTTCCAGGCGTTGTGACAGCACATTGGTGCGCGTGCGTATTTCCAGGTAATTGGCGAATACCTGGTAAATGCTGTCGAGTTCCGGGTATTCCCAGAAGAATTCGGGGGTGTCCAGCAAGTCGTATTTGAGAATGATATCGCTTTTTGTCAGAAACAGGCGCCCACGGATCTTGGCCGTTTCTTTGCGGGGCAGGGAGATGCGACCACTTTCTGCAAGCGCACGGGGAATATGGGCCGTATCCAGTATCGTTTGCAGCGCCTGGCCTTCAAACACGCTGAGTTTGATCGATTGCGCCATGGCATGCGAAATCGCGATAAGCGGCAGGGGCTGAGCCGCTAGGATTTCAATGTGGTCGCGGGTGATGCGATAGTTGTCGTGGCCTTCGCTGTAACTGTATATCTCGGTTTCCGGTTGTTGGTTGACCGTATTGACGAAGGGCATCAGTTCGTTGCGAATTTTGGTTTTGAAATCTTCATTGAGATTCCAGTGCACGACCACGCCGTAAGGAAATATAAAGCAGAAACCTTGCTGGATTTCGATGCCCAATACATCTCGATAAAGGCTGCAACGATAGGTGGACATAAGCCTTTCACCCAGCGCCTTGAATTCAAAGCGATCCGTCAAACAGACGGCTTCACACTGCAGCAATCGTTGGGGAGTGGTCTCTGTGGTCGCCATGCCGATGATCAATCCTTATAGATGATAACGGCAGTTCTCAGCCGGCTTTGCCCGAACTGGGTAATGCGATCAAATGCATTTACCGAGATGGGAATGTACTGAAAATCAATGGGGCGCAGATTGGTATTGGGATCAAGTTCCGGGTCGTTAATGTAGAAAAACTTGTCGTCGACGGCGGTCACCAGAACCCAGTGTGGCGCCTTTTTTTTCCACATTTGATAGACACTGATCAAAATGATGGGTATGCCGCCTTTTTTAAGGTGATCTCGCAAGACAGTTTGGGAAATGGCCGCTTTATGCACCTTAATACCGGCGTTGCTAATTTTGTCGGCAAAGTCTTCATACACCAGCGTCATCACATCTTTTTTGTCTTTGGTGCGCACAGTATCGAGAAATAGGGGCCCCTCTTGGCTGACATAGACTATGGGTCGAAACCCGCGTTGGTGCGCGGCTAACGCTAAGCCATAGGGATCGCATCCGCCGTGCCCGGAGGTCATATAAATGGTGGTGGCTTCGCGCCAGATCTGCAATTCTTCGCGTGGGCTGAAGGTGTATTCGCTCGACAGGCAATTCATGGCCATCATCAATGCAGCAGGCCCGCAAGTAAAGCCCGTGTTTTGCGGATAGTAGGGCACAACCCGCAAAGTTTTGGAACCATCATAGTGAATAATGCGCTTTTGAAAGCGTAACGCATCCTGATGATCCTCGTAATAGTCTTCGTAATAGCCGAACTGGCGATAGCCTAGCTTTTCGTAAAGGCGAATGGCGCCGAGATTGTCTTTTCGCACTTCCAGGCGCATATAGATGCGGCCATTGTTGGCGGCGATATGCTCACCCTCCTGCAACAATGCGCGTGCAATGCCTTGGCCCTGAAAACGGGGGGCAGTGGCAATGGAATACAGGCGTGACAGGCTGTTACCGCGATGCAGAAAAAACACGGCGTACCCTGCAATCTCGTCGTTACAGGTCGCCACCAAAAAACAATCGCTCTCTGACTCAATCAAGCGGCGCATGCTGCGACGGCTCATGCGATCGGTTTGAAAGACTTCGTTTTCAATATGCAACATGTTATCGATGTCGTCTTCTGTCGCACGACGAAGGACGACACCGGGCGGTGTGGGGGTCGGTAATACGGTCGCCACCGCTGTCTGGGTAAGCTCGGGTGTGGGAATCGACCGTTGCTTGGGGGTATTAGTCACTGAGCAAGCCTCTTATGGCCATATCGATGGTTTGGCGTCCCTGGAACAGTACCATCGCCTGCCATGCGGGGGTATCAGGGTAAAACTGTCTGCGTATCCCTGCTTTTATCTTTTGCGTGTCGGGGTGCTGCCAATCGACGGGGCTGCGGGCGTGCAACCAGTGATCATGGCGTAATGCCTCAAACATGTTCTGAATAGGATAGGTGCCGAATTCGAGCGTGACAAAGCAACTCGGAGGAGAATGTGGGTGCTGGTTCATGATGGCGTGCCAGGCGTAATCGAGCAAGCCTTGTTTGGGGACCGACGTCGAAGTGCCTGCGGCTGGCAACGTTACTGCATCGCCAAACCAGCGATGCGCAATTGCGATGCCAGCGGTTTCAAGTGGGTGATCACAGATGATTTCGCCGTACCCAAAAGGCCCAAGCCCGGTGTGAATATCGATAACGGCGAGCTGACGGTTGCCCAACTGGTGTTCGAGCATAAGCTGCTCAATGTAGGCGCGTGCCTGGCTTGCGCGGTGACCGCCAAAAAACAAGCCGGTGTCGTGACTGTATTGGCCGCCGCTAACGGCGAGCTCATAGTCGCGTTGGCCGTGGGTTTGCAAATAAGTGCCCAGTTGCGCGTCTGCGGCCTGCCAATTCATGGTGTTGGGTACGATTGCGTTGGCCAGTTCGGTATAGCCTGGGTTTTCTGGCCGAGGATGGCTAAAATCAACAAAATTGCGGTTAAGATCGGTGCCATCTTCATTGCAGCGGCGCAACCAGGCAAACCCATGCGGATTGAGCGCGTGAACGATAAGAATGGCAAGGTCTGCCGGCCAGCCGTTATTGAACTTAATGCGCTGTATCAGGTCGATTTGAATCGCCGAGCCGGCGAAGCCCTCGACGCCGTGCGTTGCAGAAATCACCACCAATACGCGGGTGGCCTCTGGATTGCCCAGCCAGACCACATCTGTGTAAAGGGATTCGCCAAGCGGCCCTTGACCAGCGTAGGACAAGGCACGATGATTGTGGGCCATCTGAACCTCACTCATCGCCCCTAGAAATTTGTGACGGGCGTTCTGATAGTCCTGTGCGAAGCTCTGCAAGGTCGTTGCGCTCAGTGTGGGTGCCAGCATAAGGTACTCGATCAGCCGTGTGCTCAAAAATGGGTACGTTTTAGGATGGGGGTGTCGACGACATGAAAACAGTGATGGATTAATTGTTGATGTCAGCGCCCCTTGTCGCAAGCAGTTTTTGCATTACGTTTTTTGTAGCTCTATTTTGTAACCGCGCCAGGAATCAGTACGTAAATGACCAACCTGTACATAGTTGTAGATGATCTCAAGGATTGGGGCCCATATTTTCCCAGTGACAACGTTATTACGTTTGAGGATTACCTGGCTCGCGGCCATGGGGTGAAGCAGGCGAGAACGCAGGTGATCAACCTCTGTCGCAGCTATCGCTACCTCAGCAAAGGGTATTATTGTTCATTGCTGGCTGAAGCCCGTGGCCAGCACGTGTTGCCGTCGGTGAAGACGCTCAACGATCTCGGTCGCCGATCGTTATACGTACTGCAGCTCGAAGGCATGGACGACCTCGCCGAAAAATCATTGTCGCGCACCACCAAAGAAGGTGAGGAAACCATCATCATCAAAAGTTTTTTTGGTGAGACCGACCGTGAAGAATTCGAGGATTTGTCCAAGTCGATTTTCGAGCGCCTGCCGTGTCCGATTCTGGAAATCGAGCTGAAAAAACGCAAAACCTGGCAAATAGTCGATCTCACGCCCGTATCGCCAAAGACACTGGATGACGAAGAACAAACTCAGTTTGCCAATGCGCTGGATATTTTCAGCCGCAAAGTGTGGAAGGCGCCCCGCGCCCGTCGCAAGTATCGTTATGACATGGCCATTCTGGTCAACTCGCAAGAAAAACTACCGCCCAGCGACAGTGCAGCACTGAAGAAATTCATCAAGGCGGGCCGCAGCCTGGGGGTTGATGCCGAGCTGATCGAGAAACGAGACTTCATTCGCCTGGCTGAATACGACAGCCTGTTTATTCGCGAAACCACATCGATTGATCATCACACCTATAAATTTGCCAAGAAAGCTGAGTCGGAAGGAATGGTTGTCATCGATGACCCTACCTCGATTTTGCGTTGCACCAACAAGATTTATCTGGCGGACTTGCTGACCACCAATAAAGTGCCGGTACCGAAAACCCACATCCTGATCAAGAATGATCGCGAGCGAATGCAGCATGCGATTGAGGATCTGGGGTTTCCCATGGTGTTGAAAATACCTGACGGTGCGTTTTCACGCGGTGTCGTCAAGGTCAAGAATGAGCAGGAGTTGATGGATCAGTGTAAAGAGCTGTTCCAGAATTCGTCATTGTTGTTGGCGCAGGAATTCATGTACACCGAATTCGACTGGCGCATTGGCGTGCTCAACAACAAACCCCTGTATGCCTGCCGTTATTACATGGTGAAAAACCATTGGCAGATTTATCAACACGGTGGCACGCGGGTTTCTGCGGGGAACTTTGACACCTTGCCCACCTATGAAGTGCCCAAGCATGTGTTGGATGCGGCGCTCAAAGCAACCAAACTGATAGGGGACAGCCTCTACGGGGTGGATCTGAAGCAGGCGGGCGATCGTGCGGTGGTGATTGAAGTCAATGACAATCCAAACGTGGATTCCGGCGTTGAGGATAAGTTTCTCGGTGATGACCTGTATGAGCAAATCATGCAGGACTTCGTGCGCCGCATGGAAGACAATCGCGGCAATTCCTGAGTGTAGAAAGCTAGCCTGCTGGGGTGACACAGCAGGCTACTCTTCGTTTAGTTCAGATTTTTTCTAGTTGGTCAGTGAACGCAGGGCGTCAGCGAGCAGAGGCGTTAACGCAATCTTGTTGCTGGCATGCAGAATGCTGTCGGTACTGAGCAGCGACGTTATGCCTGCACTTTGCAAGGCTTCTTCGGCGCCGGGTGCAAGCAGCGGGTGGGTGCAAAGCGCCGAAACGCTACGACATCCCTGTGCGTTTAATTGCTGCGCGCAACGCATTAGCGTGTGGCCGCTACTGATCATGTCATCGACCAATAATGCATCGCGCCCGTTATAATCGTAATCGGGAAGCGTGATTTCAACATCTCGGTCCCCACGCCGTAATTTGCCTGCGACCACGTAATCCAACTTGGCGGGGGCTGCTACCTGTTTCACCCATTGTGCGGATTCTTCATCGGGGCCGACCAGTAAGGGGCGCTGCCCGCTGCGTAAAATAACGTTGCCCATCAGCGGGGCCGCGCTCAACGAGATGGCTTCCCCTTTGGGTATGGCTTCGCGCAATTCCGTGATGCGATGCAGGTGAGGGTCCACAGTAATCACCGCGTCGAAATGGTCGGCGAGCAGCGCACCGACGATTTTCTGGCTGATCGCTTCCCCGGGGCTGAAGGCAATGTCCTGTCGCATGTAACACAGGTAGGGCGCTACCAGAAACACCCTTTGGGCGCCGTTTTGGCGGGCGGCGTCGGCAGCGATTAACAATTCCAGGAGCTTGGCATTCGGGTGGTTGAGCGTGCGTACCAACACTACTGTAGCGGGTAGTGGCGTTGGCAACGTGATTTTGCTTTCGCCATCGGGAAAGGTGTGGATGGCCACCGTTCTCAACTCCGCATGCAACGCGTCGGCCAGCATTTGGGCGGGTTGCAAATATTCTTCAAAACCAAGAATTAGCATGTGGATTCGCTCGTGTGGGTGGCGGTCAGAGACGCTTGTGCAAGTGTCGTCTCCGTATCGTAGCAAGCGCTCACGATTATTCCAGCCACGAATACATCGGCGGCGCGGTATCGGCGATATCGTAACCACAATGGCTTTCTGACCACTTGAGGGCAAACTGCATGTCTGCCGGAAACTGGGCATAAATGCGATAGAGGGGGGCGCCCGCAGTGACTGGATCCCCCAGCTTTTTCAGGAGGAAAACGCCGGCGCCTTTATCCATCGGTGCTCCGGCCAAGCGCGCAATCCGTGCCAACGCAAGGTTGTCGATGGATGCCACGTAACCATCGCGTTGCGCAACCACCTCATGCGTCAGACTGCCCAGTGGCCAGTGTCGGGTTTGTGGTCCTTGCGCGCGAATCAGCGCCTCCATTTTGGCCAGCGCACGCCCGGAATCCAGTATGTCGCGAGCAATGTTGTAGCCTTCGCCGCCGCGTACATAAGTGTCGAATTCAATTAAACGTCCGGCTAATTGCAGCGATTTTTCTCGAAGATCGTGCGGTGCATCGGGCGAATTCTGCAGCACTTGCATGACATCCTGTGCTTCCAGGGCTGGGCCTATGCCGCGCCCGATCGGCTGGCGGCCGTCGGTAATGATCACCTGAATCTGCATGCCCATACGGCTCCCTACATATTCAAACAGTTTGCGCAGTTGAATCGCTTCGCGGGCGGAGCGCACCTTGGCGGTGGGGCCGGTGGGGATATCAATCAACAGGTGGGTAGAGCCGCAGGCAGACTTTTTCGACAAGATGGAGGCCACCATCTGTGCCTGGGAATCGATATTGAGGGGGCGTTCCACCGAGATAAGGATATCGTCGACTGGGGCCAAACGAGCGGTGCCGCCCCAGGCCAGGCAGCCTTTCTCCTCGCGCACGATCTGGTGCAAGCGATCCGGTGGCAAATCGACTTCTGCCAGCACTTCCATGGTGTCGGCGGTGCCAGCAGGAGAGGTAATGGCGCGACTCGACGTTTTAGGGCATAGCAGGCCGTAGGCGGCGACAATGGGCACTACAATCATCGACGTGCGATTGCCGGGTATGCCGCCGATGCAGTGTTTGTCGACCACCACCGACTCATGCCAGTTGAGGCGATGTCCCGATTCGACCATGGCCCGGGTCAGATACAGCACTTCATCACGATCCAGGCCGGTCTCAGCCACCGTTACAAGAAATGCAGCGATTTCAGGTTTGGAATAGCGATTATCGGCAATATCCATCACGATGGCCTTCAGCTGCGCTTGCGACAGTCGCTCGCCTGAGAGCTTTGCGCGGACATGTTCCAGTGAATGCGGCGGCTCCGCATGTGCAACACTGACGGATTCGCCTTCTTCAAGCCCCAGTTGGGTAAAACTTTGCTCGGACAAGCCCAGTTCATCGGGCGCTACGATACAGCTATCGTCCACCACATTCAGGACGGCGAGAATGTGGTGGGTGTGATTGGCAACCTCGATCTTGTTCAATGCCTGAAAGCCCTCCGCTTTGTACTGGGCACATTCCCGGTTCAGGTAGGCGACGTTTTCGTGATAGGTGTCGATGGCTACCCGTTTCAACCGCAAGGTCTGCGGTGGGAGTGGCGTTGCGTGGTCTGGCATAAGCTTGTTTTCCCGGACATTTTTAAGAGCACTGTGCAAAGTATATGGGATTGGACCTCGGTTTTCCTTGATCAGAGTAGGGATCAAGCGAGGGATAAGCGGCTTTTGCTGATCCGGGCGGGGGAGTATAATCGCCCGCGTTCGCTGGCCGGTGCGCTTGCTGCCGAGCTGGATGATCGCCGAAAGGTGAGAATCCGGACCAGGTGAGCTTCTGGACGAGATGAGCCTTTGGACGAGATGAGCCTCTAGTCGAGGCGATACATCGTTCGAGACGACAAGTCAGTCGAGGCAAAAAGTCAGGCAACACGATAAGTCAGACGAGATGATAAGTCAGACGAGACGATAAGTTAGTCAAGGCGACAAATCAGACGAGGAGAGAAGTATGTCCGTTGAGCAGTTCGAGATGTTGTCTTTGTATGTCCTCGTGTCGGGCTTGATTTTGTATATGTTCTATATCATGTACAAACTGGCCAAGGAGTCCAAGGCTGGAAAAATGGGGACTTTTGCGATTTTTCTGACACTGGGGCTCGGTATGTTCGGTTTCATTGCCAAAGAAATCATTACACTATTTATGGATAAATAGTGCGGTGATACGCCACGCTTTTAATGGATAAATTGTGCGGTCTTGGATCAGCAACCCAATCTCTTGTTTGAGGTGTGGGAACAGGGGCTTCGTAACGAGGCCTTTTTTGTGCGTGTTTATTGAGGTTGCCTATGGCATTGGAAATTGAAAAGCGATACCTGCTTGCAGCGCTGCCAAAAACGAGCGAACACGCAGTGTGGCACTCTATGCGTCAGGGGTATCTTGCCATCGACGCCGCCAATGAGGTGCGTGTGCGGGAAGTGGATGCGCAACACTGGCTAACGGTAAAGTATGGAAGTGGGGTGGCGCGTGATGAGGTGGAAATACTCATTAGTCAGGCCCAATTCGAGCAGCTTTGGCCAATGACAGCAGGTCGACAACTGGAAAAGCGTCGCATGTGCATGCCCGAGCAGTCAGCCACCTTTTTCTTTGATGAGTATTTATCGCCGCTGAAATTCTTGCTGGCAGAGGTAGAATTTGCTTCGCAAGCCGCCGCCGACGCCTTCGTTCCCCCGGATTTTTTTGGTCCTGACGTCACAGAAATTGCAACGATGAGCACATTTTCCTTACTAATTGAGCGGCTTAAACGCTGGCAAGCCACGGGCAAATGAAGCGGACGCTTTATCAGCAATGCCTTGCACCAGAATGTTACCGTTAAACGCACTGCCCGCATTAAATATGGGCATATTGGGTTAGGTAAGTGGCCCGAAAGGGTTTGTCTGAATTGTGTAATCTGCACACTCTCTCGCGTTGTCTTGGCGAGAAATGGCGGGTATCCTTGCATAATATTTGCGCCCGCTTTGAGCGCTGCCATTTCGTGAAGTAGTTGAAATGCCATGAATTTTAAGGTTAATAGCCCGGCCCGTCAGCGCGTCGTGTTCGTCATAAACTCGTTGGAGGGGGGCGGCGCGGAGCGCGTACTGAGTATTCTGCTTGAGCAGCTTGCTACCCCTTTGCATCATACGGATGTTTATCTGATTTTGCTGGACGCTCTACCTGAGCGTTATAACGTTCCCCCTTATGTGCATAAAATCACACTGAATTGCCAGGGGTCGATGCTGAAAAGCATTTTCAGTTTGCGCGCAACGCTGGCGCAGATTGAACCCACGGTCGTCTTGAGTTTTCTCAATCGCTCTAATTGCGCGAATATCCTTGCGATGCGCGCGTTGGGCTATCGCTGCGTTGTCAGCGAGCGTGTGAATACATCCAGCCACTTTGGCAGTGGTTTGAAGGCGTGGGTAAACAAAGTTGTTATACGCTATTTGTACCCGTTGGCGCATAAAGTGTTGGTAGTATCAAAAGGCGTCGGCGCTGATTTGCAGACCAATTTTGGTGTGCCTCAACAGCGCATAGATGTCATCTACAACCCGTATGATCTGACGAAATTGGCGGCGCTGGCAGAACAGCCCCCCGCGTTGTGCATCGAGCAAGACTACATTGTCAGTGTAGGCAGGTTGGTGCCCAACAAAAATTTCGCCATGTTGATTCGGGCTTATGCCGACGCCAAACCCAAGGAAAAACTAGTCATTCTTGGTGAAGGCCCCGAAAAGGATGCACTACAAAGACTCATCGACGAGCTGGATCTGAGCGCGAAGGTGGTCTTGGGGGGCTTTCAGAAAAATCCTTATGCCATCATGCGCCGAGCACGCTACGCCGTGTTCTCTTCGTCTGCAGAAGGCTTTCCCAATGCCATGGCAGAGGCCATGGCTTTGTCGCTGCCAGTCGTTGCCACCGATTGTGATTCTGGACCGGCAGAGATTTTGCAAGATGTCATTCGGGTGCACCCTGACGGCGCTTTCAAGGCAAAATTCGGGGTGTTGGTACCTGTCAACGATCAAGCCGCCATGGCGCAAGCACTGCGCTGGATGGCAGATGATGCACTGCTGGATCATTATCGGCATAAAGCGCGTGAGCGCATTAGCCAATTCAGTATTGAACGTGCTGTCAACCGCTATCTGGATGCGCTTACCCTATGTACTCAGTAAGCGTGCAGAGAGGTTTGTGCAGGATGGGCGGTAAGAGAGTGACAGGTTGAAACTAATCGGTGGGAAAATCAAATGGACTCGATTTGAAGGATGATAATTGCATGAAGGTGTGTGCAGTAGGCTTGCGTGGTATTCCAGGTGTCATGGGCGGAATCGAAAAACACTGCGAACAGATATATCCTCGCATTGCAGAACTCGATTCCTCGTTGAAACTGAGCGTGACAGGGCGAAGCCCTTATCTTTCTGCAAAACAAAGCTACTACCAGGATGTAGAAGTCGTTTCGCTATGGGCTGTGCGTAACAAGTATCTAGAGACGATCCTGCATACCTTGCTGGCGATTTTTTATGTGCGATTCGTGGCGAAAGCAGACGTCGTGCATATCCACGCCATTGGGCCGGGTTTGTTTGCGCCACTCGCGCGACTGCTGGGCTTGAAAGTGTTGTTTACCCATCATGGTGCCGACTATCGCAGGCAGAAATGGAGTGTGGTTGCCAAGACTATTCTCTGGCTGGGCGAGTGGCTGGCGATCAGCGCATCGCATACCAGTATCGTGGTGGGTAAAACCTTGTGTGAGCAGTTGAAGCAGCGTTTTCCCAAGCAGGCACACAAGTTGGTATTTATTCCCAACGGCGCTGATATAGGCAGCATGAAAAGCCTGGCCTCCAGTACGCATCCGGTGCTGGAACAGTTTGGGTTGACAGCAGGTCACTATATTCTGGCGGTGGGCCGCCTGGTGCCAGAGAAAGGCTTTCAGGATCTGGTGAAAGCTTTCAAACAGGTGGACTTGCCCTACAAGCTGGTCATTACCGGTGGATCGGATCATCCGGATGCGTTTTCGCGCGATTTACAGGCGGAAGCGAACGAGCGGGTGGTGTTTACCGGCTTTCAGAGTGGCGCTGCACTGGCGTCGTTATTCGCCAACGCCGCCTTGTTTGTGTTGCCTTCGTATCACGAAGGCTTGCCGATCGTAGCGTTGGAAGCACTGGGGTTTGAACGGCCCGTTGTGCTGAGCAATATCGATGCGAATCTTGATATTGGCTTACCGGCAGGTTGTTACTTTCCGGTGGGTAATCAGAGTGCGCTGGCAGAAAAATTGCTGGCGGCGGATTACAGCCACTATCGTGTCAATACAGCGCAAATTTTGGCGCGATTCAATTGGGATTCGATAGCCGAACAGACTGCGGCGCAACTTCGTGGGATGGACGATCGCCATGTAATGCCCAGCAAAGCGGGAGGCTAAAGGCGGCAAGCTAAAGCGTTGTTACAAGTGGGTTTCAGGCACGCGTTGCGCGTGTCTGAAACCCATAATGACTCGGTCCTCGTCTGGCTATTCTCCGTTTCGGTGACTCCACCACATCAAGAACATTTGCCAATATAACGCCCCCACCGACAATAAAAAGCCGATCAGACCAATCACCGAAAAGCCCAAAAATTGTGGCCCGCGTTCCGACAAACATAACAGTGCAAACGCAATGACAAAGGTTGCACAGGTGAACACATACGTTTGGCGGTAACGCATCAGCTCGTGACGCTTTACCAGCCGTTCGATCACGGCTTTTTCTATGCCACTGCCACCTTGGGTTTGTTTTTGCGCGACTACCGGCGGTTTCGGCTCTTCGTAGATTTTGTCGACCAGGTTGAGGGCGCGTGTCCCCAGCCGTTTGGCGAGAGTGACCGGATTGTAGTGATCTTTACCCCATTGCCGGATCAGGGGTTCGGCTTCTTTCATTAAATCGAAATCGGGATTGAGCAGGCGACCGAAGCCTTCCAGGGTCAAACACGCTTTCGAGAACAGGGCGATATCGGGCGGCAGGGCGATATTGAAATTGCGCAGAATACCCGTGGCATCAGAAATAATTTGCGGAATATTGATCTGTGAAAGTGGAATGCCGTAGTACTGTTGAATGAAATCTTCGGCTTCCCCCTGAATGGCGTCGAAATCGACGCTTCCGTCCGACCATTCGAGTAGCACGGCGGCCACGCTGGCGGCATCCTGCAGCACAATGCTGCGCGTAAGCCGCATCAATTGTTCGCGGCGGCCCTGACTTAATTTACCGACCATGCCGAAATCGAGCAGCGCAAACCGGTTGCGTGGCAGAATTAAAAAATTGCCTGGGTGTGGGTCAGCGTGAAAGAAGCCATCCACCAACATCATTTGCCACACGATCTTGGCGCCACGGGTGGCCAGCAGTTTGCGATCAAGCCCGGCGGCATCGATTTCCTTGGTATTTTTGGCGGAGATGCCACGCACGAATTCCTGCACATTGAGGTCTTCGCAGGTCCACTCCCAGTAGACTTTCGGCACCTTTGCATAGGGGATCGATTTCAGGTTTTCGGCGATACGTTCGGCATTTTTTGATTCCACTGAAAAATCGAGTTCGCGCATCAGCGACTTTTCAAATTCGCGCACGATATCGATGGGGCGATAGCGGCGTAGTTCCTGGCTTTGGCTTTGCGCGATGCCGGCGATGTGTTGCATCAAGCGCAAATCCGATTCGATCTTCTCGCGAATACCGGGTTTGCGCACTTTCAAAACGACTTCTTCGCCATTCAGTGTAACGGCGCGATGCACTTGCGCCATCGACGCGGTGCCCAGCGGTTTTTCGTCGACCTGGCGGAAGGCTTCGTTGACGGGCTTGCCAATGGAGTTTTCAATCATGCCCTTGATGGTTTCATAGGGAAGGGCAGTGTTGTTGTCCTGCAACATCTCCAACTCGCGAATCCAGTCCTGGGTGAACAGGTCAACGCGGGTGGCCAGAATCTGGCCGAGCTTGATGAAGGTCGGGCCCATTTCTTCCATGGCGCGGCGAAGCCGGGCGGGTGGTTCCATCGACATCAGTTCAGGTGGCATTTGATAACGCACCAGTTTGCCCGCTTTCTCCATGCTCTCGGAAAGCCCCAGGCGACGTATCAAATCCCCAAACCCGTATTTGATCAGGATGTTGGCGATTTCGTTAAGTCGTCTGATGTCCTTGCCGGTCTTTAGAATATCCATGCGAAACTACCTTGGGCCAGAGGGAAGGCTTGACAGAATATCGACCACTCTGGGCAAACACAAGCCACCAGCCGTTGCCGGCCTGCTTGAGTAGCGGCAAGTTCTTGCTACGCTTGTAAGAATGTCAAAAGTGATCGTCACCTGTTCATTGTCTTATGAAGCATAGCAGCCCTCATTCATTGGTAGGCAGGTTGCCCTGTGGGTGGTCAATGGCGGCGTTGTTTTTGTTGCTGCTCCTGGCGGGCAATACAAAAGCGGCCGGGGATTCGCTCTCAATCACTGTTCGCGCAGATCTGGGCCCCTATTTGTCGTTGTGGGAGGACCCGACAGGCAACATGGATTTTGCCGGGGTCACTGCGCTTGACGATGCCCAGTGGCGACGCCTCAACGCGCCTACTGTGAACATGGGGTTTGTGGACGCGGCGTTATGGGTGCGTGCTTCTGTGCATAACGCCAGTGATAACGCGCAGTCGCTTTTGCTTGAGCAGCATTATCCCCTTATGGATGACATGCGGGTGTATTGGCGTTGTCAGAGTGGGATTTCGCAGGATTATCACGCGGGTGATCTCAAGCCCTGGTCTGAACGCCCGATATTGCACCATGTGTTTTTGTTCCCGTTGCAGGCGGCAGCAGGCGATCAATGCCAGTTGTGGTTGCGCGCAAAGAATACCGAAGCGATGGAGTTGCCGCTGATATTGTGGGAAAAGGATACGTTTCATGAGCAGGAACGTAATGTTCTGTTGATCGATGGAATGTTTCTCGGTTTTTTCGCCATCATGGCCTTGTATAACGCATTGCTGTTTCTCAATGTGCGTGACACTTCATACCTGTATTACACCTTGTTTGTGGCGTCGATGTTTCAGTTTTTCGCCAGTCAGCAAGGCTATCTTTATGAATGGTTGTTTGCTGATTTTCCGCGCTGGCATCATTTTTCGATCCCGTTCAATTTGACGGTGATTGTAATGTCGGGCTCGATGTTTTTTGTCAAATTTCTCGATCTGAACAAACAGGCGCCACGTTTGTCGGGCGTGGTCAAATTGTTCATGTGGGTGCTGCTGATTTCGCCCTTCAGCACATTCTGGCTCGAATACAGCGTTAGTATTGCGGCAATCATCGTCTGTATTGCCGTCGCTGCTGTGTTGGGCTTGTCCGCTGCGATTTATTTGGCCTTTCAGAATGTACGTTCTGCACAGATATTGCTGGCCGGTTGGTTTGTGTTGGTGATTTGTGTGGTATTTCAAACCTTGTCGAAACTAGGCGCCATGCATAATGATTTCGTGGCGGAATACGGATTGCGGATGGGCACGGCGCTCGAAATCGTCATTTTCTCGTTGGCACTTTCCTATCGTATCAATGAAGAGCGACGTGCCAAGGAGGCCGCATTGCTAGCGGCGCAAACTGAGCGCATCGAAAAACTGCAAGCGCAGGACATTGCACTTGCCAGAGAGCGTGAAGCCCGAGAGATCAAGGAACAGGCACTCGAACAACAACGCCGGGTGAATGAACAACTTGAATTCATGGTGCATGAACGTACACATGAACTCGAAGATGCGCTGACCGAGCTGGAACGAGCCAACAGCGAATTACAGGCACTCTCGGTGAAGGACGCGTTGACTAACGTATTCAATCGACGTTTCTTCAATCAGAAAATCACTGAAGAGTGGGCACGCGCTGTGCGTCATCAAAGGCCGTTTGCATTATTGATGGTCGATCTGGATAAATTTAAATATATCAACGATACCTTTGGTCATGTGTGTGGCGATCATGTGTTGATCAAGGTGGCTGCCTTGCTGAAAACAGTGGTGTGTCGTCCTGGGGATACCATCTCACGCTATGGGGGAGAGGAGTTTGCCATTCTGCTGCCGGAAACGGGCATGGAAGGTGCCGAAAAAGTAGCGGAAATGCTGGTCCAGCGGGTGGCGGGTGAAACGATTACGTTCAATGGCGTGGCGATTCCTGTCACCATCAGTATTGGGTTGGCAGTGTTTAATTGCGGTGCACCCGATGCTGACGTTCAAAGTTTCATTGAGCGCGCCGACAAAGCGCTTTACCATGCCAAAGAAAGCGGTCGAAACCGCTACTGCATCAGCACCAATAAGAATCTACCGTAAAGGAAAAAATAATGGGTTATTTTACCGACAAGGTATGTGTGGTCACAGGGGGAGGCTCAGGCATTGGTGAAGCGATTGTGCGCGCACTGGCCAAGGAGGGCGCGCGTTTGGTGATTGCCGATATCAATGAAATGGCGGCCAAACGGGTATCGGATTCGCTACGGGCGAAAGGGGTGGATGCTTGCAGCAAGCCTGTCGATGTTACCAAACGTGTGCAGGTAGATGCGTTGATCGAAGAGGTGGTGAGCCAGTATGGGCGCATTGATCTGATGGTCAATAACGCCGGCATTGTGGTGGTTTCGGAAATGGAAGACACGCTGGATGAAGACTGGGATCGGCTGGTGGATGTCAATGTCAAAGGCGTGGCCTATGGGTTACGCGCGGCGTTTCAACGGATGAAAAAACAGGGCTTTGGGCAGATTTTGAATACCGCATCGTCATCGGGTTTGGCACCGACCCCTTTGTTTACGGCCTATAGTGCGACCAAACATGCCGTCGTCGGTTTGAGCACGGCCAGTCGTATCGAAGGCGCTGCCTATGGCATCAAGATCAGTGCGCTGTGTCCTGGGGTAGTGAATACGCCCGTTATCAAAAACAATGTCAGTCGTGGTTTGAAACGTACGGAAGTTGAAAAGGGCGTGCCGACCATGATGAGCCCGGAAACTTGCGCACGCGCCGCACTGATTGGATTGAGAAGAAATAAGGCAATTATTCCCGTTGGGTTGGATGGATATATTCCGTATTTGGCGAACCGTTTTGTACCGGGGCTTTATTCGGCGGTGTTGGAACGGGGGTATGGTATTTTTCGCAAGCGGGTGAAGGAAAAACAAGGAGCGTAATGAATCCGGCGTAGTTTTGCGCAGCAATAAAGAACTTCTGCTTTTAATTTTTTCCATAGACCTTTGGTGGGATGTTGTTTCTGGAAACGGGCTAGGCGCCCCCCCGCCAATACGTCCCTGTAGGCTCGACGCAGCTAGGCGCCCCCCGACATCCATGCTGGCGACGTTCCAGAAACAACATCCCTCCAAAGCTCCCATCAACATTTGTGCCAACAGAAGTTCTTTATTGCTGGTATAAATCCGAATATCCCACCTTATTTGCTTACGGTAGCTGATAGGCCTCGGGATGTTTGCGAGCATCGTTGATCGCACGCTGTGCCAGCGGAATATAACGCTTGCTCTGCGGCACCAATGGATAGAACGTTCTTACCCCCCAGGCGAACAGTCGGAAAAACCACTGATCAGCGCGTGAATACCGAATATTGAACTTGCGACGGAAATGATCCGGCAGCGTCGCCACTGTCACCTTGTGCATGAGCCAACCCATCGGGCGAATAAACAATTGCCACAGGAATTCCGGCAGGTGCGCGAGTTCCGATGGTTTGGGGTAGTTCGAGAAAAATCGTTTGTCCATCAGATCCTGAACCACTTCGCCCCACACCAGCCGCTCATCAATGATTTTGTTGAATACGCGCCAGTATTCGATTTCGGTTTGTGGAATGTATTTATCAGAAATTCCCAACATGCTGCCCATCTGCTTCCATTCTTCGAACATTTGCTTGCGCTCAGCCTGCGACACAGGTTTACCGAAATAGTCGTAGAGGCGAACCGCAGAATCAAAGCCCGTGATATGTACCCAAGAATAAGCTTCCGGGTCGAGGGCATGGTAGGGCTTTCCTGTGGCATCTACCCCTTTGATCTGGCGGTGCAACTCCCGCAGTCTTTGCCCCATTTCGATGGCCTTTTCCGGGCGGGAATACACCACCGGCCACAGCAGTGCGACTGACCCTTTGGCGCGTCCCCAGGGATCACGCAGGTATTTTTTTTCTTTGCCAACCGCAGCATCAATCACGGGGTGGGCGGATTGCAGTACAAAGGCTTCTGGCAACATCAAGTGGTACAGATACGAACCAAAGTCACGCCAGGTCAGCGAGTCGGGGCCGAGCGGCTTGGGTGTCGCGGTGCGCGGGGTTACGACGGCGGGTTGGGTCACGAGTCTGCTCCTGTGATGGCTACACGGGTTTGTTGGATCAATGAGACGTATATAGTATATATGTCTCACGGCAGAAGATAGGTATAAGACCCTGGATGTGCAAGGGTAGAAAACGTGCATTTAGAGGTGGAGTGGGCTACAAACAAAAACGGCGCTGGTCTGGGAAGACCGGCGCCGCCTGCTTTTTCTGCCAAAAACGCACGCTCTTGCATTGGGAGAGCGTGCTGCATCAGCGTGTAGGGTTAATGGGTAGGCTTACAGAAACGCGAAGTGATCCGACTCCATTTGCATCAGGGATTTGCTGGACGACATCATGGTCTCGGCATGTGCCTTGGCGCGGGGCAGCAGCCGCTCGAAGTAGAATTCAGCGGTTTGAATCTTGGCTTTGTAGAACTCCGGTTGCGAAGCGCCTGCGGCCAGTTTTTCGTAAGCCACTTGCGCCATCATGGCCCACATGTAAGCCATGACGACATAGCCGGAATACATGAGGTAATCCACCGAGGCGCAGCTCACTACGTCGCGATCGGTACGCGCTTTCAGGGCGATGCGGATGGTGTATTGGTTCCAGGCGGTCAGTTGCTTGAACAAGGGCCAGATGAATTTGGCCATGTCCTTCTTGTGCGGGTTGCTGGAGATGGGGCCTTTGTCTTTGCAGAACATCAATGCTTCGGCACTGAATTTACGAAACGCTTTGCCTTTTTGCAGCAGGATTTTACGGCCCAGCAGGTCGAGGCCTTGTATGCCCGTCGTGCCTTCGTACAGCGAGGAAATCCGTGCATCGCGTGCAATCTGTTCCATGCCCCATTCTTTGATATAGCCGTGACCACCGAATACTTGCATGCCCAGGTTGGCGGCTTCGATACCGGTTTCAGTGAGAAACGCTTTGAGAATGGGGGTCATGAAGCCGAGCTGATCATCGGCAGCATCTTTGTCGGCCTGGGTTTCACCGTACATCATATGGTCGGCCAGTTTGGCGGCGTAATACACCATGGCGCGACCGCCTTCTGCGAACGCTTTTTGCGTCAGTAACATGCGGCGTACGTCGCCGTGGCAGATGATGGGGTCAGCGACTTTGTCAGGTGCCTTGGTGCCGCTCAGTGCACGCATTGAAACACGGTCTTTGGCATAGGCCAGTGCACCCTGGTAGGACAATTCAGCCGTGCCCAAGCCCTGTAACGACGTGCCTACGCGGGCCGTGTTCATGAATGTGAACATACATTCCAGCCCTTTATTGGGGGGGCCGATCAGGTAGCCGGTAGAGGCTTCAAAATTCATGACGCAGGTGGCAGAGGCCTTGATGCCCATTTTGTGTTCGAGCGACCCACATTTGACGTTATTGAATTCGCCCGTGCCGCCCTCGGCGTTCGGGCGAAACTTGGGCACGATGAACAGGGAGATACCACGGGTGCCTTTGGGCGCATCGGGTAAGCGCGCCAATACGATATGTACGATATTTTCGGTGAGATCGTGGTCGCCCGACGAGATGAAAATTTTGGTGCCGGTAATAGCATAAGTGCCATCGGCTTTGGGCTCTGCCTTGGTTTTCACCTGACCCAGATCGGTGCCGCATTGTGGTTCGGTCAAGCACATGGTGCCGGCCCAGGAGCCTTCCACCAGTTTGGTCAGATACGTTTGTTTTTGCGCTTCGGTGCCGTGGACGAAAATAGTGTTCATGGCGCCCAGGCTCAAACCGGGGTACATGCCCCAGGACCAGTTGGCGGTGCCGACCATTTCAGATTTTACGACGCTCAACGAGAGTGGCAGACCTTGGCCACCGTATTCCACGGGGTGTGAAAGTGATTGCCATCCCCCTGCCACAAACTGGTCGTAGGCTTCTTTAAAACCTTTGGGCGTGGTGACGTTGCCGTTTTCCCAGTGGCAGCCTTCGGCGTCACCGGTCTGGTTGAGTGGCGAGAGCACCTCTTCGCTGAATTTGGCGCACTCTTTGATGATGGCGTCTACTACATCGGGCGTCGCATCGGCACCGCAGGGCAGCTTGGTATAATGAGCGGGATAATCCATCACTTCATTGAGGACGAATTCGATATCGCGAAGCGGTGCTTTGTATTGCGGCATGAGTAAACCCTTTACAACGATTGGTTGGATGTTAAACATTACTTAGATGTTAAACAGCGACATCAAGCTATTCCGCTGTCACCAGGTGGAATAACAGTGTAGCCGCATATTGCCAGAACGTTGGACCAAAGCATTGGCAATACAGCGGCACACTGACTGTCTACAGAGTCAAGAGAGGGCGAGGCTGGCACAGGAATAACTGCTGGGCGCAAGAATAACGCTCTGTCGGGTTCAACGAAAATGATCTACGCTGAAAATCATGTCTGTACCACGTTTGGGAGATGTTCTATGCCAAAGCAGTTCAAAGAAGTGCTCGCCGATGACTTTACCCGTTTCAGCAAGGAAATGCCGTCTTACGTGTTGATTGAGCAAGCACTCAATGAGATCGGTGGTGGCGGTAATGGCGGTGTTGCCTTCAAAAAGGAAGCGCTGGGTGCGGCCGGTTGGAAATACGGCAAACTCGTCTCTTATGGTGCCCACCCTCAGACTGCCGCCGAAGCTTTCAATAAGATTCGCGAAGCCCTGGGGCGAACGGAAAATAAAGAGGATGTGATTAATTTGTTAAAGCAGTGATTCGATTGCGGATTTCTCCCGCGCGGGTACAATGCTGAGCTGTTTGCTAGCCCTTTTCATGTAGGAGAAATCATGGCCAGTGTATTCAGTAAGATCATTGCAGGCGAGTTGCCGGGACATTTTATCTGGGAAGATGACGTATGCGTGGTCCTATTGACCATTCAGCCGTTAAAGCCGGGCCATGTGCTGGTTGTTCCACGAGCGGAAATCGATCATTGGGATGATTTGCCGGCAGAGACCGCCGCGCATTTGATGCACGTTTCCCAGAAAATGGCAAAGGCCCTGAAAGTGGCGTTTCCTTCGTTGCGTGTAGGCATGGTGATTGCCGGTCTGGAAGTGCCACATACACATATTCATGTGTTTCCGGTGGATACCATCAGCGATTTCGATTTTACCCAGGCCAAACCCGTGTTTGGAGAAGAGTTGCAGGAAGTCGCCGATCGGTTGCGCGCGGCGCTCTGACGTTCATTTCTGCATAAATTGTTGTTTCTGCAAAGACCGGCGTTTTTACAAAGCTTGTCGTTTCCTCAAAAAAGGAGCACGTTCATAATGGAATTTGCTCCTTTTTTATTGAGGCTGCATAACGTTTTCAATTGCCGATATCCCACCCGTTTTTAGTGGTTTCTGTCAGCAATTTTTATTGCTCTTCATGGCGCTGCTGTTTTTCATAGAGTGCTGGCAGGTTTTGCTTCATCTCTTCGCACCAGGCGAGCCAGGCTTCTTCCAGCATAATGCCCAGCCTGAGTGTCTGATAGGGAAATTGGTAGTCTTCCTGGTGGGATGCCAGCAGCCGTTGCTCGGTGTCACGATATTCTTCGAGCGTTTTTCGGTGCTGGGCCTCATGCTCTTCAATTTCTGCACGCAGGGCGCGTGAATCGGCGAGTGCTCCGGCAAATATTTTGATTAGCAAGGGTTCTTTGAGCGTGGTGTACTTGGCTGGCTTTTGCAGCCACTGTTGCAGCTCGTCAATGCCTTGTGGGTTGACCTCGTAGACCTTTTTGTCGGGCTTGCCTGACTGCTCAACGTTGTCGAAGCGGATACTGCCAGCATCTTCAAGCGCCTGTAACTCACGATAGATCTGTTGAAAGCTCGACGCCCAAAAGTAGCGAATGCTCTGGTTGAAACGTTTCACCAGATCATAGCCTGACCCTTTCTCAATGGTCAGCATGGCGAGAATGGCGGCCTTCAGGGACATGGGGACTCCGGATGGGGGGTGGGCAAGCGCAATGATAGCACCGCTGGCAGATAGATCACTAAAATAGTTGAATACTCAAAAAAGTGAATATATGCTCTTATCCATCCCAACAAGAGCAACGCTTGGCAAGCGCTTGAGAAAGCGCTCCTATACGGAGGAAACCCCATGACCCAGACGACGGCGACCCAACCCAAAGGTCCGACCCCCAGCACCCTCAGAATCGGTAAGCGCTATCGCGCCAATCGCCTGCAAGGGCCCTATGACGCCATCGTCATCGGCTCGGGGATCGGCGGTTTGACGACAGCAGCCTTATTGTCGCAGTCCGGTAAAAAGGTGCTGGTGCTTGAACAGCACTACACGGCGGGCGGCTTTACTCACAGCTATGACCGCAATGGTTACGAGTGGGATGTAGGGGTGCATTACATCGGGGATATGGGCGCAGACACGATTGCCAAGCAAGTGATGGATCGTATTACAGGCGGGAAACTGCATTGGGCGGCGATGGATGCCTGCTACGATCGCGGATTTTTTGGTAAAGACACTTTCGATTTTGTAGCGGGTAAAGAAAATTTCATCGTCAAGCTCGAAGAACGGTTTCCGCAGGAAAAGGCAGCCATTCGCCAGTATGTGAAGCTGCTGGGAAAAATCGGCGATGGCATGCAGATGTCAACCTTGGCCAAACTCGTACCGCCGACCCTGAGTGGCTGGCTTAAGCCCGTTACCAATCTGGTTCTACCCAAGGAAATGAATCAGACGACTTATGAGGTGTTGCGCAAGCTTACCCGTAACGAAGAACTTATCGCGATTTTATGCACGCAGTGGGGCGATTATGGGGTGCCCCCCAAACAATCCAGCTTTTTGATACATGCACTGGTGGCACGCCATTACCTTTATGGGGGGTATTACCCCATCGGTGGCGCATCGCAAATTGCCGCGACCATTATCCCCACGATACAGGCAAGTGGTGGTGAGGTTTTCACTTACGCACGTGTGAAAGAAATTATCGTCGAAAACGGTAAGGCGGTCGGTGTGTTGATGGAGGAGGGCACGAGAATTTTGGCGCCCTTGGTGGTGAGCAGTGCAGGCGTACTGAATACGTTTGAAAAATTGGTGCCAGCAAGTGTCAGCAAGCAATTGGGTTACGATAAGCTGGTAAAACAGGTGAAGCCTTCCTGCGGGCACCTGGGTATGTATATCGGTTTGAAAGAGGATGCCGAGCAATTGCAGTTGCCGCGCACAAATTATTGGGTATACCCCGATTATCAGCACGATCGCAATGTTGACGCGTTTTTCAATGATTCTTCGAAGCCTTTTCCTGTCGTGTATATCTCGTTTCCATCAGCGAAAGACCCGACGTTTACCGAGCGTTACCCCGGGCGTTCAACCATAGAAATCGTTGCGCCAGTGCCTTACGGCGAGTTCGACCCTTGGGCAGATAAACCGTGGGGCAAGCGTGGCGAAGATTACGAAGCGCTGAAAGAAGCCTATGCGCAACGTATGCTGGAGGTGCTGTATGACAAGGTTCCGCAGATTCGCGGCAAGATCGATTATTACGAAGTATCGACACCGCTCTCGACCAATTATTTCTGTGAATATCAGTATGGCGAAGTGTATGGCTTGAATCACGACACTGAGCGCTTTGCGCAATCCTGGTTGCAGGTGCAAACCAAGTTGCCAGGCCTGTATCTTACCGGTCAGGATATTCTGTCATGCGGAGTGGTGGGTGCAATGATGGCTGGCTGCGTGACGGCCATTAAAGTATTGGGCCTCAGCGGATTCAAGCTTGCTTTTGAGCTATTTGGCCCGAGCAGCAAAACACCCGTTGCAGCGGCTTCTGCGGTTAAGGCTAACGCCTGACGCGACAATTTTCGTGCATCTGCACATGTGCAGTTTGTCTCTCGCTTTGCGGCGAGAGACAAACTAAATCCCGATCTTGTCAGCGATGCGGGGCGTTTTATGCCCTGTTGATGCGCGTGTTATTGCGTTTTCTTTTTGTGCGAATCCTGATAGACAAACCATGCTATTCCAGCCACGAAAACAATGGATGCACCTACTACCAGC
This sequence comes from uncultured Moraxellaceae bacterium, assembly GCA_964473645.1. GTDB lineage: Bacteria > Pseudomonadota > Gammaproteobacteria > Pseudomonadales > Ketobacteraceae > HdN1. Next base: position 26,526 of record CAYYPW010000021.1, read on the forward strand.
AAGCCCGCAATGATTGTGTCGTCGATAAACATTTTTTAATCTCCCCTAAAGCCAGATTTGATACTACCCCTTAGGGTTATCAAGGGTAATTGATTTGGATCAAGCGATCTTCAAGCTGTGTTAAGCTGCTGTTTTCACGGCTTTTGTGGCGTCTTAAATCGTGCAAGACCCTGCTCCAGATCAATTAAATTCATTGGATCAATGCGTTGCCGTTGCCCGTCGGTTGTTTGCCGAGGCATTCGACACCTTTGAGCGTCGAATGTTGGTGCTCAGTGGTGAACGCGCGGTTGTTCAGTCGTCGGCATTCATGATTTGGCAGGCGCACAGTACGCGTGTACGTCTCTGGGTAGGGGAGAAGTTTGCGGGTGTTGAACAGACGCTGTTGGCGACGCAAGCAGTAAAAACCCTGGGCAGCGAACATCAATTAATTGTATTTGATGCGTGGTCGGGGTTTCACCCGGATGCATTCTGTGCCTTGATGGGCACGTTGGTGGGTGGCGGTGTGCTGGTGTTGCTTACGCCGCCATTGCCACAATGGCAGCATTTCGCCGACCCGGACTATCAGCGCATGGTGCCTTATGGCTATTCCCCAGCAGACGTTTCGGGACGTTTTTTGCGGCACGTGTGGCAGGGGTTCAGGCAGTGTGCGGCAATTGTTTGCGTGGATGCGCCATGCTCGACGGCAATACCTGTGGTGCCCTCGCTCACCGTGCCACATCATCAAACCGAGACGGCATGCCTGCAACAAGTACAACGACTGGACGCGCTTGAATGTCTGGCAGGGCAGCCTCCTGTACCCGTCGTTATCACTGCTGATCGCGGACGCGGAAAATCGGCAATGTTGGGCCGTCTGGCTGCACGTTGGTCTCTGCGAATGGGACTGAGGGTGGCCGTTACTGCTGCAAGCCCGTTGGCCGCCACGCAAGCGCGCCGTTGGGCACAGCAGGAAGCCACTCACTTGGGCAGCGCAGCATACTCGCTTACCTATATTGCCCCCGATGCCTTGCTGGCAGAAGATCAACCGCTGGATGCGCTATTGATTGACGAAGCCGCCATGCTGCCCATTACCCTGCTGCAACAGTTGATACAACGCTACCCACGCATTGTATTGGCGAGCACCGTGCATGGGTATGAAGGCAGTGGGCGGGGACTGGCAGTAAAACTGATGCCGTGGCTGGACCGGGAAACGCCCGGCTGGCAAGCAATGGTGCTCAACCTGCCGATGCGCTGGAGTGAAAACGATCCGCTGGAACAATGGTTGGCCAATATATTTTGTCTGTCTGATGATTACCCGCTCGAGGTGCCCAATTCGGATCGCTGGCAGGTGCGGATGTTGGCGCAAGATGAATTGGCAGAAAACCCGGAGGTATTGCATCGCGCCTTTGGTTTATTGATGTCTGCCCACTATCGCACCACGCCTTCTGATCTTCGCGATTTACTGGATGGCCCCAATCTGTCGCTCTGGTTGATGGAAATGGGGTCACAGATTATCGGTGTCTGTCTGGTGGCGCGAGAAGGTCCATTGGCAGACGCAGCTTTATGTAACGCAATTCTGGCGGGCAAACGACGCCCGCGTGGGCATCTGCTACCACAGACGATGGCATTTCATTGCCACTCGCCATTGGCGTTATCATTCCGTTGTGCACGCATTGTCAGAATTGCCATCGCGCCGCCCCTGCAGCGCCTGGGTTGGGGGGCTCGCCTGGTGGCGTCTGTCGAGGCTGCGTTGGTGGCGGAGGGTATTCAAATACTAGGTACCAGTTTTGCGCTCGAAGCTGCCGTGCTACGCTTTTGGCAGCGCACGGGCATGGGGGTGTTGCGTGTGGGCTCTACCTGTGAGTCTGCCAGTGGATTACCGTCGTGTTTGATGGCCAAAGCCTTGACCCGGTCGATGGTAAATCCGACGTTAGCCTCAACGCCTAACGCCAGCGATGAGGGCACTGAAGCGCGCATCTATGCAGATGAATTGCATCAGCTTGAGATGCAGTTTTCTCGTGAAGCGAAGACTGTATTGCCAGTGGTAACGCCGACACTCAGCCAAGATGTGCAAGCGCAGCTCGTCAATGACACCAGGCCGATGGATGCCGTTTCGTTGGCACGCCTGCGTGCAAGAGTACAACGTTTCGCGGTGGGTGCATTGCCGTTTGAATCTGCGCTTGGGGCATTGCAGCAGTGGTCGCTGTCAGTGGGCCGCCTGTGTGAGGGCCGTCTGTGTGAGGGCCGTCTGTGTGAGGAGGGGGCGGCGGCAGAGGGCAGTGCGAATGAGGTATTGTTTGGGCAGCTGACTTTGAAAGGCTTTGCTCAGCGACATAGCCTCAATGGCCGTGAGGCGGTGATAGAGCGTTTACGTGAAATTTTTGCTGCAAGTTTGGCAACTGAAAGACATCTTGGCGGGTCTTAGTCACTATATGCTTTCAACATATTCCTTCAAGAATATTTGGTGAGCAGAGTTTTAATCTGCGTCATGCTGGTTGCAGGCGACTCGCCGCGCTGATGGGCACAGATGACATCACGTTCAATAATGCAGGCCAGCATTTCCTGAAAGGCTTTGTCGAAAGCTTTACGTGAGGCCGACATTTGTTGGATGACCAGCTCGCAATCACCACCTTCGCGAATCAGCTTCTGGATACCGCGAACCTGGCCTTCGATGCGTGCAAGGCGGTTGAGCATGTCGTTTCGGGACTTTTCGGCAATATCGACCATGGGAGGTTCCGGTTCGTTGATCAGGCTCTATACCCCGTAGAGTATGCGAGCATTTCAACGGGATGGCAAGTCAATGCCCTGGCAAGCCAGGCACGGATGTCGAGGCAGGTGAGAGGAGCACCAGGAAAAACAATGAGATACGCGCTATACTCGCGCCATCTTAGTAACTGCATTTAGCATCAGCATCTTAGTAACAACAGCGCGACTTGAAAAACTGGGGTGGAAGTGCACGCCCGAGTCGAGGCAGTATCGAGACAGGCAATGGTTAGAATGGCGACATGAAGAAGCAGCGTGTGGGGTTAGGTCGGTTAAAGCGCCTGTTAGGCTGGCTGGGGGTGTTCCTGCTGGTGTCTGTGGTCGTGCTGCTGGGTTGCGATTTTTATGTCAGTCAAAGCACCCGTCCTTATATCTATTCTGTGATCGATGAATTGCCAGAACAGCCTGTGGCCGTGGTGTTGGGAACTTCAAAATACTATGCGGGCAAGATCAACCCCTTTTATAAGACGCGTATTGATGCTGCCGCACAGCTCTACCGAGCAAAAAAAGTGCGCGCAGTGGTGGCCAGTGGCGACAACGCCACGCGCCAGTATAACGAGCCTCGTATGCTGCGTAAGGATTTGATCGAGAGCGGTGTGCCTGCCAATTTGGTCACGATGGATTTTGCCGGGTTTCGCACCTTGGATTCGATAGTGCGTGCCAAAGAGGTGTTCAAACTGAATTCGTTTGTCGTGGTATCGCAACGGTTTCAGGTAGAGCGTGCGTTGTATATTGCGCGTGCGCACAAGATAGACGCCATCGGGTTTGCTGCAGATAATCCCCCGTATTTTGGCTGGCGTTGGCGTGTGAGATTGCGCGAGGTGTTTGCGCGTTTTCTGGCAGTGCTGGATGTCACCGTGCTGAACACCATGCCCAAGTTTTTAGGGCCCTCGGTAAACGTCAACATTGGATTGCCGGTGTCTGAGATTGTGCTGCCGGGGCTCGGCGATTCAGGCGAAAACAGCAAGGATTAGGAAAGCAGGCGGGCAGGGCGGAGCAAGCGGGGCATAAGAACGCGGGGGTGGCGGCGAGGGAGAGATTCGAACTCTCGGTGCAGTTACCCACACAACGGTTTTCGAGACCGTCCCATTCGGCCACTCTGGCACCTCGCCGAAGGCGGTAAGAATGCGGTAACTTGCCCCGCTCGTCAAGGCTAGGGTACGCATTCTTTGTCTGTTCGATTAAAATGCCGCCATCGCGCATTTTGAAGTAGCCATCATGAGATTGAACAAGTACATCAGTGAAACCGGCATTTGCTCGCGCCGGGAAGCCGACCGATTGATTGAAACCGGTCAGGTCACCGTTAACGGGTTGCGTGCCGAACTCGGTACTCAGGTGGAAGACGGTGATGACGTGCGTGTGCGCGGCAAGCCGTTGGGCGAAAAGAAAAAATCTACTTATATTGCCTTGAATAAACCGGTGGGAGTGACCTGCACCACCGACCAGCGCGACCCCGACAATATCATCGATTTCATTGGCTACCCTGAACGCATATTCCCCATTGGCCGCCTCGACAAAGATTCAGAAGGACTGATTCTGCTGACCAATAATGGCGATATCGTGAATGAAATTTTGCGGGCAGAACACAATCACGAAAAAGAATATATTGTGATGGTGGATCGCCCAATCACACCGGAATTTCTGCGGTCGATGAGTGCAGGCGTGCCGATACTCGACACCGTCACACAACCCTGTAAAGTGTCGCATGTGTCGAAGAATACGTTTCGCATTATTTTAACGCAGGGGCTGAATCGCCAGATTCGTCGTATGTGCGAGTATTTTGGCTACAATGTTCGCCGGTTGCAGCGGGTACGTATTATCAACGTTACGCTGGGTAATTTAAAAGTCGGACAGTGTCGGTATTTGACGCAGGATGAACTCACCGATTTGCTGCCGCATCGGTTCTCGTCATAATCGTGTTGGTTTTGTACACCCTGCCGCCATCAAAGTGATAGCGGCGGGTGGGTAAAGCTCAGCGTAATTCGCTCGATGACTTGTTCAACAAACGACGCGCCACAATCAATTGCTGAATCTGTTGCGTGCCTTCAAAGATGTCCAGAATCTTCGAATCCCGGCTCCATTTTTCCAGCAATTCCGTCTCTGAATAGCCCAGGCTAGAACACAGCTCTACGCATTTGAGTGTGATTGCGTTGCAAACGCGACCGGCTTTGGCTTTCGCCATTGAGGCCTCCTTGGAATTGGGTTGGCTGTTGTCTGCCATCCAGGCGGCTTTCAGCGTTAGCAATCGTGCGGCTTCCCAGTCGGCCTCCATGCGGTAGTATTCAGCTTCGAGCAGCGAGAGCGTGGCGGTCGGTTGATCGTAGCTCAGTTGCAGTTGATCATTGAGCAATTCGCGCGTGCGATCCAGTGAGGCTTTGGCCAAACCCACAGCCATCGCGGCGACCAGCGGGCGTGTGTTGTCGAAGGTTTCCATCACACCGCCGAAACCTTTCTTTACATCGATTTCAGGATTGCCCAACAGATTGTTTTTGTGAACGCGGCAATCGGTAAAGGTGATGGCGGCAGTGTCAGACGCTTTGATGCCGAGTTTTTTCTCCAGGCGCATGACCTGCATGCCTGGCGTGCCTTTCTCTACAGCGAAGGATTTAATGGCCGCTCGCCCGAGAGATTTGTCGAGAGTTGCCCACACGACGATGATGTCGGCCCTGGCGCCAGCCGTGACAAAGATTTTTTCACCGTTCAGCACATAATAATCGCCATCCAGCTTGGCCGTTGTGCTAACTGCCGCTGAATCCGATCCAAAACCCGGTTCGGTAATGGCCATGGCGGCCCATTTGTTGCCGAAACGCGCGCGTTGTTCTTCGTTGGCAACGGCGGCAATGGCTGCGTTGCCCAGGCCCTGGCGGGGCAGGCTCAGCAGCAGCCCCACATCGCCCCAGCACATTTCTTGTATGCCAACTACCGCAGCCATGTTGCCACCGTTGCTGACGTCGCCATCCTGACGCTTTTCCTTGCGGGCGCCACCGGCACCCAGTGCGCTGCCCTGGCCGTCGTTCATGCCATCGAGCATGGCGGCGATCATGTCGAGTTCTTTGGGGTATTCATGCTCAGCCAGATCGTATTTGCGGGAAATCGGGCGCAACATTTCTGCCGCCATCTGGAGTGACATTTTATGCAGTGCTTTCAGTTTTCCTGGAAGTTCAAGAAACATGAGGTTTTCCTCGTAATGGGGAACGCGTTGGGTAGATAAACAAGCATTCGCTCAGGGTTGGCGTTACAGGTGCAAGTTGCCTTCCACAAGGGCGATGGCGCGCAGGTCGCGATACCAGCGTTCTACCGGATGTTCTTTGGTGAAGCCGTGGCCACCCAGCAACTGGACGGCGTTGGTGCCGATTTCCATGGCTTTGTCGCCGCACAGCAAGCGGGCGAGGTAGGCTTCTCGTTGAAAATCCATGCCGCGTTCGGCACGTGCAACGGCGCGCTGCACCATCAAACGCATGGATTCGAGTTCGATGCCGATGTTGGCCACCATAAATGCGACGCTTTGGCGGTGGCTGATGGGCTCCCCAAATGCAATGCGCTCATTGGCGTAGGTAATGGTGTAATCGAGTGCGGCTTGGGCCGCGCCGAGTGCAGCTGAGCACCAGCCCAGTCGGCAGAGATTGAGAAATGCCTGATAGTTGAAACTGTCGTCACCCAATAACGCAGTGCGTTGGAGTTGCACCTGATTGAATTGTATGGCGGCGGTTGCGCAAGGTTTCATTCCCATGCCTGCGCCTTTGCGAATGGCGATACCGGGGGTGCCTGCTTCTACCAGAAACAGGCGAGGGCCTTGGTTGTCCAGTTGTGCTGCTACCAGCAACAATTCCGCGCTTTCACCCAGTATTACCAGGTTTTTTTCTCCGTTGAGAACGAAGCCGCTGGCGTTGGATTTAGCGGTCGTTTTGAGTTGCAGGGGGTTAAAGGCTGCCGTGGGTTCGTTGATCGCCATGGTGGCGACGAGGGGCCTTTCTTCGAGAAACGCGGGCAAATAACGGCTTTGCTGATCGGCAGTGCCCCATTGGGTGAGTGCATTGGCAACGCCCATGGGCGTCAATATCGCAGCCGTAATGCCAAGATCACCCCAGGCCAGCGTTTCGGCAATAATCATTTGAGTGACGGGCGAGCGTTCATCACCCGCGCCGCCCAGTGCTTCGGGGATGGCGTAATACATCAACCCCAGCTCTGCGACCTGTGCGAGTAACGCGTCAGATACGCGGCCGTTGGCATCGGCATCATGGGCCGCCGGACGAATCACATCGCGAGCAAATGCCTGCAGTGTGTCGCGCAGCATGTTTTGTTCGCTGTTAAGCGACGGATCAAACAAATCTTTGCTGCCGCTCGGGGCAGCCGGTCTTACCGGTGCAGTGAGTTTGATGCCCTGTTTGAATTGACGGGTGGCAACGCTAATCGCCTGGAAACCGGTTTTGGTGCCAGAATAGGTCAGTTTTTCAAGAGGTTTGCGTAGTCCAAGCGTATCAAGCCATTCGGCGGTGGTGATGCTATTCATCACCGAAAGGGCGTATCCCATTGCATTTCTGCTCATGGAGAATCTCCAGTGTCGTGGTCGTTCAAATCTATTGGCTAACGAACCATACACTACCGGGATTTACGCAAGCCGCATTGGCGCAGGATACTGAGCGTCGCGGCGAACCGGTCAACCACGGATGACAAGTGAAAAGCCCCTTAGCGGGATTTCGGCGCCATTCGTTTCAAATTGATCAAGCCCGCAGCGATGATGAGCGCCGATCCGATGAGGGTTGTGATCAGCAAGGTTTCCCCCCAGAAAATCCATCCAATCAATGCGGCATAAATGACACACGAGTAGGTGTAGGGGCCGATTTGGCCTGGATTGGCGACCTTGTAAGCATGCGTCATGCAAAGCTGGCCGATGGTAGCGGTGATCCCCACGGCGATGAGATAGTAGAGCGTCGCGCCGGTGGGTAAAGAAGGCGACCAGAGAAAGGGAACGGCAGATACCACTGTGGCAATCAACCCGAAATAAAATACGATACGATGGCCGGGTTCTGTATCTGACATCTTGCGTATCGATACCTTAGCCTCCCCTTGAAAGAATGCCGCCAACAAGCCTAACAAGGCCACCGGCTGAAAAGTATCGGTGCCAGGGCGTAGCACAAACATGACGCCAAAAAATCCGACCAGAATGCTCCAGGCGGTGCGTGTCGTTATTTTTTCACCCAGCCACGCCCAGGTGATAATGGGTAGAATGAAGGGCACGGTGAGTTTCACCAGGATTGCCTCGGCCAAAGGCATTTGCCCAATCACGTAGAAATACAGATACATACCACTCAATCCAATGCATGCACGAAACGCATGCATACCAAAACGTTGCGTCTTGAGGCTAGCGATGCGATGGTGGTATATCACTGGAATCAAGGCCAACAGGCCGAACAAATTGCGAAAAAAAACAATGTCGGTTTGAGGTACGTCATTGGCGACCTGCTTGATTAACGCGACCATCACGGCAAGAAAGAATTCACCGATCAACAGATAGATTGCGCCTTCGACGACATTGCTTTGCATTGGGGTTCCTCGGCTTTGAATACTACTCGCGAGTGCGCGCGCAGTATACTAAAGGCCTAGCGCTTACGAGAGAGATAATACGACCGACATGAATGCCGACACCCAGACAGCGCAGCCAGCCCGTTTGACCCCCGAAAAAATGGCGTGGTTGATGCGATCTGCAACGATTGCATCTGTAATGACAGCCGTTATTTTGATTGTAGCCAAAACGTTTGCTTGGTGGCTGGGAGGTTCGGTCAGTGTGCTTGCCTCGTTGGCTGATTCGTTGATGGATTCGCTTGCCTCTTTGCTCAACTTGATGGCTGTGCGTTACGCCTTGCAGCCGGCCGACAATGAGCATCGTTTCGGGCATGGCAAAGCGGAATTCTTGGCGGGTTTGGGCCAGGCCCTGTTTATTGGGGGTTCTGCAATTTTTCTGTTGTTTCAAGGAGTTGATCGTTTGCTTCACCCACAACCGCTGCAATCGGTAGGGCTGAGTGTGGGCGTTATGGCGTTTTCAATGACGGCCACCTGCGCGCTGCTGCTGTGGCAGCGGCATGTTGTGCGCCTGACTCATTCAATGGCTATTAAAGCCGATGCGTTGCATTACGCCTCAGACTTGTTCAGTAATGCGGGTGTCATTCTCGCGTTGGGGTTGGCATGGATGGGGTTTTCGTTTTTCGATCCGATATTCGCAATTGGTATTGGCGCGATGATTGGCTATAGCGCGGTTAAAATCGCCATGGAAGCCATAGATCATTTGCTCGACAAAGAATTACCGGAAGAGATTCAGCAAGAAATTGAGACCATTGCCATGAGCTTTGACGAAGTGCAGGGGGTGCATGGCATTCGCACTCGCCAGAGCGGCCACATCAAGGTAATACAAATGCATCTGGAGATGGATGGGGACATGCCGCTACGCCATTCCCATGCGCTGGCCGAGCAGGTCGAGGACGCGTTGCGGGATGCGTTTCCGGGTGCTGATGTCATCATTCATCAGGACCCTTATCATCGTCGATAATGCCGCTTTTGAAAGCACCCTTCTTGAAACGTTACTCCCCAAAAGGAGTGCGCCTGTGTTCACAGGCGCACGGGCCCTCAGGATACGCGTTGTCCTGACAGGGTTGCCAGAATATCAAGGGCTGAAATCAAGCCGGTAATGCGGCCTTGCTTGCTGACGAAGACCCGGTGAATATGATTGCTCACCATGGATCGCGATACTTCCTCCAATGAGACGTCTTCGTCGACGGTGAATACCGCTGGCGTCATGATATCGGCCACGCGTGCACTGTCGTCCTCGCGCACTTCGATACCTTCGCTCAGCTCTTCTTCTTCGAAATTAATGCGGTCGGTATAAAACTGGTGTGCGTAGCGGCGCTCCTCTGCGGCATCGCCTTCAACGGTGAAACGGGCAATATCAGTGACGGAGACCACGCCGCGCAATGCGCCTTCTTCATCAATGACCGGGGCGCCGGAAATGCCGTTGGCGACCAGAAATTCCGCGAGAGTGATGATGTCCCAGGTGTCATAGGCAGGCAGGATTTCCCGCGTCATGATATCGGCTGCGGTCAGCGTGCGGAGTGTATCGGTGCTCATGAGGGTTCCTTAATATTGGCACATGCAAGGTTCGCTAGCGTTTCATGCGTCAGCAGACGGCTGAATCAGGTTTGATGATGATCCCGCCTGACATTGCTAGACTTGATCTGCATCATACACGTGCCGGTTCGAGGTTCCAAACCGGCACATAGGAAAGCCCCTATTTACGCAGGCAGCTGTTTTTGCTCAGGCGCTCAGTTCGCGGTCGCGCATCAGCAGCCCAAATTCGCCAACTGCGTTTGCCGGCAGCGGAATCTGTACGATATGGCCGTCACCCGGCGCGACCTGGGTGGCGCCTCCCTTTTTGTCGAGCATGGCGTCGAGTTGAAAACGTACATTGCCTTCGGGGCGCATCAATTCGAGCCCATCGCCCACAGCGAAGCGATTTTTAACGACGATCGTGGCCAGCCCGGTCGATGGGTTGAAATCGCGTATTTCACCCACAAATTGTTGGGTAACGTTGGTGGACGAGCCTTGCTGATAGTTCTGGTATTCCGACGGTACGTGGCGACGATAGAAACCTTCGGTATAACCACGATTGGCGAGCCCATCGAGTGCAACCATCAAATCCTTGTTGAATTCGCGGCCTTTGACCGCATCATCGATGGCTTGTCGATAGAGTTGTGCGGTACGTGCCGCATAAAAATGCGATTTGGTGCGCCCTTCGATTTTGAGCGAATCGACGCCCATTTTCGATAACTGCATGACATGTTGTATTGCACGCAGATCTTTCGAATTCATGATGTAGGTGCCGTGCTCATCTTCGTAAGCCGGCATGTATTCACCTGGGCGACCTTCTTCTTGCAATAAAAAGATCTTTTCGCTGATGGGCGTTTCATTTTGAGGGCGCCACTGACTGACGGCGTCATTGATCTCGGCAACGATATCGCCATCGACAGTTTCTTTGGCTTCGTGGGTCTGGTATTTCCAGCGGCAGGAATTGGTGCAGGCGCCCTGGTTGGAGTCGCGATGTGTCATATAGCCGGATAGCAGGCAGCGCCCGGAATAGGCAATACATAGCGCGCCGTGGACGAAGACTTCCACTTCCATTTCGGGCACGCGCTCGCGAATTTCGCCAATTTCTTCGAGTGAGAGTTCACGCGAGAGAATGACGCGCTTTAACCCTTGCTTATGCCAGAATTTGACTGTGGGCCAGTTAACCGCATTGGCCTGCACGGAAAGGTGTACCTCAACGTCGGGCCAGGTTTCGCGCACCATCATGATGAGCCCGGGGTCGGACATGATCAGCGCATCGGGCTTCATCTCGATGACCGGCGCCATGTCTTTTAAAAAGGAACGAATCTTGTCGTTATGCGGCGCGAGGTTGGTCGCCAGATAAAACTTTTTGCCCTGGGTATGCGCTTCATCAATTGCGCTGGCGATGTTGTCGATATCGTTGAATTCGTTATTGCGCACCCGCAAGCTGTAGCGTGGTTGGCCGGCATAAACGGCGTCTGCGCCATAGGCAAAGGCATAGCGCATGCTTTTGAGGCTACCGGCGGGTGAGAGCAGTTCGGGCACTTTGACGGGGGTGCTGTACAACATGGGAACTTCCAGTAAAAAGAGGCCACACAGTAAAGAGGCCAATGAGTTGAGCGGCAATAGCCAAATCTGGCGGCATGATACCGGATTCGACCGCGCTTGGGCATTCAGATCCTGCTCGCGCACTGGATCTGTCTGATAAGAAAGGAAAAAACACTCAGTCATTGACGCCCGTCGCGCCAAATTTGGATAAGCGCGATATGATGCTTAGATAGGATGATCCTCTGATAGAGTGTCAAAGAGTGCTATATGATTGCTTTGTCAGGCTGTGATCTACTGTTAACAATGGTCGACCGTTAGCGATTATCGACCAATCGTCGTTACACCTGTTTCCAGAACGTCAGAACGAGGGGAATGTATGCCACGCGAGCGTATTCAGGCAGAAGTAGAACAACTTAAGGCGGAAGTCGAACAAAATCCCATGTTGAGTGATGCTCAGCGTGAAGAATTGGGTTCACTGACCGATCGCCTCGAGCTAATGATGAGTGGCGAAACAGATCACCCCGAGCAGGATCTGCTCGAAAAGTTGGAGCAACAGGTGCTGTTGTATGAGGAAGATCATCCTGTGGTGGCGCGTGTAATGGATAACGTGCTCAATTTGTTACATAGCATCGGTATTTGACCGCTCACGTCCTGACAACAAAACTGCTTTTTACCTACACCACTGTTTTTTGGCCGCAATAACACAAGGTTTGGCACTCCGCTTGCTGAGTATCCCGCATGAGTCATCATGTTGAGCAGCAAGCAGGAGAACACATCGTGGCTAATGACGGCATCTCGATGCGCAACACCCCCCGCGTGGAATCACCCGCATCCACTCTCGATGTTGGGCAATTACTTGGAAAAAATCAGACAGTTAATGGCGTGCTTAAGGGTGCCGGTGACGCCGGGTTTCAGCAGGTGTTGGCATCGCACGTCAAGCGCGAACCGGCGCCTGCACCAGCAGCTACGGCGCGCAGAGATACCGTAGCGAACGACAAAGCCAGCCGCTCGGGCGGCAATAGTTCGCCACCCACCAATACCCCCACTAAAAATTCAGCGAGCGCCAGGAAGGCGGATCGTGGCAATGACAAGCCGCAGCAGGATGCGCGGCGTACGGAACATCCTGCTGACAAGCGTGCGGGTGATACGCGGGAAGCGCCTGAGAAAGCTTCGCGAACGCCAGCAAGCAATGAGACAGCGCCGCCTTCGAAAACGCATTCAGGTAAAGGCGAGCCTGCCAAGAAAACCGAAATGGATGAAACGACAGAGGCTGCCAGCCCCGCTGTTGTGGACGGCAATGTAGCGAACGCTGCAGCGCCTGAGTCAGTAGAAACCACCACCAGCGATGTTGAAACCGCCGAAGCCGCTGTACCGGAAACCACAAGTGATGCGTCGGCGAGCTTGCTTGCCGCGGCGACTACGCCACAAACTGAAACGATCGTGGCTGCGGTAACGCCGGGGGTGCCTGTCAATGCATCGGTTGATGGTGAGTTGGGGGTTGCAGAAAATGGTGTGGTCGCGACTGCACTTGCCCCTGATGGAAAAAGCCAAGGTGTCGATGCGTCACTGAACGCTGGAAAAGACCTGGGCACTCTGCAACGTGCAATCTCAGCGGCTGATGTAACGGCAGCGGCACCTGACGTGATGAACGGCGTGACTGCGGTGCCAGTGCCAGTGGCTGAGGATGCTGCTGCCGATGATGTACTACCTGATCCTGCGCTGAAGGATCTGATTACGGCAATGATCAGATCCAAAGAAAACGCCGGTCTCTCTGCAAAAGATTCTTCAAAGGAGTCTGCTATAGGGTCATCTAACGCATCTGCAAACGCATCCGCTTTAGGGTCTAAGGAAAATACTGCTCAAAAGCCTTTTGCAGTTCTTGCTGAAATGCCAACAGGTGAGTCTGTCTCTGATGACTTGTCTTCGATAACGCAGGCACTGTCGGCAAGTAAGCCGACAAATTCGGCAGAACATGCCATGGCGGCGTTAACACGCGAGTTGCGGGCGCAGGATACTGCGATGACAAAAGGTAGTGTCGATCCCCAAGGAGCATCGCAAGCGGGTCAGGTGCTGACCGATGGGGTTGTAACGTCAGAACTGATGTCCAACAGTGTTGAGACTGAATTCCTAGCGCCGGCAGAAGCAGAGACCAGCGACGAAAATAAAACATTGCTGATTGATACCGAGGCCAATGACGACGCTGAAATCGCAGAGATGTCGCTGGATGTTGAAAATAGCAGTGACAGCCTCTCGCAATCTGTGCCCGGCACACCCAATAGAACAGTCTCTTCGGCCGCGCGTATTGCCTCGCCCGCGCTTGCAGACACGCTGACAGCGACCACCGATGCCATCGAGGCTACCGAATCCACTGACAGTTGGTCCATTCTTGATGCTGCTCCCGACATGATGGCAGACGAGTCCCCCGCTGCAGAGGGGAAACTGCAAACCCAGGTGCAGACCGAGCAGCAAATGGCGTTAGTACGCAATGAGTTGCGTAACCTGGAGCGATTTGTCGATGGCGGTTTGCAGGCAGCGGTGCGCAGCACGCGCGAAACCCGCAAGGAAGACAAGGCAAATGATATCAAACCCGCAGCTTTGAGCCGTGCCATGGAGAGCCTCGGTGCGGGCGTTAAAACGGCTGAGCTGCGTGCCAGCGCCCAGGTGACTAATGCACCGGTTGCTTTTGGTCGTCAGGGTTTTGCCGAACAAATGGCAGAAAAAATCATGCTGATGACCACACAAAAAGTGCAGGTCGCCGATATTCGCCTCGACCCTAAGGAGATGGGGACCATCGATGTCAAAATTCGGGTTCATCAGGATCAGACGTCGGTAGTGTTCAGTAGCGCCAACCCCCAGGTACGGGAAGCGCTGGAAACCTCAATCCCCCGCTTACGCGAAATGTTTGCAGATGCCGGGGTGGGGCTGGGGAGTGTCAATGTCAACGATCGTGGGACATCGGCTGGGGGCAACAACGAGCAATCGCAGGGGCGGGGTGAAACAGGCGGCTTTGGCACCGATGCCGAGTTGGTAGATGAGCGCAAGCCCGTGCAACCGCGACAATCCAATGGGCTGGTCGACTATTACGCATGACCTGCCACTAGGTATGACCAGCCGCTATATGCATGACCTGTCACGTTTAGGTGTGCGTCAAAAAACTGCTTGTCAAAATTGTGACAGGCAGTTTTTTTTTAACCAGCTACACTTTTTTTCAAGCCCCATGAACAAGCTAGCCAGGGCGCATCCACAGGCGTGGCGTTACTTTTAGCGACTTCGATTTACTGTGCCGCGTGACAATAATTTGTCGCCAGCGTCATTGAAAACCAAAAACTTGTTGAATAATCAACACGTTGACAGCTGGCATAAGGGTTGCTTTAAAAGAAACGTGAACGTTGCTTGAATAGTTAGGGTCTACAACACCATGGCAGAGAAGAAAGACGACAAAAAGGGCAAGGAAGAACCGGCCGCCGGGGAAGCCAAGCCAAAGTCTAACAAGATGATCATCATCATTGTCGCCGTGGTTGCACTCGTCATTGGTGGTGCAGGTGCAGGTGTTGCCGTGATGATGCTGGGCAAAAAAGGCGATGACAAGGCTGAAACCAAAGAAAGCGAACCGGCCAAGCCCAAAGAAGCGGCCTATCACGAAATAACGCCGCCTTTTTTGGTGAATTACCAGTGGAATGGGCGTGCTCACTATTTGCAGGTGACCATTGCCCTGATGTCGCGTGACAAGGACGTGTTAGAACTGGTGACGGAACATATGCCGGTAATTCGCAATAACATCATGCTACTGCTGTCCGCCCAGGATTTTGAGGGTATGCGCTCAATGGAAGGTAAGGAATCGGTACGTCAATTGATGTTTGATGAGATTCAGAAAATCCTCAAGGAGCAGAAAGAAGACACGGAAGGCATCGAGCAGCTCTATTACACCAATTTTGTTATGCAGTGAGAGTGCAGTTTTATGGCCATGCAGGATCTCTTGTCACAAGACGAGATAGATGCGCTATTACATGGCGTCGATGATGGGGCTGTTTCAACCGGCGGTGATGAGCAGGTTGATGGAATCAAGAATTACGACCTGAGTACGCAAGACCGCATTGTTCGCGGTCGCATGCCGACGCTCGAAATGATCAACGAGCGTTTTGCACGTTACACGCGTATCAGTATGTTCAACCTGTTGCGGCGTTCTGCCGATGTAGCGGTGGGGGGCGTGCAGGTCATCAAGTTTGGTGAGTACGTGCACAGCTTGTATGTGCCAACCTCTCTCAATATGGTGCGTATCAAACCGCTCCGTGGCACGGCCTTGTTTATCCTTGATGCCAAGCTTGTGTTTAAGCTGGTGGATAATTTTTTTGGGGGAGACGGTCGTCACGTCAAGATTGAGGGGCGCGAATTTACGCCCACCGAGAATCGCGTGGTACAGCTGGTATTGCAGCAAGCCTTCAAGGACATGGAAGAAGCCTGGAAAGCGGTATTGCCGGTAAAATTTGAATATCTGAGTTCAGAAGTCAACCCGGCGCTGGCCAATATTGTAGGCCCCAGTGAAGTCGTTATCGTCAATTCCTTTCATATCGAGCTGGATGGTGGTGGCGGCGATCTGCACCTCACCTTGCCTTATTCATTGATTGAACCCCTACGTGAAGTGCTGGATTCTGGCGTTCAGTCAGATGTCGGCGATCAGGATGAGCGCTGGATGGCCTCATTGCGCGATGAAATCATGGGGGCGAACATTCGCTTGCGCTGCAAGTTGCTTGATCGAAAAATCAAGTTGTCGGACCTTTCCAATCTGAAAGCGGGCGACGTTTTGCAGGTTGAAATGCCCGAACACGTCACCGTCTTTGCCAATGATGTGCCGACCTATTTTGGCAAACTCGGCGCATCACGTGGTAACTATGCCGTGAAAATTACTGAGAAAGTGTTACGCCCCGAAGCTGACAGCAACAAAGGGTCGCGGCTTTCTTATCTGCGTGAGCAGATAAAACTTGAAGAACAACAGAATGCCGGGAGGTAGTGATGGCTACTGAAGAAGAGAATCAAGACGATCTTGCGGATGCCTGGGCGGCGGCGCTGGAAGAACAGCAGGATGAGGTCAAGCCAAACGACGTGAAATCACCCGAATTGGAGGATTTTTCACGCGATGCGCGGCAAAACCTTGGCGGGCCAGGAACACCTAACCTGGACGTTATTCTGGATATTCCGGTCACTCTGTCAATGGAAGTGGGTAGTACCGATATCAGTATTCGCAACTTGCTTCAGTTAAACCAGGGTTCGGTGATTGAGCTTGATCGTTTGGCCGGGGAGCCACTCGATGTGTTGGTGAATGGCACTTTGATAGCACATGGGGAAGTGGTGGTCGTCAATGAAAAATTCGGTATTCGCCTGACCGATGTCATCAGCCCGCAGGAGCGAATCAAGAAGCTGGGCTGATTACGCCTAACGATAGGCCGATACCCGTAAAGATAGGACAGTAACAATGAAAAGATGGTGGTTGAGCCTGCTGCTGATAATGCCCATGTTGTGTGGCGCAGAAGAGGCCACGCCTGTGTCCGTTGCAGCGGGTATCTCAGAGGTGAGCAATACCTCTGACGTCAATAGTGTCCCGGAAGTGAGTCAAGAGAGCGCACAAGCCAAAGCACGACCCACCCTGGTGGAAAAACTCAAGGCGCAGGAATCATCTACGCCGCGCCACCCGGCGCCTGACTGGAGCAACATGTTGTTGGGCTTGGTCGTGGTGTTGGGAATGATACTGGGGCTCGCCTGGATCACGAAGCGTTTGCGCGTGCGGGTGCCTGGCATGAGCGAAGAAATGAAAATTGTCGAGGCGATAACGCTGGGCCCACGTGAAAAATTGTGCATCGTCGTGGTCGATGGAAAACGTTTGCTATTAGGTGTGACACAGCATTCCATCACGGTACTCAATAGCTGCGACGACGATAGAAAGAAGGATGAGTCTGAAGCGATGTTCTCCGAAAAAATAAAAAAGATGCTGCAGAATGGTACTCCCAATGGGCGTTAGTTCGCTAATGGCTATTCGCTTTATCCGTTTTGTCTTGTTGATGGTGTTGCTGAGCTTCCCCGCGTTTGCGCAGGCCGCCGATCCTTGGTCGATGAGCGCAATCAACCTTACGCCTAATCCCGATGGCACCCAGACCTACAGTGTAAGTCTGCAGGTGCTGATGTTCATGACGGTGCTGACGTTGTTGCCAGCTATCGTCATGATGATGACCTCGTTTACCCGTATCATTATTGTATTCTCGATTTTGCGGCAGGCGATTGGTTTGCAGCAAGCGCCCTCGAATCAAGTGTTACTGGGCTTGGCTTTGTTTTTGACGATATTTATCATGCGGCCGGTGTTCGATGAAATCAATAAGGTAGCGATTGAGCCCTATCAGGCAGAAAAGATTGATGGTATGGCAGCGATTCGCTTAGCCAGTGAGCCCATGAAGAAATTCATGTTGGCGCAGATTCGTGAAACCGATTTGACCATGTTCATTGAGTTGGCCGGTGAGTCAGATCGTTATCACGAAGTTAGTGAAGTGCCTCTCACCATTATTATTCCTGCCTTTATTACCAGCGAGCTGAAAACGGCGTTTCAGATTGGGTTTCTGTTGTTTATCCCGTTTTTGATTATCGATATGGTGGTGGCCAGCGTATTGATGGCCATGGGTATGATGATGCTATCGCCCATGATCATTTCGATGCCGTTCAAGATCATGCTATTTGTATTCGTCGATGGTTGGGCCATGGTGATAGGCTCGTTGGCGGCCAGTTATGGCTTGTAACGCTTGTGAAATTTGTGCAGGTTTAATCACTTGTCGCGTCGAAGCGAGCAGGAGGTTCCATGACGCCTGACCTGATTACTGATTTGATGCGCGAGGCGGTTTTTCTGATTGTGCTCATGGTGAGCGTTATTATCATACCGAGTCTGTTGGTGGGTTTGGTGGTCTCCATCTTTCAGGCCGCCACTCAGATCAACGAGCAAACCTTGAGTTTCTTTCCGCGTTTGGTGGTGACGTTTATTACTTTGATGGTGTTTGGTGGTTGGTTGTCGGTGGAGCTGGTGGAGTTCACTGAAAAATTGATTACCGATATTCCGGCCTTGATAGGGTAGTGCGGTGGATATCACCGAAGCGCAAATCACTGCATGGATTGCGCAATATTTCTGGCCTTTTTGCCGTATCGGCGCGTTTTTTCTTGCCTTGCCTTTGATTGGTACTCGTTCGGTGCCGATGAACGTGCGCCTATTGTTCTCTGTTGCCATCACCATTTTGATTGGGCCATTGACAGGGGAGATGCCGCAGATTCAATTGTTATCACTGACGTCGTTTGTCATCATCATGCAGCAAATTCTGATTGGCTTGGCCATGGGGTTTTTGGTGCAGCTGCTTTTTCAATTGTTCATCGTTGGTGGGCAATTGATTG
This sequence comes from uncultured Moraxellaceae bacterium, assembly GCA_964473645.1. GTDB lineage: Bacteria > Pseudomonadota > Gammaproteobacteria > Pseudomonadales > Ketobacteraceae > HdN1. Next base: position 45,327 of record CAYYPW010000021.1, read on the forward strand.
CCATGCAAAACGGCCTTGGTTTTTCATCGATGATAGACCCGACCAACGGGCTCAGCGTGACTGCGGTATCGCAAATCTATTTGATGGCGGTCAATCTCATTTTCTTTTCGTTAGATGGTCATTTGGCATTAATGCGTCTGATCGTCGAGAGTTTTCAATCCATGCCGGTTACGCCCAGTGGCGTCAGTCCTGATAGTTTGTATTTGATTGCCAGCACCGGTACCTGGATGTTCGAAAACGCGATGTTGCTCGCCCTGCCTGCCGTCATTGCTTTGTTGATTGTCAATATTGCGTTTGGCGTGATGAGTCGCGTCGCGCCACAGATGAACGTAATGTCGGTTGGGTTCCCCTTGAACATGGTCACGGGGGCGTTGGTGTTGTGGATTACCTTGTCGAGTGTGGTGCCTTTGTACGAGCGCACATTCGATGAAACGCTTGATCTTCTGCTAGAGGTGATGACGCCCGATGGCTGAAGAAGAAGGTCAAGAAAAAACAGAGGAACCTACCCAGCGAAAATTAGAGCAGGCTTACGAGAAGGGGCAGCTGCCGCGTTCGCGTGACTTGGTGAGTGTGGTCATGCTGATTGCCGGTGGCATTGCCCTGATTGCATTTTGTGAATCCATTTATCGTGCGTTGGTGGCCGTATTTGAAATTTGCTATCGATTTGATCGCGATAGTTTGTTTGATTCGTCTTCGATGCTGGATATCCTGCTCAAGGTGACGTATGACGTGGGGCTTGCATTAGTGCCGTTATTGGGCTTCATGCTTTTTGTAACCATTGCGTCGTCGGTGTCCAATGGCGGTTGGAACGTGTCAGGCCACCCGCTTAAATTCAATTTTGAAAAATTGAGCCCCTTGGCGGGTTTGAAGCGCATGTTCAGCGTTCAAAGTCTTGTGGAGTTGCTCAAGTCGATTTTAAAAGTGCTGTTGGTTGGTCTTACTGCATGGTTTGTGGTGGCATCACAAATTGAAGATTATTTGAAACTTACGTATGAGCCCATTCAGGGAGCGATGACGCATGGTATCGAGATGGTGGCATGGGCTTTTGTCTGGTTGTCAGCATCTTTGATTTTGGTGGTGGTGATTGATGTGCCCTACCAGATCTGGACTTTTCGCAAGCAGTTGCGGATGACCAAGCAGGATATCAAGCAGGAATATAAAGATAGTGAAGGTAAGCCGGAGATAAAATCGAAACAGCGTCAGCGTGCGCGTGAAATTGCGTTTGCGGGGATGATGGCGGAGGTGCCGAAGGCGGATGTGGTGATTACGAACCCGACGCACTTTGCGGTGGCGTTGAAGTATGATCCGACGAAGATGGGGGCGCCGCGGTTGGTGGCGAAGGGGGCGGATTTGATTGCTGAGCAGATTAAGACGGTGGCGAAGGCGAATAATGTGGTGATTTTGACGGCGCCGCCGTTGGCGCGTTCGATTTATTACCATACGAAGTTGTTTAAGGAGATTCCGGCGGGGTTGTATGTGGCGGTGGCGCAGGTGTTGGCGTATGTGTATCACTTGAAGCGGTTTAATCAGGGGCAGGGGCCGAATCCGGGGAATGCGCCTAATGTGGAGGTGCCGCCGGAATTGCGGCGTTGAACGGAATCATTCTTTGGAGTTTGACGCTCTGGCGAAGGAGCGGAGTTTGTTTCTGGACTCGCTGTGAATACGTCCATGTAAGCTCGACGCCGGCATCCCTGCCGGCGACGGTCCAGCAACAAACTCCGCTCCTCCGCCAGAGCTATATCCAACCATCATTGTAACTGTCTGAATATTTTCTGTTTTCCATTCTCGGTAAGTTTCTTGCACTAAATCCTGTCATTACGTATCCGCGTCAAATATTCGTTATTTGATGCAGCAGTGGCAGACGCTTTGAAGGCAGAGAATCAAATGGCAACGACGGCTTCTTTTTTTGATCAGGCGAAAACCATTGCGAAAGGCGGCAGTCTCGGCGCGCCGATCTTTGTGTTGATGATATTGGCAATGATGACGTTGCCGATGCCTCCTTTCCTTCTCGATGTGTTTTTTACTTTTAACATTGCCTTGTCATTGGTGGTGTTATTGGTGGCGGTTTATACGCGTAGGCCGTTGGATTTCGAGATTTTTCCAGTGATTTTGTTGACGACGACGTTGTTGCGGTTGGCGTTGAACGTGGCGTCGACGCGGGTGGTGTTGATGCATGGTCATGAAGGGGGTGAGGCGGCGGGTAAGGTAATTGCTGCGTTCGGCGAGGTGGTGATTGGTGGTAATTACGCGGTGGGTGTGGTGGTGTTTTTGATTTTGGTGATCATTAACTTTGTCGTTATCACCAAGGGTGCTGGGCGTATTTCTGAAGTGACGGCGCGGTTTACTTTGGATGCAATGCCAGGTAAGCAAATGGCGGTGGATGCGGATCTTAATGCGGGGTTGATCGATCAGGAGGAGGCGAAGCGTCGTCGTAAGGATGTGTCGAAAGAGGCTGATTTTTATGGGGCGATGGATGGTGCTAGTAAGTTTGTGCGGGGGGATGCGGTCGCCGGTATTTTGATTATGGTGATTAACATGGTGGGCGGGCTGGCGATTGGGATGGGGCAGCATGGCCTGGGTTTTAGTGAAGCGGCGGCGATTTATGCGTTGTTGACGATTGGTGATGGTTTGGTGGCGCAGGTGCCTTCGTTGCTGTTGTCGACGGCGGCGGCGATTATCGTGACGCGTGTGTCGGATGCGAATGAGTTGAGCAGTCAGGTGATGAACCAGATGTTCGGCACGCCACAGGCGTTGGGAATTTCTGCGGCGATTATGGCGGTGATGGGTGTGGTGCCCGGTATGCCGCACATGGCGTTCTTAGGGTTGGCGTTATTGTGTGGGGCGGGTGCGTATTGGATTCATTTCAATAAAGGGAAGGCGACTGCGCTTGAGCAAAAGACTACGCAAACCGGGCTTGAAGCGGCTGCCGCTGCGCATGAGCATGAGATGAAGGAGTTGGGGTGGGATGATGTGCATCCTGTCGATGTGGTGGGGTTGGAGGTTGGTTATCGGTTGATTCCGTTGGTGGATAAAAGTCAGGGTGGGCAGTTGCTTAGCCGGATTAAAGGGGTGCGTAAGAAATTATCGCAGGAATTGGGTTTTCTGGTGCCTTCGGTGCATATTCGCGACAATCTTGATCTGCTTCCGAATGCGTATCGCATTACGTTGATGGGGGTGGCCATCGATGAAGCTGAAATTCATCCTGATCGGGAATTGGCAATTAATCCAGGGCAGGTGTTTGGCAATATTTCTGGCATCGCTGCCAAAGATCCGGCGTTTGGGCTGGATGCGGTGTGGATCGAAAAATCTCAACGCGATCAGGCGCAAACGATGGGATATACCGTGGTGGACGCAAGCACGGTGGTGGCGACGCACCTCAATCAAATCATGATCAAACATGGTCACGAACTGTTGGGGTATGACGAAGTGCAGAAAATGGTGGATCAACTGCAAAAGACGACGCCCAAATTGGTGGAGAGCCTTGTACCCAATCCGTTACCCATCAGCAAGCTGCATAAAGTGATGCAGAATTTGTTGCAGGAAGGTGTGCCAATTCGTGATTTGCGCTCCATTGCGGAAGCGCTCGCAGAAGCTGCTCCTCGCACGCAAGATCCTGAAATGCTTACCGCTGCTGCGCGTGTCGCACTCGCGCGATTGATCGTGCAGAACATCGTGGGCAATGTCGAGGCTATCCCCGTTATTACCTTGCAACCGGAACTGGAACAGTTGTTGCTACAGTCTGTACAGCAGGCACAGCAATCTGGCGGTTCTTTGACGGATGCTGTGATCGAGCCAAGTCTTGCACAAAAACTGCAGCGCACGGTTGCGCAAGCTGTGCAAAAGCAGGAATTGGCGGGCCAACCAGCAGTGTTGTTGGTCGCCGCAGGAGTAAGACCGATGTTGTCGCGCTTTCTGCGCTATAGCGTGCAAGGGCTTAACGTGCTGGCTTATAACGAAGTACCCGATAACAAACAAATAACCATTGTCTCAACAGTAGGTCAGTAATCTGGGTGCGGTTGCTAGCTGCAACTAGTGAATCGTCCCAAGTACCGGAAAGGTGAATTGCAATGAGTGTCAAGAAATTCGTAGCGCCCGACATGAGGCAGGCATTGAAACTGGTGCGTGACCAGATGGGGCCTGATGCTGTCATTCTTTCTAACCGAAAGGTAGCGAGTGGCGTCGAAATAACGGCCGCCATGGATTACGACGACGTACTCGAAAAACATAAGCAAAAACAACGTCGCGAGGCACGCTTGCCTGATTTCGCTGATGAGAAAACGGCGGCATCAGCGCCAGTGGTGCAGGCAGAGCGCCTCATCAAGCCGGTGCCTGAGCGTCAGGATCGTGACACGCAACGTAACGTGCGCTCTGTTGCCTCTGCACGTGGAGAGGTTGCAGCCCGTGGCGATCGAGATCTCAATGATGCGCTGGTCAATCGCTCTGAACATTTGGCGAATTTGCGCGGTGCGCAGTTGGCTGCGGTCAAAGCGTCAGTTGAGCGCAAAATGCAAGAGAAGGCACCGGAACCACAATGGGATGAAAGTGAACTTGACATGGTTTCGCCTGCAGAAACAGCAGAGCGCAAACACGAAACACAACTGCGTCGTCAGTTCCGTGAAAAATTTGAAACGCATGATGCGCGCTTGGCCTTTGATAACGAGGCAGCTGTGACGCAAGCGCGTGAATTGTCGGAAATGCGCAGCGAACTCAACAAACTGCGTGCGTTGTTGGATACCCGGTTTGCGCACGTCGCCTGGTCGGATTATTCCAATCGGCATCCGGTTGAAGCGTCGGTGTACCGCCAATTGCATCGCATGGGAATTTCGGCAAGCATTTGCCGTCGCCTGGTCGATGCCATGCCAACTGTTACTAATGTGCGTGAAGGTTTGCGCGCTGCCATGCAACGTTTACATAAAGAATTAAGCATCTATGAGCCTGATGTGCGTGAAGCCGGTGGTGTGATTGCACTGTTGGGACCGGCGGGCGTTGGTAAAACCACGTCGATTTCAAAAATTGCCGCTGCTTATGCGATGCGTCATGGCATTGACGAAGTTGCGTTGATCACGACAGACAGTTATCGCATTGCCGGCCATGAGCAATTAAAGACGCTGGGCAAAATCCTGCGCGTGCCTATGCGCGTAGTCACCGATCAACATCCACTGGAGCAAGTGCTCGAACAATTGAGCAATAAAAAATTGGTGCTCATTGATACGGCCGGTTTGAGCAATCGCGACCAAGACTTTGATGAACAAATGAAAATTCTGGAGCGATTGCCCGTGAGTGTGACGCGCTGGTTGGTGTTGGCGTCGACCAGTCAGAAAAGGATTCTGGAAAAAGCGGTGGAAGACTACCAGACTCTTAGATTGGATGGGTGCATTCTTACCAAGCTGGATGAATGCGCCAGTCTCGGGGAAGCGCTCAGCGTTGTCGTGGATGCGCGATTGCCGGTGGCCTACACCACCGATGGTCAAAACATTCCTGATGATATTGAACGCCCTCGTGTGGCGGATCTCTTGGGACATGCGATGGAGCTTGCAACCCGCAGCGAGTTGCAAGATGAAGACACCGCAGAATGGTTCAGTGATGAAATGGCACAACAGCCCGCTTTTGACGGAGCGGCCTGATGAGTTTAAGACTGGTCCCGCCGACAGTAAAAGAACGAGTAGCGAAACACTCTATGAATGGACATCCGGTACAGGTCATTGCGGTAACAGGCGGGAAGGGTGGCGTTGGAAAAAGCAATGTCACCGTCAACCTGGGGATAGGTCTTGCAGAATTAGGCCGCCGGGTGGTGTTACTCGACGCCGACCTGGGGTTGGCCAATCTGGATATTTTGTTGGGGCTTACCGCCAAAGAAAATCTCTCGCATGTGTTGGCGGGGCAATGCTCTTTACGGGACATCCTGGTGGATGGGCCGGGCGGCATAAAAGTGGTGCCCGCGTCGTCTGGGACACAGCAACTGGTCACCCTCGGGCCGCGTGAACATGCGGGCCTGATACATGCATTCAGCGAATTGTCGGACGATATCGACGTGTTGTTGATCGACACGGCAGCTGGTATTTCTGACATGGTGGTGAGTTTTGTTTGCGCAGCGCAAGAAACCTTATTCGTGGTCACCAATGAACCGACTTCAATTACCGATGCTTACGCATTGATTAAATTGCTAAATCGGGATCATGGTATCTATCGCTTCAATATTTTGGCGAATATGGTGCGCACGCAGCAGGAAGGACGTGAGATCTACCAAAAACTTACCAAGGTAACCGACCGCTTTCTGGATGTTGCACTACAATTTACGGGGTGCATTCCCTATGACGATTACCTGCGAAAAGCAGTGCAGCGTCAAAAGGCGGTACTGGAAGCGTATCCTCGCGCGAAATCGTCGTTGGCTTTCAAGGCCTTAGCGGCAAAAGTCGATAGTTGGCCACTGGCCTCGTCGCCGCGCGGGCATCTCGAATTTTTCGTGGATCGGTTGGTGCAGGGAGCTCATGTGCGTTAAATGATCCTGGCAAAAAAGCACCCTATGTATTCTGAAAGAAAGCACACGCCGTTAGACACTCAGGTGGAGCAATACCTGCCGCTGGTGCGTCGTATTGCCCATCATCTGGTGGCTCGGTTGCCTTCCAGTGTAGTGGTCGATGATCTGATTCAGGCTGGCGTTATTGGCTTGATCGATGCCATTCAAAAGTACGACACCTCCAAGGGCGCAAGTTTCGAAACTTACGCTGGCATTCGTATTCGTGGCGCCATGATCGACGAAATTCGTCGTGGTGAGTGGGCGCCTCGCTCTGTGCATCGCAATGCACGGGCCATTCAGGATGCCATGCGAAATGTCGAGGCGAGGGTAGGGCGGGATGCCAATGATCGAGAAGTCGCAGACGAATTAGGGATATCGCTGGATGAATACTATGCCATGGCGCAAGACAGCATGGCGACGCGCTTGTTCAGCATCGATGAGATGGAATCGCCAGATGCGTTGATAGATTACACCGATTTAAATACCCACTCCCGTAATCCCTCGAACGAATTGCAACGTGAAGCGCTATTGGAGGGTTTGGTTAAAGCCATTGGCGATTTACCCGAACGCGAGCGCATGGTGCTGTCGCTTTATTACGATGAGGAATTAAACCTCAAAGAGATAGGCGAGGTATTGGGGGTCAGTGAGTCTCGCGTGTGTCAGATTCATAGTCAGGCCACCCACCGGCTACGCGCACGTCTTAAGGATTGGCGCTGATTCTCGCCGCTCCAATCAGTGGTTCATTCCTCTTGTTCATTTCTGTGGTTCATGCCGAGTTTTTGGCCTCTTTTTCGATCCTTCCTACCAGCCTTAAAAAGTCGTCCTATACTCTCTTTCTATACCCCACAGTCATGCTAGGTCTGTGGTTTATATAAAAAATTCGTAGCCCACCATATTTGGCGTGAAAAACTGGATACCGTAAATTCAGCTACTAGACTTATCACTAAGTGGGGTAGGCCACGAATCGCTGTTGTAAGGTTCATTGGAGGCAGCCTTGGACAAGAACATGAAAATACTCATCGTTGACGACTTTTCTACGATGAGACGGATCATCAAGAACCTGTTGCGGGATCTTGGTTATACCAATACGCACGAAGCGGATGATGGCCAGTCGGCCTTGCCGTTGTTGAAATCGTCTGACTTTGATTTCCTCGTCACCGACTGGAACATGCCGGGTATGACGGGAATTGAGTTGCTGAAAGCAGTGCGCTCCGATGAAAAGCTGCGCAGCCTGCCAGTGCTCATGGTCACTGCAGAAGCCAAGCGCGAACAGATCATTGAAGCAGCTCAAGCTGGTGTCAATGGTTATGTCGTGAAGCCATTTACAGCGCAAGCGCTCAAAGAGAAAATCGAAAAGATATTCGAGCGCGTTGCCTGATGAGGGATTCTGGGCGAAGGATAGTGAGTGATCCATGAGTACACCAGAGGGATCTCCAATTGAAGGTGCTTTGGTAGAGCAGGCTAAAGCGCTACTTTTGCAGCTTGAAAATGGTGAATCGCTAGAAGCGATGAAAACTATTGCCAGCCTGCACTCATCGCGAGACCGGTTCCTTTTTCAGGAAGTGGGAAAGCTGACCCGCACCCTGCATACCGCCATCAAGAATTTCCATATCGATTCCGGCTTTGACGAAAATTCAGTGACCGAAATGTCGAGAATGGAGGACGCTTCAGAACGCTTGAACTACGTCATCAAACTGACTGAGCGTGCCGCCAATAGAACGATGGACATGGTGGAAGAAACCATGCCCATCAGTAGTTCGTTGGGCGACACGGCAAGACAGTTAAAGCCCGATTGGGAACGGTTGATGCGACGTGAAATGAAGCCGGAAGAATTTCGGGTGTTGTATCACTCGGTGGCAACCTTTCTCGATATGGCAACGTCAGATGCATCAAAAATTGATGCCAATCTTTCTAACATTTTATTGGCCCAGGATTATCAGGATTTGACTGGTCAGGTGATCAAGAAAGTCATAACGCTGGTGCAGGAAGTTCAAACAAACCTTGTGCATCTGGTTCGCATGGCCGGCGAAATTGATCAGATTGCAGGTATACGTCATGAGCCACTTGAGAGGATTGTTATCAATCCAACTCAGGCAGAGGGCCCCATTATCAATCCTGAAAAACGTGATGATGTGGTGACCGGGCAGGATGATGTGGACGCCTTGCTGTCCAGTCTCGGATTTTGAGGGAGTTAACGGATGAGTTTAGATGCTGATGAGGAGATACTTCAGGACTTTCTCGTTGAAGCGGGTGAGATAATCGAACTGCTTTCGGAACAGCTCGTCGAACTTGAAAACCGCCCCGATGATAAAGATCTACTGAATGCCATTTTCCGTGGCTTTCACACCGTCAAGGGCGGTGCGGGATTTCTGCAGCTGGATACCCTCGTTGAACTCTGCCACGCCGCAGAAAACGTTTTCGATGGTTTGCGTAACGGCAAACGTGCGGTCGATGCCGATTTGATGGATGTTGTCCTGCAGGCGCTGGATACTGTCAACGGCATGTTTGCGCAAGTGAACGCGCGCGAATATCCCGCCGCAGCAGATGCCGGTTTGATGGAAGCACTGCATCGATTGATGGACGGCAGTGGTTCACATGCGCATGCCGCTCCCGCACCCGTTGCAGTCGAAGAAACGCCTGCTGTCGAAGAACCGGCGCCAGTGGCGTCTGCCAGCCCGGTTGCCAGTGGTGAAAAACCCGATATCTCCGATGAAGAATTTGAACAGTTCATGGACGCGCTGGGCGATCAGCCCGCCGCGCCTGCTGCAGCGCCAGCGGCTGCGGTGGTGAGCAGTGCACCTGCTGCATCCAGTGCTGGTGGCGATGATATAACCGAAGATGAATTCGAAGCGCTTCTCGACCAGTTGCATGGAAAAGGCGGCAGCCCTTCGAGCAGTGCAGCAGCGCCGGCCCATGCGCCTGTTGCTGCATCCAAACCTGTTGCCAGTGATAGCGATGAAATCTCTGATGATGAATTCGAATCGCTGCTGGATCAATTGCATGGCAAAGGCAAGCATGGTGGTGTGCCGCCCTCTGCTGCAGCGCCATCAGCAGCCCCCGTCGCTTCAGCCGCTGCCAAAAACCCTCCCGCAGCAGCATCAGCGGGTGGCGATGAGCTGATTACCGACGACGAATTTGAAAAGTTGTTGGATCAGCTTCACGGCAAAGGTAAGGGGCCCACGGTGGCCGAAGAGGCACCCAAAGCAGCCCCCAAACCAGCGGCCAAACCCGCCGCTGCCGCCGCGCCAGCGCCTGCCCCGAAAGCAGAGAAACCGGCTGCCCCGGTGGCGAAAAGCGAACCCGTAGCAGAAGCTCCTGCACCTAAAGCCGCGCCAAAACCGGCAGCACGCGCTGCAGCCGGACATGACGATGACGAAGATGAAGGTGCAGGCAAAAAAGCGGGTGGCGCCGCCAAAGATGCTGCGGTGCAGGAAACCACCGTCCGTGTGGATACCAAACGTCTCGATGACATCATGAACATGGTGGGTGAGCTGGTGCTGGTGCGCAACCGTCTGGTACGCCTTGGTTTGCGCAGTGCCGATGAAGCCATGGCAAAAGCCGTCGCCAACCTCGACGTGGTAACGGGCGACCTGCAGGCCGCAGTCATGAAGACGCGCATGCAGCCGATCAAGAAGGTGTTTGGCCGATTCCCGCGTGTGGTGCGTGACCTTGCACGTAACCTGAAGAAAGAAATCAATCTCGAACTCGAAGGCGAAGAAACCGATCTCGATAAAAACCTGGTCGAAGCGCTCGCCGATCCATTGGTGCACTTGGTGCGTAACGCCGTCGATCATGGTATCGAAAAACCGGACGTGCGCGAAAAAGCCGGTAAATCCCGCGCCGGCCGCGTGGTATTGGCCGCCCAGCAGGAAGGCGATCATATCGTACTGTCGATCACCGACGACGGCGGCGGTATGGATCCGGATTTGCTGCGTCGCAAAGCCGTCGAAAAAGGTTTAATGGATACAGAAACCGCCGAACGACTGAGCAATAACGAGTGTTTCAATCTTATTTTTCATCCTGGCTTTTCGACAAAAGACACGATATCCGATGTGTCGGGTCGGGGTGTGGGCATGGATGTGGTGAAAACCAAGATCACCCAGCTCAATGGCCAACTCGACGTGCAATCGGAAAAAGGCGTTGGTAGCCGAATAGCGATTAAGGTGCCACTCACCCTGGCCATTATGCCGACACTGATGGTGATGTTGGGGCAACAAGCCTTCGCGTTACCGCTGGTGAGCGTCAATGAAATTTTCCATATGGATCTGACCAAAACCAACGTGGTTGACGGTCAGGAAGTCGTCGTCGTGCGTGAAAAGGCATTGCCGTTGTTCCACCTGAAGCGCTGGCTGGTGCCTGACGATTTCGGCGAAGAACGCCAGGAAGGGCATGTGGTCATTGTGACCGTCGGCTCCCAGAAAATGGGATTTGTGGTCGACCAGTTGATCGGCCAGGAAGAAGTGGTGATCAAACCACTGGGTAAAATGCTGCACGGCACACCAGGCATGGCAGGCGCAACCATCACCGGTGACGGGCGTATTGCACTGATCCTTGATGTGCCCAGCATGTTGAAAGCCTATGCGCATAGACGATAGGCTTTTTTATCGTAGCTTTCTTTATCATAGATTGCAGATCGTTCGTACAGGTGCCCATGAGTAGCCAGGCGAGCGGTCTAGGGAGTGGAGGGAGTCGATGACAGTAAATGTGCTGGTGGTGGACGATTCCGCATTTTTCCGACGCAGGATCAAAGAGATTCTGGAAAAGAATTCGCAGATCAAAGTGATTGCGTTCGCTGATAACGGTAAGGATGCAGTGGACAAGGCGGTGTCGCTATCACCGGATGTCATCACCATGGATTATGAAATGCCGCAAATGAATGGCATTTCTGCCGTGCGTGAAATCATGGGTAAAAAGCCCACCCCCATTCTGATGTTTTCATCGCTCACCTATGAAGGTGCCCGTGTCACCCTGGATGCGCTCGATGCTGGCGCGGTTGACTATTTGCCGAAGAGTTTTGAGGCCATGTCAGGTGATCCTGGCACCAGCGCTACACTGCTTCAAGAAAAAGTCATGTCGTTGGTGAAACGCCCCAGCCCGCGTGTTTCGACGGCACCTGCATCAGCGCGTGCTGCTGCACCAGCCCCTTCAACAGGCGCTTCACCTGCAAAGTCTGCGCCTTCGGCGCGCCCTGCCGTAAGCGCCAAAACCGCTGCTTCCGCCGTGATCGATGATCTTCGACGCAATCGCCCGCGGCTCGTACTGATCGGTGCCTCTACCGGTGGGCCGGTGGTGTTGCAAAAAATTCTGAGTGCGTTGCCGGCGTCTTATCCGTACCCGATTTTACTCGTACAACATATGCCCAGCACCTTCACCACGGCGTTTGCAGAGCGCCTCAATCGCATTTGTCAGATTCAGGTGAAAGAAGCCGTTGACAACGACCCTATCAAACCAGGTGTTGCATTATTGGCACCGGGTGGAAAACAAATGCTGATCGATGAACGTGGCGGTTGCGTGCATATCTCCGACGGCAACGACAAATTCCAGTACAAGCCCTGTGTGGATGTTACCTTCGGATCGGCGGCCCGCAGTGTCAAAGGGCGCATGCTGGGCATTGTACTCACCGGCATGGGCAGTGACGGGCGAGAAGGTTGCAAGCTGTTGAAAAAGGATAACGCCGTCATTTGGACGCAGGATGAAGACAGTTGTGTGGTGTATGGCATGCCGCAAGCCGTTGAATCGGCGGGCCTGTCGAACGCCGTATTTTCTGCCGACGATATGGCCCGATACCTCAAGGACATCGGATAACGTTCAATGGATATTTTGACCATTGTGGGTCTGCTGGTGGGCGTTATCGCCATCATCGGTGGAAACGCACTCGAAGGCGGACATATTTCAGGTTTGCTCAATGCACCTGCCGCCGTCATTGTGATTGGCGGCACCTTGGGTGCTGCGATGTTGCAAACTCCCAAGCTGATTTTCATCAATGCCTTCCAGTTAATTCGCTGGGCTTTTTTTCCTCCTGCTGCCCATATGCGGGAAAACATCGAGAAAGTCATCAACTGGAGTTTCAAAGCCCGTAAAGAGGGGTTGCTTGGCCTTGAGGCCGTGGCTGAACAAGAAACTGATCCCTTCGCCAAAAAGGGACTGCAATTACTGATCGATGCTATCGAGCCTGCGGTCATTCGCAGTGTGATGGAAGTCGAATTGATAACGCGCGAAGAGCGTGACATGCAATCCGCCAAAGTATTTGAAGCGATGGGGGGCTATGCGCCCACGGTAGGCATCCTGGGTGCGGTGATGGGATTGATACATGTCATGGGGAATCTCGCCGACCCCAGCAAACTCGGGGCTGGCATTGCCACGGCGTTCGTGGCGACCATTTATGGTGTGGGCTTCGCCAACCTGTTGTTTCTACCGCTGGCAGCCAAACTGAAAGCGGTCATCAAAACGCAAAGCAATCTGCGGGAAATGATGATCGAAGGATTACTGGCGATTGCCGACGGCGAAAACCCGCGCACCATTGAAATGAAGCTTGAAGGTTATCTCGATTAAACCACCCCTCTAGAAGCGTGCGATGGTTAGAAGACGTAGTGAAGAAGAGCATGTCAATCATGAGCGCTGGGTGATTTCCTACGCGGATTTCATCACGCTTCTTTTCGCTTTTTTTGTGGTGATGTATTCCATCTCTTCCGTCAACGACGGCAAGTACCGGGTCTTGTCAGATTCCCTGGTGGCGGCGTTTCAAAGTGCGTCGAAAACCTCTGATCCCATCGCATTGGGTGAAAATCTTGCCACCACCGGCAACCATACGACCCCCATCCCCTTGCCGGTGCCCGGCGATTTCCCTAATAAAGAGGATTACAAATACGGTATCGAAGGGCTATTCGACGATGTCGAACCAGGTGCGGCGCGGCAGGGTGATCATCAGGACAATCAGACCCGCTATTTGAGCAAGCTCTCCGAGAAAATGGCATCACGTTTGCAGGCTGAAATCAGCAGTGGTGACGTCAAAATTGTCAATCGCGGTGAGTGGCTGGAGATGAGCATACAGTCGAGCGTGTTGTTTGGCAGTGGTCAGGCAGATCTATCCGGGTCGGCCAGGTCGCTGCTGCAAAAAGCCGCCACGATTTTGGTAGAAGGGGAGAATCCCATTCAAGTCGAAGGTTTTACCGATAACATTCCGATTGAAACCGAGCAATTTCCATCGAATTGGGAGTTGTCGGCCGCGCGTGCGTCTGCGGTGGTGCGCTGGTTTATAGTCCAGGGTGTGGACGCCGCGCGTCTGGCTGCCGTGGGTTACGGTGAACAACGTCCGGTTGCCAGTAACGACACAGAGGCAGGGCGCAGCCAAAATAGGCGGATCAGTATCATCATATCGACCCAGACGAAAGAGTCTGAGGCCAAAACCAAATCCCCTACGCAGGTCGATTACAAATTGGGGAGTGGTTCCGTCAATGCCGACGTTGAGCCCATGAAATCGACGACCGATACCCCCCTGAAAATCATGACGCTGGAAGACGGGCGCATGCTGTTCACCGCCGATCCCGAAAAGGCGAACAGCCCGCCACGGAGCCGCCCATGAAGGTGTGGACGATTGCAAATCAAAAGGGAGGTGTAGGCAAAACCACCACAACGGTATCACTGGGTGGCCTGCTGGCCTCAAGCGGAAAGCGCGTGCTTTTAATCGATATGGACCCGCACGGCTCTCTTACCAGCTATTTCAAATGCAATCCTGACGAGCTGGAATCGTCATCCTTTCAGTTGTTTCAACACAAAGGGGAGGTGCCAGCGTACTTACCCGGGCAGTTGATTCAAAATACCGGACAGGCACGGCTGGATTTTATCGGCGCCTCTACCGCCTTGGCGATGCTGGAGCGACAAGCTGCCAATATGGGCGGAATGGGGCTAGTGCTCAAACGCACGACCGAGCTTCTGGCCAAAGACTACGATTTTGTTTTGATCGATACGCCACCTATGTTGGGCGTTTTACTGATCAACTCGATTGCCGCCTGCGAAAAAATCATTATTCCCGTTCAAACCGAATTTCTCGCATTGAAAGGCTTAGAGCGCATGTTGCGCACACTTGTCATGGTGAGCCGCTCACAGCGTCGCCAGGTGCCCTATGTCATCGTGCCGACATTGTTCGATCGCCGCACGCAGGCATCGGTGCAAACGTTGCGTGTACTGCGTACTACCTACGAAGACACCATTTGGCCCGGCGCCATATCGGTAGATACGCGTTTGCGTGATGCGAGCAAAGCGGGCAAAGCCCCCCATCTTTTTGATCCGGGCAGTCGCGGCGTTAAAATGTATGCTTCTTTGTTGAAGTACCTGTTGAACGAAGCCAGTACGGAGCCGCGAAGTGTCGCAGTGCCCTGATGCCCCTTCAAAGAATGTCCCTGCAAAGAAAGCTCATGCCAAAGAATGCCTATGTCAAAGCCAGTCATTGAAGGCAAAAAGCTAAGCGCGTCCGAACAAGCATTGTTTGCCTATTTGGATGAGATGCTGCGTGCAGGCACAGAATCTGCCGAGGCGGCCATCGACACTCCTGTCATCGATTCGCCCACCATCGATTCCCCCTCTACTGAAGCGTCTGTCGTTAGTACACTCGCTGAGACCGACGCCCAACCCATCGAGAATGCTATCGAGGCGCATGTCACCCGCGCCTCCGTCAACACGCCTGAGCCTTCCTCTGCAAGCTTGTTAGAAACGCCAGTCGAACCGGCCCTGATCACTCTGCAAGACCTGGCACCCAAGGGGATGACAGCGATCTCCGAACCCACAGAAGAGGAGCTGCAATCTACTCGTCTACCGCCCGTCAAAGGGTGGAAAGACAACGGTCGCCCTGCATGGGCACAAAATCGTTTCGATGCCCTCATCTTTAAAGTGGCGGGACTCAAACTCGCCGTGCCACTTGTCTCGCTTGGGCTGATTCATCCCATCGACAAGAAATTCAATGCTTTACCGCATCAAACCCCTTGGTTTTTGGGCTTGTTGCGCGTCTCAGGGGGGGCCTCCATCAAAGTGATCGACACGGCAATGTGCGTTATGCCTGAGCGTTATACCCCGGCCTGTCGGGAAGGTCTGAAATACGTGATTACCTTGCATGGCTATGATTGGGGCCTGGCCTGTCACGAAGTCGAAAAAGCGATTTGTCTCGATCCGGATGCCATTAACTGGCGTACTCAACGCGGAAAACGCCCCTGGATGGCAGGTACCGTGCGTGATCACATGTGTGCACTGATCGACTCCACCGGTTTTCACAGTGTCATTGAGGCCGTTGAGCCCCCCAAAAGTTGAGGTCTCAAAATCTGACGCTTCAAAAAGCATGCCCCGGCGTTAAACATGGCCCAACACTGGCATCCCCCCATGGCTGATCTATAGTTAACGGGTGAACTTACACTCAAAACGTCCACTTCGGGCGTCGAATCAGGCAGCTTTCTGAAGCTGAGGAAAGGCAGTCATGGCGCAACAAGCACAACACACCTCCGGTTCCGATCCCGTTATCCAGTGGGTCACCTTCAAGTTGGCGGGTGAGACGTACGGCATCAACGTTATGCAAGTGCAAGAGGTGTTGCGTTATACCGAAATCGCACCCGTGCCCGGGGCCTCGTACTATGTGCTGGGAATTATCAATTTGCGCGGCAAAGTCGTCACGGTTATTGATACGCGCACGCGCTTTGGATTACCTGCCGGCGAAATTACCGATAACACTCGCATCGTTATTATTGAAACCGGTTCGCATGTCGTCGGTATCATGGTGGATGCAGTGGCCGAAGTAGTTTATCTGCGTCAATCCGAAATCGACATGACGCCCAATATCGGCAATGACGATAGCTCCAAGTTTATTCAAGGTGTGTGTAACAAGGGTGGTGAGTTGTTGATTCTGGTGGATCTCGACAAACTGCTAACAGAAGATGAATGGCAAGAACTAGAAGAGATGTGATCCATGGCGCGAGGAAGCGATTCGACCAAAGATGATGCCAAATCCAAGTCTGATGTGGTGTTGCAGTGGGGCACGTTCCGGCTTGGGGATGAGATATACGGGCTCAACGTAATGCAGATCAGAGAGGTATTGCGCTACACCGAAATAACGCCGGTGCCAGGGGCGCCGTATTTCGTGCTGGGCATTATCAATCTGCGCGGTAATGTGGTAACGGTGATTGATACGCGCAAACGTTTTGGTTTGGCGCGGGGTGAAGTCAATAACAACACACGCATCATGATTGTCGAAACGCAGGGGCTGGTGATTGGCTTGTTGGTCGACAGTGTGGCGGAGGTTATTTATCTGCGTCAATCCGAGATCGAGTTGACCCCGAATATAGGGAACGATGAGACCTCGAAGTTCATTCAAGGCGTCTGTAATAAAAACAATGAACTGTTAATTCTTATCGATCTCGAAAAGTTGATCGAAATTCCACAGTACGGCGATGCGGCAGGGTTCTGACGTGGTCAGAGAAGGGTGGGCATGACTGAACTGATGGCGGGTGTGGCGGTGCTGCTGGGCGCTTGTTGTGGCTATCTTTTCTGGAGATCGTCGCAGCAGGCACGCGCGTTGCTAGCAATCGAACAACGCCTCAAAACCATGCAGCAGCATCTCGAAGATGAGGTTCGCATGGCCTCTCGAGGCGCATTTGGCGTCGGTAAGCGCTTGATTGAAGCCGAAAAAAGATTAAATGAACTGCATGAGCGATTTGAGCAGCAAGAAAATCTGCAAGCTGCCGATAACCATAGCAGGCAGGCAAAACGTATCCTGCAAAAGACAGTCACGGAAGAGGAGCCCACCCGCAATGAAGCCAAACTGGCGGCATTGCTGAAGGGCGAAGCGGAGGAACATTAGACCTTAAACGTAGTCTTTCCGAATCTGTAGTACGGGCTCCCGAACGCCCGTGATGAGGAACAGTGATGAAATCGATATTTGCTCTCACGCTGGGCGTGGCCTTGGCCGGTACCAGTGTTCTCTCCCATGCGGAAGCCCCCCAAAATATTGAAGGCGTGGTATCTGTTTCGATACAGCATGCCAAGCTATTGTTTGATAGTGGCGCCGTTTTTGTTGATGTGCGTGATCATCACGCATGGTCAACCGGGCATATCGATGGCGCTGTGAATCTTGATCTTGAATCTGACGAATTCTCAGTGCTGTACGTGAGCGAATCTCTCGATCGTAAAACGCCGTTAGTGTTTTACAGCAGTAGCCCGTTGACAGTGAACAGTGCAGTCGCAAGCTATATGGCGAAGCAATGGGGTTATGACAACGTGTATTACTTTCGCGATGGGTATTACGCGTGGATCAGTAAGGATTTTCCGGTGGAGTTGCGATTGGCGGGGCGCCAGGGGCGCGGGAACCAGGAAGGGCTGTTAGTGACGCGTTGAGGGGGAGGGGTGCCGCACCTTAACGCCTAAACTATATAGCTTATATTCTCATCTGGGCACGCTGCCCTATAGAAATTTCCACAATTGCTGATAAAATGCTCAACGCATCAGAGAGGGACTCTCTGAATCTGAATCGAAAGGACTCCAATATGCCAATTCGCCTCCTCAAATATAGTGTCTGCGCCTGCGTTGTGCTTTTTGCTGCAAAAAGTATCGGTTACACAAACACCTATCGTTTATCGCCTTCCGTATCACAAAATGATTTTTCACAAGAGCATTTAGAACGTTGGCAAATCCGATCCAAAAATATTGTTTCGATTGACCATGGGCATTGGTATTTGAGTCTCATGGGTGGAAACACGCGTGTTACCTATCTCGATTTTCGCAACGTTGAACAATCCCTATCATTTGATACTGACGGATTGGAGTGGAAAGACTGCAACGGAAATCTTACTTTTGAACCCAAAAATGCACGCTTGAAAAGCGATATCGATACTGGTTGTATCAACAAGAAAACGTTTCAAAACAACGTTTCAACGCTTATAAGCGCGTCGGTTCAAAGGGTCAAAAATCATCAGTTAAAAGCGATGGAAGCGTTCGAAATTCAGGAGAAGAACAAGCGTTCCTGGCTTTAGTCGTAACGTCATCGGCGGCTGGCTTGTTAAAAAATATGGACGGTTTCTCGTTTGGTGGCGATGCCAAAAAATGTCGCCTCGATATGGTAGGTCCCGGCAGAAACCGGGTCCCCATAATTATCGGTTTGATTCCAAATAACGGATTCTATCCACTGACTGTTTTCGGGCACGGTTTGGCTGGTAATTGCCGGTATAAAAAACATTGATTCTGCCACTGACCACTGCCAAACAGGCAAAGTATCGTCTTCACGGTAAACATAAAACTCGAATTGCTGCGTACTGGTAAACTGAAAGTACAAATCGCTTGAGCCGGTGTTGTGCAGTGAAAGCTGCAATTCGATGGGTTCTCCCGCACTAAAATCACTGACATTTTGCTCAAAGGTATCCAGTGTTTCGAGCTGAACATGATACTCGGTGTCATGTTCGTCACTGCTGTAATTGCACTGAACATACCAGCTTGTCAAACTGCCCAATAACAGCCATTGCAAGATTTTTTTGATTAGGATGACATTTAGCATGATCAATTACTCTGGCTGTTACCCGTGTAATGTAATCGGTAGTGTATCATCGAAACAGCACCGCTCAGGACATGGACGTTATGTGATGAAGCTTACTGCAAAAATATCAGGGGGCGCTATGACTGAACCGACCAACTATCATGAAGGGATGCGAACCCTTCAAGACATCCGCGAAACACGGCCACTGGCCGATCGCTTGCAACAAGTGACAGGGCGTTCTACGTTTACCGCAGAAGATCGGGAGTTCATCAACAGTCGACCGATGTTTTTTATCGCAACCGCCGACGCCCACGGTCATCCGGATTGCTCTTACAAAGGAGGGCTTCCGGGGTTTGTCAGAGTCCTGGATGAACGCACGCTGGCGTTTCCTGACTATGATGGCAATGGAATGTATCGATCCTTGGGCAATGTTCTGGTCAATCCATCCGTGGGCCTGCTGTTTCTCGATTTCGAAGCGCCCAAGCGGCTGCGAGTAAACGGGGAAGCACAGCTCAGTGCAGATGACCCTTTGCGCAGTGAGTTTCCGGGGGCGGTCTTCATGGTGCGCGTTACTGCCCACACTATTTTTCCCAACTGTCCCCGTTATATTCATAAAATGCACGTGACGGAGTATTCGACCTACGCGCCCAGAGCCGACTATGTTCCCCCGGTTCCGGCATGGAAGACATTTGATGCGTTCCGTGATGCTCTGCCGGCACGCGACCGTAACGACGAAAAACAGGATTAACAACCTCATGAGTGGATTTGAGCATTACGATGAAGAATTGGCTGCCTTGGACAAGCGCATAGGCCGACTAGCACTACTCTGCCGCGCGGATCTTTCTGATCAAAGTGTGATTATCCATTTGATCAAAGGGCAATTTGATGCCTGCCCTGATCCTCATGCCATTGATGCAGCGCATCTGCAGGAGCTTCGCGCACTGTTGATGATGAAGTATAAAATAGAGACAAGCTGTGTCGATGCTCTCGGTGCTGAACAGTGCGCCAAAATTATCCGTGATCAGGATCAGTGCATGCAGCGATTGGGGTTTCCTGCGCATGGAAAACCCAGCTGACTCGCATCTTTTGCTTCCTTTTGAATGTGATTTTTAGCTGAATGGAGCATGTGAAGCGTATTGTTTATGCTAGCTCTCCGGTTCGCTTTTCGCGACGCTCGACGGCCGCTTGTCCTTTGAAACGAGAGCTAAACGAATCAGGATCAAAAGCGTCTACACGCAAGGCGTCATAAATGGCTTCCATCGCGGTTTCGAGGTGGGCCGCTTCACCTGCGTTCAGTATTTTTTCTTTCAGCCCCCACACCAGCAACTGTTCACGTTCTCGGTGAAGCAGCATTTCTAGATCTTGCAGCTCTTGGTCCTCACTTTTTTGAACGGCTTCGAACAGCTTTCTTTCTTCTTTCACGGTATCATTTGCCAAACGATAGGCATTTAATACGCGCCACACCGCATCCCCAGGGGAATTGCTGACAAAGACGCCACTCGTAAGATTTTGTCTTACTTTGGTGTTGTCAACAATGGAGCGTGCAACTATCGATGCCAAAGCATCGTCTGGTCGGCGGAGGTGAAAGCTCAACGGGAATATCAGCAAACTAAGCAGTGGGCGTAACCAGCGCACGGGATAATTATCGATGACGTTACGCATTTGGGTTTGTGTATCGAAGAGCGAGGTTTTGAGTGCCCATTCAACCAGTGGACGCATATGCTCAGGATACCCGTCCTCATGAAACTGTTTGATGACCGCTGACGCGTAATACATATGTATCAAACAATCGGCCATGCGTCCGGAAAGGCGTTCGCGCGCTTTGAGCGCTCCACCCAGAACAGCGAGATTTATATCGGTCAGCATCGCAAAGGCTGCTGCAAACCGATTCAATTGACGATAATGTTGCTGCAGGTTGCCCGATTTCGGCACCTTTGTTAAATAGCCAAAACCAAAACCTAGCATAAAGGTCCGTAGGGTATTGCGTAGAGCAAATCCGACATGCCCCCAAAATGCAGCATCAAACGATGTGATCGCAGCCGTCGATGGGGGTAGGGCTGCGGCTGAGATTTCCTGGCTTAAGTAGGGGTGACAGCGCACCGCGCCTTGCCCATAAATAATCAGACTGCGGGTCAAAATGTTTGCGCCTTCAACCGTTATGCTGATAGGCACGGCTTGATAGACACGCGCAAGAAAATTTCTGGGGCCAATGATTACAGCACGTCCGGCAACGATATCCATGGCATGATTGATAATGTCACGCATCAGCTCGGTATTGCGATATTTGAGAATAGCCGAGGGAATCGCCGGATTAATTTTTTGCTCCAGCATGCTGGCAGTAAATCGACGCGCCGCATCCATCATATAGGTGTAACCTGCAATGGGTTCCAACGCTTCCTCAATGCCTTCAAAACGCGCTATGGAATGTCCGAACTGTTTGCGTATGGCAGCATAAGCTCCGGTGGTCAAGCAGACGTATTTACCTGCTCCCACACTCAACGCTGGTAATGACACTGAGCGACCGATCGAGAGCAATTCGATCAGCATGCTCCAGCCTTTTCCAATCATGGTAGCGCCACCGATTACGTGTTCCATGGGTACGAAAACATTGTCCCCTTTGGTCGGGCCATTCATGAACACCGTATTCATGGGTAAGTGGCGCTGCCCCTGTATCACGCCTGGCAGGTTATTGGGCACCAGCACACAGGTCACTCCTAATTCCTTTTTATCGCCCAGCAATCCCTCTGGATCAATCACTTTGATAGCCAGGCCAATCAATGTTGCGATGGGGGCGAGAGTGATGTATCGCTTGTTCCAGGTAACACGTAAACCCAGGACTTTTTTGCCTTGCCAGACACCGTGGGTTACCACGCCAACGTCCGGGATGGCACCCGCGTCCGAACCCGCCAGTGGTGATGTCAATGCAAAACACGGGATTTCCTCCCCTCTGGCGAGGCGAGGAAGATAATGGTCTTTTTGTTCCTGAGTGCCATAATGGAGCAACAATTCTGCAGGCCCCAGCGAGTTGGGTACCATCACGGTTACCGCCGCAGAAATACTGCGCGTTGACAACTTCATGACGATTTCCGAGTGTGCAATTGCCGAAAAACCTTTGCCACCATATTGCGTTGGAATCACCAGCCCGAAGAAGCCATTCTCTTTAATGTAATTCCACACCTCTGGCGGCAAGTCGAAATATTCACGTGTTATTTTCCAATCATCCAGCATTTCACAGAGTGCATCGGTAGGGCCCCGTAAAAACTGTTGTTCTTCGTCGCTAAGCTTGGCGACTGGCATCTCCAGTAAGCGGTTCCAGTTGGGTTTTCCTGAAAATAGCTCGCCATCCCAGTAGACGTCGCCTGATTGCAGTGCTTCCTTTTCTGTATCGGATAGCTTGGGTAAACGACCCCTTACCCAACCTAAATAAGCACGACTGATAACATGTCGACGAATTGGGTTGGGAATAAAAATAATTAAGATAAATGCGACGATCAATATTGCTGCGAGATCCATGATGTTCTCCAGGAATTTAGCCAGCATCTGTACAATGCCGGTCTGTCATGTCCATGTGCAAACGCGCTTGGTCTTGATTACTTGCATTGGCATTGAATCGTAAAAATAGATCTTACGAAACACTATGAGGGTATTTTTTGGGGATAATTCAAAATAAATAGGTATTTCTGCGGTTTTCGAGGTTTATATAACTTATTTGCTTGTATGGGATGGTTTGATGTCAGTCTTAGATCGAATTGATTTAAGGCTCGTTTGATATAAAATAATGCACCGCCTGCAAATTTCTATAATTCAGGTTCATAAGTTATTTGAGCTTGGCGATTGCGTAGAGAATTTCCTCTTCTTCTACGGCCTCTCAATAAATGGTGAAATATAAGCAGACATTAGCTTAATCCAAAGGCACTTGATTGACAGGATCTATTGAGTATGTTTTGGGTTAAACGATCATAGGGCTTTAGGCGGGTAGGAGTTATTGCTTTCAGATGCAGGTGGGTGAAATGAGCTATTGCGACTCGAAAGCCTGTTTTTTCTGATAGTCCTTTTGCATTAAAAAACAGTTAACGAAGTGTTAAAATCGACGTTTGGATTTCTCTCCGCTATCCACCACTAAGCGCCTGAAAAATATAAACCACCCCGTCTTCCGGAACATAGTCCGACAAGGTTTTACGATCCACCACCACCGTCTCGTTAACGCTCACGCGAACATGGCGACGCAGGGCGCCGCGCTCGTCCATGACATAATTGCAAAATCCTGGCGCGATCGCGTCGACCGCGCGCAGGACGTCAGCAACGGAGCCCGCCGGCACTTCAATTTTGCACTCGCGAAGGGCCGGAAAAAACCGATACAGATGATGTGTCATTTCTACCGTAGGCATGCCGTTACCCAAACCGAACAGAATACACTGGCGGAAAATTGTGCCCGAGGCAGTGCCAGGTTTCACCGCGATCTTCTGAAAGATAAGCGTTACCTGTGGTGCTGCCAAAGCACAGGCAGTCACCCGCAGCATCAAGCCCATGCCGCAGCACCACGTCATAGGCATCTTGCTGCGGTAGGCCATTTCGCAACACTTGCCAGTGTTGACCGCCGTCGTTGGTACGTGCCACACAAAGCCCGCCATTGATAGCCATGCGTGCGGAATCTGCAGCCGCAGGCACCACCCAGGCCGTCTTGCCGTCTTTCGCGTCAGCGGCGATGGTGAAGCCAAAGTGCACACCAATTTCGGGCATGCTGACTTTCTTCCACTGTTGTGCGCCATCTTCAGTGAAAAATATTCCGCAGTGATTCTGTTGCCAGAGATGCGTGGGCTGAGCGGCGCAGCCCGTGACAAAGTGAGGATCATGCCCCCATTCTGCGTTGGGGTCTGGGAGATATTCCATAAGCATGCCCCGGTTGCGTGCTTTCCAGTTCAAACCGCCGTCGGTGGACTCCAGCACACCCGCCGATGACACCGCCACATAGAGGTGATCGGGATTTTGGGGGTTGACGATAATGGAATGAATGCCCGGTTCAAACACCCCATAATCAATACTTGCTGGCGTGCCACCCCATTGATTTTCACTGGTGGCCTCACCCGCAAATAAATCGCCACCGCGGCTTTCGTGATTCCACAACGGGCGATTGAGTTCCCAGGTATCACCGCCGTCATCACTAACGAAAAGGCCGCCAGGTATGGTGCCGGCATAGATTCGCCCTGGTTGGTTGGCGTTACCGAAAGTGAGGTTCCAGATCTTGTAGACTGTGGCGTCCCCATATTCGGGGGCTTTGGCGGGTGCCTGGGGATCAAAATCCGGTGTTGGCAAATACTTGACGATGTAGCGGGCGCCTTGAGGATACTTCAACGACAACACGTCTTCCCAGGTTTTTCCACCATCGCGCGAGCGCGATAACTTGGGACCCCAGTGGCCATGATCCAGTGATGCCCACAGGGTGCCGTCACGAGGATCGCGTGCCGCATAGCAAACCGGTATGCCAGCATGCTCAATGGGGCGAGGTTGCCATTTTGTATTGACGCGATCAAATATAACGGTTCCTTTTCGGGTACCCAGAAGAAGCATGTTGGACATTGGCGGACCTCATCCGTTTGGTAGGCAATTTCGGTTAAAGGAATATAGCGCTAATTTTGAGGATGCGGGTAGTGTTGAGCGCAGGACATTTTTTAACGTATGAATAACAAATATGTAGGTCAAATCCCGTAATAAATATGCGGTTACTTTGGGCCAGTCAGAGTGCGGCGTATTCTTGCCACTAGCTCATAGCTTCTGATTTTTCCGTCGAGACGCTGGCTTGAAAATGGTCGTCGTTATTCCGCGTCATCCGGCGCCGACAGCAATTTCGGCCCGGATTCGTCTTCTTTCACTTCCTTTTCTTGTCGCGCTTGCGACTGATGTTTGAATCCTTCTGGCGTTTGTCCTTTGAGCATATACACAAAAGCAATAATCTCGGCGATCGTACGATAGAGTAATTCCGGAATTTCACTGCCTAGTTCCAACCGTGCCAGAATATCGACCAAAGCTTTGTTTTCATAAATCGGTACATTGTGTTGCCGCGCAATGCGAATTATCGTTTCCGCCAGATCATCGTCACCTGTGGCCGAAACAAAGGGTGCACGGCTACCGTCGTAGGTGAGTGCCACCGCCTTATCGGGTTTAGGGGCTTCACTCATGTGTTGATATCTACCAGTTGTTGCGATAAACGAGTTCGGGTTTGTTTCGGTAACCCTTCATGACAACTCACTTCGCTCACTGCAACGCCAAGTTCATGCAAGCTTTTTGACAAGAAGTCAATATTTTTTTGAGTTAACGCCAATGTTGCAGGGCGCTCGGCCCAGAATTGCAGATTGGCGTGCTGCGTAGTCATCTGTAGTTGACAGAACATCGGCCCCAGGCCCTCAATATCAAATCCAAGGGATACCGACCATTGTTTTACTTTCTTACCATTTTGTGCCTGCTCACCGGCTGGCAGGTCTTCTTCATCGATGCGCGTGTTGAACACTTGCACCTGCCCATCAAACAACACCGGAAGATCAAACGTTAGCGGTGGGTTTTGTTGCTGCGCACCGGCTTCGCGTGTGGTAGTGCCTGCATGACTGAGTTGGTGCAAGTGCAATCGATTGAGAGATTCCTGTGTGCGTTTCAGCAGTAGTCCCAGCAAATTATCGAGCGAGTCACCGGTTTGTTCATTGCGTGACCGTTGGCGGTGGGGCAGCGGCAAGCCCAGGCCCGGAATATCTATATCGGTAGCCATTTCTGCCCATTGAATAGCGAGATCCATGGCATCGTTTTGGTGTGCGGCCGCCGTCGCTGCAGCGGTTGGCGACTGCGTGGACTGCGGTTGAGGCGGGCGCGTCATTTGTTCGAGACGATGATATTGATCGGCGGCTCTCGCCAGTCGTGAATAACGTGGGTTGGAAGTGGCAGGTGACGCTGGCAAATCTGACAACGCGGCCTCTTCGGCATTTGCAGAGGGCGTTTTACCAGCGTCACCGACACCGATAGATCGGGTTGTCGTC
This sequence comes from uncultured Moraxellaceae bacterium, assembly GCA_964473645.1. Classification (GTDB taxonomy): domain Bacteria; phylum Pseudomonadota; class Gammaproteobacteria; order Pseudomonadales; family Ketobacteraceae; genus HdN1. Next base: position 71,371 of record CAYYPW010000021.1, read on the forward strand.
GGTGTGCCTGGGCCTGGCCCCACATCGCTTTTACCGGGGGCGCTATTTAATTTCAATGTTGCGTCACCCTCGCTGGAACCTGTTCCAGTAACATCGGGAGTGGGGGGCAATACTTGTGGCGACGGTACTGCCAATGTGGGCGAACTTGCCTGTGGAGGTGCAGGCGGTGCTGCAGGAGAGGCGTTACTTTGTGCAGACACTGGTGCGCTAGGGGAAGATGTCGTACTACGTGCGGCGTTGAGTTGCTGCTGCAGTTGAAGTAGCAGTGATTTGAAATCGTTTGGAGTATCCCCGGTGGCACGCGAAAGTCCTCTGCGACTACTGTTTATTGGCGTCTCTCCAGTGGCTTTTGCCGATCCCTCCGAGGTGAATGTCTCGACTTCGACGGCAGTCTCTGTGACTTTTGCATCACTACCGCCAGGGCGCAGGTGGTCTCGCAATTGCCCCAGCATGCGTAACAAGGCTTTACCGGCTACGCCAGTGTCGTCTGTCTCGGTGTGGTCGGTGCTTGTGCCGGTCGTTATCAAGGTGGCCACCGCTGCGGGATCCGACGCGGGTGATGTCATTGGTCCACCGGTTCGCAATGCGCTGGCCAGGGATGCCTCCATAAACAAGCCAGAGGCGCGTGTTACAAACGTCTCCAGCACACCTGGCCGTGTAATCGACGCGTTATCCGGCAGCAATGCCATTATTTGACGACCCAACGTCTGAACATTTTCTGGCAATGTCGCTGCTGCAGATGCTCCTCCCTGCGACGCAAGCCTGCCGACAAGCAACGCTTGCAACGTCTGTAATAATGGACCCGGTGACCCTTGGCCCGACATCGCCTTCCCGACAAAGGAGCGCACACTCGGTGGAATGTCGCTAGGAGGATTGATACGCAAAATTTTCATGCCGCTAGCCGGCGACCATTGCAATTGCAAAACACTGCCCGGTGTAACCGGTATAGGTGATTGCGCAAGCAAACGCACCACATGACCTTGTGCCAGCAATTTTAACGCTTGTTCATTGAGTGCCGGTACGGTGGCAATCGCTGCCGTATTACGTTGCGCATTCATCAAAAGATCCAGCATGTAAGCAGAACTTTTTGCAACGGTTGGCATGGGGGGCGAGGAGGGCGCTGATTGAGAGCCGCTTATGGCTGGCGTTGCGTGCGCGGTAGCGGCTGCCGGGGGCTGCGCGCCGACAGTTACCGCTGGCAAAGGCAGAGAGGTATGGATGGGCGTAGAAGCTGTGGTGGGCGGCACTGCCGTATTGGTCGCTGTTGTCGTGGCCACAGCAGGTGCCGTTACAGGAGGTGCCGCGACAGTGGGCGTTGCTACATTTGGAGTTGCTACATTGGGAGTTGCTACAGAAGATGCGGCCACCGCAGGTGCAGAGACAGAGGGAGCTGTTACGGGTGCCGTGACCGTTGATGTTGCAGGCGTGACGGCCGCTGTCATCGTTGCTGGGGTCGAGGGGGGCGAACTTGTCGCAGGAGTAGAGCCCGATGCCGGTGACGCCGCCGCGGCGCTACTGGTCGAACCGGTGCTTGCGCTGACGGGTTCGGAGGACTGCACGTACGCTGACAGCGTGAGTGACGTTGCCGCCGCCTCGTTACGCGCTGCTGCAGCGGCGCTTGCACTGACCGAAGACGCGCTTGTCGAGGTTGCTACACTGCCAGAGCCAGCCTGAGGTGCGGGAATTTCCATGCGAAATCCACCCAAGAGTCGATACCCGCACTATAGCCTAAAACCGGGTTTACTCCAGGCCAGCTGGTGCGTCTGCCGGGTTCAGTAATCCACCTCGACGGTATAGCGGGGCGCTACCGTGACGCTCACATGGTAGCCACCCGGCACCTGTTCGATGAATTGCACTTCACCGCCCCTCACGGTTGGGCTTGCCACTCCATCGCGCTGGGGTGCCCACAGTAAGAGTGTGCCTATGGCGTTGGCGTTGCCCTCCAGACGCATCGTCCCCGTATAAGGGTTGCTACTCAACGCCACCAGATCACCAGGCGCATATAAAGGCCGTGCCCGACTCAGAATGCGTTGATAAGCGGGCGATACGCGTAAGGGGAGATCACCCGGGCACCAGGTTATATTAACGTGATTCTGTTCGCCTTCGATCGCGCGTCCAGACCAGATGCCTTGCGCATGCGGGTCACCGCACGCCTGCTTCCATTGCCAGACGGCGCCGCCGATACGATAGGCATCTTCGTGTTGGGCATACGCCCATATGTGCGGTTCGCTTTCTTCCGCAGTGCCAAACCAGCCCCATTCCCCAGACCAGAACGGCGTGCGATAAAGATCGGCGATTTTCTTGGCCGCCTGATAGCCAGAACTGATGGTGCCCGTTATTGTGATCGAGCCGCTGTATAAATGCGGCGCGAATACAATATTGTTATCAAATAGAAACAAGCCCAGCGGCATCAGCGTTACACCAAAGGCCGACCACTCGACGCTGGGTTCAAAAAATGCAATATGAGAAAACCCGCCAGGTACGTTTTTTTCGGCGGCGCGAATCGCACGAATGGCTTTGGTGTAGTAATTGCCCATCAGCAGCGTTTGTGATATCCCGACCGATAAGCCGAAATTGGGTTCATTCAACAAATCGTAACCCGCGACGGCAGGTTCATTGGCAAATTCCTTCGCCAAAATGCCCCAAACCTTGATTAGCTCGTCTTGAATGCCGTTACGGTTACGCCAGAAGTTCTCGAATGCCGTTGCGACAGCCGGGGATATTTCGCGTACCCCCAATCGACACGTAGACGCACCGTTAGTCAATGTGGCCCATTGCGGTGCGCCGTCCCAGCCAATAGACGTTTCAAAAAATCCGCATTGCTCGGTGCCGTTGCTGGCGATGTATTTACCCCAGGCATCCTGGTGCATATCGATTATCGTATACAGACCATGTTGTTTCGCATGCCCCACCATGGTTTTAATGCGTGCGATATAGTCATGGTCAATACGATAACGCTCGGGTTGCAGGGCTGACCAGTTGATCACCAGTCGTACGACATTCATGCCCAATTTTGCCATTGCGGCAAAATCTTCTTCTGTCGCATCAATAACGGTCGGGTAGTTTGCATTTGCCTGGTAATAGTCCCCAAGCGCGTTCAGATTCACCCCTCGCAACAACACTGTGCGCTGTTGATTATCGATGATCGCAGGCATCCCCGAACGCTTTACTGCCAAGGGGGGGAGTTCAACCGTAGCGAAGCCATTACTCGTGGCTGTGAGCATGCATCCGGCCAGTGTGATAGGCAGCAACTGATAACGTTTCACTGGGCATACCTTATTATTCTTTTATGTTGGTACGAAAGTACATGAACCTGATCGTGGCTGCAACCGTCCAATCGTTTTGCCTGTACTACAAACAGACGTAGCACCCACGCGCCCAAGTTGTGCGGCGACGTTAACAGCCTGTCCTCTCTGGCCATGGGGCAGCGGTGCGAAACCCAGTACAATCCCTGCTTTCTCAAGGCAGTAGGGGATGCTCATGCGCGAAAACATGGCAGTCATCGGCAGTGGCATGGCGGGATTGGCGGCAGCTCGAATACTCAATGACGCAGGACACGCGGTGACCGTTTTTGAGGCGCTCGATGCCCGCGGTATGGATGCACACACCCGACAAATACATGGTGGGCTGGTGGATGTTCCGTTGCGGGTGATGAGCCCGCAGGCGTGGCGTAACGTGTTGGCGCTCGCACACCATTGCGATGTAGGCTCATTCGAGGTGAATACGTACGCTGCGTGCAGTTGGCTTGATGGCAACACGTGGTTTCGCAGCAGCCGCATGCCCATTACGGGTTGGCCCACACTGGGCAGTTGGCGTTACCTCAATCGCCGCAGCACACAAATTGCGTATGGGTTTCTACAATTGACTGAGGCGCAAAAAACGCTGCAGGATGACCACGTGACGCTTGCAGAATTTCTCGCTCAACACACGTTTGACCGTGTCTTTTGGCGCGGCTTGGTGTTGCCGTTACTCACCACCATTTGTACCTGCAGCGAAGATCACTTGCTAGCCTGGCCTGCGCGCCCCTTGTTGCAATTGCTCGACACGATCGTACATGGCACCACCTTGCGACGTTTGCAAGGCGGAACCCCGGCATTGGTGAATGGGCTTACGCGAAATCTTACCTTTATTTCCGGCGCGCCTGTATTGTCGGTGCAACAGCAGGGCTTGGGCGTTGTTGTGCGTAACGCGCGTGGTGAAGGCGGATGCTTTCAGCGGGTGATTATCGCCACACCGGCCAACCAAAACAGTTTTCTTGATGATCTCCAGTTTGCCCGTGAGCGTCGTGCACTGGCTGGCATTCGTTTTGATAAGGGCGAATTGTGGGTGCACAGCGACGAGCGCTTTTTGCCGCGACGCAAACAGGATTGGAGCGCATTGAACTACCATATGACACGCGACTATTCGTCGTCGATGTTCACCGTTCTAGTGAATCAGGTTGAGCCCACACTGGTGAACGCACCACCCGTACTACAAACCTGGAACCCTGTGTTTGAACCACATCCGGATACTGTGATTTCCCGAACGCCGCTGGCGCGTGCCGTTGTGCATAGCGGTACCCAAGAGGCACTCAACACACTCCAGTCGTTGCACGCTGAGCCGGGACGTCGGGTCTTCTTTGCCGGGTCATGGGCGTTTCCGGGCGTTCCTTTGTTGGAATCTGCTGTGCGTTCGGCGCTTGCAATTGCTAACCAGTTACGGGTTCAGCCTGCCTGGGCATTGTCTGCGTGAGCCGGGCAACGCCCTTAGACGAGCTCGGACAACAATTTGAGATAGACGGTGTCTTGCTTGCCGAAGATACGTCAGGGTGGCGTAATCTAGGTCTCTGGGGCCACGATACGCATCGTCAGCAGAGTGCTTTATGTGGGCTGGCACCTGATTTGCTGGTACCAGATCTGCTAGTACCTGATTTAGTGGATTGCAACTTGGTAGAGGGCCGTTCTTATGCTCAAGCTGCTGAAGCCCTCGCAGCGCGCGTAGGCGAAACAGCGCTGTTGACTGAGCACACACAATTGCTTGAATTGGCCTGTGGACAAGGGGCAAGTCTATGGCTTTGGCAGCATAAGTTTAACGTTACCCAAATTTCTGCAATTGAAATACAAAACGCCAACGTCCAATTGCTCCGGCAGCGATCGTCAGCCGCCTGGACCATTGCGCACGGGCGTTTTGATGTCTTGCCCTTGCCCGTTTCGATAGAACCTGGCCGCTATGACGCAGTCGTCTGTGTGGATGCTGCCTATCATGCCTGTTCCTTGTCGGCATTTTTGCAAGTAGCGAGAGCTGCGCTGGTCGAGGGTGGGAGATTGTCGTTTACAACACTAGCGGTTAACCCTGCATATGGTGAATTGCCAAAGCTCCTTTCATTAATGTTAACCAAAGCAGACATCCCCAAAGCGAGTTTGCAAACGCCGCAGGAAATTGAAGAGAGCATGATTAACGCAGGTTTTGCTAACGTAAAGATTGAACTGCTCGACGATAATGTTTTTGCAGGGTTTGCTCAATATATACGGGGTCGGGCGGGGCATTTGACGTGGAGGCAAAAAATTTCACGCGCTTGGTTCAAAATAAAAGCAACAGCATTGCTCTGCAACTCACTGGTCGAGACACCTCGTTTGCACTATGTGCTGATAAGTGGAGCGGCAGCTACCCCTCAGTCTCCTGCAAAGTTTTAGATTAGACAACAATGTATAAAATAAAATTCGGCAGTAGTACGGTATTACGCGTAAAGACTGCCGAACTATATCGCTCAACGTGTTTTATCGAAAGATCATGGCGCTGTCGCGCCGCGAATAAGGCGTATCACTACTAGTAGCACTACTGCGCCTACGGTGGCAACCAAAATACTGCCGAGCAAACTGCCCCCGCCGATACCAAAATAGCCAAACAACGAACCACCTATTACGGCACCTAAAATACCCACAACAATATCGCCGATTACGCCGAATCCGCTGCCTTTGACCAATTGACCTGCAAGCCAGCCAGCACACAGACCTATGAGGATAAACCAGAATATTTCCATGAATAATCTCCAGATTGCAATATCAGCTATTCAAAAGTGCCTGAGCAAAGGTTTTCATTCTTATTCAAAAAATAGAGAATGATAAAACTTTGTCCTTAAATTAAACCAGATGCTTTTGAATGGCTTTCTCGATGGTATCTAAGTGTGTCAGCTCGGTTGGAGAGAACAACCTAGTCGTTACTTTCATTAATGGCAAGGTCTTCACGCACCGCTTTTACACCTTTGACCTCGCGTGCAATGTTGACTGCCTGTTCTTCTTGAGCCCTTGACTCTACCTTGCCTTCAAGCTGAACAACACCGTTGGTGGTTTCAACGTTGATATTGGAAGCCTTCAATGATTTGTCCTTCAGCATATTGAGCTTTACCGAACTGGTAATCGTGGCATCATCAATGTAGTCGCCTACCTTGTAGTCCTCGTTAGTGGTTGTTTCGGGTTCTTCGCCATAAGATGGCATACCGATCAAGCTAAGCGGCAGTATGGAAATAAGAATATAGTTGCGCTTCTTCATGGGTGAATCTCCATTTTCGTAAGGTTCTTTACTCTGTCTAGAGTGGGACTGTGAAATGAAACGTGCTTTTAAGTGTGTAAGCGACGTTACGAATCTACGACACTGTTGAGTGAAGGTTTGTTCTATATCAAAATGGAATATAGGGTTGTCATTGTGAATTGTGGAGAATCCGATAGGGGGCTGCAGAAAATGACAGAACGATGCGTGTGATATTGGGTAAATTTGAAATGGAAAATTCGCAGAGTTAGTGACGTAAACAAATATAAATATCGTTAAAAATGATGCAAATTGTAGATGTTTTTGTAAAATATTCGACTGCTAACGATTTAAAAGGCGGTGAACTTCCTATAAAAAATGCTGTCAATATTGGAGTAGGAAACGGCAATTTTCCGGATTAACATTAGCCCTCAACATGCAGAAAAATATTCAGGCAAAAAGGCATGAAGAGAACCACCAAATTCGATGCCTAACAATACCGTTGGCGCCTGAGTAAGATAAATAGAGGAGGCGGCATTGACAGAAAAATGTATTTTATGAAGTAAAGTATTAAGAATATCGTGGTTGTTTCACATAATTAAGTTGCAGTGATGTCAGCCGAGATACGGGATGTCATGCACAGGCTTTGCATCCCGTATCTTTTAATTCTAAAAGACTCACTTTTTACTCAGTGCTATTGGTGTATTATTAATTCTCATAGAGAATCCCTCCCCTAAATATCCCGCCATTTTAATGCATACCCCCTTGGAGCTATACGCAAACACAGATGCGGGCGATTCATTGAGCAAGACCGTATGCATGTACGGAATCAAACCTGCGTGGGAACGACAAGCTCGGGATGAAATTTCAACACCGATTTATTGCTGGCAGGTTTGTTAAAGCACTAGCTATTCTCCTTCACACCCAGTTGAACCAATGTTTTATGTAGAAGTCCATAAAAATGGAGTAGAGAAGTCAATCCTAAACACAGTGACCCAGAAAGGAGTAAATGCTATGCATAGCGAACTGCTAAAAATATTGTGCATTTCAACAGCCATTTTTGTTTATGGTTGTGACAATCCGGATATACAAAAACGAGAAGTACCAATAAACGGTGAAGTATCTGTCACTAATCTAAACGAAGTTAGCGAATCCGCTGAGCACGCAACACACTATGCAGTAGGAAAAGTTATTACAGTCGACAGTGAAGCTCGGAAGATCGTTGTGGACCTTGAACCGGTTCCAGAACTTAACTGGACCGCGGATACAAAATCTTTTCAGGTGGCTAGTGAAACAGATTTGAACAGTTTACAAACAGGTGAAATGATAGAACTCCATTTTGCAGACATTGGAGCCGGGAATTATGTCGCTCACAAGTTGCGCGAGCGATAGAGTTGACGCCAATTAGGTGCAGCACTTACGTGCAGCACCTTGGCTAATGCGGTTGAGCGATTATTGAGCTAATTCTCGCACTAAACATCATGCGCAAAGTGCCACTTACTATGAAGAGTATGCCCTAACGCAAAGGCGTCGGTTCCACTGGATCCCGCTATATACTGCCAGCAAAGGTAAAAAGCTTGAGAGCATCTCCAAAGAGGTGGATTGGCAAATAGTGAACAAGCGGTGATTGAGGAAGCGCTTGTGCTCCCAACTGTTGTTCATCAACCACTAACAAGCAAGTGTCGCCAGGAAGACAGGAGGATATAAATAGTATAACGCGAGGTTTAGAAGCTAAGAAACTCTCGCCAGCGTGTACCTCAGCTGCCGTTATAGGTTGCTCCACCACGACAGTGTTCAATGAGGTAGAGATCGGCTGCTCTGTTGATCTTTCTAGCATAATCACGCAAATTGATATGGTTGTTGCTGCCGTGATTGTTAAAAGATAACCTTTGATGGCTGCATTCATTTGGAAATCCCTCTCAGCGTAAATTAATAGTTGATGCAGGTGATGTCAGGCTAAGATGTTAACCCTGCCACACTTAACGTCACAAATTCGTTGCATCTTCGATTTCTGCTTCTAGCGCCTGTTTAACACCAAGATGGTCATAAAATAAACGATTATGCCAATCTTTTACCTATAGGGCAGAAGTTTAGGTGCGCGAGAAATGCAAGTCTCTCATTAATTAAATGACAACTATTACACCACTCGAATCAATGGTGTCCGAGATGACAGAAGCAAGCCAATTTGATGTTTATAAAATAGCAATTCCCACCTTTAAACATTGGTCTATCGAATAACTTCTGACAAGAGATAATATACTGGAAATTGACATTTTTTACTAATAAGAAAATGTTATTTGCAATATTTGTCAATATGTACTGCAGTATAGACGTTACACGTGAGTAGTGTGAAGTTTCAATATTTATACTAAAAACAATATCTTGTGGATGGTGGCTGAGGTTAAAAAACATGCCATGATCGAAAAAATATTGAAATTGAAGCCGGAGATATGCCATCGTCGCTTGCTTCGACTGATAAAAGAGGAGATTACGTGTGCGGATTCTGCAAGTATTAACGGAGTATAATTGAACTGTGTTGATTGGAAATGTCACTGTTATTCGTGTCGTAATTAGCAGGCAGTCATTCAGTACAAGGCTAGTTCAAGGAGATATCGGGACAAAATTCTGCTTAGATTGAGATCGTATTAGGGTTTCTGTCTATGAAGTAGACGAATATGGCCCGCTATTTCTTTGGGGGTATATGATGCTATGTTTGTCCCTCTATTATTGCCAATAATGTTATGCCGATTTTGACGATATGAGTTGATAATTGTTCAGTTTGTTGTAGAGCGTCTTAAGGCTAATTTCGAGTGTGTGTGCTGTTTTTTCCTTATCTCCTTTAAACTTCTCTAACGTCGCAAGAATCATGCATCTTTCTACTTCGGACAGAGACGTGCCAATCGGGACAGCCACAGTTGTACCTGATGCGACAACAACATCGTTAGCATAATTCTTGGGTATGTGTAGGTCAGTTATACATTGTTCGGACATAATATAGGCGCGATGTACAACGTTCTTAAGCTCGCGGACATTTCCTGGCCAGCTATAGCGTTGTAGAGATTCAATTGCCCCTTTGTTAAAATACTTAATAGTGCAAAACTTTTCATTAAGCTCTTCGAGAAAGCGATTGGCGAGGAGTTCGATGTCTTCAATATGACAAGCTAGTCGAGGCACATCAATAGGAAATACTTGTAAGCGATAAAATAGATCCTCGCGCAATCTTCCTTCTTTCACTGCGTGAAGAGGGCATCTATTGGTCGCTGCGATAATTCGGACGTCCGTTGAAATTTCGCGAGCAGATCCTATGCGCATGACCTGTTGTGTTTCCAGAACCCGCAATAATTTGACCTGTAAATCAACGGGCATTTCGGTGATTTCATCAAGAAAAAGCGTCCCACCCGCTGCGCATTCAAAATAGCCTTTATGATCGCGAAGCGCCCCGGTAAAACTTCCTTTCTGGTGGCCAAACAGCTCGCTCTCCACCAATTGGGGAGAAAGCGCGCCACAATTTAGTGGTAAAAACATTGCATCACTGCGCTTGCTCAGGTCATGGATAAGATGTGCTGCAATTTCTTTTCCGGTACCGCTTTCTCCTATTAGTAATACGGTCGCATTGGTTGGGGCAACGAGGCATATTTTTTGAAAAATATCCTGCATGATAGGAGAATTGCCCAAAACATCTTTGAACATATCAACTTGAGAAAACGGAACATCATCATCTGGCGAGATGAACTGATTTGGTTGGGGTGATGTTGTTACGGTTGAAATTGTAGATGCTCGCGGCATGTCTCGCGCTCCCTCGTTGAGATTGAGTAGTTGGACATCCTCAGTTGATAATAGTTTCTTTTCTATTACGTCGCTTTTCAAGTAGTGGTTTGAAATTTATCAAAAAATTCTATAAATGGCACACATAATGTGTGGCGTTATGCAACAAAGATTGAACCTCAAAAGGTATTCAAAGTCGTAGAATTGAGTGCTGATACTTTATTTCAATAAATAGGTAATCAAACTTCTCAGGAAATAGAAATGAAAAATAAAAAATGAGAAAAATAGTTTAAGAATATATTATATGAATTTTCATGTCGTCACGCGTGTATAGTTTTAATTATGAACTGATAAAATAATGGAGATTTAAAATGACGCTCGATACGTTAACAAGAAATGCAAATGTTCGTCATGCTCAGGAATTAGCAAATCGTGATTTGGAAAAGGGGGTATTGACTCCAGGTTACGAGGCAGATAGAAACAAAATCCTGCTTCAACTTAACGAGGCGTTAGCCACAGAACTTGTTTGTGCACTGCGATATCGTTGCCATTTCTATATGACGAAAGGAATTTACGCCCATATTATAGCAAATGATTTTATGGAGCATTCGCAAGATGAATTGTTGCATGCAGATAAGCTTGCTAAACGAATCGTACAATTGGGTGGCCGTCCCGAATTCAATCCCAACACATTAACCAGTCGTAGTCATGCAGAATATATCGAAGGCGACTCGATTGTAGATATGATAAAAGCAAATTTAACTGCTGAACGAATTGCGATTGATAGCTATAGAGCAATTATCCAAGATATTGGCTCAAGTGATCCGACAACGAGGCGCTTGTTAGAGGGCATTCTTGAGACTGAAGAGGAGCATGCCGAAGAAATGGCTGACTATCTGAAAAGCTTTTTCCCGGAACCCCCTAACCCAAGTTAGTCGTCCCCAACGACAACCTGCAGCAGGTAGGCGCTAGCCCCCGGAGGAACCCATGGACATTGTTTCTTTAGCACGATTATACGAGGCTACTTCTGGAAGGAATAATATTCATCCTATGCGCGGGTTGTATGCCTATGTGCTGGCCTCTTTGACGGAGGCTGAAATGCCGTTTTTACTCGGCGGAGGTCTATCGTTATCCTATTATACTGGCATTGAAAAGCCTATTAAAGACCTCGATATCTTTGTTCAACCAAAGGATGTTGAAGAAGTGTTGGGGGAGCTGCGTAACGCAGGGCTGAGAACTGAAATTACCTCACCCCATTGGTTGGCTAAAGCACACTATGAAACATGGACGGTGGACATTATCTACAATTCAGGTAACGGTGCAGGCGCTGTTGACGAGTGTTGGTTTGAAAACGCTCGACGCAGTATAGCGCTTGGTGTACCCGTATTAATGGTGCCCGCAGAAGAAATGATTTGGCAAAAAGCGTTGATATCAGAACGTGAGAGATTTGACGGGGCCGATGTAGCTCATTTACTACTGTCGTGCGCTGATACATTGGATTGGGATAGACTGATACGACGATTTGACACAAATTGGCGTGTGCTATTGAGTCACATTATTCTTTTTGGCTTTATTTATCCCAGCGAACGAGACCGCATACCCGAGGTCATAATTGCCACTCTTCTTGATCGCCTCTGTTGCGAAACATTCACCAAACAACATCCTTCTCAGAAGATTTGTCAAGGGACTCTTCTCTCACGTCAACAATATCTTGTTGACATTAATCAGTGGGGCTATCGAGATGGTCGCCTCGAGGGTGGCTATATGAGTAGTCAGGAGATTAAGTTGTGGACCGACAAAATAATCAACGATGAAAGAAATCATTGGTTACAGCTATGAAAAATGAAATCGTCCGTATTGCTGCGATGAGTGATCTGCATTGTACAAAGTCATCGAAAGGCACTTTGGAACCGCTGTTCTTGAAAGCAGCGCAGGAAGCAGATGTCTTTGTATTGTGTGGGGATCTCACTGACTATGGGCGGGTAGATGAAACCGAAATACTCGTTAAGGAATTAGCAAATATACGTATTCCAGTTTTGGCTGTATTAGGGAATCATGACTTTGAGAGTGGTATTCCTGAGGTTGTTACCCAAATGTTGCAGGAAGCTGGCGTCCATGTTTTAGATGGAGAAGCTTGTGAATTTCATGGAATTGGATTCGCAGGATCCAAAGGTTTTGCCGGTGGGTTTGGGAAATATTCCTTAGGCATGTGGGGCGAGCCTATGATAAAGGCATTCGTTCAGGAAGCCTTGAATGAGGCGCTCAAACTCGAATCTGCTCTAGCACGCTTACGCACTCAGCATCGCGTCGCCATCTTGCACTATTCGCCGACTTTGCAGACAATAATCAATGAGCCCGAAGAAATATATGCGTTTCTTGGAAATAGTCGATTAGAAGAGCCGCTATCGCGTTACCCAGTAGATGCTGTTTTTCATGGCCATGCCCACAACGGCTCACATGAGGGCTTCTTAGCAAATAGAACACCAGTATTTAATGTAGCGTTACCTTTGCTTCGCCAATTGCAACCAGAAAAACCGTATAAAATATTTCATATTATAAATTCAGATGTTTCTGTCCAGGCGCAAATAGAATCAGTTAAATAGGGCAGCATAAGCAGTAGCAGGGCCTATTCTTCGTTTTTATCAGTAGGTTTTTGACCTGATTTTTTGTCGTTTATGTAGGGCTTAGCATCCCCTAGAAATTTAAGCGTACAAAATGTGGCAAGCGAAAGAAAGATTGCGATATCTACATGACGAGCGGCGACAGCGACACCAATCGTTCCTGTCGACCATAGTGCCGCTGCTGTGGAAGTGCCAGATACCGATCCGGTATATTTTAATATTGCACCTCCCCCCAGAAAGCCAATCGCAGTAATAATACCTTCGAGAACGCGTGATTGCGCCAAATGGTCGTCGAAAACGATAAATCCTATCAATGAGTAACCGCAGGCAGCCATTGCAAGCAAAGGGAAAGTTCTGATGCCCGCAGAACGGGTGTTGCGCTCCCTTTCTATCCCTATGGGTAGCGCTAGAAGGTACGCTATTAACATCAAGCCGATATTCTGAGCCGTTTGGGACCAACTAAAGGTTATGAAGGAGTCCATATTTTAAGTCAATTTAATTAGGCTTAGGAGGATATTTTAGCTATCTTCAGTCTTGTCTCTACGTGCATAAAGTGACGCCAACACATAGAAATAGAGCTAGATGCCTCTCAAATAGCTTTATATCCAGCGCAAGCGTATTTAAAGACAAGATGCCCTGAAACGTATCAGAGCATCTTGCTATATTAATTGAAGTAAAAGATTAATTTTACAGAAATGAAAATCCGTTTAACTACTTAAATGAGGCGGATTAGCCTGCGCGGGATACCAAACTTAAGTTCAAGGTTCCGCTGTATCAGCAATAATAACCTCCACTCGCCGATTTAGCTGTCGACCTGCGGGAGAGGTGTTATCAGCAACAGGATAATCTTCTCCTCGTCCGACAGCATCAACGCGGCTTGCGTCAATACCTTGGCTGACGAGATAGGCTTTTACTGCTTCTGCGCGACGTTGGGATAATGCCAGGTTATAGGGCTCGTTACCGGCACTGTCGGTATGCCCCTCAATCGTTAAATGGCTTTCAGAGTGTTCCCGCAAGAACGCAAGCAACTTACTTAAATTATTGGCGGCACCAGGCTTGAGTTCTGATTGCCCAGTAGTAAACAGTACATCGCCCAGCGTCATGACTATCCCGCGCTCAGTACTCTTGGCATTAAGTTCGGCAATTTGTCGTTGCAATTCAGACGTCTGATTGCGGGCAGCTTGTAGCTCTCGTGTTCGAGCATCCAAGCGCGCCCCATAGCGCTGATCTGAAAGTTCTTCTCGCTGATTTTCATACAGTTCTCGTTCAGCAACCGCTCTTGCAATATCGAGTTTTGTTTTTGCCATAAAAACTAAATGTTCAGCGGTGGTTTCTTCGTCATCGTTGCGCGGCTTTTCTGCTGATTCGATGGCTTCCTCTGCCTCTTTCATTGCAATCGGAGCGCGAGTTCCCAGTTGCGGGTTGGTCTGCAATTGTGTAAATTGATTGCGTAAATCCTCCGCGCCTTCTGGTTTACTCGGTTTGGATGCGCAACCCACCAGCATCAATGATGCAATAAGAGGGGTCATTATAAGCATAGCTTTATGGTTGGCTAAGTAGGCTGAAGTGTTCATTGTTGACCTCCACTATGGCGTTGCATTTCCTCTTTCAGCGTATCAATGTTTTCTACAATCTCTTCATTTGCCTTTTTTGCCTTCATGGCTTCTGATTTGGCTACTGCCAGTTCGGCTACTGCACGGGATTGTTCAGCTAAACGCCTAGCAGTGCGCATTTCTTCACTCTGGACTGCGTCTTTGGCTAAAGATAGCTTTTCGCGTGCCTCCTTCATTTCGAGCGGCGAAAACTCAGCGACGCGGCCTTGTTCGGCGTTTGAAATCGCTTGCTCGGCAGCTTGTAATTCCATCTTGGGTGCGGGGGGAGGATCACTTGCGCATGCAACGATAAGCAAGGAGCTGAATAGCCCGATCATCGTTGATTGTCTTAGTTTTGATTTTTTTACCGCAGAGTTTTGGGTTGCTTTGTCTGACATGTGTGTGTCCTCCAAATATAATATATTCCTGCCGATTAATTGTACATGAATTATTCTAAAAATTCATTTTATGTACAAATAATATTTAAAACATAATGGCAATAAATAGTATGGTTTATGCCATTTTACAATCCTGTAAAGCATGGAATAAACGCCGGAAAATATATGATTGGTTTCGATATTTCAACACCGTCATACAATTACGCAACTGGCTCCAGTGCTTCCTTCACTGATTTTTCACGTTGCTCCATTGCCTTCCCTAAATTAATAGATTCCTCCTTTCCAATTATCTCATGCGCCTTCTTGAACAGCTCGCTTTCTTCTTCTTGCACATGGTGTTCTATAACTTCCTTGAGGAAGGTAAATTTTGATTTCCAGTGGGGGTTGTTTTTTGAAATTGTATCCAGTTCTGACATCAGAAGGTCTACGACATGGTGTTCATTCAGCGCTTCCAATACATTATTAACGCTACCTTTTTCCTTTTTAAGTACTGAATAGAAAACGGCTTCTTCTACGCGTGAATGAGCGAGTAGCTCTGTCTTAAGTTGTGCAAATAGTTCCTCACGTCTTTTGGACGAGCTCGACGTACATTTTTCTATGTCTTCCATCATTTTCTTTACCGCGCGATGATCTGCTTTCAATTTCATATATATGTCCATTCTAGTATCTCCGGTGTGGTCAAAAATATTAATTAAGCAAAAGCCAGGCCATAATTTGCGCTTTGAATTTCGTTTTAGAAAGCACGGATGCGTGATTACAAGCAGAATTCTTAGTGTTAGAAGAACGAATATTGCTCTATATACGTATAATTATGAAAAAATTACCGATCTCGCTATTATTTCTTGTCCATTTTACAAATAAATTCTCTCGGCCTGGTAGGTAACCAGACGACCTATTGTAAAAGTGCCCACTTTTTCGCTATCTAGATTGCATCCGATACGCCGCTTCCATTAGGCATTATTAATCTATGCTCAGGACTTAAAAGTTTTATGGCATTGACTTTGCAGGTACTTCGCATGCGTAATTAGCCCCAATAAGTATGGGTAAATAGGTAAGGAGATGCGATTATGAAGAAAAGTACAGCGGTAATTAGCGTTGTAATTGCGTTATCGGTCAGCGGCGCCTCAAGTTATCTGTACGCAGATAACTATTCTAAGCCATTAGAAGTAGACAATACGGGTATAAATGAAAGGGATCAGTCAGGTGTAGCAAAAACGCCCATGGATCAATCGAACGCAACTGCCGATGTCGAGATCACTCGACGAATCAGGGACGCCGTTACAAACGATGATTCGCTATCGGTTAACGCCCAGAATGTAAAAATTATCACTGTGCAAGGAAAAGTTACATTGCGGGGCCCTGTAAAAAATGAGAATGAAAGAGAAAAAGTTGTATCAGTTGCGCGAAAGGTGGCGGGTTCGACACGAGTCCAAGATCAGCTTGAATTAGCTGATCTTAACGAAGAGTAGCCAGCAGATAAAGCTAGCACTTGTTCATATATAGAGAGGAGAAACAAAATGACAGCTTCAGTTTTTTGTATTGCACCGAATGAAATGATTGTTAACCAAATCGTCAATCGGCTTCGAACAGAGGGAATATCGAATGATGATATTTCGGCTTTGTTTCCTGATAAGTCGGGTACTAGAGACTTTGCTCATGAGAAACATACCAAAATGCCGGAAGGCGCTACTACAGGCGCAAGTGTAGGCGGCGTTCTCGGTGGTGGCTTAGGTTGGTTGGTAGGAGCTGGCGTAATAGCTATTCCTGGGCTTGGCCCCTTTATCGCTGCAGGCCCAATTTTGGCTGCTCTCGGGGGCGTTGCAACTGGTGCCACTCTAGGTGGGCTGACTGGTGCGCTTGTTGGGATGGGAATACCAGAATATGAAGCTAAACAATATCAAGGAAAAATTCAGGAAGGAAATATTCTACTTTCTGTTCATGCACGGGATAGCAATGCTGTGAGCCAGATAAAGAAAATATTTCAGGAGGCAGGTGCTCAGCATATTTCCTATACTGAGGAAGCACACGCGTAGACTCTGTGGATACACATCAAATTGTACTATTTACAATTTGATGTGTATCCTCTAGCGCTTTGTAAAATAACTACCTATTTGTTTGCTTTAAATAGAGTAAAAAGAATAACTGAAAAATTTGGCCGATAAATACACTGCTGTGTGCCACAAGGCCACTAAAACAGTAGTTTATGAGTAGAGCGAAATACGTCTAAGGTGGCATGCTAAATGCAGAATCTATAGGTGAATCTTCAAAATTATTTTTGATTTAAGCAGGAGAACATTATGAGACATAATTCAGATATTGATATTTCGAAGGTAAAAAAGGACATGGAAGCCTTGCGTCACGATGTTGCACAGATAAGCAGGAGTTTATTGCACGAGAATCAAGTCAACGCCAAGCGCTTCACAGACGGCTTATTACAAGGCTTAGTAAGCGAAGGAAATTCTATTATAGATGGCGCGAAGTCAACTGGTGAACACGCAGTTAAAGCAGTCACAGCCACCTCCCATAAGGCAGTTGAACGCGTCGAAGGGAAAATTCACCAGCGCCCTTTTCTGAGTATGGCCCTGAGTTTTTTAAGCGGGTTAGTGATAGCTGAAATCATTGAAAGACGTTAATTATTCGCAGAATGATGTCGAACAATCCATCTTTTGGGTTGACGATCGGTAGTACCTAAGGAAGAAAATGGATTATCCAGACCGTTTCGTACAACGTGTTCTGATTACAGTTGCCATTGTGGGCGCACTCTATGTTGTTTGGAAAGTGCGCGAAGTTTTTATGCTGATTTTCGGCGCGTTGGTTGTTGCGACCGCAATGCGAGTTATCGCTGATGGCATTATGAAAATTCTACCACTCAGTGAAAAAACAGCAGTGGGGTTCGCTGTTTTCTCAATTTTAAGTATTTTTGCGGTCGCCCTATGGTTGATAGGAGATTTGCTCGGAACACAAATGGGAGAATTGCTGGACAAATTGCCTCACGCAATATCAGCAACAAATAACTGGCTTAACGGCACTGCTTTTGGTCGTCGTGTACTCGACCTTTGGCGGTCGACGCCTGCAACAGGTGTTCCGTGGTCACAAGTCGCGGACATTACCAGCATTGCAGTGGGTGGCTTGGGCTATGCATTTTTAATAGTAGCCATCGGATTGTATTTAGCCGCAGCGCCTGGGCCCTATCGGAGAGGGTTTATCAGTCTGGTACCGCCCTCTAAACGTGCGCCTACTGAAAGTGCTCTAGTGCTTGCTGCTGATGGGTTGCGTCACTGGCTCATTGGGCAGATACTCTGTATGTTGGTCGTTGGTATGCTGACGACTGTTGCACTCTCACTGATCAAAATGCCCCTGGCGCTTTCTCTCGGGATTATCGCGGGCTTAACCGCCTTCATTCCCTTTCTTGGTCCTATATTCTTCGGATTCCTTACTATATTACTAGCTTTCGCTGAAGGACCCGAGAAAGCACTACAGGTGGGATTCGTTTGCCTCGGTATACAACAGTTGGAGGGGTATGTAATAACGCCTATCATACAACGTCGTGCTGTGTCCCTGCCTCCAGCGCTTGGACTAATATCTGTCATCTTTTTTGGTTTGTTGTTTGGTATGTTAGGAATTTTATTTGCTACACCTTTGATGGTGGTAATTATGATTTTGGTACAGAAACTCTATGTCGAATACGGTTTAGAAAATAGCACTATCTACGTAGAAAAATGAGTCTAATTATTTTGATCAAATTGCGTCTTTAATCCACTGATTCTATTTGAAATCGCTCTAGGCCGATGTAAATTGTAAAAAATATGAACAAATTGTAGTTTTTTTCTACATGTTTGAATATGTCATGCAAATATTACAATAGCCTGTATGCGTCAGTTTTAGTGATCGGATTGTATGTTCTGTAATCTACTATTGGGTAAGTTAAAAAAAATATTTTTATTCATCATCGTCTCTTGACAGGTGATTTGAAGATGCAGGACTATTGAAAATGCAACTATAAAGAATAAAAAATATGTAAATAATATGTGGTTTATTTTAGAACTACTTATAACGCAAATGATTTTCTCACTGAATTAGCCTTCGTCTACATCCATGGCGCTACTGATGTATTAAAAACCAAGTAAGTGCAGTTTTTTGGGATTAAATCGTCTATTTATAAAAGGGAAAATATTTATGGGCAATGATGCAGTTATTACTAAAAAAATATCTAAGGCCAATACGGTTCAAAAAGAGAAAAATGTTCTTAACTTTTCTGAAATAGCTAAGCCAATACCAGAGGCAGCGCCCATTGGCAGAAAAGAAAGCGAAGAGATCCTCACAAGATACAACCTCATCGTACCTGACGAAGCTACTATTTGTGAACAGTTGAAAGTATGGAATTATCTACTGGACTATTACTTTCGCTCTGAAATGACTGGCTGGGAAAAATTACCAAATCAACCTTCCATGTTAGTCGGGATTCATTCGGGAACATGGTTGACTATGGATGCATGGATATTTTGCTTCGAATGGGCTCGTCGATTTCGGACCAACCGCTATATTCACGGTACTGCACACGATGTTTTAATGATGTTGCCCGGACTAGGCAACTATTTCAGTAGATTGGGCGTGATATCAGCCAACAGGCATGCCGTTGCAGCGGCGTTTTCCCAAGGCCATGATGTCGCGATTTGGCCAGGAGGGGAAGTTGATGCCATGCGGGCATGGTCCAAGCGAGATACCGTAGTATTGGGGGGGCGCAAAGGTTTCATACGCCAAGCAATTCGTTCGGGGGTGCCCATTGTGCCTGTTGCTACGGTAGGTGGGCATGATACGGTGTTTGTTCTGTCTGAGTGCAGGGCGCTGGCAAAAATTCTACACCTTAAAAAGTTTCTCCGCAGTGATGTGCTTCCGCTCACGCTTGGGTTTCCTTTTGGCATTACTTTCGAAGTGCTCCCGCTACATATCCCATTGCCTGCCAAAATACGAACAGAGATCCTAGACCCGATAGAGGTCGTCGATGATATAGAGAAAGAAAACGATGCAGAATATGTAGATGAAATATATAAAAAGGTCGAAAATTCAATACAAGCTGGCGTTAATAGGCTAGCGAATAAGCGTCGGTTTCCGATTTTCGGTTGAGATCATGCTTTTGAGTGTTCTTTTATTGGCAGAAGAAGGTGCACCATACCTGTCGCCTTCCTCTGCGATTAATCAGCTCTTTGCTAAAGCGACCGTGTTTTCTGAAAGCATTCATCATTGCAAAACCATTCACTAATCTAGGAATAATATTTAAGAATTCCTGTCCGTTTGTCGTTTGCATAAATTAACTTTATGATGGCATGCTGGTGTTTGTTTGAACTTTGAGATGGAAGCGTAGTCAATAGATAAGTGGAAAGTTATTGGCTTTTATGGCAAGGAGATACCCATGTCAAGCATGAATAAGAGAGATTATGCAGCTAAGCAAAAAGGTAAACAAGAATACAAAGAAGATCATGGTTTCCGTGAGAGCAATGGAAAAAAAGATCGTCGCCGTTTAAAGGAAAAAGCTAACAAAGATGTAACATTCTCTGATGAAAGTTAATCACTGAAAATTATGGAAGTGGTCTTAATATACTGTATATCTTCTGTAAAAAATATAGTTTTTTCATAGTGATATTGTTTCAGTATAAAGTTGTTAAAGTAGTGAATAGTAGGCGATATCAGTTGGAAATAAAGAGTGGAAGGCAATAAAGAGCCGGCCTAGTGTAATTCTAAAAAAATTTATTTATAGAAGCTTTTATAAGTTAATATCAACCATGACGAATAGCGACTATGTTGAAAGTGTTTTCTGATATACTGTAAAAAAGTATATCGCTATGTGCGTTCTATATTGTTTCGGGGTGCGTAAACATCTATTTTCTGCTTTCGTCTAGGAAGCATGACCGCCCAAGAAGGAAAGTGGCGTAAAAAGTGAAAAACGAAGAAGCTGACAAACAAACGCCATGTGGTTCTAGGGGGCGTTGTTTTATGTTCAACTTTTTTACAACAATTTTTGATCAGAGCCAGCATTTTTATGAGCGCTTTTTCATTGAATTCTCTATCTTTAATTATAATGTTTGCCTCAAGATTGAACGAGAGGCTTAAGGGATCAAGATTGCTTGAGCCAATGGTTGCCCACTCGTAATCACTCAAAGCAATTTTTCCATGCATTGGGCGTTCGCAGCATTCGTATAATGTCACACCAGCCTTCAGTAAATGATCATAAAGCAATTTTGCAGCTGCCCTTGCGAGAGGTATATCCGATTCCCCTTGTAGAATCAAATGTACATCTACGCCACGCTTGGCGGCATTGCATAACTCCCGAAACAGACGGTAACCAGGAAAGAAGTAAGCATTAGCAATTATTATGCGTCGGCGTGCTCTTCGTAGCGCTAATATATAGTGTTTTTCGATGTCTCGCTGGTGCCTATCGTTATCCCGCACTACAAAAATTGCCTGAGCTTCACCGCCTTTCGCCATTTGTATTAAATGTTTTTTCCTTTCTCCTCTTTCCCAGGGCTGTGTGTGTCCATAATTGATGAAGGCGGAAAGTGCAAATCGATGAATGTCTTCGACTACTGGCCCAACTATTTCTACTGCGTAATCTTGTTTGGAACAAGAGCCATAGCTTCTCAGATGCTCTGCAGAATAATTGATGCCTCCGATAAATGCGCGTATCCCATCAATAACTACAATTTTTCGATGCAATCTGCGAAATAGGTTGGTACGCAATCCTAATAATTTATTGCGTGGATCGAAAACCTGAAAAAGAACGCCAGCGTCAGTTAGCGTAGAAACAAATTCTGCCGAAAGGTTGTGGGTTCCATATCCATCCACTGTAAGCATAACCCGCACATTGCGTTGTGCTGCCTCAATCAAGCAATCATGCAACTCTATACCGACCTTGTCTTCAAATAAAATAAATGTTTCAATTATTATTTCTGAATTTGAATTTCGTATGCTATCGAAAACACATGGAAAAAATTCCTCTCCATTCTCTAGCAATTGTAGTTTATTTCCCGATTTCCATTCGAAAATCATAGCGCAATCTCCGCCGCCAGGGGGATATGATCCGATAGGTGAGCCCACTGTCGATTAGGCAGTAAAATAGGATAGTGGTTCAGTGCGTTACGTACATAAATGCGATCTAAACGAAAAAGAGGAAGGAATGCAGGGAATGTTCTCACTGGATTACCGCACGCATTAACAAAAATTTCGACGAGATCAGTATGTGTCATAAGTCGAATCTGTGCTTTTAGCATCCAATCATTGAAATCTCCTGCCACTATTAATGCCGCTTTAGGTGGCAGAGAGTCAATGAGCCTGAAAAGTAAGTCGAGCTGCAGTTGTCGCTGATATTCCCTTAGCCCGAGATGGACGCAAATGACGTAAATATCATGCCCAAAATTGGTCTTCAGCGTACATAATAAAAGTCCTCGTCTTTCATAGTTGTCGATGGAAATATCAAAGTTTGAATATTGAATTATCGGAAATTTCGATAAGATAGCATTGCCATGGTGGCCTTCAGGGTAGACTGCGTTTTGGCCATAGGCAAAATCTGGCCACATACTGTCGGCAAGAAATTCATATTGTGTCGTAGTAGGCCAGTCTTTCTGGAAAATTGAATGTTTTTCATGAGTTCCTATAACTTCCTGCAGAAAGACGATGTCCGCTGATACGCCTCGAACGGCCTCACGTAGTTTAGGTAAAACAAATCGTCGATTAAATAGACCGAAACCTTTGTGAACGTTCATGGTAAGCACGCGTAGTTTCAATATATCACTCATTTATGAATTCCTATCGCTGACAAACATTTTAGATGGTTGTCTACAATCTATTTAATATGTAGATGTTAAATTTTATTCTGGTCTTTAATTGTCAGAGACAATATGGTAATGAGATGGTTCAAATAATAATCATTCGTTTACTATAAATTATGCGTTCGATGTAAAAAATTCAAAAAAATGCGTCTACTTGAAAATATTACAAATTAATATATTAAGCGTCTGGTTGGTTCAAGATAAATGACAGCTATTTATGCATATTTTACTTTCATAAGTTTGCTTTCGCATCTTATCGTGATAGTGGCATGTACTATGCAGTTCAGAATAGGCTATCGATATTGTTTTTATAACACACCTATTATTTTGAATATGTATACAAGGAGGCTATTATGTCTGAGCCAAATATCATCAGAAGTGAATCAAAATTGGGGAACAATACAGGATATAGACCAGGTGCAGATCAGCGTGGTTCTGCAATCGATCAGTCAAGTCCTTCGCATTCTTTGGGTGTGGATAAAATCCTAGATGGCCGGGATACACAAAAAGAACTATTACAGGAGAAGAGTGAAGAGCAGTTTGAAATTGACTACGATATTCTAAAGCGCGATATTGAAAAGATTAGAAGTGACGTTGCCAAAATGGCAGTCCATTTTGCAGAAAGCAAACAAAGTATAGTTAAACATTTTGCTGAAGATTTAATCAAAGAAGGTCAGTCGCTTTTTGAAAGTGCAAAATCTAGTAGTGAAACGCTCGTCAAATCTGCCAGTGAAACATCCAAAAAGGCTGCTACAAAAATGGAGGGACAAATTCAAGAAAGACCCTTTATGAGTATCGTGATCAGCTTTTTGGCTGGAATGATACTGGCAAAACTTATGGATCGGAAATGAATATTCTCGGATATAACTGGTATGGAAAAAATAGCGAAGCAAGTGCTTTGGATCGTCTTGTCAATTAGTGCTCTATGGTTACTAGGGTTAGGACTTGCGGCAGCGTCGGTTGTCTTTTTTATTAAGGCTGCGTTGATTGCATTAGTACCGGTGGTCGGTCAAGCCTACGCATATTTATTATGTGGATTGTTATGTGCAGTTCCTCTTCTGGTCGCCTTTTTTCTGATGCAGTCTACAGAGTCAGTTTATAATAAGGCCGATAGCAAACACGCCTTTAGTGCTGATAGTCTTGGCCAGTTGATTCGCAAGCATCCGCTTGAAGCGGTGACGATAGCATTTACTCTAGGATTCTCGATGGATGATGCCGATGAACTGAAACAAGTTCTTCGAGATGCCGGTCACCAGGTCATAAAATTTTGAGTTTAGGGGTTGTTAAGGTGTTGATAAACTACCGGCGAAGTAAGCGGAGGCATTAAAGGAGTTGATTTTTAACTCCTTTAATGCTTTCATTCTTTCGGTATATTTAAGGAAACTCTGAAAAAGTTACCGGAAATGCGATAATAGCGAAAAGTTCATTG
>CAYYPW010000022.1:0-91613 GCA_964473645.1 uncultured Moraxellaceae bacterium
GATACGCATCCTCAGCAGTCCAGGTATCCCCTGTCAGTAAATAACGTTGAGCATTGGCCCACCCCAACTCCTTAGGCAATCGCAGCGTCGCCCCACAGCAAGGGTACAAGCCTCGCTTGACCTCCAGCATGGCAAATTTGGTATCTCGCGCCGCCACCCGAATCTCGGTATTGAGCAAAATCTCTACCCCCCAGGTATAACAATACCCCTGCACGGCAATAACGACAGGCTTGCGGTGACGCTCACCCTTCAAGCCGAACGGATCAACTTCATCCGGCAGCGTCGGCATGCCGCGACCACTACCAAAGTTCTCTGCCCACTGATCAAGCTCGACACCCGCCGTAAAGTGTTTGCCCTCGGCGTGCAATACGGCCACGCGCAGGTCGGCATCCTCATTGAGCTGGGCGTAAGCGCGCCCCAAGGCATGAAACATCTCCATCGATAGCGCGTTGTATTTTTCGGGGCGGTTAAGTTTGATAAACAGAATGTGACCTTGTTTCTCGACCAGGCACTGCTCCTTGGCCGATTGCTCCTTGACCGTTTGTTCCTTAACAGCTTGCGACATGGGTGCCTCCCCCTTTACTCTAACGAATTGAAATTATTATGCATTACGCTTATAACCATGGGTGATAATGCGACCCGAAACATTGGCCGCGAAAACATTTTTCGCCCCCTCTTGCAGCAAATCGAGCTTAACCCAATACTGTGTTTATGAGCGCACAAAACAGTTTTAAAAATCACTTCCTGATCGCCATGCCGACCTTGGAAGACCCGAATTTCGCCCAGACCATTACCTACATCTGCGAACATAGCGATGACGGTGCGATGGGGATCGTGGTCAATCGCCCAATGGAGCTGACGGTCGCGCAAATCTTTGAACATCTTGATATCAGCCCTGTCGACGAGCGGTTTAACCAGCAGCAAGTGCTGCGTGGTGGGCCGGTGCAAATGGAGCGCGGCTTTGTATTGCACCGCGACAAACGCCCGTGGGATAGCACGCTCGAAGTGCAGGACGGTGTTTTTCTCTCGACCTCAAAAGAGGTGCTGGTCGCCATGGCCGAAAGCCGAGGCCCCGAAAATGCACTGATCGCGCTGGGTTACGCCGGCTGGGGTGCAGGGCAACTCGATGAAGAGATGGCCAATAACGCATGGCTGAGCGTGCCTGCAACTGAACACATCTTATTTGATATCCCCTTCGAAGAACGCTGGCACGCGGCCGCCCGCCTGCTCGGTGTTGACCTTTCGCTGTTGTCGACCCAGGTGGGGCATGCCTGAACGCCCCCCGCTGGCGACCGTCATGGGTTTTGATTTCGGTACTAAAGTCATTGGAGTGGCCATTGGCCAGGCAGTGACGTGCACGGCTTCGGCACTGACCCTGCTGCCTGCCAAAAACGGTGTGCCTGATTGGGCACAGGTTGAAAAGCTGGTAAAGGAGTGGCAGCCCGATGGGTTTGTGGTGGGTATTCCACTGAATATGGATGGCACTGAAACTGAGCTGGCACCGCGCGCACGCAAATTTGGTAACCGGCTGACCGGGCGTTTTGGCAAGCCCTGGTACCCGGCCGATGAGCGGCTGTCGACGCGTGAAGCGTGGGATGCGCTGGAGAGCCAGCATCAACAACGCAAGCAAGGACAGCGCATCAGTGGTGATAGGCGGGTCGATGCGGTGGCAGCCGCGTTGGTATTAACGTCGTGGTTGAATGGCGAGACGTAACCCCGCATTTTCAATGACTGGTGCCCCGCTCCCGCGTTGTCTTGTTCCAGACGTTATATTTACCCATCGGCTTCACCATCGGTAAACGCTTGACCTCCTTCCAGGTGCTGGCGTCATAGACAACAATCGCACCATCCATCTCAGAAAGACTGACCAAGGCATAACGCCCATCGCGCGTGAATTCGACATGCGCGCTGGTGCGCCCTTTGGCGGGCGTTACGCTGCCGACGACCTTGAGGCTGCGTTTGTCGATAATCTGCAAGGTGTCGCGGTGGGTAGGGTGCATCATGGCATCGACCCACATATAGGGCGTATTATCGTGGCTGCGCAAGAAAAAGCCGGTACCATTGACCGGGATGTCAGCAACTTTTTGCCAGCTGGTCATATCGATAACGGTCACAGTAGGTGACATAAGATTGGTGGACGCCATCACTTGCCGCCCCTGGTAGTCAAAAGTAATGCCCGACCCCAGGTGCGGCATGCCGCCCAACTCCAGATCAGCAATTTTGCGCCGCACCCGCAGATCAATCACTTCGGCATGGCCACTGCGTGATGCACCCATAACGTGATTGTACGAGGCGTCAAAATAAAAATCGTCGAGCGCGGTATCGAGCACGACTGAGCGTGGCGTCAACATGCCGGGTTCGGCGATGCCCTCCCCCATTTTGTAGTCATGCACATAACCCCGATATACCGGCTCCGCCTTCGGGTCGTAGGAGATTTCCCACAACAGGGGGACATCTTTAAGTGCCAGCACAAAACTCTGCCGGGGCGCCGCATCGTACACCGCCGACACCCGGGAGTGATTGCCTTTGCCATCCTGTACGTCGTAAATACGTTTCAAGGACAGGTCATTCGCATCGAGCAACACCGCCGTGCGAGGCAAATAATTACCGACCAACACCCATTTGCCGTCACTGGATACTGCCAGGTTGCGGGTGTTGATACCCGCGCGGATTTCGGCGACGACACGCAGATGGTAAATGTCGTATTTGGTGATCCAGCCATCGCGTGAGGCAAAGTAAACATAACGCCCACCTTCAGCGTACTTGGGGCCGCCATGCAATGCGTAGCGACTTTGAAAACGGTGTATCACTTCGAATTTATCACCGTCCAACAGGCTGACATGATGATCGCCGGCTTCGACCACCAGGAACAGATTTTTTAAATCCGCGTTGAAGACAGGTTTTGCTGGCAGGCTCAGCGCTGTTTTATCAAGCTGGTAGGATTGCAGGATTTCCTTTTCTGTCCACACGGGCGCGGTGGTGGGTGGAGTGTAGATATACTCGACGAGGGCATTGATTTCCTGCTCGTTGAGGTTGGGGAAGCCAGGCATTTGTGTTGCTTGACGCCCCTTTTGCACGGTTGCTACCGCAGCAGGCTTTTTCAACCGTTCGAGGTTTTCCGGCAGCAAGGCGGGGCCCATCAAGCCAAACCGGTCTGCGCCATGGCAAGCGGCGCAATGGGTTTGATAGAGTTGTGCTGCATCCACCGTTGCAGCTTCGGTGCCACCTTGAGCAGCCCACACGGACAGGGTAATGCCGAGCATACCGAGCAAAAGGCTGGCATAACGTATCACCGTCATGGCATTAAGCTCCCGATGCGTAAAACCGTTGTTTTGCCGGTAGCCCAATTTCATCATCGTCAAGATAACAGGCCGGGTCTTCAGCCCAGACATCACCACTGGTCTGCATGGCACGCACACGAGTGTTGCCGTTACAAATATTGAGATATTGGCAGTCTCCGCAGCGACCTTTTACCGGGCGTGGATGCTGTTTCAAGCCCGCCATGACAGGATCGGTGAGATCTTGCCAGATGGCCGAAAATGGACGTTCACGCACATTACCCAAAGAATAATGCCACCACATCGTATCGGGGTGGACATTGCCGGTATTATCGATATTCGCGACATTTTCGCCGGAGGCATTGCCGCCCCACTGCACCAGTTTGCCCTGGATATGCGACGCATGGTCGGGTAAATGTTGCTCCACCCACTTTAATAACCAGGGGCCGTCGGCATCATTATTGCCGGTGACAAATTCTTTGGGTCGACCTTGCTGGATCAGCGACCAGCAACGTTCTGCCAGCAGATTCATGGCATCACGGGTTTGGCGATGGATGGCATCATCTTTACGATTGCGGTGGCCGCGTCCGGCATAATTGAGGTGGGAAAAGTAGAATTTATCGATATCCTCCTGCTCCAGCAAATCGAGCATAGCGCTTAATTCATGGCAATTATCCTGAGTCATGGTAAATCGCAGGCCAACGCGAATACCGTTTTCACGACATAAATGAATACCTTTCATAGAGGCATCAAAAGCACCGTCTTTACGACGAAATTTGTCGTGCGTGGCACCAATACCATCGAGACTAACCCCGACGTAATCAAAACCCGTTGCCACGATTTGATCAATATTGTCCTGATTGATCAATGTACCGTTGCTCGACAAGCCGACATAGAAGCCCATTTTTTTGGCGCGACCCGCAATCTCGAATATATCGGGTCGCAACAAGGGCTCACCGCCTGAAAGTATCAAGGCTGGTACGCGAAATTGCTTGAGATCATCCATCACTGTGAATGTTTCTTGGGTACTCAATTCTCCGGGAAAATCGATATCCGCCGAAATGGAATAGCAATGTTTACAGGTAAGATTACAGCGTCGAATCAAGTTCCAGATCACTACCGGGCCGGGCGGATTACGGCGTGGGCCAATGGCAGTTGGGTGGGTGATTTCCTGCAGAAACTGGGTCATTCGGAACATGGGATTTCTCTTATTCGCTGATGCGTAATCCGGTTTTTTTCAAGATGCGGGTGCTCCACAACACATCGTGGGCGCGACAGGCATTCCCCAGTACGTCGGCAATGCGCTGGATCTGCTGATCGGTGTGTTCGCGAGAGCGGCCATGTACCATCGCGAAAAGGTTATAGGGCCAGCCAGGTAAATGACGTGGACGACGATAGCAGTGGCTAACGAATCCCAGCGCTGCAATTTTCTCACCGAGGGCATTTGCCATCTCGTCGTTGACATCCCATACGGTCATGCCATTGTGCACGTAACCCAGGGCGTAATGATTCGGGACGGCCGCAATACGGCGTAAAATTCCATTGCTCTGCCAATGTTCGAATCGCTCAATGACCTCGGCCTCCGTTGCGCATACCTGCGCGGCCACATCAGCAAAAGGTCGACTGTGCAGGGGTAAACCTGCCTGAGTGGCACGCATAATGGCCCGATCCAGGTTATCCATTGCTGCTACCGCCGAGGTGACGGTGGTTTTTAATAGGGGTGCCATTGGCCATCCTGTGCCCGCCATAATGTCGGCGTTATCCAGGCGCGCATCAAAAAAAAGTTGGACGCGAAATTCCTGTAGTTTGGGCATATCGAGTACAGGCAATCCGGTTGTCTGCTCTATTCGCTTAATGGCATCAGCGCATTGGACAGGCGTTTCTGTTGCCAGCACAAACCACATATTCAAGGTATGAGTACGCTGATAATTGTGCGCCACCTCAGGAAAGGCGTTAACCTGCGCAGCGATCTCGTCAAATCGCTCGGGCGGTACCGCCATCGCAGCAAGGGTAAACCGGCCCCCTGCCCGCTCGATCTGGAACATCGGCCCAAACCGGCTGAGGATTCCAATCGTCAACAGGCGTTGTAAACGCAGCAATAATTGTGGTTCTGACAACCCCATGGTATGCGCCACATCGGCATAGGGGTGCGAACAAATCGGCATGCCCCGCTGCAGTTGATTGATCAACTGCCTGTCCATATAGTCGAGTGCCCGAAAATCAAAAGGGTTAGTCTCTTGAACGGTTTGGGGTGCGATGGATGGCGCTTCAGTAACGTCGTTACTCATAAGGCACTCCGCTTATCAAATTGTGGGGCAGGAGGCGCATACCAGGCACCGCGTTGCTTGTAACGGTGCACCCCAATGAGAATATCACTGCTGAAGCGCTGCAGGTCAAACTGTATCGATAAACGTTGTACTTCCGCGAGCACACTGTCGCGGTCTTTCCCATGTATCATGCAAAACAGGTTATAAGGCCATTCGCTGCCACGGCGCGGGCGCTCATAACACAAC
This sequence comes from uncultured Moraxellaceae bacterium, assembly GCA_964473645.1. Lineage (GTDB taxonomy): Bacteria > Pseudomonadota > Gammaproteobacteria > Pseudomonadales > Ketobacteraceae > HdN1. The sequence goes on from CAYYPW010000022.1 coordinate 5,792, forward strand.
CGAACGCCAGGCGCACCGGCAAGTTGCTGGGCAACGATGGGCAAATCCAACGCCGGAATATCCATCACCCACATGGCATTGGCGCGATACCCCAATTCCCGATGTCGCAATACCGCACCATAGCGCTTGACGATACCCACATGCAGCCAGCGAGAGAGCGTATCGATGACTTGTTTTTCTGAGCGCCCCCATTGCCGTGCCAACGCCAGAAAAGGTCGCTCAACCAAAGGAAAACCTTCCTGTACCAGTGACACCAAATGCCACTCCTCTGCGCTCAGCGTAAAACGATGTTCTGCGCGGGCCGCGGCGCCAACGGGTTTGTGGGCATCATCCAGACCAAACCCCAGATCGATGTAGAAGGCATGCAATAGAGGCAAATCAAGCAAAGGGATGTTTGACCATTGCTTGCGTATGGCGAATAGCGTGTCACGAATGTCGGTATCATCGCGTCCTGTAATCACAAACCATAAATTATAGCGATGCGTGCGTTGGTAATTGTGATTCACCTCGGGTAGCGTGTTTATCCACTCGGCGACATTATCGAGTTCGTGTTCGGGGACCGCCATGGCGACCAAGGTACTCATGCCAATGCCGTGGGCTGCAAACACCGGGCCCACGCGCGAAAGCGCACCCGTGTGTTGGGCGTGTTGCAAATACGACAGCACTTGCCCTTCATTGCATTCATCAGAAAACGGTAGACGCGTTGCAATAACGCTGAAGGGGCGTGGCGTCAGTGGAAAGTTCCGCTGACAACTGTCTAGCAATACCCGGCTTTTATCCAGAGGAGCATCCATCGTGTCACCTCACATGCCAATACGAGCGGCGCGGCTCGTGAAGAAAATACCGCTGGGTTGAGACGCGTCGCGCTCTGCTTTCAGCGTGAAATGGGTCGTGTCATACACCTGCACCCGATTGTCATCCCGGCAGGAAAGCCACACTTCTTCACTGCGCGGCGTAAATTCAAAGTGCAATACCCCTTTACAGGGTTGCATGCTGTGAATGACTTTCATGGTTGGCACATCGATGACCTGCACGGTGCCGTTATCCGGAAAGGCAAAATTCACCCACACCTGCCGACCATCCGGGGATGCCATCACAAACACCGGCTGTCCGGCCACGGGAATGCGAGCGGCTTCTTTCCAGGTGGCGGTGTTGGCAACCAGCACTTCTGCATGCCCGATGGCGGGGAAAAATGCGCGTCCATCACTGACCGACCACCCGCGCAAATGCGGCATTTTATAGACCGGGAAGGCTTCTTTGCCGCGCCCATAGTGATTGAGAATACGTTGCACGCCTTTCTGTGGTTGCCACAAATCGAGCAACGCGAGTCCGTCTTCGCCATACAGCCCGGCGATATAATAACGCCCGCTATTACTACCCAACCCATCATAAGGTTGCTTGCCGATATTGGGGTAACGGGTCACGACAGGTTTGCGCGGGTCGGTAATGTCTGCAATCCAGATTTCACCGGCTTCGAATAATGAAAAGCCGAAACGATTCCCCGGTAAATCGGCAAGCCCTACGACTTTTGAAGCGCGATTAGCCTTGGCATCAAAGGTGGAAATTTCTGACAGAAGTTCGAGGGTATTGGCGTCAAAGAATTTCACGCCGCCCGGATCATAATTTTGAGCCGCTACCACACGGCCATCCTGCGAAATAGAACCGCCAATGGAATTGCCGGCTTGAATAATGCGTTTGCCTATCGTGCGGGTCAGCAAATCCACTTTGGTCAGACCGCCATCACGCCCAAAGACATAAGCGTATCGCCCGTCACGCGAAAACACGGCGGCGGCATGGGATAAATCCCCCAAACCTTCGACACGTCCCAACACCTGATCATGGCTGTGTTCAATAACCAACACGCTGCCACCAGCACGTTCGATCACAATACCGAGATCACCCGTGCCACGTAATGCATTTTGATTGTCGATTGTCGCTGCGGTCGCCGCCGTTTGCAGCGAAGTACCGGAATTAGAAATATCAGGAGCGGTGGTACAGGCGGTTAAAGCAAACGTGCCGCAAAGTAGCATTCTACGGATGCATCTCATGTCATGGCTCACTTACTGAAAGTCCGCGTTGCAATTCTTGCAACATCCAGCGGGCATCGGCTTCGGAAAGAAATCGTCGCCAGGGTGGCATGGCCGTGCCCGGTCGACCGTCAAGAATAGTCAGTAGCAATCCATTGCTGTCTTTGTCCCGTAACGCCTCAGGTGTGAGTGGAAGCCCCAACCCACCTTTCATGGTCATGCCATGGCACGCACCGCAGTCGTTAAGCAGCAAATCCCGCAATACTAGCTTGCGTTCTGCGGTCACGGGCATCTCTGCAAATGCTTGTGAAACCATACACATCAACAGAACCACGCTTTTTAACAGAACCACGCTTCTTAACAGAACAATATGCGCAAGGCGCATGAAGAATTCCTTTTTTGCGGGTGGGTCGGTGAGCCCGTTCATACTATTTGCTCTCACCGCCCCACCCTGGCTTACAGGCTGTCAAACGCGATTACTTTTGGGAAAGCACCCATTGCACCAACGCTTTACCTTCTTCATCGGTGACGTTGTTGGGCGGCATGGGAATCGGACCCCACACCCCTGCTCCACCTGCTTTCACCTTGGCAATCAATGTCGCCTCGGCAGTCGCATCACCGGCATATTTCGCGGCAATATCTTTGAAAGAAGGGCCCATCAATTTTTTGTCGATGGCATGGCAGGCCAAACAGTTTTTGGTTTGCGCAAGCGCGGCTGCATCTTCGGCCTGTACAGGCGCGGCAAGACCAAATCCGAGTGCCGATAGCGCGAATATCAATGTCTTTTTCATACAATCACCTCTATCAATAAATGTCTTTTTGCGTGTTGTGGACATTGAATTTACCCGTCGGCGTAATCAGTGCCGGGTCTTTGATGACTGCTTTTAATTTGCGAGTTTTGTCATCGACCACCACGATGGCAGACTGCTGATCTTTCGCACTCCACACTGAAAACCACACTTCATCACCTGCGGCGTTATATTCGGGTTGCAACACGCGCTTGGCACCATCGGTTACACCCGCCCACTCTGCAATGGGTAAAATGTCAGCTTTGAGATCGCTCATGGGTTTGCCATCCATTTTGCTGATGTCATACACCGCAATCGACTGACTGACTTTAGGATCGGGGTTGAGTGCGGTATCCACCCACAAATTGGTGGATTTGGGATGGGTCTTGATAAACAGCGAACCACCGCCCTGACCTTTCAGCTTTTGCACCATTTTCCAGGCATTCTCTTTATGTTTGGCAGGATCGGTACCAATCAAGGCAATCGATTCATCGCCCAAATGGCCGGTCGACCATACTGGCCCAAACGTCGGGTGCACAAAGTTCGCGCCACGGCCTGGGTGAGGAATGGCGCCTACATCCACCAAGGCCGCCCGCTTACCTTCGACGGTATCGACCACCGCGATTTTGTTGGACTTGTTCGCCGCCACCAAGAAGTAGCGTTGCGTTGAATCCCAGCCACCGTCATGCAAAAACGGCGCAGCATCGATGGTGGTCGTTTTCAGGTTGGTGAGGTCGGTGTAATCCACTACCAGGATTTGCCCGGTTTCCTTCACGTTGACCACAAACTCGGGTTTGTGGTGGTTGGCCACGATGGACGCTACCCGCGGTTCTGGATGATATTCCTGCGTGTCAACGGTCATGCCGCGAGTAGAAACGATCTTGAGGGGTTCAAGCGAATCCCCATTCATGATCACGTATTGCGGCGGCCAATAAGAACCGGCAATGGCATATTTGTCTTCGTAGCCTTTGTATTTCGAGGTATCGACCGAACGTGCTTCGAGACCGACGCGGATTTCTGCAACGTTATCCGGTTTCGCCATCCACAGGTCGATCAAATTGATTTTGGCGTCACGACCCACCACATAGAGATAACGGCCTGATTTAGATACCCGTGAAATATGCACGGCATAGCCGGTTTTCACGATATTGATTATTTTCTTGGAATCGCCATCGATCAACGCCACTTGCCCGGTATCACGCAAGGTGACCGAGAACAGGTTCTCGATGTTAATGTTGTTCATCTTCTTGGTGGGGCGCTTATCGGCCGGGATCAGCACTTTCCAGGTCTTTTTCATGTCGGCCATGCCAAATTCCGGCGGCGTGGGGGGCTCTTGCTGAATATAGCGCGCCATCAAATCGATTTCGGGGTCGGTCATTTCCCCCGACGTTCCCCAGTTGGGCATACCGGCGGGCGAACCGTATTTGATAAAGGCTTTTAGATAGTCGGTGCCTTTCACCAAAGTAATGTCAGAGGTAAGCGGCTTTCCGGTGGCCCCTTTGCGTAATACCCCGTGGCAGCCTGCACAACGCTCAAAATACATCTGCTTGCCTTTGACGAATTCATCTTCCGTCATTTTGGGCGCTTTCGGGTTGATGTTCTGGTGCATCGGTACATCGCCCATCGGCGAAGCTGCGCCTTCATAACTCGCCGCAGTAGACGATCCATGCGCCGCCTTAGCTGACTCGGCAATCTTGCTATCGGCCGCCCACGCGCCACTGATAGCGAGCGGTAGCGCCGACAGCAAGAGACTCGGTAACAACATGCTTTTTTGTTTCATCGGGTGATCCTCCCAACCGTTTTTAGTGTCTAAAGGCGCCGCAATCAATTTGCGCACCTGTTTCCGTGAAAATTCTGCTGCAGCCTCCCTTCTGCATCTTCCTGCAGGTAACACCTACAAAAAAATCCTGTTTCCTTCACCCCGTCATGATCGCCTTGTCAGTTGCACATAGAGTCTAGGCAATAATCTTGGTAAATCGTTGGCGTTCTGCACGACAATGCAGCCTTGTGTGCCAAATACATAAGGCAGGTAGTCGGCGGCATTCTTGTCGACAGTTACGCAAAAAACGGTAAGGCCTTGTTCACGCGCTGCAAGCACGGCATGACGCGTATCTTCAATGCCATAACGGCCTTCATAATGGTCGATATCATTGGGCTTGCCATCGGTGAGCACCAACAATAGCCGCTTTTCGGCAGGCTGATCGCGCAATACGGTGGTGGAATGGCGAATGGCAGCGCCCAATCGGGTATAAAAACCAGGTTTGAGCGCAGCAATGCGACCACGCACCATGGCATCGTATTTTTCTGAAAAATCCTTCAGCAGATGAAAGCGCACATGCTGTCTTTTCACCGATGAAAAGCCGTAAATGCCAAAGGCGTCGCGCGTTGCCGACATGGCCTCGGCAAACAGGTATAAGCTGTCACGAATAACATCGATCACGCGCCGCTCGCCTACCCACGTATCAGTGGATAGCGACACATCGGCCAATAGCAAACAGGCCAATGAGCGTTGGACACTCACACGCGATCGCCATAAATCCGGCTCTGCCACTTCCCCCGCACGACGTGCGACCATAAATTGCAAACAGGCATCGAGATCCAGCTCTTCGCCTTCGGCCGATTTATTACGCCAGGCAGGTTGCGCGGCTAAAGCTTCGAATTGACGACGCAAACGAGCAGCACTGGTTCGTAACGCCGCAGGTAAGCCTTCCTGTGGAGTCGCGCGAGGCAGTAATGGTTCGATACAACAAAACGCTTCCTGTAGCGACTGGGTGCGAAAATTCCACTCGGGCACATGCACACCCGGGCCTAACGGAAAATCGTCAACGTCAGGCGCAGGCAGATCCAGATCGAATCGTACCCGGCTTTTGCCGGCCTTGCCCTTGCGGGTGATTGACAGATATTCCATGTCATTGGCGCGTAGCAGCGCATTCCCTGCGTTATCATCGTCTTCGGTGGGGCGATTGACACGCACATATTCATTCCACGAGAAGATGCTTTCAGCACGAAATAACATTAGCATGCCGGTGTTTTTTTCGGGCAGGTCGACTTGTTTGGCGTGAAAGCGTTTTTGACCATGATCTTCTGCAGGAGACTCTGCATCCGATTCGTCTGCGGCTTCACCACTTTGCCGGGAAGCGAGCGCAACGGGTGCATCGAGGCGCAACCATAGCGCGACCGGCCATAAATGACGATGCAGTGCGTCAATATCGGCAGCGTTAAACACCAGATCGCGTTCGGGATGACGTAATTGTTCACGTACCCGCTGCTCCCATATTGCCGCTTGCCCCTTCAAATTATCGGGTGAGATACGCAAAGCCAGATGTGCTTCCACCAAAGCGAAATAGCGGCTTTTCCAGCCTGGTAACGCAGAAAGTGCAGCGCGGGTTGCCATCACGTTGCGGTGCCATCCGTGTAGCGTCGAATCCGGAGGATCAAACGCGGCCAGTGTCGCGAGCCACAGATATAATTCCCGATTAAGGGCGCTATTGCTGAAATGGTCTATTTTTTCTGGCAGAAATAGAGACTGGCCATCACACCAGGCAAATTCGGACCGCATCCCGGTACCGGCAATTTTCTCCAGCCAACGACGCGCACCGCCATGCCCCAATGCCGTGCCCGATTTGATGCTGAGGGCCGGATTTCCACCCAGCGCGCGAAAATAAGGGGCGGCCATTTCCCGCACGGCGTCGAGTGTTACGACCGCATCAGGAAATCCACGGTAGGCCGTGCGACGAATAAAACGATCCCACACACCGCCGACCCATTCCTCCATGTTCAGGCATCCTCACCCATGTTTTTCACCGGGATTTTCACTGCCTGTCTGGCTGCGCGGGTGTTGAATGCAGATTCCTGACCGGCACGATCCTCATGCACCCAGGTGAGCAGGGAACCGTCAGCCTTTTCTTTATTGACGTGTGCGCAGGCATTAAGGCACTGACCACACTGCACGCAGGAAAACATCATGCGTTTTACGTTACGAGGTGGTAGCCGCATGGGGCAGGCGTTATCGCAGGCAGATTCGCATCCGGCGCATTCGGGTGCGCGATCGCGCGCATAGCCCACGACCATGGCGTGACGATTCGCCATCCAGGCGAGACTTTGAAATAATCCGGCAGCACAAGCAAACCGACAAAACAGGTGGCGTGCGAATAGAAATTCCAGCGAAAAAACCGTCGTGCCTGCGGCAAGAAAAATCCACTGAAAGCGTGGCAACTCCGCCCGCCATAAATCTCCCCACACCTGCACCGGCGGCCACAAATAGGTCAGAATTGAAATCGTCCAGAGAAAGGCAAAACCCACTGCCAGCGGTACCACCACTGTCCACCACCAGGCATTGCGTGGTGTAATCGTGCCATCAGGATTGCGTTGAGGTTGTGCGTGTTTATCCCACACACTTTGCTTGCCGATCGCTCGCCGCATATTTTGGTTGATGATCTCTACCACTGAAAAATGCGGGCAGAGCCAACCGCAATAAACACGGCCGAATTTCCACGAAACCCAAATGACACCAGCAATGACCAAGACGATAGGCAATACACCGCGCACCAACACATTCACACCCAATTGTGTTGCACTGATCTCGCCTGCAGTAAAGGCATCGATGCCCAAGGTCCATGGCAAGGTGAGCACAATAAAGTGACTGGAAGGCATGTCGAAACGGAAAAGATTCAGAATAGGCGCAAACAAAAAAAACAGCATGAAAGCCAACTGGGAAAAATTGCGCCAGCGCTGAATACGGCGTGATTTTGTCGCTGAAAGCGGAACAGCAAAATTTACTGGCGGCGCAAACGGCGGCCCCAGGTTTTCACGCATCACGACGCACCCCCGCCCCTGGAAAATAAAACGGTTTGTTTGCCAACGCCATCGACAACCCCACCACGCCAATTAGTACCAGCGCGGCATGCACGGTCGTGAAATACAACACGACCATTACCCAGAAATAGGGATTGTCGGTATCGCCCCAATAGAACATCATCAGCACAACGCAAATGATGAGCATTCCCGCCAATACGCTGCCCCGAAAGGCGCTTTCTATGTGACAACGGTCCAAGCTAACGGGCAGGCTGCGCTGCTGCCACCATAGCCATACCAGAAGGGCAAATGCTATACCGGGTAGCGCAAGCAGATTGGCCAGGTATAACACCTGTGCCTGCACTGCCTTGCGTGTCCACGCCGGTTCACTCATGTTTATCCCATCTGCGCCCGAATGACTTCCCGCAGTGCTGCCTGCACTACCGGGTCGTCACTGAGCGGTTCGACCAAGGCCACTTCGCAGGCGAGTGTCGGCGTTATGCCACTGGTCATTAATTTACCCGCATACACAAGCAAACGCGTGCTGACCGCTTCTTCCAGATCTTGGCGTGCCAGCACCCGCAAACGTTCGGCCAGCGCCACCAGACGTGCCGCCATTGCCGCATCGACATCACTCTCGCGTGCCACAATAGTGGTTTCAATCGCTGCCGGTGGAAAGCCGAACTGCAGCGCGATAAAGCGCTGCCGTGTCGAAGGTTTCAGGCTTTTCAATGCATTTTGATAGCCGGGGTTATAGGACACCACCAGCATAAAATCGTCAGGGGCATCGAGTTGTTCGCCGGTGCGATCGATCGGCAAAATGCGCCGATCATCCGTCAGTGGGTGCAACACCACGGTAGTATCTTTGCGAGCCTCGACGATTTCATCCAGATAACAGATACCGCCGTTTCTAACAGTGCGCGTCAGTGGCCCATCACTCCAACGGGTTTCGCCACCAGTGATCAGGTGGCGACCCACCAGATCCGCTGCTGACAGATCGTCGTGACAGGCAACGGTCGTTAACGGCAACCCTAAGCGTCTTGCCATATGCGCAACGAAACGGGTTTTACCGCAGCCGGTCGGGCCCTTGATCAACAAGGGCAAGCGCTGACGAAAGGCATGTTCAAACACCTCACATTCATTGCCGACAGGCTCATAGTAGTCAGCGACGGAATCGATCTTGCTAAAACTGTTCATGATTTTGCTACGACCGTGGCCGGTTCTCCTTTGACAAAGAAGCTGATCACATAGAGCACAAAGCCGATCAGGAACACCACGCCACTCGCTTCCCGCAACCAATAGAACATCGCTACCTGATCCTGTGTCGCCATAAATGACAACGGCGTGGCCGATACCCGTTGCAACCAGACTTGCAAAATGCCGGCGGCGGTCAGGAACAAAGTAATGAAGACCATTGCAATCGTCATCAGCCAGAATGACCACATTTCAACGACCTGCGATTTGTTGCTGTTGGCCTCACGCCCGCGCATCAGCGGCATGGCATAGGAAATCATGGTCATGACCACCATGGCATAAGCACCATAAAATGCCATGTGGCCATGTGCTGCAGTGATTTGCGTGCCATGGGTGTAATAGTTGACGGGTGCCAGGGTATGCAGAAAGCCCCATACGCCCGCACCAAGAAACGACATAACGCCCGTTCCCATGGCCCACAGCGTGGCAACTTTATTGGGATGGTCACGACGGCGACGGTTCACCATGTTGAATGCAAATACCGTCATCATGAAAAAGGGTATCGGTTCCAGCGCGGAGAAAAAGGAACCCAATGGCAACCAGTAATCCGGTGTCCCGATCCAGAAATAGTGGTGTCCGGTACCGATAATGCCTGTGACGAGACTGAAGGCAATGATGACGTACAACCATTTTTCGATCACCTCGCGATCAACGCCCGTCACTTTGATCAACACAAACGCCAGCATCGCACCCAGTATCAGTTCCCACACACCTTCTACCCACAGATGCACCACCCACCACCAGAAAAACTTGTCGAGCACCAAGTTATCGGGGTTGTAAAACGAGAACAGAAAGAAAATCGCCAGCCCCCACAACCCCATCAACATAACGAGGCTGATGCTGGTCTTGCGACCGCCGAGAACCGTCATCGAGATATTGAACAGAAATCCCAGGGCAACGATCACGATTCCGATTTTGGTAATCAACGGCTGCTCGAGAAATTCACGCCCCATCGTTGCCAAAATATTGTTGCCAGTGAGACGCGCCAGATCGGCATACGGCAGCATCAGATAACCGACAACGGTCAACGCTCCCGCCACCAGAAATACCCAAAACAACAATTTTGCCAGCGCCGGGCTGTACAGTTCGCGTTCTGATTCTTCCGGGATCAGGTAATACGCGGCGCCCATAAATCCAAACAGCAACCACACAATCAATAGATTGGTGTGCACCATACGCGCAATATTGAAGGGAATTGCCGGAAACAGAAAATCGCCGATGACATACTGCAGACCCATGATCAGGCCAAACAGAATTTGCGCACCGAACAGGCCAATGGCGGCGGTGAAATATAATTTACTGACGGCTTGCGACTGGTATTGCATACATTCGTTCTCCTTCGATCAGCCTTCAATATTGGGCGGCCAGTTATTGGTGTTAATCTCACCGCTGTACTTGAGAAACTGCACCAAATCGTCCAGCTCTTGATCCGTCAGATTGAATTGCGGCATTTGTCTGCGCCCCGGTGCATTGGTCGGCTGCATCTTGATCCAGGCTTTGATGAATTCAGGCCCGCGACGCTTGTAGACATTCCCCAGTTCCGGCGCGAAATACGCACCTTCGCCCAGCAAGGTATGGCAACCGATACAGTTGTTCTGCTCCCACACCAGCTTGCCGTGCGCTACATTTTCATTCAACGCGGCACGGTTATCGCGAGTGGGAAGCTTGCGAGTGGTATCAAACGTCAGCCCCAAAAAGAGAAGAAAAAAGAACACAGCGCCGCCGTAAAACATATTACGTGCCATGCCTTTGGTGAATCCGTTGCTCATGGTTCCTCCAAAAGTCATCAGTGACCGAACGGGTCGAAGTGCACTATGTGCCCGCGACAGTTCGCAAACCTTGACATGAATCAATTCCGACTAAAACAATCAAACTTTTATCGACAGATATAAGTGGCGCGTATAAAACCGCTATTTTTATAGCGGATTCACGCAGAGACACCCCACCCGTAACATGGTTATTGAGTAGATAAAGAAGATCGTAAAGCACGTTACGTCAAGCGTTATACCCACAAAGAGATAGCATGGACAGCCCAGCGCCCAAGCTACTCCATTGTGAGTACACAGTTACTTAAAAGTGACTATCAACCTAAAGTGATTATCAACGAATGATGCAGAGGGGGTTAAGAAAGGGATTGCAAGAAGATCGACTTATCTGCTCCTGAAGCTGACCGTTATTAGCCTTGAGATAGGCTTGAAATTCAGGGTGTTCGCGCAGCAGCGTACGTCCCGCCAATATTAGCGAATCCACCTGACGGCTAGAGAGTTCCAACGAGGTGGGCAAGCTATTGAAGAAATTTTTCAAGCTGGGGGACTTGATGGATTCAAACCCGACTTCGACGAAATAGAATTTCACGTTCTGCCCCGCAGCCTTCAATTGCCTTTCATAGGTACGAATCTGTTGTCTTATCAACAGCTTGGTTTCAATGTTATACAAGCGCATCTGCGAATCGGTAAAAGCATCAAGCGTCTCACCGATCGACGGCTTACTCGCGACACTGCCCATGCTGCGCTCTGGTTTAACCGCCGCATTGACCAGAATGATCAATACATCCTTTTGTGGGGCCCCCAGGCGCTCAAAACTCTGTTGAATGCCCCCGATCGAATCCACCCGTTCCAATATAGCGCGTAAGCCCAGGTTGTCAGAGATGCCGCCATCGACCAGGTGCACGTACGGGTTCTCCTTTGCTAGCTCATAGAGCTCGTTATAACGCTCGCGACGAATATGATCCTGCTGATTGAGTAGCGGTTTCTGTAGCATTGCCTGCATTTCGGGCAGCGCCTCCAGATGACACCTTGGCGCATAATTCTCCAACACCACCGTCGGGAACGCCACCGGCACTGCCGACGACGCTGTCACCGCGCGTGCCACTGGAAAATCATTCAGATCAGAACACAATAAATCAAACATGCCCTGCGTAAACGAAAAGCGTTGGCCGGTCTTGAGATTGGTCGCATTGATTTCGATAAAGGGCCGCTTATGCAGCGGAATATCCTTAAATCGCTTGCCCTTGAAAATGGTGGTGTCATAAAACTCCACGGCCATCTCGGTACGATCAAACCCCGTGAACAGACTGCGCCACCAATACACCGGATCAAGAAACTGCCGAATCAACGCCCCTTGCACACTGCGGCGCAAAAACGCATTTTCATAATCGGTAAATAATCGATCACCAAACAACCCATAATAAGCCGCCGTAAAGCTGCCCCCCGACACCGCCGAAATCGTATCCGTCTCATCGAGCAAACGCACCCGTTTGCCCATGCCATCAATCTGGGTGTCACGCAACTCCTGCATAACGCCATAGGTGAGCGCCGCCGCACGCGTCCCCCCGCCCGAAAACGACAAGGCCACCAGATGCTCCCCGGTGTAGAGCTTGGGCACCGAAAACGGCCGATAGCCCTTATTGGGCTCCAGTCGGTCGAGCGGCTCATTTTGGGGTTTGTAAACGCTGGCACAGCCACTCAAGGCAATGACGGTGAACCAGGCGATCCAGGGTTTACAGCGTGTAAATCGCATGTTGAGAACAATCTCTGAAGGCTAAAAGATGCTCATCATAGCAGCGCTGTGGCGGTATACGAATGCATTCGCCGATGGATTGAGCGGCGTCTAAGGAGTAAAATGACCGGCCCCCGGCGTTCCAGTACCGGGTCATGCGCGAACCCCCAATCCATTACGCTAGTGCACGAGACATCCACACATGATGCCTTCACGCCCCCCGCACACCCTGCAACTGGACGCAAACGGCCGGTTGAAACATTTTCTCACCACCGAAGGCCTCGACAAAACCCTGCTTACGCAGATTCTGGATACTGCAGAGTCTTTTATAGACAAGAGTTTTATGGGCGAGGGCAATCAGGTCGTCAAGAAGGTGCCCCTGCTGCAAGGCAAAACCATTGCCAACCTGTTTTTCGAAGCCAGTACGCGCACCCGCACCACCTTTGAACTGGCAGCTAAGCGGCTGTCGGCTGACGTGCTCAATATCAACATCACGACCTCGTCTACATCGAAAGGTGAAACCCTGCTCGATATGTTGCGCAACCTTGAAGCCATGGGCAGCGACATGTTTGTGGTGCGCCATGAAAACAGCGGTGCGCCCAACTTTATCGCCGAGGTCGTTACACCCAATATCGCGGTGATCAACGCTGGCGATGGCCGCCACGCACACCCGACCCAGGCCATGCTCGACCTCTACACCATTCGCAAACACAAAGGCCCGTTCGAACCGCTGGTGGTGGCCATTGTCGGCGACATTCTGCATTCGCGGGTGGCCCGTTCTCTTTTGCATGGTTTACGCACCCTGGGCGTTAGTGAAATTCGCCTGATCGGGCCAAAAACCTTGGTGCCCGCGCATTTTCAAGGCATGGGCGCACGCATCTGCCATCATCTTGAAGCGGGTCTTAAAGATGCCGATGTCGTCATCATGTTGCGTCTGCAGAAAGAGCGCATGGATTCTGCCCTCCTGCCCAGCGAAAACGAGTTCTACCGCCTCTATGGCCTGTCACGCGAAAAACTGGCCTTTGCCAAGCCCGATGCTATCGTCATGCACCCTGGCCCCATCAATCGCGGTGTCGAGATTGAATCCGAAGTGGCCGACGGCCCGCAATCGGTCATTCTCAATCAAGTGACCTATGGCATCGCCGTGCGCATGGCCGTACTGACCATGGCCGCGCAGACCCACTCATCCAGCCTTACGCGTGAGGAGACCTAAGCATGGCGGTCGGCAACAATAAAAAACGCGTCATTATCAGAGGTGGGCGTCTGGTAGACCCCACCCAGAATCTCGATCTTTTTACCGACATCTATGTGGCAGACGGTATTGTGCTGGGCATTGGCCAGCGTCCCGTCGGCTTTAGCGATGACGAAATCATCGACGCCACCGGCGCCATTGTCATGCCCGGCGCTGTGGATTTGTGCGCACACTTGCGCGAGCCGGGTATCGATGCCAAAGGCACCGTCTACTCAGAAACCCGCGCCGCTGCCGCCGGGGGCATCACCCATATTGTGTGCCCACCCGATACCGACCCTGTCGTTGACACCCCTGCCGTCGCCAACCTGATACAGGAACGCGCCTGGCAAGCCGGCTACTGCCATGTGTATCCACTCGGGGCCTTGACCAAAGGCTTGCAAGGCCAGCAACTGGCCGAAATGCATGCCTTGAAAGAGGCCGGATGCATCGGCTTTACCCAAATGCGCCGCCCGATCAAAGACAGCCGCGTGCTGTTGCGCTGCCTCGAATATGCGGCCACCTTTGATCTTACGGTGTTTTTCCAGAGTGAAGATGCCGGCCTCAGCGCTGACGGCTGCGTGCATGCAGGCCCCACAGCAACGCGTCTGGGCTTGTCCGGCATTCCCTCCGCCGCCGAAACGGTGGCCCTCAGCCGCGATTTACTATTGGTCGAACATACCGGGGTAAAAGCCCATTTTGGTCAGCTCTCCTGCGCACGTAGTGTTGAACTGATCGCCAATGCCCAGGCGCGCGGTTTGCCAGTAACGGCCGATGTCGCTGCCCATCAATTGTTTTTGACCGATACGCTGGTGGATGGCTTTGACAGCCTTTATCACCTCGACCCGCCCTTGCGCAGCGAAAACGATCGCCTTGGGCTGATCGAAGGCGTGCGAAGTGGCGTGGTAGCGGCCTTGTGTTCTGACCACCAGCCCCACGAGGCGGCGGCCAAAGCAGCGCCGTTTGCCGCATCAGAGCCCGGCATGTCGGCCTTCGCCACGTATATGCCCCTCACCTATCAACTGGTGCGCCAACACACCTTGACCATCGCCGAATGGGTGCGCTGCGTATCCAGCAATCCTGCTCAGATTCTGGGTCTGGAGGCAGGCAGTGTACGGGTGGGTGACGATGCCAACCTCACCGTGTTCCACCCGGATCTGAACTGGACACTGGACATGAACAGCCTGGTATCCCTGGGCGCCAACACGCCCTATCTCGGCGCCACCATCAAAGGACGTGTGCTGGCCACTTTGAAAGATGGCCGTATCACGTTCCGTCTGTAGCGCCGTCGCATGCAGGAGCCGCCACGCCTTTCCCGCGAAGCGTCCAAACGCCAAACCCGCCAACGCCTGCTTGACGCAGGCCTGGCGTTATTGGCCGAGGAAGGCGCCGAAGCCCTCACCACTGGTAAGGTCGCCAAACGGGCTGGCATGGCCCAACCCACCTTCTATGTGCATTTCAAGGATATGGATGCCCTGTTGCAAGCACTGGCCGTCGATCAGGTGGGCGGCCTGCGCAGCAAATTGCGGCAGTTGCGCCAGCAGATCAATCGCGCTGACAGCGTTCCCATGGAGCTGGTACGCGAAACCTATCGCGCCCCACTCAGCTTGCTCGTTAAGCAACGCGGCGACTTGCTGCGCCTGTTGATGGCAGAAATGCATCGCCCTCATACCACACTGGGGCGCGCTGCCCGCCAACTGGTCGATGAGGTCATCAATGATCTGTTTGAGGATGCGACAACGCTTGGCCTGGGGGGCGCCATGCCACCCGAGCGTCTCAAGTTGTTGTGCGAAGGCATGATCATGCTCACCATTCACTATGGGCTGGGATTGATCGAGGGGCGACACCAGGACATGGAAATGGTGGTCGATGTGCTCACCCAGCAAACCATCGCCATGATGATGTCACAAGCCCGCTGGGGGCCAAAACCGGTATAACAGCCAGACTCAGGCGCCTTGGCGGCTTATGTTAATGCGTAGGACGCTTGATCGTAAATTTCTCGTCAAACAAGGTATCGAGCGCTTCGACCGACAAGGGCCGACTAAAGTAATACCCTTGCGCATAGCGACACCCCAGTTCCACCAGGCGCTCCACCTGCTCGGAGGTCTCTACGCCTTCGGCCACGACATCGATATCCAGCCCGCGCGCCAAAGCCACCACCGCCGAAATAATGGCAATACCCTGCGGTGTCTGAATTTCGTCGACAAAGGCTTTGTCGATCTTGAGCACCGTCAACGGCAGTTTTGCCAGATAGCTCAATGACGAATAGCCCGTTCCGAAATCATCGAGCGCGATGCCCATACCGAGTTTGCGCAGGCTTTCCAGACGCGCGACGGCTTCTTGTGTGCGTTCGAAGAACAGGCTTTCGGTGATTTCAATTTCCATGAGCCCATGTTCGAGCTGGCGCTGATCAATAATCTTGTGCAGGATGCTCACCAGATGGGGATCATGTAATTGCTGCACCGACATGTTCACCGACACCCGGAAACCTTCCGGCAAGCAATATTTTTCACTCCACGCCCGCAACTGGCTGCTGGCTGTTTCAAACACCCAGCGCCCGATGCTATTGATCAATCCCGTTTCTTCTGCAATCGGAATAAACGATGCAGGCGAAATCATGCGTTGCCCCACACGCCAGCGGATCAAGGCTTCCACGCCGATGATCTGGCTCGTTATCATGTCGACCTTGGGCTGGTAATGCACAAAGAAATCCATCGATTCCACGGCGCGTCGTAATTCGACTTCGAGCGCCATGGTTTCTTCGATCTGGGTTTTCATGTTGGGGTCGAACACTTTGTAGCGATTACGCCCCTCATGTTTGGCCTGATACATCGCCATATCAGCATTTTTGATGAGTTCATTGGCGTCGTTACCCATTTCCGGGTAATACACGATGCCGATGCTGCCACCCACATACAGTTCTTGGCCGTAGATTTCGAATGAGCGCGACAACTCATTGATCAGTTTTTCTGACACACGCAACGCCGCATGTTCGACCGAACTGCCAGTGAGAATCAATGTGAATTCATCGCCGCCAATACGACAGAGAATATCGGCATCACGAATGCAGTGGCGAATGCGCGTGGCCACCTCCTTTAACAAGAGATCTCCCGCATCATGGCCCAGCGTATCGTTGACTTGCTTAAAACGATCCAGGTCCATGAACAGTAACGCAAAAGGCGTTTGATTATGTCGACTGTAGGTAATGGCGTTATTGAGTGCACTGCTGAATAAATTGCGATTTCCTAACCCGGTAAGCGCATCGTATTGCGCCATGTAGTTGAGCTTTTCTTCTATTTTACGCCGTTCGGTAATGTCCTTGAACACGATGACCACACCATCAAACTTTCCCATGGGGGAATGCATGGGGCTGGAAGTATATTCCACGGGGATAACACGGTTATTGACGGCACGAAATACCCCGACATCGGTGTGATAGGCTTTGCCCGTCGCGCAGGAAGTAAAGATGCGTGACTCTTCCCAACAGGGGTGTTCGGTCTGATGCGCCGATACAATCACAGCCGAATAAATTGGCTGCCCAATGAGTTCGACATTGGCAAAACCTAGAATGGCTTCCACGGCAGGATTAGCAAAAGTAATGACCCCTTCATGCGAGACGCCGATAATGCCCTCCCCGACAGAACGCAACAAAATCTCATTACTGGTTTTTAACTGATCCAAGCGTCGCATGGCTTCTTCGAGCTGTTTTTGACGCTGATCGAGTTCGAGAAAAATACGCACCTTTGACACCAGCATATGCGGGTCAACTGGCTTGAAAATAAAATCGACACCACCGCTTTCATAGCCTTTAAAAACGTGCTCATCGTCTTTGTTGATGGCGGTGAGAAAAATAATCGGAATATGTCGGGTCTTGTTGCGCTGACGCATCAGCGTGGCCACTTCGAAACCATCCATGCCGGGCATTTGCACATCAAGCAATACCAGCGCCACCGGCTGTTTCAATAAAATGGAAAGCGCCGCCTGGCCCGACGTCGCAGAAATGATGTCGACGTTTAATTGCGCCAATACCGATTCCAGCGCTACCAAATTGGCCGGTTGATCATCGACGATTAGCACACTCTGTTTCATGCTCACGCCCTCAACATTCCTGCATGCCCGCCCTGCACCCTGCTCATACCACTGCACTCGCCGCTTGCAGTGACAGCAATCGCAGCGCAATGGCATTGGGCGCTAGCACGGCATCGACCGCTATTGCGTTGATAACGGCCTGTGGCATCATCGGCATCGATGCCGATTCGGGTGATTGCACGAAAACCTGTCCTCCGCGTTGTTTTACGATCTTCGCACCTTCAGTGCCATCTTGATTGGCACCACTTAATACGCAGGCCACCATTGCCGCACCGTAAACCATGGCTGCACTCTCAAACAGCAGGTCGATTGACGGTCGACTGTAATTCACGGGTGCATCCAGACTTAAACCAAAACATTTTTCCGGTTCGATCAGTAAATGATAATTGGGCGGCGCCACATATAAATGGTTGGTTTGAATTGGCAATTTATCATCAGGTTCAACCACCCTCAGGTGGGTGTAGCGGGCCAACATGGGGGGCACGCCGCTTTCGCGATTGCCACGCTGATGCAACACCAGTACCGTCGGCAACTGGTAGCTTGTCGGCAGGTGCTGCAAGATTGTGATCAAGGCTTCCAAGCCGCCACTGGAGGCACCGATCGCCACTAACATGCGCTAACTACATCCTCACTTGACTAATCTGACCGCTGAAATACCCGCATGGCAGCATTGATGGGGCGAAAATGCTGGCGATTCTCAAACGAACCCAACGATTCCTTGATGCCCAGCCCCAAAAAGCCGCCCATATCCAAGCTCTGATAAAATAAGGCTAGCACCCGCTCCTGAAGTTCGCGGCGAAAATAGATGAGTACATTGCGACACACCACCAGTTGCATGTCGCCAAATACTTGATCTGTCACAAGATCATGTTGAGTGAACACAATATTTTTTTTCAGCACCGGGTCCATCATGAAACGGTCGTACCCGGTTGACACATAATCCGACAAACGCGCTTTCGCACCACTGGCCAGATAGTTTTCATTGGCAGTAGTCCATTGTTTTTCGTGATAAATTCCTTTGCGCGCCTGTTCCAGCACACGGGTATTGATATCGGTGGCGTAAATCACGGCGCGATCCCCCAGGCCCTCCTCCTGCAATAGGATCGACATGGAGTAGGCTTCTTCACCGGTCGAACAACCTGCATGCCAGATCTTCAAAAACGGGTGGGATTTCAACTCCGGTACTACTTGCTCGCGCAACACCTTGTAAAAGCCGGGGTCACGAAACATGTCCGTGACATTGATGGTTAAACCCCGCACGAAATGCTGACAGCGTTGGCGATCACGAATCAATTCATGTTGCAGATCCACAAGACGGGTGAACTGCTCTTCTGTGACATAGCGCGCGACGCGTCGGCGCAAAGAGGCACGGGAATAACCACGAAAATCGTATCCCCACTTCAGGTATAAGGCGTCGAGGAGACATTCGACCTCGACCTCAAAATCATCCATTGTTTCGGCAGGCACTACCTCCTTGTTCATGTTTGACCCAACCACATTTTGACGATGGCTTTGAGCTTATTATTATCTACCGGTTTGGAGACATAATCGTTGGCGCCCGCCTCGATACAGCGCGCACGATCATCCCGCATAGCCTTGGCCGTAAGCGCAATGATGGGCATCTTGGTAAAGGCATCCTGCGCACGAATACGTTGCATTGCTTCAAAGCCATCCATTTCGGGCATCATGATATCCATCAATACCAGATCAAATGCGCCTTCTTCAGCCAACACATCGAGCGCTTCACGGCCATTGCCCGCCGTGCGAACTTCCCAGCCACAATCCTCCAGTACAGCAGACAGTGAATACAGGTTGCGAATATCGTCATCCACCACCAGGATACGCTGGCCGGCAGCGTCTGTTTTTTCGTGTAGGGGGGGCGATACTGGCAGCTTATTGGCATCGTTACCCTGCAGCCAATGCAGAAACAAGGTGGTTTCGTTCATCAAACGATTGATGGAGCGATCGGTCTTGAGCACAATGCGAGTGGCATGACGACGTAAGTCTGCGTCTTGTTTCTTGGTGAGATCGCGAGCGGTGTACACGATGATGGGGGTAGCCAACGATTGGGTGAGCTGGCGAATTTCTTCCACCAATGCAAACCCGTCGCAATCTGGTAAATCCAGATCGACAACGACGGCACCATAATGACGATCAGCCAATCGTTGGCGGGCATCAACACCACAATGCACCATGTCGCAAGGAATCTGCCGCTCGTTAAAGGTTTCTTCAATGGCTTCACACTGCACCGGGTCATCTTCGATCACCAACACGCGATGCACAGCGGCCGCATGTAATTCACCGCTGATATCTTGATATAGTTGATCCAGGCGCTCACGCCCAAACGGTTTGGCAATGAATTCCTGCGCGCCATGCAGGTCTGT
Source organism: uncultured Moraxellaceae bacterium (assembly GCA_964473645.1). Classification (GTDB taxonomy): domain Bacteria; phylum Pseudomonadota; class Gammaproteobacteria; order Pseudomonadales; family Ketobacteraceae; genus HdN1. The sequence goes on from CAYYPW010000022.1 coordinate 25,854, forward strand.
CAGTTCCACATTCGGGTTGCCAGAAATAACATGTACCGGCACTTTGCTGGTCCGGGGCTGCGACTTGATGAATTCCAGTAACTGTTCACCGGGGGCATCGGGCAAGCCCAAGTCGAGGATGATCGACGCCGGTACGCGCGCCTCGATATAACGATAAGCATCAGCGGCGTTATGAACGCATACGGCTTTGAATCCAAACTCAGTCGCCAGATTTTGCAAGACGGTGCTGAATCCGGGGTTATCTTCTATGATCAGCAATTCCGGTTCTGCATTCAGGGGAACGCTATCAGGCGGTACGGATACAATCCCAGCCGGTATAATTTCTGCTTGATTTGCAGTGCTTACGACCGCCATGGGTACCGCACACGCAGGGGCCGTGTCATCACGTCGGCGTGGCAATACCAATGAAAAGCAGGTGCCTTTGTTTTCACCCTCACTGGACACCACAATGCCGCCGCCCATCAATTCCGCCAGCTTGCGTGATATTGTCAAGCCCAGGCCGGTACCACCGTATTTGCGGCTGATCGTACCATCGACTTGCTGAAATGCTTCAAAGATCAGCGCCTGCTTCTCTTTGGGAATCCCAATGCCGGTATCTTTCACGCTGAACATGATGGCGTCTTCCGGCAATAAACGCCGCTCGCCCTCACCAACGGGCGCTGACGGTACATCCATCACTACTTCCACCACACCCTCATGCGTAAATTTGAGTGCATTAGAAATAAAATTACGCAAGATCTGACTCAAACGGTGTTCATCCATGGCAACCGTGGTCGGCAATCGCTCATCAACACTTACTTTGAATTGCAGGCCTTTATGTTCGGCCTGGCTTTCAAACTGCGCTTTGAGGTTGCCTGCAAAGGTGCTCAATTCAATTTCATCGGTCATTAATTCGAACTTGCCTTCTTCCACTTTCGACAAGTCAAGAATATCGTTGATCAGCATCAGCAGATCGCGCCCCGATGAATGAATAACGCGGGCGTGTTCTATTTGTTTATCCAACAGGTTTTGTTGCCGGTTTTCCATCAGTCCCTGTGACAGAATCAAAATGCTGTTGAGGGGGGTACGCAGCTCGTGCGACATGGTAGAAAGAAATTCGGATTTGTAACGACCGCTTTGTTCGAGTTGCCGCGCCTTTTGCTGTAAATCCTCTCTGGAAAGCTCCAGCTCGGCATTCTGACGCACGATTTCTTCTTTCTGACGGTCCAACTGAACGTTGCGTTCTTCCAATTCCTCATTCATCACTCGCAGTTCTTCTTGCTGCGATTGCAAATTTTCTTCGGAGGCACGCAAAATGGCCGTCTGTTCCGCCAGCTCCTCGTTGGTGGCCCGCAATTCCTCTTGCTGCTGTTCGAGCGCTTCCGCTTGCTGTCGTGTGCGCGCAAGTGCATCCGCCAGTTGTGCGCGTGACAGCGCCGCATTGAGCGCAATCGCCATGCCGTCGCTGCCCTGGCGAATAAAATCCAGTTCGTCTTGCGTGAATTCCCGAAAACTCAACAATTCCAGAACACCCACCACCTTGTCATCAAACAACAACGGCGCCAGTAATAAGGCTTTGGGGGGGGCAGCGCCCAACCCCGAAGCGACCGGGGAATAGTTATGGGGCACTTGCTGTATCACATGCAGCTGCTTTTCGAGGGCTGTCTGCCCCACCAGGGTTTCCCCCATTCGAAAACGGGTTGCTTGTGCGGCACTGGGCGCCCGCGCATAAGAGGACTGCATCACCAGTTCCGGTTGCGGCACACTTTTTAGCGGGGCATTTTTGGACTGCGCATTTTTAGTCTGTGCATCGTTATTCTGCACGACGTAAAAGGCTCCACCTAGCACGTCGAGCAATTGCGCCATGCAATGTAGGATATTGTTGCCCAAGGATTCCACATCCTGTTCGCCGCGCAGCGCCTCGTTAAGTGACGCCACGCGCGCCTGCCGTTTCTGCCGCTGTTCAGCGGCGTTATTCTGGTCTTTCAGGCGATTGCGCATCACATCCAGGGCGCTGAACAAATGCAGAAACTCGCGACTGCTGATATGATTGACATCCACATCCAGATTGCCTTGCGCGATCTGTCCGGCCACGCCGATCACATTGCGAATCGCCTCGGCGATCATTCGGCTGACGACAATGAACGCCAGCAACATCACCAACATCAGCAACAGGCCATAGGTAAACTGGTTGCGAAAGGTAGCCTCCGCCTCTACCCGCAAGGTTTCCATGGTGGCAGCAAAATCCTTGTCAATATCGCTGGCCAGTGCCCGCAACTTTTGTTCGCAGGCCTCGCGCTTTTCAAGCGCCTGCGAAAAAGCCGTGTACATATCATCGCCCTGGTAATGGCCCTGAATAACGTTGTCGGTGTAGGCCCGCATCTCGGCCACATAATCGTCATAGCTACGCAAAAGATCGCCGGTGCGTTGTGTCAACTGCGGCCCGGTTTCCCCCATTTTCATCATCATCAGGCGCAATTTGTCGGCATGGGCAATGGCTTCTGAATGCGTGTCCTGGTCACGCTCCACCACGGCAGCCTCAAATAAGCGATTCATATCTGACATGCCAACCTGCAGGGCGTTGGCAATCTGGACAATTTTCAGATCCACCATTTGCACTTTGGTCATATCGCTGTCGATCTGACGAAAATAGGTGAAGGTGCCGAACAATATCGAACAGAGGCCAAAAAAGCCCACCAGCGCCATGAGCGCCATTTGCGTCTTGATGGAGGCAGATTGCAATCGGTTGATCATGGTACTGAACCTGCGGCTTCTCCTGTAACAGGCATGCAAAAGATCACGCTCACGATGATCCGTCAGCGCAGCACATTAATCCTTGGTCTGGAAAACAACCTTGACGCGGCTGTCTTTGGGAGGGGCGGTGACATAACCAATGCCACCGGGTTTTTCTGCCACCACAGTGATGACATCACTTTCACTGGCCACCGTGGGTGGCGGTCGATCCCCCCCCGAAAACATCTTGCGTGACCAGTAGTATTTCAATTGTTGCTCATCACGTTGCAGGATTTTCTGATTAAACGCGGCGCGTTGTTTGGTGCCTTCCGCAAGCGCGATCGGTTCTGCATTCACGCCATTTTCGAAACGTTTGGTTTTCTTCAGAAAAATACGGTTGATATCGTCCAGCGTCATCGACTGCAAACTATTGCTGCTATTGACGATCACCAACACGTCTGCCCCGGCCATCGACACACTGAGCAGCAGTCCGGCGATTGAAAGGCAGAGTTTTGATTTCAGCAACTTCATGGCATCAAAATACCGCGTCGATGGACATGCGTAACCCGTCAATTTTTTTCGGGGTGTCAGGAATCGTCAAACTTTCGAGAGAAACATCCGTGGAGGACATCAGCTGTACCAGAGACGAAGGCAAAGCAAAGCCAAAAGCACCTTCTTGGGGGCGCACCCGGAATACTTCAGCCTTCACCGCCACCCCCGCCACAGGGTCCCAACGCATCCCGAGCGTGTAAGTTTCCTGCTCCAGCCGCAAAAGCCCATTAGCCACTGCCAGAATATTGCTGTAGACCTCCACGCCGTCTGCCACTTTGGCCAGATCCTCATTGGCAAGCCAAATATCGGTGTTCAGATTTAATGCCCCCAAATTGGGTCGTTCGCCATCGTCAATGCTGTACATTTTTGCAAAGGTAAAATGGGGCATCCAAGTGCCAAATCGATAGCCCACCAACATATAGCCGGATTCTACATCCGGATACGCCCCACCAATTTCTGAGCGCGACATCTCTGTCATCACCAGATAGCTGCCGTTATCGAGGCTGAAACCCACCCCGGCAAAACTGCCGTCCTCACTCCCATCCATGGCGGGAATCTGCTGATACGCCGGCATTTGTGCCAACAGGGATTGCTGTTCGGCGATCAACTCGTCAGTAGTAACACCCACGCCTAAAAAAGTCGCGATGGCCGGGTTATCGATCATTTGCTGAAGGATGCCGTCAACCAGAATATCCTCAACAAAATCAACGAATCCCGGTAGTTTAACCTCTTCTACAAACGTGAAAAAATCGTTGCCTATCTCTGGTACATAGGTCTTGCCGTTCACCGTCTGGCCAATAAACTGATCCCAACGTGAGTTGGTCAGTTCGAATTTATACCGGGAGTACCCCGCTCGCACTGTCAGAATATCAAAGGTCGCCTGAAGATCAATGCCGGCGAATTCGCTGGTCTGGTCGGTAAACTCAAAATCCCCAAGGCTTAGCGCCTGCCCGGAGGTGGTACCCACGAACGGGTTAAAACGAATATCGGCTCCGGCCACATGGGTCTGATACCGTAAATCGAGCCCTTCATAACGCGAAAACGGCAGCCAACCATAGACCTCTTCGGGGGTTTGCACCCACGGGTAGGCATAGCCGACATCGAGAAATTCGGACAACATGAAACCCGGCACACGCAGCCGGCCAAAACGCGCGGAAAGATCGGTATCCAAGACATATTCGATATATGCCCACTGTAGCTCGACCGGATTGTCGCCACCAGCCGCCGTCATTTGCATCGACACATTGACGTTATCGGTGACGGTGCTGTTCATTTGCAAGCCAAATACGCTCTCTTTCGAAAAAGTGAGGGTGTCGTCATACTTGAAGGCATAAAACACATCATCCTCAAAAATCTGCCCGCCCCGCACGCTGACAAACCCCGAAAATTCCATGGTTTTAATAGCCTCTTGCACCAGCGGCGTCACCGAAGAAACGGCCTCTTCGCCCAATGCAAGACCCGGAACGGTTAGCAACATGGCCGTCGCCAGGGCCTTCACTCTGATTTTTCCATTCATCACTCGCACCGCATCACTCCCCACCGCCACACCCCGCCCTGACATCCCAAAATGCAATGCACTTGCTGACATTTTTCAAGGTACTGATCATTAGGTTTAGTTGAGCCTGTGACGGCGGTCAAAATTCACATCACTTACATACAGACCTTGCGTCGCATTCTTGTCGCTACCCCACAGTTTCTGTTGCTAACCCCAGTGCTTATTCGCTTTGGCTTTCCTCACATGTCATAATTTGAGATCATTTAATTGCTGGCAAGCTTGGCGCCACGCGTTAACATGTGCCTCCTTTTTGTATGTTGCAGGGGATTGCCCCATGGATGAGTTTGAAGCGATTCGCCCCTTTCGTGATCATGAAGCACCTCAGGTGATCCACCGGCTGCTGCAGGAGCACGATCTGGCGGCGGTCATTACCCGCTTTCGGTTTCCGCAGGCGCCGCGCTGGGTGGGCGTGCCACTGACACTGCTGGTCAAGCAGTTTCTGAAGCATGAGTTCCGTAAAATTCATGATGTCGACACATTTCAGCAACTGGTCTGGCGTTATGTCGCACGCACGGTTGCAAAAACCACGTCCGGCCTTAGCGTCGACGGCATGGATAAACTCGATAAAAATCAGTCCTATCTCTTCATAAGCAACCATCGCGACATAGTGCTAGACCCGGCCCTGCTGGATTTCGCATTGGTCAATAACGGTTTTGATACGGTTGAAATTGCCATTGGCGACAATTTGTTAGGCGATCCAATGGTGTCGGATCTGATGCGCTTGAATAAAAGTTTTATCGTCAAGCGCTCGGTAGAGGGCCTGAAAGCCAAACTGGCGGCACTCACTCAGTTATCCCGTTATATCGAATCCACACTCAGCCGTGGGCAATCCGTTTGGATAGCCCAACGTGAAGGCCGTGCCAAAGATGGCATGGATCGCACCGACCCTGCCGTGGTCAAAATGCTGAGCATTTACGGCAAAAAACGTGGGCTGGATTTTGGCGCGTCCATTCGCCATCTCAATATCGTGCCAGTGGCGATTTCTTATGAGTACGACCCTTGCGATGCGCTCAAAGCCGCTGAGCTGGAAGCCCGTGCCGATGTCAGCACGCAATATGTAAAAGCCGACAACGAAGATATCATCAGTATTGTTAAAGGCATTGCCTCTCCCAAGGGGCGCGTGCACATTAGCGTAGGCACACCGTTACAAGGGGACTACGCCGATGCTGACGCAGTTGCCGCCGCTATCGACGCTCAAATTGTTGCCAATTACAAATTATTCCCCTCCAACCTGATTGCGTTTGAGCAATTGCTTAAACCTACCAGCCGCTTTGGCGCCACGTTACAAGAAGACGCCCGCGCGCGTTTGCAGCAACTCGCCACGCAATCCCGTGAAGCCTGGGATCGTCTGGATGCGACCGAAATGCGGCGTAAAGCCTTCGAGTTCAAAGCCCGTATTGCCCAATCACCCGAAAAGCTGCAACGTTATATTCTTGAGATGTATGCCAACCCACTGATGAACAAGGTCGAGATTTTGCACCCGCGTTGATCCGTCCACTACCACAAACAGTGGAGCCAAGCATTCAGGCTCGTCGACAGGCGGCGTGCATCCACCCGCCTGATTTACGCTGTGCGTAGGCCACCCAGCGGAACACCCCCAAGGGCGCAAACATCGCCAACGCCAAATCGGTCAACCATTCTCCGTAATGACCTAAATGCAGGTTGACCCGACGCAGGTCAATGTGCGCTTGCTGATGCAACTGCGCGCAATCAATGATCAGGTCATGGGCAGAGGTGTAAAGGGTGTAAGCCTGATACCACTCGCCATTGGCTTCAGCCAACCGAGCTTGCGCCCAAAGCTGTTGGGCCTGTTGGATACGGGTATCGATGGGCAGAGTGAAGGGTGACGACATAACCAGGCTCCTTGCGCATAAATTTGCACGGGTGTGCCACATACTATGCCGACGGCGGGGGAGGACACAAGGGCCGACCGGGTGGTGGCCCTTGCAACATTTGATCAGCGCTTGCGGCGCAAATTGATGTTGTTCTTTTCGTCTTCAGCCAACGACAAGCCGCGAGTAGCGTCGTCGATGAATTCCTGTGCCGACTCGTTACCGAGTTTGATCATCAAACGCAAATCGTTGGGTGAGTCTGCGTGCGCCAGGGCATCTTCGTAGGTAATTTCGCCGGCGGTGTACAGGTCAAACAGCGCTTGATCGAAGGTTTGCATACCGAGTTCGCGCGATTTTGCCATTAACGGCTTGAGTAAGTGTACATCACCTTTACGAATATGATCCGCCGCCAAGGGGGTGTTGAGCATGACTTCAATGACCGCACGCCGACTCTTTCCATCGGGGGAGGGAATCAATTGTTGCGCCACCAAAGCCCGCAAGTTCAATGACAAATCCATCCACGTCTGCCCATGCCGATCGGCCGGAAAGAAGTGAATGATACGATCCAGCGCCTGGTTGGCGTTGTTGGCGTGCAGGGTCGCCAGCACCAAGTGGCCGGTTTCAGAAAAGGCCACCGCGTATTCCATAACCTCGCGCGAACGAATTTCGCCGATCATGATCACATCAGGCGCTTGCCGTAACGTGTTTTTCAGCGCGATCTCGAAGGATTCAGTATCGAGCCCCACCTCACGCTGCGTCACGATACAACCGCTATGCTGGTGGATATATTCGATCGGATCTTCGATCGAAATAATATGCCCCTTACTGTTTTTGTTACGATGCCCGATCATGGAGGCCAACGATGTCGATTTACCCGTTCCGGTGGCCCCTACGAAAATCACCATGCCGCGTTTGGTCATCGCAAGATCTTTGATGATCGCCGGCAAGGCCAATTCATCAATGGTGGGAATGCGCGTTTCGATTCGACGCAACACCATGCCCACCAGGTTGCGCTGATAAAACGCACTCACGCGAAAACGACCAATACCACGCGCACTGATAGCAAAGTTACATTCGCGGGTTTCAATGAATTCCTTGCGCTGGGTTTCGTTCATGACCCCCAGCACGGTTTCGCGGGTTTTCTCGGGGCTGAGCGAGGTTTTGGTGACAGGGACGATCTTGCCGTGCACCTTCATGCTGGGCGGTACCCCCGCCGTTATGAACAGGTCAGACGCGCCCTTCTCCACCATCAGTTTCAATAAGCCTTCGAAATCCATGATCTAGCCCACCATCAGTTTCAACACTCGGCCGTTATATGCTGTCCGGATTCTTCGCCATTTCCCGCGCCAGATCGCGCGCCACCAAGCCTTTGCGCACCAGTTCTTGCAAGCATTGGTCGAGTGTCTGCATGCCATAGGCAGCACCGGTTTGTATCGCCGAATACATCTGGGCGACTTTGTCTTCACGAATCAGGTTTCGAATCGCCGGGGTGGCCACCATGATCTCATGCGCTGCAACACGCCCACCACCGTTCTTCTTGAGAAGTGTTTGCGAAATCACAGCCTGTAAGGATTCTGACAACATTGAACGTACCATTGATTTTTCTGCGGCCGGGAACACGTCGACAACACGGTCGATGGTTTTGGCCGCCGAGGTGGTGTGCAGCGTGCCGAACACCAAGTGGCCGGTTTCGGCAGCGGTCAGCGCCAAGCGAATGGTTTCCAGGTCGCGCATCTCACCGACCAGCACGATGTCAGGGTCTTCACGCAAGGCCGAACGTAAGGCTTCCGAGAACCCGAGCGTGTCACGGTGCACTTCGCGCTGGTTCACCAGGCATTTCTTACTTTCATGCACGAATTCGATAGGGTCTTCGATGGTGAGGATGTGCTCATAACGGCTTTCGTTGATGTAGTCGATCATGGCCGCCAGGGTGGTACTTTTACCCGAGCCGGTGGGGCCCGTCACCAGCACCAACCCCCGCGGGCGATCGGACACATCGCGAAAGATCTGGCCCATGCCCAGGTCTTCCATGGTGAGGACTTTGGAGGGGATGGTACGAAACACCGCACCCGCCCCGCGGTTCTGGTTGAAGGCGTTAACACGAAAACGTGCCACGCCGGGCACTTCAAACGAAAAGTCGGTTTCCAGAAACTCTTCGAAGTCCTTTCTTTGCTTGTCATTCATGATGTCGTAGATCAAACCATGCACCTGTTTGTGTTCAAGCGGAGGCAGGTTGATGCGGCGCACATCGCCATCCACACGAATCATGGGCGGCAACCCCGATGACAAGTGCAAGTCAGATGCGCCGTTCTTAACGCCAAAGGCAAGCAGTTCTGTAATATCCATTGCGATTCCCGAAAATACTGGAGGTGGAGCAAACGCCGGGCAGGAGTCTTCCCGGTCTCTTCAAATCACTCTATTGAGCCTAGCAAGCCCCCATCAAACTGCTAACCCGACGAGGGGGATTTCGCACAAAACCGAGACTTGTTAGGCGTTTCATGATAGCGGCCAACTGCGCTACAAAACCACAGACCAACACGCAATTTATTGAAGGGAAAGCAGAAAGCCTGCCATTGGGAGGCGCACTCAGGGGGGAAGGAGCTTTTGACGGATGGCGTTTTATAACGAGAGGCGTACATCTAACGGAGGTGCGCATTTCCGACAAGGTGCTGCTAAACAGAAGGCAACTCAAATCGGGAAGCGGATTTGAGGGATACGGATTTGAACGGCGAGACGGATTTGAACGGAGAGCCGACATTGAACGGAGAGTCGGCTTTGAACATGGAGGGCTCTGAACGAGAGGTTAGCCGGACGCCTGCTTCTGCGCGCTGCTAAGCCGCGCCAGCTCGTTCATGGTGCCGAGCACAACCAGCGAAACACTTTCAACCACAATGTCTTGATCCAGGGTATACCCCCCCGCCATCCACTGCACCGCCATGGTGGTACACGCACCGTTGATGGCAAAACTCAGCGCCAGCGCCAGCTCATTGGATATCTCAAGCTCAGGGTTGTCAGAACGCAACAAAAACACCGCAAACTGGGCACCCAGACGCACATTCGCGTCATGCATCGCCGTGATCTTCGGGCTGGCGCCCATTACCTCCACGTACATGACACGCACCATGCGCTGATCACGCATCATGTTGAAATAAAGCCCGAGTGCCGCACGCACCCGCTCTTTCATGTCTCGGGACAAACGCGGGATCTCGGCGATAAAGTAATCACGAAGCGTCGCCACCTGCTTTTCGTAGACGGCACAGAACAACGCTTCGGTATCTTCGAAGGATTCATAAAAATAACGCTCGGTCAGCCCGGCAGTTTTGCACAAGCCCCGCACCGTCGCGCCGCGCAAACCTACCGTCCCAAACACATCAAGCCCGGCCGCAAGAAAACTCGCGCGGCGCTCGAGCACGCGCTCAGATTCACTGAGGCCGCCATAAGTACGGGTTCGGGATTTTCGGGCGGAGGAGGATTTCATCAATTCATTTGACTACAAATCTCCCCTTACAGTAAAGTGACAATTCTAAATGTCAGTTTATTTGAACTGCCTTCACGCATCACCCCGTGTCCGACCCGAATATCCTCCATTTCATACACGTTTTTGCGAGATCTCGCACACGATTGTACTTATATTAGGCAGCCCGCTCCTGGCACATTCTTAAACGTCCAAACCTTGCCTCTACCTGCCGAATTATTAAGTCCTGAACACGACGAGGCTTGGTGCGATCGTCCCCAGTGAATACAATGGGTTTTCAAGAAAACAGTCAAAAGAACAGGGAAGTCACATGTCAATCGTTCATGCAACCAGCGACACCTCGCCCCTTACATCGTTACTGATCAATATCAGCACCCTTCATTTCACCGATTTTTTCAACACTCAGCCACTACCGAGCATAGACTGGGGCATCCCACCGTCGACTTCGGCAATCCATGGGACCAGCGCGCCTGCTTCACGCATGGAGTGCCACGCCGATACCGCCCTGAATGCGGCGTTATCGATGGTGCGCGAGGCGAAATGGTCAGAGGCGGCGCAAGTGCTTCGCCCTCTGGTGTCGGCAGGCGATCCCGATGCAGAGCAGCTGCTGATTCTAGTATTGAAACGGCTGCAAACCGATTGGCAGCCGCATGCGCAACGTAACCATTCAACTATGCTCAGCGTGCCCGCCTCTGCTTATGACGCGAAACAGAACCGCATTATCCTTCATCGCTATCTCGGGAGTCGAAACGCACCCCGCTACGTGCTGGTCTATTTAATATTTCATGAATGTGCTCGCCTTCAGCAGGACGCTATCAACACTGACCGAGTGACCTCTGCCTTTTTATCCCTGGAATCCTGTGCACCTCAGCGCAGCAAGGCCCAAGAGTGGCTGACGCATCATGGCTTTCCTGTTTTTCAATTGATGCACGAACGAGCCGCGAATGAACATGCAGGCTATTTTCAACACCCGGTCAGCCACGCATGGAGTGTGCAATAAAGGGCCAAGCGCGTGATAAGCGATTTTGATACCAAACACATTTACAACCTGGTTCACAAATCCACGCATCGTCGCCAGCCCGACAATTGACTTCTTCGCGCTCAAAAGCCAACCTCTGCAGGCTGCAAGCCGTCCGGTTACTGCAGCCAATATCTGTTTAGATGACATGGAAGGTCGCTATCAATTCAGATCCCGGCCCTCCGCATCACAATGAACAAATCATGTGATGATCTATTCGCTTTACGCTGCTTTAAGCAAAAAAAGAACCAATGCCAAACGGGGAGGGAATCCTTATGACATTACCCAAAATGGTCCGCCTTGATGCTCACTTCGATCCCGTTCGACTGCAACAGGATCTGCAGACGGCGATCAGTCATTTTCGTGCCGCCGCCCAGGAAGGCCCTTATCACGACGGAAGCTGGAAAGGCATTGCACTGAGAAGCGTCGACGGTCATTACGGCAACACCATGGCGCTTTCGGCCGGTACCTCAAAAGACACCGAGGTGCTGGAGAAATGCCCCTACTTTAAGGAAATCCTGCACAGTTTCGAGTTTCAGACAGGCGTTGTGCGCTTGCTGTTTCTACCCCCAGGCAAAAAGGTGGGCGAACATACCGACAAAGGATTCAATTGGAACGTGGGCATGGTGCGCCTGCATGTTCCCATTGTGACCCACCCTGATGTGATATTTGAAATTGCTGGCGAACGTTGTCTCTGGCAGCCGGGCGAATTCTGGTTTGGCGACTTTAACCAACCGCACTGGCTGCATAATCAAAGCGATATCGTACGCGTGCATCTGGTGCTGGACTGTTTCGTTGATGAGGCATTATTACGGTATTTTCCCGCATCAGTGCTGGAAGAAATCCATGCCGCCCTCCCCTCGCCCATGCTGATCAATCATCGCGGTGCAGACATTGACATCGCGACATTGCGTCGTTATGAAGGCTACTTCAAACTGCCACGCAAACTCTCGCCAGTACCCATTTACGGAAAACTAAGCGCCAGACAGCAGCAGCTCAATCTCGAAGTGTTTGGATTTCCAGTGCCGTTTGGTTTCCGGCCGCAGGGCCCACATCAATTTCGTTATCTCGACAAGACTCTGCGCTTTCCTGAAGGACCTGCCAGCCAACAGGCCGAGTTTTCGGCAGAAACGCAGCAATTGACGACAACCATTCCGGTATTCAGAACCCTAACACCTCGACAGCGCACCTACATTACCATGCAAACCAGCTTGATTCAGTCGTTGACGACAGTGAATCGCGCCGTTATGCGTGGCAAACAGTGGTTAAAGCGGGTCGCCAACGCAGACTGACCCATGCTTTTCAATACTCCGCTATTTTTTGCGTTTGCCTGTGTGTTTTTCGCGTTGTACTGTTTTGTGTTTACTCGCGAAAACAGTCGGGTGCTATTGATCGTCGTCTCCAGCATGCTGTTTTATTCCTGCTGGGATTACCGCTTTCTGCCCTTGCTGATACTAACCGCCGCCATTGATTTCTATATCGCGCGCTGGATGTCGCAAAGCGCAGAGCAGCAACACAGAAAACGCCTGTTGATGGTATCACTGGCGTTGAACCTGGGGGTGTTGGGCATCTTCAAGTACCTCAATTTCATGATCGAATCGGTGCACGAAACACTGAATTTTATCGGCTTATCGGTTTCGCTCTCCACTCTGAATATTGTGTTGCCTGCCGGCATTTCTTTTTATACGTTTCAGAGCATGAGTTACACTATCGACGTTTATCGGGGTGACATGCCGGCACGAAAGAATTTCCTGCCTTTTTTTGCAACCGTCACATTTTTCCCGCATCTGGTGGCAGGGCCTATTCTGCGCACGTCGAGAATATTGCCGCAAATCGAACATTTTCCCCCGCTCAATACTGACAACATCAAATATGGCTTCGTGCTGATCACTTTCGGGCTGGTGAAAAAGACCATTGCCGATTTGCTTGCCGCACCTGCAGAAACGCTGTTTAACGCTCCCGGCCCGGTCAGCTGGCTCGAAACGCTGACCGGGGTATTGGCGTTTGCTGCACAGATTTACGGGGATTTTTCCGGTTACAGTGATATCGCAATCGGGCTCGCCCTTTTAATTGGCATAAAGATTCCTCTCAACTTCAATACCCCTTATTTTTCAGTATCACCGGTGGATTTCTGGCGCCGCTGGCATATTTCATTGTCTACCTGGCTACGTGACTATTTATATATTTCGCTGGGCGGAAATCGCAACGGCAAGCAGCTACGCAACGTTTTCATCACCATGCTGCTGGGTGGTCTGTGGCATGGCGCTGCCTGGACCTTTATCTGGTGGGGTGCGTTTCATGGTGCCATCATTTCCATCACTCACCTGCTACGGGCAACGCGTATTGGGGGCATTCTGGCAGGTATCGATTCGCGGGCGCTACGGCTGCTGCAATGGTTTTTTACCTTTTATCTGGTGTGTATCGGCTGGATTTTTTTTCGTGCCGAATCATTGAGTGATGCCTTTTCCATCATCGCCCAGTTGCACGTACCCGACACGACGATCGAGGCAACACCTTATACAGGTATCATTCTCGGCCTGGTGATTTTTGCCCTGTTGTTCTGCCACGCCATCGACTATCAGATCATTAAGCGCCAGGCCAGTTTGCAGCGACTTTTCTGGTATTGGCTACCTGCGTTGATACTCGCAAACACTTTTGTCTTTCTGATTGGCGAACCTGGCTATGATTTCATTTATTTCCAATTCTAAAAAGCCGGCGCTATTGATGGCATTCATTGCCCTGTTGCTGCTCGGACCAGCCGTGATACTGGTGAACGCCTTTACTAGCAGCATCGAGGCAAACGCGGGCGATTTATTCGGTATTCAGCGCATTCGTTCCGTTGCCGGTTCCATCGACCTGATTGCAAACACCCCAGGAAATACCGTGCTGGTATTTGGATCATCACTGGTTAATGAGGGTTTTTCGCCGCGCCAATTCGACCAGCGCGCGGAACTGCTGCTGCAACAGGATATCACCAGTTTCAACATCGGCATGGGCAATATGAAGCCCTCCTATCAGTTGCTATTGGCCAAGCGACTGCGCGAAGCCCATCTAAGAGCAGGTAAACGCGCACGACTGGCCGTGATCGAGCTGACGCCGTTCTTGCTGACCAAACGTCGTAACGCTTTTCGCCCCTTCATGACTGAACAGATTGCGGCGGTATTCATGTCCAACGAAGAACTATGGGACATTGCCTGGCATGATCCCGGGTACTTTGCCCGATTACTCTGCATCCGCTATTTACGTAACGGTATATCGGCAGAAGCAATAACGGGAGGCCTGCGGGTACTGTTCAATGCTGCCCAGACGCAGGCACCCAAGATCAACGCGTTTGGGGCTGAAGAGCTGGCCCATATGCAAACGCTGCAACACCTTCAGAAGCAACTACGCAACTTTATAGCGAAGGAACATCCCCTGACAGGCAAGTCCCATGTATGGAACCCTGCCACACAGGGCGGCCCCATCGATATGACGGACCTGTCACCCGCAGCACAAGAGGTGGTGACGAAACTGACGGCATCCATGCGTGCAACACCCATGCTTGCGCGCGATCTGCAGGAGCGGATTGACTGCTGTGATATTCTTGGTCTGGAATTTGATGAGAGCATGATCGAAGAGTTCATTGCTATTGTCGAAGAACTGAAAGCGGTTTCTGATCACGTTGAAATCGTGTTATTCCCGGTGCCACCATCGCTGGCTCACCCAGAGGCTGAAGCACTGGATCGCCAACATGCTGTCGTACAACGCATCATCGAGCGCACAGGTGCCCATGTGCGCAATTATCAATTTGATCCTGCCTTCGATGACAGTCTGTTTTACGATGCCACTCATCTTTCCATGGACAAGGGCAGAATCATTTTTTCCCACCGGCTTGCAGAAGATTTGGTAGAGACTTTGCGTTAACTGCGTAAATGGCTTTACGAACCGGTGCTTGACCAAACAGCAGTGGCCGTCTTGAAAATTCAAGGTCGTAACTGCAAAGTTTCACTCCCGTATCACTACGTCTTTCATGCGGGGACAAGCATCCACGCAGGCGGCTTGAAACGCTGAGCCATAGATGACTTACCGTGACACAGTTCACCTATTGCGGGATTGCGCTGCTAACAGCAGCGGGTTTAGTCTCATCTTGCAAGCATTATGTCAGTACCTTCTACGCATGCACATGCACGGACGCCGTTTGATCGGCCTTTCAAAGGAGTGAAAAATGAAACTATCTGGAATGACGCAATCTGCAAACAAGCAATCCAACATAAAGCCATCTACGATAAAACCACCTACGATAAAACAATGGTGGCTGCTTCCAGTCGCCTTGGTGCTAGTGGCTTGCGGTGCTAAATATATGCCTCCACTATGGGGGGTCACCGCCGATATTTTCGGAGAACACTACCACGCCATGCCTGCAACAGCGCGTGTATTGGCCGATGGCTCGGTTCGTCGCGCCTATCAACGCGATAGCAAAACCCTGGTTTCAGAAATCTATAACGCTGCAGGTGAGCGGGTAACAAGCCGTGAGTTTTCGCATAATGCAGATTATGGGATACTCGTTGCGGGCTATCCTCAAAAACCCCTGTTTCTCTCGGACAACGAATTCTACTGGGTTGGCCCGGAATACTCACAGTCCGTGCATGTCGATATTGAAACCGGCTCGGTAACGCCGCTTCCCCCCATCAGCATGAATACCGAAGGCGCCCAGTTTGGCATCCACGATGCAATACTACTTGAAGACGGCGCTTTACTGCTGGCGGGTACCGAAAAGACCGGGTTCATGCAGACCACAGGTCGTGCACGCCTCGTGGTTGTCAAAGAGGGTGCCGTCACGCAAAGCTTGTTGTTACCTACCTATGCAATGTTTAGTACCGCCTTACCGGTGAAAGGTACGAATCAGGCCTTTCTGCAGGCGCAGTTACGACTCAGCGACAATCAAACCGCGTTTCAGCTATATTACTATGACGGCAATACCCTCATCGAACAGCCAGACATTGGATCTGACACGCCACTCTTTGCTGATGAGAATGGCTTGTGGACTTATCGCTATGATTATCCCAATTCACGCCTGCGATATTTTGATACCTCACAACACCTGGCGTGGGAATTACCCGCTCAAAGTGCCACCCTGGTATCGCCAACGTCTGACGGCAGTTACCTGGTCAAGGCCTATATTGATGAACAACAATTGCTGATAAAGATGAATTTGCTTGGTGATGTGCTCTGGCAAACCAAGGCCACCAGCAATACGTATATGTCTACTGCAGTTGAACGCAATGGCCGCGTCGTTGCTGGCGAAATTTATACCCACTGGCTGGACACAACGCGCCCGAATCCCGCAGACACATCAAAAGTGCAGGATGTGTCCCTGCAAAAAGAAAATGTCCGCTATCGCGTGCTTGACAGTGCTACGGGCGTAGATATCGTCCGGTTTGCCGAACCTGAGTATTACGCCATGATCGAACGTGTGCCGCTTACATCAACCCTTCTTGGAATACTGGAGTTTACATCAGGCAGCTGTCGTCTCAACGATGTGTTATTACAGGACGATGGCAGCTTTTATGCTCTCACCCAATGGTGTAGCGATGATCTTTTTTATAGCTCACAGCAACACCTTTCGTTTTTCAGGCAATAAAAAATATCAGGGGCGACAAATTTGTCGCCCCTGATATCAACACCTGATTATTCTTTTAGCATCAACACATCGCCTTCAAGAACAGGCTCAACCTGCAAGGCAAACAGCTTATCAGCATAAACCGCAGAGCAAACACCCGTCTGAATATGCTTCATGTGTAATACGGTGGATATATTGTTGGCGTCATCATCATTAAAGTCGCCGCTAAAATTATCCGTTTGAGCTGCAGCATCAGATTTTAATGGTCAAGGGATAGGATACACACTCACGAAACCACGCTGGGAGAGGCGCGTATTCCCAAATGCATAAAGTCTGCCTTGCGACACAATCGCCGTGGCGTTATCGCCATCGTTGTTATAGCCAGGTAACGGACGCTCTGCCCAGGAATCCTCATATACAGCAGGTTCCATGGTGATGGTTTTCAGGTTATACCCTTGCTCTGTCATCACGCTGAACTGGTTATAGTGATTAAACCGGCGTGCAGGCGAGGTGCTGAGCAGATTGATGGGTGAATTGGTGAATTTTTCTAGCGTCCACCGATGCTCGCCGTTGTAGTGCAATTTAACTATTCGGGTAAGCAAAGAGAAGGATTCCGGGAACACCAGCTTATTTTTGATTTCGCCGTCGGCATCAAACCAAGTGATTTCTGCATAACCCGGGCTGGAATAGGGCGGAAAGTAAAATGGGAGCTGTTGCGCCCAACAAGCCACTTCGCCCTCATCTGCGGCTGTGCAGAACGAATCGGCTGGTAAGGTTTGGGTCCAGAGAACATTGCCCGTTTCATCAATGCGCGTAAGACTCCTGTTATGCTTCAAAAAGACACTGCTGCCCCGACTCACAAGCGTTACGCGATTGGCTGTCACTGGAATGTCCTGCTGCTGCACCAGATTGCCTGCACCATCGAAAATATAGAGCATCGCAAGGTTATCTGTGCCGTTATCGGTAATGGCAAGCAGGTTGCCTGTCGCCAATGCCGCCAACTGTACTTTCGCATTTACGGGAAACTCATAACGCCAATGCTCAGCACCCGCCGTACTGATGGCCACGATTCCGGCGGGCGTTTCACTGCCGGAATAACTGGCAACCGTGTCGTCGCCGTGGGCCAGCAATTGATTAATGTATGCGCCTTGAGGAGTAAGGTCTTGCGTCCACAGGACGTTGCCAGCGGCATCTACACTGGTCAATGCATTCAGGGTGCTGGTCACCTGAATGCTGCCACCCGCGATGGCGATGAGCGGCTTGGTAAAGTTAGAGGCCACAGCACCAACAGCGTTTCGCCATTGCTCTACGCCGTCAACGGACAGTTTTCGCAGCTGAAAATTGCCGTTATTCGAGAACAGTTGATACGACTCGCCTGTCATGCTAACGACGGCACCCTCCTCGGTTGCCGTTTCTTGTGCAGCGAGATTATTACGCCAAAGAGGCTGCGTCGCGGTGACGCCGCACCCCGTCAACACCACTACGCCCGCTAATGCCGCGATGCGCGAACGTGATTTCAGCGTGAACGGCGTGCCGCTGTTTTCAGGTGAAACGTCCTGAGCCATTGTCCCCATGTTTTTTATGCGCTGGTTCATATTATTCTTCTCGTTGAGAGGTAGAGCATCGAGCAGACCTGAGCAGCCACCTGCACAGGCGCAACCATTTAAGAAACTGTATTACAGTTACAATATATTGGGTGGTAAATGCCGCCGTCAAGCAGCGGGAGACGAAGGGCAGAACGCCGATATCTGATTGAAATATAAGCCAGTATCGATGCAGTGCCTTCAGCCTGCCCAAGCCTCATGACAGGTTAAAAATCAACCGCACCGCAACCTCTGCTGCCGACCTCTCGAAGCATTATTCTGGCGGGCTTCTCAGCCGACGTTGGCAAAGCAGTTGCAAACCGCCACCGACAATTATCGCGATCAAGCTTACGTTGGACGTTATAAACGCAATACAGTACTTGAATATATTGAACATCTTCTGTATTCCAGATGAGATCATTGCTTTATTGCGCATTACAACGAGTCATATGCATTACCCCATGAAACGACCTCTCACACTCCTCGCCATCAAGATTGCTCTAACCCTCCCTGTAACGTATGCATTGGTCTACCCCTTTTTGAATCCGGCAGCATCTGGCGGCGTATTCAATGAAATCGAGAGGCTTGGTCTGCTCGGTAGCAGCATCCTCGGCGGCGGTTTTCTCGTCATGGTCTTTTTATACTGCAGGGATCTGTCTCGAGCGCTTTCCCTGGTGCGGCCGAGTGAGCGTGCGGCAAGCCCGCGAAGTGTCTGGCTGATGTTTTTGATCCCCTACAACTTCGTAGAAGATTTTTTTATTGTTGCCAATGTCGCGAATTCCCTGCAGCAAGAGGCGCAGCACAATGCTGCATTGCATTCATTCAAAGGTTTCGGCAAGCGGTCGGGCATGGGCTGGTGCGCAGCGCAGATCGTGTCATTGCTCCCTAATGAATTGGGTTCGCTTGCGGGATTTCTGGCCCTGCCGCTCTGGATAACGCACTGGCGTTTCATTCGCCGAGTGAATGCCGTGTTGATTGAAACAGCACGTGCCAATGGACTGACAAATCCTGCGGAATCGCGAACCACCACCATCGGTTAACTCACTCAGCGATCTTGCACTTGCCCTGCTCGCAACGAATCAACGCCTCTCGCTTGATACGCGGAATCCAGGCATTCATTTTTTTGCGGATGTCGGCGCGACGTTCTCGCGTCAGGCTGCGAATATAGGCGGCGTCAGATTCAAACCAGAAGCCACGATAGCGCTGCATTTCTGCAACGGCGGAGTCGATGGCGTCATCCTGATCATTGCCTTCGACAATAACCCGGTAGGCTGCAACCATTACACCGGTACGATTCTGCCCTGAGCGACAATGCACGTATAGCGGTTTGGGGGCTTGCGATGCCACCGCCAGAAATTGCGCGACGCGATCATCGGTCAACCACGATGCAACCACCACCAATGGCTCCCAATCACGCACCCGGTAATAGTGAATATCGTGCACCGAGGGTTCTTTTAGCAACGTGTGCGACAGGATTTCCCGATCGTCGACCTGATTTTCCAATTGAACACTGGTGAGAGTAGCGCGATCATCATTTAGTAATTCCAAATTGACGATAGTGTGCACCCCATTTTCTATCAACCAGGCAGCCCCTTGTTCATCCGGTTTTGCACCACGCCAAAGTATGCCTTTACTCACTTCACAAAAATTCTTGATGGGCGAATTCAAGGTGCTGGTGCAAGCATCGGGAGCAGCCGTCGTAAAATCAGCATGGCTTGAATTTGGTGTTAGCATGACGGCTAGCGTGAAGGCCAGCATGAAGCAAAGTGCAAAGGGCGCTATGCGAAGTGTTCTCATGTGGTTTCCTGTCCAGAGCGTTTGTTGCAACAAATGCTGTCGCAAACATGATCCGCTGCATCGTATCAGATCGCAAGCGAAAGAACAGTCAACACAAGAACCAACGAGGCCACACCGTTAGCATGGCGCCCTTCTGGCCTTACTCTACGCGCTCCAGATAAAAGCGTTGGTTATCACCTGCATGGCAGGACCACTGAATGAGCTTGCCGCCATTCTCTGTCGACCACCCGCCCATGTCCATGCAGATTCCGCTGCTTTTAAATGCCATGTGATGCAAGTTTCCGCCAAGATTTGCCGCTCGGATTTTTTGGTTGTCACCACCATGGCAATCCCATTGAATAATCTTGGCGCCCGGCGCGTTCGACCATCCACTGACATCCATGCATTTTCCGCTATGTTTTGCCTGTAAATACCAGAAACCTTCGCCTGCGTCATAAATACGAAAACGTTGGTTATCACCACCGTGGCATGACCACTGAATGATTTCAGCACCGCCATTGGTTGACCAGCCTGCAACATCCAGACATTTTCCACTGTATTTGTTACGCAACACATACGCAGGCGGGTTATTGCTCACACGCGTCGGCATAAACGCAGCGACTTCATCACGCACCTGCGTTAACGCCAGAGAGGCGTCGGCTTCGTCCCCATGCCCAACCGGCACTCCACACGCAAGGCCGTTACAGCTGTGATACGGGCTGGAGAATTTGGAGGCCCAAGGAGCGTTAAAGGCTTGCGGATACGCCATGATCGAAGCAAAAACGCCATCAACACCGTACCCAATACCATAACGATGCCGTGCACCTCCTTGATCCCCTTGGCGACGTGAATGCGCCAATCCCATGTTATGGCCCAGTTCGTGCGCAAGTACTTGTCCGCCACAGCCAGGCCCCGTTACGTTGAATGCCCAGTCGCGATGTACCGCGAAATAACCCACACCGCAAGCGCCGGTACGATGTACTTGCGTAACAAAATCAGCGCCATATTCATTGCGACGATCATTCACCCAAGCATCATTTTTCAGATTACCCAATACCGCTCCCATGTCGCCGCCATCTTCTTCATGATGCAGCGTACCGACCAAGCGCAATTGAATATCAACGCCACTGTTTTGATACATGCCATTGGCTTGGTTGACCCAACCCTGAATGGCCGTTTGCGGTTGCCCGCCAAAATGGTCGCGGCTATAACCATCGTATAGCACCAGAACATCGACGGTTGCTGCGTGTGCCGACAAAATTGGCGCCAATGCGAGTGCGGTCGCCCCGGTCCATTTAGCCAATCGGTTAAGAAGTGCTTTCATGTTGGTGTCCCCGTTTTATTTTTGCTTTTGTGCGTTTTTTTTGATTGTGTTGCTTTTTAACTGCGAATATTTTTGTCTGTGATGGTTTTGGACTGTTTTAGTTATTGACTGAGTTGCTTTCTTATCACGCCGTCTTTTTGGGAATTTAATGACGTCGCTACGGGATTTGTTTCTCCATGGATGGGATGACATAAATGGGTTCGTGCTTTTGGGCGAGTGCCTCCTGCGAAACAGCCGGTGTGCGGCTCAACGCCTCTTGATCGACACTCACCAGTTCGTCGCCATGCTTGAATAATGTCGCCCCGCTCGCAATCCAACCTTGCGTGCCACGCGCCTCGATTTCAAAATGACCCTCCGGGGTGGTAATGCCACCTACGATGAGGTTGTCACCTCGGGTGAGATATACCTGGGTTTGGCCTTCCAGGCCCGGTACATTTTCGAGATGGCCAAACCAGCTGACATTGTTGTCTGCCTGCACCTGCACGCGATCAATGCGCGCGGTAAAGTGACCGTTGATCTGAGAGATGTCGATGTCTAGTGTATCGCCGGGCACCAGGGATTCTATTTTTAGGGGATTCACCGCAATAAATTCGCGCCCGTCGGCTCGATCTTCTTCGGAGAGAGGAAAATTATCCGGCAAGATATCTGTGGTTTGCCAGGCAGAGGGTAATTGACTCGCGGCATATAACGCGACGACATCCACAGGCTGGCCGTTACGCCGGTTACTGATTTCCGACACGCGATGACCGAAGGTGGGGTATTCTTCGTTTACGTCGGGCGTCTGCATCAATGCTTCTTCTTGCGGCGTATATTTCGAAGTGGCAGTACTGGCCACAATAGCTGCGGGAGAAACGACAGAATTCAGTGGCGAAGACAGACCTATCGGTGACGTGCTTTCCGTAGAGGTTAGCGGTAAAGAGTGCGATTCATGCGTGGCAGAGGGTTGTGAATATTGCGTAAATAAGAAGATGCCACCCAACATGGCAACAGTGATTGCACTTGCGATAGCTACCGACAATTTTGTTTGTTTTAACATAATGACACTCACATTTTATCGAATGCAGGATTATTTATCGCTAACGTTGCTTTTTTTAACGCGATATTTTGCTTATAAATTGGCGTTGTTCTGAAACCCAGAATTGATCTGAAACCTAGAGCTGTTCTGGGAAAGATTAGCGGTATTGAGCAGAGGCGGAAATCGGCCAAATGGCCGAATTAAACGATTTTATTTATTTCGAGAGAAGGAATGTTGCGACGATCACGATGTCATCGTGATCGTCGCAATACAGGCAGGTTTACTATTACAACGCTTCTAGGAATCGCAATAGCGCACGTTTGTCGGTGTCAGTCATGCCTTGATATGCATTCTTCGCTCTTTCACCTTCACCGCCGTGCCAGAGGATAGCTTCTTCAATGGTGCGGGCGCGTCCGTCGTGCAGATACGCGCGGTGTGGCGTGCATACTTCGCCGCCTTCCCTGCCAGAAGGATTGGTCACGCCACCCGTGACACATGCCGCCAGACCCAGGCCCCATAGAGGCGTGGTACGCCATTCACGACCACTGGCATTGCCTTCACCCAGGCTATCTGCAAGACCTGCGCCCATGTCATGCAACAGCAGATCAGAATATGGATGTATGGTCTGATTGCGTACTTCGGCTAATGGATGGAAAGCACTGGTTTGTACGGTTTCGGTATGGCAACTGGTACAGCCGATATCACGGAATTTCTGTTTGCCCTGATTGATCGTCTGATCCACAAAACCACTCTCGATGCCGCGTTGTGGACGCACCCCTAACGTCGACAGATACACCACCAGCTCATCCAGATGCTGATTGGAAATCATGCGCGAGGTGTTGCCACAATTGGGTTGACTGGCACCACAGTCGGGGTTTGGCATGACCGAGCTACGCACGCCCATATCGGTATTCAATGCCGCAGCGGCCTGATGTTTCACGCTGGTCGTGCCGGCTTTCCAGCCAAAACGGCCCAAACGTGTAACGTTGGCATTAAGTGGATCGGGGATACGGTTGGCGCGCCCTGAAATTCCATCCCCGTTGGTATCGTTCGGGTCTTCTTTGGCGAGAACGGTGGATTCCGGAATGGCTTCGAGCAAGCCCAAGCCAACCAGTCGCGGTGCAATGCGCGCCGAAAAGGTGGGCGGCGTTATGCCGTTGAATTGGTAATTCGGCTTACGCAGGCCGTTATTTTCTGTCCAGAATGCAATTGAAACGCCACCCTCACTATCCCCTTTGGGCTGCAATACACGCCCCAGGTCAGGATGCGGGTTGCCATTGGCATCTCCCACTTTAAATACCCAGCGATCCAGTAATTCGCCGTTAGGGGCGACAGGTGCGCTACCGTTGCGTTTATGGCAATCGGTACAACGTGCGTTGATATAACGGCTGCCAACCAAACCTGCCATTCCCGGATGCGATCCGTTGGCGGCATCTTCGTCGTGCATGCCATCGGTGACAGCAGAATGGTGAACACGCCGACCAAGCAGGAATTTCTGCCCGTTGTTGTAACCCAGATTGGTCGCCATCTGCATGAAATGATCGTTGGGTTCGTTGGTGTATTGGTAATGCAAGGTGGTTTTACCACCCAACCAATACGACTCGGGAATCTTGCGGCTGTCCTCTTGGAAATCTGCCGCCCCTGCTACGAATTCCCCCGCATTTTCGGTATACCAGGGCACAATTCCTTCGCCGACGATATAGAGGAATGTCGTGCCATAATAATTTGCTTGGCCGCGCGGAATATCTGACGTACTGAATTGGCTGATCTCGAATTCGAGCCGATCGCCCATACGAATTTCACGGTTGAATTGGCGATTGACATTATCCGTCTTCGTATAACGGTGATAAACACCATCAAAACCAAGATAAGTCATGATGCCGTTGCCCACGTAGTGGGCCACCGTATTGCGACCGAGGTACCACCAGCGATTCTCGGCTTCACGATCATCCAGGCGCCACAAGGTACGCACATTCATTTCAATGCGATCGCCACCTTTGGCAACATAATCGACAATTTCGATATTGCTTGAGCGGTGTTCAAAATAGAATTTGATGTAATGGTCATACGACTGGAACTGATCTTCACGGGCGTGACGCGTGCGTGGACGATCTGAAAAGCGTGTCACCAGTGCATCACCGCGATCAAACTGGGTATTGGGTTCCAACGCAGTTGAAGCATTGTATAACGGCGTGACTGAGGCCGCTGGGGGCGGCGGTGGAGGGGGCGGTGGCGTGGCGCTCGCATAAAGCTGGCTTTGCGGCACGATTTCACGCTGCTGTCGGGGGCTGGACCACTCAAACTTGATGTTGGCACCACCCCAGTTTTCGAAATATTCCACCACAATGTCATATTTGCGACCGGCGGTCAGCGCGATGCCTCCGGTGTATTCGATATTCCAGTCATCCACCCAGCGGTCGATAATCAGCCTTCCATCCACCCACACACGGCGGCCGTTATCGCTGTTGATATGAAAGGTATAATTATCGGTAAAACGTGGCTCAATCTGGCCGCGCCAGCGCGCAGTAAAGCGATCGCTGTTGACGCCATTCATGGGCGAACCATTGTTCCAGTTCATATTGAGCGTGGCATCCGTGCGCGATCCCACAAGCGTTTCGAAATTCAAGCCGTTGTAATAGCTTGCAGCTAAACCGTTGCCCGTTCCGTTGGTACCCCCTGTGGTGTCGCCTGCGTGGGTATAGACACTGACCGGTGTATCGACGGCAAAGCTGCCTGTCCAATAGGTAAAGTTGTAAGACACGCGGTCACCGCTTTTCAACCCCTGAATGACATAGGTATTGCGGCCACCGTTTTGTGTCATACGCAAATTTTGCTGCGGTCCCCCATTGAGACTGTAATGCACATCAGCCCAGGCGTTAGACATGACATAGAGTTCTACAGCAGTGCTGCCTATGGGTTGGGTGCCATAGGTAGAGTTTGTCGGCGTGGTGGTTTTTTCCACTTTCAAGGACGATAGACGATCATTGAAATTATTCCCCACCAAGCAGCCGGTATCACCGGTCAGCACAACGGGGGTGCCGGTCAGATTGTCGCTGTCATAGAGACTGACTTTGTAGCCGGCAGGAATCCGCAGCGATGAGGCATCGTTATCGATGCCGCCTGCACTTACCAAGGCTGAGCGGGTATGGCTCCCCTCCCCCAGGGTTGTCTGCCAGCCGGTGTAATTACAATGTTGGAAAACTTGCACCGCTGCCATGCCTGATACGGGGTAGGCAATCGACGTGCAGGTCAGTAACAACAAAGTGGACTTCGCACGGGGAGAGATGAATGTAAGATTGCGTATTGATTGTTCTTTTTTTGTTATCCAACGCATCGCAAACTCCAATAGATAACGGGCGCGAGGTGAGTGTATTGCTTCGTTTTTTTCGGTGCGATCACTGTCAAATAAACCAAGACCAGGAAAATGTGATGCACTCGACATTAACTCGAAGCGTTGCCTTCTTTTTCTACTGCCAATAGTGGTTGCGAGAGCGTACACCTGTGATGGACAGGTGCCAAAGGGACCCCGCCAGGTCAGTCTAAGGAGGAATTGTGGATAAACTTTGGAGAGGACAGAATGTTGTGACGTTTACTCAGGAATGACTAATTCATGATCGCTTGCAGGGCGCTGATAATCCGCAAAAAAACGTTCGTCAAACACATGCTTATTCTTGAATAGCAGCATCAACCGAGTGATTTCTGCCTTGGAAAACGCTGGCATATCCAGTTGTGATTGTTCCGGGCTCCAACGGGCCAACACCTCTGGTTTCAGATAACCGAGTGTGACGGCCAGCGCTCTCAACTCGGTTCCATGGTAGGGCACAAAGATCGAACAATTTTTTACGGTCGCCTTGATAGTGCGGCTAAATCGCAGCGTGTCCCAAGCCAATTCGGGTGTTTCCCTGGGAAAACCCATAATAAAATCGGCACTGATCCAGGCGCCAGAATCCGTTGCAATGTCAAAGCGCTTGATTAATTCATCGTTCGCCATTTTTCGCTTGAGTACATTGCGCCGAAATACTTCGTTGCCATGTTGAATACCGATGTTCATCATCTTCAGGCCGACGGCCACCAATTTTTTCATTTTGTCGGCAGTAATGGTCTCCGGCGTGCTGTGGCAGATAAAGGGGATCTTAAAATCTGCATACATTTCGATAAATTCATCGAATTCATAAGGTGTCCAGGCTAAGAGCGTATCAGAGCAGAAATAGAGGCCTTCCCGATTTATTTTAGCCGCATGCTGGGTGGTGAGTATCTCCAGATCTCGACGCAGCACCGCCATGCTGTGCTTACGAAAAAACGGCGTTGGTGAGCGGCCATCGTAAATACGGGCTTGTGCCGGTGAATTGCAAAACGTGCATGGGTACGGGCAACCCCGATGCGCGATCAATGGCACCGGGCCAGAAAATTTATGTCGATCAAGTACGCTGTAATCCGGTGCGGGCAGTTCGTCTATCGCCACTCTAGCACCGGCTGGATTTTTCTGAAGGCTGCCATCCTGTCGTTTAAACCATAATCCTGGAATGTCCTGCAAAGCCTGCGCAGCTTGCATTCTGGAGCAAAGTTGTACCAACGCATTCTCACCTTCACCAATGCAAATGGCGTTAACCCGTGGGTGTGCGATGGCTTTCTCCGGCGCAAACGTCGAGAATACGCCGCCCATGATGACAAGGCCTGCAAAATCAGGGATGGCGTCCAACAGTTGCGTTGCCAGTGGGAATGCATCTTCTACCACAGACAGGGCCACAATATGCGGTTTAAAAAGCTGAATATGCTGACGAAATTCATCGAACACATCGGCACTGGGGCCTTCAGCAACGACGGTATTGGGCGGGCAGTTTACCCGCCGCCGATCTACAGCAGAAAATACCTCGACCTCAAAATCCCGCATTTTCAACACTGACGATAAAATCAATATCGAAAGTGGAAAAACATCTGACCAGATATTGGGATAAACTAGCAAAATCTTTACTTTTGTAGGCACTAAGCGGTCTCATTTAACCAAAAGAGTTCTCACCGTCGCGCATTAAAGCGCTGGGCTTGATCCAGACATATTTGTAATTTTTCGACGTTAAAACGCAGTGCCGTAGAACGTGCTTCAGCAAATATCACACACATCGCACTGTCATGCAGTGCCTCTCTACTGAGATCGTCAGCAAGATCGATGTTTGCCAATTGCTTTTGCAGTTGCACCCATTCTTTCTCGGATAGGCGTCTATCTGCAAAGGTGCCACTCAATATTGCACGCTCTGCCAAGGCAAAATCGCTCAACAAATTTTGATAGAGCATCATCTGGTAGCAGGAATGCAACTGAAATTGTCCATCAGGGAACTTCAACAGTATTGGAAAAACGGGCGCCAATCGTGGGCAATAGCGATTTGGATAAGCTCGCCCTTTCCAATAGCGTTCAGCCAGGGCGGCATACACCTCAAAATCTTGCAGGGGATACAGGTTTGACTCCGCCAGCGGCAGAATTTCAATTTTGGGTTTTCGCATGTCAACACTGTCATTAGCGACGTCGATATAGAGACTTCCCCATTGCATGGCGTTTTGAAAATATTGATGTCTTAAGTTGCCCCAGATGCGTTTGGTACGACCGCCCTCAGCAATAAAGCGGCGTACTGCATGCATGGCGGGAGTCGTTGGAGCGTTGATTTCCGCATTCAGCAATTGCATAACGCCTTTGGTGATCTCCAGGCAAAAACCGGTGGGGTAGTCGCTTAAGCGAGGGTGGCCTTGCAACGTCTTTGCGACACCGGCATCGAACTGGTCTCGAATTCGCCATAGTTCCTGCAATAACACGTCATGGCCTATGCTAAGCAGTTGTTGCGTCAAGCAAATTTGTCGCGCGTCGGGATCGAAGGGCGCTTCGGCGCGAGCTTGGCCCTCCAGAAAGTCCAGTGTCAATTGGGTCATTCGATTAATTTTATGACACCGTTATTCCACGATTGCATGACTTGCGCAATGGCGTTAGTCAAAGTGGCAATATTATCGTCAGGCACGGATTCGGGCAGTGGGTCCATGCCAGCGGAGACATAAATTTGCCCTAGAGAATTATTCAGCTCCGCGTAGCTTTGATCACGTTGAAGCGCCGATTGGACAGCATTCAATTCACCTTGAATCACGGCCAATTCGCCAACGCGATTACCTTCGGCACTGGCTTGCAATTGTTCATTGAGACGCTGGTCAATCTGGTAAATTTCTTCGGCGGATTTATAGCTGCGTAACGCTTCTTGATAATTGGCGCGGGCAACATGCAACTGCGCCAATACTGCCATACTCAATGCTTGGCGTTGAGTTTCCCCCATCTTTTCACTCGCTTTGGCATATTGCATATGGGCAGGGCCTGAGAGAGTATTCATCAGATTCCAGGTAACGCGTGCCCCGTAATCTGCCCAGCGGTTGTTGACCAGATAGCCGTTGCTGTCATAGTTGGCCGTGGTATGAAATTCCAGGCCTGGCAACATACGCAGCATGGTTTTGCGGGTTTCGTCGGCACTGATTCGTTTCTGATAGCGGGCTTCCTGCAGTTCTGGACGCCGTGCCAGCGCCATTGCTTCAAGATGTGTCATCAACGTGTCGTCGATGACGAGGGTTGGCAGGGTGTGATTTTCTTGCACCGCCAGTTTTAATTCTTGATTGAATGGCAAGTTGATCAATGCACCCAATTGTGTTTTGGCCAGCATCAGGTCTTTGCGTTGAACCTCAAGTCGACGCAGGGTATCCAGCAATGCTCGGCGATAATTGAGCGCTTCGGTGGGAGCACTCAATTTTAGACGCTCAATGGTGGCGTTATCATCCAAAGCTTTCTGCACTCGAATCATCAGCGGATCAATGCGAGTCAGCAGATGATCTGCGGCAACCGCGCGCCAATAAGCAGAGCGTACTTGTTGAATAATATTGTTGACTACCTTGCGACGCCGTTCTTCAGCGATCAATACACGGTCTGCCTGTTGTTTGGCAGTCACGTAGCTGACACCAAAATCCAGCACGTTCCATACCATGCTCAACTCCGCCACACGGCGATCTCGGTCGACAGAGGTTGAAGGTTCAAGCGATTGACTGTGCGTTTCTATGCTCTCGCTGGAGGAGGCTTGGGTGTTAGTGCGTCCGACATATCCCGCTTGGGCAGTAATACGTGGCAGCATGTCATAACGGGATAGCTCCGTTTGGCCAACGGCAAGCGCTTGCTCCATCATTTGCGTGCGATGTTCAAGGTTATACTTAATGGCACGCGCCATGGCTTCTTCGAGCACGAGTGGGCCGGTGAGCGGCTCCTGCTCTGCAAACATGGATTTTAGGTCTTGTTGCGCCTGCGCCTGTGTATCTGCCATGCTGAGGGGCTGGGGTGCAACTACGCAGCCACTGAGCAGTGAAATACTGAGTGTCAGTGCGCCTATAGAATTCATCCACATCGGTTGAGTGGAAGGTAAAGCCTTGTCCATTAGAAATCCTTGAAGTAATCCTGACGTCGCCGCATTAAGGGTAGATTGAATTTAGCCCGTCTGCCCGATCAAAGCCGCTTGTAGTTTTGCCACGTCGCGTTCAAAGGTAAACGCCACCGCATTCAGCGAGGCGGAAAATGGCATCGCGCCCTCAACGTTATAAGCGCTAGGCGCATCAATGACATCGGAGAGAAGCAACAGCTCAATATCGTCGAAGGCTAAGACAATCGTTTCCTCAGTCAATATAGCGCTATCGAGAGTGCCTGCTTGTGCATCATCGTTGGGCTTTTCGTTGGCTTTCGGTGCGCTCGGTTCGTCTGTTGAAGCCTTGCTCTTGCCCACATTCATGGTGACTTTTGCAGTAGCTTCTGCCCCCTTGTTGTCGCGTGCGACGACAACGACTTCAAGCGTTCCTTCGTATCCGGGGGGCGGTGTGCCCTTGAAGGTGCCGCTATTCGAATCGAATTTCAGCCAGCTCGGTAAAGGTTGGCCATTGGCCTGGCGTGCTTCTACGGTAATGCTGGCACTGGCATCTGAATGGGTGAACGTTCCATTCGGCAATTGATAGCTGAAAGTGGAATTCTGAGTAAAGGAAATGCTCTCGGTTGAACGACTGGCAAAAAGCCCGGCAGGGGCGTTACTACTAGAAGGCGTTACTTCGACAAAATTGGATGATGCCACCGATATGACAGGGGCTGGCGCGGTGACACTGGGTGTGAATGAGGGTGCCAAGCTGGTCACGAGGGGGCTGGAAGTAACGCTGAATACTGTTTCCGCATTACCACTTGCAACGATTCCGGTAAGGGGCGCAGCGGGTATCAGCGTGAGCGTTACTGGCGGTGGCGGTGCCACCGGCGGTACGGCGGGTGGTGCTGCTGGCGTGATAATGACGATGGGAGGCGGTGGCGGTATTTCACGTTCCAGCGTCAGTCTCACCTCTTGTGTGGCCGTTGCGCCACTGAGGTCGGTGGCGACAATTTGTATGGACGTGATGCCTGCATTTGTGCCGTCAAGAGGTGGTGTGCCTGATAACACCAGCGTTGTACTGTCGAACTGCAGCCAATCGGGAAGTGCTTGCCCATCACTAAGTTGTGCGCTGAACTGCAAGCGGTCGCCTGCATCGATATCTGTAAACAGAGTGCTGTCTATAACGATAGGTGTAATGGGCCGTCCGATGGTGCCTGAACCGTTTGCTGCGTTGGCAAGACTGATGGGTGTGTCATTGCTATTTGCTACCGTCAGCACAAAATCTGTATTGGCACTGGCATTGGTCTGATCGGCTACGGTAACGCGGATACTCAGTGAGCCTACATCGGCGTTGGTTGGCGTACCCGAGAAGGTCAACGTGCTTGCATTGAAGCTGAGCCATGCAGGTAAAGGAGCGCCATTGCTCAGCGTTGCAGAATAGGTCAGTGTGTCTGCGGGATCTACGTCAGCAAAATGCGTCGCAGACATTGTATAGTTGAATGAGCTGTCTTCGGTGGCAAGCTGTGCTGGAATCGCACTGACGACGAGCGGTGTATCGTTAATGCCGGTCACTGTGACTGTTACTTCTGTACTTTCGCTACTACCGCCTTGGTCATCGGTAAGAGTGACGCGTAGGGTGCGAGAGGTGGTCGTAGGATCGCTGCTGTTGGTATTGGAATAGGTCAAGTTACGAATGAGTGCTTGTACGGCATTCGCATCAGCATTGGCATTGAGCGAGATCACCAGGTCATTAGCACCGGTTCCACCAGTGAAGGTGCCAATAGTGTTAACCCCATAGGTAATCGTTGAACCTGAAATCCCGATTTGGTCGCTGTTATTGCCTTGGTTACGTATTGAAAGCACGTCTTCACTGTTAATGCGATTGGCGGTGATGCTGACAGTGATATTTCCACCGTTGAAGTTTGCGCTATCCAGGTCACTGACCATGGCATTGCTGTTGACATCTAGCAATACGGGATTGCCATCTTCTGTAAAGTTAACAATGTCACTGTTGAGATTGCCGTCCTGGGGCAGATCATTCGCAGCCGTAACGCTAATGATGAGTGTTTTGGTGTCGACGAGGCTGCCGTCCGAGCTGGTGAAATCGAAGGTTTCACTGCTGTTGTTTATCAGTGCGTTGACGGCTGCGGCATTGGGTATGTAGACATATTGGCCGCTGTTGCTGTTGACGTGTAGCGTGCCGTAGTTGCCGGTGCGCGAAATATCGTAGATGATGTTGTCGATCGTGATGTTGCCGTTGGTGCCACCCGTAATGCCGTAACTGAGGGTCGTGCCTTCAGCGTCGCTGGCGCTCAAGCTGCCGGTTTGATTGTTGAATGTATCGGTGACACTGGTGTCGGTCAGGTTGATCGCGGCGGGTGCAGTCAGAATTGGCGTATCGTTGGTCGCTGTAACGTTAATGGTCAGTGTCTGACTGTGGCTCAAAACGCCATCGGAAGAAGACAGCGTAAAGTTCTCGTTGGTATTGCCGGAGAGCGCATTCATCACCGAGGCATTGGGCACATAGACGTATTGGCCGCTGCCGCTGTTGAGGTAAAGCGTGCCGAAACTGCCCGTGCGCAAGACATCATAGATAACGCTGTTAATAGTCGTACTGCCCCCAGTCGTGCCGCCTGTAATGCCATAGTTTAAAGTCGTACCTTCAGCATCGTTGGCACTTAAGGTACCCGTTTGATTGCTGAAGGTATCTACAGCGCTAGTATCGGTCAGGTTAATCGCCGTCGTGGCCGCCAGGATTGGCGTATCGTTGGTGGCGTTAACGTTGATGGCTAGGGTCTGACTGTGGCTCAAGCTGCCATCGGAAGAAGACAACGTAAAGCTCTCGCTGGTATTGCCGGAGAGCGCATTGATCACCGAGGCATTTGGCACATAGACGTATTGGCCAGTGCTGCTGTTGAGGTAAAGCGTGCCGTAACTGCCTGATCTCGATACATCGTAGGTGACACTGTTGATAGTGGTGCTGCCGCCAGAGGTCCCGCTAGTAATGCCATAAGTGAGGGTCGTACCTTCAGCGTCACTGGCGCTTAGGGTACCGGTTTGATTACTGAACGTATTGGCGGCGCTAGTGTCCGTCAGGCTGATCGCCGTAAGGGCAGTCAAAATCGGGGTGTCATTGGTAGCAGTAACGTTAATGGTCAGTGTCTGCGTATGGCTCAAGCTGCCATCGGACGAAGACAGCATAAAGCTTTCACTAGTATTGCCGCTGAGTGTATTAATCACCGACGCATTGGGCACATAGACATACTGACCACTGCTGCTATTGAGATAAAGCGTGCCGTAATTGCCTGTTCTCGATACATCGTAGGTGACGCTGTTGATCGTGGTGCTGCTCGTCGTGCCGCCCGCGATGCCGTAACTGAGGGTTGTGCCTTCGGCATCGCTGGCGCTCAAGGTGCCGGTTTGATTACTGAAAGTATCGACGGCATTCGTTTCCGTCAGGCCGATTGCCGTGGGCGCGGTCAAAATCGGTGTGTCATTGGTTGCTGCAACGTTGACCATCAGGGTCTGGCTGTGACTCAAGCTGCCGTCAGACGAGGACAGCGTAAAGCTTTCACTGGTATTGGCAGTTAACGCATTAATGGCCGAGGCATTGGGGACATAGACATATTGGCCGCTGCTGCTATTGAGACAAAGCGTGCCGTAGCTGCCTGTTCTCGATACATCGTAGGCGACGCTGTTGATCGTGGTGCTGCTTGTTGTGCCGCCGGTAATGCCGTAACTGAGGGTTGCACCTTCGGCATCGCTGGCGCTCAAGGTGCCGGTTTGATTACTGAAGCTATCGGTGGCACTAGTATCGGTCAGGCTAATCGCTGTCGCGGCGCCCAAAATCGGTGTGTCATTCGTCGCAGTAACGTTAATGGTCAGTGCCTGGCTGTGGCTCAAGCTGCCGTCAGACGAGGACAGCGTAAAGCTTTCACTGGTATTGGCGGTTAACGCATTAATGGCCGAGGCATTGGGGACATACACATACTGGCCGGCGCTGCTGCTGAGATAGAGGGTGCCGTAAGTGCCGACTCTCGACACATCGTACGTCACGCTATTGATGGTCGTGCTGCCGCCAGTCGTGCCGCCTGTAATGCCATAGTTTAAGATCGTGCCTTCAACGTCGCTGGCACTTAAGGTACCCGTTTGATTGCTGAAGGTATCGACGGCACTGGTATCGGTCAGGCTGATCGCCGTCGTGGCTGTCAGGATTGGCGTATCGTTGGTGGCGGCAACGTTGATCGCTAGGGTCTGACTGTGACTTAGGCTGCCGTCGGAAGAAGACAACGTAAAGCTCTCGCTGGTATTGCCGGAGAGCGCATTAATCACCGACGCATTGAGCACATAGACGTATTGGCCACTGCTGCTGTTGAGATAAAGCGTGCCGTAGCTGCCTGTTCTCGATACATCGTAGGTGACGCTATTAATCGTCGTACTGCCGCCGGTGGTGCCGCCCGTTATGCCGTAACTGAGGGTCGTGCCTTCGGCATCACTTGAGCTTAGCGTGCCCGTTTGATTACTAAAGCCATCGGTGGCATTGGTATCGATCAGACTGATCGCCGTCGGGGCGGTTAGAATCGGGGTGTCATTGGTCGCAGTAACGTTAATGGTCAGAGTCTGGCTGTGGCTGAAGCTGCCGTCAGAAGAAGACAACGTAAAGCTTTCACCGGTATTGGCAGTTAACGCATTAATCGCCGAGGCATTGGGGACATACGCATATTGGCCGGAACTGCTGTTGAGATAGAGCGTACCGTAAGTACCGGCTCTCGACACATCGTAAGTCACGCTATTGATGGTTGTGTTGCCACCCGACGTACCACTGGTAATGCCGTAAGTGAGGGTCGTACCTTCAGCGTCACTAGCGCTTAGGGTGCCGGTTTGATTAGTGAACGTGTTGGCGGCGCTAGTGTCCGTCAGGCTGATCGCCGTGGGGGCGCTCAGAATCGGGGCATCATTGACGCCAGTAACGTTGATTGTAAGTGTCTGGGTGTGGCTTAGACCGCCATCTGATGAGGACAGCGTGAAGCTTTCAGTGGTATTGGCGGATAACGCATTAATGGCCGAGGCATTGGGCACATAGACGTATTGGCCGCTGCTACTGTTGAGATAAAGCGTGCCATAGCTGCCCGTTCGTGAGACGTCGTAGGTGATGCTGTTGATCGTCGTACTACCGCCGGTAGTTCCACCTGTAATGCCGTAACTGAGGGTCGTATCTTCAGCATCGCTGGCGCTTAAGGTGCCGGTTTGATTGCTGAAGCTGTCGACGGCACTGGTATCGGTCAGGCTGATCGCCGTCGAGGCCGCCAGGATCGGCGTATCGTTGGTGGCGCTAATGTTGATGGCTAGGGTTTGGGTGTGGCTTAAACTGCCATCAGACGAAGACAGCGTAAAGCTTTCACTGGTATTGCCGCTGAGTGCATTAATCGCCGAGGCATTGGGCACATAGACATACTGACCACTGCTGCTATTGAGGTAAAGTGTGCCGTAAGTGCCTGTTCTCGATATATCGTAGGTGACGCTGTTAATCGTCGTGCTGCCGCCAGTGGCACCACCCGTAATGCCGTAACTAAGGGTCGTGCCTTCCGCATCGCTGGCACTTAAGGTGCCCGTTTGATTGCTGAAGCTATCGACGGCATTAGTATCGGTCAGGCTGATGGCCGTGGGGGCGGTCAGAATTGGAGTGTCGCTTGTTGCAGTAATGTTAATGGTCAGGGTTTGGGAGTGACTCAAGCTGCCGTCAGACGTAGACAACGTAAAGCTTTCACTGGTATTGGCGGTTAACGCATTAATGGCCGAGGCATTGGGGACATACACATACTGGCCAGAGCTGCTGCTGAGATAGAGCGTACCGTAAGTTCCGACTCTCGACACATCGTAAGTCACGCTATTGATGGTCGTGGTGCCACCCGTCGTTCCGCTGGTAATGCCGTAAGTGAGAGTCGTACCTTCAGCGTCACTGGCGCTTAGGGTACCGGTTTGATTAGTGAACGTGTTGGCGGCGCTAGTGTCCGTCAGGCTGATCGCCGTGGGGGCGCTTAGGATCGGGGAATCATTGATGCCAATAACGTTCACTGTCAGCGTCTGAGTGTGGCTCAAGCTGCCGTCAGACGAAGACAGCGTAAAGCTTTCACTGGTATTGCCGCTGAGTGCATTAATCGCTGAGGCATTGGGCACATAGACATACTGACCACTGCTGCTATTGAGATAAAGCGTGCCGTAGCTGCCGGTGCGCGAGACATCATAGATGACGCTGTTAATCGTCGTACTGCCGCCAGTCGTGCCGCCTGTAATGCCATAGCTTAAGGTCGTACCTTCAGCATCGCTGGCACTTAAAGTGCCCGTTTGATTGCTAAAAGTATCGACAGCATTTGTTTCCGTCAGGCTGATCGCCGTCGGTGCTGTCAGTACAGGCGTATCATTCACGGCCGTGATGGTAATTGATGAGGTTGCATTGGGAGCAGATGTATTCGATCCACTATTAGCCGTGCCTCCCGTATCACGAATGCTCGTCACCGTCAGCACGCGGTTAGAAGCCGCCGAGGGATTCTCGCTGGTATTGCGGTAAGTCATGCCATCCAGCAAGGTTTGTGCAGCAGAACTAGTAATACCGCCGGTCTTGCTGATCGTTACGGTAGCTGTGCCGCTGGCAACACTTACCGTCACCGTCATACCATTAGTGGTCGTGGTGACCGAGTTGCCATTGGTTAACGCGACATCCGAGCCATCGATCGCCAGAATTTCACTGCTGCCATCGCTTACATTGCTCACGGTCAGAGACATCTGATCAATGGACTGGCCGCTCTCCACCGTGCTGAGGGCGACGCTGCTGAAAACATCCGCTGCCGAACCATTTTCAGTATAAGTCGGATTGGCTCCCGTGAAGGTGCTGGTCGGCGCATCGTTCACGCCAGTGATAGAAACCGTTATATCGGCATTGCTGCTGGTACCGCCATCACCATCATTGACCGTGATCCGCACAGTGCGCGATGTACTATTGATATCACCGCTATTACTGTTGCTATAGGTAATATTGTGTATCAGTGCCTGCACCGCTGCGGCATTGGCACTGCTGTTAAGGGTTATCACCAGATCATTGGTGCTGCTGCCGCCAGTAAAGGTACCGATCGCCGTGCCGCCATAAGACACGGTTGTTCCGGACACACTGATTTGCCCTGCTCCCGTACCTTCATTGCGAATCGACAATACATCTTCGGTCGAGACACGGTTGCTCACCACCGCAACGGTAACGTTGCCACTACTGAAATCGCTGGAATCCACATCGGCGACCGTACCATTGCTGCTGGCGTCCAGTAACACCGCACTGCCATCTTCGGTATAGCTGACGCTGTCTCCTCCCACGCCAGAAACGACAGGGATGTCATTTACCGCATTTACGATAATCGATGCGGTATCAGAACGCAGGGTAACGCCGCCGGTCAGGTTGGCCCAATTCAGCACCTGAAGTCCGCCGTTAAAATCCGCAATATGCAGTTGGGAACCGTTCACGTAGAGATTACGTGCGCTTCCTGCCGTGTCATAGCTTGTGAGCAACGAAGGCGCGCTTGGCGTACTGATATCCAATACTTTGACGCCCGTTTCCCGATCAGAAACGTAGGCCGTGGTCCCAGAAATAACCACATCCGAAGCCGTACCGTCGGTATCATAAGTGCCTGCCAGCGTGGGTGAGGCGGGCGTGCTGATATCGATGACGACAACGCCGCTGGTACCGTCCATGACATAAGCATAATTGCCTGAGACTGCCACCCGGTAAGCGGTACCGGCTGTATCATAACTGCCGGTCAGTGTAGGGCTGTTAGGCGTGCTGATATTGGCGATCTTGAGCCCGCCTGCAGCATCGGCCATATAGAGATAACTGCCGGATACCGTCACCCCATAGACATAGCCTGACGTGTCGAAGTAAGCCACATGGCTTGGGCTGGTGGGCGTACTGATATCGATGATTTGTACGCCTGCGACGTCTTCTGCGACATAGGCGTAGTTACCGCTAATGGCAACGCGATAAGGCGCTCCGCTGGGGCCGCTGACATGCGCCACCTGCGTCGGGCTGGCAGGATTGCTGATATCGATCACTTTGAGACCAGCAGTACCTGCCCCTGTTGATCCGTCCACGATATAGGCATAGTTACCTTGTAGAATGACGTCGTTGGTGCTGCCCGTCGTATCCACACTGCCGACGACAGAGGGAGAGGATGGAGTGCTGATATCGACGATCAGAAGCCCTGATGTACCGGCGGCCACATAGGCGTAATTACCGCTCACCACCACACGGTTGGCGTTACCGCCAGTCGCCAGCGATCCCACGGCTGTGGGGGACGCAATGGCGACTTGTCCTGGGGTGCCATTGGCCACGCCGCCAGTTCTATCCCAGCCACGGAAGGTAATGGCGCTGCTGATCGACCCTGAGAATTCAGCACTGGGTTGGAAATAAATGCGGGTATTGCTATCGGCATGCAGGAACAACGCACTGCTGTCGCTAACGGTGCCGGTCAGCTGCGTCCAAGTACTGCCGTTATTGGTGCTGTACCACAACGTGCCATTGGCGCTGACACCGGTAATGGCGACACCAGCGCTGTCGCCGTCGGGATCACTGAAGTTACTGCTGCTGGAAATAATACTCGACACCAGATTGCCCACGGCCCCGCTCGGTGTGCCAGGATCTTCGTTGATCGCGGTCAAGCTGATCGTGGTGTCCGTCAGTGTTGGGGCATCGTTTGCACCGCTTATAGCGACCGTTACGTCGGCATTGCTGCTGGTGCCGCTGTTATTATCGGTCACCGTAATACGCACGGTGCGTGAAGTGGTATCAGGAAGCGTCGAATGGGTATTGGTGTAGGTAAGGTTGCTAATCAACGCCTGCACCGCGCTCGACGAGACGGTGTTGTTGAACGTTATCACCAAATCATTGGTGCTACTGCCCCCGGTAAATGTGCCAATCGTCGTGCCTGCGTAGGAGACGGTAGTGCCTGAGACGCTGATCTGGCCGGCACCGGTGCCTTCGTTGCGGATCGACAACACGTCTTCGCTGGACACACGGTTACCAACAATAGAAACGGTCACATTACCGGTATTGAAGTTGGTGGTGTCCACATCGCTGATGGTGGTATTGCTGCTGGCATCCAACAGCACAGCGTTGCCATCTTCGGTGAAGCTTACGCTATCACCATTGAGCGAGCTGATTTGTGGCAAATCATTAGCGGCCGTAACGTTAATAGTGAGTGTTTGGGTGCCACTCAGGCTGCCGTCAGAGGCGGAGACGGTAAAACTCTCGCTGGTATTACCGGCTAGGGCGTTTATCGCCGAAGCATTGGGCACATAGACATATTGGCCGGTGCTGCTGTTGAGATAAAGCGTGCCGTAAGTACCCGTACGCGAAACATCGTAAGTGATGCTGCTGATCGAAGTGCTGCCGCCGGTGGTACCGCTTGTAATGCCGTAAGTAAGGGTCGTGCCTTCAGCATCGCTGGCACTGAGGGTGCCCGTTTGATTGCTGAAGGTGTCGCTAGCGCTGGTGTCGGTCA
The DNA here is from genome assembly GCA_964473645.1 of uncultured Moraxellaceae bacterium. Lineage (GTDB taxonomy): Bacteria > Pseudomonadota > Gammaproteobacteria > Pseudomonadales > Ketobacteraceae > HdN1. Next base: position 65,249 of record CAYYPW010000022.1, read on the forward strand.
GGCTGATCGCCGTGGGTGCAGTCACAACCGGCGTGTCATTCACCGCTGTAACGGTGATGGTAGAGGTGGCATTGGGCGTGGCGGTATCTGCGCCACTGTTGGTCGTGCCACCGGTATCACGAATGCCGGTCACCGTTATTACTCGATTGGAGGCAGTCGTGGGATTTTCGCTGGTATTGCGATAAGTGATGCCATCCAGCAACGTCTGTGCGGCCGCTGAGCTGATGCCGCCACTCTTGCTGATCGTTATTGTCGCTGTGCCGCTGCTAACGGTTACAGCGACCGTCATTCCATTGGTGCTGGTAGTGACCGAATTGCCATTCGTGAGCGCTACATCTGACCCATCGATCGCCAGAATTTCGCTGCTGCCATCGCTGACATTGCTTACCGTCATCGTGACCTGGTCGATGGACTGGCTACTCTCTACCGCACCGACGGTAGCACTGCTGTATACATCCGCCGCCGTGCCATTCTCGGTATACGTCGGGCTGGCGCCGGTGAAACTGTAAGTGGGCGCATCGTTCACGCCGGTGATGCTCGCCGTTATGTCGGCATTGCTGCTAGTGCCGCCGTCCCCGTCGTTCACCGTGATACGCACCGTGCGCGAAGTCGTGGTGATGTCACCGGTGTTGCTGTTGTTGTAGGTCAGATTGCGAACGAGTGCCTGTACGGCTGCCGCATTCGCATTACCATTGAGCGTGATCACCAAATCATTGGTGCTGGAGCCGCCGGTAAAGGTGCCAATGGCCGTGCCTGCATAGGACACCGTTGCACCCGAGATACCGATCTCCCCGGCCCCAGTGCCCTCGTTGCGGATCGCTAATACATCCTCAGTGGACACCCGGTTGCTGGTGATCGAAACGGTAACATTGCCAGCGTTGAAATTGCTGGAATCGGCATCAGTCACGGTAGCATTGCTACTGGCATCTAGCAGCACCGCGCTGCCGCCTTCGGTGAATGAAATGCTGTCGCCACTGAGGTTGGTCGTGGTGGGCACAGCGTTTACCTTGGTCAGCACGATATCGTTGCCGCTGTTACCCACGTAGCTGAGGGTCATGTCACGGCTGTTCAAGGTGACGGTGCCGCTTTCGCTCAAGCCATTAAAGGTGCCCGTTATAGCGTCATTGCTATCGTTGGTCAGTACGTAATAGATTTCGCCGCCCCCTGGCGCGTAGCTAGTGCCGCTGGACACGGTTAAGGTGGGGGCTTGCATTGAGAAATCCACAGTCCCGTTGACCACGAGTTGGTCGTAGCTGGAGGCACTGTTGATCTCGATCGCCAGGGTGCCACCGTTGAGATTCAAGTTGCCGTGGAGCGTTAAGCTGCCGACACCGCTCACGCCCGGTGCCAGGGTAGCGCCCTGATCTACGCGTAACTCGTTGGTGGAGCCGCTGCCAAACACGCTGCCGGTGCCGCTGAGAGTGGCGCCGCTGTCGACGACGACCCACGACGTGTCACTCAGGGCGCCCGTTATTTGCAGATTGCCGGCAGATACGCTGGTGCCGCCGCTGTAATTGTTGGTGCCGCTCAGGGTGAGCGTGGCGCTACCGGTCTTGGTGAGGCCCCCGGTGCCAGACACGACGCCCGACAGCGTGACGGCCGCCCCGGCATTGAGGGTGGTATCGCCATTGAGGTAAACGAGGTTTGCCAGGGTGGTTGCACCACTGGCTTGCAGGGTGCTGCCGGCGTACAGGTAGATATCGCCAGAGCCCAAATTGCTTGCTGCGCTGATAGACAGCGTGCCGGCGCTGACTTGGGTTTCCCAGCTGCTGCCGCTGTTCGATGTGCTGGCGAGCGTAAGCGTGGCGCTACCGGATTTGATCAAGCGGTTGGTGTCACCGCTGATCTGGCCCGAAAGCGTAGTGTCCGCATCCGTCTGCAGGGTGCCGGTGGCGTTCAATATCACGGCGTTGGTGAGTGTCGTGGCGCTTGTCACCTGGAGGGTCGTCAAATCGTTGAGCGTGATCGTGCCCGATCCGATGTTATTCGCGCTGCCGACACTGAGTATGCCACTCGAGAGGGTGGTGCCGCCCGAATAGGTATTGGTGCCGGTGAGTGTCAGTGTCGAGCCGCCTTTGGTGAGAGCGCCACTGCCTGAGATGTTGCCGCTGATCGTCGCACTGGCCCCCACCTGGACCGTGGCCGAACCGGTTAATGCGAGGGCGTTGTCGATCGTGGTGGCGCCGGTGATTTGCAGCGTCGCCCCCGACACCAGCGTTACTGTGCCGGCGACCAGGGCATCGTCTGCGGCCACCGCCAAGACACCGGCCGAAACCGTCACGCCGCTGGTGAGCCCGGCCTCGTTGCTGGTATTGGACAGTGTCAATATGCCCGACCCTGTCTTGGTGAGCGCTTGCGCGCCACCGGACAGCGCGCCAGAGAGCGTCACGGTTGCATCGGTCTGAACCGTGGACGCGCCGGAAAGCGCAACGGCATTGTCGATGGTAGTGGCGCCGGTTACCTGTAGGGTGGAACCCGCCGCCAGCGTCACCGTCCCGGCGACCAGAGCGTCGTCTGCGGCCACCGCCAAAGTACCGGCCGATACGGTCACGCCACTGGTCAATCCGGCTTCATTGCTGGTGCTGGACAGGGTCAGCGTGCCGCTGCCAGTTTTGGTGAGCGCCTGGGCGCCACCCGACAGTGCGCCGGAGAGCGTTACCGCCGCGTCGGTTCGCAATGTGGCCGCGCCGGAAAGCGCAACGGCATTGTCGATGGTAGTGGCGCCGGTTACCTGTAGGGTGGAACCCGCCGCCAGCGTCACCGTCCCGGCGACCAGAGCGTCGTCTGCGGCCACCGCCAAAGTACCGGCCGATACGGTCACGCCACTGGTCAATCCGGCTTCATTGCTGGTGCTGGACAGGGTCAGCGTGCCGCTGCCAGTTTTGGTGAGTGCCTGGGTGCCACCCGACAGCGCGCCGGAGAGCGTCACGGCTGCATCGGTCTGTATCGTGGCCGCACCGGAAAGCGCGATGGCGTTGTCGAGGGTGGTGGCGCCGGTTACCTGCAAGGTGGTGCCCGCAGCGAGGGTAACCGTGCCGGCGACCAGGGCATCGTCTGCAGCTACCGACAGGGTACCGGCGGACACCGTCACGCCAGACGTCAGGCCAGCCTCGTTACTGGTGTTTGACAGGGTTAGCGAGCCTGATCCGGTCTTGGTCAGCGCCTGCGCACCGCCCGACAAACTGCCGGAAAGTACCACCACGTTATCGGTCTGTATGGTCGCCGCGCCGGAAAGCACGATGGCATTGTCGATCGTGGTGATCGGGGTGTCGTCGCTCAACATTTGCAGGGTGGTGCCCGCGGCCAGCGTCACCGTGCCGGCCACGAGAGTGTCGTCGTCGTTCACCGCCAGCGTGCCGGCCGCGACCGTGACGCCACCGGTCAGGCCGGCTTCATTGTTGTAATTGGACAGCGTCAGCGTGCCGCTGCCGGATTTGGTCAGCGTCTGCGCGCCGCCCGAGAGAGCTCCCGACATCGTGACAGCAGCGCTGTTACTAATTGTCGCCGCACCGGACAGGGCGACGGCGTTGGAGAGTGTCATGGCGCCGGTCAAATCCAGCGTGGAGCCCGAGGCCAGCGTGATTGCGCCGGTGCCTACATTCGATGCGCTGGCGATACTGAGGCCATTGGCGCCGGCAATGGCGGTCGTGCCGGAATAGCTGTTGGTACCGGTCAGCGTCAGTCTCGAGCCCCCCGTTTTGCTCAACGCACCCGTGCCGGTGATGTTGCCGGAGAGCGTGGCGTCGCCATTGGCTAAGTTCAAGGTTCCGCCCGAGGCTCCCAGCGCGATGGCGTTGTCGAGGGTACCGCTGTTGAAGCTAACCAATCCGAGCGTACCGCCATTGAGCGTGATTGTGCCGGACGTGATGTGGCTATCGGCGCCAATGCTTACGGTGCCGGCGCTGATGGTCAGCCCGCCCGACCAGCCGCTGGAATTGCTGGTGCTGCTGAGCGTGAGGGCGCTGGAGCCCGCTTTGGTCAGACTGCCGCTGCCCGTAATCGTTGCGGACAAGGTGCCGTCCGAGCTCTGGTTGACGGTTAGCGCATTGGCCCCCAGCGCCAGTGTGCCGCTGCCCGACAGGGTGCCGATCGTCTCGCTCGCAGACGACAACGTTAGCGTGCCCCCGCTAAGCGTGACGCTGGCCGTATCCGCCAATGCCGCGCCGCTGGATTCGTTCAATGTTACGCCGCCACCACTGATAGTGAGCGCACCAGTGAAGGTATTGGCACCGGTCAGTGTGAGCGTACCCGAGCCGCCCTTGGTCAGGCCGCCCGTTCCTGAAATGACGCCACTGAAGGTGGTTGTGTTGCCGGTGGAGCTCGTCAGCGTGTAGGCGCCCAAGTTGATCGCACCCGCGCCACTGAGCGTTCTCACGGTATCGTTGTTGCTGAGCGACAGGGTGGTGCCCGAACTTACGATCACCGCGCTGCTATCGCCGATGCCGCCACCGCTGGTCGTGGTCAGTGTTCCGGCGCTGATGGTGGTGGTGCCGGAATAAGTGTTAGCCGCATTGTTGAGGGTCAATGTGCCGGCGCCGGTCTTGGTGAGGCCGCCTGCACCCGCCAGCGTGCTTGAAATTGTTGCAGCGTCACCGGAACCATTGTTCAGCGACATTGTGAAGCCGGAACCCACTGTGATTGTGCTGCCGGAGATCGTCACGCCACTGGCCGCGTCGCTATCGACCGTGAGGCTTTCACCGATCGCCAGATCGCCTGCCAACGTCACCGTCTGGCTGGCCAGCCCGCTGCCGAAGACGATGGTCTGGCTGCCCGTACTGTCGGCGGAGGCAATTGCCACCGCCTCGCTGACGCTCACCCCGTTTGTCACATCGATGGTGGCCGTGTCGGTGGTGTTGGTGACATAGATCGTGTCACTGGTCACCGTCACATCCGCGGAGGTGCTCGCGGTACCGTCAGAGAGGGTAAAGCGGACGGTGGCGTCACCTGCAGGGGTATCGTTGCGATAGGAGATGTCCTTGAGGACGCTTGATACCAACGCGGTCGTGGAATTGCCATTGAAGGTAATGGTCAACACACCGTTGGTATTGGTAAAGGTCGCGAAAGTGGTGCCGCTGTCCTGCAGGTTACTACCGCTGACGGTGTAACCCGATTGGCCGAAGCCAAACACGTCGGAGGTGATGGCCGTCCCCGAACGCTGCACCGTCAGGCTGCCGCCGTTCCAGGCCCCGGCCCCGAAGTCAGTATCGCTGGCGCTGGCGGCGGTGCCGGCATCCAGCACCACCGTACTGCCCACACCCGCCCAGGTGACGCTATCGCCGCTGAGGTTGGACATGGATGGCGTGCTGTTGGCTGCAGCGATAACGATGGCTTTGTTCGCGCCCAGTGAGTTCGCCGCGCCCGGTGTTGCGAGCGTCAAGGTGGCGCTGTTGCCTGCAGCGTCGACAATGGTGCCGCTGTTAAGGGACAAGGCTGAGGTGCTGGTGTAATCCAGGTCTGGTGAGGTATCGCCAGACTGCACGGTATAGGTGAATGTGAGTGTATTGGTGCCGGAGCCGCTGGAATAATTGACCGTGCGATCGGTGGTTCCGGTTTCGAGCGTAATCTGTGGTGTGCCGCTGACGGTGACCGTTTCAGAAAACGTTACGGTGACGGCGATGGCGCTTCCTGCGCCATAGGAACCGTCGCTAGTGGAAGAGGACACGCTCGACACAGTCGGCGCGGTGGTATCGACGCGCACGCTGGCGAGTGAACCCAAGCCGACGAAAGTCGTCTCCGCATTGTTGCTCGAGGAATCTCGAATCGTACCACCGTTGGTTTGTAAGCCTCCCACGACAGCAATGCCGTCGCTGTCGGTATCGCCGGCTTGCACGGTATAAGTAAAGGTCAAGCGCCCATCGCCAGCACCGCTGCCGCTCACATACGTGGCATAACGTGTCGTACTGCCGACCGTCAATTGAATGCGAGGTGTGCCGCCACCTGTGTTGACCGTTACGGTTTCATCATAATCGACGACAAAGCTGATGGTTTGCCCGGTGCGATAGCTGCCATTGGCTGGCTCTTCGACATTGGTCATGTCGGGGGTATCGGTGTCGCCGCCATTGCAAGTGCCATCGTCATAATACGACCCGTTAGGAACACCATTGGTACAGCCCAAGCAATGCGATAAGTCCTGCATGCCTTGTAGTGTGAAGGGCAGAATGGTGTTTATCTGCCCTGTGCTGTATTCGAGATCCCAGTCCCCGTTCAAGCGGGTGGCACCGGTACGATCATCCGAGGCAGCAACATCAACGTCGCCTCCCAACGCTGCGGCAAAATCATCGATAAACGCCTTGCCCGCATCGGTGGATGCCACACTGCACCCATAAAGCATTACATCGCCACCCGATTTCAGGTGGCTGCCGATTTGTTCGAGCTGTGGGCTGAACTGCGCCAAATTGGCAGACGATAACGTATCCTCACCTAGCAAGAGGGTACCGTTGGTGCCGTGGGTCACCAAATGCACGGCATCCAGATTTTGGTAGCCTGCCAACGCCTCTGCGACACCGGCAACGCCGCTTTCACCTGGTTCGAGAAAAATCACCGGCGTGCTGGGATCAACCCCTGCGGTTAAGGTTTGCCAATCCGTCACTTTCCAATCCACCACGATGACCTCGCGAACGTCTGCGGGTACCGGTGCGGGAGTGGCGGGTTGGGTGGGAGAGACAGCGGCGGGCGCAAAAAAGGTATTCACGGCCTCCTGAAGTTTGGCGGCGGATTCCGCATCAGCGGAAGATTGTGCAGTCTCTGGCTGGGATGCTGTGTCGGCAGCCGCGGCGTCCACGGCAGTCGCCACAGCAGCGGCATCCAACAGCATACGGGGCTCTAATGCCACCATCATGGGGGACCGTCGACCGGCGCTACCTTGTCCTTGGCGATGTCCGGAACCAAGCGTCTTACTTCCAAGCCCTTTCTTTTGCTTTGGTTTGCCTGGCTCATTACTGCTCATCAGCCCTCTCCCTCGAAGGATGCGTAAAATGGTTTGGCTCGGTTTCAGTTTTTCAGTGCGTTAGCCGAGGTGCTTGCTGCTGGAAACACCGATACCCGCGGCGGCACAACAGGGAACTCGGTCACTGGCACATGCACCATGCGGCTTTGCAGTTCGGGTTCGCTGAATCCAGGCGTGTAGGGTGTAGTGACGCCCGGCAGGAAAACCACATCGTAGAGCTCGGTGACAGGGCCCTGAATGTTTAACCAATGCACCAGCGTTTGGGTGGCGAGATCAAACACCATCAACCCGCAGGTTTCACGCACGTGGCGTGACGCGAGTTGCTGTCTGAGCGGCAAATCGGAAGAAAACGCGTTTTCACGCAACCGTGAAACACCAATGACGGCACAGCCGCCCACAAACGTAAGCCCTCGGGCAAAACCGGGGCAATGACCCACGGGTACAAAGCGGCCGGCCTCAACGTAGCCAAATTCACCCATGCCTGAATTCAGCAACCACAATCGGCCGTCATGCCAGCGTGGGCTGTGCGGCATGGATAAGCCTTCACACAGGATTTCTTGCGTGTTGATGTCCACCACGCAACCCCCATCCTTTTTGACGGACTTCCAGCCATGGGGGGCGTCGGATCTGCCACACAGCGTGGCAAAAGCCAATTCGCCCTCACGGGCGCCCATGCCGTTTAAATGACAGCGATCTTCAGGAGAAAGTGCTGAGATAAAGTCGGGTTTCCATACCGGGCGAAAACCATAATGTTCATCCAGCGCTGCGATACAACTAAAGTTCGTATTTACAAACAGCAACTCATGTTGCTGCCCATTGAAACGCGTATTGGCAAGCAAATCGTGGGTGTCGCAGGGGCCAAGAAAATAGCCACGACGTGGCATATACACCGCATCACATTGCTGATTACCAATGCGATGAGCACCGACATTGGAAAAACGCCACGCCTGCTCCTTGTTGCTCACCCAAAGTGACTCGCTGCTGACTGCCAGCCCCATGGCACTCCCTACGATGCGCTCCAAGGCTTCCGTCTGACCATTGGCGGAGGGCGAAATCAAAAACAGCCGTGCAGATTGATACGTCGTGAAAGCCAAACTACCGCCCTGCGCTTGCAACCAATGCCCCAATTTGGGTGAGGCGTTAAGCTGGGGTTTTTGTTGATGGGTTTCTTGGGCAAGAATGGAGGCCATGCCGGCATTATTCGATGGCGTGTCTATGTCAGGCGTAATGTGCTGATTGGTCAAGAGATTTACTTCCGAGCTCATGCTGAATTAGCCCTAAAGGGATAATGACGGGCATATTTATGTTTAGCATAGCGAAGGCATTTTTGTAGGAAGACTCGCGCTTATTCCAACTCGGCATGTTAATGATTGTTTTAAGTTTGAATGGATTGCCGGGTGTCCTAACCTTATTGAGCGTTTTTCTTTAGAAGCAAGCGGAAAACCTGGCCAGCGTTACCACGCGCCGCTTACCTCACGAATGCTGCCTGCAAACAAATGCCTGAAGATGAGCTGCTCTTTACATTGAGTAATAAAATCAAAAACCACTCTCCCTGATCATAACGCCTGCGATGATGCGCCAAAAGCGATGCAATGGGCTGATCGCTTCGGCTTCCACATGCACCACTCCCCGTGTGATGTGGTCTAAAGGAAGCGCCTTTTTATCCTCCGGCGTCAAATTCACACGATATAAAGGTTCCAGCGGAATGGCAGAGCGGTTTTGATCCTCCCGCACCGCAATCGGGCCACCCAGCGTGGAGGCAAGATAGGGGTTGTCCAGGGCACTGATGCCCAGTTGCTCCACCTTGGTGACGCGTACTTTTAGCGCGTTTTTTAAGGGATCTTCGGGATAAAATTCAGCAGACGCATTTGGCGTGATGCGATCCAAATCATCGCCTTTGACATAGGCGCGCAACCGCATTTCCGCAGGGCTGACAATCCGGCCCAAAGAAAACTCTTCATTAATCCACAATCCAGGCGAAAGCCCATTGGGTATGTCCCGAAGTATGCCCGTTATAGGCGCTACCACGTTCAACCGTTCACTGCGTTGTTGATAGCCCCGCAAATTGGCAAGCTCTGTCGATAATTGGCTTTCCAGCACACCCAATTGTTCTAGCGTGGTACTGCTGGCGGCCTGTCGTTGTATTAGTCGTTGCAAGAGTTCCAACTCGCGCGTGCTCATTGCGATGGCATTGGCAAGATCGGGCGCTTCCAGGGTATAAAGCAGCTGCCCTTGGTGCACGTGATCACCTGATTTGACGTGAACGGCTTTAATTCGTGCCGGCGTTGGCGGGAACAGCAGGGAAAATTCGGCAGATTCTAGCGTCGCCGGCAGGGATACGCGGCTTTGCCACGGCGTTATCAGCAACCAGAGCCCCGCACCAAGTATCAGTAGGCTTAGCAATGTCTGACGATTAAGCTTCATATGTTCACGTCGTCTCCACCACTCGTCAATTTCTTTATTCAATGGGCGCGCGATAAACCAGACGATTTCCACCAACATTAAAAAAATGCCCAGCGCTTTAAAAAACGCATGATAAACAATGAGTGCAATCCCAAGAAAAAGAAAAAACCGCCACAACCACGTCGCATAAGCCCATACCAGCATGACGAGATAATGGCGACGCGGTAATATTTCAGGCGTCGGATCACCCAGCCCAAACAGCCATTCACGCAAGCGCCAGCGAGCGAGGGCGAAGGAGCGGTCTTGCAAATTGACAATGCCCAAAAAATCCGACAGCAGAAAATATCCGTCAAATTTCATTAAAGGATTGAGATTCACCGCCAAGGTCGTGATCCAGGTGACTGTCGCCACCATGAAGGCCGCGCTACGCAGACCGCCGTCCGGCAGAAAACTCCACAACAACGTGGCCAGCATGGCGAGCGAAAGTTCCACCAACATGCCTGCCGCCCCGATCAATAACCGCTGCCGGCGTGAGACCAACCGCCAAGCATCGGTCACATCGCTGTAAAGCACTGGAAACAACACCACAAACGCAACCCCGATCGTATGTACCCGACAGCCAAAGCGTTTGGCCATATAAGCATGACCAAATTCATGCAGTACATTGGTAAATGTAATCGTGCAGGCTAACAGTATCGCGCCTTGCAACGAGAAAAAATGCATGAAGGTGGCGAGAAACTCATCCCAGCGTCGCGCGGCGAGTAATAATCCGAGCAGGCCCAAGGCCATCACAATCAACAAGCATTGTGGTGTGAATAGAGGTCGTACCCAAGGCCAGGTCTTGGCAAGAAACGCGTCGGGGCGCAGCAAGGGAATACGAATAAACAAATAGTTATGTAAAAGCCATTTGCCCCAGCTCATTTTGGCGGCTTTTACCTGCGCCAGATAGCTCTCTTTCTGCCCCGACGCATCGCCCGAAAGAAGATTATTGGAACGCAGAAACAGCAACATTTCTTTTACATCATTGTCGTCAGCTTCTAATGTGGTGCCCTGTATCGCTGCCTGCAAAACCGCATCAGGGTCCCCTAGCCGCCAATAATTCAGCAAGCGAAACGCTAGCCAGCCAATCTGAAAATAACGTCCCCGCACAGGGTCATAGACCGTCCAGGTGGGTGCGCCTCCCATGGCAGGTGGGCCTTCGTACAAGTGCAAATCATCGCGCAATGCAGGCAATCGCGGCGGCGCTGTGGTTTGCGGATTAGCCGACACAACCGTAGACATGATTAAAAGCCCAGTGTTTGACGCAGAGCGGACAGCGGCCGACGAAACACGAAATAAAACAACGAGGCATGATCGCCATACACTTTGGCTGTTCCCCGCAGCCCGATACGCGGTAATGGCTGCCCCTGGTCAAAGCGAGCATCAAGCTGGTAAGCAAGCGTGCCATCGGGTTGCGGGGCAGCTTCATAGCTCGCTTCGGTGAGCCTGGCGTTGAGCGCATTAAGGGGGTCGTTATCTAGAAACAATTTGATTTCTGCGCCACTATCGAGCGCGAGCGCCTGGCCGACGGGCAAATGAATACGCAACTCGGTTTTAGCGGGATCGGCGATTTGCAAAATGCGCTCACCCGTTTTCACGGGGCGTCCGATCCATAACAAGGGATCAGCAAACACTGCCACGCCTTCTCTTTCCGCCCGCACGATAACGCGATCAAACATGGCTTGCGCATAACTGAGTTCTGTTTTTCTGAGTGCGACCCGTGCTTGCAACAACGCAATCTGCGCCGATGATTCTTGATCAGTAAACGCCCCCTGGGATGCGCGTTTCAACTCAGCTTCTGCTACTTCCAGGGTGCGTTGTGCAACGTCGCGCTCGCTTTTTAAATTGGTATCATCAAAGCGAAATAATTCCTGGCCCTGCGTTACCGTTTGATTGGGTTCTACGGCAAAATTTGCGATCACACCATCGATAGGCGCAGCCACCAGCAAAGGATTGGCCGCGGTAATTTCTGCGGGCGCCAGCGCGGACTGAGGCACGGGTAATGCCAACAGGGCCATTATCACAGCAAGCACCAGCACGGTACGTTTCCAAGTAAAACTGGCAGAGCGCGGTTTACCGACCAACGCCTGCCAGGCGTGAGCATAGGCATGCGCCAATTGCGCAGCCAACAGTTGCTCGCCTTCCCGCCAGGGTTCATCGCGGCTTAGCCACCACAGACCTATACACTCCTGCGTCCGTAGAGGTACGCACACCACATAAGGAGCCGACCATTCTGACCAGGCGTCGCGTAAATGCGCCGGCAACTGGTCTGCACTCAGCGCCAACGGCGCTTGCATTTCTACTGCGTGAGGTAAGGTGTGTAGTACCGCTTGCAACCACTGCAGATAAGGCGCGTCGCGTTCGAGAATGGCAACCCCCGACACCGCTTCGATATGCGCCTTACCGTTTGGCATCAATAACGCCAACATCGACTGGCGAAATCCAAACAGCCGTTTCCCATCATTGACAATGGTGAAAGCAAGGGCTTCTTGTGTCTGGGCATCGCGTGCGGCTTTCTCCAGCTGCAGAAAGACTGAAAACTTGGCCGCTGGATCTGCGCCTATTGCCGCGCGCGGCGATGTAGGTGGGCTTGATGAGGGGTTACTGGATGCAGAATCGTTCACAGAGGCTCCACTAGCCATATATGCCTCTATTTCGGGGGAACCGTGAAACGAGCGGTACCACTCATACCAGGCGTTAGGGTGGTTGGATTCCCAGTAAATTGAGCACGCACCGGCAATGTCTGGCTCACGGCATCAATCCGGGCCCCCAACGCCTTAATCTTGGCCGGAAACGTTTCCCCGGTTTCATCAACTTCAAACGTAAAAGCAGTGCCCGGTTTAAGCCAATCCAATGCCTTGGAGGGCACAATCAATCGAATATACGGTGTGCCGCGATCCACAATCGCCAGCAACTCGCTGCCCTCCCCCACGCTTTCGTAATTGTGAATCTCGTTTTTTTCCACCCGACCGGCGAAGGGCGCTGTAATAGTACAGTGCTTGGTCAGTGCCCGCGTGACATTGGCTTCGGCCACCGCCTTGCGGTAATTCGCTTCTGACAGTTGCACCTCCAGCGCTCCAATCGAGTTCAGCTTGGCCAGCTGACGATCGCTGTCGAGCTGGGCTTTGGCGGCACTGCTGGCAGCTTCGGCCGCTTCGAGTTGGGTTTGGTAGATTTCGCAATCGAGTTTGACCAAGACACTGCCCTTGTTGAAGGCATCCCCTTCTTTATAGGGTAATTCGATGACACGCGCGGCTATCTGGCTTGAGAGGGTGGCTTCTGAGCGTGGCTCCAACATGCCACGCACACTTACGCCGGTGGATGCGATCTCTGCTGATTCCCCCTCGGCCGCAAACGCCCCTGCCATCGATGCAATCAATGCATAAGCACCCAAAAACAGGCAGGTATATCGGCGAACGGGCATTTAGCCAAACCTCTAAGCTTCGTGTGAAGTTAGAGAATAGGAGAGGATGGGGAGGATAGAAAGAAACAAAAGCGCATTTCGGAGGGTAGAACGCCGGCGAGCAAATCACTGCACCGCCGGCGTCTTCAGGCTGATTTAGAGCGTTATGTTAATATTGGGCGACCATGCACTCCATTGTCCATTGCGGCGCGCCCGGATTCTGACATTGTACTTGGAGCCCAAGCACAAGCCCGCTGCCGACACGCGACCTTGACCCACTTGACCATTGATGACCGCACCATGGTCAGTCAAGCAACCACCACCAAAATAGCCATCCATGAAAATCTCATAGCCATCGTTAAACGGCGTAGGCGTCCAGGCGAAATCCCCATAGGTATTGCAGCAGCCCGAGCCCACTTTACGCAGATCCGTTGGTGCTCTTAACTCTGTGCCTTCGTCGGTCGAACCGTTGCAGTTGTTATCTTTGCCATCGGGTAATTCGGTTGCGCCAGGATAAACGCTTGCGTCAAAGGCATTGCAATCCTGTGCATCACCCGCGCCGTCATTGTCATCATCGGGGTCGCAAGCATCACCCAGGCTGTCGCCATCAAAGTTTGCCTGATTGCTGTTGGCGTTGACCGGGCAGTTATCCACTTCATTTCTGAAGCCATCACGATCCAGGTCACCGGCCGGGCAGCTATCTGGGTTATTAGAGGGGCATGCATCAGTGGCGTTATTGACACCATCTCCATCCAAATCACCATTGGGGTTGGCCAGGCAGTTATTGGCTGGATCGACCGGGCAAAGATCACTGCCGTTGTTGATACCGTCACCATCGATATCCCCTGCCGCGCAGCTGTTAGAGGCATCAGTTGGGCACGCATCAGCAGCGTTATTCACACCGTCGCCATCCAGGTCGCCGGCCGGGCAGCTATTGGGATTATCGGAGGGGCAAACATCCAGCTGGTTTCTCACGCCGTCGCCGTCGAGATCACCGTTCGGATTATTCAGACAGTTGTTGGTTGCATCATTCAGACACAAGTCTTGCGTGTCAGTGATGCCATCACTGTCGGTATCGCCTGCGGGGCAAAGGTCTTGTGGGTGTGAAGGACAGATATCATCGGCATTGTTAACACCGTCGTTATCCAGATCGCCCACCGGGCAACTGTCTGGATTATCTTGCGGACAGGCATCATCACCGTTTTTGGTGCCATCGCCATCAAAATCACCTTCGGCGTTGGCTAAACAGTTATTGGTATTGTCCAGCGGGCACACGTCGCCGCCATTCAAAATGCCATCACCGTCAAGATCGCCTGCGTCGCAGTTATTGTCGGCATTCAGTGGGCACGCATCATCTTCGTTATTGACGCCATCGTTATCCAGATCGCCTGCCGGGCACGTATCAGGATTGTTTTCAGGACAGGCATCAGTATCGTTTTTAACGCCATCGCCATCGAAATCGCCGTCAGGATTGGCCAGACAGTTATCTTCTTCGTCTTCTGGGCAGGGGTCTACCGCATTGGATTCATTAAAGGTGGCCACGATGGTTTTTGGCATCGCCGCGGTGGTGAGACAGGTGCCGGTCGCCAATGAATCTTCTGCACCGTTGGTACATTGGGTGGCTGCGTCGGTAAATCCTGCAAATTCATAGCCCGCACTGGCCACGGCGGTCAAGGTGACCGCTGTGCTAAAGCCGGGGTAGTTGAACGTACATGCTGCATCGGGGCAATTAATATTGCCATCTGCGGATGCGACCGTGCCGCCCGTATTTTCGGTGCCGTTGTCATCCACAATTTTTACAGTGAGATTACAGCCAGCCAGCGTCGTGACCAGCGCTGCCGCCAGTAACGACCGCGTGGGATTGAGTTTCATAGTGGTTTCCCCTGTTCTTCTTTTAAGTGCTTTTTTAAGTGTTTTTTATTGAGCGCACTACACGACCGCTCTAATTGAGAGTTTATCGAGGCTACTTTTATAGTTTTATTGGGTGTGATTAAGCAGGCGTGACAACTATACAGCGTATACTTAACGACACCCCCATTTAACCACCAGCGGAACGATAGTGCAAATTTGAATTGTGTTGAGTGGTCGATCAGTCAAGCAAACGCCAAGTCTGAATAGTAACCTATTGAAATATTTTAATTTTATGAAAGCGATCGGGCTTATAGAGCCAATAAAGAGCAATGGGCAGATTGATCTTCGGTTACATGATTTTCGGTTACATAATAAGTGCCCCGCACTTACTGATGCGGGGCGACTTAAATCAAGTGCAAATAGCCACTAAGATATGGCGTTATTCATCGACTATTATTGGACACGATAAACACGCCCCGTCTGCCCTCCTTCAACACTGCGTTGATAGGCCAATGCTACGCGCGCCGCTGGCACGGTTTCAAATCCAGGAAAAAATGGCCCGTAGGTGGGAATAGATTCTGTCAACAAGGTCGGGCTGACGGCATTGATACGAATTCCACGCGGTAATTCGATCGCGGCGGCGGTGACGAAGCCCTCAAGCGCCGCGTTAACGGCCGTTGCATTGGCACCCATGCGAATGGGTTCGATGCCGAGAATACCGGTGGTGAGCGTGATCGAGCCACCCTCATTCAACCAATGCTGCCCTGCCAATACCAGTTGTACCTGGCCAAGCAATTTATCCTGCAATCCTAAATTGAATTGCGCGGCCGTCATGGTTTCGAGCGGGCCAAAATGCAGGTTACCCGCCGTGCAGACAATCGCATCCACCCTTCCTACGGTTTCCAGCAAATGGCTTATGGAGGCGTGATCGGCCAAATCCACTCGATACTGTTCATGTGAGCGACTGGCGGTAATGACGTCATGACGGCTGCTGAGATTCTGCAGGACGGCTTGCCCAATGGCGCCGGTAGCGCCGATTAAAAGAGTTTTCATGATTGCGTTCCTTTTTTCTGAGAGGTCGGAGGGCGGTGTTTGTCACCGAAGTTGTCGCTGGGATCATTGTGTTGCTAACCCATAACGAGATAAAGTCGAATTCAGTTCGCCCATTACTAATCAGGAGTTTCGAATACAGATGGATAAACTGCGCAGCATGGAGGTGATGGTGACGGTCGTAGAAGCCGGCAGCTTTGCAGCAGCAGCCGAACGTCTGCAAATCTCAGCGGTGATGGTCGGCAAGCATATCCAACAACTCGAAGCCCACCTCGGGGCGCGCTTACTGCAACGGAGCACGCGCCGGCAAAGCCTCACAGAGGTGGGTATCGCCTTTTATGAAGACAGCAAGCGCATCCTCGAACAAATACGCTGGGCAGAATCAGCCGTTGAACGCAGCCGACAGGAACCGCAAGGCGTCCTGCGTATCAGTGCACCCGTTACGCTTGGTAGCGAGGTCATTGCCCCGCTGGTCGCCGACTTTCTGCAACGACACAAAAAGGTACGCGTTGATTTGCAGCTGACAGACAGCGTTACAGATCTAATGGGCGAAGGTTTTGATGCGGCCATTCGTATTGGCAACGTTATCGACGAGAATCTGGTGGCCCGACCGCTTCACCCCTACCGCATGATCATCGCTGGCGCACCCGCTTATCTTGCAGAACGTGGAACCCCGCAAAAAGTAACTGAATTGGCGTCTCACGATTGCCTGAGCCATGCTCTCTGGCAACGGCGCACCGAATGGACCTTGCACGATGGTGATACCCGCTTGCTCTGGCCGCAGGAAGCGCGACTCATTTGTAACCATGGCGATGGATTACGGGCCGCAGCACGACAGGGATTGGGATTGATCATGCAACCCGAAGTGCTGCTCGCCAATGACCTTAAAAGCGGGCAGTTGGTACAAGTGCTGCACCACTGCTCTCCCCCGGCCCGGCCGGTGTATTTGGTGTATGCATCTGATCGCCGCCAACTCCCCAAGCTCAGTCGATTTATTGCGCATATCGTGAGTGCCTATGGCATTTCGGAATGATGGCTGTACCGGATTACCGCCTCACTACGTCGTACCAGGATCATTCTTTGGCAGCTCATGACATGCAACAAACACGCATGGGTTTGTATTCTGAAACTGCCTGCTATCCCACGCAGTTTTAGCCCATCAAATTTCAAGAGGCGCCACCATGAGCATAAAATTCAACAACAAAAACAATAAAATAAGCCCGCTCTTCACGATGCGTGGCGTGGCTTTTTCAATGGTTGCATCACTGGCACTGCTGTCGTCCTCGGTGTTTGCCGGGCAATACGAATGCAAAAGCAATGAACCGCAATGCGTGACCAATTTCAATAACAACCTGGCCATCACCCGCGACGGCAAACCCAAGCCCATCAAGATATTTCGTGTCGTCACCAAAGCCAAAGCGGCAGACATGGATGAACTTGTGAGAAACGTTCAGCATTTAATGAAGTTTTTCAGAACCGCTTCGCGTGGCCAATTTGATACAGAGATTGTTGGCAAAGAAACGCTTGTAGTAGATGGCGGTAGTTGCCAGGAAATACAAAATCAGGCATTACGAAAAGCCCAAGACAACGCTTATTTTAATATATTCGCCTTGCCTGGCGCAGAGTGCAAAGGCTCGCACGCAGGCTCGGGAAATGTCTGGCTAGACGGTGGCGGACTCTTCAGAACCTACCCACATGAAGCCGGACACATTCTTGGCCTGGGGCATGGCAACAAAAATATCGGCGGTTTTGATGAATATGCCGACCCGAGTACGTATATGGGATCGCTACCCTCTTTGAATTACAATGCACCGCAACTCTTCTGGCTAGGGTGGACCGATAAATCCGACGTGGTAAAAATCAACACGCCACTCGATCAAGGCGGTGAAATCGAAGTCAAACTCAGAGCGGTCAATCTCAATATTAAAGACGAGAATTCCAGCAAAGCACCCATGGCCTACGTGTATGACAGAACGCAGGTCTCCAGCAAAGATGCATCACGCCTGTTTATCGCGCTTCCCAGAAGTTCGCAAGGCAACTATGGGCGTGAAATCTTCGTCTATCGCGCCAATTGCACCAAAGGCTGCGGTACGACAATGTCTGGAAAAGTGGGCATGAAAGATAAAGAAGGAAAAGAAATCGATGGCTTGCATATCACCCCCATCGACCACAATGAAAACTTCACCGAGATAACCCTGCGCATCAGAAAATCCTCCTGATCCGGGCAGAAAACGCCAGGTTTCGCAAGAAACCTGGCATTGACGGTTAACACCCAATTATTTTACCGATGTGATGTGATTGTCTACTGCGGTAAACGCGTCGTAATCACGAAATCCTCTTTGGTGTGTTTATTAATCGCCGCCTCACGAAACGGAATATCGCGTAGCTCCGGTGCCTCAGAATATATTCGGGTTTGATCCATCCAATGCGGCGACTGCGAATGCGTGGATTGCGACATGGTCATCAGTCCTCTTGCCACCGGCCCTTTATGGGTAAATTGCACCGTCATCATCCAACTCGACCCGTAAGCCAGTTGATAGCCCTGCCCCACCGCACTCAATTGCGAGCCAGATATCGGCGGGTATACGTGGCGCGGAATCAATGATCCATCATTGGAAAAGACTGGGCGAAACACGTTAAACCCACCCTCGATATTATTACCCCCCGTCCACGGTAAACGCTCGCCCGTCGGGCTGCCATCGGGCAGGGTACGTTCGACAAATTGCACATCCCCCAAGGGCGCATCCAATGCAATACCGGCAGACTGCACCCGCAACATCGCTTGCGCCAACTGTTGCAAGGTGGTTGCATTTGCGTTGAGGGTGTTAGGTGTGGTGGTGGGTTGTAGCGGATCAAAGGGCACTTGCCATTGCGGAGCACTGGCAAACAACTGCGCAAACTCCCTGAACAAATGGGCACCCCGACTGGTTTTAAAGGTGTGACCGTCCCACTGAACTAGCGCGTTACAGGCTGGCGAAACATCAACTGCCTGTTCATTGACAAACACTGGCGTCGTTCCTTGCGCCTGACATTGCACCAACAAATCGGCAAGAATTTCTTCGGCCAGCAGGCTACGTTCACTGAACAAAGCCGCTTCGAGTTCCTGTACCGAAAACAGACCATCACTGCCGGTGGCGTCCTTCAACAATGCATGCCCCATCCGCGAACGCAATGTCTGCTCATTATCGGTTTTGCCATACAAAATAGACACGCCACGTATCGGTTCAGCGGGATTGGTCAACCAAAAACTGTCATTGGAATTTTGCACGAAATCCTGTCTGCTGAGTTTGGGCGCTTTTTCATACGGCACGGGGCCAGTAAAATCAAACACTGCGGAATTGCCGGGCAAAATAGAAAACCCCGCGAGACGGCGCATTTGTATCAACGCAGGGTTAGTGCGCAAGGCATTCTCAGCCACCTCCGAAAGATAGGGTACGGTCGAGTCGTCGATATAGAAGGTGTCACCTTTCTTGTCGACCGCTAGCGTATTATTGAAAATCACCCCGTCGTATTGCTTAAACGATTGCTGAAACTCCTCCATGGTGCGCGCCACATTCATGGCCAGCCAATGATCGATCACATCGAAATTCATCCGGTTGGCATCCTTGATGGAATAGGCAACGAACTGACCCGCAGCGTTATTCCCCCAGGGTAATTGATTGGGGGCGACGAACATCGGCCCAAATTCGCTGAAATACATGGTTTTCTGAAACGGCATCACCACCCCGGGCGCCACCTGGACATCGACCGTCAATACCTTGCCCTGAATGGCTTTGGGCACCCCATCAACGATATAGGTCAAACCGCTGGCGTCACTCGGTTCGAGCGTTAGTTGATAGGCAATCACGTGCTCTGCCGTCGAGTAGGTATGCGTCCAGGCAAGATGATCATTGAATCCAACATTGACCATACCCGGCGCGCCCCCAATAGAGGCCCCCATCACGTTTAAAACACCAGGAATCCTGGTATGAAACTGCCAGAAGCGCATGGGGCCAGAATGCGGAAAATGTGGATTCGCCAACAACATGCCCTTACCCGATTGAGTCATTTGCCGGCCCAACGCCCACCCATTGGAACCCAGCTCAAGCGCATTGAGTTGAGGCAGACCTGCTTGAACCTGTGTCGCTAACGCCAAATTGAGCGGCGACCGTGTCTGGCGTTTGTCACCGGTCGTGGCATCACGGGCAAGCTGAGGGGCAGGCTCGGGCAAATAAGGGGTATTCGGTGGCGCGGCCACGAACATGGCCGGGATAAATTGCGCCGACCCTGGATACAACGCAGTACCTAGCAATGCGGTGAGCATGTCAACGTCGGTAATGGGCTGCACCCATGGCTTGCCTGCACACAGGGGATCGAGCTGATCGCTGCCGGTATTTTGCAAGTATTGGTTATACCCCTTGGCGTAACCCGACAGCATGGCGCGACTGTTTTCACTCATGCTGGCTAAACCTGTCTGTGCCTGCTGACGCACATCGAGGGCCAGATAGCCAAAATCGCTCACCAGATGTTGGCCGTCACCACTGCCAGCCACCAGATCGGGGCCGTAATAACGGGCACGCTGACTGTTGACCCGCACGATCAAATCCGCCAGCAGACAAATATTGTCGCGCGCGTAGGCATAGCCCACACCGTAGGCAAGGCTTTCGAGGTTGTCGGCTTCGATATGGGGCACACCGAATTCGGTATAGCGAATGCGGGCATCCAGCGTGCCATCGGGGTCAAAGGCGATCATTGGAGGCTTGCAGGCGGTCAATAATGCCGCTGCAGCGATACCAGCCAACAATGGGGACGCCAAGGTATTTTGCTTCCGATACATGGGGATATTCCTGTGTTCATGGCGACAAGGACGGCAACGGGTCAGAAAAAGCAACAAACATGGACGCTACCGTATACCCCCATAACTGTAATTGTATTACAATATCGTTTGCAAGCGTTTTAGTGGCTCAGCCGGCTAGCGCACGCAACCAAACTTATGCATCTGATGGATAACACCGCGACTGCGCCACATTTGTTGATTTGTTTTGAGTACGCTCAGGAAAAGCGGGATGACCCACCGTTTGCCATCGGCAAACCGGAAGTAGAAAGACATTAGGGCGAGCGTTATAGGATGACTCTCGCGGAGAGCAAACCTATCGAAGGCGGATTTAAAGGGTTGGCAGACACCATGATAAGGTGGTTGCTTGGTAAACTAGAACAATCCATCTGTTCACACGATACATGGGCGATACCAACCCTTGCGACGGAAATATGCTTCGGTTATTCCACTATAACTGTGGTTTTCTCAATAAATAAATCCTGCCCTCTGTGCCCCCCGTTATCCATCGACGATAAGTGGCTTGCTTCTCTATCGTCAATCCCGGCATGGGGCCATAAGCAAGCTGATATTCATCATCCTTGACCCACCACCAGCTTTTATCGGGCGAGGCTTTATATTGATCATCATATAAAGTGTACCCGTTGAATTCAAAGCCACCGTCGATAGACTCGGGTGGTATGCCCTCTTTCATCAAGTCATTCAATAACGCCCATTTGGTACGATGGGCAGCGAGATAATCGTGGGTTCCCGCCACCGCCATCCACCCCATGGCGAGCATCAATGTCAATGCACAAAATAACCTGAAATTTAGACTGGCACGGGTCGTGCCAAAAAATACATCTCGCGGCAAATAGGCCGCTATCGCACCCGCCGCCAGTGCAACCACCGGTATCATGTATCGGTCAAACAGCCCTGCAATCAAGGGCGGTGCCATATAGATTAACAGGGCAAGCAAGAGAAACAGCCCGGCACGATGCTGATCGCTATTCTGTTGACGAAACCGCAAGCGATGGGTTTCCGTGGCGAGCCAGCGGACAAATCCAAAACACAGAAAAACTGCACCAAGCAAACTCAACAACGTGATGATGATCCAGATTTCCGCAGCAAGCGGCGACACATTGGGCAGGTTTAAAATCAGGGTATCGCGCAAGGTCAATGGCCCGATCCCCGACGGAATCCAGATATTGCCGATCATGGGCATTACCGCACCGGATTTCCCCTTGATGGCTTTTAACATCACCGGAAGCGTTACCGCCAACGCCAACAACCAGGCAAAAAAGCGCCAACGATTTTTTTGCACCCAGGGCTTATGTAATCCAATGACCAAAAGTAAAGGTAAAAGAAACAGGCCAAGATACATCAACGCTTTACGCGCATTCTTGAACGGTGTTTTCATCAGTTTTTGCGGGTCAAGCAGGGTGTTCATCAAATCGGCCGATTTGACGCTATACATGGCGGGAAGCCGCCCACTCACATCGAGCCAATGCTGCCACCCCATCAGAGCCACCAGACAAATGCCCAACGGCAGGCCTGCCCGCATCAACAGCCCTGGGGTCATGCGCTCACGCCACAATAATGTAAGGGCAAACGCCGCTGGCAAACAAAGCGCCAACTGTCTCGACAAGGTAGCCAGCAACAAGCAGGCGATACCCAAAGCCAGCCACCAGCGTGATCCGGTTTTAAGATGCAGCACCAGAAAAAAAGCCCCGAGAATACTCTGAGCGGTGTAAGGCACATCCGTCATGAACGTGTGCGACAGTGAGAAATAAATCGGATTAAACGCGACTGCCGCAGCAGCGATACAGGCCAATAGCCTAGAAGGAAACAGCGAGAAAATCAGCATGTAGCTCGCCATTAAACCAATCCACCCCATGGTCAGGGTGGAAAATCGCAACGAGGTAAAAGAAAAAGTATCGGGCAGACAAAACAATGCACCCCACAGGGTGTGAGTGAGCAGCGGCATGGACGTCCAACCCTGCGGACGAAAATCCCCGGTCGACAATAAGCGTTCTACGGCAATGCCATAAGACCAATCGTCATTCAGTGGAAAATGACCGATCGGGTTCACCACCCCCACCAGCCCCCACCAAATCAGCGACAGGCACACCAGGTCGAGTACATTTTTGTGGTACACGGGATTTTGCATACGTTCTTAATCACTGGTTTGCACATCGTGTATGTCTGCTGATGAATGCACCGCCGACAGAGGGGTGACAAGTTTATCAAATCGCATCCACACTGACACCCGAAGTTACCCCCAACGCAAATGCATTCGCTTCAGAACCGCAGAGAGTGTTGACGAGCCGGTGTCATTGTGCAGCCGCAAACAACCGATCGAGATAGCGATTGCTGAATACCCGGTGCGGGTCCATGGCATTTAGCTGCGCGACGGCATCATCCCACGTTGTGCCTGCAGGGTAGCCTTGGCGCCAGGTGTTGGGAAAAGTTTCCAGCAACACTTTGTCGTTGGTCCAACCACCCCCAAATGCACCCTCTGCGGTGTACGCATAAGACTTGGTCCATTCCGGGCGCACGATACCATAATCGGCAAAATGACTTAAAAACCATTGTTCCAGACGCGTGTTGAATTCTGCTGCTGCCGGTTGATCAACGTTGTTGTTGATTGCATACCAAATAACGGTATCTTTTTCTGGATGCTCAGGATGCGGACGAGCCCCCGACAGGAACGGCTCCACTGCATTGGGCATCAGCACATCGCTGGATTGGTCGAGCCCATGAGCACGCAGCTCAAACGGGCCGGTATAGGGGTAGAGGCCACGTGATCTGAAATCTTCGATCAATTGCATGAAAAATTGGTAAAACTCGCCCAATGCCCGTTGCAGATTGGTGCGGGCCACGATAACGCCCCAGGCAGCGACGGTTTTGCGATGCGTCGCCGGCTGCACGTATAACGTCGTGGTATAAGCCGACCCCCATATGTCATTGAGTTTGGTGTCAGGATTCTCATTCGCCATCAACGAGGCAATCCCGTTAAATGACAACGCGTTATAGCGCGGAACAATCTGTCGGGGATAAGTGCGCAGGGCCGAGGCAATCATGTCCGCCGCAACAGGCGCCACTTTTACGCCTGATGAGAGGGCATAGGGCTCCAACACTTCGCGGCTGGTGGCAGGTTTTTCCGGCGTGACCGTCCAGGTTTTTACCCAGATACGTCGCTGCGATTCAAACGGATAAAAAATCACATCGACTGTGCCATATCGATCAGAAAGATTGGCAAATGAATTTGTACCCTGATTTTCTGGCAGGCAAAGGACTTCATCTGCGGTCAGGCTTACGTTGCTCAAGCACCGTATCTTGAGGTTCGGCCCCACTTGCAATTTAACCTGGGTGACAAAGGCCCGCGCCACGCAAGTCAATAGCGGCCCAATCGCTGGTTCGTCACGGCGAAAGGTTTTTAACACGTACTGCCCCTGCGCTTCATCCCACACCACCGCAGTCATTTCCAGCACCAGGTTACATAACGTGCCGAATGAGTGGCCTGGCTGCAGGGTTTCGCCTAACCGTGGCACGGCCGCACCGTGGGCATTCATGGCCAATGCACCGGCAATCGAGATGTTGCCGGGCGCTGTCGTGTGGTAAAGCCCCAGATCATGGGTTTCGAGCGCCTTACAGATCGCCTCGATATAAGCGCCTGCGTCACAGGTCACCGATTTGATGTCATCGCCTGCATTGACGGTGATCTTGTTGAGAAGCTCATGCGTATGCACCAACACGACTTGCTGGCCGTTGTCACCCCGCGGCAACAAAGTTGGAGCAAAACCATGGCCACTGCCAAAGGGGCGCAGGCGATAGTCGTGGGCTCTCGCCCAGTTCGCCAGCGTCACTACATCGTCAGCGTTACGCGGCGAACAGGACCACACGCCCGCTATCTTGGTTTCGCGCGCCCAATTAATAAACCCCTGCTGATACAACTCGATACCCACCGGAAAATTTGGCGGCACAGGAAGGGTGTTATTGCCAGAGCCGGCTACAAATTTACATCCCGGCAAAACACTGCCTGCGGCAGCGGTCGCCAACGCCGTCTCCATGAATTGGCGTCTCGTGAGTGAATGGCTTGCGATCGAATCATCAGCAGACATCTTTCTTTTACTCCTTGGTTTCGTCACGCGCAAATAACGTAGTGATTGATCGGCTAACGCCGTGTTTCAGTTCAGCGCACTCAAAGGCACGACCGGAAATACAATACTCGACGGATATTCCGGGCTGTTATGTATCGTGGTGATACCGCCTTCTGCCAGCGCCTGACGTGGGTAATTCAACATACCTTGCGCCTGGTTGCTGGGGCTGATCGCAATACGCAATTTGTTGCCTTTGCGAATGATCGTACTGGTAGGGAATATTTCGATCGGCAATTTCACCACCTCACCCGGCACCAAAGGTGCGCTGGTTTCTTCGGTAAAGTAGTGGAAGGGCTGTATCATTTCGCCCTGCAGAAAGCGGGATCGCTCAACATCTACCGCACGCACTGATGCCAGCAATTGGCCATTGGTAATGGGCAGCGACCGGTTCTCAACCACCTCTTCAACCTGCACCGCTACGACGGCTTCGGTGACAGTACTGTCGATCCAGATATCCGCCTGTATCGGGCCATTGATGTAATAGTCCTCAGGCATGGGTGCGGTTTCAAAGATCACGCGTTGTTGCGACGTTTTTTCGCTATTGCTGAAACACGCGTTCGGTAACTCTAACCCTAAGGTCCATTGTTGATAGCTGCGGCTGCATTCGGTGCCGTCATTGATATGAATGTCAAATGACAAAAACCCATCGGATCGATATGCCTCGCCCACCGGATGTTCCGGGTTTGTCATGGTGTGGCCGGTTTCTTCACTTTCGGGTTCGCTGTGGGTCAGGCTGCCATCACCGCGTAAATACCAGCGCTCAGGCGCTGCGAGCGGATGCGGCCAGGTCGTGGTAGTGGCATAGCTGTCGTTGCGATATCCTGGTGGTGTGCTTTCAGTGGGATAATTTTTTACGTGCTGCACTACCGCCGGAATATTTTCTGTACCGGTGCTCATGCCCATGAGGTATTTGTCAAACCACTGCAACAGCAGGTAGTCGATGGGTGCCACCTGGCCATTACCCACGTGCGAAGTCACAAAATTTTCGAAATGAACCCCGTTGTAAATGACCAAGCGAGACTCGACCCCATTGCGCTGCAACCCTTCGAACAACAACGGTTCATCACGCTGAAAAAGATCATGCAGCGCACCAAAAATAAACGTGGGCGCCTTGATTTTATCGATATTCTCCAGCGGTGAACGCGTACGCCAGAATTCACTGTCGTAACTGTATTGGGGGGCTCCATCGAGTGCATCATTGATCAACGGCAAGTAGTAACGATCAATCTGATCCACATGCTCTTGTGTAGTTTGCACAAGTTGCGTCATAAAGCGTGGATTCAACACTGACGTCATTACATTCTGTGTTGAAAGTGTTTGCGTAATACGCATCCATGTGCTCATGAACAATCCGTTGAGCAAACCTCCGGTCCCGACGATGCCGCGCATGGCGTCGCCCATGGGCAAGCTGGCAAATACGGCATGGATCGAATCAGGGCGATGCTGCGCCGCAAACAACGAGCTGATCGCCATATACGAAACGCCGGCAACACCGAGCTTGCCATTGGCCCAGGGTTGCTGGTGCACCCAGTCCACCGCATCGGCGAATCCCAACTGTTCTTCTTCGCCGAATAATTCCCAACCGCCTTCCGACGCGCCGGTACCCAGTGCATCCACGGCAACTTGGGCATATCCGCGTTTGACCATGAAGGGGTCGGGTGCCCCTAACATCAAATTACCCGGCATTCCCAAAAACATATAGCTCAGCAAATTGGTGT
>CAYYPW010000023.1:0-91313 GCA_964473645.1 uncultured Moraxellaceae bacterium
AACAATCAAAAGCCCCCAAAATACCCCTGAGCCCTATTCTTCACCCGCCCCCACAACCCACACGCCACCATCACCTCCCGAAAACGCTCCCCCTGAGCCGCCCTCAAAGTCGCCCCCCGCCAATCCTCAACCCCCAACGCATCCCCCCGTAACCGCGTCAACTCCCGAAACAAAAACACCTCCTCCCGCTGCGCCACAAGTTTCTTCTGCACCCCCGCCGCCCCCCGCAAAGGTAACGCCCCCACCTCCGCCACATTGTCAAAAAGCATCTCCAACGAAGCAAACGTCTGCATCAACACCCTGGCCGTTACCGCCCCCACCCCCTTAACGCCCGGAATGTTGTCCACTGCATCGCCACACAAGGCAAGATAATCAGCAATCCGCGCCAACGGCATCTGCCAGTGCGCAAGCAACTCAGCCTGCGTCCACGCCGACTGTTTTGGAAACGCCCACCACCGATCCCACGCCCCCACAATCTGCGCCAGATCCTTATCCTGAGACACAATCATCGCCCCCGCCCCCTGCACATGCTGCCAATGCACCAACGAAGCGATCAAATCATCAGCCTCAAACTCCGTACTGGCAAACTGTGCCAGCCCCATTGCCTCGCCCACCTCGGCACAGCGTTGCAACTGATAAATAAAAGCCTCATCCGCCAAAGGACGATTGGCTTTGTAAGGTGCATACAAACGATGCCGAAAACCCGAACCCAGACTCTCATCCCAGCACAGGACAACACGCCCCTGACCACAAACAGTGTCATCGTTATGCGTATTACCCCAGGACTGGCCAAGCAACTCCAGCATCCGCAGGGTAAACCCCAACACCGCATTCACCGACCGCCCTTGCGCATCGTGAAAAGAGTCAGGAATCCCATAATAAGATTGAAATACCAGCATGGGAGCATCAATGGCTACCAGCAGAGGATGAGGAAGGTTTTGCAAAAGCAGCGCTCTCCAGGTTCAACTTTTCAGGTACAAGACGTTGAGCACAACTCTCTAAGTACAACTCTCTAGTTATAAGACTCATTTTCAAGATCCAGCTAACGGATCTTGCAATTTTAGAGACCCATCAGCGAATCTGTGCCACACATCACCCCAAGTTTCGAAAGGTCTTGCCATAATGTTGAACAGTCTCAGCATGTGATGCACTGCACGGTGTGCAATGCGATGCCCTCAACCCATTGACTCTCAACCTGTTGCTAATGGTTCATACTCTGCATGGTGTTATGGTAAGTGGTTGTATATCATATAAGACGCGCTAACCTTTTTCATTTTGGGTACAGATAATAAAGGCACTTGCGGTGAAGCCTGAGAAAAGAATAACGACACACCCAAACGCACGCTGGTTTCACATCTCAGCACTAGCGCTGGCAGTTGCGCTGGGCGGCTGTGCAACACGCGATCAAAGCGCCCTGTTTGGCGGCGAAAATGTCAGCCGCAATCCGAAAACCATCGGCGATCTTGCGCGTCGCGATATTCGTCTGCAAAAACAGACCCTTGATGAAGTGCCGGCCGAGCAGGTCATTAATACCTATCGCAACGCCCTCTCACTGTTTTCCACCCCGGAACAACGTGCCGATGCGCTGCGCCGCATGGCCGACATTACCATGGTGGCCGCCGAAGAAAACCTGATGGCCGCCGGGCTGGATGACACGGAGCAGCCGGGCGTCGATACCCGCAGTGCCGATGCCAAGAACTTCAATTACGCCAAAGCCATCGAACTCTACAAAGACCAGATCAAAGACGCGCCCGCAGGCGCTGATCTGTCAGACACCTATTATCTGCTGGCCAAAGCCTACGACCTTAACGCCGAACCTGAGCTGGCATTGGCCACACTCGACACCCTGGCTGAACGTTACCCCGATAGCCCGCTGATGGACGAAGTACAGTTTCGTCGCGGGGAACAATATTTTGTCATGGGCCAATACGACCAGGCGATCAACGCCTACAAAGCCGTACTGGCGAAGGGCCCCTCTAGCAGTTACCACGAAAACGCCCTCTATAAATACGGCTGGAGCCTCTATAAGCAGGGGGATTACGATCTGGCGCTGGATCAGTTCATCGCCTTGCTGGACATTTATATTCCCGCGCCACCTCCGCCACCGCCTGAAGACAAAGCCAAAACGCACCAGGAAGCGCGCATGGCTCAGATCAGGGCCAAGCCAGACGCAACCGAAAAAGCTGACAGTAAAGAAAAAGCGACTGCGGCTACTGGCGCGCCAGTGGCAGGAACAAGCGAGCAAGTCGCCCAAGCCGATGGCAACGCCGCCACAGACACAGCAGCCACCGATACTAAAGTGGATGCCAAAACCAGCACGCAACGTCAGCTCGAAGAAGATACCTTGCGCGTTACAGCGATGTCTTTCTCCAACCTCGATGGCCCGCCTAGCATAGCCAGCTATTTTGGCGAGAAAGGCGAGCGTCATTATGAAGACCGCATTTATACCGCCCTGGCTCAGCTTTATGTGTTCCAGGAGCGTTATCGTGATGCCGCCGACGCCTATGGCGCTTTTGTTGAGAAGCACCCGTTACACCCGCAAGCCCCTTCTCTGTCATCGAAAAAAATCGATGTGTACGCCAAGGGGGGATTCCCTTCGCTGGTACTGGGTGAGAAGCAGATGTTCGTGCAGCGTTATGGCGTGTTCAGTGATTACTGGAAACAAGCGACACCGCCCATTCGCGAACAATACAGCGAAGAGTTGAAACTGCATCTGGTCGAACTCGCACAGCACTATCACGCCGAAGCCCAGAGCAGCAAACAGGCTCCCAAATATATGGAAGCGGCACGCTGGTATCGCGAATACCTGGCGACCTTCCCTAAAGACAAAAACGCACCCCTCATGAGTTCGTTGCTGGGTGAAGCCTTGTTCGCCGCCGAGGATTACCAAGGCGCGATCGAAGAATTCGAACGCACCGCCTATGATTACGAGCCGCATGAAAATGCCCAGAAAGCCGGTTATTTTGCCTTGCTCTCTTATGAGGGCTTTTTGAAAAAGCTGCCGAAAACCGACCCCACGCGGGAAGGCTGGATCACCAAAGAAGTCTCAAGCACGCTGCGTTTTGTAAAAGCGTACCCCAGCGACGCCCATGTGCCAGAGCTGATGGAAAACGTGCTCGACAGCCAATTGGCACTGAACGACATGAAAGGCGCCCAGGTCACCGCTGACTTGATCATCAAACGCGCGCCCCCCGTACCCCAGCCGTTATATGAAAAAGCCTGGATCGTGCAGGCCAATGCCCAGTTTGACGAAGGCAACTTTTTGGCGGCAGAAGGCTCAATCAAGAAAATTCTCAGTTTTGGCTCACTCAGTGCTGCCGAGCGCACCATCTTCAAAGATCGCCATGCAAAATCGATCTATAAGCAGGCCGAATTGCTGGAAAAAGAAGGCATGAAAGCCGAAGCCGCCAGACAGTACCAAAAAGTAGCCCTGGCTGAACCCGATTCGGATGTGCGCGCCAAAGCCGACTACGATGCGGCCAACCTGCTGATGGAAACCCAGCAATACGGCGAGGCTGTCAAAGTGCTGGAAAACTTCCGCAAGGTATTCCCGGATCACGAGCTGACCAAGACCGTACCGGCCAAGCTGAGTGTCGCCTACGACAAAATGGGCAACTACGATGGTTCCGCGCGGGAGCTGGAACAGGTCGCCACCCTCAACTCGGATAACGCCGAGCTAAAGCTGGCGGCGCTCACTCAAGCGGCAGAGCTGCATGAGAACAAAGGCAACCGTCGTGAAGCCATTCGGGTCTACACCCAACTGGAAGCACAAAAGGATATTCCCTTCGCGCAACGGGTTGACCTGCAATACAAGCTCGCCTTGTTGAGCGAAGAAGATGGCAATAACGCGCAACGGGATGCCTGGCTGACCAAGGTGGTACAGTCCTACCAGCAAGGCGGTAGCCAGAACACCAACCGCACACGTCTGTTGGCCGCAGAAGCCAGCTTCCGCAATGCGGAGCCGTTATTTCAACGGTTTGCGAGCATCCGTTTGACACAACCACTGGGCACGTCCATCAAACAGAAGAAACAGGCAATGGATGCCGTGCTCAATGCTTATGCCAGCACCGCTGAAATCGGGGTGTTGCAATTTACCACCGCTGCTACCTTCCGCCTCGGTGAAGCCTACCGTAATTTCGCCAAGGCCATCATGGACAGTGACCGCCCTGCCGGCCTCGCCGACGACGCCCTTGAGGAATACGAACTGCTGCTCGAAGACCAAGCCTTGCCCATGGAAGACAAATCCATCGAGATTCTCGAAGCCAATACGGCTCGCGTAAAAGACGGCGCCTGGGATCAATGGATACAAAAGAGTTATAGCGCCCTGGCAGAACTGCAACCTGGCCGTTACAAAAAATCAGAACTGGCGGAGGATTACGTTGATGCCATTTACTGATATGCAACGGCAGCTGGCCGTTACGCTGCTCGCACTGACCCTCACCGCGTGCGCCACTTCGCCGGATAAAGGCGGCGACAAGGCGGGTGCTGAGAGCGTAAGCGCCGACGATGCGGCCAAAGTTTCCGAAAAAGCGGATTCTGCCCTGTTTGGTTCCTGGTTTGGCGGCGATGACAAACCAAGCAAGAAGCGCGACAAAAAGGATAAAGAGGCGGCTGAAGCAGACGCAGCACCCGCGCCCGTCGGTAAACGAGCACTCAGCTTGCCCATGGTACTGGCACCCGGTGCAGAAAAGGATGCCAAAGCGGCCAAATCACAATACACCCAGGCCATGACGGCATTGAAAGCCGGCAACGAAGACCAAGCCCTGGCACTGTTGAGAGATATTTCCAACACACACCCGAACCTGAGCGGCCCGTTGCTTAACCAGGCCATTTTGTTACGCAAAAAAGGCCGCCTCAAAGAAGCGCAGGAACTGCTGAAAAAATCCATGACCAGCCAAACACAAAACCCGCGTGTATTTAACGAGATGGGAGTGGTAAGCCGGGAACTGGGTAATTTCAATCAAGCGAAATCGGCTTATGAAACCGCTATTCGTCTGGCACCCGGCTATGATCGCGCCCACTACAATCTGGCGGTGCTGGCTGACCTATACTTGAACGACCCGGCGTTGGCGATCAAGGAGTTCGAGATGTACCAAAGCCTGCAGGACAAGCGTGACAAAAAGGTGGATGGCTGGCTGAAAGAATTGAAACGCCGGGCAGGTGCAGAATGAAAGCAAGTGCGTATGAACGACACCCGACTCTCCTCGTTTGTGTAATCGTTAGCTTGATCATTTACCTGCTTTTCGTATCGCTAGCGCAGGCCGAGGATGTCACCGAAGGTACGCGCATTATCGGTACCGAAGAATCCCCCGCCGTGTTAAACGTCGTGCCCTGGCAAGATCGTGAACTGGGTGGCAACCCCGCCTCGGGCAACCGGCAGTTTCGTTCGGTACTTGATGATGCATTAAAACCCGTCGACCGCGGCGAGTTGAAACGAGAAGTCGATTACTTTAACGTGCTGCAAAAAAAACAGCAGAAAAACGGCGAAGCCCCACAATGAAGCAGTTATTTGTCGGGTTTTTAAAACAATAATCCTTGGAAATGCTACGCCAGTTGCTTTCCAAAATGCAGTTGCATTTCAATAATTAAGAGTACGCTCAGGAGATACGCATGTCAGTTGAAGCCGCCGCCACCGTTGCCACCGCACCTCACACCGAATCGCTGTTTGAATTCATCGTGCGATTTTTTATCGAAGGTGGCCCTTTCATGTATGTGACGTTGCTGGTGTTCTTGCTGGGCATTGCGATCTCACTGGAGCGGTTCATCTATCTCAATCTGGTGCAAAGCCGCAATCAAGGCATGTGGAAAATCTTGTTCCCACTGATGACCCAGGGCAAGTTCAAAACGGCCCTCGAAGAAGCCAAGCAATCCAACAGCGCCATCGCCCGCATTCTGGTGTACGGACTGACCCGCAGCACCTTCGCTACCAAGCATGAAGAAATTGAAATGGCCATGGAGGAAGGCTTGATGGAAACCATCCCTTCACTGGAGCGTCGTACTCACTACGTTGCCACGTTTGCCAACATCGCCACGCTACTTGGCCTGCTCGGTACTGTAATGGGAATGATCGATGCGTTCACAGCGGTGGCTAACGCCGACCCTGCGCGAAAAGGCGAAATGCTGTCTGCGAGTATCTCGGTGGCAATGAACAACACGGCACTGGGCCTGATTGCTGCAATCCCGTTGCTTATCATTTTCAGCTACCTGCAGTCGAAGACCACACAATTGATCGACAGCATGGAGATGGCATCGGTGAAATTTTTGAACGTGTTCCGTCAAGCGCAAGCGCAGCAGACCAAACAGCAAGGTCAATAGCACAACGCCTTCACCGGCCTTGATGCTGCACGTTCATTGATGTTTGCGGCACCCCGTAGCGGCCCATTGCAAAAGAAAAAAAGCGCATGAGAAGACGTTCACATCGACACAAAGAGCCCGAAAAGGAATTGGACATCACCCCGCTGATGAACCTGGTGGTGACGCTCATTCCGTTTTTGCTGGTTTCTACAGTATTTACACAAATCGGCGTGCATGACTTGAATATGCCGGCGATCAGCGCTGCTCCGTCTGCCATAGAACAACCGAAAAAGCCGGTGGTGCTAGAGGTGGTGCTTTACAAAAACCGTATGGATTTACTTGATCGCCAAACCGGACCGCTCAAGTCCTACCCCAATGTCGACGGCAAATATGATTACGAGGGTTTGGTGTCCACGTTGAAAGCCGTAAAAATGCGCTTTCCCGAGGTGACCGAAATTACCGTGCTGATGGAGAAAGATACTCACTACGATCACCTCATCCACACGATGGATGCCGTGCGCACGGCCAAACAGGAACAGGACGGTAAACTGGTGAAGGTTGAGCTGTTTCCGGACATTTCCATTGGCGATGCCCCGCCTGATGACATGGCAAACGCTACTTCGTTGTCACCACAGGCTTTGCCAACGCAATCTCTGTCTACAGGAGTTGCGCCATGAAGCTATCAGCACGCGCAAAACGCATGGATCGTCGCCATCGCAAACAAATCGTGGCGACCATCAGCTTGACGGCCCTCATCGACATTTTCGCTAACCTGTTGTTCTTTCTGTTGATCAACGTATCGATGGATTATCACCTCACACCTGGCAAAGGGTTGGTGCTGCCTGAATCCAGCACTGATCTTAACCCCAAAGAAATGCTAACGCTGATGGTGAATGGCAACGACATTATCGTCAACGGCCGCAAGATTGCCGATGTGGGTGCGGTAATGGCACGGGCGGACGACAACATTCCCGAATTGAAAACTGAGCTGGATTATCTCGCCAGCAAAAACCCGGTGTTGCCTGATGATAAAGGGCAGATCGAGCGTGAAGTGACGGTGTTGGGAGACAAGCAGATTCCGTATCAGTTGCTGAAACGCATCATGGCGACCTGCTCCGCCAATCAGTACACCAAAATCTCCCTGGCTGTTCTGAGAACGGGAGACAAATAATGCAGACGCCTTATTTTTCTCTACCCACCCTGCCCTGGGATCGATTTTCGGAAGACGAGCGTAATTTCCGGGTTATTGTCGGCGGCGCATTGGTGCTGTTTGTGTTGCTCACTGTCGGCATCAATTCGATCACGCTGCCCGAAAAAGCACGCGAGGAGCAAGAAATCATGCCTCCTCGCATTGCCAAACTGGTGACAGAAATTCGCTTGCCGCCCCCCAAAGAAGAGCCCAAGCCCGAACCCAAACCAGAATTGAAACCGGAGCCCACGCCCGAGCCAAAAGCCGAAGAAAAGCCCAAAGAAACTCCCAAGGAAGTGCCCCCACCGAAACCGAAAGTGACGGAAAAACCACAGGCAAAACCCGTGGTAAAGAAGGCACCGCAAGTCACCGTGCAATCGGCAGAACAACAGCAAACCGTTCGTAAGACACAGGCTAAACAGGAAGCACAAGCTGCCGCGCAGGTGTTTGATTCTTTGGCCGATTTGCGTGAACAACCAGATATTCCCGCATCGTTTACGTCGACTCAGCAAGCGATCGGTGCGTCAGCTATTGCAGCCGATGGCCCGCCTGCGGCCACACAGCGTAACCTGATTGGCAAAATGGCCGCCGGGGGCAGCGGTGGTGTTCAAGTGGCCAAAGCCAGCACGGGTGGTGGTGGTGCCGGCACGGTAGGAGGCACCGGGCGCCTGGGCAAAACCAGCACGACGAATATAGCCGCCGTTGCCAGTACCTCGGCCAAAGTCGGTGATCCACTCAAGCAGAACTCAGCAGGCACGGGGCCAAGCGGCAAAGCACGCCGCACCTCTGAACAAATTCAATTGGTATTCGATCGCTATAAAGGTCAGATTTATTCGATTTATCGTCGCGCATTGCGTGAAGATCCGGGCCTTGAGGGCACGCTGTTATTGAAGCTGCAGATTCAGCCCAACGGGACTGTCACCGCTTGTTCCGTGGTATCGAGCGAGCTTGGCAACCCGGATCTGGAACGTAAAATCGTCGTGAAGGTGAAGCAACTGAATTTCGGCAATGCCAATGTCGAAGTCTGGAGCGGTAACTTCCCGATCAAGTTCTTCCCGTCGTGAGCATCGGAGCCGACATGAAGACAACTGAAATTGCCGATCGCCACGCCACTGCTAACGCTCCCTGTACGGGGCGTGCGGTGGCTTTGCAACGGCTGTCGCAAGGTGCGCGTTCCCGCAGGCGCGACGTTAGTGCGTTGACCCTGGCAACGGCATTGCTGTTCAATGTCGCGGCGACTACTGGCTCGGCCAGTGAATTGGATATCGGTGCCATGGCGCCCAATTTCACCCTGAAAAGTGTAAAAGGTGATAATCAGCGCTTAGGGGAATACGCCGGCAATGTCCGCGCGCTTTTATTTACTGCCAGCTGGTGCGGCGCCTGTACCGACGCGCTGCGAAATCTGCAAACGCTCGCCCCGACAATGCAGTCTTATGGATTTCAAGCCTGGGCCATCAATCTTGATGATGACCCGGCCAAAACGCGCAGCATCGCCCAACAGCTCAACCTCGGTTATCCGATGTTGATCGACAACGATGGACGTGTCGCCAAACTGTTCTGGATCGATGATCTGCCTGCCTTGTTTTTGCTGGATCGCGACGGCCGCATTCGCCTGGTGCTCGAAGGTGATGACGTCAAGAATACGGCCAGTATTGCCGACACGCTCAAGCGTATCGCCGAGGAATAACCATGCCAAAAGAAACGCTCATGAAGCCTGCCAAAACGTCTAGACACCTGCCTCACCTGCTTGCGGCCAGCGCACTCGCTGCCCTGATGTTTGCCGCCCCGGCGGCCTACACAGAAGAAGATCCCACCGCGATCGAAGGCGAGGAAGAACTGGAATACATCGAAATCGATGAAATCCTGATGGATGATGAAAAACCTGCTGAAAAAGCCGCTGCCGAAGAAGCACCGGCAGAGGATGAGGAATTCATCAATATCGATGAAGTGCTCTATGGCACCGAAGACCCGAACGAAATCAAGCGTATTCAACAGGCCGAAGAACAGGTCGTCGAAACACCGACGCGCCAAAGTCTGGATACTGAAATGCAGACGCTGAAAGAAAAGGTCGTGAACGTCAATCGTGACCTGTTCGTGCTGGAAGAAGATTTGCTGTTTCCCTCCAGCACGCAGGTCAATGTATTTGTATCGATGGATGCTGATCAGTATTTCAAACTGGATGGCGTTACGCTGAAAATCAACGATCGCCCCATCAGCAATCATCTTTATACCAAGCGCGAAGTTGGCGCGTTGCAACGCGGTGCGGTGCAACGTCTTTACACGGGAAATTTGACCTCAGGCGAGCATGAACTGGTGGCGCTGGTCACAGGGATTGGCCCGGAAGGTCGCGAATACCGTCGCGCAGTCAGCGTGGCGTTTGAGAAAGGCAGCGACACCAAATATATCGAACTGAAAATTCAGGGCGACAAGGTACGTCAGCAGCCGGCCTTTCGCTTTAAAGAATGGGAGTGATGACGTTGTCCACACGGATTCGTTGCTCCTCCATCAAACGTCTGACGCTTGCCATTATCCTGGCGGGTGGCGTGTCTGCGAACGCGCAGGCGGCCTGGTCGTTTAATTTCAATAACTGGTCATTCGAGAACAAACCCGATAAGCCGGCGCCCACCTTGAGCAGCGAGCACGAAGTCAAGGATCTGGCCTACGGCGATTTTTTGTTTGATTATTTTCAGCAGCACTATTTTTCATCGCTGACCAAGTTGATGATCGGGGAACAACGGCAACAGCTTAAGCACAATAACGATCAGGCTCAGGTGCTGAAAGGTGCGCTGTTCGTTTCCTTTGGCATGCTGCAACAAGCCGAACAGATTTTCGATGCATTGCTGCCCACTGCCGCCACACGAGAAGATGCAAATAAAACCTGGTACACCTTGGCGGAATTGCATTACCGAAATGGTAACGCTGCCCATGCCAATAGAATCCTCACAGAAAAGGTGCAGCGCCCATCTGAAAAAATGGCGCCACGTATAAAACTGCTCAACGCGATGACCCTGCTGGAACTGGAACGCCCAGACGAGGCCATGAAACAGCTCGAAGACGTGAAGGATGATCGGGAGCTGGGCATTTGGGCGCGTTACAATCTGGCGGCATCACTGGCCTCCGTCGATCGCACGGAAGAAGCCACCAAAATATTCCGCTCCATTTTAACGATGATTCCGACCGACCCTGAAACCGAAGCGTTACAGGATCGAGCGGCATTTGCCATGGGCATGAATTATTTTCGCCAGAAAAACTGGGAACAGGCGCAAGACTATCTGGATATGGTTCGCCTCAACGGTCAGGTGGCAGAACCAGCATTACTAGCGTCGGGCTGGGTCGCCATCAATAATCGTGACAAGGTCGGCGCTCTGACTCCATGGATGCATTTGGCCGAGCGCTCTGCCTCACACCCTGCGGTGCAAGAAGCCTTATTGAACATCCCCTATGTCTATGAGGATGCTGGCGCCTTACGTGACGCGTTAGAGGCCTATCGCAACGCCGAGAACACCTTTATTGCCGAAAAAGCCTCTATTGAGGACGCCAAAGCCTTTGTATTACAGAAAGACTGGATTGATCGCATCAGCCCTGCCCCGTCGTTGAGCGATGATCCGATGGGGGATTTGCCTTCCTTCGAATTCAATGTCGATGGCGCCTCCCCTTACCTTTACCGTTTCTTTGCCAGCAATGAATTTAACCAGAGCTATCAAAGCTACCGGGAATTACAGCGCCTGCACCAGGTATTGAACCAGTGGCAGGCGCAAATGCCTGCGTTCAAGCAGATGATTGGTGCAAACGTGGAGCGCCTTGAAAAATTGCTGCCCGCGGCCCAAAGCAAAGTGGCGATGGCGGAAGGGTTTCGCAACAATGTGGTTGCTCGTCAGAATGCCATTTCCAACGAAGTCGATCGCATACTGAAAACCGAAGATGACTATGGCACGCCTGACGATGAGCAACTGAAAATCATCGATCGCATGAAAGCACTGGAACAGGCGCTCGCCAAATTATCAGACAGTGAATACGGCGAGGAAAAAGCCAAATTCCGCCTATTGAAAGGCTTGATGGCGTGGGATCTGGCCGACCAGGGACCACAGCGTCGCTGGCAACTGATCAAGCAACGTGCCCAACTGGAAAACCAACTGGTTGAACTGGAAGCCGTCATCGGTCGTGTCAAAAATGCACGCGAAGGCCAGATTCAACGCTTCCGCGCACAGGCCGAGCGAATACAACAACTGGATCAGCAACTCGAAACACTGAAAACCGCTTCGATTCAGGCGTTGGCGAAGCATCGTAAATATATGCAGGCGATCGCACTCGACATCATGAGTGAACAACAAACGCGTCTGGATCAGTTACGTGGCTACAGTTTGCTTTCGATTGCTCGACTGCAGGATCACGCCTACAGTGCAACGCGCAAACCTGTCGCGCCCCTCGCACCCTCGGCCATTACGCCGGAGGGAGTGAGTACCGATCCGGAATTGATGCCGGAAAAACCCGTACGATCAGGCCCAAAAACCATGATGGAAGCCATTAAAGGCTGGTTCTAGGCTGCCGCTATTCCTCGGCGTGTTTTGAAACATCACTGTCGCTGTGTGCCGCAAGGGTGAAATTATTCTTGCCGGCACGCTTGGTGGCATACATCGCTTCGTCGGCCTGTTTCATCAATGTATCGAGACTGAGCCCGCATCCCGGGAAATACATGGCCACGCCAATGCTGGTCGATAAATTCGCGGAATGCGCATCGAAATTAAAGGGTTTGTTCGCCACCTCAATAATTTTGGTCGCAATGATACGCACATCGTCGATGCCGTTTGCCAACGATTCCAACACGATGACAAACTCATCCCCTGCCAAGCGCGCAACGGTATCAACCTCGCGAACCGTCGCACGCAAGCGTTGGGCAAACTCAATCAACACCAGATCGCCAGCTTCATGCCCATAGCGATCATTGACGCCCTTGAAGCCGTCGAGATCCAGAAACATCAGCGCCAACGGCTTCTTCCAGCGATCAGCACGCGCCATGGCCTGCGGCAGGCGTTCGGTCAAGGCCCTGCGATTGGGCAACCCCGTCAGAACATCCTGCAAGGCTTGTTGCGCAAGCATGCGCTCCCATTGCTTTCGCTCGGTGATATCGTGAATGAAGGCATCAAAGACCCATTGATTCCGATGGCTGCGTTTACCAATACTCAGCTCGACGGGAATTTCAGCGCCCTCTCGCGTCACTGCCGTCATTTGTACGCGCTTGTTTAAAACCGTTGCCACACCGGTTTCCAGATAGCGTTGCAAGCCTTTTCTATGCCCTTCGCGCCAGGCTGGGGGCACAATCAATTCGCTGAGCATCTGCCCGATTGCCTCTTGCTCCGACCACCCAAACATCAACGTGGCTTGATGATTCCATGCGTTTATTCGGCCCTGTGCATCCATCGTTATAAAAGCGTCGTTGGCGCGTTCGATAATACTGCGTTGTGCTGCCTCACTTTCCTGCAAAAGGGCCGTGCGTTCTGCGACACGATGCTCCAGGGTCGCGTTTGACAGTTCCAACGCATGTTCCCTATCAGCCAGCGTGTCCAGCATGGCATTAAATGATGACGCTAATTGCCCGACCTCGTTGGCATCATGCGTTTTGACACGACGTTCACGCTGGCCGGCGCGCGTGTCTTCAGCAATTTGCAGCAATTCATAAAGTTGGTGCAATAAGCGCTTGGACACCCGATACGCAAGCAATATTCCCAACACGATGGCCACAATGGCGTAAGCAGCGCCATCAAAGGTTACTTTCTGTAGGTTTTCACGACTTTTTTCTTTTCCGGTACTAAAGCGTGCCCACCCTAATACGTCGTCCTTCCATAACACGGGCATTACAACATCAATCATGCGTTCATTATCGATTAACGCCCTGGCCTCAGGGCGACCGGTAATAAAATCGAGACTGATCGCATCGGAAAGATGCGCCCCCACTTTTGTCGTATCCGTATGAGCAAGCACTTTACCTGACTCATCGACAATCATGGCGTAACGTAATTCCGGGTATCCGGTCATGCCATTGACGATTTCCTGCAGGGTTGCCAGATTGCCGCTGAGCATTTCATCGGTCGCGTGACGCGCCATCCCTTGTACCAGGCTAAGATTGCGCGCAGCCTGTTGATCATGCAAAAACGTACGCTGACGTGTTACCAGATCAATCACGAAAACGGTCATGAGTATGGTATGAACGGCCGCGATGGTGATGATCAACTGTTGCCTGATTGAAAGATGGGAGAGCCCGAAACCCAATCGCATATATTATTTTCCTGGTTTCACAGGTCTTACCTGCGCTTCAAATTCGGCGATGAAGGCACGCATGGGGGCATAGGTCTGATTATTGGCGCGTTCAAAGCGGCTTAGCTCCATGGGCTGTAAAATTTTTTGGCCTTCTTCGGTTTCATGTAGGGTTTCCAATAGCTTGGCAATACGTTCAACCAGATCCGCGGGCACATCGTTGCGCGCAACCAGGGCGTTATTGAGCAATGAAGGCGTTTCCCACTTTACGTCAATTTGTTCTGCCAGCGCTGGATGCTGTTTGGCAAAGGCCCGCCAAGGGGGTGGCCAGGTAACTCCCGCGACACTCTCGCCCAATACGACGCTCATGATGGCGCTTTCCTGGGTGCCGACATAGCGATTATCGAGTTCGCGCATGACATCAATACCCTGTTGATGCAAGAACCATTGCGGCATGATCGCGGCAGCCAAGGCGGTAGGGGCAGGATAGCTAATCGA
Source organism: uncultured Moraxellaceae bacterium (assembly GCA_964473645.1). Classification (GTDB taxonomy): domain Bacteria; phylum Pseudomonadota; class Gammaproteobacteria; order Pseudomonadales; family Ketobacteraceae; genus HdN1. The sequence continues at coordinate 14,234 of CAYYPW010000023.1, forward strand.
TTTTCCGCGTAAATCACGGGGGTGTTCCAGCCCCGAATCCTTGCGCACCAAAATGATGCCTCTGAAATTCTGGTCGTCACCCATTTTGGCAAAGACACTATACCCATGCCGAAATGATTCAATGGTTTGGTAAGGATTCGGCAAGGCCAGATGCAACTTGCGTTCGATCAGTTTGTTTTCGAAAGCAGCATAGTCGGAGGATGCCTCCAGTCGCAGGGTCGTTGGCGCGAGCTGCGCATTGAGGTAGCGAACAAGTGGTTGATAGATATCAAATAGTCGGTTCGGTGCATGCAGCGGATGCACAGCAAAAGAATAAATAGTCTGCTGTTGGTGCGGGGACTGAAAGCTGTACTTGGGTTCGTAGAGCGGTTCTTGTTGTTGCTTGCAGCCCAGCAGCGCAGAAACAAACACCAGCAGCATCATAGACAGCCGACATCGCTTCATTGTCCGACAGAAACTGAAAACACGCACAAACATTGTCGTTATTACTCTTTCTTTTTCTTTTGTCTCAGGTGGTTTCTAAAATAATAGCTGCTTTTACTGTGGCTTCCAGACGTGGAACCCTGTCGTCCCCTGCCAAACGCTGTACTTTATTAATGCTCGAAACACACCACGGAATAACGCAACACCTGGCTCTGACGAGGCTTTCAAAGCGCACTGCAACAATCACAACTATTTACTTCATGAGCGTCTGGAACAAGATTGTAATGTTCCCAGGTAAAGCCAACGCCGCAGACGGGAATGACCTTGCTGTGAAAGGGCGTCCATCGAGATTGGCGCATCTAATTTTGATAAGGCAACCCCAACCATGCAACCCCCGGGCATTTTTCATCATTTCATTAACCGAATTCAGCTTGGCGTCGAAGATCGTGTGCTATGCAAGCAATTACTGGAATTATTGCAACCCATGGCCCCCTCAGCCGATTTTCGCTGCACGCACACCCACAAAGATACGGCCAAACTGATTTCGCGCTGGCATCCCGCATTACTGATCATTGAATTGGCATTTAACGACGAGAACTTTCTTTCGCATATCGATGGGGATTTAACACTTCCCCTGGCGCCGTTCACGCTCGGCATTGCAGACCACACCAGTGGCGCCGATGTGGCGCAGGCCATGCGTTATGGGTTTTCTGATGTGATTGACAAGCCTATCGACGCTGATGTCTTTCAACGCAAGGTACACACCACGGTGACGCGTCTTCCACTACTGCCAGTACACATCGGTCAGATTGTGTATCCGTACCTGTATAGCGGTACACCTATGCAAATGAGAAAATTATTTGACGATATCGACCATTACATTTTTGATTTGGCGCTACAAATCAACAGTTCGAAAAATGGCGTTAGCAAAATGTTGGGAATTTCTCGTCAACTGGTCCAATACCGTTTAAAAAAGCCTAACGCACCACAACATTAAAAGAAATCCTCCACTACGCAGGCCTGTTTTAAAAAATCGGCATTTAATCACATCTCAATCCTAAACAATTAATACAAACCAACGACAAACAATGCACTGAACGGCTTCAACCGCATGAAAAAACGCATTTTTTGTTACGAAAAACGTCGAGACCCGCAAAAATATTGGCAATGGTAGCGCCGAAGCGATTGCATAAGAATGCGCATGTTCGTCGATGTCCTGCCACCACATCAGACGGCGAACACCAACGCATTAAAACAAAATTGCAGCAAGAGCCATTAAAAAAAGAGAGCACTGCCATGAAAAAACTTGTTCTTACGTCGATTGCATTGGTCGGAATCACCGCATTCGCTCAACCCGTCGTCGCCGCAGACAATGCACAAACGTTTAACGGAGCCTATTGCGATAATTACTACGGCAGCCAGGCAACAGCGGTTAACCATCAATACAACGGTATTTACAACACAACGGCCGCTGGTGTGTATGTACAATGCCCACTCGTCGTTGATGAAGTCACCAATGTTACAGGTACCAACTGGGTAAGATTGCATTACACGGGCAATAACACCATTACCTGTTATTTGTATTCGATGAACGGAAATGGAACGATTCGCCAAACACAAACGGGTAGCCGTGTGGGCACCGGATGGTTCTCGATACCCAATATCAACACCGATGATTATTGGGGAACCTATTCGATGCATTGCTATTTACCTGGAGGCGGCACATTAAATACTGTACACATGTCGGAAAAACCCTGAGTCATTGTATGGCGTAGAGATTGTCCCCCAGTCTCTACGCACCGACTTCATCCTACGTGATGCACAACAGGAGGGAATATGAACCATCAGCAGATTTATTTACCCATCAGCATTTTGCTCGTCGCAGGTTTTGTGGGTAAAACCTGGCATGATGCATCCTCATCAAATCAGAACACAGAAAACCTGGTCGAGCCGTATGTAATAGAAGAAAGGGTGATAACAGAAAGCCCGTCCAGGCAGGTTGCACGCCCGCTCGAATCGATTAGCGTACAACATGCAGCCCCTGCCAATCACTCAAGCCAATCGAATACGCCAACGTCGACGAGCACCCTGTCGCCTCTGGATACAGAAAGCGCAGCACCACCCGTTGCAGACCCTGTAAATTCCCCCTCAGAAGAAGATGAATCACTCAAAGAAATGATCAACGAGCTTGATGCTGCTTTTCACGCACAATCTACAGACGAACACTGGTCGATGAATTCCAGCAATCAGATTTATGCCTATTTCGACCAAATGTCACAGCAGGAAAGCAATTTCGGCTCAGAATTGCGCAGCGTCGAATGCCGCGCCAGCCTGTGCAAAGTGGAAGTCCTGCATGAAAGTTCGGTTGCAGCGGATGAGTTTTTTCTGCGCTTTCCAGGCAGTGTAGGCAGCGCGTTACCCAGTATCAGTTACCAATTCGAGAATATGCCTGATGGAAAAATCAATGTGCTGATGTTTCTTGCCAGTGCGACGGACACTGCCCGCTAAACGCGTAGCAACCCACAGACTCGCAAAAAGCACAGCGTTACTCGGCACGCAGGGCCTCGATGGGATCGAGCTGCGCTGCCGAGCGAGCCGGGGCCAAACCCGCCACCAAGCCGACCAGGAGCGACAACATCCAGGCGAGCAATAAATAAAAGGGGTCGAACGCCACCGGCAATCCTGGCGCTACCCATTTGATAACGGTGGATAGAAGTGCCATCGCCACAATACCTGCGACGCCCCCCACCCCGGCCAATACAATGGATTCGAGCAAAAAAAGCATCAATATCTGGCGTTGGCTTGCACCTATCGCCCGTAACACACCAATTTCGGCGGTGCGCTCGTATACCGCCGTGCTCATGATCGTCAATACGCCTACGCCACCCACCACCAACGATACGCCCCCCAAGGCAGCCACCGCAGCAGTCAACACATCGAGAATACTGTTGAGGCTTGCCAGCAGTTCATCTTGCGTCGTCAGCGTAAAATCTTCTTCGCCGTGGCGTTCAATCAATTTTTTTCGAACGTGCTCCCGCACCTGCTCGGGTTGCACGTAAGGGCCGAACACCACGTTGATTTCCATCAGCCCTTCGCGATTGAACAATTGCAAAGCACGTGATGCAGGAATATAAACCACATCATCCAAATCAAATCCCAGCATTTGTCCTTTGGGTTCCATCACGCCAATAATGCGATATCGATTGCCTCCGACGCGCACAAATTCACCCAAGGGCGATTGATGCCCGTAAAGTTCTTTCCACACACGGTGCCCTAACACCGCGACCGGGCGCGCATTATCCAGTTCTTCTGGCAAAAAGGTGCCCAATCCCACGGTGAAACGCCATGCTTGTGCAGCCCCTGCACCAACACCCAAAATGTTGGTATTGCGCGAACGCGTCGCTGATTCTGCCCTTGCGGTGCCCTGCACCACCGGGACCACTTCTTCGACATGCGCGATCGATCGTAACGCCGATGCATCGGCAATCAGCAACGGGCGGGTGGAATTCAGCAAGCCATGCATCGCCCCCGCCGTTTCGGTTTTGCCGGGATGCACGGCGAGAATACGGGTGCCAAATTGCGAGAAGTTTTCGATCACATAACCACGCACGCCCTCACCAATGGCAGTCAATAACGCCACTGCTGCGATGCCGATGGCAATACCGAGAATGGTCAACCCGCTACGTCCTTTCGCCGATACCAGAGAGCGACCGGTTAACTTGAGGGTGTCTTCAATACGCATGATTTAGCCCTTCTTCCGCTGCAATGCGTCCAAGGGTTGTAACGCTGCTGCGCGCGCCGCAGGAATCCAGGCAAACACCACCCCCACCGCCAACGAGATCGCAAACGCTGCCAACACACTCCAAAGCGGTGCCCCAAAAGGAATACTCGGAAACAATGCACGTAACGCGGCCAAACCACTCAAACCCACTGCAATGCCGGTAACACCGCCGACGGTCGACAGCACGCTGGCTTCTGTCAGAAACAAACGCCGAACATCACCGGCAGTGGCCCCCAATGCCTTGAGCAAGCCAATTTCAGCCGTGCGCTGAGATACATTGATCAGCATGACGTTCATCACCAGCACACCCGCCACCATCAGGCTGATGGCCGCAATACCTGCAACGGCCAGAGTGAGTGTCGCCAATATCTTGTCAAACGACGCCATCATCGCTTTGGGGCTGATAACGGTGATGTCCAGCACCTCATGCCATTCTGTGAATCGTTGTTCCACCGCACGGGTAATACGCGCCTCACTGCTGCCCTCGGAAAACGCGATCAATATCCGAAACAAGCCCGACACATTAAACAGCGAGCGGGCATAATTCACTGGCACCAAAACGACATCGCTCAAATTGATACCAAAATTGGTGCCCTCGCTGCTCAGCACGCCAATGACTCGACACCGTCGCTCGCTCAACCGCAACCACTGGCCCAACACCGGCTGAACACCAAATAACTCGTCACGCACATTGGCACCGACCACACAGACGGGTTGACTGATATCACCAAACGCGTCCGGCAATAATTCGCCCTTTTCCAGACGTAACGAACGGATTGCAAAAAACTCACCCGTCGTCCCCACCACCATCATATTGCGACTGCGCGCACCATAAGCAATTTCACTGGTGCCCAGTACCATAGGGGCGGTGCTGGTAACGCCGCTGATGCGCCGCAACGCCCAGGCTTCCTCCAGCGTCATATCACGCGCGCCCTCACCGGCCAAGGGGGGCATTCCGCCGACGGTTTCATTGCGCCCGGGCACCACCGCCAAAACCCGCTGGCCCAGCGAATCAAATTGGGACACGACGAACAGTCGCGCGCCATCGCCCAAACCAGTGAGCATCACCACGGCGGCAGCGCCTATTCCCATGGCCAGCAAGGTCATGGCCGTGCGAAAACGCTGGCGCAGTAATGCCTGAATGGCGAAGCGACTCTGATCACCCCACCGCATGGGCCACCTCACCTGCCCGCGCATCGGTGAGCACAGCCCCATCACGCATCACAATGCGGCGGTGTGCTCGCGCGCCCAACGCACCGTCATGGGTGACCACCAACAAGGTGACACCATCGCGATTCAGCTGCTCTAACACCTCAACCACATCGGCCCCCGATCGGCTGTCGAGGTTGCCGGTGGGTTCATCGGCGAGCAGCACGCGCGGTCGCATGACAATGGCGCGACCAATGGCCACCCGCTGGCGCTGCCCCCCGGAAAGCTGATTGGGAAGATGATGCCCGCGCTGGGCAATGCCCAGCCGCTCCAGGGTTTCTTCTACCCTTAAACGCCGCTCCTTTGGGGCAACGCCTGCGAGCATCAACGGCAGTTCAACGTTTTCACGCGCCGTTAATCGTGGAATCAAGTGATAACTTTGAAAAACAAATCCGATCAGTTCACCCCGCAAACGGGCACGCGCCTCTTCGCCAAGCACCGTGGTTTCATGTTCCTCCAACCAATAACGGCCGGTATCAGGGCGATCGAGCAAGCCAATCAGATTCAATAAGGTAGATTTTCCCGAGCCGGAAGGCCCCATCACCGACACATACTCCCCGGCATCGATAGTCACAGACACGTGATCAAGCGCATGCACTACCTGATCACCCAACGTGAAGGTTTTGCTCGCGCTTTCGATGCGAATCTGGGTCATGGCGTGGCCTCTTGATCCGCCGATGCGACACGAATCCTCGCACCCGCTACCGCGCCGGGTACATCGAATGACACCAGCACTTGATCATGTTCCTGCAGGCCACTCGTTACTTCGCGGTACGTCCAGTTACTAGCGCCGGTTTGAATCGCACGTTTTTCCAAACGTTTTTCAGCATTGACGTAGAGAACAAAATCGCCTTCCTGTACCGCTTCGACAGGCACGCGCACCACATTTTCACGGGTTTCGAGCACGATTTCGGCATCGGCGCTATAGCCGACCAATAACGGTACCTCTTCAGGGACGCTCACCAACCGCAAATCGACATCGACGGTGCGAGCCTGCTTTTCCAATTCTTGCACGTAAGGGGCGATGCGGGTGAGTGTCGCCATAAATACGCGTCCGCGAAACGCATCCAGGGTAATGCGTGCGGGCAAGCCGGTGCGCAAGGCGGCGGCGTCGACTTCGTCGATGGGCGCAGTGACATACAGGCAACTATCATCGATCAAATCAACCGCCGGTGGCGTGGCAACCCCTGGGGGTGACGGTGTGACATATTCGCCCACTTCCCCATTGATTTCGGCCACGATACCGGCGAACGGTGCACGTAAAATCGTTTGGTTGAGCAAGGCTTTTTCCATTTTTAACGAAGCCTCGGCCATCGTCTCCTGGGCTTCAGCACCCGCGCAGGCTTTACTAGTGGTCAGTGCGCGCGTGCGGGTGGCATCCCGGTTCTCTTCCGACAGTAAATTACGCGATGCCAATGTCTCGGCGCGCACGGCATCACGTTGACTCTGAGCGGCGGTGGCACACGCCTGATCGTGTGCTAAACGGGCAGACGCGAGTTGAGCTTCGGCCTGATTGACCCGTGCGACAAAATCATCGTTCACCAAGGTCAACAGTACATCGCCGGGTTTTACCCGATCCCCTTTTTTTACATTCAGAGAGGCGACGGCACCACCACGCTGCATCGAGAGTTTGGAGCGTTGGCAGGCTTTCACTGTGCCAGCGCGGGTATTGGCGACAGTGCGCTCAACCGTGCCGCGATCCACCAGGGCGGTGCGCACGGTCACGGCTTTATCGTGCTGACGATAGTACCAACCACCGACTGCAGCCACCGCCAACAACAGGAGCAGCGCACGCGTTCCCCATGCTTTCCCGGTCATGCAAAAACCTCTCTACGCAATCCAAACTATCGACTAAAACCTACTATCTACTAAAGCAAAAAGGTCGAAATGACCGGAATCAAAAGAAAAGACAACAAGGTGGATATCATTACCATACCAGCAATCTGCTGAGGATTACGGTCGTACTGCATGGCAAAGAGATAATTGAAAACGGCCACCGGCATCGACGATTGCAAGATCACAACCCCTTTGGCAACCCCCTCAAGATCAAACGCCCATGCCACCCCCCACCCCACGCTGACGCCTATAAGCAAGCGCGCCACAGCAAAGTACAGACTGCTGCCCATGGATTGAAACTTCATATCGGCAAGACTCACCCCCAGTGTCAACAGCATCAAGGGGATGGTGAATTCACTGAGCAGTTTGACGGTGTTGCCCAACCAAACCGGTAACGTCCATTGCGTGTAAATCATGAAGACGGCAAGCGCGATGGAATAAATCACGGGGTTCGTCAACAATTCCTTGAACATGGATTTGCCGCTGACCAACGCAATACCTAGGGTAAAATGCATGATCGACAATACCATGAAAATGGTAAGCGCCAGTGTCAGGCCCTTTTCGCCAAACGCAAACAGACACACGGGCAAGCCCAAATTTCCCACGTTGGGGAACAATAACGCTCCCAGATAGTTCCGCACGGGTTGCTGTGCCAGCTTAATGGCCGCCAACGATAACAATGCGGTAGCAGCCACCATGGCCAGCGTCACCCAAAACATTTGTTCCAACTGGGCTTGGGAAACCGGGGTGCGAGCGAGCGACGCCACCACCAGACAAGGCGCACCCACACGCATCACCAATTGTGTGACCATGGCGGTGTCATAGGCCCAGTTCAGCTTTTTCCAGGCAAAGCCAAGCAACACGCACAGCATGACAGGGCCAGTGATTGACAACAAAGTGGCCAACATAAACGAGATCCGCGAGGAGAGAAGCCATCAAGGTGGAGGCTTTGATTAAAGACCGGTTAGGGTGTCGCTGACAAGATACAAATCACATTGTTCGATCATATAGCGATACACCGGATCTTGGGGGTAACGCGTATGGCAATCTTCCCATAGCATTTTGGCCCACGCCCACTCGCCACGGCGATAGCACTCCAGCGCAATGCGATGCGTGGGCAAGGCAGATAGTTTTTCCTGTTGCTGTTGTTCCGGATCGGCATTGATGACCTCATAAAGGCGCACCGATTCCTTGCGGCCCCGCACATTGACATCCCCCAGCTCCCGCAAAAAGATACGGGTGTCGCCGTTGAGGCTGATCTGCGTCTGCTCCGAAATAATGATTTTCACACCGAAGGTTTTGGTGAGTTCCTGCAATCGCGCTGCAATATTGACGTTATCCCCCAACACGGTGGAGTCCATGCGCGCATGTGATCCCACCGTACCAATCACCACATCCCCCGTATTGATGCCAATACCGATATCGATGGGCGCATAGCCGGAGCGCGCACGATGCTCGTTATAGGTGATCAACTCTTTGTGCATATCGATGGCAGCCGTCACAGCATTGCGCGCGCCTTTGCTGTCGTTGATCGCTTCAAAAATTGCCATTACCCCATCGCCAAGAAACTTGTCGATAAAGCCTTCATGCTCGTGTATCACCCGGTCCATACGTTTGAAGTAGGAGTTTAAAAAGTTCAATAATTGTTGCGGATTCATGGCTTCCGATAAGGGTGTAAAGCCACGGATATCTGCAAATATGACCGAGATCGTGTCATTTTCCGCTTTACCCAGCTCAATGTTTTCAATCCCCCTGCGCGCAATGCGACTGAGAAACTGCTTGGGGACGAATTTTTCAAACATATCCGTCATTGAAATCAGTTTTTGGGAATGCGCCAACTGCATTTTCAACGCAGACTCTCGCTCCTTGCGCATCAGGTTGATTCTGTCAGCCAAGGCAAACGAAAACAGGATCACTTGTATCGCCGTTCCCACCTGAAAACTGTAGGCCCCAATCCAGGAACTGGTAATCACGCTGAAACTGTTCAGCACCCACACCAACACCGCTAGCAACACGCCAAGCCAGGCCAGTAAATAATAACGTGCCGCTTTAAACCCGCGTTTCAGCATAAACGATGCCGCAGTGATCGCCACCATCACCGAAACCAGATATTGAATTGAAAGCGCCGCTGCAGCCAAATAATGACTGCCCAATATGACCACTGGCAAAATGGCAATACTGGTACATAACAAGACTTTGAGCGAGCGGTGTATAAGACGGGTGTTGACTGCTGTTTGCAAAAAGCTCATTGCAAACAGCAGCAAGAAAAACACGCCGAACACAGCGAAAACCAGATTGCTTTTATTATTCCACCAAATGGCATCGGGCCAGAGGTATTCGAATCCTATCCCTTTCAGGGACAAGGCAAAACACAGCACGCACACCAAATACAATACATAGTGCAGATAGCTGGCATCTTTTACCGACAGAAAAATAAAAGCATTATAGAAAATCATGACCAGCAGAATGCCGTAAAAAATGCCTTCTTGCAGATAGTCATGATGTTCTACTTCAGCATACCGAGAGGTCGACCAGAGCACGGCAGGAATCTGAAGCGTGCCGTTGGTTTTGACGCGCAGATAAAGCGTAACGGTCTTTCCAGGGGGCAAGGAGAGCGGAAACAAAATGGCGTGATGCTTGATCCAGCGTTCGCCAAAGGGCACTGAATCACCTGACTTGAAATGCTGAAAATGCCACTGTTCGCTATTACCCAGCGCATGTTCTGGCAACCACGCATCAATCTCGTCAATTGAGCGCGCCAGCCCTGTCAGCTCCAGCAACCAGGAGGTGTCTTTCACCGCAGCACTGGACACGGTCAACCGCAGCCAGTACACCGAGTTCACATAACCAAAGGAAAGCGTGTCGCTGGGATTGGGGGCAAACGCTACCTGTCCGTCACGCACGGCATCGAAGGTCCAGCGCTGGTCTCGATCTTCGAAAAATTCAAATTGGGCAGACACTTCGTAGCGTCCGATGGCTTCATCGACCCGCCAAGGGGTCGCGGCCCGGGACATCTCTGCCCAAGACATCTCTGCCCAAGAGAGCAAAGGCAGCCACAATAACAGCCAACCCAGGCGCCCGATACTGCGATTCATTCTGCCTCGGCGATTCCCTATGTATGCTTTAGAGCGCAATCAATAGCCCACACTCAATATCCGCTACGGGCCATCTATCTCTAAAGTATAGTCAATCCACCAAAAACGCCTGCTGCCGTAAAATAAACTATCAAATCAATTGTTTAGCACCGCCAATTCCGATGCCATGCTCGCCCGGAATACAAATCACATCCAGCAATGGGGTGACATACATGAGGTAGTGTTGTGACTTGAGGTAAGCCTTGATCTTGTCAAAATCGGTTTTAAACATTTCGATAAACAACAACGGTCGCTGGGATTCGATGGTGTGACGCGCGCCCTCCACCACTTTGTCTTCCATCCCTTCAACATCGATTTTAATCAGGCGCACGTTGTTCAAACGTAAATCGTCAATGCAGATCGTTTTGATGGTTTCAAATTCACCGTCAATATACATATCAGCGGTATTGCTTTGTTTGGCGCGTTCGAGTTCATACGATCCGAAATTGCTCGTACTGTCATAATCGACTTTTGGCATGGAAATCTCTGCGCCCGACACATTCGATACGGCGATATGGTGCAAATACACATTGGAAAGGCAATTCAATGCGACCGTGCCCGCCACCATATAAAATATTTCGCGTTGGGCTTCAAAACCATGCACCGTCACCTGCGGAAACGGAAATTTGGCAAACGCCAAGGTATGCGTTCCCACATTGGTGCCAACATCCAACAGGCACATGGGTTGCGTGGTGTCGAACAAACTGGTGAGGGTATTCTGGATGAGATTGATTTCGCCGGTGCCCCAGTAGCCGTGCTTGGAAATGCAGGAACTGATGGTGTCATCATTAATATTGATGATCATGGGGCCGAAGTCAGTTTGCGTCAGCACGTTACGATACTTGGACATGGGAACTCAATCTGGTCGGAAAGCTAACGCTAATCAGACTACAGGTATAGTTCCCCTGCCCCGGCTTGGCAAGCGCGACGCACTTGCTTAAGCAACGCTACGTAACAGTCCATGCCGTTGGGCGATCCCCGACCAGAAATAATTATCAGACAAGGCCTGTCCCACTGCACTGAGACTAATCTGCACCTGATCGATAAACTGGTGCAGTTCAATTTGTGTCATGGGGGTAGTATCGGTTTTTACAATTTGTTTCACGCGCGCCAATGCGGCCAGCGCTACCCCATTGCGTGGCAAATTTTGAATACCATCTTCAAGATCCCCCAAACAATGCATAACCGCCCGCGGAAACACCTCTGACAAAAACAGAAATTTCAGCACTTCGGCACGCCGCACGGAAACATTCATGCTTTGGCGATACATTTGATACGCTGTCAAGGATTTCAGCACACTCATCCATTGCAAATTATCAAAATGCTCATAACGCTCACTCTCAGCGCCCGACACAAGACCGGCAGACCGCACATCGATAATGCGCGTCGTCATGTCAGCGCGTTCAAGATTGCGCCCCAAACGGAAAAACAGATATCCCTGATCGTGGTTCATGCTGCCTGACAAAATACCGTTCAAGGTCTGACAACGTAAAATCACTTCATTCAAAAAATCAAAGCGATTGCGACGCGAAAGCGATTTATCAGCCTTTTCCTTCACCCACATGGAAAACGCGTTGATATGCTCCCACGCTTCCCTTGGAATAACGTCACGGATAGTGCGCGCATTCTCACGTGCATTCTGAATCGAAAAGACAATCGACGATGCGCTATCGACATCGGCAATCAGGAATTTGACGACATTTTTTTCATCAAAATCCGAATACTTCTCGCAATACAAATCATCCGCGCCACTAATATCTACCAATGCACGCCACCCTGGCGCCACCCCCTTGGGTAAATCCAGCATTAGATGCGCATTGACGTTAATCAAGCGCGCCAAATCTTCGGCACGCTCACAGTAGCGCGCCATCCAGTACAGTGATTCTGCGACTCGTGCCAACATGCTCATACCTCCTCATCTACGATCCAGGTGTCTTTACTGCCGCCGCCCTGCGAGGAATTCACCACCAGCGAGCCTTTACGCAAGGCCACACGGGTTAACCCCCCCATGGTGACGTGTATTCGATCTGCTGACAGCACAAACGGCCGCATATCTACATGCCGTGGTTCGACGTGGTGATCCACCAGTGTGGGGACCGTCGACAGGCGTAGCGTCGGTTGCGCAATATAATTACGTGGGTCGGCTTTAATCAGTTCGGCAAAGGTTGCACGTTCCGCTTCTGTCGACATCGGCCCCATTAACATGCCATAGCCACCCGATTCATTGGCGGGCTTCACCACCAGTTTGTCGAGATTTTTCAGCACATGATCGCGTTCGCTGTCGAACATGCAGCGATAGGTCGGCACATTGGGAATAATCGCTTCCTCACCCAGGTAATAACGGATGATCTCAGGGACAAAGGAATACACCACTTTGTCATCCGCCACTCCTGCTCCCGGTGCGTTGGCCAGCGCCACCTTGCCTTTTTTCCAAGCGCGCAACAAGCCGCGAACGCCCAGCATTGAATCCGGGTGAAAGGCCTCCGGGTCGAGAAACAGATCGTCGATGCGACGATAAATGACATCCACCCGCTTTAAACCTTCAGTGGTAATCATATAAACGCAATCATCGTCGAGCACGACCAGATCGCGTCCTTCTACCAGTTCACACCCCATTTGCTGCGCCAAATAGGAATGCTCGAAATACGCAGAGTTATAGATACCCGGCGTCAACACCACGATCTCCGGTGCTTCACCTTGACGGGGCGATAACGCCGAGAGTGTGTCATACAACTGGGACGGGTAATCATCCACTGGCTGAATCGCGTAATCCGAAAACAAATCCGGAAACACCCGCTTCATAATGGCGCGATTTTCCAACATATAAGAGACGCCCGAGGGCACCCGCAGGTTGTCCTCCAGCACGTAAACCGTGCCATCATTATTGCGCACCAGATCGGAACCACAGATATGCGCCCACACCCCAAAAGAGGGCGAGACACCTTCACACTGCGGACGGTAGTTCACGGAATTGGCAAGCAACTCGCCGGGAAACACGCCGTCTTTCACAATGCGCTGCTGATGATACAAGTCATCAATAAAAAGATTGAGCGCGTGTACCCGCTGCTTGAGGCCCTGTTCAATACGATTCCATTCCCGCTTTGCCATGGCGCGCGGAATCACATCAAAAGGCCACGCCCGATCGATCGATCCCTCCTGTTCGCTATACACAGTAAAAGTAATGCCCATTTCCTTGATAGCGGAATCGGCGGCTGCTTTGCAGTACCCGATATCGGCATCAGATAAACTCGCCAGGTGGTCGCATAACGCCTGTGCCACGCTGCGTGGTTTGCCCGCCTCTATCATTAATTCATCAAACAGATCAGCTGTTTGGTAACTCTTCCAGTCAATAGCCAAGCTGGGATTCTCCGCGTATTTGAGCAGCTCCCCCGGCAAGCAACAAACTCCATTGCGCCCGACCGGGCCTATTGCATCGGTCTACCCCTAAAGCAGCTTTTGTTAACAAGCCTATCTCTAAAGGGATAGTCGATTTAATCCTCTCTATGCAAAAGCATTGCCCACTTTTAAAAACGCCCCATTTTTTTAGCAAAAGTTTTAGCGGGAGCGCTCAAAGCGGGCACACGTCCACACTTACCGTTAATTTATGCTCACCTCCGCCATACAAAACGCCCTTCAACGGTGCAACATCACCGTAATCCCGGCCCTTCGCCAACCGTATATGCCTCAAATCGGGCACAAGATTATTGGTGGGGTCAAACTCCATCCAGCCAACGCGTGGCGAGTACACGCTCAACCAGGCATGCGTCGCATCGGCGCCGACCAGCCGGGCTTTTCCTGGCGGTGGTGCTGTCTCGATATAGCCACTGATATAACAAGCCGGAAACCCCAAACTGCGCATGCACACAATCATCAAGTGCGCGAAGTCCTGACAGACGCCCTCCTTGCTCGCAATCACTTGCGCAAGCGGGGTCGCTATCGTGGTAGCACCCGGCTTGTATTTGAAATCCGCGTGAATGCGCGCCATCAAATCCGTCACAGCCTCAACAAACGGTCGCGTGGGTGAAAAACTGTGGGCGGCATAACGCAGTATCTCAGGTAAAATCGGCAAATACGGTGATGCCAGCATAAATTCGCGCGCCAATAAACTTCGCTCATCTGTCGCTTGCAGAATATCAGCCGCAATGAGTTCCCAGGCACGATCATCGAGCGCAGCCGGTGGCGCCAGTACTTCTACCCGGCTGATCACAGTCACGCGCATACACTGATGCGAATGTGCCAAATCGAAATACGTTGTGGTATTACCAAAATAATCCCGATAGTGACGCAACGCCCTCGGCTGCGGATCAATCTCCAGATCACTGTCATGACAACGTTGGCGTCGATAGCTGACAGGCAGAAGGTGCGCCATGTTATGGCTGCCGCTGACCGATCCTGCATATTGATATTCCGTGGTGTGCGTAATGCGATAGGACATGGCCACCTCAGGCGTTCGGTAGTTGCATCACGGGCGCCAACTGGCGTACCCCCGGTGCATGGCTGAAATAGGTATCGGTAATCTCGGTACTGAGCTGCCATAAATTGTTGCGCAACCGTGTCAGCAATAAGCGTAACTCATCACGATCACCTTTTTTGTTGCGCTGGGTCAGACCGCTGACCGTTGCCAGCTTCAAGGCCGTGCTGATTTCGATGACCAGTTTTTCGGCGGGGCTGTAACGATCGGCCAGCAGGTCCGCTTGTCGCGCCAAGGGATGCGGTAACATCGAAACACGCGTGGAGAGCCGCTCAAATTGATACGCCAACGAACGTGGATGGCGATGATCCAGCACCAACAAATCCAGCGCACTATGCAACTGGCTCGAAAAGCGAAAGCGCCGCCGTTGCGCCATCAAGGATTCGCTGCATGCCAGCAGTGCTTCGATCAATAGCGGCTCACTCTCATCACCCAACGGCTTGACCAACGTTTGCTCCAGCAATTGTGCATGCTGCGATGCGCGCTCCACCCGCCGCCCCAGATCCAGCAATACCCAGGCATGATCATGACGCATGCTTTCAGCGGTAATGCCGGCAAAGGCGGTCAAGGTATGCAAGACGCGATACAACTGGGCATTAACGTCAAAGATACGTGGCGACGTAGCCTGCAAACGATCGGCAGCGTCCTGTATGGCATTGATCGTCCGCCAGGTATCACCAAACCATAGATCACGCACACTGTAAGTGGCGCCCAACAGATAATTCATGATTTCGGCCAGGCTGCCGCGACGTTCGCGATTGGTGGCCAGTTGTATCAATTCTTCATAGGGGGAGTTCAGGCGTTGCGCTGCCCCTTCGCCAACAAAACCCGGGAAACTTGCCGTCACCACGGTCAGGCTTTCCAGTAAGCGTTGCAATACGGCCATGTCGGCGGCGTCGCCATAGTCTTCACAATCCGCCACTTTATCAAAAGCAGTACGCATCAACCGGGCAATCCCTTCGGCCCGTTCTGCATAGCGGCCGACCCAGAACAGATTTTCTGCGGCGCGACTGGGTAATTTGCCTTCGTGCTGACTGATCGCCTGCACTTCGATAAATGCACCGGGGCGCGCCTGGCGTGACGCATCTTGGGTGAGCACCCAGGTGTCTTTGCTAACACCGCCCGACTGGTTGGAAATAAACACACCGTCTGCATCGCGCGCCACCCGCGTCAAGCCACCGGGCATAACGCGATAGCCTTTGCCATCAGCCACCAGAAAACCGCGAAACATCATATGGCGTGGCTCTACTTTCCCCTGCCCCACCAACGAAGGCGTGGTGGAAAAATCAGCCCATTCCTGCCCCACATAACGCCCAGGCTGCGCTTTTATTCGATCGATCAATTCAGTTTTTTCTTGCGCGGACATTTTGGAACCCAACCAGGTGGTCCCACTGGTATCGGCGGTTTTTATCACCATTTTATCGATATTCGCGACCACATAACCCATCTCCTTGGGTTGCCCGCACCACCACGTCGCCACCGACGAAAGATGTAAATCTTCATTGAGAAAATAGCGTGCACACGCATCCAGAAAAGGCAGTAATCCGCGCGACTCCAACACCCCCGACCCCAACGGATTTGCCAACACGACATTACCGGCGCGCGCCACATTCAACAAACCTGGCACACCCAGCATGGAATCTTCACGCAATTCCAGCGGGTCGCAGTAAGCGTCATCCACCCGTCGCAGAATGACATCCACCTGCTTGATACCATCGAGGGATTTCAACCAAACGCGATTATCGCGCACCAGCAAATCGCCCCCCTGTACCAGCGGGTAACCCATGTAGGTGGCGAAATAGGCATGCTCAAAATAGGTTTCGTTACCGGGCCCCGGTGTCAGCACCACGATGTAAGGATCTTCACGTCGATGCTGCGAAAACTTCTGCAAATTTTGCGCGAAATGACGAAAAAACCCGCTTAAACGCTGCACCTGGTTGTCCCGCAGTTCCTGCGGCATAACGCGCGCCATCACGACCCGGTTTTCCAAGGCATAACCGGCGCCGGTGGGCACCTGCGTCCGGTCGGTATAAAGCCACATGCGGCCATCCTGGCCACGCGCAAGGTCTGCCGCATACACCAACAATTGCTGCGGCCCCGATATTTTCACGCCATCGCAGGCGCGTAAAAAACCGCTATGACCAAACACAATTTCAGGCGGCAAAATACCTTGTTTGATCAGGCGTCGCTGACCATAGATGTCGGTCAGAATATGATTGAGCAATTCTGCGCGCTGCTTGAGCCCTTTTTCAATTTCAGCCCAATCGGGGGCATCCAGCACCAACGGCACTGGATCAAGCTCCCACACGCGATGGCGACCGTGCGGGTCACCATACACCGTATAGGTCACACCATTTTCGCGCAGTAAACGCTTGGCATCGGCCTGACGCTTATCCAGCTCATCGGCGCCCAGGGCATTCAGCGCGCTCACCATTTTCTGCCAGCCGGGGCGCACCGCTCCGCCAGGTTCCATGAGCTCATCCCAGCCTTGCGTGAGCTGGCAATAGCCATCCCCCATCAATGATGCCACCTCTTCTTTCATCATCGGCGCCGGGGTCGACGTCATGCGGTAAACCCTCCCAGGATCAAAAGCGCCATGGCTCATTACGTAAATCCAATGTAGTGGGATACTCGCCATTTGGCGACTCCAACGGCGGCATTTTGGTGGCCGGCTTAGCCCCCTGCGGATAAAAGCGCGCCTCGCTTTCATAACGCAGCAATACCTCGGGGGCGGGCGACAGTTCGCCTGGGGTATGCCCATGCCCCCAAAACCGCGTGATGCGGCGCCCTTCGGCCTCGAGGCTATTGATGGGGAAAACCTTGTAGTTACGCCCGCCGGGGTGCATCACATGATAGGCGCACCCACCGATGGCGCGGCCATTCCAGGTGTCGATCAGATCGAACACCAAGGGCGACTGCACGCCAATGGTCGGGTGCAGACACGAAGGAGGTTGCCACGCACGATAGCGCACGCCAGCCACATACTCGCCAGCGACGCCGGTTTCCCGCATGGGTACACGGCGGCCGTTACAGGTGAGCACATAGCGTGGCGAACAAATGCCGGTCACTTTTACCTGCACACGCTCGACCGAGGAATCCACGAAACGCGAGGTGCCCACGTTAGTGGTTTCTTCACCCATGACATGCCAGGGCTCGATTGCCGTGCGTAATTCGAGCCCCACTTCGGCAATCTGCACCCGTCCATACACGGGAAAACGAAATTCCAGAAACGGGTCCAGCCAGTCCAGACAGAACGGGTAGCCTTCCTGCTGTAATAACTCGGTGACCTGGCGTAAATCCTCACGCACGAAATGCGGCAGCAAAAACTTGTCATGCAACGACGTGCCCCACCGCACCAACCGGTGGTGATAGGGTTTGCGCCAGAACATGGCCACCAGCGTGCGCAACAACAACATCTGTACCAGACTCATGCGCGCGTGCGGTGGCATCTCGAAGCCACGAAACTCCAGCAAACCCAGTCGGCCAGTCGCAGAATCCGGCGAATACAACTTGTCGATGCAGAATTCCGAGCGATGGGTATTGCCGGTGATATCCACCAGCAAATTGCGCAGAACGCGATCTACCAGCCACGGTTGCCAACTTTCTGCTTTAGTGAGTTCGTCGAATTTGGGCAGCTGCTCAAAGGCGATTTCCAGCTCATAAAGCAATTCGTCGCGGCCTTCATCCACCCGTGGCGCCTGACTGGTTGGCCCGATAAACAAACCCGAAAACACATAGGACAAGCCGGGGTGGTGCTGCCAAAACGTAATCAGGCTGCGCAGGACGTCAGGCCGCCGCAATAACGGCGAATCGGTGGGAGTCGCCCCGCCCATGGTGACATGGTTGCCGCCGCCGGTACCGGTCTGGCGGCCATCCAGCATGAACTTTTCTGTACCGAGACGCGTTTGGTGGGCAAACTCATAAAGCGCCGTGGTGTTATCTACCAATTCCTGCCAGCTCGATGCCGGTTGCACGTTGACCTCGATAACGCCAGGGTCAGGGGTCACCATGAATTTGGCAAGACGTGGATCGCGCGGCGGGTCATACCCTTCCAGCAACACAGGCATACCGATTTCTTTCGCAGCGAATTCGATGACCGACAGCAATTGCACAAAGGCTTCCAACTGGGGCAACGGTGGTAAAAACACACACAGTTTTCCTGCCCGCGCCTCTACCGAAAGTGCCATCTGAATAAAGCCGGCATCCGGGTGCAATGGCGGGTTGATATAGGGTTGCCCTTCCAATGAGGGGCGCGCGGCAAAAGGGTCCAGGGGTTGATCTTGCAAACGTTCGCGCGGCGCCCACTCCAGGCTGTCCAGCGGCAAACGCAAACCCAAGGGCGAATCCCCCGGAATCAAATACAAATGCGCAGCCCGCAGACGCCAACCACAGCTCTGCCAATAATTGCCTATCGGCTGCCATTTCAGTGGCAATACATACCCCGCAGGGGTGCCGAGCCCACGCGCCAATAACGCCGCAAGTCGCTGGCGTTCCAACCCGTCTTTCAGATTGGCGCGAGTCGGATCGATATCCACCGGCAGTTGTTGCTCACGCCAAACGTAATAGGCCACATCCTCATACGTCGTGATCAAGTAGTGTTCCGGCAAATGCAGAGCGCTGCAAATGGTTGCCAGCAAACGCTGCGCGTCTTTTTCAGTGGCACCAGCAGGCTCGTCAGAGGCCTCGTCATTTGCACCAAGCAAGCCCACGGGTTTTGCCAACCATTGTGGATCGCACCAAAGCGGCACACCGTCCTTGCGCCAGTAAGAGGTATATTGCCAGCGCGGTAACGGCTCGCCTGGGTACCACTTGCCCTGCCCATAAAGTCGCACACCGCCCGGAGAAAAATGCTCACACATTCGCGAAAAGAGCGCATGCGCCAGTGTTCGCTTGTGAGGGCCATCTGCATCCGTGTTCCATTCTGGTGCTTCGGTATTCTCTACCGAGATAAAAGTGGGCTCGCCGCCCATGGTCAGGCGCACATCATCCTGCACCAATTGGCTATCGACCCGTCGCCCCAGCGCCATGACATGTTGCCACTGCTCATCGCTATAGGGCTTGGTGACACGAGGATCTTCATGCACACGCAGCACGCTGTTGCGATGCACAAACTCCACCTCGCACACATCGGTGGCGCCCGTCACGGGCGCAGCGCCCGCGGGATCCGGTGTACAAGCCAACGGGATATGCCCTTCGCCAGCAAACAATCCCGACGTTGGATCAAGCCCGATCCAACCGGCCCCCGGAATGTACACCTCGGCCCAGGCATGCAGGTCGGTAAAATCGGCACTGGGGCCGGCCGGGCCATCCAGTGGCTTAACGTCGGGCGCGAGCTGCACCAGATAACCCGACACAAATCGCGCCGCCAGCCCCAGATGCCGCATCATTTGCACCAACAGCCACGCGGTATCACGGCAAGAACCGGATTTCAGGGTGAGCGTGGTTTCGCAGGATTGCACCCCCGGCTCCATGCGCACGTTATAACTGATGTCCTGCTGTAACTGCTGATTGATCGCCACCAAAAAATTAACGATGCTCACCGGGCTGCGATCTACTGCGGCCAAACGCGCCTTCAACAGCGGGCCGTTATCGCGGAGTTCAAGATAAGGTGTAAGCTCAGCCTTCAGACTCTCGTCATACGGAAAGGGATACTTTTCTGCATATTCCTCGACAAAAAAATCGAACGGGTTGATTGCCACCAACTCCGCAACCAGATCCACCTCGATCGTCAACGCCTCCGCCTGCTCAGGAAACACCACCCGCGCCAGATAATTGCCAAACGGATCTTGTTGCCAATGAATAAAGTGCGGCTCAGGTTTGATGTTGAGCGAGTAGGACACGATGGGGGTTCGACTGTGAGGCGCAGGACGCAACCGAAAGACATGGGGCGAGAGCGCCACCCGTCGATCGTACTGGTACTGCGTAAAATGGTTGAGTGCCACGCGAATCGCCATAGAAACCGTCCTTCTGGAGTGAACAACATCACGCTCTCACAATAGCGAGCGCTACCAATATGCAGCATTAAGCAGGAATCTTGCCAAGCGGCGCCGATATCTGCGCCACACCGACAACACTCTCATGAACGAACAATTATCAAACAGCCTTTCACGCCAGCGTGCATTGCCACGCCGTGGTTTTTAGCATTAAATGATCGCACTTTACTTCTGTAGGATTTCACTATGCAGACACAACTGTGCGCCATGCTTGCCTTGCAAGACAAGATGAATACCAAGGTTCACCCGCAGTGGCGCGAGCAACAGTTCCCATGGTACCGCGCGATCTGGACCGAGAGCGCCGAGCTGCTCGACCATTACGGCTGGAAATGGTGGAAAAAGCAAACACCCGATATTCCGCAGATTCAGCTGGAGCTGGTGGATATCTGGCACTTTGGCATGAGTATCTACCTGCAGTCGAGCACTGACTATGAGGGCATTGCGAAAACATTGGCGGCGCAATGGAATGCACCGGTGGACGCGAGCGATTTTCGTGGCGTCATCGAAGCATTGGTAGCAGATGTGTTGGCGACACACACCTTATCGTTGCCGTTATTTTGCGAAGCCATGCGCCAGGTCAATTTATCGTTTGATGATTTGTACCGACAATACATTGGCAAAAACGTGTTGAATTTCTTTCGGCAGGATTTTGGTTATCAGCACGGGACGTATATCAAGGTGTGGCAGGGTAAGGAGGATAACGTTCACTTGGCAGAGATTTTGAGTAGTGAGGATGCGCATGCGGGTGATTTTCAATCGCGGGTGTATGCCGCGCTGGAGGCTCGTTATCCGCGTTGATTGATTTGGCCCAAAAGGAGAGAGAACATGGCATTACATACGGTTGCAACGACGGGCGAGCTTGCGGTAGGTGAAATGAAGGCTTGCAAGATCGCGGATGAGAAGATTGTGCTTTATCACCTGGACGATGGCTTTTATGCGACGCAGGGGAGTTGTACGCATGTGTTTGCCAATCTTTCCAAGGGTAAGATTGTGGATGATTGTAAGATCCAGTGTCCTTTTCACCGCGCGCGATTTGATATCCGCACGGGGGCGGTAGTGGACTGGGCGAATTTTCCGCCGGGGGTGCAGTTGTTGAATGTGGTTCGGGGCGAAAAGCCGTTGAAGACGTTTAAAGTGGTGGTTGAGGGGGAGCAAGTTAAGGTTGACGTTTAGATCGGGCTCCGGGGGCCTTGCATGGGGTGTTGTTTCTGGAAACGGGCTAGGCGCCCCCCCACAAGTACGTCCCTGTAGGCTCGACGGCCGCATCCCTGCGGCCGACGTTCCATAAACAACACCCCATGCAAGGCCTTCAAGCTTCAGTGGTAATTTCAAGTTCGAGCCGGTCTCTTTATTGCTGAGATCGTGCTATCAAACCGCAGTGACCGCTACCGGTTTTTGCGCTTTCCATTCCAGGCGACGATCTGCGCAGCGTACAACATCCCCCGAAATTTTTACGATGCGCAAATCGCCCATCGGCGTGCCGATACCCGTATTCAGTGTCATGGCCATCGCCAATTGACGTGAGGGATCACACCACGCGCCGGAGCCGCCAAAACCAAAATGTCCAAAGCCGTGCGGTACGCGCTGACCTAGCGTATACACCTGATGATACCCAAGCCGCCATTTCATCGGGAAATTGACGACTTTGTCACGACCACTGGTTTGTTGCTGACTCATACGGGCAACACGTTCTTCTGACATGATGCGCACGCCGCCAAGTTCTCCACCGTTGGCAATGGTGGCGTACATTTTGGCCAGCGAGCGCGCAGTAAAGGCGCCGTTGGCGGCGGGAATGATGGCTTGCATGGCTTCGGGATCGTTGAAATTGATCTGGTCAACAAATTCCGGCGCAAGGGCTTTGGCAAAATGAGTGAAATCAGCACCCACCAAGCGTGTCAGGAAATGCAAAATCTCGCGCAAGCGTGGGCTCATGCGCTGATAGGATTTTAACGCCACACCTACGCGGCCATTCATGGTGATGAGATTCGCAAGGCGTGACAGATCCTCATCAGGAACGCCGATAAACATACCGTCGAGCTGCAGCGGGTCAGCCAACTGTTCTTTCAAGACAGTTTGAAAGGGTTTACCGGTGATTTTCTCGATCAGGCCACCAATGATGTGGCCGTAGGTCAAGCCATGGTAAGCGCTGTGTAATCCAGGCGTATGAATGGGGGTGGCTTCTTCCAGCAGGCGAAGGGCGTCTTCCCAGTTCCAGAAATGCTCTTTGCTAAAGCCATAATCGGCAATGTTATATAAGCCGGCCTGGTGTGAAAGCGCGTGGCGAATGGTAATGTTTTCTTTGCCATTCTTGCCAAAGGCGGGCCAATACTTGGCGATGAGGTCATCGTAATCCGCCAGCCCCTGGTCGACCAGCATGTGGAGTAGCGTCGATGTCACGCCTTTGGTGGTGGAGGCGGAAAATACGATGGTGTCCTGCTGCCAGGGTTGACCTTCGCGATTGCGAGTGCCGCCCCAGATGTCCACTACCTTTTCCCCCTGGTGATAAATACATACCGAGGCGCCACCGGCCGTCTTCTTTGGAAGTATTTTAATAAGGGATTCAGCAACCTGGCCAAAATCCGGATGAAACTCGCCCTGCAGCACCATACAAAACCCGCCCCACGCTTGTTAATATTGCTGTTATTCGATCTTCACGAGAATGTTTCACCTATAACTCAATAGGCGCTTCAGCTATAATCTTATAGGTGGACTGCTTAGTCAATAGCCGCTTATCCTCCTGGCGGCTCACCCCTTGGCGCTTCAGGATCTGGATCTATCAGGACGTACAATGCCCGCAGAAGCCAAAACTCATCTCAGCCGTAACGAACTCAAGGCGCAAACCCGCGGGCGTATTCTCGATGCTGCGATCAACACGCTGATCGAGGAGGGATACGTTGGCTTTAGCATGAATAAAATCGCCAAGCGTGCCGGCATCGCGCAACCCAGTTTTTATGTGCATTTTGAGAACATGGAGCAATTGTTCGAGGCAATGGCCGAGAACATGGCGGAACGTTTTATCCGTCCGCTGCAACGCTCGTTGGAGTCTGTCGTGCTCACGCTCAAGCCCGATGAGATCCGCGGCATGATTTATCGTTTATTCGTTGTCGGGTTTGACATTATTCGAGATCAACAAGCCTTGTGCCGCATGGTGTGGGCGGAGCGGGATCAACCCAACTCGCCGCTAAGCGCATATCTGGATCGTTTCTATCTGGATAATAAAAATAGCTGGGGGGTGGTGTTGACCAATATCGGATTGGCCGGCACCAGCGAAGACGACAAAGTTCGCTTGCGCTTGTTTATGGATGGCGTGTTTGCGCTGTTTGAATGCTATGCCACCCAGTGGATGTCTGGGCGCTATAGCGATGTGAGCCAACCGGCCAACGCCTTGACGGACTATGTCATTTCGTATTGGCAAAAAGAGATGACGCGCTTGTTTCCCTAGCGGTTTTCGAGACTGGCGATTCCTACCCCTCCCTGCCTGTTGCAACCCGTTATATTGTTGGTACCATGCGTTTCCAAGCTCCGAGTTTCGAGCTTCCTGTTTTCGTTCATCCACGGCGTCCCCCAGCATGGCTAGCAGAACCGAACAACGAGAAAAAACCCGCAGTGCCATTGTGCAAGCCGCATTGAACCTGAGCGCAGAAAAAGGCTTTCCAGCGTTGAGCCTGCGGGAGGTGACACGGGAAGCAGGCGTCGCCCCCGCGACCTTCTATCGCTACTTTGTCGACATGGAAGAATTGGGCCTGGCCATGGTGGATGAGGTGGGTCTGTCGCTGCGTTCCCTGATGCGCAAGGCGCGGCACCGGGTCAAGATGGAAGGCAGCGTGGTCAATACGTCGATTGAAACGTTCATGATGTTCATTGATCGCAACCCCCAACTCTTCAAGCTGTTGATGGGCGATCGCGCCGGCGGCCCCCGCTCTTTTCGTGAAGCCATCACTAAAGAAAAACAGCGTTTTATCGACGAACTGATCGATGACCTCAGCAGAGATTCCCCTAACCGCAATCAACCATTGAGTCACATCGAGGTCGTCGCCGAGATGATCGTGAATCTTGTGTTTGATGGCGGGATTGAAGCTATCGATCTGCCCAAAGAGAAACGCCAACCCATTGCTGAAAAGCTGATGTTGGAGCTAAGAATCATTCTGACCGGCAGCCACGGTATGGCATTAAAGGCCGCCGCCAAGCAGTAATCGGCGCTGTCGGCCTGCCACTGCATTATGCAAGCGCTGGCACTCAATGCGCTTCCGCGGGTTCAGGCGTCTCTTCGAGCACGTTACAGAAATATTTTTCCATTACTGACGACGCGCTGAGTGGCGGGCTGAGAAAGTGTCCCTGCACCCAATCACAGCCATGCTCTTTTAGATAAGCATGCTGATCAGCGGTTTCCACCCCTTCGGCGATCACCCCCAGTTTAAGACTCTTGCCAATGGCGATAACGGCGTTGGTGAGGGCCTGCGTGCCACCCTCCATTACCAAATCACGCACAAAATCACGATCAATTTTGAGCGTATGCACAGGAAAACGACGCAAATAATTCAGTGACGAGTAACCTACACCAAAATCATCAATGGCAATTTTGATTCCCGCCGCACTCAGTTGCGTAAGAATCTTGAGGGAACGGGTGACATCCTCCATCACCGCATGCTCGGTAATTTCAACCTCGATGTAATGCGGATCAATGTCATGCTTTTCGACTTGCCACAACAACCATTCGACGAAATTGCTGCGTTTGAACTGCGTCGCAGACACGTTGATCGCCAAACGCCCTGGGTCAAAGCCTTGGGACAACCATTCCGCCAGTGTTTCAAAGGCTTTCTCGACGACCCATTCCCCAATGGGAATGATCAGCTCGGTTTCTTCTGCCATTTCCAGAAACTGGGTGGGCTCAAGCGAACCAAAACGCGGGTGCTGCCAACGCAGCAGCACTTCCAACCCGGCCAGTGCACCACTGCCAGTTTCACATTGGGGCTGATAATACAGTTCGAATTCTTCATTGGTCAGCGCCTTGCGCAAGGCGCTTTCCATGATCAGGCGTTCCATAGCCTGCACGTTCATGGTGCTATCGTAAAAATGGTAATTGTTCTTACCGCCCTTCTTGGCGGCATACATGGCCATATCAGAATTGCGCACCAACTCTTCCGGCATTTGGCCATCACGTGGGTAAATGGCAATCCCGATACTGGTCGAGGTATAAACTTCGCGGCCCTCGATCAAAAAACCGGTAACAAACTGGGCAAGTATCCGCTTGGCTGTTTTGATGGCAGTATTTTCTGCCTCTTTCGCCGAACTCAGATCCGTCAGCAGCACGGCGAACTCGTCACCGCCAACACGCGCCACCATATCGTTCTCGCGTATGCAATACAACAAACGACGCGCGACGGCCTTTAGCAGCTGATCCCCGGCGGTATGCCCCAACGAATCATTGATGGGCTTGAAGCGATCCAGATCCAAAAACAACACGGCAATCGACTCTTCAGAACGCCGCGCATTGCTCAACGCCCGATTCAGGCGTTCAAAAAAAGATGCGCGGTTAGGAATTTCGGTCAGCAAATCGAAATACGCCAGGCGATAAATGCGCTGCTCGTTCTGCTTTTTCTCAGCCATGTCGACCAGCACCCCCACATAGTGCATGACCTGCTGCTCACCGTCTCGCGTGCCAGTAACGCTCAGAATGGACGGCTTTACCTGATCACTTTTGCAGACAATGCCGGTTTCCACCCGCCAGATACCGCCATCGTCCACCATTTTGCGCATGTTTTTAAACAGGCCATTGCTCAAATGGTCTTCCCACAAACGACTGCAATGCAGGCCCTGCACATCTTCCGGGCTAAAACCGGTCATACTGTGAAAGGCCTTGTTGGCACGCACGATAAAGCCTTCACGGTCGGTAATGAACACCCCCTCCCCTATGGCTTCAAACACCGTAGCCGCCAGCTGCTTTTCGTGCTCGACCAGCACCGCCTGCGCAGGAAAGAAAGCACAATGCAGAATCACCGACACCTGCCCGTCTTCCCCATACAGCAGCCATTGGGTGGTCACCGACAAGCGCGGAACGCCTTTGAAATCAATCACCGGCACCCGCAATTGGCGCGCCGCATGCGATTCGCCCACGGGCATGCCTTTGGTTTCCGACAACCAGTAAACCAGATCGTTTTTGAGAATTCGCGCTGAATGCGGCGGCACAAACACCGGCATGTCGTCACTGAAAGAGGTCGCAGTCGGCGCCTCGAAACAATCGAGTGCCAAGGTTTCTCCCGTCAATTGGGAGGCCCACACCCGAATACCGGCGTTAGGCGGTTGCGCCGTCCACTGCTTGGCGGGGTAGGCAAACAATGCCCAATGATCAGCGGATGACCCCGAACGCGGCGTCAAAGGCACCACCACGCTCACCCATTGCTCACCCGCCACATTGTGATGCTCGATCAAGGGGCGATCCAGGAACATCCCGCCCTTATTTTGCCCTAATCGAACTAGCGTCTGGCAAAGTTGTTCACGCAGCGCTGCACGCTTGCCTGTCTTTTCAGCCAGGAACCGAAAGTTGTCGGTCAAAAGCACACGCGGGCCCAACTGCACCATTACCACAGGCGGCACCTGTGCCAGTGCAATCGGGTTTACTATCGAGCTGCTGCCACTTTTATCCATACCAAATGTCCTGTGAGAGGGACTAAGGGGAGCCTGCGGACAATAACATCTCTCTACCACCATGCCAGCAATCAAGCTTGCAACGAGGCTTGCAACGAGAATGCCACGCAAGCGGGCAAATAGTGAAAAACCACCCGCAATGGACCCAAGAACACGTATAAAGTTTCATCAGGTGCGTCGCGTGCAACTATTCGTTGCCGCTCACCAAATCATTTGAATAATACACTTTGCCTGAATCATCAATGATGACAGCCGACATATTTTGCAGTTGATTCACCAAAGCAAGCCCTTTCTCAGTGCCTAACACGAACACGGTGGTCGACATGGCATCGGTGCTGGTGGCATCTTCCCCCAAAATGGTAACGCTGCGCAGCCCTTTGGCAGACTTACCGGTCAGCGGATTGATGATGTGGTGATAACGCGTGCCCTCAGATTCAAAATAGCGTTCATAATCGCCCGAGGTAGAGACGGCCATGTTTTCTACCGGAAGCTTGATAACATGCCCTTCACCACGGGGATTCTTGATGCCAACCACCCACAGCCGCCCACGACGATCTCCCAGAATGCGGCTGTCCCCGCCGGCAGTGACAATGGCATGCTTCACTCCCGCATCGAGCAGGATGGAATAGCCTCGATCCACGGCATAGCCTTTGGCAATTCCACCCAGATCGATGACAACCCCCGGCTTGGCATAACGAATGGTACGGGCAGTGCGATTTAGCTGCAAATGGTGGTAATCAATCAAAGGGAGCAGCTGACCGATCTCGTTATCACTCGGTTTTACGCTGTGGCGGTAATCGTAACGGTGCCCGACCGAGGCAAAGGTGATATCAAACGCACCACCACTTAGTTCGCTGTAATAGTTGGAGCGTTCCACAATATCGAAAAGCTCTTTTGACACCGTTACCGCCTGGGTGGCCGCTTTGGCATTGAGTTGCGATAACTCACTGCTGGCAATATACGGACTCATAGTGGCTTCAATACGCCGCATTTCCTGCATCACGGCATCAATGAGGCGTTTTGCCTGATGTTGATCTTCCAGCCACAGCTCCACCACGACAGAGGTGCCCATAATGGCTTCTTCACGGCTGAACCATTCGGCGCGCGCTGTGTCGCACAACAGCACTAAAGCACCTAAAAATAACGTGGCAAATTTTTTCATGGCTTATTGATCCGCAACGACAGGCGTGTAGGCCACACTGACCACGTCATAACGTGCCTCACCTTTTGGCGTGTTGATCACAACCTCATCGCCTTCCTGCTTTTTGAGCAACGCCCGCGCCAGTGGAGAATCAATACTGATCCAGCCCTTGTCGAGATCAATTTCATCGGCGCCGACAATGCGATAACGGTGTTCGATGCCTGCTTCGTCGTCAAGCACCACCCAAGCCCCGAAAAAAATACGACTGGGATCATCCGGAGCTTGCGCGATCGCTTTCAATACTTCCAGACGCTTGACTAGATAGCGAATACGGCTGTCGATTTCACGCAATTGCTTTTTACGATAGATATATTCTGCATTTTCAGAACGATCACCCTCAGCGGCGGCAGCTGCCAGCGCACGCGTCACTTCGGGTCGGTGTTTGTCGCAAAGAAATCGCAACTCACTTTCCAGGCGATGACGCCCTTCCGGAGTAATGAGGGGTGATGAAGGCGTTGAGGGTGGTCTGTAGCGTGACATGAAATTCCTAGCGAAAGCTTTTCAACAGATCAAAGCGGATCGCCTGCGCGTATGCAACCAGTGTTTCACGCTCGGCGCCGTTTCCATTCACCATGAGCACATAATCTGCCTCCACCGGAATCGACATATCACAATCCAGAGGCTTACTCTTGCCGCACAGGTAATGGCCGGTATAACCCTGCAATGGAATTTTTTCCATGCCGGGGCGCGGCATCAATAAACCGGCCAGCAGCATATCGAACAATGGCTGGGGGGTAGAAGGCTTTTGTATCAACACCATCTGCACTTTCTGTTCACCCTTGCTATACGTCAGCCCGGTCGCAAACACCGACCCTATCCCCATACTTTTGAATTTGCTGAGCGCCTCGTTGTCATCACTGGTTTGCCAACCTTCCAGGGGCGTTGGAAAAATCTTGTGTGCCCGTTGCGATTCCAATTGATGAATCAGGCTCAGGGCTTGATTCATGCGCGTGGCCGAGAGTTTGTATTGGCCGTTTTTATACGCATCATGGGCTTCGTCGAGGACTTCCTCTACTTCATCTTTCGCCGCTGCGCGGTCTTTGGTGGCGGCAACGCTCAAGGATGGCGCCAGCGGTGCTACTGCCACCAGTACCGCCAGCAGCAATGCCGCAGGAAGGGTTTTCAAATTCATCGACTTCATGGTGATACCGGTTCCTCATTTTTGGTTGGCCCGCGATGGGCTGCCAGCAAGGTTTCGACCTGGCCTGACAAATAAAACGGTGCAAGTTCAGCGCGCACCAGCGTTTCCAGCATTTTTTTACGTTTCAACACGCCAATCACATGGGGAGCAAACCGCATCGCATCCGCCATCATCATATCGCGGCTAATACCGACTTCCTGCAGTAATCCCAATAACGTGCTTTCCCCGTATTTTTCGAAAAACACCTCTATGCCGGCATCAATAAAAGCTCCATAAAACTCAGTTTTTCGCAGTCCGTGCCAATACTCATACAAAATAACAAAAAATTCTTCAATATCGAGCGCCGTAATCATGTCCCGAAACGAACCTGTGGTTCGCTCACGCAATTGCTGCCAGACATCCAGAACGGCGTTGCGTAGAATTCCGCTTTCAAGTCCATCCAGCAACACAGATTCGCTCTCATGCAACAAACCGCGCATGGTGCCACTGACAAAGTCGCGGGCTGCGTCTTCAATCATGATGGATAACTGCGAGGTTGAGGCGCCCAACAAGCCGCTACTGAATTTCAGGAGCTGCCGCGCACCCGGAAAATCACTTCGATGCACCTGTTTGCTTAAATGCGCCTTGACCGTTTGTAAGCAAACATCAGCGACCAAATCGGCGTACAAGGGGTTTTCTGTCACTTCCCGCACGATGGCGTCACGTACTTCGCGTAGTTCCAGGCCCTTGTCGATGATCGCCTGCAAGTGCCGATCAGGCAACAAATCCCCCAAACGGGTCACATCATGCACCGGATGGGCATGCGCCGCCCTCCCCACTGCAGCAGCGAGTTCTGGCACCGCAACACTTAACTCGACCTCACACGCATAACGGCGTGCGGTGGTTTTGATCATGTCGGGGGTAACGACATCCTTGAGGCGCAAGCGTTCGGCAAATCCCAGCATTCGATCCAGGCGCGCCTCCATGTACGACTGCAGGCGTTTGCCTGATATATCGCTAACTACAAACGCAACATGGGCGTCCAACAATGCTTCTACCAACTGCGTATCCACTAACTGTCCGGTCATAGCGGCATCCTTATATCCCTGTAGTAACCATCATTTCAAACGCTACCCATTAAAAAGCCACGTTACCTTTTAAGCTATAAATATATTTATAAGCTATAAGTCGCTTATGGAAAAAGCCGACGGCGACAATACAAATCCCGGCTGATAAAAATTGACAAGTGCTTGCACCAGACGTTGAGTTCGCTCAGGCAGCCCGGTTTGCAAACGCCGCTGCACTTCAGCGCAGATATTGTGTTTGAAACGTTCGATATCAAAGGGCCCGCTCAACAAATTGTCGCAACTCACACGAAACCGAAAACCGGCAGACCGCGCGAGAATCCACTCAATGGCCTGAGGTTTGATCTCAAGATTTTCGAACACCTGTTGTTGTTCTGGTGTCCGACCATCAGGCGCGTACCAATAACCGAAATCGACCTGTTCACGACGCGCCTTGCCCGCGACGCACCAATGCGCAATCTCGTGCAACGCACTTGAAAAATAGCCGTGCGCAAACACAATGCGGGCGTGTGCATGATCCGCATCTGCCGGCAGGTAGATGGGTTCATTGCAACCACGCACGAGAATCGTATTTTCACTTTCCTGGAACAATTGATTGAACAAATCGATCAGATGATCAACATGCAGATCATCTGGCGGAATCGTCATGAAATGGGCTGTACTCTGCATGCGTTGGCTCTATACTCCTCAGCCGATTTTTAGATCAGATCATCACGGACAACCCGCATGCCATTGCCGCCTTCCGGCGTTACCCGCAGTCGACTCCTTCAGGAATCACGCACACTGCTGACACTCGCCGGCCCGGTCATGGTGGCGCAATTGGCGCAAACCGCCAATGGCTTTGTTGATACGCTGATGGCCGGTCAGGCCGGGGCTGCAGATCTGGCCGCCGTTGCGCTGGGAACCTCGCTATGGCTGCCCCTGTATCTGTTCATCGTGGGCATCATGACGTCTACGTCGGCCATTGTATCCCATTTGTACGGTGCCGGTCGCATTGCCGAGGCCGGCCGCGCCGTTCATCAAGCGGTTTGGATCTCGCTGCCCTTGGGATTGCTCAGTTTCGTACTGTTGCGCAATACCACCCCAATTCTTCAGCTGCTTGAGGTTGAGGCTGCGCTAATCCCGCTCACTCAAGGCTATCTCGAAGGTATTTCATGGGGGTTTCCGGCCATCTGCTTCTTTCTGGCCTTACGCTTTTTTGCCGAAGGCCTGGGGCAACCGCGTTCGGTCATGGTGGTCAGCGTGGTGGGGTTGCTGGCCAATATTCCGTGCAACTACGTGCTCATCTTCGGCAAATTCGGTTTCCCCGCCATGGGCGGCCCCGGCTGTGGCTGGGCAACTGCCATCGTCATGTGGCTGATGGCGTTTTGCATGGCCGGTTATTGCATGCTGCTGGATCGCCAAACAGGAGCCAAGC
The DNA here is from genome assembly GCA_964473645.1 of uncultured Moraxellaceae bacterium. Classification (GTDB taxonomy): domain Bacteria; phylum Pseudomonadota; class Gammaproteobacteria; order Pseudomonadales; family Ketobacteraceae; genus HdN1. Next base: position 46,549 of record CAYYPW010000023.1, read on the forward strand.
TGGGCTGGATGTGGGGGCGACTACACCCACGCGAAGTGATCGCTCAACTGCGGCTGGGTATACCCATTGGGCTGTCGATATTTTTTGAGGTAAGTGTTTTCTGCGTGATCTCCCTGCTGGTCGCCAGGCTCGGTACCACAGTCATTGCAGGCCATCAAGTGGCCCTGAACGTCGCATCGCTGGTATTCATGATCCCACTCAGCCTGTCACTCGCCTTTGGCGTTCGCCTGGGTCACTGCGTGGGAGCAAAAGATCGAGAGGGTCTGGAGAACGTCGCCGTTGCCGGCATGCTGTTGGTCATGCTGTTTGCCACCCTCAACGCAGTCGTTATGACACTGGCACGAGAATCCATCGCCGTTTTGTATACGAACGATGCCGAAGTCATTGCGTTGGCGACTAGCCTCCTACTGTTTGCAGCCTTCTTTCAACTATCCGATGGTTTGCAAGTGGGCGCCGCAGGCGCATTGCGCGGCATGAAGGATACGCGTTATCCCATGGCCATCACGTTGGTGTCGTATTGGGTTGTTGCATTAAGCATCGGTTACGGGCTGGCATTTGGATTATTTGGCTTGCCACCCATGGGGGCGCAAGGTTTCTGGATCGGACTGTTCGCCGGTTTGAGCTGTGCAGCTGTGCTACTTAACACGCGACTCTATATAAAGGTAGGCCAACTGCGAAACACACTCGCACCCGCATCTGCAGGCAAATAATGATAATTTTCTAGCGTACCTCACATTTTTGTGTGTCTAAGTAGCGGATTTTTCTGTGCCTTTTCACACTATTGATGAAAGTCTCACCACCTGCCTGGAAGCATCTATACTGAAGCTATAAACCTGTGATGAGCAGAGGCCTGCAAACGTCCATTTAACAAGCCTAATTAGTTTTAGGTTGGACTATTGCAACCACTTCGGCTCCCGCTGTGAGGGTAGTGACATGAGATCGCGAGCGATGGGCCTCGGCCACCAGAACGTTTACAACATATTCACCGGACGCCCAGTCTGCGACAAGTTACTTGTCAAAAGAATTGCACCTGAACTGGATGGGTTGGAAATGTTGTATTCCAATGATTCCAGCCCCGATAAATTATTCAGTTTGAAAATCGTGAACTGGGCACTCATGGACGATGGTGAAGTCGTCGGTATGGTGCCGTGGCTGAATGATATCGTGCCCTGCCCCGAAATTAATGATCCGTTGAATGGTCGCTGGGAAGGCTATCGCGACCCCCGCACCAATGATATTTTCTACGCTGCCCCGCAACATAAAATTGCCGAATTAAATGCAGCGGCTGATTTTTATAAACATCGTCATTATCATGGCGACGAAATCATTCAAGAAATTCCCGACGCTATCGGCACACATGCGGTGCTCACTGACAATGGTTTTGCCTCATTCGTATTGATTGAGGTGTTAAGCTGGCGTTTGATGGGCGATGGCAGTGTGCATGCAATGCTGGTGGATGAACAGAAAATCAGTTCAACGCCTGTTTTGCCCGGTGATCCGTGCTTGTATTCGGCGCAGGAGCATCCTGAATTTCGCTATTTCTTTCAACATCGCATTGCTAATAAGATCAAGGAACAAGATCCAGAGGCGTTGGCGGCGATTTCAATGTTGATTGAGAACTGATATTAGCTTTAGCGTTATCCTAACCGTACCACAGGCAGTACGTGGTAGATGGGTTCTGGAAACGCTGCAAGTACGTCCATGTAAGCTCGACGCCGACATCCATGTCGGCGACGTTCCATAACCCATCTACCACATACTGCCTTCCAACTACCGGTGCAAAAGCATCAAGTCACAGCTTAACCTGTAACGCCCGAAGCACACTCCCATGTGAATCCGCCTGTTAATCCACACTTTGTGTATACTTAATCCTGCAACCTAGAATGTCGGTTACACTGATGTCTGAAGGGCTTGGGTGGTAGTTGGTTTCTGGAACGTCGCCGACATGGATGTCGGCGTCGAGCTTACAAGGACGTACTTGCAGCGTTTCCAGAAACCAAGTACCGCCCAAGCTCGCCTGCGCAAAACCTTAACAGACATTCCACACAGATGAGATAGCAATAAACGAAACCCCCTCGCAGTCCTGCGCCTTATAGCGCTCGTGATAGGCTGGTTCATACCAACACACGGCGGACCTTTAAATGGCAAAAACCCCCTCACGTGTACAACAAACCCAAAAAAAACCCGCACTCCGCGACATACCCGATATACGCGACAGAATCTACGAACCCACACTACGCGCGTTACCCCACACACTCGAACCACCGAGAAACAGCGTCATCCTCGACCAAGGCAACGAAGGCGCCTGTACCGGCTTCTCACTTGCCGCCGCCATCAACCAACTACTGGCCGGCAATCCCGCCCGCGCCGCCAAACCTCGACGAGTCAGCCCACACATGCTCTACCGCATGGCCAAACGACACGACGAATGGCCCGGTGAAAAATACGAAGGGTCCAGCCTACGCGGAGCCTTACGCGGTTTCTACAACTGCGGCGCCTGCGCTGAAACACTATGGAAACCCCAACAAGCCGATCTAACACTCGCCAGCGCCCGAGATGCCCGCACCACCACCTTAGGTGCCTATTATCGCCTGCGCCCCAATCTATCCGACTATCACGCCGCAATCAGTGAAACCGGCGTCATATACACCTCCGCCAACGTACACGACGGATGGGATGCGCCACGCAAAGGCGCCATTATTCCTGGCACCGGCGAAGGCGCACATGCCTTTATCATCGTGGGCTATACCGATACCGGCTTCTGGATACAAAACTCCTGGGGGGAAGACTGGGGGCAACGGGGCCTCGCTCATTGGCATTACGAAGATTGGGCGAAAAACATCATTGATGCCTGGGTGCTTCAATTGGCGGTGCCTGCGCCCTGCGCATTCGGATTGGGGTTTTCGCGCGAAGGTGGCAGAACCGCACTGGATATCTCACGAAGCCGCCGCACCAAACCCAATCGGCATGAAATCGCCGGACATTTCGTGCATTTCAACAATGGTCGCTTTTCTGAAAACGACACCTACTGGAGCAGCAAGCACGATGTAAAAGCCACCGCGAAGGCCCTTGCCGAAAGTGAGTCCATTCAGCATTTTGCCTTTTATGCACACGGGGGCCTCAATAGCCCTGACGATGCTGCCATTCGAACCGTGTCGATGCACAATGGTTTCGACCGCAATGGAATCTACCCCTACAGCGTATTTTACGACACCGGTCTAGGACGCACTCTGAAAGACATTCTGATCACCGAAGCCAAACGATTGGCCGGGCTCACCGGGGGCGGCGGAGATTACTGGGATTCGTTGCTTGAAAAGGCTTTGAACAATATCGGGCGCAGCCTGTGGCGCGAAATGAAACGCGACGCGAGATTGCCCTTTGAGTCGCATTTCGATGGAGAGACGGCGCTTTCATTATATTTGGATGCGTTCGCTCAACGGGATGTTGCACTCCCCATACACATGATTGGACACTCCACCGGCGGCGTTTTGATTGGCCACTTACTGGGCGCGTTGGATGGTTTGGTAAAACGCCCGATCACCATCGACAGTTGCAGCTTGATGGCACCCGCCTGCACGATGGATTTTTACCGAGCCTGCTTTCAACCACGCCTGGGGCCGAACTCGCGAGCCAAAGTGCGCATCAATCGGCTGGATATTTACGTGCTGGATGATGAAACCGAAAACGATGACAACGTGGCCGCCGTGTATCGCAAATCCTTGTTATACCTGGTATCGAATGCATTCGAAGAAGTCCCGGGGACACCGCTATTGGGAATGAAAAAATTCGCCCAAGCAATCGCGCGCGATCCCGGCGTGCGGCTGTACGACACCGAAAAACATCACGAAATCACGCGCAGCAAATCCCATGGAGGTTTCGACAACGATACACACACGATGAATAACATTTTGAAAACCATTTTAGGAAAAGCCCCCAAATTACCCTTCACCAAAGAGGAACTGGAGTACGGCGGTGCCTGACAGGCCGCTATTTGTCCTTTCTGACGCGATAGGTGTATTTACCATCGGCCTGCTCTTGAGCCAGTAGCGAATGGCCAAGAAAGGTGCAGAACTTGGGAATATCGCGGGTGGTGGCCGGATCGGTCGCCACCACCACAATGACGTCACCCACTGCCACATCACGTACGGCGTTATGCAGCATCATGACGGGCTCAGGACAGTACAACCCGCAGGTATCCAATAGCACTTCTTTATCGGACATGATCTTCCTTCCAGAAATAAATGGGCAACAAGGCGATCAAGGCTACCCCCACAGCCAAAGCGAAATGCACTTGATAGCCTAAAATGTCGGCGCTGAATCCAGACCCTACATAAGCCAATCCAGTAGCACCCGCAAACATGCTGGCCTGCAGCGTATAATCCGTGCCTGCATGGGTTTTGCGGCAGGCATCCATCATGCAGGTATAGAGCGCTACCGAGGCCATGCCGCTTACCACATGCTCAAGCGCAACCACCACCGCAATCGACCACAAACCGGGCTTGCTAGCCGCAATCCAGATATACCCCAGCATTGATAAACCTTGCAGCAAGCCGAAGGTGAGCAACGCTCGTCTACGCCCCAGGTTGAGCACACCCCAGCCACCGATCAATGCGCCCACGATCGCCGCCAACATGGCGATCACACCCGATACCAAACCGACATCTTCCAGCGATAAACCCACATCCACAAGCAAGGGTTTGGTCATGCCCGATCCAAACGAATCCCCAATCTTGAAGGCCAACACAATACCCAACCAATATACGATACCCGGTCGCTGCACAAATGAGCGCAAGGTCGGCCACCATTGCATGGCATTACGTTCTTCCTGCGACAGGTGGTGTGCCGGTTCGCGAAAAAACAGTACCGGGATGGTAACGACAACAATAAGCGCCGCCATGCACAGGAATGACGCAGTCCACCCCCATTTACCCATCAGCATGAGCATTCCACCGCCGCCAATCACCATGCCGACGCGAAATCCACTGACTTGAATACTATTCCCAAAACTCCTTTCTTCTGCGTTCAGCGAGGTCACTGCCAACCCATCGGTAGCCACATCCTGCGTAGCGGCTGCCAGATTGATCAAAAACAACAACCCGACCAATGGAATCAACATGGGCATATCGAGCGTCGCCGGGTTTAGCAGTGCAATGGCCACCAACAACACCATCACGCACACTTGCAACGGCAGAATCCAGGACTTGCGATGGCCTATGCGTGCGTGACCGTAACGATCCACCCAAGGGGCCCACAGAAACTTCAGACTCCAGGGAAACGCAAAGGCAGAGATGATACTGATCACCTTGAGATCGACACCATAGTCACGCAATATGGCGGGCAAGGCATGACCAAAAAAACCGAACGGCATGCCCTGCGATACATAAAGACAGGCCAACACCGACAATTTGATGTGGAGATCCCTTTTTGGACGCGGTTGCAGGTCTTCGATCACAGGTGACTCCTCAGTGGGCCTTTCCCGAAACACCTATCCAGACCGTTATCTCTTCACGATCATGGTAGAGCTGGTGCGCACGAATTTCATATTGCAAGCCCGCTTCATCAAGCGCATCTTCGATGGCCTCAAGGATCTGCTGCACTTCCTGCCAACGTTTTTTCATCGGCAGTTTGAGATTGAAAATCGTCGATTTGCACCAGCCGCGCGTCAGCCAACGCTCAACCAGCGCCGCGACTTTCGCAGGTGTGTCCACCACATCGCACACCATCCAGTCGACCGGCTGCTGTGGCTTGAAAGAAAAGGCGTCCTCGCGTAAATGCAAGACCCGCCCCTCCTCCATCACCTGCGGCGCCATCGGGCCGTTATCAACCGCGATCACTTTTACCCCCCGCTGTATCAGCTGCCAGGTCCAACCACCGGGCGCAGCGCCAAGGTCGACCGCACGTTGGTTGGTACGGGGCCAGCTATCAGGCTTATCGCCCAACAGCACGTGCCAGGCTTCTTCAAGTTTAAGCGTGGATCGGCTCGGTGCATCCTTGGGAAAGCGCAAACGCGGGTATCCCAACGGCCAGCGCGCGCTGTTCTCGGTCGAGGCGACACCGACATAGGCTTCCGTGCCCGAAATCAGCAGAACATGCGCCCGCAGTGTTCCCACTTCACTCCAGCGTCCCTCCTTTTTCAGCCCACGCTGCAAATGGCCTTCCAAACCACGCGCCAGCTTCGACAGCTCCTTGCCCTCATTGGTATCGGGGTACTCTACCCACAAATCGGAAAACACCAGCGCACCCAACGCTTCCAACAGAGGCGTGACGCGATCTTTGACCGGTAGGTCGGTGAGATGCGCTCTCACGTCAAACCACTGTCGGGCGAAGATAAACCGCGAAAACTCGAACTCTTTCATAAAGTTGCGAATCGCATTCGGCTCATCACAGAAATATTGCAACCAACCTGTATCAGGCTGTGCTTTTACATAGCCGTTGACACCGGCACGAGTGGCGTACTCCATCACCTCAGCTGCGACATCTCGCTCCAGGCCAGGTCGACAATAAAACATCAAGGCAGACACAGCGCACCCCTATAAAGTTGAATCAGACACGCTCAAACGTGCAGGTTGGATCGGCGGCATTCTACTGGATGGGGCAAGACAGGCACAGAAGAAAAACCCTGACTACACTGTCAAAACCCCCTCGATGAGCGGGCTAGACAGCATATCGAAGCGAAAGGAGGCTACAGTGGGAAAACCCACAGTGATGGTGGTTGATGATGATGAGCTGACCCAGGAACTCATCTGCGGCATCTTAGGCGACGATTACACACTGGTGCGCGCAGCATCGGGTAACGAATGCATGGAGAAGCTCGATCAAGGCCCCACCGACATCCTGTTGCTCGATGTCAACATGCCAGGCATCGACGGCCTGGAAGCCTGTCGGTTGATTCGCAAAAATCCGGCGCACCACAACCTCAGCATCATATTTGTGTCTGCCTCCGACGCCAAAGATGAAATCATTGCCGGGTATGAAGCCGGTGCCGATGATTACATTACCAAGCCACTCCACAGTGATTCGTTATTGGCGCGCGTTGAACGCAATACTCGTCTCCACCTCAAACGCAAATCGATGGTGAGTGACGAATATATTGAGCGCGATGAAATTCAACGTATCAAATCGTTGATTGTCCCCTTGGTACAATTCGTCGAACTTTCGCAGTCTGCAAACTTTCACGATGCCGTCATCGAAAAACTGTTTCATTTTACTCAACAGCTCAATCTTTCCTGTCGGGTACAAGCAAAAGTGCATCAACAAATTCAATATTTTGCAGATGACGGCATGCTACGCCCCATCGAAGCGAATCTGCTCGAACAAATGCATGGACAGGGTCAATGCTGCGAATTTGGCAAACGCCTGATCATCAATTTCAGTGATGTTTCGCTATTGGTCAGGAATATGCCCATCGAAAATGACGGGCTACGCGAAAACCTGATTTTGGCCGTTACCCAGGCCGTGCATATTGCCAACGCCAAAATCAATGCGCTCAATCACCGGGATGACCGCGAAAAACAGGTCGAAACCCTTGCACAAGTGCTCGAATCTGCAACTGAAACCGTCGGATTCCTGCACCAGCAGTTTTGCGATCACACCCGAAAAAGCCATGAAGTGCATGACAACGTCACCCACGAAATCAGCAAAAACCTGGAGACGCTGGGCTTGACCGACGAACAGGAAGATTTTCTGAATCAGGTCATCGATCGGGGCATGCAACAATTGGTTGCCTTGAGCAACGAATCGGTCATTATAGAAAACAATATCAACGCATTTGCTCAGGAACTGCGAGAAAGCCTGCGCAAGCATATGCTCAACAAAACCTGATCGCCCCGTCGCTTGCGCATCGATAACGCCCCCTCTTTGAGCATAGGAAAGCTGGGCATTAGAAAGCTGAGCACAAGAAAACCGGGCACAAAAAAAGGGAGACATCTTGCGATGCCTCCCTTTTTTATTCATCAGAGAATCAGGAAGAGGTAACTTCCAGGATTTTCTTCTGCAGATCGCGCTGCTTGGCAGAGGGCTGAACCATTTGCATGGACATCAGCTTGCTCATATCGCCTTCAACGCGGATCTGGCCGCTCATGAAACCTTGCATGCCCGCAGATTGATCGTTATCGATAAACAGGCGGTGTGCCAGATCGACTGGTAACGTCAACTTGGTGGGTGCATTTTCGCGGTGGCCGTGCTCAAGGTTGCCAGACACCAGAGACAGGTGACGCTCACCCCACTCGGTACCGGTAACGACGATGTTGATCACCAGATCGTGCAGCGCAGCAGGCGCTTCCAGATCACCAGCTTCACCCTTCAGCTTCTCTACCTCAGCAAACCACTCATCGGACAAAAAACGGAAACCCATGACCTTCTCCTTTATTAAAATTCTCGCACCGACCAATCAAACGACCGTTCGAGCTGCAAACTACCTTATTAAATAGTGCACCGAATAACAATAGCCATTCTTTTCAGGAAACCGGTTTTTTTCGTCAGACTTCGACGGGCATCCCACCGGTCTCCCGCTTTTACAAAGCGTTTGCAAGGCGCTTGCAGGGAGTTAGAGCACGTAGCCCCGCTCTTCATGAAGCGCAATATCCAGGCCTTGGGTCTCGTCATCGGCACTGACACGCAAACCAACGACCTTATCGACCAGAACAAACAACAACCAGGACACGACACCCGCGAAAACAAAAGTAGCCCCCACGCCAATCAACTGCACAGTGAATTGCTCACCGATAGAGCTATTGCCGGTACCAAAACCAAAGCCACTGAACACACCTAGGTCTGGTGACGAAAAGATACCGGCGAACAGGGTTCCCAGAATCCCGCCAACACCGTGCACCGGAAATACATCAAGTGAATCATCGATATGCAGCTTGCGCTTGATCAACTGGGTGGCATAGAAGCACACCACGCCAGCGGTCAGTCCGATCACCAGGGCACCGGCGGGGCCAACATAACCCGATGCCGGGGTAATTGTGCCCAGGCCTGCCACCATTCCGGTCACGATACCCAGTACCGAAGGCTTGCCGTGTTTGATCCATTCGCACAACATCCACGTAAAGCACCCCCCCGCTGCTGACAGATGCGTCACCAGCATGGCCATGCCCGCATCACCATTGGCCGCCAGCGCGCTGCCTGCATTGAATCCGAACCACCCTACCCAAAGCATGCCCGCGCCCGTCACCGTCATGGTGAGGTTGTGCGGGGGCATCATGGTTTGTGGAAAGCCCTTACGCTTGCCTACAACGAGCGCACCGACCAGCGCCGCCACGCCTGCCGTGATATGCACGACCGTGCCACCAGCAAAGTCGAGCAGACCCATCTGTTGCAACCAACCACCGCCCCAGACCCAATGCGTAACCGGCACATAAACGGCCAGCAACCACAGTGCTGAAAACAACAGCATGGCCGAAAAGCGCACACGCTCGGCAAAGGCACCGATGATCAGCGCAGGAGTAATAATGGCGAAGGTCATCTGGAACATGATGAACACCGATTCGGGGATCGTTCCACTCACTGCGGTTTTGGTCAGCCCGCCCAGGAATAAACGATCGAGCCCACCAATCCAGTCATTGGCATCCCCGCCCGATGTAAAGGCAAGCGTGTAACCCGCGACAAACCAGAGAATCGACATGGTCGATGCCAGCGCAAAACACTGCATCAGCAAGGACAAGACATTTTTGGCGCGCACCAGGCCTGCATAGAAAAGCGCCAACCCTGGCAAGGTCATGAACAGCACCAATGCAGTCGCTGTCAGAATCCAGCCGGTATTGCCGGTATCTATCCCGCCGTCAGCCAAAGCCACCCCCGGAACCCCCAGCGCCATCAACAGCCCCAAACACTTTTTCAACATGGAAACACCCTTAACCCAATGAAAAAAACCACTGTTCACACAAAACCATTGGCCTACCAAAAACCAATAGTTCACAAGATGTTCACGCTCTACGCCAATAAGTGGATGAAATCACTTGAAGCGCAGAACGATCATTTTCATAATTGCGGCCCCGTTGTTCGCTTGCTAAACGATGTTTACCAATGATGCTCGCCACGAAACGCAGGCCGCTATTTGGTGCGTGCGCACCGAAATGCAGCAGCAAGAAATAGGCCAGTTGATATTTATCAGTATTTTCAAAGAGATACGTGACAAACGTGACAGTTGTCCTGGGGCAAACGCACCAATCATGCGCACGGCAAAAACCGCTCGCACCACATTGATGCAGCCGCTCAGCAGCGAATTATCCATTTAGGGGTACCGGTCTGAAAGGGGCTTGATTTGTATCAAGACTTGATTTGGCCTATCCCCTATTATGTATTGTGCTGATCGATAGATCAGACGGGGACACACCGCCGCTATTTTTTTAGCGGCGGAGACATTTCAGCAACTAGGGGAACTTCGCTCAATGGGTAACAGCGACCTTTCTACGCCGCAATACCACTACGATGTCGTGAAGAAATTCGCGATCATGACGGTAGTCTGGGGCATAGTCGGTATGGCAGTAGGCGTGCTCATCGCTTCACAGCTGTACAATCCTGCCTTGAACTTCGACATACCATGGCTTACGTACAGCCGTTTGCGTCCGCTGCATACCAACGCAGTGATATTCGCATTTGGTGGATGCGCACTGTTTGCAACGTCGCTTTACGCCGTACAGCGTACCTGTCAAACCGCCCTGTTTGCTCCCAAACTGGCACAGTTCGTGTTCTGGGGCTGGCAAGCGATCATTGTCTCGGCCGCAGTCTCCCTGCCGTTGGGGTATACCTCATCGAAGGAATACGCTGAGCTGGAATGGCCGATCGATATCGCGATCGCCATTGTGTGGGTGTCTTACGCGATCGTGTTCTTCGGTACGATTGCCAAGCGCCAAACCAAGCACATCTATGTCGCCAACTGGTTCTACGGTGCGTTCATTTTGACGGTTGCCCTGTTGCACATCGTTAACAGCGCTGCAATTCCGGTGTCTGCCATGAAGTCTTACTCAGTCTATCCCGGTGCTGTCGATGCGATGGTGCAGTGGTGGTACGGACACAACGCAGTAGGCTTCTTCTTGACGGCAGGCTTCCTGGGCATGATGTACTACTACATCCCCAAGCGAGTCGGTCGCCCGGTTTACTCTTACCGCCTCTCGATCGTGCACTTCTGGGCGCTGATTTCTGTCTATATGTGGGCTGGCCCCCACCACTTGCACTACACCGCGCTCCCCGATTGGACACAAACCCTCGGCATGGTGTTCTCTTTGGTGCTGCTTGCACCGTCATGGGGCGGCATGATCAACGGGATCATGACCCTTTCTGGTGCGTGGGAAAAGCTGCGTGACGACCCTGTTGTCCGCTTTATGATCGTTGCTCTGTCCTTCTACGGCATGTCGACCTTCGAAGGCCCGATGATGGCCATCAAGACCGTTAACGCCCTTTCACACTATACCGACTGGACTGTCGGCCACGTTCACTCCGGCGCATTGGGTTGGGTTGCCATGATTTCGATCGGCTCCATTTACTGCCTGATTCCCTGGTTGTGGGGCAAGAACGACATGTATTCGGTGAAGCTGGTCAACCTGCATTTCTGGCTTGCGACGGTTGGCACCGTGCTTTACATCGCTTCGATGTGGGTTGCTGGTATCAGCCAAGGCTTGATGTGGCGTGCCATCAACGAAGACGGCACCCTCGCCTACACCTTCGTTGAAAGCTTGAAGGCTACCTACCCGTACTACTTCATCCGTGCCGTTGGCGGCTTCATGTTCCTGACGGGTATGTTGGTAATGGCCTACAACGTCTACAAGACAATTACCACTGCGGATCAACGCGCCAGCGCGACCGCCCCACAAGCGGCTTGAGGGAGTAAAACGCCATGGCAAAGACGCATGAAATTGTAGAAAAAAACCTGTTCCTGATGATCGTTCTGACTGTCCTGGCCGTGAGCTATGGCGGGTTGGCCGAGATCGTTCCGCTGTTCTTCCAGGATCAAACCACCAAGCCCATCGAGGGGCTCAAACCCCTCAATGCATTGCAGCTGGAAGGCCGGGACGTCTACATCCGTGAAGGTTGCTACGGGTGCCACTCACAGATGATTCGCCCGTTCCGTGCAGAAACCGAACGTTACGGTCACTATTCGGTGGCGGGTGAGTCTGTGTATGAACACCCGTTCCTGTGGGGCTCCAAGCGCACCGGTCCTGACCTGGCTCGCGTGGGTGGGCGTTACAGTGATGATTGGCATCGTATTCACTTGATCAATCCACGTGATGTTGTGCCTGAATCCAACATGCCTGGGTATCCCTGGTTAGCAGAGACCGTCCTGACCGGCGAGAGCACCGCGGCGAAAATGGCAGCCCTTGCCAAAGTCGGTGTGCCTTACACCGAAGAGGACATGAAGGGTGCCAAGGCGCTGGTGGAAGGCAAAACCGAGCTGGAAGCCACTGTTGCCTACCTGCAACAACTGGGCACTGTGCTGCCAAACAAGAGGTAAGGTATGGACATTAATACGATGCGTGGCATCGCCACTGTATTGGCTTTTGCAGCGTTTATCGGCGTCTGCTTGTGGGCCTACAGTAGCCGCAGAAAGAAGGGGTTCGACGAAGCCGCCAACCTCCCGTTTGCTGACGAGTCACACAACGCCAATGCCCTCACCAAGAAATCAGGGTCAGGAGACACATGTACAGGAGACAAGAGTAAATGAGTACTTTTTGGAGTGGATGGATAATCGCCATCGTTCTTATCAACTTGTGCGGCTGCCTCATGTTGTTGTGGTGGACGCGTCAGGACAGCGGAGATGTTCCCCTGGGTGAATCCATGGGGCATGCCTTCGACGGTATTGAAGAGATCAACAACCCCATGCCGCATTGGTGGTTGAATTTGTTCTATTTCACTATCGTGTTCGCCGCCATCTATTTCATGCTTTACCCCGGTTTCGGCAGCTTTAAAGGCATGCTGGGCTGGACCTCTACCGGTCAGTGGGAGCTTGAAGTCGAAAAAGCCAATAACCGTTTTGACGCCATTTTCGCCGAATACGCAAAAGTCCCGGTCGCAGAACTGGCAAAAGATCCTGAAGCGGTACAAGTGGGCCAACGTCTGTTTGGTAACAACTGCGCCGTCTGTCACGGATCGGATGCACGTGGATCGATGGGCTTTCCTAACCTAACAGACAAAGACTGGCTGTTTGGCGGCACCCCCGAAAAAATCGTGGAAACCGTTACCGGTGGCCGTCAGTCCATTGGCATGCCCGCGTTCGCGGCGGCTCCCTATAACGTGGACGAAGCAGGGCTAAAAAACCTGACCGCCTACGTTATCAGCCTCAGCGGTCGTCAAACGGCCATTGGTGATACAGCGGCTGGCAAGCAGTTGTTCACTGAAAAAGGCTGCATGGGTTGCCACGGGCCGGAAGGCAAAGGCATGGAGATGATGGGTGCACCCAACCTCACCGACAACGTCTGGTTGTACGGTGGCACGGAAGACGCCATCATGACCACGCTGAATCAAGGCCGTAAGGGCGTGATGCCAGCGTTCAAGGAAAAACTGGGCGACAACAAGATCCATGTAGTTGCTGCTTATGTTTATAGCCTGAGTCAATAATCATATCGGTTATTTGTTGTAAAATTGCGCCACTCCTTTATAAGGAGTGGCGTTTTCGTTTACAGAAGGTGAAAACCAGATGACAAGCTCGCAGAATTCCCCGCCGCCCCAAAAGCTACCGGTTAAAGATGTTTCTCCCAAAGCTGTCAGTAAAAAGAAGCCCGAAGAACTCTCCAGCGACCTGTATCAAAAAAGGGAAAAGATTTACCAGCGACACATGACTGGATTGTTCCAGACCGTGCGCAACTTTACGATGTGGGCGACGTTGGCGGTTTATTTCATCGGCCCCTGGTTTAGCTGGAACGGCCGTCAGGCCATTCTATTTGATCTGCCGGAACGCAAATTTTATATTTTCGGATTGACCTTCTTTCCGCAGGATTTTCTGTTTTTGTCGGGCATGCTGATGATTGCAGCATTTGCCTTGTTCTTTTTTACTGTATTGGCCGGGCGTGTCTGGTGCGGCTATACCTGTCCACAAACGGTGTGGACTTCGCTGTTCATGTGGGTTGAATATCTCACCGAAGGTGACCGCAACGCACGCATCAAACTCGATGCCCAACCCAAAAACGCCAGAAAGACCCTGCGTAAATCGATCAAGCATGGTTTGTGGTTTGCAATCGCCTTCGCTACCGGCTTCACCTTTATCGGTTACTTCGCTCCGATTCGCGAATTGTGGCTTGATATCATTTATTTGAACATCAGCGGCTGGGGGTTGTTCTGGCTGGTGTTTTTCACCGTGATGACCTACTTGAATGCGGGTTGGATGCGGGAGCAGGTGTGTATTTACATGTGCCCCTATGCGCGCTTCCAGAGCGTTATGTTCGACCGCGACACGCTGATTGTGACCTATGATACTGACAGAGGCGAGCCACGAGGCAGTCGCAAAAAAGGCGTGGATGCCAAATCAGAAGGTTTGGGCGATTGCATCAACTGCCAACTGTGCGTGCAGGTATGCCCGACGGGTATCGACATTCGCAACGGCCTTCAATATGAGTGCATTGGCTGTGCAGCCTGTATCGATGCTTGCGACAGCATCATGGATCAAATGAATTACCCGCGTGGATTGATTCGGTATTCCACCGAAAACCTGGTTGAGAAAAAGCCAGGCAAAATTCTGCGCGGCCGCCTGCTTGGCTACGGTTCGGTGCTGGCGATTCTGGTCATCGCGTTTGGCTGGCGTCTGCTCGATCGCGTACCGGTAGAATTCGATGTATTACGTGAGCGTACAGCACTGTTCCGCGAAACCTGGGATGGCAAAATCGAAAACGTGTACACCTTGAAAATCCAGAACAAGACCCAGGATCTGCACACTTATGACGTTCAACTGGACGGCATGAATAACGCCAGCCTTGACGTGCCGCACGACATCAAGGCAAAAGCCGGGGAATTGGTCACGGTGTCTGCCGTTATTACGGCAGATCCGAAAGACATTACCAGCCCCAATATACGCATTAATCTGAAAGTTATCGCCAATGACGACCCGGCAATTGTCTCGGTGTCTGAATCGCGTTTCATCAGCCCGACACCCAAGCGATAACATCAATACGTTAGAGGAACCCCCTTTGATCAAAGCAACGGATTCAAAACCCTGGTACAAGCAGTTCTGGCCTTGGTTTGTCATCTCGCTACCCGCCACAGCCGTGGTGGCGGGCTTGATCACGGTGGTCATTGCGGTGCAGAACAAACCCGACATCGTTCGCGATGATTGGTATAAAGATGGCATCGCGATCCAAGTGCGTAAGGACCGAATAGAACGTGCGAAAGCCCTGGGCATAGCGTTCAACTATTCACTCGAACGAGAAACACGCAAATTTCACCTGACCGCCACTGGACTCGACCACGCTGCAACCCCCATATTGATCGTCAGCCTGCAACACCCGACCATGGAAAAACGCGATATCGAAGCGACTGCAGCCCTCATGCCCGACGGTCGATATTCTGCGCTGCTACAAACACTCCCGGAAGGTACTTATCGGGCGCAAATCAGCGCTCCCAACAGTGACTGGCAGATCAACGGCGACATTCAATTTAGCAGCCCGGCAGTAACGGGCCAGTTGAGTGCACGCTGATCGTCGTGAGACATCCCCCATGAGTGCCACGCAAACGTCAGCCCTTTATTGTTTTCACTGTGGCTTACCCTCCCCCAAGGATTCGCCTTATCGGCTCGACATCAATGGGGTAACGCGGGTCATGTGCTGCCCCGGCTGTCAGGCAGTTGCCAAAACCATTGTCGACATGGGCATGTCGAGCTATTACGATCACCGCGAAACCTGTGCGCCAGGTTCAATACCGTCCGCCGATATGGTGCCGGAATTTCTTGATGAATTGACCCGCTGGGATACCCCGGCACTCACACAGCAATACGTTGCCGCGACAGATAACGGCGACGCCACCACAACGCTCATCATTAGTGGCATCACCTGTGCCGCCTGCGCCTGGTTGATCGAGAAGAAAATGGCGTCGCTCGATGGAGTGCGTGAATTTCGATTGAACATGTCGACCCTGCGCGCCGTTGTACGATGGAACCCCGCAACTCTCGCCCTTTCCAGAATAATTCAAGCGATCGCCAGCGTCGGTTATAAGGCCGAACCCTACCAACCTGAGCGTGGAGAACTGCTGCGCAAGCAGGAAAACCGCACGGCACTGTTGCGCATCGGGCTGGCAGGGCTCGGGAGCATGCAGGTCATGATGTTTGCGGTGGGCTTGTATGCCGGCGATGCCACCGGCATCGAAACGCAATTCCAGACTTTTTTACGCATTGTCTCTGCCATTGTCACGCTGCCGGTGCTGCTTTACGCGGGTTTCCCATTTTTGCATGGGGCCTGGGTTAACCTGCGGGAACGGCAATTGGGCATGGATGTTCCTGTCTCGATCGCGTTGGTGCTCGCCTACACCGCCAGCCTTTACTCCACCTGGGCCCGCGGGCCGGAGGTGTATTTCGATTCGGTGTGCATGTTTATTTTCTTCTTGCTGATTGGACGCTATCTCGAAATGCGGGCACGCCATCACGCCGCAACCTCGTCGTTAGCGGCGGGCGGGCATCGCAGCCTGACGGCTCGCAAACTCGATGCGCAAGGAAACACGCACCTCATGCCAGCCGATATGGTCGCCGTCGACGATTTAATTCAGGTGCGCGCAGGTGAGACGATTCCTTGCGATGGTGAGATAGTGCAAGGCGAATCGTCGGTGGATGAATCGATGCTAACGGGGGAATCCCTACCGTTGCCGCGCCAGCACGGCGATCGTGTCATCAGCGGTTCGGTGAACATCGATAATCCTTTGCAAGTGAGGGTAGCGCGTCCCGCACACGCCAGCACGATGAACACCCTGCGGCGATTGCTGGATCAAGCGCAAGGTGAAAAGCCCGCCCTCACGCTGCTGGCGGATCGCATCGCCGGCAAAGTTGTGGCGCGCGTATTGATCGTCACCGCCCTCACCTATGCAGGCTGGCTGTGGTATGCCCCGGAACACGCTTTCTGGGTCGCGCTGTCTGTGCTTGTAGTCACCTGCCCCTGCGCCTTGAGCTTGGCCACCCCCACAGCGCTCACCACTGCAACGACGGCGTTGGCTGATCTGGGCTTTCTGGTCACCCGCGGCCACACCCTGGAAGGGCTGGAAAGCGTCGATCATGTGGTCTTTGACAAAACAGGCACCCTTACCGAAGGCAAATTCAGCGTCGCCGAAGTGCGTCCCATCGGTGACGCAAACCGCGAGGAATGCCTTGCCTTGGCACAAGCGCTCGAATCCCAATCCGAACACCCGATTGCCAAGGCCTTCAGCCACTTGGGGGCATCGTTACGGGAGATCGACAATGTACGCATCGTTCCCAACCAGGGCGTAGAAGGTTGGCATCAGGGCCAGCGTTATCGCATCGGTATCGCGCGTTTTGCAGCGCAACCTACCCCTACCGCTCCCGCCAGTGGCCATTGGCTACTGCTTGCCAATGAGCATGCGTCAATGTGCTGGTTCCGCGTGCAAGATGATGTGCGCGCCGATGCCAAAGCACTGATCGATGCACTCAAGCAACGCGGAGCAGACATTCATCTGCTGAGTGGAGATCACAGCGAGCATGCGCAACAGGTCGCCGATCAACTGGGCATTCCCCACTGCCGGAGTGGCGCCAGCCCCGAAGACAAGCTTGCCTTTGTGACGCAACTGCAAAGCAGTGGCAAAGTGCTGATGATCGGTGACGGGCTGAATGATGCCCCTGTCCTCGCCGCCGCCAACGTTTCTGTCGCCATGGCCTCCGGCAGCGATCTTGCCAAAATCTCGGCTGATGCACTGATTCTCAACAACCGCTTGTCGACCTTGCAAAGCGCGCTGGCCATCGCCGTGTTTAACCGCAGCATCATGCGGCAAAACATTACCTGGGCCGTGGTTTACAACACGCTGGCAGTGCCTTTTGCGGCGTTTGGCTTTGTTCCCCCATGGGCGGCGGCCATTGGCATGTCAGCCAGTTCGCTGGTGGTGGTGCTGAATGCATTGCGTACCCGCCGACAGGCACGCAAAATAGCGGCACGCTTTTCCTGACGCTGACGTTACCGGGGTACTCGCATGGAAATCATTTATTTTCTCGTCCCGATCGGTATCGTCATGCTGGTGGTGGCCATCGGCTTGTTTAGCTGGGCCGTGCGTTCGGATCAATTCGATGATCTGGATCGCGAGGGCCGGCGCATTCTTTTCGACGAAGACAGGGTTAACACCGCCAAAAAGCCGCAGACCTCCGATTCGACGGATTCAGACCCGAACACCACACCCGCAAACACTGCGCCCACCGCCCCTACGGAGCGACCCCAGGATGGAACAAAGTCTTAACCTGCTGGCGGCGTTCTCGGTTGGCTTTCTTGGCAGTCTGCATTGCGTTGGCATGTGTGGCGGGATCAGCGCGGCGCTGGGCCAAAGTATGGGAAACGCCCACACCCTTGCACAACGCATCACCTACCAGAGCCTCTTTAGCGGTGGCCGCATCGGCAGCTACATGGTCGCAGGCTTGCTCGCGGCCAGCCTGGGTGAAGGCTTTCGTCATCTGTACGAAGGCCAGGCTCAACTAATCTTGCGCAGCATTGCCGGCGCCATGATGATTGCATTGGGACTCTACCTCAGCCAACTCTGGCGTGGCCTTGCAAAACTTGAGCAATTGGGTGGTCTGCTATGGAAACACATCGCGCCCCTCACCCGCCGCCTGTTGCCCGTCAAACATCCTGCCCAAGCACTTGCATTGGGGGCTTTATGGGGTTGGCTGCCCTGCGGATTGGTTTATAGTGCTTTGAGCTGGAGCGTTACTGCGCCTTCTCCCGTCATGGGGGCATTGACCATGGGTTATTTTGGTTTGGGCACCTTGCCAGCGATGCTGGGGGTAGGGTTATTTTCGAGCGCAGCGCAGGATCTGTTAAGAGCACCGGCATTGCGCTGGGTGGGTAGTGCATTGTTAATAACGTTTGGCGTGTGGACCCTGGCTTCCCCTTGGCTGGGACACGGTTCACATGCGCATATAGGCTAAGCATTGGGATCGGGTGGAGCGGTTTGGCATGGCGCTGATTGAAACGCATCCTGCATGGAGAGGCACACTGGTATCGACCTTTCCGTGGCGACCGCTGGATGCGCTGCATTTGTGGATCGACGGCAATACCTATTATCCGCGCATGTTGGACGCGATCAGCAATGCCAAAAAGACCATCGATTTTGAAATGTACCTTGTACAAAGTGGCGCAATCACCGACCGTTTCATCGATGCGTTAAGTGCGGCCGCCCAACGGGGCGTAACGGTGCGCCTGCTGCTGGATTCGATTGGCGCCCGCGAATTGTCCCCGGTCGATCAACAGCGTTTACGCAATGCCGGTGTTGAGCTGCGCCTCTACAATCCGCTGGCGGGCAAACGGTTCGCCATGAAACTCGCCCGTGATCATCGCAAAATTCTGGTGATCGACAATCGCATCTCCTTCGTCGGCGGCGCGGGCGTCACCGACAGTTTCGACCCATCGATCAGCCAACACGATGCCTGGCACGACATCATGCTCGAAAGTACCGGCCCGGTCGTGCTTGATTGGCTGGAATTGTTTGAACAAGCCTGGCTGTATTTCGACGGCATGCCCGCGCTGTCGGCACCGAAAAAAATTGCCAACTATCTGCGCACGCATGCATTGTTTCGGCCCCTTACGGGTGTCGTTTCGCAAACGCGGGTCAACGCCAGCAGTGGACGCGGTGACGAACAGATCAAGGCCGATCTGGTAAAGCGCATTCGCAATGCAAAACGCCGAGTATGGGTGGCCACCGCCTATTTCTACCCCAGCCACAAGTTGCGGCAGGCACTGCGAAAAGCAGCGAGCCGAGGGGTCGACGTGCGTTTGCTCTTGCCGGGCCCCAGCACCGATCACCCGTCAGTGCGTTATGCCAGTCGGCGCTACTTTGGTCCCCTTTTGCGCAGCGGTGTGATGATCTATGAGTACCAACCCGCCTTTCTGCATATGAAAGTCGCGCTGGTCGATGACTGGGTCAGCCTGGGTTCGTGCAACTTTGATCGCTGGAACATGCGTTGGAATCTCGAAGCCAACCAGGAAATCCTGGACGAAGCCTTCGCCAGCCAGATTCGTTGTCTTTTCGACGCGGATTTTCAGGTCAGTGAACGTTGGTCGTTCGCCAGCTGGAGCCGCCGAGGGTGGCCCGACAAGTTCAAGGAGCACTTCTGGTACCAGATTGCCCGTTTCATTGAATTCGTCAGTCTGAGAATGCGTTTGCGACGTTAGCCAACGCCGTCTACCCTTGCTAATCACCTGCGCGAACAGTGCCCTTGCACCAACGCCATCCAGGTCACCGTCGCCCCCACAGCGTTTACTAACGTCGCTAACGTCAAGGCCAGTTTTATGGGAATCAGAGCAAGCGAGCTTCGTAATCAGGTGATCCGCCCGGTGTTGCAGCGCCTTCACCGCTGGTCGCCCGTGATGGAGAACCTGCTGCTGGGAACCGCAGCCCAGGCCAGTCAGCTCGGCCATATGATCAAACAAGGGCGCGCCCTGGGCCTGTATGGCATCGAGAAAGATACCCATCAGGATGTATGGGATCGCTACCTGGCCCACCACGCCGAGGCCGCCAGCCTGGTGCGAGGCTTCGCCTCCCAGCGGGAGTTTTTATCAGAGCCCGAACTCGAGCTGATCTCGAACATGGCCTACAGCACTGCCATCGCCTGGGCACTCTATGAAGGGAACGAGGCCCAGTATCCTGCCGACGCCAATGATCTAGAAGCGCTGGCACTTTGCTGGTATCGCTACTTCCCTCGCCAGAACATCACCGAATCACCCAGCGACTTTATCGAGCACTACCAAACCCTGATCAATGACAAATAAGAAGGTCTGCCTACTTGGGCAATGATCTCCCCATGGCCTGCCACAGATACCCAAGCGCCTCAGCGGCCCGCAGGGGAATCTTGTAATCGACATAGGCGGTGACTTCGGTGTCTCCGGGATTGATCTCGATGGTTTTGGCCCCCCAGTAACGAGCATCCAGCACCGGTTGGGCAATATAGGGGAACACGCTGGTGGTGCCAATGCTGAACACCAGATCAAACCCTTGGGAAAGCTGGGTTTGCAAGGCATCGACAGCCATCAGCGGCAGGCGCTCCCCGAATAGCACCACCGATGGTCGCATCATGCCATAACAACGCGGGCAGATAGGCGGCACCGACAACCCGGAATAATCGGGCACCGTTTCGCTGAAATGGCAGGTCGTGCAATACAACTTCGCCACGTTACCGTGGATTTCGATCAACTGGCGCGATCCAGCTGCCTGGTGAAAACCATCAATGTTTTGGGTGAGTACCCAGGTGTCGGGCTTGAGGCGCTCAATTTCTGAAATAATGCGATGCGCCAGGTTGTAGCCCGCACCACGACAGGCAGATTCGACCTGCAGAAGATATTTCCAGGTGATATGCGGATGCCTTGCCATCATCGCCCCCGACAAAGCGGTTTCGATCGGCATGTTATCTTCGGTCAGCGGATCGTTATACAAACCACCGATTCCGCGATAGGTAGGCAATCCAGAATCGGCGGAAATACCGGCACCGGTTATGAACAGAATACGTTTGGCCTTCTCGACCAAAGCCGCCACTTCTTGAAGGGAGGGCGGAATAATCAAATCACTCATAGCCGAACCACACTATCACCAACATCAAGCGCGCCACCCTCAAGCGACCACCGATCGTTCTTTAAACTTGCGCTGGCAACGCGCAAACGCAACATCAAGAAACTGGCGAGGCTCCAGGCCTTCCCCGACCGGCGACCACGTGCAGGTTGCGATATGCACAGGCAAACCGTTCAAACGCGGGTCTTTCAGCGCCCGGGCGGACTGTAACAATACCTGTAATCGTTCCAGACGTTTTTCTGCCTCGAGCGGATTGCTGCAAAACCATAGCGCCGCAAACTTGCCACCGCCTACCCGAGCTGCCATTTCAGTACCGCCGGATAACGTCGCACTCAAGCTGCGCGCGACCGAACGCAACAGATCGTCGCCCATGTCTTCACCGCAACTTTCATTGATCGTCTTGAAGCCTTCGATCATCACCACCGCCAGCATGATGTTTTCATGCTGTTTGCGCTCGCTCATATCGAGCAACACGTCCTCGAAGGTGCGGCGATTGGGCAAATGAGTCACCGCATCGCTGGCGAGGCGATCCTGCAACTTCAGGTTGAGCAGTCGTAACTGATCCCGCTCCATGGCGATCAGGCGATTTTGCAAAAAATTCTCGCGCTCATGTTTTTCGAGACGATGGCACACAGCCAACGACAACACGGTGCCGATAAATAGCAGAAACTCGATCATCACACGTTCACTCACCGTGACGGGATCAAACGTGAGAATCGAAGTCGCAGTGATGAACAGCAATGTGCCGCACAACATGGACAGATTGAAGGGCAAGCGCATGTAGGCAAAAATAAACACTTCAACAAAAAACAAGGCGGCGTAATAGATCTGTTTGATGGGGGGCGGAGAAAGGTAACCGAACGAAAGCACCACCAATGCGCACACCAAGCCGTTGATCAATAACAACGGTGCGTGATAGGTAGTGTGGCGCGAGCGGTGGACATAAATCGCCGAGGCCAGGACGGTCAAGACCGCGATCATGCGTCCCCACTGGGAAATGGCATGCACTTCCAGCGCCCACAAGATTTCGATGAACATGCCACTGAGCAAGAACACCACAGCCAGGCCACTGGCCTGTTTGATCGTCTGCTTGTACCAGCGTGCATGTTCGGCCCGAAATTCAGCCTCTATCCCTGATTGGAACCGCAAGCCTGCCCAGCGCCCGGCGCGCAGCGCATTGAGCTCGTCGACACACTGATAGTATTTTTTGTTTTCCATGGTGGTCTTCCGCCAAAGACTCGAACAGCGATCATACCGCGTCGTGCACAGGAAGGACACCCACAAACAATTCTGCGCGGTTCCGACCGCTACGTTTTGCCCGATATAAGGCATCGTCGGCCATACGCACCAGGTCGCGCATCTCCAGCGCTTCGGTCGGTTTAAGCTCCCCTACTCCCACACTCACGGTCACCACTGGCGCCGCTTTCGATGCCGGATGTGGAATCGCTAACGCCTGCACGCTCTGACATACACTATTTGCCAACGCCAAGGCTTCTTCGCCGGAAAGTTCTGGCAGTAAAACGGCAAACTCCTCGCCGCCATAACGCGCGGCTACATCGCCCGGCCGATGAAATAAAGAATGAATGCACTGAGCCACCGCTTTGATGCATTGATCGCCTTTCACATGGCCTTCGTTATCATTGTAGAGTTTGAAAAAATCGATATCGCACATGAGCAACGACAAATGGCTGCCACGGCGACGGGCACGCCGCCACTCCTCATCCAGGGCGTTATCGAGATGGCGACGATTGAAAATGCCTGTCAACGCATCGATTTCGACCATGGCTTTTAGGCGGTCGTTGATGTCGGCAAGCTGGCGATTCTGGTGTTCAATCAAACTTTGCTGCAAAAACTCCCGCCGCAACGAATTCTCGTAAGCGAATGCCCCCGCACAACAAAATACAATGGCACCGGCATCGAGCATTAAAAAATAAGCCAGTGAATTCCATTTGAGGTAGACCGGCATGAGCATGACGGCCGAGCAAGCCAAAAAGATAATGCTGGTGGCCACCACATACCAGAAGCGCATGCGCGCGATGGTCAATCCACCCATGACAATTGCCAGCAGGCTGGCAAGATAGATGCTGGCTTGTTCCAATGGAATAACAGTGATCATCCACAAGGTCGTGACGATCAGCACGGTCATACAGGCGACGAGATAGGCTTGCTGGTAACGCATGACGACATCATTGCGACCAAACATGTACATCAACACCAGCAGGGGCAAGGCTACACAATAACGAATCAACCACACGCCCATTACATTATCTTTGAGCAGCATGAAATCAAATACGCCGTAGATGACGTATAACGCCATGAGTGTGGCATGCAGCACACGGATATAACGCCAATCACGCTGACGAAACATCGCTTGAAAGCGCGCTTCAAGTGCTGGAACAAAGCGGAGCCCCCCGCGCCCGAAATAGATACCCGCATAGGCATCTTCTTTGCGCCCTGAGAGCAGGAACTCGATTTCAGAGACTGCCTTGTTGTCGCAGTCGATACCGTTGCCATCCAAGAAAGAGGTCACTCAGGTTGCCCCTGATTACGCCAGACTATTGCAAAGCGCCAATGGATACTAAATACCCATTGGATTTCTTGCAGTATAGCCTTGTACGGGCGAACGACGAGCGACCCGGATCAACTAAACATTCAATGACCAAAAAACAGTTTTTTTGGAATCCCGCAGGTGTCAATGCATTAGCGCAAACAGGCGCCGACGGTACTGCGATACCAGGGGGTTATCACTGCCCAGCAACTCCAATGCTGTGATAAAGGATTTACGCGCACCATCATCACGTAGGGCACGATCTTTACGAATGACTTGCAGCAGCAAATCCAGACCGTTTTCTACATCGCCCCCCATCAACAGATGCAGCGCCATGAAATACGCCGCCTCGGTATTGGCTGCATCGCTGGCCAGGGTTTGTTGCAATTCTTGCGGGGATGGCCCGGCATAGATTTCGCGTATCAAAAACAGACGGGCTTTAGCTTTGGCCTTGGCGGGTTCGTCCTTGATGTTATCGAGCACGGATTGCGCTTCATCAAGCTGGCCAATATCCATTAACACCTCGGCCAGCGTCGTCTGATATTGCAGACGCGAAGGATCTTCGTTGATCGCCTGTTGCAGCATGGCAATGGCGTCATCGAAGGCTTCAACCCGACGCGCTTCTTCTACTTGCGCCAGCCACGGGTCATCGTTTTCTTCATCTGAGGGTTCTTCTGGCATGGGGCCAAGCACTGCATCCAACAAGCGACGGATTTCGGCTTCGGGTTGCAAGCCTGTCAGTTCACCGGCCAGCTGCCCACGAAACACTAGTTTCAGGGTAGGCAGTGAACGCACGCCCAGTTGTTGCGCAAGGCCAGGGTGTGCATCGGTATCGACCTTGGCAAGAATGAAACGCCCTTTATAGTCGTTGGCCAGTTTGGTCAATATCGGCAGGAGTTGCTTGCAGGGTTGACACCAAGCAGCCCAAAAATCCAGCAACACCGGCACTTGCGCTGACTTCTGCAAAACCGACTGTACGTTGGCCTGGGTAATCTCAACGATATAGGGAGAATCAGTCATGACGGAACGCTCAACAGAATGAAAGTGAACGCAAGAATATCAAGCGCGGGCGATGGGCGAAACCATCGCGGCAATAGGATGGGGGAAAAAGAATTAAAGTACGCGGCTTTCGCGCAGCGATTAAAACTTGTCGCGTAGCGAGGAAAGCTTGTCGCGCGCCTGCAAATGCCCGTTATCAGCGGCCAGTGCAAACCAGTGGCTCGCCATTTGGCGATTGGGTTTAATCAGTGCGGAACCATGAAAATGGGCTTCACCCAGGGTGAATTGCGCTTCGGCATCGCCCAGTTTGGCAGCGCGACGCAAATACTCCAGACCATTGCGCTTATCTGCGCGGCAGGCACCGCAGGAAAAAAGCATGATGCCAAGATCACTCATGGCTTTGCGATTGCCTTGTTCGGCCGCAATATGCAGCAGGCGAACCGGCAGGCGGGACGGGAATTGGTGGCCACGACGTGTGCATTGAAAGCTGATCAGGCGACGCGCGCAATAATAAAGGCAGCGGCTTGCCCACTCATTCCACAGTACATTTGGATTCGGCATGGTGGGGCTGGTGGCCATTCTCAATACCTTTTGTACAAGTCATGCCGATCTAACACCCCTTGTAAACGTTGGCTTCTGGCCTGACAGTATGATGTCGACGCTGCCCAAGAGGTGTTCGGCGTTATTCTGAAAACCCATAGATTCGGGCTATCAGAACTCCCTGTGTTGAATGGCGGCATAGCGTACTCTTACAAGTAGCAAATGCCAAATTTTTTCTGGCGTTATTTTGACGTTCGCGTACTTATTCAGGCGTGCTTCAGTTAACTATTTGCTGGCTCTGGCTTTTTTCTTTTCGGCAACGTCTATCGCGAGCTGGTCGAGATCGGCGGCGATGGCATCGATCTGCGCAATGACTTCATCGACGTCGTTACGGCTGGGAATGCTCAATCGGGAAAGTGCGCTGCTTACACGTTCATCAAAGGCGCGTTCGACTTTGTTCCAGGAGCCGGTGGCGCGGGCGCGCAGGCCGTCGACTTTGTCTTTGGCGTTGGTGAAGTGGCGGTCGATGTAGGAGCGGGTGCGTAGTTCGAGGCGTTCTCCGTCTTGTACGAGGGCGTCGAAGAGTTTGCTGCCTTCGGCTTCTGCTTTGGCGTAGGCGCCGAGCCCGGCCAGCCATATTTGGTTGGCGGAGTCGCGTACTTTGTCGGCCAGCTGGCCTTCAGCCAGGGCTGCTAATTTGTCAGATACTTTTTCGGTGACTTTCTCTGGCATATGCAATTCCTCCTGAAATATATCTGTCAGGATACCCTGAACTTTTAGAATCGTCACTCAAGTCTGGTGGGGTGTTGGTGGATGTTTGTGGTTGGTTGGGTGGGGTTTGGGCTAAGTCTTTGTTGTGAAAGACTACTCTTTGTTGGTGTGTGGTGACGAAAAAGCAGCGCCAGGGGGAGCGACATGGCGTTAAAATGTCGCCTTCGACTGGCTTTCACTCTCTGAGCACCACTCCCTTTCAGATTGTTGGCCGGACCATAAAAACAGATCTGTCTTTAGATCTTACCGGCTGACTTGTGTGGCCGCTTGGTTCTGGAAACGCCGTAAATACATCCCTGTAGGCTCGACGCCGGCATCCCTGCCGGCGACGTTCCAGAACCAAGCGGCCACACAAGCCCTCCAAGCTTCAGTGGTAAAAGATTTTTTTGTTCGGCAGATAGGCACGATTTTCGAATTAACTATTTTTAAATAAGTACACGACGGATACGGAATTTTAGGCCGCATGACCATCTCTCACTCTTTGAATCTTTCTTCCTTCAAGCTGCTCCCGACGCAGGCGGGCGATCAAAAACGCTGGGGTAACGCCAGGGGTGCGGGTATTGGTCTGGCAATGATGGAGGCGGCCAAGGCGCACAATGGGCTTTCGTTGGTGATTACACCCGATACGCATAGTGCGTTGCAGGCCGAACTAGAAGCGGAGTTTTTTGGCGATCAGTCGCTGGAGGTGCTGCTGTTTCCTGACTGGGAGACGCTGCCATATGACGGCTTTTCTCCGCATGAGGACATTATTTCGCAGCGGTTGTCGACGCTGGCGCGGCTGCCGTTGATTACGAAAGGTGTGTTGATTGTGCCGCTGTCGACGTTGCTGCATCGGTTGCCGCCGGTGAGTTTTCTGGCGGGGCATAGTCTGCATCTGGATACGGGGCAGCATTTCGATATTGATGCGGTGCGTAAACAGCTGGAAGAAAACGGTTATCGGTGTGTGCCGACGGTGATGGAGCACGGTGATTTTGCGGTGCGGGGGGCGATTTTTGATATTTTCCCGATGGGGAGTGAGGCGCCTTATCGTATTGAGCTGTTTGATGATGAGATTGATACCCTGCGTACGTTTGATCCGGAGTCGCAGCGTTCGCTGGAGAAGGTGGACAGCATTCGTTTGTTGCCGGGGCGTGAGTTTCCGTTGAATGAGGCGGGTATAAAGCGGTTCAAGGAGAATTTCAAGGAGACGTTTGATGTCGATCACCGCTTGTGTTCGGTGTATCAGGATGTCAACGCGGGGATTGCGAGTGCGGGGATTGAATATTATTTGCCGCTGTTTTTTAGCAGTATGGCGACGTTATTCGATTATCTTCCTGACAATACGTTGATTATCAATCGTGAGTTGTTGCAGGAGGCAGCGGATCGTTTTTTGGCGGACTGCCATCATCGTTATGATGAATTGGGGCATGATATTCGGCGGCCGATTTTACGGCCACATCAAGTGTTTGTGCCGGTTGATGAGTTTAATCAGCGGTTGGGTAAATTTCGGCGGCTGAGTATTCAAAGTGCCAACGAAGAAGAAAAGGCCGGGCGGGAAAACTTGCCGTTTTCGGAACCGGCCGAACTCGCTATCAATGCCAAGGCACAACACCCTCTCGCCAAATTGGAAACTCACATTCTGCGTTGTCGCGCTGAACAGCGGCGCATTCTGTTTTGTGCAGAATCTGCGGGGCGCAAGGAAACCTTGCTTGAACTGTTGGGCCGCATTCGTGCGCAGCCACGTTCTGTCGAGAGCTGGGAGGATTTCCTCACGCAGGATGCCGAGCTCTGTATTACGACGTCGCCGTTGGGACAAGGGCTGGAATTAAATTCGCCGCGTTTATCGGTGGTCACAGAACCCCAATTGTTTGGCGAACGCGTCATGCAGGCGCGTCGGCGCAAGCGCAGTGACGACGGCGGTGATCAAATCATCAAGAACCTCACCGAGTTGAATATCGGTGCGCCTGTGGTGCATATCGAGCACGGTGTCGGGCGTTATCTGGGTTTGCAGAATCTTTCGATTGATGGGCAGGAACAAGAGTTTCTCACGCTGGAATATGCCGGCGGTTCGAAGTTGTATGTGCCGGTCGCCAGTCTGCATTTGATCAGCCGCTACAGTGGCGCTGAGGACAGTTCTGCCCCGCTCCATCGTTTGGGCACTGAACAATGGGCCAAAGAAAAACGCAAGGCGCAGGAACAGATTCATGACGTCGCTGCTGAGCTGCTGAATATTTATGCCCGGCGAGCGGCGAAATCCGGTTTTGCATTCAAGCTAGCAAAGCAGGATTACCAGAATTTCGTTGAAGGGTTTCCGTTTGAAGAAACACCTGATCAGCAAGCCGCGATTCAAGCCGTGATTGCTGACATGACATCCCCCAAACCCATGGATCGACTGGTCTGTGGTGATGTCGGTTTTGGCAAAACAGAAGTCGCCATGCGCGCTGCGTTTGTTGCCGTGCAATCGGGCAAACAAGTGGCTATTTTGGTCCCCACCACGCTGCTGGCACAACAGCACTACGAAACGCTGAAAGACCGCTTTGCCGATACGCCGGTCAATATCGAGGTGTTGTCCCGTTTTAAAACCGGCAAAGAACAAACCCGCGCGCTCAATCTTATTACGGAAGGCAAAATCGATATTGT
Organism: uncultured Moraxellaceae bacterium; assembly: GCA_964473645.1. Classification (GTDB taxonomy): domain Bacteria; phylum Pseudomonadota; class Gammaproteobacteria; order Pseudomonadales; family Ketobacteraceae; genus HdN1. Next base: position 75,713 of record CAYYPW010000023.1, read on the forward strand.
GGTCGGTACGCACAAGTTGCTGCAGGATGACCTTCATTTCAAGGATCTGGGATTGATCATTGTCGACGAAGAACACCGCTTTGGGGTGCGTCACAAGGAAAAACTCAAAGCCATGCGCGCCGATGTCGATATGCTCACGCTGACGGCCACGCCGATTCCACGTACCTTGAATATGGCGATGTCGGGCATTCGCGACATGTCGATCATTGCCACACCGCCCGCCAAGCGTTTGTCGATCAAAACCTTTGTGCGTGAATCCAAAGAGCCCTTGATCAAGGAAGCGTTGTTGCGCGAATTGTTGCGGGGCGGTCAGGTGTATTACCTGCACAACGAAGTCAGCACCATTGAGCAAACGGCGCAGGCACTTGAAAAACTGGTACCCGAAGCCCGTGTCGGCGTCGCGCATGGGCAAATGCGTGAACGCGAGCTGGAACGCGTGATGTCGGATTTCTACCACAAACGTTTTAACGTATTGGTATGTACCACCATTATCGAAACTGGTATCGACGTACCGTCGGCCAACACCATCGTCATTGATCGCGCTGACAAACTGGGGCTCGCCCAGTTGCACCAATTGCGGGGACGAGTTGGCCGTTCGCATCACCAGGCCTACGCCTATTTGCTCACCCCCAACCCCAAAGCGCTCTCAGACGATGCGCACAAACGGTTGGAAGCCATCACTGTTGCCCATGATCTTGGCGCTGGCTTTACGCTGGCGAGCCACGACTTGGAAATTCGTGGTGCAGGTGAATTGCTGGGTGATGAACAAAGCGGTCACATGCACGCCATCGGATTTTCGCTGTACATGGAAATGTTGGATCGCGCCGTCAAAGCGATCAAACAGGGTAAAACGCCCAATCTCGACCAGCCCTTGCAACTGGGCGCTGAAGTCAATCTGCGTCTTCCTGCACTGATACCCAATGACTATTTGCCCGATGTGCATACGCGCCTCATCATGTACAAACGCGTGTCGAACGCCGAGGACGAACAGGCACTTGATGAGTTGCGCGTTGAGATGATTGATCGTTTTGGGACGCTGCCGGATTCCACCAAAAATCTGTTTGCCGTGACACGCCTGCAAAAACTGGCATCCCGACTGGGGATATCTAAAATAGATGCAGGGCCAAAAGGGGGGCGCCTCGAATTTGGCCCTCAACCCAAGGCGGACCCGCTCACGCTGGTCAAACTGGTGCAGTCGATGCCGCAAAAATTCAAACTGGAAGGCGCCGATAAATTGCGTTTCCTGCTTGAGAGCGAAACCGCGCAAGAACGCATCCAGCTGGTGGAAGAGCTGTTACAGCGAATCACCCCCAAGCGTGCCTAAAAAAACAATAAGCGACTTAACCACACGCATCGAGGCTTTCATGACATTGCGCGGGCAGTACACTCCTTTCTTTATGAAACCCCGATTCCCTTACGCAATATCGAAGGGCGCTTTACTGAAAAGCTCTTTTTTGAAATGTGTTTTGCTGAAATGCGCGTCTTTGAAGCTCTCTTTGCTGCAGCGCTCGCTGTTGCTGCGATCCCTGTTGATGAGTGCCCTGCTCCCGCTGACGGCAACCCACGCCGAAGAGATCATGCAGGTGAATGTACTGGTATTCGCGCAACCAGAGCACGGCGTGTCCTTTGAATTGTGGCGACCGGCAGAAGAAATGCGACTTGAATATCCCCTGCAGCGGGTCGATTTCAAAGGTTTGCAGGTGGAGCGTGACGAACGCTTTAACGATTTCGGCCTGATCATGAGTGACCGCATTGCACGTGCGGGACAACGCCTGCAGTCCAGTGATTACCGTGTATTGGTTCAACAAAGCTGGACCCAACCTGTACTCCCCCTCGATCAATCATTTGCCATTGTACTTGGCGGTGGACAATCGCTGGGGGATCACCAGGAACTGGAAGGCTATGTCACTATTTATCGCAGTGAGCAACGTATTCGATTGGGCACGCACTTGTGGCTAAGCAGTGCGGGCAATGCAAATAATACGCCCGCGCCAGCATACCCCGTCGAACCGCTACCCGAACTGGGCCAGGGCACTCACAACGCAGGCTCTAACAACACGACGTCGGCGTCACAGTGGGTGGTACTTAACGATACCCGAATTCTGAACGAAGGCGATTTGCACTATATCGATCACCCGCGCTTTGGCATGTTGATTGAAATACTTCCACCGGGTGGCATGCCCACAAGCGATTCGGAAACCACTGAAGCCGACAGTCAAAATGCGCCACCAGAAGTTGGGGGGCCAGAAGAAACGGGCAATGAAGCAACGGGAGAAAATAGCAGCGATGCCGATGGCAACGCGAGCGGCACGTCGGAAGCAGCCGAGTAACCCAAACGAAAGTAAAACCGAATATCAAGCGACGCCCCGCTGCTTAAGCGAGGCGTTTTAATCGCACAAAAACCTCACAACATTTCGCGCAAGATCGATCTTACCTTGCTCATGCCGTTATCAAGCGCACGCTGGATATCTTCCATCGTGATAATGCCGTCACTCCGCCCAGCGGCCATGTTCACCACCAGCGACAGACAGCCGTACTCCAGCTCAAGTTCGCGCGCGAGGCAGGCTTCGGGCATACCCGTCATACCGACAATATCGCAGCCATCACGCTCCATGCGATCGATCTCGGCTGCGGTTTCCAAACGTGGCCCCTGCGTGGCGCCATAAACGCCGCCATAATGCACGACCAATCCCAAGCGTTGGCTGGCACCCAATAAGCGCTCGCGCACACTGTCACTGTAGGGGTAAGAAAAATCGATATGGATGACCTTGCCCGCTTCCGAATAGCTGGATTCTCGGCCCCAGGTGTAATCGATGATTTGACTCGGAATCACCAGCGCCTCTGCGGGCATGGCAGGATTGATACTACCTACCGCATTCACCGCCACGATCTGCTGCACACCTGCGTGCTTTAATGCCCACAGATTGGCGCGATAGTTGACCATATGCGGCGGCAAACTGTGGTGGGTGCCATGACGGGCCAAAAACACGACCGGTGCACTGCCGCCTTTGTCATTCTCGAAACTACCGAATTGCAGCGGGGCCGAGGTTTCACCATAAGGGGTGGTCACCTGCTTTTCTTCGCGGATGACCAAGCCCTCCAATGCGGTGAGACCGGTGCCACCGATGATTGCCGTTACCATGCCATCAAGCTCCTTTTACTGCCCTTTTACCGCATAAATGCCCTGCGCATTGCGCAGATAGCCTTTGTAATCCATGCCATAACCGAAAATATACCGATCGGGAATGGTGAGCGCCGTAAAATCGGCTTTCAAATTGGGATCAAATTTACGACTGTGCAGCTTGTCGACCAGCACAGCCGTTTTGATGTCAGCAGCGCCAGCCTGTTTGCAGGCATCGATCAATACTGCGAGCGTCTGCCCTTCATCCAAAATGTCGTCGACAATCAATACGGTGCGGCCTTCAAGATTATCCGGTACCGGTTTTTTCCAGTGAATCTGCTTGCCGGTCAGCCCGTCGCCATAACGCGAGACATGCACGTAGTCGAGCGTAAGCGGAAACTGCATGCGCATCATCAATTCAGACGCAAATACCAGTCCACCGGTCATTACCACCAACACGATCGGGTTGGTGCCTGACAAATCACGGATCACCAAATCTGCCAACGAATCGATGGCACGCACGACTTGCTGTTGATTCCAGAGGCAGTCAGCTTCTTGCCAAACGCTTTCGACTTCTTCAATCGATACACTCATGAGACTTGTCCTAATCGATTTTCAGTGATTCAGCCATGCCATATTGTACTTGCTGCCAGCGGTCGCTGTTGCGCAAGTCTTCAAGCGAAGGCGCCGAAGTGCCGCGCAGTGCGGCAATGCGAGGATTTGTAGACGACAGTGCCTGGCCGTGCAACCAATCAAGCACTTCCAGAGCTCCGGGACGATGATTGCAAACCAGGACCATATCGCAACCCGCCTTTAATGCAGCAGCAGCACGTTGAGTGTAACCACCCACAACAGAAGCGCCTTCCATCGCCAGATCATCGCTAAAGATAACGCCCTCGAAACCCAATTTTTCGCGCAACATCTGTTGCAACCAAAAGTGCGAAAAACCGGCAGGATTCTCGTCAAAATGAGGATAGATCACGTGCGCAGGCATAATGCCTTTCAGTTGTTTGGCCAACACCTTGAACGGCATCATGTCGTTATTGAGAATTTCGGTTTCAACACGATCATCGACCGGAATATCCACATGCGAATCAGCTACTACCCAGCCATGCCCCGGAAAATGCTTGCCAGTCGCCGCCATACCCGCCTCCGCCATCCCATCGATATAGGCACCGGCCAATGCGCTCACTACCGCAGGATCAGCGTGAAAAGCGCGATTACCAATGACTTGGCTGCGACCAAAATCGAGATCAAGCACTGGCGCAAAGGATAGATCGATATCAACTGCGCGCATTTCTGCCGCCATCAACCAGCCCCATTCATGGGCTTGCTGCACCGCAAACGCGGGATCGTCATCGTAGAAGCGTCCCAGCAAACGAATGGGTGGTAGACGGGTAAAACCAGCCTTGAAGCGTTGCACCCGCCCACCTTCCTGATCGACCGCCAGAATGACATCGGCGCGCACGGCACGAATCGCTGCGACCAGAGCCTGCAGTTGTTCTACCGAAACAAAATTACGCGAGAACAGAATGACGCCGCCCACGTAGGGCGACGCTAGTAAGTCAGCTTCGGCAGGTGTCAATTCTGTGCCCGACAAATCGAGCATCAACGGTCCGGACATGAACAATGAGATCCGTGAATAAGTGGATGTAAATCATTGATGGCAAATGTAGGAATGCACGCCGATGAAAGCAAGTGAAATATTGAAAGCGCTCTGAGTTCAGGGCGTAATGAGTACCGGTGTACCTGCATTTACCCGCTCAAACAAGGCCACCACGGCCTCATTGCGCATGCGAATGCAACCATGGGAACGGGGCTCCCCCATGGGCTCGCTATCGGGCGTCCCGTGAATATAGATATATCGGCGCTGGGAATCGACATTTCCCCCTCGATTGACACCCGGCTCGTTCCCGCACAACCAGAGAATGCGCGACAAAATCCAATCCCGCTTGGGAAACTGGGCCGCCAGCTCAGCGGAGTAAATCTCCCCGGTAGGACGCCGACCGATAAAAACAGCGTTGAGAGGCTGGTGTGCGCCGATTTTGGCGCGAATGCGATGCATGCCTAATGGCGTCTTACCCGAACCGTTCTGGTTACCTGGCCCGTTGAGCGCGGTCGACACCGGGTAGCTGGCAACGCATTCCTCGTTCTCGAACACCCGCAAACTTTGATCGCTAATCGAGATTTCAATACGTTGCGAGGGAGGCATCGTTTAACTGGCCCGTGGTGTACTTAGCATGCCCGCCGCCAAAAACGGCACCAGCCGTCGCAGGGTATCGGTGACATCGGTTTGCTGACCCGATTCATTCTGCTGCATGGCTTGCAAGGCATCATAGTTAGACATGGTAAATACCGCCGCACCCAGCGCGAAATGCATATTCCAGAACATGTCGCCCTCACTGCGATCGTTACAGGCATGACGCAACATGCTATTGAAACGCTCGTTGATACGGCCGTAGCGATCTTTGAGGTAATTGCGCAGATGCCCTTGCGCCTGCGTGTAGGCGAGCCCCAACAGACGCATGAAACTGGCGGTACGGGCCGGATCATGGCCATGTACGGCCAGCACGGTTAGCGCTACCCGATCCAGCAGCTCATCGAGCGACGGTTCTCGCCCGTCTCTTTCAAACGCTTCCAGCTCGTTGTTGAGCGCCTCTACCACCGGGTCAATGAAGCGCACAAACACGGCCTGTATCAGCGCCTTTTTGGAACCAAAGTGATAGTTGACAGCCGCAAGATTGACACCGGCCGCACTGGTGATGGTACGCAAGGAGGTTTCGGCAAATCCGCGTTCTGCAAAGAGAATTTCTGCCGCATCGAGAATACGTTCTACTGTGTCTTTCTGAGCCATGGACGCGACCGTTCGTTATAATTCTTACACGCGTTTCAAACATACGTTTGCCTGCCTTCCGTGTCAAGTTCGGCGCTCTTCTCCTTAAAAGCTCCGCTCCTAAAAACTCATATCCTTCAAAACCGTTTTCTTTAAAAATAGCGAACCCATTCAATTTGCAGAAAATCATCCCGATAGAACGGCCACATTTTGTTCTCGGCCCCATACACCCAATACTCCCCGGCCGGCGGATCATCCCCATGAAAAAACACGCCATCGATCTCCAAGCCCCAATCGCTGCCAAACCGCGTACGCGCCTCCATCGTAATCAATCGCTCTGACGAAACCGGGTCCCAGGTCACCCCGGCCAGCAGGGATGAGTTATCGGCATCGTTGAAACTCCAGCGCGTGGCCAATAACCAATCACGCTCGTTGGCCTCCGGCCCGCGAATACCACGATCATCGAAATTGTATTCCAGCAACCACCCGAGATCAGCGCTGGAATCGAAAATGCCAACGTGCGTGAATTCAAAGCCGGTAGTGCTTGCCGTGTAACGCCCTCCCTGCATTCCCGAACGACTGATGGCCTCAAGTTTCAGCAACCAGGCATCAATGTTGTACTGTAACTCCAGTCCCGTCTGGTCGATGACCGGGTAAAAGGGGATGTAAACTGCTGTCTCTATCGGTACCGCAAGCACTTGTTGTTGCAGAAATTCAGGCTCCCGACTATTTCCCGAAAAATGAGACACGCCGATTTCCCAGCCGGCCAGGCTCAATTTCAAGCGTATTGCGGCATCAACGCGTTTTTCTTCGTCAGAGGCTTCATAACGGGCATCTTCGGTGTCTATGGTCAGAATAGCCCCCGGCCGCCCCTCCAGCCCCGGAAACCGTCGCTCTCGAAAACCCGGCAAGACAAACACATCCAGACTGCCCCAATCCTGCATCCACGTCATATTGACCATCGGTTGCCCGAGTTTGGATTCGCCATCAACGCTTTCTGCAAGATCAGTCTGGTTGATGATATCCACCAGATGGCGTGACTCCGTGACGCCCCAAAACACCTTGCGCAAGCCCACCCGCCACTCCCACTCCCCAGCGAGATGGGTCCAGGCAAGATCCTGAATATCACCGCCAGTGCGCTCATCATCGTGCTCATCCGCGCGCACGCGCACCAGATATTCGAAGATATCCGCCTCATTGTCGGCGTAGTGCATGCCGCTGACCTGGGCACGTGCAGACAGGTTGTTGTCAGCCTTACCCAACAGCGAGGATTCGAAAAAATGACGTTGCTCAACCGCAATCTCTGCATCAAGCGCCCAGGCAGCGCCACTCTCCAGTACACCCACACCAAGCATGACATACCAGCAACGACGCAAGACCCTCCTGCTGGTTAGCCCGCCCCGATTAGATTGAGTTGCTCTATGTTGCATCACACTTGATACCCAGAGTTCTATTGGCTTGATGGGGTTTGCCAGCGTTATGCGCTAGACACTTGCCTGTGCTGATATTCGTGCATTCACTCCCTAAAAGGCTAGTCCACTTAGCCGCCAACAACAGCATTTGATCATTTTTTACGCTGATTTATAGTACAGAGACATCCCACCTCGCTTGGGATTGCCCGCCAACAAGCGGGCTTTTCTTTTTTCTGCCTCAACGTCATGGTTTAAAAAGGCCGATTTGCAAAGCGGTTATGCGGAGCCGTTGTGTAAAGTCGTTTTGTGAAGCAATGCTTTACGTTGCAATCAGCGCCAAGCTGTATATAATTTCAGGTAGCTAAATTGATGAATGGCTACCACTTTCCTCGTTTTCGTATCTTGCTGACGCTTTCATATACGTAGCTTGCAGTTTTTCGGGTTACGTATCTTGCAGATACAGTGAACGACACTTCAACGGACACTTACCTGGCTCGCTATGGAAAAACTGACTGCTCGCCAATCACAGATTCTGGATCATATCCGCCAGCATATTGTAGAGACTGGCTTTCCACCCACGCGTATGGATATCGCCAACACCTTTGGTTTTCGCTCGCCTAATGCGGCCGAAGAACATTTGCGAGCGTTAGCAAAGAAAGGCGTTATTCGCATGGTGCCGGGGGCATCGCGCGGAATTCAATTGGTCGAAGAAGAAAAGCAGGACGACGGCATTCCCATTATTGGTGAAGTCGCTGCTGGCCACCCGGTACTGGCCCAAGAAAACATTCGCGGCTACTGTGCTGTTGCACCGGAATTTTTCACCCCCCGCGCCGATTATTTTCTGAAAGTGAAAGGCTTGAGCATGAAGGATGCTGGCATTCTTGACGGCGATCTGCTCGCAGTGCACAAAACACAGGATGTAAGAAAGGGGCAAATCGTCGTTGCACGATTGGGCGATGAAGTCACCGTCAAGCGCTTTGAAAAGCGTCGCAATGCCGTGTTGTTGATTCCCGAAAATCCTGACTTCGAAACCATCGAAGTGGATGCTCGCAACGAGCAATTTGCCATAGAGGGCATAGGCGTTGGCGTGATACGCAACGGCGGGCTGTAATCTGCGCGTTATTGTGGGCAAAGCCCTTCAATGTAAAAGCGCTTTTATGTAATTGCGGGCACCCCCTCTTTGCGTACTAAACGCTGCCCCAATAAAAAAGGCCTGTTGATCAGACCTTTTTTATTGGGGGAATCAATGTTCCCACGTAAATATCTAACGCTAACCCTGCGATCCTGCGGATTGCAGCGGCCGATTCACATCAGTGGACAACGCGCGCCATCTTGAACTCGAAATCACCTTCCATATCTTGCCAATCTTCGAGTTCGATGACTTCAGCTTCGGCATCTTCTTGCACCGGCTGCGCTTCATCTCGCGTATACATGTGACCAACAATCTGTACACCCGCACCGATCATGGCCTTGCCCAAATCGAGCGATGCTTCTCCCAGCAGATTTTTTGCTTCGGGAGAAAACTGGATGCGCACGAAAGGTTCACCTTCGCCGTCGGTGCGTCTGAGCACAATTTCGCCACTTGGCAGCTCGACAATTTCCAGCCTTGAAGACGCCATTACTAACCTCTAAAGCTCGCTTGGCGAGCGCTGCATCCTAGATTCCATGCAAATACAAGAACTTATCCAGAATCTGAAAAAACACTGTATTTTCCGCATATTTCTTGCTTTCAAGCGATACGGATAGTAACACGCTTCCTGTTACCCCGACAAACGCCTGCCCGGTGCATTTCCTGTGGATAGTTTGGTTTTGGCAAAGCAAAATTGCGGTAAGTTGTTGCTGTATTTGGTGATGCAGAACGACATGCTGTGGAGTAATTTTTTTTTGCAGACCCTTGATCGGCGCTTGCATCCGATAAAGGGTATTTCAGGCTGAAAATGTGCTGTACATCGGTGGCGTGCAATGTTTATCAAAGCACGTATCACCGATGTACATGTCGGCCTTCAATTATTTCTCGTCTTTCCCCGTTTTCTCGGCCCATTTGCCGTTCTTGCAGGTAGCGACCCATCCCGTCGCCTTGCCCTCTTCTTCGCTCATCACATACTGTTCGCGTGATTTACGACTGAAGCGCACGATCGCTGGATTACCTTTCGGATCTTTCTCAGGCGCTTGCAACAAAAACTGATATTTCGGCGGAATTTTATCGGCCACGGTTTTCAGTTCGCCGATGGTTGGCGCACGGGTTTCACGATGTTTCGGAAACTGGCTGGCGGCCAGAAACAAGCCCGACGCCCCATCACGCAACAGATAAAAATCATCGTGTTTCTGACAGCGCAAATGCGGCATGGGAATCGGTTCTTCTTTCGGCGGCGCAACCTCACCGTTACGCAACAGCTTGCGGGTATTACCGCAACTCTCGTTGGTACAACCAAAATATTTGCCAAAACGGCCGGTTTTCAGTTGCATGTCACTGCCACATTTGTCGCACTCGACAATGGGGCCGTCATACCCTTTTAACTTGAATTGGCCTTGTTCAACTTCATGGCCAGGGCAATCGGGGTTATTACCACAGATATGCAATTTGCGCCCAGCATCAAGCAGATAACTCTCCATGGCCGTGCCACAGAGTTTGCAACGGTGCTTTTTGATCAGGGCAATCGCTTCAGATTCATCGGCCTCATCTTCTTCGTTGCCACCGCTGATGGCTTCATCGCCCGGCACCAGGTTAAGGGTGCCCTTGCAGCGCTCCTTGGGTGGCAGGCTGTAGCCTGAGCAGCCAAGGAATACCCCGGTAGCCCCGGTGCGTATCATCATGTGACGACCGCATTGTGGGCAGGGAATATCGGTTTCCACCGGGTTGTTGCCGCGCATGCCGCCATCGTCTTTCTCGGCAATCGACAATTGCTTGGAAAAGCGGGCATAGAATTCGTCGAGTACGTTGCGCCAGGGCAGACTGCCTTGGGCGATTTCGTCGAGTTTCTCCTCCATTTTGGCGGTAAAGCTGTAGTCCATGAGGTTATCGAAATTTTCGCTCAGGCGATCGGTAACGATATCCCCCATTTTTTCGGCATAGAAACGACGGCTCTCCAGGCGTACATAACCCCGCTCCTGAATGGTCGAGATGATCGACGCATACGTGGAGGGGCGGCCAATGCCACGTTTTTCCAGCTCGCGCACCAGCGATGCTTCGGTAAAGCGTTGGGGCGGCTTGGTAAAGTGGCGGCTGGGATCGAGTTTCTTCAGGGCCAGCGTTTCACCAATGGCAACATCGGGGAGTTCGATGTCTTCGTCAGTGGCGCGTGTACCCGGCATGTTAATGATCAGATGGCCGTCGAATTTAAGAATTCTGCCTTTGGCACGCAGTTCGAAATCACCGGCTTTTACCGCCATTTGCGTGCTGAGGTATTCAGCGGGTGGCATCTGGCAGGCCACAAAACGCTTCCAGATCAACTCATAAAGTTTTTGTGCATCTTTCTCCAAGCCACTGACTTGATCGGCCAACACGTTGACATCCGTCGGGCGAATCGCTTCATGCGCTTCTTGCGCGCCTTCTTTGCTGGCGTAAACGTTAGGGCTTTCCGGCAAATAACGCTCGCCGTAATGGTCGCCGATATAGGCACGGCAGGTTGCCAGTGCGTCGGCGCTCAGGTTGGTCGAGTCGGTACGCATGTAGGTGATATAGCCGGCTTCGTACAACTTTTGCGCCAGTGTCATGGTACGTTTAACGCTAAAGCCTAAACGCGTACTCGCCGCCTGTTGCAGGGTCGACGTGGTGAAGGGTGCCGAGGCTTTACTGCGGGTGGGTTTATCTTCGCGGCTGGCGACCTTGTAGGTCTCTTTCTCCAGCTTTTTCACGGCAGCCATGGCCTGCGCTTCGTTTACCGGGCGAAAAGCCTTGTCGCCTTCTCGGGCAACTTCAAGCCGCAACGGGACTTTTTTACCGGTGAGGGTATCGGCAAAGACATCCCAGTATTCTTCGGGCAAAAATGCGCGAATTTCACGTTCGCGTTCCACCAGCAGTTTGACGGCAACGGATTGCACGCGACCGGCAGACAACCCACGACCGATCTTCGCCCACAGTAACGGCGATACCATGTAACCGACCACACGATCGAGAAAACGGCGCGCCTGCTGGGCGTTAACGCGATTTTCATTGACGCGGCCAGGGTGCGAGAACGCTTCCTGAATGGCGGATTTGGTGATTTCGTTGAACACGACACGCTGATAACGGCTGTCATCACCGCCGATTACTTCCCGAAGGTGCCAGGCAATGGCTTCTCCTTCACGATCCAAGTCGGTCGCGAGATAGATGGCATCGGCTTCTTTGGCGAGCTTTTTCAATTCATCGACGACTTTTTGCTTGTCGGGGAGCACTTGGTAATTGGGCTTCCAACCGTGTTCGGGATCAATGCCCATGCGGCTGATCAGGGCCTCGCGGGCCTTCTGCTTTTTATGGACTTCTTTGTCTTCAGCACTTAGCTGTCGGGTGGCCGCCGCTTTTTTGCTGCGTTCCTTGGCGTCGATGGTGGTTTCGCCGCTGCCGCTGGTGGGCAGGTCTCGCACGTGTCCCACGCTGGACTTCACGATAAAGTCTTTGCCGAGATATTTATTGATCGTCTTGGCTTTGGCTGGAGACTCAACGATTACCAGTGATTTTCCCATAACATCCTGATTTTTATATGTTTGTTTGCCCACACGCCGTGGTTTCGCCCGCTTGACGCGTCTGCCGGACGTTGAAAGGCGGGAATATATACCGACCGATTGGGGGCCAGGTCAAGCGATATGCCACTATTCACGCCGGTCATCGCTAAAGTATTTCCCTGTTGCATTTAGGACAGTCAGTCGGGTTTCGTCAAAAATTTTCTTTGTATGACGGGTGTTTGCAGGCCGCCCATCAGCTAGGACGTTGTATTTTTTCTTCGTTTTTTCAATTAGTTAACCTGTTTTGTCTTTTTGTTTGCAGGGGCTTGAGCGGGTTTGAAGCCGTTTGGCACTGCCAAATGCCAGATTCCCCCCTATACTTTTCTGCAAACCTAAAGGAATGAGGCTCGAATGTAGCCTCATTGGCACTGCTCTGCTTTTATAAATGAAACATGAGACTGCTCTTATAAACGAGGTGTTAGCTATGCAATGGAACAAAGCTCTGGCGTTTTGTGCGGCTCTGGTTTTGTCTGGCGTGAGCGCGGTGGCGCAGGCGGCGGATGCCGGGGCAATGTTGCGGCAGATTCATGATGCGCGTCTGGGCTTGATGCAGACGGTGGCGGCGTTTCAGAGTTTTCAGGGGGCTGAGGGTGACCCGAAGAAGGGTAAGGAGTTGGAGGTGCAGTTGGCGGATACGCGTGCAAAAGTGGCGGCACTGCAAGGGGGGTTGCAGGGTGCGGGCGTCGATGAAGAGTTGTCGGCGATGTCAAAGGCCTGGGATAGTACGCAATTAACGATGAGTACGGCGGTGGAAACGATTGGCCGGGAGGGGTTTGCGGAGTTTGCGGTAATGGATGCGTATATGCAGTCGAGTGCTGCGTGTGAGAAGGCGTTGGAGTCGATGCAGTCGCGGATTGTCGATAGTACTAAGTTTAAGGTGAATCCGACGGTGCAGATTTTGCGGAACCAGGCGTTGTTGTTGCAGGGTATGACGACGGCGTATGTGGAGCGGAGTAATTCGCAGTTTGGGGCGAGTTATCGTGAGGGGCAGGAGGAGGAGGAAACTATCGATGCGAAGGCGGTGAAGTTTTCTCACGGGCTGGATAAGCTGCTGGAGGCGATTCCGCCAACGAGCCCGCACCGGGCGAAGATTGAATTGGTGCGGACGAATTGGGGGTTTATGGAGAAGTCGTTCATGAATTATTCGGAGAAGACGGTGCCGTTTTTGATTGGCAAGTTCAGTCGGGAGACGATTCAGGCGCTGGGCGAGCTGGCGATTGCTTTGGAGGGGGCTTGAGTTTTTGGGCTGACGTTAACACTTTGATTGTGGCTTTCTTTGTATTCGGCCCTGCAAGGGTGGGAGGTAGTTTCAGGACACGCTGTGAATACCTCCCTGTACGCTCGACGCCGGCATCCCTGCCGGCGACGGTCCTGCAACTACCTCCCACCCTCGCAGGACCTCAGTGTAAGTTCTGTTGCGATTTGACGAAGGGCGTACAGATTTAAATTCTTTTTTTGACATTTATACCCCCCGGCTGCGCTTTACAGAATACAGCAGTCGATTACTACGCCGCCTCCGCTTCCAGCACCTCTTTCAACCAGCCTGCAACTTGTTCCACTTCCGGTTCATCGCCCTCCTCGTTCCAGACTATTGCGACTGAGCGTTCGCCTACTTCAAGTGCGAGGTAACGGTGGTCCTGGGTTGCGGACCAGCGATCGAGCAACGCCTTGGTTGCGGGGCGGGCTTCGATGGCGATGGGGTCTTCGTCCCACATGAGTTGGCCGCTTTTGTCGCGGCGTTGGCGCCAGGCAGCGGAGTGGCTGGGGCCGCGTTCGTTGTTGGCGGGGAACAGGCGGTAGCGCACCCAGCCGGTTTGGGGCCAGTGGGGGTTGCGCAGGGCGAGTGCGCTGTAGATGGGGTCGTGGGTGAGGTTGACGACTTCGACGTGCAGGTTGAGGCTGCGGGCTTTGAGGCGCATGCGGGCTTGGCGTTTTTCGTAGGCGGTGGGCCGCATCCAGAAGATGGGGCCGAGGATCAGTGCTGCGCCGGCGATGAGCATGAGGTACATCATGGGGGGTGGCCTCGTTGTGTAAAAACCTATTGATTTCAAACAATACATGCTATTAAGAATGTGGGCATCATCAAACCATTATTAGAAGGAGATTGTTATGGCCACTTACACTCATATTTTGCTCGCTGCGGATTTTCACGACGAGTCCGGCAAGGTGGTTGCCCGTGCACAGGCGATGCGTGATGCCAATCAGTGCAAGCTGAGCATTGTGCATGTGATTGAGCCGATTGGTGTGGCTTATGGTGGGGAGTTTCCGCTGGATCTCGGGGATTTACATCGCGAGCTTGAAAAGCAGGGGCGTGCCAAGCTGGATGAGCTGGGCAAAGCGCTGAATGTGCCGCCGGAGCAGCAGTTTCTTGAGGTGGGTATTACGGAGCGGGAAATTCTGCGGGTGGCGAAGGAGCAAGGTGCTGATTTAATTGTGCTGGGTAGTCACGGCCGCCATGGTTTGGCGTTATTGCTGGGGTCGACCGCCAATGGGGTGCTGCATCATGCGGTCTGTGATGTGCTTGCGGTGCGGGTGGGCAAGGTCAAGTAGTGCTGGGTTGTGGTTGACGTTTTTCAGGTTCCATCGAGGTTGATCGCTGGGCTTTGTTTTTGATCGAGGATGAGGGGCTGCAATGCTTGTAGCTGCTCATCCAGTGAACTGCCCAGGCTGGACGATAGTTGAAAGAAATTCTGCAGGGCTTTGCGGTTGGCGTTGTCACTGCAGGCATCCATCACTCGTTTTTCCAGCGCTTCGTCGACTGTTTTCAGGTCTTGGTTGAGGGTGACCAACCCTTGTAGATCCCAGTCAGGCCGGTAACCTTCGCGGTATAAAAAATATTGTCGCAGCAGGTAGAACGATACTGATCGCATCGCGTAATCCTGTTGCGATGAGAAAGGCAGATGATAGCGGGCGTTAGGCTTGAGTTTTGAGAGTATGGGGCAGGCACTACTGGCCATAATGACGCCCATGAGGGCACGCAACCCCTCTTCTATTTCGGTGTCTTTAGTGTAGGTGCGTTGTGGTGTAACGACGGTGATGCGGGCGTGTTTGTCGGCGGGCACTGTCTGAAAATCAGTGATCACGGCGGCGAGGTCGACGGCTGCCGGGCAGTGGCCGGTTTCTTTGACGGTGAGCGGGCAGTTTTCACATTGGCAGTGCGCAAGGCGCGTCCAAGCGGGCAAGTGGCTACGATCGGCTTGCATGTCATACGGGCGCTCCACATCCACTTGATAATGCAGGGATTGATCGTCGTACTCGAAGGTATAGTCGATGCTCATGGCAGGGGGATTCCGTCAGCTGGCTCTAACGTTCAAGCATAGCAGTTCCAAAGATTTTCAGTGGCATAGCGCGTGGAGATGGTGGCTGCAAAAGCTTTTGCGTCAAGCCGCGCGTTCTGTTCTAAGCTTACTCTCAGATTGTCACCATTTTTCTAAGGAGTGTGCTCGTGGCGACTTCGGGTAATTCACTTGCCAATCCCGGTTCGCGCGTGGATCGTCCTGATCTGGATTGGAGTCAGGTCAAGGAGACGGTGGC
>CAYYPW010000024.1:0-5337 GCA_964473645.1 uncultured Moraxellaceae bacterium
AGGAAACTCTGGATGTTCCGGCGCTAGTAAAGTCCGTACTCGTCCACGTTACGGTCATAACGGCGTGCCTGGTGTCTTGGCAGTGTTCTGAGCCACGCGTAGTGAAAATGCCCGCGCATGTAAAAGCGGTCGTGGTATCCAAAGGCTCACTGGCTGATCGGCCGATGCTGAAATCAAAGCCACAAGAGCAGCCGCCGAAAAAAATTACGCAGCAGCCGCCTAAAAAGCCTGAGCCCAAAAAGCCCGAGCCACCCAAGCCACAACCCAAAAAGCCCGAACCACCCAAACCGGAGCCGAAAAAACCGGAGCCGCCCAAGCCGCAACCGAAAAAGCCCGAGCCTAAAAAACCGGAACCCAAAAAGCCCGAGCCGAAGAAGCCCGAGCCCAAAAAACCTGAACCGAAAAAGCCAGATCCAAGAGATTTTAGTGATCTGATTGATGAAGAGCTTGATGATTTGGCAAAACCGACTAAACCCACTAAAGCGTCGGATGCGCCCAGCGCGAGTACATCGCCTGTGGTGGATAAATATTTGGCGGGCATCAGAGCTGACATCGAGCGCCGATGGACGCGTCCGCCACTGTCTCGTAACGGTATGAAGGTAACCTTGCGCATATACTTGCTGCCAGGTGGGGAGCTGAATGATGTGCGGGTGGTCGAATCCAGTGGCAACGCCGCATTTGATCGCAGCGCATTGACAGCGGTGCAGAAAGTGGGGCGCTTTACTGTGCCTTCAGACCCTGTAGAATTCGACCGCAACTTCAGGCAATTCACCGTTTTGTTCAATCCCGATGATTTGACCTATTAGACAAAAGAGACTTGATACATGCGTTTCCAAGCTATTTTTAAGCTGTTCGCCCTGATTGCCCTGCTCTCAGTGGCAACGTTATCCAGAGCCGAGCTGGCGATTGAAGTTAGCAAAGGCATGGACGATCCAACTCCCATTGCAGTGGTTCCCTTTGCTTGGGAATCCGGCGGGCGACCTACCGACGATATCGCCACGATCATCTCTGCTGATATGCATCGCTCCGGCATGTTCAGCCCCTTGGCGCGCAGCGATATGCTTAGCTGGCCTACAAAGGCCGATCAGGTTTTCTTCCGTGACTGGAAAGTCCTTGGAACAGAGTATCTGGTGATTGGTCGCTGGTCAGAAGCGGGTGGCAAATACACTGCAAATTTCGATATTTTTGATGTCTTCCAAGGACGTGTCATGAAGTCGGCGAGCGCCACTGCCTCGAATCCTCGCTGGCTTGCGCACTACGTGGCAGACATTGTTTTTGAAACGCTCACCGGCATAAAAGGTGCGTTTGCCACCCGTTTGCTCTACGTCACCATGGAACGTCTGCAATACCGCAAACAGCGCTATCGCCTGCATATTTCGGATTCTGATGGCTTCAACGAAAAGACCATTCTCGACTCCTACGAACCCATTCTTTCGCCATCCTGGGCGCCAAATGGTCGTCATATTGCCTATGTCGCGTTCAAAAACAGTCATCCGGGAATTTATATTCAGGACTCTGCAACCGGTTCGGCTCAACGTGTCACGTCGTTTCCTGGTTTGAACGGTGCACCGCGTTTTTCACCGGATGGACAAAAGCTTGCGATCACGCTTTCAAAAGACGGAAACCCTGAAATTTACGTGATGGATACGCGTTCACGTGCATTGCAACGTGTGACCAACCATTTCTCTATCGATACCGAAGCGAGCTGGTCACCTGACGGAAACTCCGTAATTTACACATCGGATCGCTCTGGCGGGCCACAAATTTATCGCCAATCACTTGCAACCGGGGCTATTGAACGCTTAACATTCGACGGCAACTATAACGCGCGAGCTTCAATAACCCCGGATGGTCGTTTCTTGGCGATGGTTCACCAAGATACTGGTGGTTTCCAGATTGCGGTGCAAGATCTTGAGCGAGGATCATTCAGTATTCTGACCGATACCGCGCTCGATGAGTCGCCGAGTATCGCGCCGAATGGTATAATGGCGATTTATGCTACGCTTGATCGTGGTCGTGGTGTTCTTGGGGTAGTTTCTATCGACGGCCGCGTGAAGGTGAGGTTGCCTTCGAGCGTCGGGGAGGTACGAGAGCCTGCTTGGTCGCCATTTATGTTTTAACCCGGTACTTCATCCTCTTTGGTTAGGTCGGATGCGGTGTCGTTTAACTTGCGTGATGTTCTACTTTTTAGGAGTTTTCTATGTCCATTTTTAATCGTGGTCACCTGTTTGGTCTGATCGCTGCTGTTGCAATCGCTGGTTGCTCTAGCACCGAAGAGGCTACTGAGGACACTGGTTCTACCACTGGTACTGCACCTGTTGCAACTGAAACCACTGGTGCTGCTACCGACACCACTTCCAGCCTGCTGAGCCAGCGCGTTGTGTACTTCGATTTCGACAAATCAGCCATCCGCGCTGACGCGTACGAAACTCTGCAAGCTCATGCTCAGTACCTGGCTAACCACCAAGGCGCCACCATCCGTCTGGAAGGTCATGCTGATGAGCGCGGCACCCGCGAATACAACATGGCACTCGGCGAGCGTCGTGCAAAAGCTGTTGTTAGCTTCCTGACTGCTAATGGTGCAGCTGGTTCACAATTCGAAGTTGTTAGCTACGGCGAAGAAAAGCCTTTGGCTGACGGCCACGAAGAAGGTTCATGGGCTCAAAACCGTCGCGCTGAGCTGGTTTACACGGCTGAAGCACCCTGATGCGATTGCGCGTTTTTTCTAACGCGTCCGCAGCACTGCTGATTGCAACGGTCGGGGTTTCCCCGGCCGTTGCCTATCCGCCTGTGGAACAGCGTTCTGCAGTTTCTGAAGGATCACAAGTCCTAGATCCCACCGATTACGGTCCTCGTTCTTACTCGTCTTCTGGCTCTGGCTCCAATATTTATGGAGGCGGTGCCTCGTCAAATACCTACAGTTCTTCACCCAAAACGGCGGCCAAGCCGGTGGCGGGTAATAACCAGTGGGAAATGGTCAATCAGCTCCAACAGTTGCAAGAAGAAGTGCAGCAACTTCGCGGCATGATTGAGCAACAAACCTTTGAAATCGAGCAGATGCGCAAACAACAGCGCGAACGTTATCTCGATCTCGATACTAGAATTGGTCGCTTGCAAGGTGGCGCAGTTTCCACCGGCTCCGTGTCATCGGGAACCACAGAATCCGAAGCGGGCGTCGCTCAATCAGCAGCGTCCAGTCAGCCTCCGGCGGCTGCTACCAGCGATGAAAAACAAGCGTATTCGGCAGCGCTTGAAAATGTTAAAGCCAAGCAATTTACAGCGGCGATCTCACAACTGGAAGCATTGCTGGTGGCCTCTCCCAATGGGCAGCTGGCTCCCAACTGTCATTATTGGTTGGGTGAATTGTATATGGTGAATGACCCGGCTGATTACGATAAGGCCAAGGCGCATTTCCAGCAGTTATTGAAGAATCACTCCGATCACGCGAAGGTGCCCGATGCGCTTTACAAGCTTGGCAAGTTGAGTGCTCTCAAAGGGGATCGCGATCGCGCCAAAATCTATTTTGACCGTGTAATCAAAGAGTTTCCGGATGCGCAAGCCTCGGTCCTGGCAAAGGATTACCTCAAGAGGCTCTAGTCAAATTCGATCGGCCTGCATAGGTGTGAGCGCTGTGGTGTTGTTTAGCGCCACACCCATGTGCCGTTCTGTCATAATACGATCGCGACAGTCCAGTCGCAGCACTCCTGTAGCAGCTTTCCTTTAGGAGAAAGCCTGAAACAGCAAGCCTGTAGCAGAACGCCTGTAGCAGAAAGCCCCTTGCTTTCGTAACGAATCAGGCAGCTAGGGAGGGGTGGGCCCGGTATTAGAGAACGCGGTAGTAGGGTGTATGTCGCTACGTATTACAGAAATATTCTATTCGCTGCAGGGTGAAACCCGAACAGTGGGTTTGCCCACTGTGTTCGTTCGCCTCACAGGGTGCCCATTGCGATGCCAGTATTGCGATACTGCCTACGCTTTTTCGGGCGGGCAAATGGCGTCGTTCGACGAAATCCTGGAAAAGATAGCAACCTATACCCCGCGTTATGTCACCGTTACGGGCGGAGAGCCACTCGCTCAACCGAACTGCTTGCCCTTGCTTACAATCTTGTGTGATCGCGGTTATGAGGTTTCGCTTGAAACCAGCGGCGCCATTGATGTTGCAAATGTGGATGCACGCGTAGTGAAGGTGGTCGATTTAAAAACGCCTGACTCGCAAGAAATGCATCGCAATCTTTACGCCAATATCCAGCATCTCAATCCGCACGATCAGGTCAAGTTCGTGCTGTGTTCGCGTCGTGATTACGACTGGGCGCGCGCCAAGTTGTTGGAGTTCGATCTGGTGAACCGAGTCCAGGACGTGCTTTTTTCCCCTTCCTTTGGCGAGCTCAATGCGACTGAACTGGCTGAATGGATACTCAAGGACCGTCTCCAGGTTCGCATGCAAATTCAATTGCACAAACTGCTTTGGGCAGATGCCGCTGGGCATTGATAGTTAAACCCCGAAAAAAAATTGTAGGAGAGCAGGGCATGAATGAACGTAAGCGTGCCATCGTATTGCTGTCGGGTGGGCTGGATTCCGCGACATGCCTGGCCATGGCCAATTCATCCGGCTATGAAACCTATGCACTCAGCTTTTCCTATGGGCAACGGCACAGTGTCGAGCTGGTGGCCTCTGATCGTGTAGCGAATCATCTGGGGGCCAGGGCGCATCGGGTGGCGACGATCGACTTGGCAGCGTTTGGCGGGTCTGCCCTGACCGATCCGGGTATTGCGGTGCCGTTGGTGCCGAGCGAGGGTATTCCGGTGACTTATGTGCCAGCGCGCAATACAGTGTTCTTGGCCTATGCCTTGGCCTGGGCCGAAGTATTGCAATCAAACGACATATTTATCGGGGTGAATGCTGTCGACTATTCCGGTTACCCAGACTGTCGCCCGGAATTCATTCAGGCGTTTCAGTCGATGGCAAATCTGGCTACAAAACGCGGCGTTGAGGGGCACAGCCTCAGAATTCACGCCCCCTTGATGCAGATGAGCAAAGCACAGATTATTCAGGAAGGCATGCGTCTGGGCGTTGATTATGCGCTGACGGTGTCCTGTTACCAGGCCGATGCAGAGGGGTTGGCCTGTGGCGAATGCGACAGTTGTCGACTGCGTCGGGAAGGGTTCGAACAAGCGGGCGTTGGCGATCCGACCCGATATGCCTAATCTTCTGTTGGCAGCAACTCGTTGATCAAAAAAAACTTTTATAAATCAAGCAAATAAAAATCGAAAAAAGGCTTGTCATTTTTTAATGAATCAGTAATATACGCACCCGTTGGGTCGTTAGCTCAGTTGGTA
>CAYYPW010000024.1:5437-87084 GCA_964473645.1 uncultured Moraxellaceae bacterium
GAGCAGTTGGCTTTTAACCAATTGGTCGATGGTTCGAGTCCATCACGACCCACCATATTCTTCAGCCCGCTTGGCGATGCTCTTCATTGTAGAAAGTGATGAGTGAGCACGTTAGTCAAGTGGGCTTTTTGTTCCCGCATTGCGGGTCGTTAGCTCAGTTGGTAGAGCAGTTGGCTTTTAACCAATTGGTCGATGGTTCGAGTCCATCACGACCCACCACATACCTAAAAGGCCCGCTTGGCGCTGCGCTACACGGCAGAAAGTCAGCGGGCTTTTTATTGCCTATCTTTCGCAATGCCCATTTCTTTGGCATGCCTAGTCATTTGTCATCTCTAATCATTCGTCATGGCTAGTCGCTTGCCATGGCTAGTCGTTTGTGCCGCCAAGTGACTTGCAACACCAGCTGGTTTGTATAGATAGCGCCGTCCTTCTGTTCTTCGACAATGGGGCTGCGTGAGTGCTCGGCGCATCGCGGCCATTGAATCGCTGGTCATTTTTCATTATAAAGCACGCATTCAAATGGTATTACCCGGTCGTAGTGTTTGGCGCTCGACTGGAGGATAATGCCCCCAAGCCAAACATTTTGGAGTCTTCGGATGGTGCTGTCTCGCGAAGCTATCAGGAATCACCTGGATAATCTCAGCCATACGGAATCGCGTGATCCCGTGAAGGATGAGCAGTTGAAGGAGTTGATTCGCGCCAGGCTGCGGAAGGAGAACGCTGTTCTCGTTGCTCATTACTACACCGATGCCGTCATTCAAGCCTTGGCTGAAGAAACGGGAGGCTGCGTGTCCGACTCATTAGAGATGGCGCGCTTTGGCAAAGACCACCCGGCGTCTACGTTGGTGGTAGCTGGTGTTCGTTTTATGGGTGAAACGGCCAAGATCCTTAGCCCGGAAAAGCGTGTGTTGATGCCTACCCTGGAGGCGACCTGTTCGTTGGACCTGGGTTGCCCCATCGATAAATTCAGTGCTTTTTGTGATGCGCACCCCGACTACGAAGTGGTGGTGTATGCCAATACTTCGGCGGCAGTCAAAGCCCGTGCAGATTGGGTGGTGACATCTTCCATCGCGGTGGAACTGGTGGAGCATCTGGCCGCTCAGGGTAAGAGTATCCTGTGGGCGCCTGATCAACATCTTGGCAGCTATATCCAACAAAAAACCGGTGCCGACATGTTGCTGTGGGACAGCGCCTGCATTGTGCATGAGGAGTTTAAAGCCAAAGCATTGCAAGACCTTATGGCGGTCTACCCTGAGGCCGCAGTGCTGGTGCACCCCGAATCGCCCGCATCGGTTGTGGCTCTGGCCGATGTCGTGGGGTCTACGTCGCAAATTATTGCGGCTGCCAAACGAATGCCGAATCCTGTGTTCATTGTTGCCACCGATAAAGGCATTTTCTACAAGATGCAGCAGCAGGCACCGGGTAAAACCTTTATTGAGGCGCCCACTGCAGGTTCGGGCGCTACTTGTCGTTCGTGCGCGCATTGCCCCTGGATGGCCATGAACGCACTGGAAAATCTCGCAGACGTGTTTGATCGCAATGACAATGAAATCTTGGTGCCTGCGGATATTGCAGCCAAAGCCATGATTCCGCTAGATCGTATGCTTGCCTTTGGTGCTGAATTAAAGCGTAGAAACAAGCTCTGAAAAAGGCTTAAAAGTGCTCCTCGTAACTAACAGCCGGAGTGAGGTTCTACGGCTGTATGCTTGGAGCCTCGTTAAATATTGATATCCTGGCGGGAAAACTCCATTTCGCGAATGCGGTTTTGCAGGCGCGCACTGGTTTCAAAATTCTTTTCAGCCAATGGGATGGCAAAGCGCAGTTGCTCGATGGCGCGATCGACCAGACCATGTTCGTAATAGTATTCAGCCTGCGATTGATATACCCCAAGCCTGTCACCTTTTTTTCCATAGCACTCAGCCAGCAGGTTCCATAACGACGGAGCAGAGTGTTGTGTGGCTAACAGTTGACGAAGCAGTTGAATGGCGTCCTCATGATTTCCGGCACGAAGATGGGTTTCAGCCAACATTGCATTCACAGGAAAATTCTTTGGGGAAAGCGTTTGCGCCGTTTTCAAGGCAGTGAGTGCGTCGGCAAATCGACGTTCTGCCAGTAACACTTCTGCACCTGCCAGGCGATAGGTCAGGCGCTCAGGCCGTTGGTGCGTGAGGTTTGCCGTTATTGTCCTGGCTTTATCAAACTGGTACTGGCGAATGTGGGTGAGTGCCAGCCCGTAATCCAACGGTTCGTTATTGTTGGCGTTTTCAGCGCGCTGAGCTTCCAGTTGTTTGAGCATGGAAGCGGGATCTTTGGCATACCGCGCCATGATGCGTGCTTTCATCAACTGGAATTCCAGTGAATCCATATGACGTCGACGCGGGAATTTTTCAGCGCGCGAGCGGGCTTCGGTAATACGACTCTCGGTAACGGGGTGCGTCAGCAGGAAATCCGGTGGTCGTTCACCGCTATAACGATTGGCGCGTGCCATTTGCTCGAAAAAATCCGCCATGGCGGCGCTCGACATGCCACTGCGCGCAAGCGTTTGCATACCTATCTGGTCTGCCTCAGTTTCGTTGTGGCGGCTGAAACGCAGTTGCTGATCGATCAATGCCGCTTGTGTGGTCGCAAGGGCTGCCATGCCGGCATCCGCACCAGCAGCAGACATCAAAACAACGCTGGCGAGGAGGGCGGATAAGGCTGTAATGGACGTGTTTTTCTGTTTTTCCAGGCCGCGTGCGAAATGGCGCTGACTTAAGTGCGCCAGTTCGTGTGCCAGCACGGCTGACAGTTCGTTTTCATTGCGCGCATGCATGAATAATCCCGCGTTTATTCCGATGATCCCTCCCGGTACGGCAAACGCGTTTATTTCTGGGCTGTCGATAATCACCAGCGTTAGCTTCGGATCGCGCAACTCGCTGTTGGAGGCGAGTTTCAGCAATAAATGCTCGAGATAATCGATTAACAGCGGGTCTTCGATGGTGGGGGCTTGTGCCCGCAGCATGCGTAGCCAGGCCATGCCGATGGTTTTTTCTTTGTCCGGGCTGATGATGGCATTGCTGGCGTCACCCAATGTGGGTAGTCGATCATTGGGTGCGGCCATCACCGAAGCAGCGAGAAAGAAGAGAGCAAACCAGCCACAAAAAAGTAAGCGTAGAAACGAGGGCGAGTGCACAGGTCGTGAGGAGATGGCCGGGTTCATTAAGTGGAGGCGCATTAAGCAAACAGGCTTCGATGAGGAAAGGTTTATTGTAGCCAATCACGAGGTATTCATGTTGGCACAGCTAACGTAACAGGAAAACTTTCCGTTTGACCGGTTGGAACATGCATTAGTTCGTGAAGCCACTACAATCAAAGGAAATGTTTCCCCTATACTTGCTAGTGAACTCTTTGAAAAGACCGGGAAATTGCAGTGACGACTGAACATTGGCAGGCGGAGTTTTACTTGGATGCAAAGGGTCTGGTATGTCCGATGCCCTTGCTGAAACTGAAACAGCAGCTCAATCGCATGCAACCGGGCGAGCGGATTCGAGTGGAAACCACGGATAGTGGCTCTATTCAGGATTTCACTGCTTTTTGCAAACAAGCCGGACACCTCTTGCTGGATCAGGTGGGCGTGACGCCGATCACCGAGAGTGGGGCGGTGTATGGTTTTCTCATCAAGAAATGTGATCGTCCAGCCGCACAGGGATAATTCTGCATGTTCAAGCTGGTCAAAGACTGGTATCTGCAATATTTCTCCAACGACGAAGCCGTCATCCTGCTGTTGTTGATCAGCGGATGCTTTTTTGTGTTCGCGACGCTGGGAGATGTGCTGGCACCCGTGATCACGTCCATTGTTCTGGCTTATCTGCTGCAAGGGCTTATCAATCAATTGGTAGCGCGACGGGTGCCACCCCTGCTGGCTTTGGCCACAGTCTATACCGTTTTCCTGGGCTCCATGATCAGCTTTCTGTTCGTGCTGGTACCCCTCACCTGGGGGCAGTTGGTGCGTTTGGTGAACGACCAGTTGCCACGGGTGGTGACCGAGGGTGCACGTTTGCTCAAGGTGTTGCCGGAGCGTTATCCGCAGCTGGTGTCTGAAAAATGGATCGAAGATATCAGTGTCATGATTACCACCCGCATGAATACGGTGATGGAAACCGTGGTCTCCTTCTCGGTGTCCAGCCTGCCAGGGCTGATGGATCTGCTGATATTTATCGTGTTGCTGCCCCTGCTGGTGTTCTTTTTTTTGAAAGATAAAGACCAGATGGTGCGCTGGGGTGTCAGTTTCTTGCCTGATGAGCGTCCTTTCATGAATCGCGTCATGATGGAGATGAACGTCCAGATCGCTAACTATGTGCGTGGCAAGGCGATCGAGATATTGATTTGTGGCGGGGTCACCTACATCGCCTTTTTGGTGTTAGGGCTTAACTATGCGGCGCTGCTGGCTTTTATGGTGGGGTTGAGTGTAGTGATTCCCTATATTGGCGCGGTGGTGGTGACGGTTCCCGTGGCAGTAGTGGCGTATTTTCAATTTGGCTGGGGAGCGGATTTTGTCACGGTGATGGTTGCCCATTTGATTATTCAGGGCTTGGATGGCAATTTGCTGGTGCCCTTGCTGTTCTCTGAGGCCGTCAACCTGCACCCGGTTGCCATCATGATTGCGGTGCTGGTGTTTGGCGGGGTGTGGGGGATTTGGGGGGTGTTTTTTGCCATTCCCTTGGCAACCCTGATCAAGGCCGTTTTGACATCTTGGCCCAGGCTGGAGCCCCCCTCCAACAAAGTGGAATGGCTAGACTGACGCCGTTTCGCTTTCTGCGTTGAGATCTTCGACCGCTTCCAGCACTTCTTCGACGTGGCCGCTAACGCGTACCTTGCGCCATTCCTGACGCAACACGCCTTTGCTATCAATCAGAAAGGTGCTGCGATCAACCCCCATAATCTGTTTGCCGAGCAAATTTTGCGGGCGAATGACATCGAACAGCCGGCAGAGCTTTCCTTCGCTGTCACAAATCAACTCGAAGGGTAGGGCCAGTTCACTCTTGAAATGTTCGTGGGATTTGAGCGTGTCCTTGGAGACGCCGAAGATCACCGTGCGGTTTTTCTTGAACTCGTCATAGGCGTCCCGAAAGTCCAGCCCCTCAGTCGTGCAACCCGGAGTGCTGTCCTTGGCGTAGAAAAACAATACGACGTTCCAGCCTCGCAGAGCAGACAGGGCGACATCTTTCATGTTAGTCGCCTGTGCGATGAAGTTGGGCACCGGCTTGTTAAGTTCGACGATCTCCATAATGCAGCGTCCTTACGCGTTCTTATTGTTATATTAACTATATACGATGCAATCGCATTACACCTGTTTAGTTAGGCATATGGGAAGGCATTGGTCTATTTCCGCGACTCTATTTCTGCGGTTCAATGGTGGCGTCCAGATTGCGCTCATCGCAAAAATCCAGAAAACCCTCACGCAATTCGCGAAATCCCTTGCTGGAGGGCACGTTCACGACCATCGACAGTGAAAACATGGGGGAACCGGTATGCGCTGCCGCGTAGGTGCCGGTGTCCATCTCTTCGATGTTGATGCTGTTTTGGCTAAAAAAGCCGGCAATTTCATGCACAATGCCCGGGTGATCGAGGGCCACGACATCGACGCGGTAGGGGCGTGCGTCGGCGCTTGGTGAGCGTGCTTCTGTGCGGCGGGCAATGGTAGTAAGGCCCAGCGGAGCCGCCACCGTGGGGAGATCCCTTTCAAGTTGCCGTAACGAGGCATCTGCGCCGGAGGCCATGAGGAGAATAGCGAATTCACCGCCAAGCACCGTCATGCGAGAGTCATGAATATTGCATTGATGGGCGACGACCAGGCGAGTGAGTTGTTCAATGATGCCGGGTTTGTCATGGCCCAAGGCTGAAATGACGAGATAGGAAGACACTTTTATGCTCCTTGTGTAGAGGGTTGTCGAAGAATAGCACCCGCTGATGCTCACAACTACCTGAAATGGCGTCGGTTTGCCCGCGTCGTATACTGCCTGAGCCGCCAGCGGAGCAGGCAGGGAACCCTTGTTATTGCGCAGTGTCCCAAGTACCATACCGCCTTTGTTTTGCCCACAAAATGGCTAAGCAACTGCCTGCGCGGGATTTTTACGGCACTGCACTTTCAATTGCACTGCACTTTCTACACAACGATGTTTTGCAACACCGACTTTTTACAACACAGACTTTTTACAGCACAGAGTATGGGAGCAGCCACCTACATGATTAGAGGCAGCATCGTCGCGTTGGTGACACCGATGAATGGTGACGGCAGCTTGAACTGGGATTCTCTTGGGAAACTCGTCGAGTGGCACATAGAGCAGGGCACTGATGCTATCGTCGCGGTGGGTACGACGGGTGAATCAGCCACCTTGGATGTGGATGAACACACCAATGTCATTCGCTTTTGTGTGGAACGAGCCGCCAAACGCATTCCCATTATCGCGGGCACCGGCGCCAATTCAACGCGGGAAGCTATCGAACTTACCGATGCCGCCAAGTCGGTGGGTGCAGACGCCTGTTTGCTGGTGACCCCGTATTACAACAAACCGACGCAGGAAGGTTTATATCGTCACCACATGGCGATTGCCGATGCGGTGCAAATTCCCCAGATTCTCTACAACGTGCCGGGTCGCACTGCGTGCGATATGTTGCCCGAAACGGTTGCGCGTTTGTGCTCGCACCCCAATATTATCGGTATCAAGGATGCGACCGGCAACGTCGAGCGCGGCGTTGCCATGATGGACCTGTGTGGCAAAGAATTTCTGGTGTTTTCCGGTGACGATGCCACGGCGGTCGAACTGATGTTGCGCGGCGCCCAGGGCAATATCTCTGTGACGGCGAATGTCGCGCCGCGAGCGATGGCGGGATTGTGCAGTGCGGCGATGGCAGGTGAAGCGGATCGCGCCCGTGCCATCAATAAACCCCTCGAACTGTTGCATCGCGATCTGTTTCTTGAAGCCAATCCGATTCCCGTGAAGTGGGCGTTGTATGAAATGGGGATGATCCCGGAAGGGATTCGTCTGCCGCTCACGCCCCTTAGCGATAAATTCCATGAACCCGTGCGTGCCGCTTTGCGTGCGGCAGGCTTGCTGGCTTAATGCACATGAAAAAAACTGGTTTGTGGTTGGTGATATCAGCGACCGTGGTACTCAATAGCGGTTGCGGCATTATGTTTGGCGATGAAGGCTATTTTCGTTCCCGCAGCATGGATTACAAAAAGGCTGACGAACGCGAGCCATTGCGCTTGCCCGACGGTATGACCTCGGGAAGCCGTGTGGAGTTGTATCCGATTCCGGCATCTTCTGGTCAGGGTGAGAAAGCCTACGCCCCCAAAGACGGTGATGACATCCCGCATCCGCAAGGGCTGCTAAGTGTCAATGAGGAAGCCGGTGTCGAAGTGCGTGAAAAAGACGAAAAGCGCTGGTTGGTGGTGCGCAAGCCTGCCGCTGCCGTTTACGCCTCAACACTGAGTTTTGTCGAGAACAATGGTTTCAAGGTTGAGAAATCTGACCCGTCGGCGGGAACGATTGAAACCGGTTGGCTCAAACCACGCGAGGAAGACCAGCCGGGAATGTTCACCCGATTGGTGACGTTTAATTTTCAGGATATTTACGACAAATTCCGCTTTCGTATCGAAGACCAGGGTGGCAGTACCCGGGTAATGATTGATCAGGTACGCGAAGAAGCATCCGACAGTGAAACGCTTCCCACCACGATTGAATGGGCAGGCGAAACCTCAGAAGATTCACTGACACAGGTAGTCGCGAACGACCTGTCCGATTTCATTATTGAAGAGCAGGCGAATTCGTACCGAACAGGTGTGCTTGCTTCTGCCTATGCCAATGCCCCTCGTACCATTATGACGTGGGATGGCAATGGCTTTCCGGTGTTGGTTGTCACGCTGGACATGAACCGCTCCTGGGCGGCCGTGGGCAATGCGCTGGAGCGTTCCCGTCTGGAAGTCCGAGACCTCAACCGCAGCCTGGGGGTTTACTATCTGCAACGCGGTAAGCGCGACGATAACGATGACGATGAAGACGAGTCGGATCAATATCAGCTCAAGCTTTTGCGTGCTGACGAAGGCGTTCACATCTCGGTGCAGCTGGATGACAACACTTTGGCTCCCGCCAAAGAAGCGCAGCGTTTGCTGGAAATCATCAAGGAACATATTGAGTAAGTGGAGTTCGCGTCGCTAGGCAGTGGCAGTGCAGGCAATTGTACGGTGATCCGCTGCGAAGACCGTTGTGTGCTGGTGGATTGCGGCTTTAGTCTGCGTGAAACCACACAACGGCTGGCATTGTTGGGGCTGCGACCCGAGCAGATTACCGATATTCTTGTCACGCATGAACACTCTGATCATCTTGGCGGCGTGGCCCTGCTGGCCAATCGTTATGGCGTATTGGTACACGTCACCGAGGGGACCTGCAGCAGCCCGTTATTCCAGAAGAAGCCCGTTAAAAACGAGCTGATTCACTTGGTGGCGGGTGGGCAATGCGTCGATTTGGGGCCCTTGCAGGTGGACGTGATCACCGTGCCACATGATGCCAACGAGCCGGTGCAATTCACATTGCGGTCGTCGGCAGGCAAACTGGGTGTCATCAGCGACCTGGGGCATGTGCCAGATGCCGTTGTGCAGGCTTATCACGATTGCAATGCCTTGATGCTCGAGCATAATCATGACCCCGTCATGCTGGCGCAGGGCCCTTATCCGTTCTCGTTGAAGCGGCGGGTAGGCGGCCCTTATGGGCATTTGAGCAACCTGCAGGCGGCGCAGTTTTTGCGCGCGATCATGCATGATGATCTGCAACAGGTGGTGGCGATACACCTCAGCGAAACCAATAACGCTGACTACCTGGTGGCAGAAAGTGTGGATTCGATATGTGGAAAGCAAGTGCCATTCACGTTTTCGGCAGCCACTCAGGGTAGAGGGTTTGGCTGGATGAGCCTGTAGCAGGACGCATTGGAAGCAGGCGAATGAATTGTTGGATTGAGAGTTGGTTTTAATTAAAGAACGTGTTCCGTCTGGAGATCCCCATGGAAAAGAGAGAAGAACTTTACGCCGGCAAAGCGAAATCTGTTTATGAGACCGATGTTGCCGACCAGTTGATTCTGTTGTTCAGAAACGACACCAGCGCCTTTGATGGCAAGAAAAAAGAAGCCCTCGATCGCAAAGGCATGGTGAACAATAAATTCAACGCGTTCATCATGGAAAAGCTCGAAGCCGCAGGCATCGAAACCCATTTCATTCGCTTGCTGAGCGATCAGGAATCACTGGTCAAGCGCTTGACGATGATTCCGGTCGAGTGCGTTGTGCGTAACATCACGGCGGGCAGCATTTGCCGTCGCCTCGGAGTAGCAGAAGGATTGGATCTGAACCCGCCGACGTTCGAGTTCTTTTTGAAGAACGATGCGCTGGGCGACCCGATGATCAATGAATTCCACATTGAGAGCTTTGGTTGGGCGACCCATGAACAAGTCGCAATCATGAAGAAGCTGGCGTTCCAGGTTAACGACGTGCTTAAGGCGCTGTTCTTCAATGGCGACATGCTATTGGTGGATTACAAGCTGGAATTCGGTGTGTATCAAGGACGTGTGGTATTGGGCGATGAGTTCACGCCCGATGGTTGCCGCTTGTGGGATAAAGAAACCCGCAAGAAACTCGACAAAGACCGTTTCCGCCAAGGCTTGGGGGGTGTGGTTGAGGCTTACGAAGAAGTGGGCCACCGTTTGGGTGTCAAGTTCGATTGATTCTCACCAACGTGCATGCGGAGATTTCCGAGTGACTTGCGTTGGTTGATCATTAGATCGGTTAAAAATATAAAAAGCCCTCGAGTGAAGTTTTCATTCGGGGGCTTTTTGTTAGGACAGTGATCAGGCCAGTTTCTTGGCAAGCTTGGAAAGGCCCCGATCAATGGTATTGCCAATGCCCCAACGCACGATATCGCCCAAAAACGGGATAGGGTATTTGCTTTCAAACACGATGCGATACCGCAGGCAAGTGCCGGTGCCCGCGTCGGAAAACTCCATGGTGCCTTTGTGATTTTTCAGGGGTGATCCTTTGGAAATCACATACTCAACCAACGCGTTGGGCGTAAATGCGGTCACGGTTTCTTCAAACGACACGCCGGGCGCGATGCGCAGTTCACGCACCGACCCTCTACCATTGACGTTTCCATCCTGGCCATCGCGCACGCGCTTGATGGAAGCACCCAGCACGTCTGACAGTTTTTCGTGATCGCTCAGAATGGCGAAGACTTTTTCTCTCGGTGCTTTGAAGGTCTTTTCTAAATAGATTTCCTGCATGATGCGCTCCTGTTCTGTTGGTTATAGATATCGAGGGATGAACATGTGTAGTGCGATCACAGCACTTCGAATTCGATGCCTGCTGTTTGCAGGCGTTCGATCAGGCGTTCCCCCATGGCGGCAGCCGGGGTGACAACGCCGAAATTCGGGGGCAATTTTTCTGCGTCCAAGGCTAAACATAGCGCTGATTCGGCGAGCATTTTGGCAGTTTCGCCATAGCCCGGGTCACCTCCCGACACCTGTGTCCAAACATGCAAGCCTTTGGCTTGGCCAATGAATTTCACCTTGAACCAGCTTTTGGCGCGTTCTGCCGCATCGGGGCCCTGGCCAGGATCACGCAGTTTTAGCAGCAGATCGCGGGTGAGTTTTACTTGAGATAACGCGAAAATTCCCCCAACGGCCGCAAGCCCGCCTGCGAGTTTGGCAGGGTGTTTGACCAGCACATTATGACCGTAACGAAATTCAGGCCCGTATTGCTTATAGGTTTCGGCACTGCGACATACCACCTGCGGATCAATGGTGGGGAAGCTGCAGGCATAGGCATCAAAGGCTTTCACGTGCGAGATACGTGGCGCGAGCGTTCTGATTTTACGGCTGTCATTGGTTTTACTGCGGCGTGCTTTCACCCAGGTTTTGCGTTTCTGGTAGTAGTTTTTCATGCGTGCCATCTGCGTGATGGCGGAATGCCAGGTGCCGCCAGAAAACGTTCCGCTGGCCGTGACATATCCTTCAAGGGTGACGGGTACTTTGCCAGCGTCTGCGCCTAGCAGCTTATTGAGTGCGTTAACCGTGAACAGCGCCCCCAGGTCGTGAGGAATGCTGTCAAAACCGCAGCAGTTCACTATTTTGGTTCGCATCTTTCTGGCTTGATCGTCGTATCCGTGCATGAGAGATTCAACGAATTCCGGCTCACCGGTGAGATCAACATAGTGCGTGCCCGCATCGATACAAGCTTTTACCAGCGGTTCTCCGTAATTCAGATAGGGCCCTACCGTGGTGATCACAACGCGTGTTTGGCGTGCCATGGTCGCGAGACTTTCTGGCTCATTGACATTACAGACAATAACGCCCGGGCTGGATTGCGGGCCCAGCTTTTGCAATGCCTGGCGGGTTTCTTCAAGTTTCGTAAGACTGCGTCCTGCAATGGCCCAACGGAACTGGCCGGCTTGGTTACAGGTTGCCAGGTATTCTGCTGTCAGGCGACCGGTGAATCCTGTCGCACCGAATACAACGATATCGTAGGCGCGTTGTGTATTCGTGGTAGTCGTCATTGCTAACTCTCGAGGTTGCGATGCTATTCCGTGGGGGCATCATGTAAGTGGGTACACTATGGTGTGTACGTTGTGTTTACTCTAAACCTATCTAATGGAAAAGCAATGGCTTTTCCGAGCGCGGACAGAGGGCGTAATTGCCAATTGCTGACGGAAAGTATACCGCTCGACAGGGCGCCCGCTGCCTGGACCTGTCGCCGACGTTTCAGTCTAGTGTGTAGAATTCGCCTGCGACAGTAACGAACCGGATGCGCGACGCAAACCTTGTGTCTGCGCGAGGTTTTGCTTGTGAACGAGTTTTGAGAGAGTGTCCCTTGAGCGATGTATTTGAATTTCGATATGCGCAGAATCGCCCGCCGTTACCGTTGATCCCGCGCTGCCTGCCTGATGTGCCCGAAATCAGTCTCTACCTGTTCTCGGACGCATTACCACAAGACAAAGTGTCGCAAGCCGATTTTTATACGTTGATGGCCAACCCGCCTTATTGGGCCTTTTGTTGGGGAGGCGGACAGGCGCTGGCGCGTTTTCTGCTGGATCATGCAAGTTATGTCGCTGGTCGGTGTGTCTGGGATTTTGGCGCGGGTTCGGGGGTGGCCGGGATTGCTGCTCTTCAGGCTGGCGCAACCTTGTCCGTTGCGGTGGATACTGATCCCACCGCACTCGAAATGGCGCAGTTGAATGCAAAGCTCAACGGCGTCGGCCCCGTGCAAGTGATGGATGTCTGTATACCACGCTGCGGGGATGTCGTGCTTGCCGCCGATATTTGTTACGAGGAGGCGGGACTGCAACAAGTGCGCGCCTGGGCAGAAGCGGGTGTCACTGTGCTAGTAGCCGAGTCCCGATTGCAGGAAGATCGGCTGGGGGTGTCCGGATTGCAATGTCTGGCGGTGTGTCGAGTACGGACATTTCCGGATCTGGAGGAGGCAGAACAATTTGATCAAGTCTTTATCTATCGAGTGAATGCCTGATTTTTTTGAAAAGTCAGAGGGTTACATTCGATCACAATTTGTCACCAAACTGCTTATCTATCACAACTTACTGGCGAGGAACCAGTTGCTATAGTGCCCTCATTCTAAATCTCGGGACGTTTGTTCCGTTGAATCTTGCTTTGGAGGCTGAATGGTTTCGCCGTCTTACATGCAACGCATTGCATGGCCAATAGGCCGGTGGGAACTCGTCATGCCCGTTGTCGGCAAGAATGGATTGCCAGGGGTTGAACAATGACAGTAGGGAACATACTGGTGGGCAACACGGAGACGGAAGCGATTTCGCTGTCGCAGTACAAGCGTGATCCTTCCTGGTCTGTGCAGGAACCGTATTCAATGGAAGATGTGACCACCGGTTTTCATGATGCAGAACAACCGTTGCAAAAGCCACCGGTGGGGCGTTTGCGTGTCATGGCGCTGGCATTGGCCATGGGCGTGTTCCCCTTCATGATCGTGTTGACGGTGATGGCATTGGGCGCGGTCATGGGGTGGGGCGTGGATGGTGTGCGTATTGGTATCGCACAAGAGAATCCGGCCATTACCAGCGGTGCGCTTGCCATGGTGGGGTGTGCATTCCTGTTTTTGATGCGTTTATTGTTTCGGGTGATGGCTGATTGGCGTCGTCGCTATGTCACCGTGGCGCTGGATCAACGTGAGTACTCGGTGTTGTACCGGTTTGTTGGTCAGGTCGCCGAAGCGGTAAATGGCCCGGTGCCCACCACCATCAAGATCGACAATGAAGTCGGGCTGGTATTGCGCAAACGTACTAACCGTATGGGACGCAAGGAAGTCGAACTTCTGATTGGACTGCCTTTATTCCACTCGTTGAGCGCGCGTCAGTTGTCTGGTCTGATTGCCCATGCTTACGGCGGTTTTTCACGCGCCAACGGCAGTCTGGGGTATCCCTTCGTTGCCAATATCAATCGTTGGTTGGTACGCCTGAGCGAAGGGGATGCGTCGCGTTTGTATGATGAGAGCTCACCACGCGTGCTGGTGGCCTTGTTTCAACCGGTGGACTGGGTGCTGACCCAGTATTTGAGTGCCCTGTGCCGTTGTGCAGGCTATATGAGTTTTTCCGTCAGTCGTGGCATGGACATTCAAGGGGATGCCTATTCGGCTCGTCTGGGTGGCGCCACTGAATTTCGTGCGACACAGATTCGCCTGCGTGCGCTGCAATTGGGCAAGTCGCGGGTGTTTGCGCGCCTGGGCCACTCGGCGGATCTGGAGTACAAGAATATTGCACGTCTGATTGCGGAGGAGGCCGATCAACTTCAGTTCGAACTACGTGCTCAGTTGGTGCGTGAGATGGAAGATCTGGTTTCACCCTTGACGCGTAGCCGTGTGGTGGATCTGGGCCGAATCGTCGAAGTGGAAAAGGGTCAGGACGAGGGTGCCTGCTTTTTGCTGGGTGCTGCAGTGCGATTGCTTCCGCATGTGGATTCACTAGGCCAGCGCTTGGGCGCCCGTTATCTCGGTGCACAGGAAACAGGGATTTGAGTAGTGCTGACGGGGCAAGGAGCGACTTCTTGAGCCGTCAGCGCGTGATTGTGGCTGTTGTTATCTAGAGTGCTGGCTACAAATACGTCGCGGCCACCGCATCCAGCGTGTCGCGCTCTTCTTCGGGTAGATAAGGTGACATGAGTGACATCACCTGATACACGCCCAGTCCCAAATTGGTATCTCCCTGCGTACTCCCCATCGACCGGATCTGCTGAAAGCTGAGCCAGTAAGTCGCCGTAATCACAGCACTGGTGGCCACGTTATCAATGGCGTCATCAGAGAGGGTCAGCTGAGATTGATCCCGCATGCTGTTGAATACCGCACGCCAGGCTTCATGCATCTTGTCGACGATACGGTTGAAGCGCCGCTGCAGACGCTCGTTGCGTTCGAGGATGCTTACCAGGTCGCGGTAGAGAAAGCGGAATTCCCAGATTTTTTCGAACACCAGATGCACGTACATCCAGTAATCCAGCATTTCGAGTGCGGTTTCCTTGGGGGGATCGAGCACTTCGTTCATGGCCGCTTCGTAAAGAGCGAACAACTCGGTGATGATTTCGTCCTTGTTACGGAAGTGGTAGTAGAGGTTGCCCGGGCTGATATCCATCTCGTTCGCGATGTCTATCGTCGTGGTGTTAGGTTCTCCGCAGAGATTGAACAGCTCCAAACTCGTCAGCAGGATACGATCTCGGGTTTTTAAAGGGGGCAAGGGGCGCCTCGCGAGCAGTGCTAAGCCTCCCTACCTTGGGAAGCGATTGACTTTCAATTATATAGAATAGCCTTTTGCTTGAAACCCCTGTGGCAAGATTGCGTTTGTAACCAGATTCCTGTGTTGAACTGCATCAAAGTCAGTGACTATTACCCACTTGCTCGCGTTGATAATTGATCTTGATCGCAAGATAATACGCTGCCCACGAGTGAAGGGGGTCCACTGCGTTCTGCAGCGGACAGAGGTAGACAAACAAGCAAGGGTACAACACGGTGACAGACTTACACACGCAGCACCTGCAGACATGGACCAATCGCGAAGCAATGGCCGAAGCCATGATCCCGTTGATCGGCGATCTGTATCGCAATAAAAACGTCGTGACTTCCATCTATGGCCGTCCCATCATCAACCGGTCTGTGGTTGAGATCATCAAGGCGCATCGTTTCGTGCGTCAGCTCGAAGGTGAGTCACTGGCCGTCGAAGACAGCTTTCCGGTGCTCAAGGCTGTGGCGACCTTGCCACTGGGTCCTTCCCGCGTCGATCTGGGCAAACTTGCCACCAAATACAAGCGCGAAGGCGCGGGTCGCTCGATGGACGAGTTCGTCAAGGCAGAACTCTCTGAAGCATTGGTTGGCACCAATAATCTGCAATTGAAAGATCGTGACGTGGTGCTTTACGGGTTTGGCCGTATCGGTCGTCTGTTGGCGCGCATCATGATTGAAAAAATGGGCACCGGCGCGGGTCTGCGTTTGCGCGCGATCGTCGTGCGTAACGGCGGCGCTGAAAACGATCTGGCCAAACGCGCCAGCTTGCTGCGTCGCGATTCCGTGCACGGTTCATTCCGTGGCACCATCAGCGTTGATGAAGAGAGACAAGCTCTGATCGCCAACGGTGCGTATATCCAGGTCATCTACTCTGATGGCCCCGATAAAGTGGATTACACAAAATATGGTATTCATGATGCCATCGTGGTCGACAACACCGGTAAATGGCGTGATACCAAAGGTTTGAGTCAACACCTCAAATCACCGGGTGCGACACAAGTAGTTCTGACGGCGCCGGGCAAAGGTGAAATCAAGAACGTGGTCATGGGCGTCAACGATCACATGATGTCGTCCGACGACACCATTCTGTCGGCGGCAAGCTGCACCACCAACGCAATCGTTCCTGTGCTGAAAGCCATCAATGACGAGTACACCGTTGAGAACGGTCACGTTGAAACCGTGCACTCGTACACCAACGACCAGAACCTGATCGATAACTACCACAAGGGTAATCGTCGTGGTCGTGCTGCGCCACTCAACATGGTCATTACCGAAACCGGTGCGGCCAAAGCCGTTGCCAAGGCGCTGCCGGAATTGGCTGGCAAACTGACGGGTAACGCCATTCGTGTGCCGACGCCCAACGTGTCATTGGCGATCCTGAACCTCAAACTGACCAAGCCCACCAGCAAGGAAGAGTTGAATAACTTCTTGCGTCAGGTGTCGCTGGATTCGCCGCTGCGTAAGCAGATCGACTATGTGAACTCTTCTGAAGTGGTGTCTACCGACTTCGTTGGATCGCGTTTTGCGAGCATTGTCGATGCTGAGTCTACAATCGTGAATGGTGATCGTTGCGTACTGTACGTATGGTATGACAACGAATTTGGCTACAGCGCACAGGTTGTGCGTATGGTGCAAAAGATGGCTGGTATCGTATACCCCACCTTTCCCAAGTGATCGTTGAACGATTGCACTGAGTGTCATCCAAAGGGGAGCGTCTAGCTCCCCTTTGTGTTTCTGTCCCGAAATACTCCTGCCTCTTGTGCTAAGTCAGTGATTGGCTTGGCGAAAGACCCTGCTGCTCTCTGGCCCTGAAGGGCTTGTCTACCTATAATCGGCTGACGACGTCGCGTTTATAGCGCGTTTCTTACCAGATCCACTGTTTTCAAATCTAACTGACTGCTTTCAACGTAAACCGACGGTTTTTAACTTCAACAGAGAACGCAAGGGACATGATCAAAATCAAGCGGGGACTAGATCTGCCGATGATCGGAGCACCCCGGCAGACCATAGAAGCGGGCGCTCCGGTTCGAAGTGTGGCATTGATCGGGGCTGATTATATTGGCATGAAGCCCACCATGAAGGTGCAGGTGGGTGACCGTGTCAGAAAGGGGCAATTGCTGTTTGCTGACAAACAGTGTGAGTCCATTCATTTTACTGCACCAGTTACCGGCTTTGTGTCTGCGATTCATCGCGGCGACAAACGCGTTTTTCAATCGCTGGTGATCGATGTCGCTGCCGATGCCACCGATGAAGAACAGACCTTTGTTGCTGTCAGTGCTGATCGCCTGAGTGCGTTGACGCGCGAGCAAGTGGTACACAAGTTACTGGCCTCCGGCTTGTGGACGAGTTTGCGTACGCGGCCTTACAGTAAAATTCCTCGGCCCGAGTCGCAACCCGCCGCCATATTCGTGAATGCGATGGATACCAATCCACTGGCCGCCGATCCGATAGTGGTGATCAACGAGCAGTCTGACGCCTTTCGGAATGGTGTGCAGGTAGTGGCGCATCTGGCTCCCCAGGTTTTTGTCGCCAAAGCGGCAGGCGCAAATTTACCAAAGCTCGACAAGGTGGTGGTCGAAGAATTTGCAGGCCCTCACCCGGCGGGTTTGGTGGGGACACACATTCATTTCTTGCGGCCCGCCAGTACCAAACACACGGTGTGGCACCTGAACTATCAGGATGTCATTGCCATTGGCAAATTGTTCACCACCGGCAAATTGTTCACTGATCGCGTTATCGCGCTGGCGGGTCCGCAAGTCAACACGCCGCGTCTGATCAAGACCGTCATGGGCGCCTCGTTGCATGATCTCACTCAACAACAATTAAAGGCGGGCGACAACCGTGTGATTTCTGGCTCGGTGTTATCCGGGCGACAGTATTCTGAAGTGGAAGCTCATTTGGGGCGTTATCACCTCATGGTCACGGCACTGCAGGAAGGGCGCGCACGTGAGTTATTGGGCTATCTGCGCCCCGGTACCGATAAGCACTCGGTGTTGAGCGTGTTTGTGTCCGCGTTGCAGCGAAGCAAGCGTTTTGCCTTTTCTACCTCTACCAACGGCAGCCCTCGTGCCATGGTGCCGGTGGGGGCCTATGAGCAAGTCATGCCGCTCGATATTCTGCCCACTCATTTATTGCGTTATTTGATTGTGGGTGATACCGAAATGGCTCAGCAGATGGGAGTGCTGGAATTGGATGAAGAAGATCTGGGGTTGTGTACCTACGTGTGTCCCGGCAAGTATGAATATGGGCCCATCCTGCGTGATGTGCTGACGCGCATTGAGAAGGAGGGTTGAACATGGGACTTCGACAAATGCTCGATACGGTCGAGCCGCACTTCACCAAGGGTGGAAAACTTGAGAAGTGGTACCCCCTCTATGAGGCGGTGGATACCTTTCTCTATTCGCCGGCAACAGTGACGCATGCAGCATCGCATGTGCGTGATGGAGTCGACTTGAAGCGCATCATGATCTTAGTCTGGCTGGCGACATTCCCCGCCATGTTCTGGGGGATGTGGAACGTGGGTTATCAGGCGAATACCTGGCTGGCGGCTCACCCGGATATGTTAGCCGCGCAAACTGACTGGCGTTATTTCTTCATCAATCTGCTGGGCAACCACAACCCCGATTCGCTGTGGGATAACTTTGTTCATGGCGCAATGTATTTTGTGCCCATTTACGCCGTAACGTTTATCGTCGGCGGCTTCTGGGAAGTACTGTTCGCCATGCGACGCAGGCATGAGGTGAATGAGGGCTTTTTCGTAACCTCGGTATTGTTTGCGTTGAGTTTGCCACCCAGTATTCCGCTGTGGCAGGTGGCGTTGGGGATCACGTTTGGGGTGGTGTTGGCGAAGGAGGTATTTGGAGGCACGGGTAAAAATTTCGTCAATCCCGCATTGGCGGGGCGGGCGTTTCTGTTTTTCTCCTACCCGGCACAAATGTCGGGCGATACCGTGTGGACGGCCATTGATGGATTTTCGGGGGCAACGGCGTTGTCACTGGCGAAGCAGGGGGGCGTCGATGCGATTACGGGGGCAGGCATTACGTGGTGGGATTGTTTCCTGGGGAATATTCAAGGGTCAACGGGGGAAGTGTCGACACTGTTTATCTTGATGGGTGCAGCACTGCTGTTAATCACGAAAGTGGCGTCTTGGCGCATCATGGCAGGCGTTATGGTCGGCATGATCGGTATGGCGCTGTTGTTCAACGCGGTGGGGTCGACGAGTAACCCGATGTTTTCGGTGCCTTGGCACTGGCATATGGTGTTAGGGGGCTTTGCTTTTGGGACGGTTTTCATGGCCACCGATCCAGTGTCGGCCTGCATGACCAATACCGGACGCTGGATATTTGGCATTCTGGTGGGCGTAATGGTCATGTTGATTCGAGTGGTGAATCCCGCCTATCCCGAAGGCATGATGCTGGCCATTCTGTTTGCCAACCTGTTTGCGGGCATCATTGACCATTTTGTGGTTCAGGCAAATATCAATCGGAGGTTGGCACGCAATGGCTAATGAAAGCTCTGCACGTGAAAGTACTGCACGTACCTTGACCGTTGCATTTGTCATTTGCGCGGTGTGTTCACTTTTGGTGGCCGTTCCCACGGTAGCCCTTAAACCCATGCAGGAGGAGCAAAAACTACTGGATAAGCAAAAAGCGGTGCTGTCAGCCGCTAATCTTGTCGATAGTGCGGCAGGCAAAAAGCAGATTCAGGACGCCTTTTCGACCCTGGATGTGCGATTGGTCAATCTTGCTTCGGGCGAATTTGTCGAAGGAGACGCGCGCAGATATAACCTCTCAACGGAACTCAAAAGCGATAAAAGTAGCCGGGCGCTCAGCAGCGAAGAGGATGCGGCAGGCATCAAGCGGCAGGAAAATGTGGCGCCGGTATATTTGAAGCGGAGTGCTGATGGCAAGGTGGATGCTGTGGTGATTCCGGTACGAGGCTATGGTTTATGGTCGACGCTGTATGGCTTTTTGGCGCTCAAAGGCGATGCCAACACTGTTGAGGGTCTGGTGTTCTACCAGCACGCCGAAACGCCTGGCCTGGGTGGCGAAGTCGACAACCCCAAGTGGCGTGCCTTATGGCCAGGGAAACAGGTGCTCGATGCCAGTGGCAAACTTTCCATTACCGTGATCAAAGGCAATGTGGATGCCCATGATCCGTTGGCTGTTCATAAAGTGGATGGTTTAGCGGGGGCAACATTGACGGCACGCGGTGTTGATGCCCTGATCAAGTTCTGGTTATCAGATCAGGCGTTTGGCCCTTTCCTTTCTCGTGTGCGTTCGCAAGGGGTGTGACATGAGCGACAAATTATCAACCCGCCAGATCATTACCGAGCCGGTGTTTACCAATAACCCGATTGCTGTGCAGATTCTTGGCATTTGTTCGGCATTGGCAGTGACCAGCAATATGAAAACCGCGTTGACCATGAGCATTGGTCTAACGCTGGTGACGGCGATGTGTAATTTTGCGTTTTCGCTGGTGCGCAATCAAACGCCCAACTCCATTCGTATCATCGTGCAAATGACAATTGCAGCCTCTTTGGTGATTGTGCTCGATCAATTCTTACGAGCATTTGCCTACGAAATGAGTAAGCAGCTCTCTGTGTTCGTAGGCTTGATTATCACCAATTGTATTGTGATGGGACGTATGGAGGGCTTTGCAATTAAAAACCCGCCCATGGCCAGTTTCTGGGACGGCATTGGGAATGGTCTGGGGTATTCCGTGCTGCTGATGGTGCTCGCCGTCATTCGTGAGCTGACCGGATCAGGAAAATGGTTTGGTATTGAGATCATCAAGACCGTCAATAACGGCGGCTGGTATGTACCCAACGGGTTGATGCTGTTACCTCCCTCGGCATTCTTTTTGATTGGTTTGTTTATCTGGGCGCTGCGTTCCTGGAAGAAACACCAGGTTGAAAGCCGTGAGTATTCGATGGCGCCCCAATCCAAAGCCATGCTCGCACACTAGGTTTTAACAGAGGATATCGACATGGAACATTATCTGAGCCTGCTGTTGAAATCGATTTTCATTGAAAACATGGCGCTGGCCTTTTTTCTTGGCATGTGTACGTTCATTGCAATTTCCAAGAAAATTCAACCGGCCATTGGCCTGGGTATCGCAGTGGTCATCGTGCAGGTGCTGACGGTGCCTGCCAATAACCTGATTTTCAACTATTTGTTGCGGGAAGGGGCACTCACCTGGACCGGTATAGAAGGCATGGAGACAGTAGACCTGTCGTTTCTGGGATTGATCAGTTATATCGGTGTGATTGCAGCCATTGTGCAAGTGCTGGAGATGCTGCTCGATAAATACGTGCCGTCACTTTATAACACGCTGGGTATTTTCCTCCCGTTGATTACAGTGAATTGCGCAATTTTGGCGGGTTCGTTGTTTATGGTTGAGCGGGATTACACATTCCCTGAAAGTGTGGTGTATGGCGTGGGGTCGGGCGTGAGTTGGGCGCTTGCCATTCTGGTGCTTGCCGGTGTCCGCGAAAAACTGAAGTACAGCGATGTGCCAGAAGGTCTGCGTGGCTTGGGTATTACGTTCATAACGGTCGGCCTGATGTCGCTGGGCTTTATGTCGTTCTCTGGTATCAAGCTCTGAGCTTGCGCACGAACAGGAGTGCTTATGTCGTTTGATATCAATACAGTGTTGTGGGGCGTGGGCATGTTCACCGGTGTCATTCTGGTGCTGGTCATGCTCATCCTGGCAGCCCGTTCCAAGCTGGTCAGCGAAGGTGAAGTTAAAATCGAAATCAACCATGATCCGTCCAAAACCGTCTGTGTGTCGGCGGGGGGGAAACTGTTGGGCGCGTTGGCGGGGCAGGGCATTTTTGTGTCTTCTGCCTGTGGTGGGGGCGGCTCGTGTGGCCAGTGCAAGGTCAAAGTATTCGAAGGGGGCGGTGATTTACTGCCGACAGAAGAACCGCATTTCAATCGCCGCATGCAACGTGAGCACTGGCGTTTGTCTTGCCAGGTGCCTGTGCG
Organism: uncultured Moraxellaceae bacterium; assembly: GCA_964473645.1. GTDB lineage: Bacteria > Pseudomonadota > Gammaproteobacteria > Pseudomonadales > Ketobacteraceae > HdN1. Next base: position 27,242 of record CAYYPW010000024.1, read on the forward strand.
CGGCAATATGTCGATCGAAGTCGAAGAAAACCTGTTTGGTGTAAAAAAGTGGGAATGCACGGTTCAATCCAACCATAACGTTGCCACCTTTATCAAAGAACTGGTACTGGAGCTGCCTAAAAGTGAAGTCGTGAATTTTCGGGCAGGCGGCTACATGCAACTGGAAGCGCCCGTGAGCCACGTGAAGTTTAAGGATTTTGATGTAGAGCCTGAATACCGCTCGGATTGGGATCGTTTCAAATTGTGGGAACTGGAATCGGTCATTACCGAACCCTTGCAACGCGCATACTCCATGGCCAATTATCCGGAAGAATATGGCGTTCTCAAGTTCAATATTCGTATCGCTACACCACCCACTGGAAAAGCCGGCATTCCCCCAGGAAAAATGTCATCGTGGGCCTTCAACCTGAAACCCGGTGACAAGGTGACCGTGTATGGGCCCTTCGGTGAGTTCTTCGCCAAGGAAACCAGCAAAGAAATGATCTTCATTGGGGGTGGCGCGGGAATGGCCCCCATGCGTTCGCATATATTCGATCAGCTCAAACGTATAAAAACCAACCGTCAGATCAGCTTTTGGTACGGTGCCCGTAGCTTGCGCGAAATGTTCTACGTTGACGATTACGATACGCTGCAAAAGGAAAATTCGAATTTCCGCTGGCATGTCGCGTTATCTGACCCACAACCCGAAGACAAGTGGACAGGCTACACCGGTTTTATTCATAACGTGCTGTTTGAGCACTATCTCAAGGCGCACCCGGCGCCTGAAGATTGCGAATACTACATGTGTGGCCCGCCCATGATGAACGCTGCCGTGATCAAAATGCTGGAAAGCCTGGGTGTTGAACGCGACCATATATTCCTCGACGATTTTGGTGGTTGAGGGGATGTTGAAGCGCATAACGTTGTTGCTGTGTTTGGGGGTGGCGGCGTGTCAGCATCCCCCTGAAACACAATTGATTTCTGGCCCAAGCATGGGCAGTCATTATTCCGTCAAAATTGCACAATTACCTGAAGGCGTCGCGCTTTCACAGCTTCAGAAAGAGGTGCAGGCGCTTCTGGACGCGATCGAGCAGGTCGCATCCACCTGGCGAGAAGACTCCGAGCTATCGCGTTTTAATCAGTCTGCAGCGGGAGCGTTCCCGGCTTCGACAACGCTGCGTGATCTTATGGCGCTGTCGTTGCGTGCCTGCGTCGAAACGGGGGGAGCGTTGGATGTCACCGTTGGCCCCCTGGTGAATCTATGGGGGTTTGGCCCTAGCAGCGTGCCCGAACACAAGCCCACCCTCGAGCAACTGCAGCAAGCGCGGCAACGCGTGGGGTGTCAGCATCTTAAATTGCAGGATGACGCGGTTGTCAAAGACGCCGATATCTATGTGGATCTATCGAGCGTGACTCAAGGCTATGCAGGCGGCAAAGTGGCTGACCTGTTGGATGCCAAGGGCGTGCAGAGCTATCTGGTGGATTTAAGTGGCGAATTGATCAGTAAAGGTCGAAAAGCCGATGGATCAGACTGGCGCATCGCCGTTGAGGTGCCTCAAATGGGGAAACTGTTGCCGGGTGGTGGTGTCGAATCCATACAGAAGGTCATTACATTAAAGGGCAAGGCTGTTGCAACGTCGGGCGATTATCGTAATTTCGTTGAAATCGATGGCGACCGCGTCACGCATATCATCGACCCCATGACGGGAGCCCCGGTGACGCATAATTTGGCGTCGGTGACAGTGCTTGATGACGATTTGGCCTGGGCTGATGCCATGTCGACGGCCATAATGGTGATGGGCCCCGAAAAAGGATTGGCATTTGCTAGTACACGGAATATGCCCGTGCTACTGGTGATACGCACTGACGCGGGCTTCGAAGAAAAAATGACACCTGCTTTTGCCCCCTTCGTACAACCGCTTTAAGGCTATCGCAATCGCTTTGAGGGATTACCCATGATGTATTTTGTTGTTACCTTGGCGGCCTTACTGATCGTTTTTGCGATGATGGCCATAGGCCTAATTGTGCGCAATAAGCCGATCAAAGGCACTTGCGCCAGTCTGTCGAATATTGGCATGAAAGAAAACTGCGAAATCTGCGGAGGTGATGACGATAAATGTGAATCCAATAAAACGCAGGCAAAAAATGCGGTCCCGCCGATTTTCACCGATGCTGGCGGGCGTCATGAGTAGCGGTTCGGGTGCTTATGTAATGATACTGAATGTATTGTATTGTTGGTGGAGTGCTTGAGCTTGCTTCAACTGCCTGAATCAACCTGGCGCTGGCTTGCGCGAACAGCCTTTTTCAGCGCCATTGTGCTGATTTCTTATTTGGCTTTCAGTAGCGATCCCCCCGATTTAACGATGAGCATGAGTGACAAATTCAATCATGCGTTGGCCTTCTTTGTGTTGGCCTTGGTGTTGGATCAGGCCTATGCACACCTGAATATTGTCTGGGGGGTGGCGCTTCCCTTGGTAGCGTATGGCTTGATTATTGAAGTCGTGCAAGGTCAGCTTGGCTACCGGGAAATGTCGTTGCTCGATGTGGGGGCTGACAGTGTCGGCATAGCGCTCTACGCCATTTCCCGTGCATGGGTGCGCCATCAGGTACAACGGATTGTCGTGCTGCGCCAATCCTGAACGCCGCTCACAAGCGACGTTAACTTTGCGGATGCATCACTACCCGTTGACGTCGTGCCCCCCAAAGCCCGGGACGCGTTTCAAAATGGCCATGCATCGCCGCGCCACAGTTGTTGCAGCAGCCCTTGGCATCCAGCGCATACTCACCCAGCTCGTACCAATCACGTTCAATGACCCGCTTACCGCATTGATGGCAATAGGTGCTGCTACCTTCGCTGTCATGCACGTTACCGGTATAGACGTAGTACAAGCCGTTACGCAATGCGATATTGCGGGCTCTTTGCAAGGTGGCAAAGGGGGTGTGGGGTATATCGAGCATCTTGTAGTCAGGATGAAACGCCGAAAAATGCAAGGGCACGTCGGGCCCCAGTTCGCGCTTGATCCACTGTGTCATTGCGTCGATTTCTTCATCGGAATCATTATGCCCAGGAATCAACAAGGTAGTGATCTCGAGCCACACCTGCGTGTTGTGCCTGATATAGAGCAACGTATCCAGCACCGGTTGTAAATGCGCGCCTGTTAATTTGTAGTAAAACGCTTCGGTGAATGCTTTCAAATCCACATTTGCGGCGTCCATTGCCGCATAAAATTCTTTGCGAGGTTCCTCGCATACATAACCGGCCGTGACGGCCACCGATTTGATTTCTCGTTTGCGGCATTCAGCCGCTACGTCCAACGCATATTCATGAAAGATGGTGGGATCGTTGTAGGTGAAAGCGACGCTTTTGCAGCCCAGTTTTTTGGCGGTTTCTGCAATAGCGATGGGGGAGGCCTGATCTGCCAGCGTGTCCACTTCGCGGGATTTGCTGATGTCCCAATTTTGACAAAATTTGCATGCCAGATTACATCCCGCCGTTCCAAATGAAAAAACGCTGCTGCCAGGAAAGAAATGATTGAGCGGCTTTTTTTCAATGGGATCAACGCAAAAACCAGAGGAACGCCCGTAGGTGGCCAGCACGATCTGGTCTTCAATACGACCGCGTACAAAACACAGGCCGCGTTGCCCTTCGTGCAATTTGCAGGCACGCGGGCAGATATCACACTGAATACGACCGTCATCGCAATGATGCCAATAACGTGTTTTGACAGTGTCCGGGCGGCTAAGGCTGAGTGCGTCCGCGTTTAACGAATCCTTCTCGATGTTCATGCAAACCCCCAAGCGATCAATCGCTGCAAAAGGTATTGATTTTCTGTCGCTTCGGCACCATGTTCATTGATATAGACTGTCTAGGGAGATGGACAAGGTGTGTCATTGATTTTGGGCGACGTTATAAACCTTATATGGGGGAGGGCAAATCAAATGACAAGCGGACAAGCTTCAAGTGTATCGGTGCGGCCAATGGCGGTGGCGGGTTTTTTCTATCCTGACCATGACTTGGCGCTGCATCAGATGGTGTCGGGCTTTCTGGCCTCGGCGCAGAGTGAGGCGCCCACGACTCACCCAGGTACGCCCCCTAAAGCCATTATTGTTCCTCATGCCGGCTATATCTATTCTGGCCAAGCCGCCGCCGAGGCCTATCATGCGCTTCAACCCTGGGCCAGCCGTTATTCCCGTGTGGTCTTGCTCGGGCCTTCTCATCGGGTGGCCTTTAATGGCGTTGCTGTGCCCGCCTGCGACGCTTTTGAAACCCCGTTAGGCACCATCCCTTTGGACACTCAAGCCATTGCCGCACTTACAAAAATGCCAGGGGTAATCAGCAGTGATCGCGCGCATGCGCAAGAACACAGCCTGGAAGTACAGTTACCGTTTTTGCAAGAAACCCTCAATGCGTTTCAACTGTTACCCATCGTCGTGGGTAATGCATCCCCTGAGGCGGTTCGGCAGTTGTTACAAACGGTTTGGGGAGGCGAGGAAACCTTGATTGTGATCAGCTCCGATCTCAGTCATTACCATGACTATGCGACGGCCAGACAACTGGATGGGCATACCTGCCAAGCCATTGAACGCCTGGATGAAAGCGCGATTGGCCATGACGACGCCTGCGGGTGTATCGGAGTGCGTGGGCTGCTGTTAATGGCAAAAACCCAGGGCTTACGCCCCAAGACAGTTTCGTTGTGCAATTCAGGCGATACCGCAGGGGATCGGTCACGCGTCGTTGGTTATGGCAGCTGGGTGTTCAATTATGCAAAGGCTTGATGAACAACAAGGGCAAACGTTGGTAACACTTGCGCGCAGGAGTATTGGCGAATACCTCCAACACCGAAAGCGCTTTGAACCCTCTCATGAACAGTGCGACGCACGCCTATTAGAAAAACAAGCCTGTTTTGTAACGCTGCATTTGCAAGGCGATCTGCGTGGCTGTATCGGCAGCCTTGAACCCACAGAAGCACTGCTTGACAACGTGGCGCATAACGCCTGGTCTGCGGCTTTTGCTGATCCGCGTTTTGCGCCTGTCAGTCAGGACGAATTTGATGCGCTGCATATTGACGTATCGGTGCTGGGGCTGCCTGCACCAATGAATATCACGAGTGAAGAATCGCTGGTGAACGCGCTTCACCCCGGTCAGGATGGACTGATTTTGTACACGCCTCAAGGGGGGCGGGCGACCTTTCTACCGTCAGTGTGGGAGCAGTTACCCGATCCGGTTCAATTTGTACAACACTTAAAACGCAAAGCTGGGGTACCGCCGGATTACTGGCATCCCGCCATGAGGGCAGAGCGTTACCAGGTGCAGTATTTTGAAGAAAAACGATAGTATCCCGTTCTTACGAAAAAAGTGTCAGTGAAACAAGGCCGGCAGGTCCACGGAAGGCATGCAGGGCGGCGACGTTGAGGACACGATCTTGAATTCCGCTAAAGTGCAGTCTCGCTCAATGGGCCCCATGTAAGGGATACCATTCGGATCGAAGAGGGCACGTACACCAGGAATGGGGCTGGTGCGTTGGTGAGCGATAACGACAGCAATTTCATTATTAACAAGTTTAACCCAAGTGCCAGGCGGATAAATGCCAATGGCGCGAGCAAAGGCCAACAGCAAATCTTTCATGCGCTTGTCGGTTTCCTTGAGCAAGGGGGCCAGTGCTTCCCTAGGATTGACTGACTTTCGATAGGCGCGGTTATCGATGCGGGCCGTGTAGGTTTCGCAAATCTGGATGATCAAGGCGAGGGTCGAGATTTCATCCGATTTCAGGTGATTGGGATACCCCGTGCCATCCAGTCTTTCGTGGTGTTGCCGAATGGCCTTAATCATGTACGGGTTGATAAAACCAGCCGCTTCCATGAATTGTGCAGCTTGAATAGGATGCTTCTGCAGTTTGGCTCGTTGTGCATCTGTCAGCTTGCCATCCATGGTATTGAGCAAAACCTGGTACTCGTAAAACGTCAAATTGCATGTCAGCACCGCATACAGCAACGATTGCTGCGTACTTTCATCGAGCTTTAATACCTGACTCAATAGATAAGCGAGCGCAGCGGAATATACCGGTTGCTTGAGTGGCGATTGTTGTTTTGACAGGTGGATGGCGGCCAGGGTTGCATTGGGCATGGCCGCTGTAATGGTGGTAATCGTATCCAGAATACGCGTGAGATTGGCTGACGCGGCTTCATTTTTCATTTTGATCTGCGTATACAGATCGGAAACGGCCGGAATCAAACTGTCCAGCTGCACAAAGGGATCAAATTTTCGGGTCTTTTCAGCCATGGTTAAAAGGCTTTCCTGCATTCTTTGTATGCAGTATAGCGTAGCGAAAGCGCGCCACCGGAAATTTGACACCTAATCAGTGCGTTAATAGGGTGTGTTCAGGGTGTCACCGGGTTATTCAGGTAATCTCAGCGCATCAATGGCCTTTTTGCGTGCATCGGGTTCGAGTGCAGCCAGGTCACGTGATTGTGCATAGAAACAGGGGAGGGCATTATTACAACGATTAAGCAGGGTTTGAAACGCAGGCACATAATCGTGATAGGTCGATATCGTACTCAGCTGTGCGTTGTTCAACGGGCCGTTCATCCACCGATCATAACCGTTATAGCCTTGCCATTGCGTATCACGTAGCATTTGATAACGTTGCTTTAGCTCATGGACAAGCTGCTGTTTTTCTTCCCTTTTTTTATCGTTCGGTAACGAACCGGCATACAGGGTGGCAAGCGATTCACGAAATTCCAGAATCAAATGCACAAACGCTTCCTGATAACGTGCCTGCTGCTGAAACTGATCCCATTCTGCTTGCTGCTGTTTCACGGTGAGCCACCGTTGCAGCCCCTCATATTCAACCACTGTGGCAAAACTTTCATTAAACGTGGAATCGTTCTGCACGTATAACGTTCGATGTGCCAATTCATGAAAAATCAGAGCCACCAATGCCTCGTCTGATCGTCGCATGAAGGTGGAAAGTACCGGATCATCAAACCAACCCAAGGTGCTATAGGCCTCTACACCGCCGACATAAGTCTCCAACCCTTGTGTCTGCAATTGTTCTGCATAAGCCAAAGCATCCGCCTCGCTGAAATACCCGCGATAAGCCACACAGCCTGCAATGGGAAAACACCATTGCATCGGTGCAATGGAAAACTCCGGCGCGGCAATCACGTTCCAAACCACATAGGGGCGATCCAGCGCGACATAGTCGGTATAGGCATCCCCGGTATTCAGGTGTAATTCGCTTGCTGCCCACTGGCGTGCGTCCTGAACCAAGGTGAGTTTGCGCTTCTGTTCGGGCGCAGTTGTTGTCGATGCAATGACCTCCTCAATGGGTTGCCGTGCACTCAGCACCTGCCATTGCCCGCTCGCCGCCTGTGAAAAATAAGAAAGCGTATCGCAGCCGCTCACCACCAGCGCCAACACAGCAACACCGCCCACCGACAGGAAACGACAACGAGGCATGACGCGTTAATCCTTGCGATGGATATGCAAATGTTCCAACATCAGGCTTGGCACGTCGGTAATCAGGCTGTCGACGCCCATTTCGTACATACGGTGGGCGTTATTCACATCATTCACCGTCCAGGTGGAAACATGCATTCCCATCTCATGCGCGTGCGCGACAATGGCGGGCCGCAACCCTTTATAATCCATCACCAAATACTCGCATCGCAAATGATGGCAGGTCGCCAACGGATCACGCGCAAACCGCTCCGCCACATAACCGCGCCGAATATAGGGATAACGCTCATGCATATGCGCCAACACACGCACATCATGGGAGGTGACCGTCGCACGCCCCCCTAGCTGAAATTCGTGAATGACAAAGGCAAGCCGATCAATAATCGACGGAATCGCCTTAACATTGGCAGTCTTGACTTCAAGTTGAATCGACCGCAGTTCAGGCCAAGCGGCAAGCACCTCTTGCAAGGTGGCGACAGGTTCAACCGATTGCCAGCCTTTAAACTGAGCCCCCGCGTTATAACGTTTCAGCTCAGCACTGCTTAGCTGACTCACTGTACCTACTTTGCCGGTGGTGCGTTGCGTGGTGTAATCATGGATCACCACCAGTTGTTGATCGCGCGTTAAATGCAGATCAAGTTCGACCCGATGAATGCCCAATGATCTTAAATAAGCAAAACCGCCAAGCGTATTTTCTGGGGCTTCGCGTCTGGCACCGCGATGACCAATGATCTGCATGGAAAGGTCTCCTTACAGCGTATTAAAGCGATTCAACAACGGCCCGTAAGCATCAATCCGGCGATCACGGAAATACGGCCAAATACGACGCAAACGCTCAGTACGCGTCATATCCAGATCAGCCACCAACGCCTCGGCGCGATTCTTGCCGCCCTCCGCCAATAACTCACCCTGGGGCCCAGCAATAAAACTCGTCCCCCAAAACTGAATGCCCTCACTGCTCCCACTCGGATCAAGCTCATGCCCCACCCGATTCGCCACTAACACCGGCAAATGATTCGCCACTGCATGCGAACGTTGTATCAAACACCACGCCTGACGCTGACGCTCCTGTTCCTCCGGCACATCCTGCGGATCTTGCCCGATCGCCGTCGGATACAGCAGAATCTCAGCCCCTGAAAGCGCCATCAAGCGTGCGGCTTCGGGATACCATTGATCCCAACACACCAACACACCCAGTTTGCCCACACTCGTGCTAACGGGCGTAAAGCCATGCAACCCATCCACTCGCTGTGCGTCACCCGGTGTGAAATAAAATTTCTCGTAAAACCCCGGATCATCTGGAATATGCATCTTGCGATAAATACCCGCTAGCGAGCCATCGCGCTCCAACACCACCGCCGTATTGTGAAACACCCCTGGGGCACGCTTTTCGAAAATCGATCCTACCAAAACACAACCCACATTCTTTGCCAGCGCAGACAAGCGTTGCAAGGTCGGCCCCTGCAGAGGTTCAGCCAGATCAAACAGCGTATGATCTTCGGTCTGACAAAAATATTGGGTGGCATGCAACTCCTGCAGCAGCACCAGATCGGGGCGTTGATCTTTCACCGACATCACCAGACGTTCTGTTTCGTCGAGACTACGCTGCTTGTCGGGCCAGGCGGGTTGTTGAATAACGGCTGCTCTCAGCTTGTGCTGTGTGGGCATGCGAAACTCCTTGAAGCTTAAAAATTTACAGTGCCAACGGGCAATTGCATGGTGGCACAATGCGGGCCGCCATATTGTTTGATCAACGCCTTGCCCGGAATGGGTAGCAGCGTATAGCCCGGAAACGCCACTGCGAGTTGTGCCAGTGCCTTGGCGTCATAGGGCGAATCAAACTGCGGCACAATAACGTGCTTGTTCACGATCAAAAAATTCACATAGCTGGCCGGCAAGCGTTTGCCGTTCTCATCAAATTGCTGTTCAGGAATCATCAGCGGCAATAAACGATACGGCTTGCCGGCCAAAGTCCGTAATTGCTCCAGTTCAGCGCGCATGGCGTCTAGCGGCGCAAAATGCTCGTCATCACGGCGATCACAAGCGGCGTAAATAATAGTATCTGCTGAAGAAAAGCGTGCCAGGTTGTCAACATGGCTGTCAGTGTCATCTCCGCACAGGTAACCATTTTTGATCCAGAGAATACGGCTAACGCCGAATTTTTCCTTGATTAACGTTTCCAGTGCATCGCGCGACAGGGTTTCGTTGCGATTACCCCCCAGCAGGCAGGTCTCCGTGGTCATGAGGGTGCCTTCGCCATCCGACTCCACGCTGCCGCCTTCCAGTTCAACGTCAATCGTGGTCAACGGTAGTTTCCAGCAGTGCGCATTTTGTAGCCGCTGATTCACGGCGTTGTCGTCACCGGCTTCATATTTGTCACCCCAACCACTGAATTGAAAATCGAGCAGTTGCTGCGCATCAAAGCGGGTGTTGTCCACATTTCCAATGGTCAGCGGGCCATAATCACGACACCAGGTGTCGTTGTAGGGGCCCAGCACCCAGCGCGGTTCCGATCCATCGACTGTACCCAGCAGCGTTTGAATATGCTGTTGATGCGCTTCGTCCTGACACAGGATCAAGGGCGTGGCCGCCTTGGCGATCGCCTTCACTAGCCCCACGTAGCAAGCGTCAATGTCATTCAGCCAGGGAGCCCAGTCAGTGCTGGCATGTGGCCAGGCAAGCATTACTGCGTCCTGGGGTGCCCATTCGGGCAAAAAAGTGGTGTGGGCCATGCTAAATCTCGAGGGTCATGGAGGGAATGGGCGCAGATTGTAAGGTGTACGCCATGACAACACCATTATTTCGAAATGGGTTAGCGACGCTGTAACGATGGGGATGCCAATGCGATACAGCGCACGGTCAGGAGTAAGCCTTACTTTGCCGGTTTGGGGCCTTTCAGTACGCTATGCACGACATGGTCATACTCAAAATAGACGCTGAATAGCTCATAATCCCAGCGCTCGATCGGCGGATTTCCCACCGGCGCATGTCGCTGCACCGGTTCGCCAAAGTCTTCCAATACGCGGATTTTGCCCGTCCCCAAGGCGGGGCGAACCACATTGGCTGCGCTCGAATTCTGGCTGCCTACGGGAATCTTGATCACCTCCGCCACGCTGACAGCGGACAAGCTGCTGAGACCCATTCCAAAAAGAACAGCGGCAACGAATTGGGTGAGGCGTTTCATGACAGGTCTTCTCCCCGGCGTAGCATGGCTTGTTTACGAAGCAGATGTTTCGATAGTTGTTTGCGATCAGCCTCGAGCAGCACCACAAACTCCGCCCCCACACGATAAATAGCGGGATGGTCTTCCACCAGATAGCAGGAACGCACTTCCGCAATGGTCGCCAGGCTCGCTGCAGAGGGAAACAGCACCATCGTCAAATGTACATAGGTACCCGCTTCATAGGGCGTCATCGAATAATAGGCAATCCCACGTTCACTCAGTTCGACCGTCTCGCGCAGTAACGCACTGTCGTCGCTACCCTGGTTAGTGATATATTTCGCCAGCAAATCCAGCTTGCGATCCAGCGCGGTGAGCACCGCGTGCAGGGCATAGTGCGAATCCGCCAATTGACGAATCATCTGCTGATAATCCCCATCCAGTGCGCGTAGCTGACTAAGCAACAACGTCTGCTTGGGAATCTGGTAGCGCTCATGATACGGATCATCTGAAATCATGTGCCGTTCCAGCGGCCTTTTCACCAGGTGAACCTTGTCTTCGAGCCTGAAATAATCGCGCCGGTTGTTCTGATCAGAAGGGTCCACGGGCATATCCGCTTCGCTGGTGGTTGACACTACTGAAATAAGTTTAATCAGGATTCTGATTTATCAAATTTTTTTAATTGTTTTCGGTCTACGGTCTACGCGCTCCAACGCAGACCCAGACCTCTTACCAGGCAGTGCAGCATGTACAGACCGTTATCCCTGTTTATCGGCCTACGTTATACCCGTGCCAAGCGCCGCAACCACTTCATCTCTTTCATTTCGCTTACCTCCATTCTCGGTCTGACCCTGGGCGTTGCTGTGTTGATCGTGGTGCTGTCCGTAATGAACGGATTCGATCGCGAACTGCAAAACCGTATTCTTGGCATGGTGGCGCACGCCAACATCTGGCAGCAGGGCGGCGTGGAAGACTGGCGTGGGGTCGTGGCCAAAGCAAAAACCACCCCTGATGTGTTGGCGGCAGCACCCTTTGTCCAATTGCAAGGGATGTTATCGAATCGTGGGGCGGTGACGGGCGCCTTTGTGGTCGGAGTCGAACCGGAATACGAACGAAAGGTGTCCATTTTGCCTGAGCATATGTCAGGCGGTCAGATCGAAAACCTGCAAGAAGGTGCTTTCAATATTGTGGTTGGCGCTGGAATTGCCCGTAAGCTTGGGCTCGCGATTGGTGACAAAGTCACTTTGGTGCTGCCCGAGGCCACCGTAAGCCCCGCAGGTGTGTTGCCGCGTTTCAAACGATTTACTGTGGTAGGCATGTTCAAGGTGGGCGCCGAGATAGACGACATGATGGCCTACATCGCGCTCGGCGATGCACAACGCATAGCTAAAATGAAAGGCACCGTGCAAGGCGTTCGTTTAAAGGTGACGGATCTTATGCGTGCCGAACACATTGCCACCGGCTTGGTGCAGCAACTAAGCGAGGGTGCATTTTGGGCTACTGATTGGACACGTACCTACGGCAACCTGTTTCAGGCCATCAAGCTTGAAAAAACCATGATGGGCTTGTTGCTGATGTTGATCGTGGCGGTGGCGGCATTCAATATCGTGTCCAGCTTGGTCATGGTCGTCACCGACAAAAAAGCCGATATTGCGATTTTACGCACCCTTGGCGCCAGCCCACGCACAGTGATGGCGATTTTCATGGTGCAAGGTACTTTTATTGGGTTGGTCGGCACGGTAGTCGGTACGCTGCTGGGCGTTACCATCGCGCTTACTATCACCGATTTTGCCAAATGGCTAGAGGACGTATTGCATCAGGAATTGTTCAAGCAATATTTCGTCAACTACCTGCCCTCGGAATTACGTATAGAACATGTCATTGCCGTGGTTATCGCCGCGTTCATGATGAGTTTTCTTGCCACGATTTACCCCGCATTGCGGGCATCCAAAGTTCAACCTGCCGAGGCCTTGAGGTATGAGTAATATCCCCGTTATTGCATGCGAAGGGCTATGTAAAACCTTTCTGGAAGGCCCCCATGAGGTGCCGGTTTTGAACGGCATCGATTTCAAATTGTATAAAGGCGAACTTGCCGCCATCGTCGGTAATTCCGGTTCCGGAAAAACCACGTTATTGCATTTACTCGGCGGACTCGATTTGGCGAGTACCGGAACCGTGAAAATCATGGGTAACGACTATCGTCAGCTCAGCGATGAACAACGTGGTTTGGTGCGCAATCGATTTCTGGGGTTCGTCTACCAATTTCATCATTTGCTCGCAGAATTTACTGCCCTCGAAAACGTTGCCATGCCGCTGATGATGCGTGGCGATCTCAAGATCAGTGAAATTCGCAAGAAGGCAAGTCATATACTGGAGGCCGTCGGTCTGGGGCATCGTCTCGACCACAAACCGGCTGAGTTGTCAGGGGGGGAGCGTCAGCGCGTGGCGATTGCGCGGGCATTGGTCACCGAGCCCGCCTGTGTACTTGCCGACGAACCCACCGGGAACCTCGACGTCAACACCGCCCGTGAAATCCAGTCGCTGATGCTTGATCTAAATAAACGACTGGGCACATCCTTTCTGATTGTGACTCACGATTTGAGCCTGGCCGGCCGCGTCAACCGCGTATTGAAAATGGAAAATGGCCGTCTGGTGGAAGACACCGCATCAATTGCCTGAACGGGTCGCGGCCCGCTGCATCGCACGGCGCCGCCAGCTATTGCGGACCCCCAGCGACCAGGCGGCGCGCACCACCAGGTAGCTCAACAGTGCAGAACTGGCTGACACCGTAAAGCATCCAAGAATAAACGGTTTGCCCACCGTCCAGAACTCGTTCATCAGGGTTTCAAGGTCAAAGTTGAAAGCCACATCGGTGGCGAGCGGGTCGCCCAGCATCAGGGCACCGACTTTGTAGCAGAAAAAAGTAATAGGGATCGTCGTGAAGGGATTCGTAATAAAGGTGGCAGCCGCGGCCACCGGAATATTGCCGCGCACCAGAAAACATAAAGCCCCCGCAATCAGCATTTGGGCGGGTAGGGGGATAAAGGCCGCAAACATCCCCGCAAAGGCACCTGCCGATACCGACTTACGATTGAAGTGCCAGAAGTTGGGGTCATGGAACCGCTCACCCAGCGCACCGAATACCCGGTGTTCTTTCATGTCAGAGGGAATTGGCACATATTTCTTGAAGACTTTTTTCAACGTATTACCCAACTTCCGCCAACAAACGGCGGCAATCTTACATGTTATTGCAGAAAATTCTGATGTTGCAGAAATGTACACTGCTGCAGCGCAGGCCGCTAGATGATGGTATACGGCATCGTCTGGATTCTATGTGATGTAAGTCTAGTAGAACTTCATTTCCTTGGGGCGTCAATGCAGGTCAAACTTTGTGTGTTGGCTGCCTTGGTCCTGTCTGCGTGTCTCTGGCAAGTCCTTGTTTTGAAACGACCACCGGTCATGAGTGCTGGCCTGACCCTCGCCCTTGCCGGGCTGGCTTGGTGGCAAACCACTGATTTGCCTGCATTGGATTTGCCCAAACCTCAGGCGGGTCACTGGGTGGGTACCTGGCAAGGCTTGCCCGGTAAATCGAGCGCTTTGTTTCAACCTTATCGGTTTCAATCCCATCAATTTCAGACGGAGAACCCGCAGCAAATCCATCAGCAGCTCGCGCCCAGTGCCTGCGACGGGCAACCCATGCCTTATCGGCTTTGGGTGCGCGGTATCAAGCTGGCTGATCAACAGCAGGACAGGGTCTTGCCCGGACAATGTGTGTCCTTGATGTTGCAGCCCGACGACACCGGCAAAGCCTTACCGGCCGGCATCGAAAGCTGGCGCCAACGTAACCGCATTCTCGCCAGTATGCGCATCGTTAAAAAGTCTTCAATAGTGCCCTTAAACGCCGACACCGATACCGTCGATCATTTGCGATTGAAAATCCGCCACCTGTTTCAGGACGCCGCTATGTTGGAGCCGGTACATCGCTGGAGCTTTCTGCAAAAGGCGCCGGTGTTACTCGGGCTGGTGACTGGGGATCGCGCGTTGATGAAGCCTTCCCACTGGAAGATGTTTTCCGATACAGGTACCTCACACTTGATGGCCATTTCCGGCTCGCATGTCAGCATGTTTGCGATGTTCGTCTATGTGGTGGTGCGCCGATGCGTAAGTCTGTCGACGCGTTTCACTACGCGTGTGCCTGCGCAACATGTGGCATTGGTAGCGGGTTGGTTCGGTGCGTTTGCGTATGCCTTACTGGCAGGATTTAACGTACCTACACAACGCACGCTGGTAATGATCGGGGTGGCTGTTGTATTGCGTTTGCGAGGGCGCTCCTTGTTGGATTGGCGTGCGTGGTGGATAGCGCTGGTGGCCGTCACGATTTACGACCCACTCGCAATATTTGATCGTGGTGCCTGGCTTTCATTTTTCGCCGTTGCCCTGATTCTCTGGGTCTTGCAGGGCAGGTTACGCACACCAGGCGTTATTCATGGCTGGCTGTTGGTGCAACTTGCCATCTTTGTGGGCCTGGCACCGTTATTGGCTTTTGCGTTTGGTGGTTTCCCCTGGATCAGTGTTGTGGCAAACGCGTTGGCGATTCCTGTAATGGGATTTCTGGTGGTGCCAGGGGCGTTATTGTCTGCGGCTATCATGCCGGTTGCGCCTACGCTTGCAGAGTACGTCTTGCATCTTGCACTTGCACTCGCCGATGCATTGTTATGGTTTTTGCAAGTCATGGCACAGTGGGGCGGTGCCGGATATCGCGTACCACTCTTCAATCCTCCCATCAGCGGTGCAGTAGTCACGTTACTAGGCTTATTGGGAGTGTTATGGTGTCTGGCACCTCGTGGTGTGCCAGGTAAAACCATTGCAATAATGCTGATCGTTCCCGTTATGCTGGGCCCTGGCTTTTATGCCAACCGGCAGGCCGCTTCGGGGGCATCGTCCCCTTTGCAATCACCGAATGCACCTTCATCCAATTTGCATTCCTCAAAGGTACATTGGCAAGCGGAGGCACAGCGTCAGAGCGTTATCATCGAAGACGAGAACACTCTTTGGTGGGTGTTTGAGGCCGGGCAGAGTAGCAAAACCCGACAAGCGATTTGGGAGCGTTGGGCGCGGGAAACCGGGGTAGGGTACACTTGGGATTTTCAGCATGAGCGCTACGCAGATTGGGTGAAATCCGGTTTTGTGGTGCATCGCTATGACAAGTACCGGCCTTTGCCTGGGCAGGTACATTTGCACGCCCCCATCATGAGTCTTCCCTGCCTGCATGATCCCGCGCCCCTCACTAACGACGTTGGTGTAAGCCCGATCACCAGCGGAGAGCGTGCCTGTTGGCTCCAATTAATTACTGCTAGGGGCAAGATCCTGATGGCAGGGGATTTGCGCCGAGACACCCAATTGCAACTGGCCGCCGGGGCCACTAAAAGTCTGAAGATCGACACCCTGCTGGTCACACCCCGTTCAGGGTTAAAACTCACCGGTGCGGTGCTGAATCGTTTCCACCCCGTGCATGCCGTCGAGTGGCCATCAGATACTCACGTCTTACAAAAAGCCGCACCCCAATTGCAGGCGAGAGGCATCGTCGATCTTTCTTTTGAAGAGTTTCTGGCGCAATAGCCGCGCCCCTAGCTACGCTTATGTCCGTTATCGTGCTGTCATGCCGAGGCAAGATCTGCGTATTTTCTCGCAAAACATTTTCTCGAAAAAATGGCCACTTTTAGGTGGTATTCCTGCAAGGCTGTAGTAGATTGTTATGTAACACAAAAAGAATGCTTAGAGGTTCGCGTCGCGTGTTTGAAATCATGAAGGCTGGCGGGATCGTCATGTGGCCCCTGCTGTTATGTTCGGTGCTGGCCACGGCCATAGTTCTTGAGCGTTTCTGGGTATTGCGCCCGAGTCGCATCACGCCCGGTAATCTGCTTTCCCAAGTATGGGGCTGGATGAAAAACAACCAGCTTGATGGGGCGCGCGTCAAGCAACTGCGCGATTCCTCTCCGTTGGGCAAGATTCTGGCTACGGGCCTGATCAATGCCAAGCACGGGCGTGACATCATGAAAGAATCCATCATGGACGCCGCCGGCCATGAAATTCATGAAATGCAGCGTTTTCTCAATTTGTTGGGCTCAATAGCCACCATTTCCCCACTGCTAGGTCTGCTGGGCACCGTGCTTGGCATGGTCGACATGTTCAATTCGCTCATTCTTGCAGGTAACAATAATCCCGCGTTACTTGCAGGTGGTATCGCCAAAGCGCTTTACACTACTGTTGCCGGTCTGGTGGTCGCGATCCCCGCCATGTTTTTCTATCGTTTTTTCAATCGCCGCATCGACGAACTGCTCGTACTCATGGAACAAGAAGCCATCAAGCTCGTTGATGTGCTGCATGGTGATCGCGAAAACGACATGGCCCAAGAGAGTCGTCCCAAGTGAAGTTCAAGCGTTTCCGCCAGGAAGAAGAAGTCTCCATCAATCTGGTCTCCCTGATTGATGTGCTCTTCATCCTGATTATTTTCTTCATGGTATCGACCACCTTTACCCGCGAACGTCAGTTGTCGGTCGAATTACCCAAGGCCGAAGGCGAATCACACGAAACCGCCAACACCTTTATCGAGGTCGTTGTCAGTCAGGATGGCGAATATGCTGTCAACGATAAACGCTTGGTCAATCGCGACGCCGATACACTGGAGCGTGCCATTCGTGAACAATCCAATGGCGACACCTCACTGCCTTTTCTTATTTCGGCAGATGCTGGCGCGCCATACCAAGCCGTGGTCACGGTGATGGATGTCGCCGGTCGCGTAGGTTTTAGCAAACTGCGCCTTCCCACCAGCGAACTTGAAAAAAAGCCCTGACGTGTCGTCACTCGAACGTTATTTCAATCGCCTCTGGTACGAACAGCATTGGCACCGATGGTTGTTCTGGCCCGCCAGTAAACTCACTGAAAGCGTGGTGCAGCACAAGCGCGAAAACTACGAACGACACCCACCCAAAGCGTTACCCGTTCCGGTCGTAGTGATAGGCAATCTCACTGTCGGCGGAACCGGTAAAACGCCGTTGTTGTTGCACCTGATTGATGCATTCGTTGCCAAGGGCCTCAAGGTAGGCGTTGTCAGTCGCGGTTATGGCGGCGAAGCGCGCTATCCACTGTGGGTGACAGCCGACACTCCGGCCATCGACTGTGGCGATGAACCCGCCATGATTGCGCGTCGGGCAAAGGTTCCCGTGGTAGTTGATCCTGATCGTGCGAGAGCGGCAGAGTATTTGCTTAAACGCGCCAAGGTCGATTTATTGCTGAGCGACGATGGGTTGCAACATTATCGCTTGCAGCGGCAGCTTGAGGTGCTCGTTATCGACGGGGCACGCGGATTTGGCAATGAACACCTGTTGCCCATGGGGCCACTGCGTGAACCGTTGGCGCGCTTGGCGAGCATTCGTTTTGCGGTGGTCAATGGCGCACCCAATGCAGCGCTAAACCAAACCTTGGCACGTTTTCCTGCGCTTGCGGTGTACCCCATGCACATCCAACCGGGCAAAATCCGACGACTGGACGGTTCCGGAACTGCTGAACCGGAACAGTTCAAGGCTAACCCCGTTACGGCTCTAGCGGGTATCGGAAATCCTTCCCGTTTCTTCAATACCTTGAAATCTATGGGGATTCGCTTTGAAACTGCGATATTTGCAGATCATCACCATTATTCCGCATCAGAATTACAGCCTTATCAATTGACTACCGTCATCATGACGGAGAAAGATGCCGTCAAAATCCAGTCCGAGTGGTTGAAGGATGCTTGGTATCTCAGTGTCGACGCTAACATTACTGGCGCGCTGGCCGATGATATAATGCGCGCGCTTTCGCTCCAGTAACCTTAATTATTTAGGTGGTTTGCATGACGCCCTTCGTGGTTGTGATTCCCGCACGCTATGCGTCAACCCGTTTGCCAGCCAAGCCGCTTGCTGATATTGGCGGCAAACCGCTCATACAGTGGGTGTATGAACAAGCATGCAAGAGTGAAGCACAGCAAGTTGTCATTGCCACCGATGATGAGCGCATTGCGCAGGCCGCGCATGTTTTTGGTGCCAAAGTGGTCATGACACGCGCCACCCATGAGTCGGGTACTGATCGTATCCATGAAGTAGCCAGCCAGCTAGGTTATAGCGGCGATACCGTTGTGGTAAATGTGCAAGGCGACGAGCCGTTGATACCACCATCGGTGATTAATCAGGTGGCGGCAAATCTTGTCCGCTCCGGTGCGCCCATGGCTACGTTATGTGAGCCATTGCACCAATATGACGACATCATGAATCCAAATATGGTCAAGGTCGTTACCGATCAATCGGGAATGGCCCTGTATTTCAGTCGCGCGCCAATACCCTATGATCGCGATCAGTTTGCAGCGTATAAAGACGCGGCGAACTCACTTTCGTCTGGCAAAGAAACTGCATGTTGCAGTGGGTGGTATCGGCATCTTGGGATTTATGCTTATCGCAAATCGCTGCTGGATCAGTTTGTCGCCTGGGGGCCGTGCGCCCTCGAACAAACCGAAAAGCTGGAACAACTGCGTGCGTTGTGGCACGGTGCGCAGATCCATGTAGCACCAGCGATAGAAAATTTGCCTGCAGGTGTCGACACTCCCGCAGATCTGGAACGGGTCAGAGCCATCGTAGCCTCAAGAGGCGTTTGAATATGAAGACACGAGTGCTGTTTGTTTGTCTTGGCAACATTTGCCGTTCACCCACGGCAGAAGCGGTAATGCGTCGCAAGCTGCAAGATCGCGGCCTGGAACGTTGGTTTGAGATCAGCTCGGCCGGTACGGGTAATTGGCATGTCGGCGAAGCCCCTGATGCGCGCGCCACGCAGGCAGCGAGTGCACGTGGTTACGACATGAGTGAGTTACGTGCCAAACAGATTCTTGAAAACGATTTCAAATATTATGATCTGGTATTGGCCATGGATCGTTCCAACGTGGCCAATATGCGTCGAGTCTGCCCCTCCGGTTGTCTGAGTAAAATCGGTTTGTTGATGGGATATGTACCCCAGGCAACGTTTGATGAAGTCCCTGATCCCTATTATGGAAACGAAGATGGTTTCGATCAGGTGTTGAATATGCTTGAGGACGCTTGCAACAATCTTATCAACACTGTTTGTGAGCAAAAGAGAATAGGGGCTTGATGCCCCCTCTGCCTTACTCTTCGTGCTTTCATCTCCTCATGCGACATTGTTTCCCCTCTTAAAGACAAGCACCCGATGCCCCCGGAAAATCATCTCGCTATAACATCTCCCCCTTGTGAAACGGATGTCGACCTACTGGCCTGTAACACCTTCGCTGTTCAAGCCAAGGCCAAACAGTGTTGGCGCATTGAATCCCGTGAGGCGCTTGAAGCCTGGCATCGGCAGCACCCAGCGTCTCCCTATAACGTGTTGGGCGGCGGCAGCAATATTGTGCTGGCCGGCGATATTGTTGAACCCCTTTTACTGATGCGTATTCCCGGACGCCATATCGAACCCCTCAACGAAACCGAGGCGTTGATTACCGCTGGCGCAGGGGAAAACTGGCATGATTTTGTTGTGTGGACGTTAACGCAAGGTTGGTGCGGTCTGGAAAATCTCGCCCTCATTCCAGGCACTGTCGGCGCCAGCCCCATTCAGAATATTGGTGCCTATGGTGTTGAGATGTGTCAGCGTTTTCATACGCTCGACGCTTTCGATACCCAGGAAGGCCGCTGGGTAACGCTAACCGCTGCAGAATGCCATTTCGGCTACCGGCATAGTCTTTTTAAGGAAGCTCAGGGTCAGCGTTACATCATTGTATCGGTCACCTTCACCTTGAGTCGTAAGCCTGCGCTTGTGCTTGATTACGGAGATCTGCGTGCCGTGCTCGAGAAAAAGGGTATTCATCAACCCACGGCAATGGATGTCTGCAATGCCGTGCAGGAAATACGTCGTCAAAAACTGCCTGATCCTGCAGTGGAACCCAACGCCGGCAGTTTTTTCAAAAATCCCATTATTGATGCAGCAAGTTTTAAACACTTTATCGAGCAACATCCCAAAGCAGTTTATTACACGATGCCTGATGGTCGTTACAAATTGGCAGCCGGGTGGTTGATCGATTCGCGAGGCTGGAAGGGCAGGCAACTTGGTCCGGTGGTGATCAATCATCGACAGGCGCTGGTATTGATCAATCACGGTGGTACAGGCAAAGACATTCTCGCGGCTGCGACCTGCATCGCCGATGATATTCGCGGTTATTTTGGCATCGCCATTGAAATGGAACCTCGTGTTATCGGCGCGGCATAAAAGAATATTCAGAAAAAAGAACGGGGCAGTTAACTGCCCCGTTTTGCTACCTTCTAACTACTGGTTCGAAGCGACACGTTAATCCGCTTTATCCGAACCGGTGGTTTCAGCCTTTGACGCTTGAGCATCTGCAAGCTGACGACGACGAGCTTCTCTGGGGTCATTGGAAGCACGTCTAACCGCTCCCGCATCACCGCCGGTATCCGACTCCGTGTTGGTCGGCGTTGAGGCGCTCGCCGGTGCGCTTACGACGGGTGCCACAGGTGCAGAGGCCGGCGCAGAGGTGCTCGTGTCTGCAACGAGTGGAGCAATTGATGTAACCGTTTCAGCGACCGGTGAGGGTGCTGACTCAGCAACAGAAACGGTTGCAAACGGCGTCGATCGCGGTGAATCAACAGTGGCTGCGATTTCCACGTTTGGCGTTATCACCACTGATGTCTCGACGTCAGACACGGACTGAGCATTCACTTCTGTGGCCGTATCTGCCACTGTTGCGATATCCGCTACCCCATTGCCCCCGTCTGCAGGCACCTGTGCTGCGCGCTCACCGGCTTGCAGTGCATTCTGACGACGCTTGCGTGTGTCATTGGGGTTGCGACGCTTGCCACGGCGTGCGTTTGGGTTGCCTTCATCGTCTGAGTCAGGGCTTTGGCCACGGCCACCTTGGCGGTCTTGACGATCACCACGATCCTGGCGTTGACCGCGCTGTTGACGCTCGGGGCGCTCGCCACCTTCGGCGCGTTCTTCACGCTCGCCGCGTTCGGGTCTTTCCCCACGTTCCTGGCGCTCACCACGTTCAGGACGGTCGCCGCGCTCTTGGCGTTCACCACGGTTGCGATCCCTGCCACCACGACCACGTTCCTGGCGATCACCACGTTGGGGTCTGTCCTGACGCTCCTGACGGCCTTCCTGCGGGGCTTGTTCTGCGGCTGGGACTTCTGCAGCGACTTCGCGCGGTTGTTCCTCGCGCGCTTCCTGTCCGCGCTGGCGGTTGTGTTGGCCACCTTGTTGGCGATTGTCGCGACCTTCACGATTGTCCCGCCCTTCGCGGCTGTCTCTTCCCTCGCGGCTTTCTTTGCCCTCGCGATTATCTCGTCCTTCGCGATTGTCTCTGCCCTCACGATTGTCTCGACTGCCGCGATCCCGATCTCTTTCGCCACGGTTGCGGCGATCGTTGCGGTTGCGTTGACGGTCGCGCTGCTGACGGCGCGGTTCTTCCTCGACGACCGGTTCAGGTACAACTTCTTCCTCAACGGGCTTCGGCGTGGAACCAAACAAATGAATGAACCAGGTGAACAGGCGTGCAAAAAATCCTGCTTCCTTCGGTGCATTCGGCACTGTTTCGGGCACTTCAGCAGCCACAGGTGCCTGGTCCATCGGCATCGGAGCAGGCTTGGAAGGCTTGATCATCTGCACAGCCGCTTCCTGACGCTTGATCGTATTCTCGATACCGAAAGAAACGACTTCTTCCTCTTCTTCCTCGATCTCGTTGATCAACTCATAACTCATGGTCGGCTGACCCGTCGTCGTCAGCTGATCATTACGGAAACGCGTCACTTCGAAGTGCGGGGTTTCCATGTTCGGGTTAGGAATGATCAGAATACGCACGTTATTCAGCTTTTCCTGACGTGCGATGTTTTCCCGTTTTTCGTTGAGCAGGTACGTGGCAACGTTTACCGGCACCTGCGCATGAATCTCAGCCGAGTTTTCTTTCATGGCCTCTTCTTCGATCAGGCGCATGATAGAAAGCGCCAGCGAATGAAGGTCACGGATATAACCCGTACCGTTACAACGTGGGCAGACGTGGCCGCTGGTTTCACCCAGAGACGGACGCAAACGTTGGCGAGAAAGCTCCATCAAACCGAAACGCGAAATGCGTCCCACCTGAATGCGCGCACGATCGATATCGAGTGCTTCCTTCAGGCGGTTTTCAACATCGCGCTGGTTTTTCTGATGATTCATGTCGATGAAATCGATCACGATCAGACCACCGATGTCGCGCAAACGTAATTGGCGGGCAATTTCGTCGGCGGCTTCGAGGTTGGTGTTTAGCGCGGTTTCTTCGATATCAGCGCCTTTGGTGGCTTTCGAAGAGTTGATGTCGATAGACACCAGAGCTTCCGTCGGGTCGATGACAATCGAGCCGCCAGAAGGCAGTTTTACTTCACGCAAAAAGGCCGACTCGATCTGGCTTTCAATCTGATAACGGTTGAACAGTGGTACCGGATCTTTGTAGAGCTTGATCTTGCTTTCATACTGCGGCATCACCTGACGCACAAAGCTCAACGCGTCCTGATACACCTCTGCAGTATCAACAATGACTTCCCCAATATCCTGACGCAAGTAATCGCGAATGGTACGGATGATGACATTGCTTTCCTGATAGATCAGGAACGGTGAAGGACGGCTAACAGCGGCAGAGCTAATGGATTCCCACAATTGCAACAAATAGTCGAGATCCCATTGCAGCTCTTCCACCGAGCGGCCCACGCCAGCGGTACGCACGATGACGCCCATATCGTTGGGGATGTTGAGAGAATTTACGACTTCTTTGAGATCGGTACGTTCTTCGCCATCGATACGACGGGAGATACCGCCTGCGCGAGGGTTATTGGGCATCAACACCAAATAACGACCGGCCAGACTGATAAAGGTTGAAAGCGCCGCGCCCTTGGTGCCGCGTTCTTCCTTGCCGACTTGAATGATGACTTCCTGGCCTTCTTTCAAAACATCCTTGATCGTAAAACGACCCTGAATATCTTTGGGATTGCGAATGAAATAATCGCGGGAGATTTCCTTGAGGGGGAGAAAGCCATGGCGATCCGCGCCGAAATCAACGAAAGCGGCTTCCAGGCTGGGTTCCAGACGGGTGATCTTTCCTTTGTAGATGTTGGCTTTTTTCTGTTCGCGGGTACGATGCTCAATATCGAGATCGTAAAGTTTTTGACCGTCTACTAACGCGACGCGGAATTCTTCCAGGTGCGTTGCATTGACTAACATTCTTTTCATGGATGTAGGGTTTCCACCTAATTGTTGCTGGTGTACGGCGCCCTTGAAAACGAAAAGAAGACTGGGTGTTGCACTTAACGCAAATGTGCCTCCAGGCGCTATAGACACCGGCCAGCCACTATCCAATTTGTGAGATAGCAGATGGCAGAATGGTCGACACGGCGACACGTCGTCTTATGTGTCCGACCAGCAGGTGCTGCCCCTGGTTTGCCCGTCGTCGGATTCCAGCGGTTTGCGTGGAACTCCTGCGCGGGTTTGCGCGACAGAACCCTTTGGTGCGAGGCTCCATCATTCAATCAAGCGCTGCTCTCGTCATCGGCATGGCCGATGGTCGCGCTCAATCAATCTTCAAATCCTGTTTTCAAAAATGCGCTGCGTACGTTTATATCGCCCACTCTTACCGCAAAAACAACAGCGGGGCGTTGTGCACAGGGCTTGTCGCATCTTTAATGCTGACAAGCGAGCCTTTGCGGTTGTGTGCGGGATTCCTGTTTAGGGAAAATCGGCACGGCACTAGGTTTCTGATAGAATCGCAGCCTTTGTTGCCGATTCTGATATCGAAGCAGGGTTTTACCTGCGTGCCTGGCCACCCCTGTCACGGCGTTGCGCTTCTAGAAACGATAGTAGTAACGAATGTAGTAGCGACAGTAACGTGAACCGCTTTCGTTTCATCCCCTCATTTAGTTGATTAAATGTGGCAGACGAAATGTGACGGCGGAGCCTTATCACACAAACATTGCAAAGGCAACCGAGACTATAGCAGGAAACTATAACCACATCAAACGGATACCCTTAGGTTTCCCATAATCAGCACCATATTCAGCAAAATATTCGCCAAAACCAGTGACTTGAATAGCCTAAGCGCTTAATCAGAGAGTTGAATGCAGGAATCGACATTAAAACCGCAGTTTATCGAAGTAGACGCCGAGTACGCTGGCCAGCGCATTGACAACTTTTTGGTTGCACGCCTCAAAGGGGTGCCAAAATCAGTGGTTTACCGTTGTTTGCGTAAAGGCGAGGTGCGGGTAAACAAGGGCCGTATCAAGCCAGACTACCGCGTGCAGGCAGGAGATAGCATTCGTATCCCGCCATTACGCCGCCCAGATCCGGCAGCGGTGGGCGAGGTCAAAGTCGGTGACCGCATCAAGGAGTTGCTGGAGTCCAGTATATTGTACGAAGACGATGGCTTGATCGTGCTCAACAAACCCGCCGGTATTGCGGTGCATGGGGGGAGTGGTGTGAGTTGGGGCGTCATCGAAGCCTTGCGGGCCATCCGCCCCGAGGCCAAGCACTTAGAACTGGTGCATCGCCTCGACAAAGAAACCTCAGGTTGCCTGATGGTCGCCAAAAAGCGTTCGCGCTTAAAGAAACTGCATGAGCAGTTCCAGACGGGGCAAATACGCAAAACCTACCTGGCCCTGGTCGATGGCCGCTGGAAGGGCAAGTTCCACCGCATTGAGGCGCCACTGCAGAAGTTTGGTGAACAATCCGGTGAGCGTTTTGTGAAAGTCTCCTCCGAAGGAAAGCCCTCGTGTACCGAATTTTCACTGGTACGTCATTTCGATGAGGCGACTCTTGTAGAGGCCAGCCCCTTGACCGGGCGAACGCACCAAATACGGGTGCATGCTTTGTTTGCAGGCCATCCCATTGTTGGCGATGAAAAGTATTCGTCCAAAGAGAGTCAGCGTCTCTTTAAGGCGCGAGGTGCGGCACGCATGTTTTTGCATGCCAAGGCGCTTGAATTGCCTGTCGATAAACAATTTTCTGGTGACAAGCAACAGTCAGGCGATAAACAACTGCCAGGTGCTAAGCAGACGCTGGTATTTGAAGCCCCCCTTGATGACGCTTTTCAAGGCTTTCTTGACATCCTATCGGCAGAGAAGAAGTAATTTGTGAAGTACGAATGCGTTATTTTTGATTGGGACGGCACGCTGGTGGATTCGTTGGGGCGTATTGTTGGCAGCATGCGAGCTGCCGCCTTCGAGGTGGGTGCCTCTGATCGCAGCGATAGCCAGATAAAGGATATTATCGGCCTCGAACTGGTAGAGGCGATTGCCACGCTCTATCCTGAATTGCCTCACCCGAAAGTGCTCGATATGCGTGACCGGTACTCGCGCATTTATCTTGAGTTTGAACAAGACCCCACCCGCTTTTTTATCGGTATTCCAGAAATACTGGCTGACCTGCGAGCCGCATCAGGCATATTGGGTGTGGCGACGGGTAAAAGTCGGCGTGGGCTTGATCGTGTCATGAGTGCATTGTCAGCACATGAAATGTTTCATGCGACACGTTGTGCCGACGAAACAAAAGGTAAACCAGAGCCCGATATGGTCCTGGAACTGCTTGATACGTTGAACGTACCCGTGCAGCGCGCGGTCATGGTGGGTGATAGCCATTTTGACCTGGAAATGGCGCGTCGCGCAGGGGTTGCCAGTATTGGCGTAGGCTGGGGCGCGCAAAACATCGATCGGTTGGCTGAATTTACTGATGCCGTGTGTGTTGACAGTGTCCCTGCACTGCGGAAGGCATTAGGCATCTGAAAACGCCAGGTAGAATTAAAAATTTCCAAGACATATAAAAACGAAAATGGGTGCAGTGAATGGACGATAACGACAATAAACACTACGACAACAGAAATAGTGACAGCAGAAATAGCGATAGCCGAAGCAACGAGCAGCAACGTGCAAATCGCCCGCAAGGACAGCAGCGTCATCAGGGGCGCGATAGAAATCATTTCAATCGCCCACGTAACAATCGTGAATGGCAATTGCTCGAAAAATTACTGATGCAATCCGGTCAGGAGCAGAAACGCGCGCGTCGTTGGGGCATCTTTTTCAAGTTTCTGATGTTTGCTTATTTGTTTATTGCATTGATGGTATTTGCGCCCGGTGCGTGGGAGGGCGGTGACATGCAAGGAGCAAGCAAACCTCATACAGCATTGATAGATGTCAATGGCGTCATCATGCCAGATGGCGACGTTGATGCCGATAAACTGGCAAGCGGGTTGCGTAAAGCCTTCAAAGCTGAGCATTCCAAAGCAATCATCCTGCGCATTAACAGCCCCGGCGGAAGCCCGGTGCAATCGGGTACCGCTTATCGCGAAATCAAACGTTTGCGCGCCAAGTATCCTGATAAGAAGGTCTATGCGGTAATTACAGATATTGGGGCATCTGGCGCCTATTATATTGCAGCTGCGGCCGACGAAATCTATGCCGACCCCGCCAGCCTGGTCGGGTCCATTGGTGTCATCAGCGAAGGTTTTGGTTACGTGGGTGGCATGGAAAAGGTAGGTGTTGAGCGTCGTGTGATTACCTCTGGTGAAAACAAAGCGTTTCTTGATCCTTTCTCGCCACTTGATCCAAAACACAAAGAATTTTTCTCGGTTGTTCTTGGAAACGTGCACCAGCAGTTTATTAACGCCGTTAAAGAGGGGCGTGGTGATCGCTTGAAATCCAGTTCAGAAGTATTCAGTGGGCTGGTATGGTCAGGCGAACAGGCTTTGCCCCTAGGGTTGATCGATGGTTTTGGCAGCCCGGGCTCGGTGGCGCGCGATGTTATCAAGGCCCACAAAATTGTGGACTATAGCGTGCGCCCAAGTCCCTTTGAATCCTTTGCAAATTCGGTTGGTGTGAGTTTCGCCAAAACTATTTCAAGTGAACTAGGCTTGTCGGCGTTACAAAAACTCAGGTAATTAGATGTGATACCGCCTGCTTTCAGTTTATTAAATGGCTGAGAGCAGGTGGCTGAATATAGAAATCAGATTAGTTTTTGGGACAGTTCAATAATTGCGACGCCAAAATTTGCAGCGATGCAGTCAGTGCATCCGCACTGGGCGGTTGAGGCGACAGATTCTCGGGCGACGTGTTGGTTTCCATGCTTAATCGCATGAGTGCTGCGCCATGTACCGCTGACATAAACTCCATGGCAGATACCTGGCGTGCATGTTCTTCCTTCGTTGCTTTATGTAACAGTGCATCTAAGCGGCCTAGCAGTTGTGTCATTTCAGGTGGCAACTGACCACTTGCATGCATCGAGTATCGGCGATTGGTTGCGTCATACCCCAAAGGTACTGATAAATCCCTTAATATCAGGCGAAAATACGCCGGATTTCCTACCAAAAAATCAGCTAATTCCTTAACGCCGCGCATAAGGGTATTGCAGGCAGTTTCCCCTGGGCGAGCCACATAAAATGCCGAAAATGCTGAATTGATACGCGCGCCCATGGCTGCGAGAATATCTTCTCGACCGCTAAAATGGGCGTAAACAGAAGGCAGTTTAATACCGATTTTGTCGGCCACTTCCTGAAGTTTTAAATGCTCAATACCGTGAATGGCCGCAAGCGCTTCGGCCTCGTCAATGATGCGCTCTTTTGTGTTGCGACGACGAGGCCGTGCTGTCGACTGATCTTCCGTCATAAATCCCGCTCCGCTTGGGGATGAACTACTTAGACAAAGACCAGGAAATTGCTTGTTTCCTAGCCTAATAATCTAAGTGTAGACGGTATTTTTTGTGCCGATGCAAGTTTCAACAACCCTTTGTCAGGGCAAATCGATCCCAAATTTATGCAGCATTTCGACAAGGAGTATCAAAGGTAAACCGATCAACGTGTTAGGGTCTCGACCTTCAAGTGATTTGAAAAGAGTGATTCCGAACCCCTCGGATTTAAAGCTTCCTGCACAGTTAAAAGGCGCTTCCTTGTCAACATAGCGTGCTATTTGATCATGGTTGAGTGTTCGAAAATTGACGTCGTACGTTTCCATATCAAGTACATGACGTCTGGTTTTTGCGTCATAAACACAAAGGCTGGTGAAAAAGCGTACACGTTTGCCACTGCTGGCGGTGAGTTGTTCGATTGCCTTTTCGCGGGTGCCTGGCTTGCCATTGATCTGCCCATCTAGCACTGATACCTGGTCACTGGCAATAATCAGCGCCTGAGGATGCGTCATTGCAACGGCTTGCGCTTTCGTCAGGGCTAGGCGTTTGACCAGCGCATCTGCAGGTTCATCAGCAAAGGGGGTTTCATCCACTTTGGGGGAGTGGCAGACAAAAGGAAGCCCAAGTTTTTCAAGCAGCTGCTTTCTGAACAGCGAGCTTGAGCCCAGCACGATCTGTGTCATGTGTTGATATCCTTTCATAGGGAGTGGCGAATCATCGTAACTAACGTATACGATGACGCGAAAATTCTGTCAGAACAACCCGTTAGGACATGGAGAGTAGTGTTCCATGTGACGGGATTGTTGCGCAAAATGTTTTTGACATGCCTGTGATCAATCCCTATTATTGCGCGCTTATGTTTGAAAGAGTACTCCCCGACACTGTAAAACCCTTTAAGCTGGCGCGTCAAAACGCTCGGCTGATCGGTCTTGTGCCTTTGTCAGCATTCGAAAATCTCTCATCCGGGCTCGCCCTAACGGCAGCGCCAGACGATGTGAAAGTCGATGTCCGCTTTGAAACCGGTCCTGGTGGAGTGGCTCTTTTGTCTGGTCAGCTGGCGGCAACGATACCATTTCAATGCCAACGCTGTCTGGAACCTGTATCCGTTGAAGTCAGTGCAAGCGTGCAGGTGGCGGTATTCGATCAGGAAGTTGACGAAGACACGCTACCTGAAGGCTATGAACCCCTCAAGGTTGATGGCGAACAGGTTCGCCTCGTTGAATTGATTGAACAGGAACTCATTCTTGCAGCGCCTATCATTCCCACCCACGAGCATTGTGAGTGGGTGGCAGTGCCGGAGCCGCAGGAAACGATTGAGGAACCCGCTGAGGTCGAACCTCAGAAAGAGAGTCCTTTTGCAGGCTTGTCCGAGTTGCTCGCAAAAAGCAAACAGCCCGGTAAAAAGTAAAACGTTTACGTTGTATAGATCAGGAGCTCAGAACCATGGCAGTTCAGCAAAACCGTAAAACCCGTTCCAAGCGCGGCATGCGCCGTTCACATGATGCGCTGACCAAGCCAGCTCTGGCCGAAGACAAAACTACCGGTGAAGTGCATCGCCGTCATCACATTACGCCCGATGGTTTTTATCGTGGCCGCCAAGTGATCGCGCCCAAAGTTAGCGAAGAATAAGCCTTGAGTCAGTTCGTCACCTTAGCAGTCGATGCGATGGGTGGCGATCATGGCCACTCGGTAATCATACCCGCAGTGCTCCTTGCGTTAAGTGAGGATACGCAGCTGCGGGTTTTGCTCGTTGGTGATGAATCGACACTTTCGCAAACACTCGCTGATACCGCTCATACTTTTGGTGATCGCTTAGCGCTGATCCATGCCCCTGAGCAAGTGGGTATGGATGAAGTGCCCTCCGTCGCCTTGCGCAGCAAGAAACGGTCCTCCATGCGCGTTGCCGTTGAGCTGGTGCGTGATGCACAGGCTCAGGGCTGCGTTAGCGCCGGGAATACCGGGGCCCTCATGGCCATCAGTTGGTATGTGCTGAAAACCATCGAATCCATCGAGCGTCCTGCCATATTGGCGCGAATTCCTCGTGGAAATGGCTACACCTTCCTGGTCGATGCGGGTGCCAATATAGACTCTCAATCTGAGCGTCTGCAGCAATTTGCGCTGATGGGGGCTGCTGCAGTTACCGTATTAACGGGAATAGAGCAACCCAAAGTGGCGCTCTTGAATGTCGGCGTCGAAGAAAATAAGGGTAACGACCGGGTTAAGCTCGCCAATGAATTGCTGCGCAATGATGAGCGTGTGAATTACGTTGGTTATGTCGAAGGCAGCGATATTTTCAGTGATAAGGTCGATGTGGTTGTATGCGATGGCTTTGTCGGCAATATCGTGCTCAAAACCAGCGAGGGCATGGCGCGCTTTCTGATTGGCCAGTTTCAGGATGTGGCACAGCAGGGGTGGCGCGGCAAAATACTGGCATTTCTGTTAAAGCCGCTGCTCAAGCGTCTTTGGAAAAAACTTGATCCAGGCTATTACAATGGCGCCAGCCTGGTTGGCATTAAAGGTGTCGTGGTCAAAAGTCATGGTTCGGCTAATGCTGCTGAATTCGCCCGCGCTATTCATTTGGCCGCGAATGAAGCGCGTCAGGATGTGCCGAGTGCCATCGAGCGCGTGCTGGCGTAGTTGTCTTAAGTTTTGTTACTTTTGAATTCTGGACTTGCTGGTGGGTTGGGGTACTCTAACCGCCAGCAGGAATTTGCATCTCGAAATTCCAATAAAAATAAAGGTTTCAATTGCATTATGAATCCCTCGTTGGCATTTGTTTTTCCTGGTCAGGGCTCACAAACCGTAGGCATGCTGAAAGATCTCGCAGAGGCTTACCCTGTCGTCGTCGACACGTTTGCTGAAGCCTCCGCTGTTTTCGGAAGTGATTTGTGGGCGCTTGCTCAGCAGGGCCCTGAAGACGTTATTTCCCGTACTGAAATCACGCAGCCCCTTATGCTGGTTGCAGGCGTTGCCTGTTGGCGAGCCTGGTGCTCGGCGACAGAACTGCGTCCGTCAATTATGGCGGGGCACAGTTTGGGTGAGTACAGTGCCTATGTCGCTGCGGGTTCGCTGACACTTGCCGACGCGGTTAAAGTGGTGAAAATCCGTGGTGAATTGATGCGTGACGCCTGTCCAGGTGGCACGGGCAAAATGGCGGCAGTATTGGGGCTTGACGAGGCACAAATCCGGCAGGTTTGCGCGGACGCCTGTCAAGGGCAGGTGGTGCAGGCGGTCAATTTTAATGCGCCAGGGCAAGTGGTGATCGCCGGACACAGTGAAGCAGTGGATCGGGCCATTGAGTTGGCTAAAGCCGCTGGCTCAAAGAAAGCGATGCCGTTACCTGTGAGCGTTCCTTGTCATAGTGATTTGATGCGCCCGGCCAGCGAGAAACTCGCTGAAGCACTTGCATCTGTTGAGTTGCGAACACCTTCAATACCCGTGATCAATAACGTGGATGCGGGCATTGAACTAGCCCCAGCACGGATTCGTGAAAAGCTGGGTATTCAACTCTATAGCGCAGTGCTTTGGGTCGATTCGGTCACGGTAATGGCGTCCAGAAATATAGAAAATATCGTCGAGTGTGGCCCCGGTAAGGTGTTGTGTGGATTGAACAAACGCATCACTAAGGCGGCCACTAATCATAGCTTGCAGGATGTAGACAGTTTCAATGCAGCGCTTAAGGCGTTGTCGGTCATCTAATCATCAATTTTGGTGTTTACTGCGCATTGCGCACGGCCCATCGGATTGAGTGGGATACTCAAACGGGTGGCCCGGCAATATTTGTTCAGGCTGAGTTGATAGTCATCAGGAGTTTTTCAGAATGTCCGCAGGAATCGAAGGAAAAGTAGCGCTGGTGACTGGAGCCACCCGCGGCATTGGCAGAGCCATTGCGCAAAGACTGGCTGCTGCTGGCGTCACCGTGGTGGGTACGGCAACCACAGAAGCGGGGGCTGCCAGTATTTCGGGCTATCTGCAGGAAATGGGCGCAAAAGGCGCAGGCGTTGTGCTCAACGTGACGCAACCCGATGCAATCGATACATTAGTTGAAACAATTGCCAAGCAATATGGCACGCCGCAGATTCTGGTAAACAATGCCGGTATCACGCGTGACAACCTCATGTTGCGCATGAAAGAGCAAGAGTGGGATGACGTTATCGACACCAACCTTACCTCCATCTTCCGGCTGACAAAGGCTTGCCTCAAGGGCATGACGCGCGCAAGATGGGGACGGATCGTGTCCATTGGCAGTATCGTAGGCGCCATGGGGAATGCCGGACAAGCCAACTACGCAGCGGCGAAGGCAGGATTGGAAGGATTTTCTCGCGCTCTGGCAAAAGAAGTGGGTTCACGTAATATCACCGTGAACACGGTTGCGCCGGGGTTTATTGATACGGATATGACAAAAGATTTGCCAGAAGCCAATAAAGAAGCGATGCTCTCGCAAATTCCAGCCGGACGGTTGGGAAAACCAGAGGAAATTGCTGCAGCGGTGGCCTTTCTGGTCAGTGAAGAGGCGGCTTATGTGACCGGCGCGACCATTCCGGTGAACGGCGGCATGTACATGTAACAGTCTGGCAGCATGTTTTTGTGCTGCCGACATTGGCTAACCCGTTGTTTTATAAGGGAAACCAAATTAAACATCTGGGCTAACGCTTGAAAGACTGATAAGGCTTTCTATAAACTATACCCCCGAAAGCTTCAGGGACACCAAACAGGAGATAATAGTCCATGAGTAATATCGAAGAACGCGTCAAAAAAATCGTTGCCGAACAGCTTGGCGTTAAACTGGAAGAGATCACCAACGATTCTTCTTTCGTTGAAGACCTTGGCGCGGATTCGCTCGACACTGTAGAACTGGTGATGGCCCTCGAAGAAGAATTCGAAACCGAAATTCCTGATGAAGAAGCTGAGAAGATCACCAAAGTTCAAGAAGCTATCGATTACGTATTGGCGCATGTTGCTACCAAGTAATTGTTGGGCACCCTGAGCTGACAGAAAGGCCGCTATCTGGCAAAGATGCGGCCTTTTCTTTTGCCTTTTTTGATAACGGCACAAAGGTTTTTTGCAC
Source organism: uncultured Moraxellaceae bacterium (assembly GCA_964473645.1). Taxonomy (GTDB): domain Bacteria; phylum Pseudomonadota; class Gammaproteobacteria; order Pseudomonadales; family Ketobacteraceae; genus HdN1. The sequence goes on from CAYYPW010000024.1 coordinate 60,647, forward strand.
GGTTTGTGTCATAAACTTTCTGTGTCATATATTGCAGTTAAAGTATTAATAATTTCGGACGTGCACTTCGTATAGCGCGTACCGGGACGAAGGAAGTTGGATAGGAGGGGTACGCGTGACAGAGCGTCGAGTAGTCATCACTGGGTTGGGCATGGTGTCACCGTTGGCAAATACGGTAGAGGCAACGTGGCATGGCATTTTGGCGGGCCAGAGCGGAATTGGAATGATTCCGCCGGAGTATTTTGATGCCTCAAAACACCCTGTTCGATTCGCCGGGTTGGTCAAAAACCTTGACATGGAAGAGTATCTCTCGAAGAAAGAAGCGCGTAAGCACGATTTATTTATTCAGTACGGCCTGGTGGCTGGCATTCAGGCAATGAAGCACTCCGGATTGGAGGTGACGGATGAAAATCGTCACCGCGTTGGGGTCGCCATTGGGGCAGGTATTGGCGGAATCAATACCATTGAGCGCAATCATGAAGCCATGATGAATGGGGGGCCGCGGCGTGTGTCGCCGTTTCTGGTGCCTGGTTCGATTATCAATATGATTGCTGGCAACTTCTCTATCCTTTATGGATTGCAAGGGCCCAACTTTGCCATTGCGACAGCCTGCACCAGTGCTACCCATTGTATTGGGTATGCAGCACGCATCATCAAGTATGGAGATGCTGATGTCATGTTTGCCGGTGCTGGTGAGTGTGGGTCATCACCATTAGGAATGGCGGGTTTTGCGGCTGCTCGTGCCTTGTCGACGCGCAATGATGAGCCGCAGCGCGCCAGTCGCCCCTGGGATAAGGATCGTGATGGATTCGTACTGGCTGACGGCGCGGGTGTGCTTGTGCTTGAAGAGCTGGAGCACGCCAAGGCGCGTGGCGCCCATATTCTTGCAGAATTGATTGGGTTTGGCGCTGGTGCCGATGCGTATCACATGACATCTCCTCCTGAAGATGGTGCCGGTGCGGCGGCTTCCATGCGTAACGCCTTGCATGATGCGCGCCTTTTGCCTGATGCGGTTGATTACATCAATGCTCATGGCACTTCTACACCGGCGGGTGATATTGCTGAGACTCGCGCAGTGAAATCGGTGTTTGGCGACCATGCATACAAATTATGCGTGAGTTCGACGAAATCGATGACGGGGCATTTGTTGGGGGCCGCAGGTGCGATAGAAGCCATTTTCTCTGTGCTTGCATTGCGTGATCAAGTTGCGCCGCCCACGATCAATTTGGAAAATCCTGAAGAGGGTTGCGATCTTAACTATGTGCCCATGCAGGCGCAGCCTCGTAAACTGAATGTCGTGGTCTCGAATTCGTTTGGATTCGGTGGCACGAATGGCAGTTTGATCTTTAAACGTTGGTAATGGCCTCTTGAACCAGCCCAGGCATTGGATTCTGCAGGGAGGGGTACCTCTTGAGAGTGTTTCACCCTCCAATCGCGGTCTTGCCTATGGGGATGGTCTTTTTGAAACCATGCGGGTGCAGGCGGGCAATATCCCGTTGTTGCAACGCCATTGGCGGCGATTGACGGCCGATTTGCTGCGATTGTCGATTCCTGTGCCGGGCGATGCGCTGCTCGCCTTTCTATTGGAGTGCTGCCGCGGCGTCTCGAGCGGGGTTCTCAAACTCATTGTGATGCGGGGCGAGCAAGGGGGTAGAGGCTATTTGCCCTGTGAAACAGCCGAGCCCGTTATTGTAATCTCCTTATACCCTTTCCCTGGTTACGAGTCTGATTATGCGGGCGCGGGTATCGGCATTGGTGTTTCGCGCTTACGCCTTGGGCATTGCCCTGTGTTGGCGGGTATGAAACACCTGAATCGCCTCGAGCAAGTGCTGGTTCGTCAGGATTTGCATGCAATGGGGTATCTCGAAGGTGTTGTTCTCGATCAAGATGACTTTGTGGTCGAGGCCGCTTTCAGTAATATCTGCACGGTGTCGGGTAAACTCTTGAAAACCCCCATTCTTGATCGGGCCGGTGTAGCCGGTGTCATGCGTGGCTGGATTATGGAGAATGCCCCCTCCCTGGGCCTTTCACCTTCAGAATGCCGGTTGACCTTGCCCGACATCATGGCCGCCGAAGAAGTGTTCCTATGCAATAGCGTTAATGGGCTCTGGCCCGTGATTGCAATAGATCACCAGGGTTTCAGCATTGGTAGCGCTACTCGCGGGTTGCAAAATGAATTTGCGAGACAGTTTGCTTAGCAATTAACGCCACATGAGTATTGGTATGACAAAAGGCTGGTGGGCATATATTGGCGTAAACCGAATCATTCAGCTGCTGCTCTGGGGGCTGGTGGTGTTGTCGGTGTGCGCGCGCGTTCTCGTCGCCCCCTATGAATGGCCGTTACCCATTGCCTCCCAAGATGAACGTTTTGAGGTGGCAAAGGGCTCCGGGTTATTGCAGATTGCCCATCAGTTTGAAGAAAAATCCTGGGTAGCCATGCCCCGCTTGTTCACATTGTATGGCCAGCTATTTGGTTACGCAGAGGATATCAAGGCGGGTGAATATCAAATTATTCCCGGCACCACATTAAAAGCGTTATTAGCCAAGATGAAAAAGGGTGACGTCATCACCTATCAGGTAACGTTTGTGGAAGGGCAAAGTTACCGTGATTACTTGCGCGTGTTGGCGTCTACAGTCGGAATCAAGAAAACACTGGCGTCTTACGATGTGGATTCAGTGATGAAGGCATTGGGCGATTCCCGCGATTCTCCGGAAGGGCTGCTTTTCCCTGACACCTATTTTTACGAGAAGGGTGAAACCGATGTCGATATTCTCAAGCGTGCCTATCGCCATATGCAAGATGCGTTGAGTAAGGAGTGGGCTTCGCGGGCTGATGGCTTGCCTTATAGCTCCCCCTATGAGGCCTTGGTAATGGCATCGATCATCGAAAAAGAATCGGGGGTAGAGGCAGAACGAGAGAGAATTGCTGGCGTTTTTGTTCGCCGTCTGCAAAAAGGGATGCGTTTGCAAACCGATCCAACGGTAATATACGGGTTGGGTGGCGAATATAACGGCAATCTTACACGGCAGCATTTGATGACGCCAAACCCCTATAACACTTACCTCAACACTGGGCTTCCACCGACCCCCATCGCAAATCCGGGAATCGCTTCGATTCGTGCGGCGTTGAACCCGGAACCAGGTGAGGTGCTCTATTTCGTCGCGACAGGAGAGGGCAAGCACCAGTTTTCAATTACGTTAGAAGAACACGAAAAAGCGGTTGATGAGTATCAGCGTAAACGTCGTTCTGACTATCGATCCGCTCCTACGCGCTAATCTGTCCATTTTCTTGAGGACTCTTCATTGAATCGCGGCCTGTTTATTACCCTCGAAGGCACGGAAGGCGTTGGGAAGTCGACCAATCTTAAATTTATCTGTGACTGGCTGAGCAAGCAGGGCATCCCTTTTGTGTGTACGCGGGAGCCCGGTGGCACGCCGCTGGCGGAATCTTTGCGTGAACTATTGCTCGCCCCACGTGACGAGCGTTTTGATCCTTTGGCTGAACTGCTGGTGGTGTTTGCTGCGCGTGCTCAGCATCTGGCGGAACTTATCGTGCCTACTCTGGCCCGGGGCGTGTGGGTAGTGTGCGATCGATTTACTGATGCAACCTATGCGTACCAGGGCGGTGGTCGTGGCCTGGATGGGCATGCCATTACAACCCTGGAAAACCTGGTGCAGGGTAACCTGAGGCCAGACGCTGTTATCGTGCTCGATGTGTCGCCAGAAATTGGCTTGCAACGTGCTCAGACTCGCGGAGAGCCAGATCGTTTTGAATCTGAACAGATCCAGTTTTTTGAACGAGTCAGGCAGGCTTACCTTGATCGTGCCGCGGCGGATGTAGCGCGTTATCACGTTGTCGATGCAGGGCAATCATTGTGTGATGTACAAAGTGACTTGGCGGCTGTGCTCGATAGAATAAAAGGGCAGATGTTGCATGAATGATGCGACGAAGGTTTCAAATGTGATACTTGCGCCGCTCCCGTGGCAAGGTACTCAATGGGCGCGTATCAACAGTTTGCATCAAGCAGGAAAGTTGCCGCATGCGTTACTGTTGCGTGGCCCCGCAGGCACTGGCAAGGTGGCGTTTGCACAAGCCATGGCACAACGAATGCTATGCGCGCATCCTTCAGCGGATCTGGCCTGTGGGCAGTGCAAATACTGTAAGTTGTTTGCGGCGAATACGCATCCTGACTTTTTTGTCGCGCAGCCAGAGGAGGGGGGACGTGCGATCAAGGTCGATCTGATCCGCGATTTGATTACCTTTGCCAGCAAAAAGGCCCAGTTCGAGGGGTACCGCGTTGTGCTGGTGCAACCGGCTGAGGCAATGAATATCAATGCCTCAAATGCGCTACTGAAGTGCCTTGAAGAGCCGGGGGGGAACACGTTGATCATGCTGGTGAGCCATCAGCCGAGCCAACTGTTGCCAACGGTGCGAAGTCGGTGTCAGAGCGTTGAGTTTCCTGTCCCTGAGATGGCTGTGACGTTGCCATGGTTGGCGAATATTGCGCAGAACGAAACGGTGGCAAAGCGTTTGTTGGCGTTGGCAGGGGGATGCCCGATGAAAGCCGCCTCTCTGGCAACAGGTGATTGGCAGAAGCAACGCGAACATACATTTGAGCTGTGGTATGGCTTGCAGCAAAAGAAAATGAGCATGGTGGAGGTTGCGGAAGCGCTTGCCAAATACCCGCTGGTCGATGTGATGGAATGGCTGGCCGGCTGGTATGTCGATATTGCGCGTTTGGCGCTCAACCCAGGGGCTCCCTTGCTTGACGAAGAAAAGCGTGAACGCTTGCTGCCCCTGGCGTCTGTGGCAGACTCGGCGCGGTTTTTTGCCAGCTACGACCAGGTCATGGAGCTTCGGGCTGCTTTTATGCGGGGTGCCAATTTCAACCCCCAAATGGCGCTCGAAGGACTTATGGGTGTGCTAAGGGCATGAATTCTTGGCGAAATGGCAGTATGTGCTAACCTTGTTCTGTTCGGTATAAATCCAAGAAGCGATCAAACGGAAGGGACTGACTATGTCAATCGGTGGGTCCAGAAGCGGCATATTGTCGCTGACCATTAAAGATAAAACTGTCCTGTATGCGGCTTATATGCCTTTTGTCAAAAACGGCGGCTTGTTCATCCCCACCAATAAGCAGTACAAATTGGGTGAAGAGGTTTTTCTTTTACTTAATTTGATGGAAGAGACCGAGAAAATTCCTGTAGCGGGTAAAATTGTCTGGGTGACGCCAAAAGGCGCGCAGGGCAGTCGTCCAGCAGGTATCGGTGTGCAATTTGATGGGCAGGATGATACTGCCAAAAAGAAAATCGAAAACTATCTTGCTGGTGCTCTTCAGTCGGATCGACCGACGCATACCATGTAGTTGGAAAAATGAATGAGCCTGCTTTTCTCGCTCCAAGACCTTGTTCTGGGTGTCTTTGGTATCTTGTTGGGCGGCGGTGTTGTTTGGTGGATGTTCTCACAACGCCTTCGTCATTCTGAAACTGTAAAAAATGCTGAAATTGAGCGCTTGTGCGAGCAACTTCGTGTTGCCGATGAGCATGCTCGTGAGCAGGCGCGTGAGTATATTTCGTTATCTGAAGCCTTGGCATTAGCGCGGCAGGCGCGTACCGAAGCGCTTACCCGACTTGAAGTTCAACAACACGAATTTGCCAAAAAGGAGCTGGCGCTACTGGAGTCGCGGCAGTTGTTCGAACGTGAATTCCAGGTGGTTGCCAGTCGCTTGCTGGATGAAAAATCGGAGCGAATTACGCAGCAGAATCGCTCTCAGGTGGGTGAAATTCTTTCTCCTCTGCGTGATCAATTGCAGGAGTTTCGCCGCAAGGTTGATGATGTCTACGATAAGGAAGCACGCGATCGTGTGGCCTTGCATCGTGAGATATCGTTGCTACGTGATTTGAATGTGCGCATTAGCCAGGAAGCAGAAAACCTTGCCCGTGCCCTGAAAGGCGATAATAAAACTCAGGGTAATTGGGGTGAGCTGGTGTTGGAGCGTGTACTGGAATTGTCGGGTTTGGTGAAAGGGCGCGAATTTGATGTGCAGCCGTCCTATCGCACGACAGAGGGCCAGTGGTTGCGCCCGGACGTCGTGGTGCATTTGCCTGATGGTAAGGATGTTGTGATCGATTCAAAGGTTTCTCTGTTGCATTGGGATGCCTACTGCAATGCGCAGTGTGATAACGATGCTGCTGAGGCGCTGAGAGGGCATGTGCAGTCGCTTCGAAACCATATTCGTAATTTGTCGGGTAAGCAGTATGAGGGCTTGCCGGGCATACGTAGCCTGGATTTTGTTTTGCTTTTCGTGCCGGTGGAAGCAGCGTTTCTTAAAGTTATGGAAGTTGAACCTCAGTTGTTTGGCGAGGCGTATTCGAAGGGGTTGATGTTGGTATGCCCATCGACGCTGTTGACAACTTTGCGCACTATTCAAAATTTGTGGCGGTATGAGGCGCAGAATCGCAATGCGCTAAAGATCGCTGAATGCGCGGGCGGGTTGCATGATCAGTTTGTGCTGGTGATTGATGCTATCAAGGAATTAGGTGATCGCCTGGGTAAGGCGGGGCAATCCTATGACAACCTCTGGAAACGCATGGTGGAAGGCAAGGGGAATGCTGTGAAACGTGTGGCGGAGCTGGAAAGTCTTGGGGCGAAAGCGCGTCGGAAACTTGTGATCGATGACCGGGATACCCAGGAAGATGCAGGTGTTGTGGTCGAGGATGCGTTGTCGGATGAGATAAGGTAATGATTGTTATGTTAATTCCTGTTGATGAGGGATTGTTTCGGTTTAATGCCGAAAAAGTTTAAACATCTCTCTGGACGTTTGGGGGGCGTCGACAATACTTAAATCGTGCTGGTGATTCTCACTCCCCCCAAATGTGAGGCGATCATCGGTTGGGCGAAAGCCCAGGTATGCGTGAATCGTGTACCGCAGATTAACTCCTATTGGTCTTAACCCGAATTCCCCCCCAGGATTCGGGTCTTTTTTTGTCTGTTGATCGAAAATCAATTCAACTTTCTCAATTGCTCATAAGCCAGAGTTCGTCTTTTGATTTCATCGTTGCTCGTTCGCCCGTGGCTCAAGTAGCTGCGATGAGATGCAAAAAGCAGGTTGAGCATGACGCGTCGTTCGTTGCCAGGATGGCGACGATGGAATGCCTCAGTATTTTCAAAAAAAACTGTTCCCGCTGGCCCCGTGATAGATTGAATCGTATTACCAAATCTTTGTAACGCCTCGTCGTCGGACAGCGCTCCACGAAGCGCATCGCGGACACTAACGTCACGATGACTACCCTTCGCTACCGTGTGTGGAGATGAATCTATCGTCACATCGGTAAGATAAACGAATACATTCAAGGAATCCCAGCCAGCGAAGTCAAAATGAAAGGAATTCTGATCATTCAGCCCATTAGTCTCATACGATAAATTCACCAAAAGCGTTGATTCTAGCAATACAGGCTCAGCTTTTAAGTATGCACGAAGCACGTTTTGTACTGAAGGGTCTTCCGATAGTCGACGAATATCATCATCAATGAGGTGCATGAGTTGATAGTGGTCACAAGGTAAATGGTCTGTCACCGAGCGAAGCCTTTGTACGAAATCAGAAGGTAGAACGCCAGCAATGGCTACACTATTTTGTCTGAGCTCGTCAGTAATCGCAGTAGCATCGAGGTTCTCTAATAATGATATTGAACTACCATCACACGTTTGTCTAGGCGGTCGCAACTGCTGAATTACCTTTTTAGGCACAACCCTCCAGGGCCCAAAATGAACCAAAGCTCTTGCGGCTTGAACCAGCGAGATGAGATTGTGCTTCGTGAGTTGATGCCTGAGAGAATTAAAATGGTAATCCAATAGGGTAGACAATTTTCTTGGCGAGCGTGCTGTTTGTTCCATGCTTGACTCCATTGCTTTTGCGTATACAGGCCTGATGCATCCGGCATCTAGACTTCTTCTGTTTGTCCTTTTATTGCGACGATTTTGATAAAAATAACACTCCAAAATTAGCATTGTGCAAGTGCATTGAAAATGCTTGATGCGTTAAGTGCAGCCATGCGGAGTTTAATGTTATATGTCGACTTTGAGTTGACACCAAGTAGAAGCGACGAGATCAAAAATCTAACGCGTGCTGAGATGATAGCGACATTGTTAAACAGTTAGCAACTGTCGGTAAAAGGAAAATTGAAAAAATACAAAAAAAAGAATGTGATGTTTTTACAATGAAGTGCGTCCGGTGGTCGAAGTGCATTAGTCTTTTTGTCGGGCTTTTTTACACTTTCTTCTGGTCTCCTGTAACTCGACGCTCACTGGCAACCCTTAGAATGAATGCTTGAAATCGAACGCTTAGGCTTAAATTTAAGTGAAAAGGGAATGGCGGAGCGGTGCGCGCTGGAGGCGGGCTCCGCCATGTTGGCATGTTCTTTGCTGATTCTGCTTTCTACATAGAAAAGTTAGGCAAAATCCTTTTCTCCCTTAATGATTTTCGGGTACCCACAGATGACTCGTGATGTTTGCAAACCGGATTGCACGGCACCTTCAACGCAACCTGCGTTGATTCCATTTTTAATCCAGTCACCCGTCACGAATAAATTACTGAAGCCCGTTGCGTCTGTTGCTAAACGAAACTTAGTGCTATTGGTGACGGAGAGTACATAGCGTTCCGAGGGATCAATGTTGCTACGCCAATATTGCGCATCGAATCGTTGTTCGCCCTGGAGTGTATTGGGTGCGTATAAGCTCTCCCATTGAAAGCCGCTACTGGTTTTTGTATTCGGCCATAGCCAATAGATAGATTGATTCAGTTGATCAACAGCGGCAATTCGCACCTTTGCGCGACACTGATCAGGAAAGCTATGATCATTGAAGGGTGGAAAATCATAAATCGCTTGCACACCACAAAAATAGGCCAGACTTTTGGGCTGCGCTTGGTCTGCAGGCCAATCTTCTCTGCAAAGTAGCTGTCCCATTGATGCCCATGTGTCCAAAGGCTCAGTGAATGACGTCAACACAGGCTCTTCTCCGGAATCTGGAAAAATACGCCAGCCCAATGTGTTGAGGTCTTCGGTTAACCACAACTGATAAGCTTGTGTCACTACAGTTTTTACATGGGCGACTGTGTCGCGAAGGGGTGCGCTCTTTTCTAGAAGTTTGCTGCAGGTAATCGGTACCGATGCGACGGAGAGTCCAAAAATCACAAGATCAAAATCGACATTCACGTTTAGTGTGATTTCGGGTAGTGAATTTCCAAAGGCTTTTTCATAGACGCTCGGCCAATCTGTCCAGCTTGATTCCAAATTGATAGAGGCGCTTTTTAATAATTGTGCTTGTGTTGGTTCTATTTGGGAATAGTCAGGTTCGCTGGGCCAGCAGGGCAGACCTTTAACGTCGACCAACGGGTTATATTCAGTATCAAGCAGTGAAACTTGCTGACACAGTCGAATTTTTCCAACCCGACTGGGGTCAATGGTGTCAGGTTCAATATCTACCACCTTGTGAAAGAACTCGAAATTCACACCGCGTGCTTTCAGCACTTCATATAGCGGAGTGAATACTACGTCGCCCATTCCTGCCTGCATTTTCCACATAATGCCGCCCTTGTAGCAGAAGAGGATTCGCAGCGCGCCGCTCAGACAGGTGCCGGCTTCAATGTTGGGACGATTAATGTCTCCATCTTCATAGGCAAACACCAAGTCATAGAGTGCACGCACTGGTGCACTATTTACCGTGATCAAAGGATTGGCTCCATGCCGGGTCAGCCAAGCGCGAAAGTCAATATCATTAATCGCCGCAAATCCTTGTGTAAAAACCTGATCTTCAAACATTCCTTTGAGCACTGTTAAACCTAAATCGGCGGCAATGTAGAGACGGCGCAATATTGTATTATCTTCGATAAACTCCTCCACCAGTTTTTCGATCCACCCCTTTAGTTTGATGAGTGAGTCAATGACAAGCGCGTTGTCGCCGGCTTGCAAAAGTTTTTCATCAAGCGTTGTCCATTCGCTTAATTGGCTGAGCAGGCTAAGGCCGTTGCTGGCCAGATGTTCAATGGGTCTTTGAATGCGATCTGCAAAGCGATTCAATAGCCCAGTGAAACCCGTATCGCTACTCGCTTTCTGTGGCCGATACGTGTCGAGCCCAGTGATTTCCTCGACTATTTTCTCAATTTCCTGCTTTACCCATGCGTATAATGTTTGGGTAACATTCCACAAGCTCGGGGATTCCTCCCCGTCGCCGGGTACACCGGGTTTCAACGGAAAGTCAAAAGGCCAGATTTCCCATTTGTCATTGATGAGTTCATCGACCAGAACAAACGATTGGGGATGAAAGGCCTCTTCCCACGTGCGTAGTGGCGCGCCTGTGGGCCGATTGAGCTCTGCATAACAGTCTTGCATCACTTTGAACGCATTTTCATAAAAGCCAAACCAGATGTGCAGGCCGTGCTCTTCTATACGTTGTCCCATTGCTGCGTTTCGACCGCTTGCACCTTTTCCACCCAATCGCCAACCCATTTGGTAGACGGTAATGTCATAACGACTTTTCCAGTCAGGCAGGGATGTAATGGCGTACACGGATGTCATCGCACTAACGCCTCCCCCAAGTACAGCAATTTTTTGCTTTTCAACGATGGAGTTGTTCACCAACTCTTCAGGAGGTTGTATAGAAAAATCGAAATTCACCCAAAATGAAAGTGCCGAAAGTTGGTCGCCAACCACCAGCCCCAAGTCTTGCGTTATGGGCTCACTGGCAAATTCATGTAGCGTGAATTGGTATTGTCCCCACAATAGACCGGCACCATGAAAGCCATTGATAACAGCAGGAGAGGTGGTGAGCGCCTGATAAACGGCACGCTCGCCAGTGCCATCGGGAAATTGCTTTAAGAATAGCTGCGGCAATTGCGGCGATAGCAGCCCCTGAATAATTTGCTTATCAATTTCACTGTCGGTCAATATAAAATCATCTAGGTTGCTAATGCCAGAAAACAGCGCGACAGCAAATTCTGCCCAGGTATTCCATTGATTTGCGTTTTGAGCAGGGGAGTCGTGCGTCATTCTGTTGATTTCGAGCACTCGTCCCCAGGTTGCCTCGGTGTCAGGAGAATAGGTTTTGAATGCATTTACATCCAACGAAAAATGATCAGCGTTATCTGGTGATATTGGCATTTCAAATCGCCCAAGATACTTTGGATACCCAAAAATTTCTCGCCCATTGATAATGGTCATGGGGTGATCAACCCAGATATAGGGCATGATCCAGTGAATCTTCTGCAGTATTTTCTGGTTGTTCTCGATTTTGTACTGACCCACCGGAATCCAGATGGAGGTATCAATTTCCTGCCCCCAGCCTTTTGCACGGTCGGCTGGGTGCAACGAAAAATCCTTGTTGATCTTGGTGAACGTCAGCATTACATAATTGGTGAGCGGTTCAAAACGAAAGCGCCCTTGAGCTACCGCGTTAAGTTGTTGATCACACAGGCGTTGTAGTTTTTGAATGTCTCCCTTGAGAAAAAAGCCAAACATCATAGAGTTCTGTTGCTGAAAGGGCGCATGCATCATCATGCTGCCACCAGGATAGATATAGGGAGGGCGCGAGTTGAACGGCATCTTGATGTCCTTTGTTATAAATAGAAAATTCAAGTTTAGCTAAGCCTGTTAGGAATCAAGTGATTTTCAGAACATATTGGAGGATTGTTCTAAGCTTAAGAAAGTGAAGGTTTCAACCTAGACCTACCGATAACGGGTTCTGACGATTGTGCTTAACTTCAATGGGATGGCGCTTGTGCGTGCCCCCAGGTGCATCACTTCCTTGGTCTGTTTGCAGGCGACGAAAGGGACTCGTGTGCATTGGCTTAGCCACGCGATATCTATTTGGGTAGTGATAGGCGCTTTTCTCTGGGCATTCGTAGCCCCGTGTGCCGCCCAGCCTGATGTTGTGATGCTGCCGACAGAGAGGGATCTATTTGAACTCGGCGTCATATACCGAGCCAAAAATGAAGCGGTGCCCTCGCAGGGTGCCATTGCTGATTTCAAAAAAAATGTATTGCGCGTGTCGAAAGTGGGGCTCACTGGCGGTCGCTATTGGCTGAACGTCAGAGTGCAGATTGGTGATGATTCTCCACGAATAGAAGCCCCCCAGGAATGGACCCTGGGCCGATTGGGTTCCTACATAGAAAATGTCGAATTGTATGTATTTGACGAGCTTGGCAAACAATACAAGCGCTCTGGGCAATTTTACCCACATGATTACCCACTGCATTATGGCGCCGATTTTTTTATGTCGCCTGGCAAAACGTATGATGTCTGGGTGCTATATGAAAGCCGCTACTTTACGGGTATACCAACGGCGCATTTGCTTCCCAAGCAAGACTACGCCTATGAAGTGCTGGTCGATAATCTGCTAATAATTGGTTGTCTGGGTTCCATCATTATTCTTGCGCTATACAACCTGCTGCTATCTGTTTGGACCCAATCACGTGATTATCTTTACTACTCGCTCTATCTGCTCAGTACTTTTATCGGCTGGGCTGCAGTATTCAAAGTGTTTTCACAGATGCTTGGTGTTACCCATGTCGGGTTGATCATCGTTCCGTTCTATTTAAATATCGTTCTGAATATTTTTTTCTATCGCCATTTTTTAGCCATTGATGAAAAGTATTCCATGCTCTACCGGTATGGAAATGCAGTCGCTATCGTGGCGTTCTTGCTTGCATGTGCGTTTCCATTGCTGCCGCTTTGGACAAGCTATCTGCTAATCAATCTGATGACGCTGTTTTGGTTGTCAGGGGGATTGATCAGCGGCATTATTCGATTGCGAGACGGCTACAAGCCTGCGCGATTTTATATTGCCGGTTTCGCCTGCATGGTGGTGGGTGGCGCGCTGGTCGTGTTTCCCTTCTTGGGGTTGCCACGCCTTACCCAGAAGGAATATTTGATTACGCTCGTCGCTCAAACTCTCGATGTGCTGCTGCTGGCAATTGCCCTTGCCGATCGCATCAATATCATGCGTCAGGAAAAGGCCATGGCCCTGCAGTACGCGCGTGAAGTCGATCAGAAGGCTACCCAGGTATTGCTCGAAGCGAATCAAAAACTTAGTCATGCCCTCAACGTGTCGGAAGAAAATCAGCGCCAGAAAGATCAATTTATCATGGCCGTCAGCCATGAACTAAGAACCCCTCTCAATGCAATCAGCGCGTCCTTGGGACAGTTATCCGATGCCAAAGAGGAGCAAGAAAAGACGCTGCTACACCAATACATACAATTTGGCACCGATCGTTTGTCATCCCAGGTCGAAAACCTGATCATGCTGGCTGAAACAGATCAAAAGAAAATACAGCCGCACCTACGTTGTTTTCAGTTGGCGTCAGTGCTGCAGCGAATCCAGCGCCTTGCAGAAGGCTATCTTTTTAATAAGCCGGTGACATTCTCTATCGAATGTACAGGGGAGGGTTGCACACATTATCGTGGCGACGATTATTTGCTTATCCGTCTGTTGACTCCCGTTCTCGAAAACGCGTGCAAGTTTACAGAAAAAGGTTGTGTGCGTCTGACAGTGGATGCACAGCGAAGCTGTGTCACGTTTTGTTTCGACGATACCGGGGTTGGCATTGACCCCGCCATGCAGGCACGTTTGTTCGAGAGTTTTACCCAGGCATCCACTGGTTATCAGCGTGAATACGGAGGCCTCGGTATTGGTTTAACGGTGTCGCAACGCATCGCGCACCTGCTCGGCGCAACACTGAAAATAGACAGTCAACCGGGTACCGGGACACGATTTTGTTTAACGGTGCCCTTACAGGCGGAACACGTCGAGCCAGGGGTGGTCAACGTGTCGACGGGCGGGTACGCATTGGTAGTTGAAGACAACGAAATCAATGCCAGGGTGCTCAACGCCCTGCTGAAAAAACTGGGTTTTTCGACCGAATTGGCAGAAAACGGAGCGCTTGCACTCGATAAAGTCAAAGACCGAACCTTTGATATTGTGTTGATGGATCTACAAATGCCCGTCATGGATGGCTTTGCATCGGCCGCGGCCATGCGCAAGATGGGGGTGCATTGTCCCATTGTGGCGGTGACTGCCAACAGCGACTATGAGGCTCGCATCAAGTGTTTCGATGTCGGTATGAATGATCTACTGACCAAACCCCTCAATAAAGATGTGCTGCAGGAGAAGCTAAGCTATTGGACGCAGGCAGTGTAACTCGCCGAAATGTTTAAGTGACTGAAGGCAGGCATCAGCCTCCGTCGATCCATTCACTTTTACAAACCGCCTGACTGCGTATAGAGTTGTATGCTACCTCTAGGTAGGTCTGCCGTGAGTCCATCGATAAGCGGTATCTCTGCCTTAAATATGATCAATCTGGCGCTGTGTACGCGGTGCCACACATTGAATGCCCTCGACTTTTTGGCGCGAGACGGGCGTTTATTCGCTCGAAAACCAAAAACGACGAGAATTTCGTAGAAAAACCATGTAAAGTTACGCCCAAATTTTTGGGTCGGCTGATGAGTACTGTTATGACGGATTTGTCCAATTATAGAAACATAGGTATCTTCGCCCACGTTGACGCGGGCAAAACCACCACCACCGAGCGTATCCTCAAGCTCACCGGTAAAATCCACAAGATTGGTGAGGTTCACGAAGGTGAATCTACGACCGACTTCATGGTTCAGGAAGCCGAGCGCGGTATCACCATTCAATCTGCGGCCGTCAGCTGCTACTGGAAAGGCCACCGTCTGAACGTTATCGACACCCCAGGGCACGTTGACTTCACCGTTGAAGTTTACCGTTCGCTGAAAGTACTCGATGGCGGTATCGGCGTATTCTGCGGTTCCGGCGGTGTAGAACCTCAGTCTGAAACCAACTGGCGTTATGCCAACGAATCCAAAGTGTCCCGTATCATTTTCGTCAACAAGCTTGACCGTATCGGCGCTGATTACTTGCGCGTCGTCAAGCAGATCGAAACTGTATTGGCTGCCAAACCACTGGTCATGACCCTGCCTATCGGCCGTGAAGATACCTTTGTCGGCGTTGTCGACTTGCTGACCCGCAAGGCCTACGTGTGGGATTCTACCGGCCTGCCAGAAAACTACAAAATTGAAGACGTGCCCGCCAACATGGCGGAAGATGTCGAACTCTACCGTGCCCAATTGATCGAAACTGCGGTCGAAATGGACGACGAGCTGATGATGTCCTATCTCGATGGCGAAGAGCCCTCTATCGATGACATCAAGCGCTGCATCCGCAAAGGCTGCCGTGAACTGGCATTCTTCCCGACGCTGTGCGGTTCGGCATTCAAGAACAAAGGTATGCAACTGGTGCTGGATGCGGTCGTTGACTATCTGCCTGCCCCCACCGAAGTCAATCCACAGCCGTTGACAGACGAAGAAGGCAACCCGACTGGTAAGTTCGCCATTGTTTCCCCTGACGAGCCTTTCCGTGCGCTGGCGTTCAAAATCATGGACGACCGTTTCGGCGCGTTGACCTTTACCCGCGTTTACTCCGGTCAACTGCGTAAGGGCGACACCATTCTGAACTCTTTCACCGGTAAGACCGAACGTATCGGCCGTATGGTGGAAATGCATGCCAACGATCGTAACGAAATCGATTTCGCTCAAGCGGGCGACATCATCGCGATCGTCGGTATGAAAAACGTTCAAACCGGTCATACCCTTTGCGATCCCAAGCACGAGTGCGCACTGGAAGCGATGGTATTCCCGGCGCCCGTTATTTCTATCGCCGTTGCTCCGAAAGACAAGGGCAGCGTAGAGAAAATGGGTATCGCAATCGGCAAGATGGTGGCAGAAGACCCCACCTTCCAAGTCGAAACCGACCAGGAAACAGGCGAAACCATCCTCAAGGGTATGGGTGAACTCCACCTCGACATCAAAGTGGACGTACTCAAGCGTACCTACGGCGTAGAGCTGACGGTGGGTCAACCGCAGGTGGCTTATCGCGAAAGTATCACCCGCGAAGTCGAAGACAGCTACACCCACAAGAAGCAATCCGGTGGTTCTGGTCAATACGGTAAAATTGATTACCGCATTCGTCCGGGTGCACCGAACTCAGGCTTCACTTTCAAGTCGACGGTTGTGGGCGGTAACGTTCCGAAGGAATTCTGGCCTGCCGTTCAAAAAGGCTTTGAAAGCATGATGGGCGTGGGCACCATCGCTGGCTTCCCGGTGCTCGACGTTGAAGTTGAGTTGTTCGACGGTTCCTATCACTCTGTCGACTCTTCTGCGATCGCGTTCGAAATCGCTGCCAAGGGTGCATTCCGCCAATCAATGCCGAAAGCGGGCCCGCAATTGATGGAGCCCATCATGAAGGTCGACGTATTCACGCCGGATGCTAACGTCGGTGACGTTATCGGTGACTTGAACCGTCGTCGCGGCATGATCAAGGATCAAGAACCCGGCGCAACCGGTGTTCGCGTAAAAGCAGACGTTCCGCTGTCAGAAATGTTCGGCTACATTGGTACTCTCCGTACCATGACGTCTGGCCGTGGCCAGTTCTCAATGGAGTTCTCACACTACACGGCAGCTCCTGCCAACGTGTCTGAGAAAGTTGTTGCCGAAGTGAAAGCACGCAAAGAAGCCAACGCCAAGAAGTAATTCTTGTACAAAAAGGCTTGTTGAAAAAGCCCCGCCTGGGTTATTCCGGGCGGGGCTTTTTTATGTCTGTGTTAAATGTTGGCGTAGCGTCCGCGTTATCGACTTCAGACAATCAAACTAATCATGCTCTCGAAATTTAACCGCAAGCACGTTCTCATTGCGCGGTTTGATGTCGGGTAGTTGCTGAATAGCCTCATCGGTCGTAAATACACCGCTACCTTTCCAGGGGAACAACTCTTCTTTTTTGTAGGTTGCAAAATCCAGGTAAGTCGGTTTAATGATTTCGAAATAGGGCGAAGATTCTATGTCGGCGGGTAAGCACACAGGCACCTGGCGTCGAAAAAGTTGGGTGCCATGATCGTTGGTCACCTTGACCAGCGGCAAGATAGGGTACTGAATGAAGCTGAATGCATCGGCTATCAAAGCGCACGATGCAAAGCGGGTGTGACGTCCAGGATTGTAGCGAAACAAGGCTACCCGCCATTGTCGTGGCACCATCCACCAGGGAATGAAAAATCTCATCAGATCCATAAAATGCATCACGGATTTGCGGGGCCCCAGGCGGCTGGCTGCATAACGAATTACCTGCAGGGCGTCGGCCGGGGTCACGCTGCGAGGCCGACAGATACGCAGGTTGAAACGTTCGTAGTCGCTTAAAGGGCGCACCACGACGCCTTGATGGAGAGTCGTTTCTAAAACCAGGGGAGTGTCATTATCGCTTGCGACATAGCTGAGAATGGTGTTTTTGACATCGGTATCTGCGATGTCCATGGGGCGACCAATATAGAGCAGCGCTTGAGTCCATGTGGACCCAGAGACTTTATGCAGCGTACGATCCAGCGGTCGACTGCCCTCCACCAAAATAACGTCAGCCGGTTTTAGCTGGCGACGTATCTGGTCGAAATCACTTGTGGCGGGCAGCATGGGGTCGTTGGCGTTGTCCAGCCATTGGGTCAGAACGCGTATAAATTTATGAGGGCCCTGGCTCATGCGCTTATCCTTTCAGTCCTGTAATCGCCTTTGCAACAGCGTTGATCGCACGGTCAAGTGTCTCGATCGGGGTGTAAAAATGGGGAGAGAAGCGAACCCCGCCGCCACGTTGAGCACACACCACCCCTTGTACTTTCAAGGCAGAAAATAACTGGTCGTTGCTCACGCTTTCGCTGCAAAAGGTCAGTATGCCCGCCCGTTGCTTGGGGGCGGTGGGCGACAGTATTCGTAAACCGGACAGGGCTTGCAAGCCCTTCATCAGGTGGCTAACGCGTTGTTCAATGCGTGCTTGCACGTCTTCCATTCCGGTTTCCAATAACAGCGATAAACTGGCCGATAGTGCGATCGCGCCCAACATGTTGGGGCTGCCACATTCAAAGCGGCGAGCGCTGCGGGCAATGCTCCAATCCAAACGGCTGTAATCGCCGGCGTTTTCTACCATATGCCAACCGTATTCATGAACGTTCATTTTCTCTCTAACGACGGGGGCGACATAAAGCAGGGCGATGCCTTCCGGGCCCAGCATCCATTTATGGCCGTCAGCAACGACAAAATCTGCATTACACTGTTTTAAGTCGAAGGGGCAGGCCCCCAGGCTTTGTATGGCATCAACACAAAATAACGTGTGGTTGTCTCGGCAGGCTTGACCGATGCGCGACAGGTCGAGCTTGAGTCCTGTGCCGTACTGCACTGAACTCACAGAGACCAGGCGAGTTAAGGGTGTTATGCATGCAATGATTGCCCCTTCCGGGTCGTCCGTACCGAGGGCGGCGGCCTTCACGCGCACCCCCCGATTCGCAAGACTTTCCCAAACGATGCGATTGCTGGGGAACTCTTGGTCGGTAATGACGATCTCATCGCCCGCCTGCCAGGACAAACCATAGGCAATCACTGATAGGCCTTCGCTGGTGTTCTTTTGCAAGGCAATGTCAGCCGGATGATCTGCACCGATAAGTTGGGCAAGTTGCTTGCGCAGATCAGATTCTTGCTTTAGCCAACGATCATAATGCGCCGCGCCAAAGTGGATGTTTTCACGGGCAAACTGTTCTACGGCCAGGGCTGTTCGCTTGGGCCAGGGAGCCACTGCCGCGTGATTGAGGTACACCACGGATGCATCGAGCGGAAATTCGTCGCGGAGGTCAGTCTCGTGTGGGAGGGTTCCCATATGCCAAAAGTCCTTAGAATTCCAACGTATCAGCTATAGTGAAAGGAGGGTCGACCGAAAAGTCACTATACCCCGCATCGGAGGGGAGTAAAATAGCGATTATATCGTTATCGGTGACAGCAAATGGCGAAGATGCGCGCTAATGCATAGGATTTCGGTATGATTTTCTACATAATTGCAGCCGACACTATTGCCGTCGATATAAATGGGGCGTGCCGAATGGGTATGGCAAACCAGGTCAAAACGGGTAGGAGAACCTTGGATGAGTGATTTGCAAAAGGCCAGTCTGAAAGCTCAGGAGTTCAGACGTCGCGAAGAAGATATCTTGCAGAAAGCGCAGGAGCTTTTTATTGAACATGGCGAAGAAAAAGTCACCGTAGAAATGATTGCTGATGCCGTGGGCATTGGTAAAGGCACAATTTATAAGCATTTTGAGACGAAGGACGAAATCTACCTCCGTTTGATGATTCGCTACGAGGAGGAACTGGCCGATGTGTTCACGCGCCTCAATAGTGGCGAAGAACAGGATCGTGCCCGTTTGGCGAAAGAATATTTTTCGTTCCGTATGCGCGATCCTAAAAAGTATTCGTTGTTCGATCGTCTTGAGCACAAACTTACCAGCCAGACGACCTGCCCGGAACTGGTTGAAAAGTTGCATCAAACGCGCGCCGGCAATATGAAGAACCTAGTCGACATCATCAATCGCCGTATCGAAGAAGGCAAGCTTGAGGATGTTCCACCGTATTTTCATGTGTTTGCCGCCTGGGCGTTGGTGCATGGTGCGGTCGCGTTGCACCACTCCAAGTTCTACAACGACTTTATTGAGGATAAAGAAGGCTTCTTCAATTTCCTGACAGAAATCGGAATCCGCATGGGCAACAAGCGCAGGGCCAAGGACTAATACATGGCACGCGCCCGTGCGCTGGTCTTGGCGATTGTTACAGTGTCGGTTGTCACTGTGACCTGCGTCGCTTGTCAGGGTGGGGTTTCGCTTGAGCAACGCTCGCCGGTTGTCGCGAATATCGTGCAACCTTGGGGCAAAACAGATTTGCAACGGAGCAGCACATTCGTTTTGCCGCGGGAAGCGCGCCTCACGGTTGCCGTTTTGGCCGAAAGCCATGCACCTCAGGAGTTAGAGGTGCTCGGGCACCTGAGAGGGCAGTTGCCTCTGTATTTTGGTCCGCAAGATCTGGCCGATGAACCGCTATTGCGGGACGAAGCGATGCAACGGGCCCGGCAACAGGAAGCCGATTTTCTGCTAACGTTCCGATTGTTGCGCTGGCCAGGCGGGTTCGTGGACAGTGCGGCGTCGCAGTGCCCGGATCATCGTGCTAAAGCATGCGAGCTTTCGACCCTTGATCCCGATATGAAACTCGCCCTGCAGGTGTATGATGTCGTTAATGGGCGAGTCGTTGATGTGGTCACCGCTCATGCCTCCTTGGGTATTCAAAGCTGGGTTGTTGAGGATGTCTCTCCATTGGTCAATGATACGCTCGCGAGGATGCTCGATTCCCTCGCCCCCTGATTGCAAAAGGAGTTGCCCCATGCACACAGATCCTGACACGGTTCGGAAAAAAGGCCCTGTCGCATGATCTTTTTGAGCTCATTCAGACGCTTGTGATTCCATCGCTGATCTATCGAATCAAGACGATGCTTTTGGGTGTGCTGATGTTGGTAGCACTGCCATGCTATGCAGCACCCGTCGATGAGCTCAAAGCCGCTTACATTCTCAATTTCGCCAAGCTGACTACGTGGCCTGACGATTTATTCAATACTCCCTCCGATCCTTTAGTGTTTTGTGGCTTTGCTCCCGATCCGGTCATGGATGCCTTGCGGGCGTTGGGTGAGCGCAACGTCGATGGACGCCCCGTGCGGGTAAAAACACTCAAAATTGCCAAGGATAATCAAGGTTGCCATGTCGTTTATTTCGGACGCAACCTCTCCTTGGCGCGTGAAGCTCCCTTGCTGCAGCGACGAGGTCTCTTGCTGATTGGTGACGTTGACGGGTTTGTCGAGCAAGGGGGAATCATTAATTACTTTCTGCAAAGCGGCAAGCTCAGGTTTGAGATCAATGCCGATAATGCCCGAGCTGCTGACCTGGTGCTAAGCGCACGCTTGTTGAATTTGGCCAAGCGGCGAGAGGAGGGGCAATGAGAAATTTTCTAGCGCGCATGCCCATCACCCGTAAAATTTTTGCCGTTAATCTGGTCGTTATTTTGGTGGCGGCCTTTGTCACAGCGGCAGTGCTGATTCTGGTCGAACGAACGGCCATGCGTGAACGCATTGTCAATGAGCTGGTAGCTCAAGCAGAAATCGTCGCTTTTAATTCCGCTGCATCATTGGCGTTTGACGAAGCAGCATCAGCACAAGATATTTTGGCTGCGTTTCGTGCCGTTCCACAGGTGCAAGAGGCCATTATATTTAATCTGCAACATGATGTGTTCGCCCGCTACGTCAGTAGTGAGCAGAACAATTATGAAGGTGGGTACACCGAAATTGCCGGTGGGCGCGTGCAGTGGCCCAGTCGTCCGGGGCACGATGTTATCTTTTCTGATGCAGGCATTTTTATTTACACGCCGATCGAACTAGATGGTGAGCGGGTAGGGGCGCTTTACATTCGTTCCTCGCTGGAACAGTTTAACGCGTATACCCAGCAAGCGATGGTGTTGGGGTTGATTGCCCTGCTGATTGCCGTACTCGTGGCGTTATTATTACTTACGCCCATGGTCAAGATTGTTTCCGACCCGATATTGGAATTGCTCTTTACCGTTAACGCGGTGCGTCGAGATAAAGATTACCATGTGCGCGTAGCGAAATTGGCCAATGATGAATTCGGCGAGTTGGCCGACGCTTTCAATGCCATGCTTGAAGAAATTGGCCAGCGTGACAGTGAATTGTCACGTCAGCAAATGAGCCTCGAAACAGAGGTACAGGAACGCACGCAAGCGTTGAAAAAAACCAATCGCCACCTGGAAGAAACTGTCCACGCATTACAGCAGGCTAACCGAGCGATTCGCATTTCTGAAGAGAACAAGCGGGTTGCAGAAGCCAGTGCCGAAGCCAAAGCGCAGTTCCTAGCCAACATGAGTCACGAATTGCGCACGCCAATGAATGGTGTGCTTGGTATGTTGTCATTATTGCTTGAAACGCGTCTAAACGATGATCAGCGTCATTATGTTGATGTCGCGTATGAGTCCGGTAACATTCTGCTTGAGCTGCTGAATAACGTACTTGATCTGTCCAAAATCGAGCAGGGTAAACTCATGCTCGAGAACATTCCGTTTAACCTGCGCGAATCCATCGATGAAGTGGTTGCTATCGTAGGCGAATCTGCCTATGCGAAAGGTTTGGAATTGGTCGTACTGAAAGATCAGGATGCACCGGTCAATGTGGTGGGCGATCCTACGCGTTTCAAACAATTGATTTTCAATTTGGTGGGGAATGCCATCAAATTTACGCACAAAGGCTTTGTCTCCATACGCTATGTACCGGTCAGCAGCGAAGCGGATACGATCACATTACGTTTTGAAATTCAGGACACGGGCGTTGGTATTGCCGGTGAGGTGCGTGATCGTATTTTTGATAGTTTTACCCAGGCAGATTCGTCGACAACACGCAAATACGGCGGTACCGGGCTTGGTCTTTCGTTATGCAAACAGATCGTGCAGTTGATGGATGGGCGCATTGGGGTAGAAAGCAATATCGGGGAAGGCTCTACCTTCTGGTTTGAAATCCATTTCATGCTAACCGAAGATTCGGCTCAAGCGCGCGATACGATTACCTTGCACGAGACCAATGTGTTGGTCCTTGACCCCAATTCCATCAGTGCTGATGCAATGAGCCATTACCTCGATGAAATCGGTATTCACGGCGATATCGTTGCCAACGATACCGAGCTGCTGTCACGCCTGGAATTTTGCAAGATCGAGTACATCAAGCTGATGGTCAGTCTCGATCTCGGTTTCGATATGATAAGAAACCTACTGGCCTTGGAGTGGGTCGCCAAACGGTTTAAAGTCACTGAGATACTTTTCTATGGCTCGATCGCACAGCGCAATCAGTTCCGTCATATCAAGGAATATGCAGTCTTCGAGGTGTTGATAAAGCCCATTCGCCTTGCACATCTTCGGCAAGTTTTGGGTGACCACATTAATACAGGCGCAACTGACAGTGAGTTGGTCATCGAAGAGGGTGAGAAGAAAACTATTCTGGTGGTAGAGGATAACCATATCAACCAGCAGGTTGCTGTCGGTTTGTTGCAGAAAATGGGTTATGTTACTGACGTGGCAGATAACGGCGCAGTTGCACTGCAAAAACTGAAAGACAAACATTATGATCTGGTACTGATGGATTGCCAGATGCCAGTGCTCGATGGCTACTCGGCTACGCGAACACTGCGCCAATGGGAGCGAGAAGGCAGGCAACCGACGCGTATCATTGCCATGACTGCACACGCCATGGCGGGGGACAGGGAACTTTGTGCCCAGGCGGGAATGGATGACTACATCGCAAAGCCGGTGAAAGCTGAGGCGCTTCGGCAAATTCTTAAAGTGTGGTTGCCTGCAAACTCTTCTTCTTGAGCAGTGAATCCCCATGAACGAACTGAGCATTTACAAACAAATAGCCGACCAGACCGATGCGAACTCGCTACCCCCTGTTGAGCGCTGGACGCCTGCGGTTACGGGCGACATCGACATACGAATTGCGGCTGATGGTACCTGGTATCACGAAGGAACCATGATCAAACGCCCCGAACTGGTTCGTTTGTTTTCATCCGTATTGTGGCGGGAAGGCGATCAGTATTTTCTCGTTACCCCGGTTGAGAAGGTCAAGATCCGCGTGGATGATGCGCCCTTGCTGGTAACGAGCGTCGAATTTTCGATTCAGGGAGCCATGGAGCCAGAAGTACGTTTTCGCACCCAGGTAGGTGACAGTTTTACGCTGGATGCACAACATCCTCTTCATGTCACCCTGTCTGCTGAAGGTGAGCCTCGGCCCTACGTGCGAGTCCGGCGCAATTTGGACGCATTGATCCATCGGAATGTTTTCTATGCCCTCATTGAGCATGCACAGGAGCGACAGAATCAAAACGGTGCCGAGTGGTTCATTCGCAGTGCCAACAGCGAATTCGTGTTAGGAAACGTTAACGATTAGTAGTTGTTTTGTACGCGATTTGGACAGCTTGTCAGGTATTGGACTATCCTTTTCTTCATGAACTCGAACAATTTACGCCAGTTGGCGTCATCGGGAAGTCAGGTTGGAGGCGGTAGTAAATGGATCCCAAACAAGACGCTCTTGATAACGAGCTAATTAGAGCGGCCCATTTTGGAGATATCGAGGCAGTAAAACGCGCGATCAAAATGGGTGCAAATCTGCACGCCAGAAGTGAACGCGCGGTGCATGTCGCAATTTTGGCCAAGCATAAAGAAATCGTTAATTTATTGATGCATATGGGCGCGCGCACGACTTCTGCCCAGGTCGCCATCGGTTATGCCCAGGAAAGCAAGGTTGATGGCAAACGCGTATTGGTTCTGGCTGATAGTGGAAAATTTGGCACTGTCTCGAAGAAGCTCCGCTTGAAGGATCGACAGGACAGGCCTTTCGAAGCGCGCCAATTTTCGGATGGCAGCGTGCTTGGATTAATGCTAGATCGATTAGGTAATTTGCAGCCATGTGTCATCACCAAGCAAGCACTTTCGCCTGGCTCGGCATAATGGATTGATATTGAAGCACTTTGTCGCTTTTTTGAGAGTTTGCGATGTAAAAACAAGAAACCCCGGCAAATGCCGGGGTTTCTTGTTTTAGGGGCTAAATTGTTTCTTGCTGTTGTAAGTGAAGCTCTCGTCGCACCCGATTTTTAACAGTAGGTGCGACGAGAATCACGCTTACATATTCGGGTAGTTTGGACCGCCGCCACCCTCTGGTGCCACCCAATTGATGTTCTGTGAGGGGTCTTTGATATCGCAGGTTTTGCAGTGTACGCAGTTTTGGGCGTTGATCTGGAAGCGCTTGCTACCATCGTCATTGCTTACGACTTCATACACACCAGCCGGGCAATAGCGTTGCGCGGGTTCATCCCATTTGACCAGGTTGACCTTGATCGGAATGCTGGCGTCCTTCAGCTGAAGGTGGCAAGGCTGATCTTCTTCGTGGTTAGTGTTCGAGAGGAACACCGACGTCAGCCGATCGAAGGTAATTTTGCCATCAGGCTTCGGATAGTTGATTTTCGGACACTGGTCGGCAGGTAACAGTGCCGCGTAATCTGGCTTGGTATCGCGGAAGTTGAGTGGCAAACGGCCACCAAACAGATTCTGCTCTACCCAGAGATATCCCGCGCCAATGAAGGTGCCGAAGGTGTGCATGGCACCCACAAAGTTGCGGGTGGTGTACAGCTCATCGTACAACCACGATGCTTTGAACTTGGTATCGAAAGCTTTCAGTTCTTCGTTGCCTTCGCTGCCACCCTTGAGGGATTCAAATACCGTTTCGGCTGCAATCATGCCTGACTTCATTGCCGTGTGGCTGCCCTTGATCTTGACAGGGTTCAGCGTACCGGCATCGCTACCGATGAGCAGGCCACCCGGAAAGGTCATTTTGGGCAGCGAATTCAACCCGCCTTTTTCAACGGCACGTGCGCCATAGGACACACGCTTGGAGCCTTCAAAGTAGTGACGAACCGAGGGGTGCGTCTTAAAGCGCTGGAACTCCTCGAAGGGGCTTACGTGTGGGTTGGTATAGTTGAGGTCGGTAATCAGACCAACCACGATCTGGTTGTTTTCCAGGTGATAGAGGAATACGCCACCTGTAGATTTGCTTTCGGTGAGCGGCCAGCCCAAGCCGTGAATAACCAGACCTTGTTCATGCTTGGCCGGGTCGATGTCCCACAGTTCTTTTATACCGATACCGTAGTGTTGCGGATCTTTGCCTTCATCGAGTTTGAAGTGTTTGATCAGCTGCTTGCCCAAATGGCCGCGCACGCCTTCAGCGAAGATGGTGTATTTGGCATGCAGTTCCATGCCGGGCTGGAACGAATCTTTGTGATGGCCTTCGCGATCGACGCCCATGTCGCCGGTTGCAATGCCCTTGACGCTGCCGTCGTCATTGAAGAGCACTTCCTGTGCGGCGAAACCGGGGTAGATCTCAACGCCAAGCGCTTCGGCTTGTTGACCCAACCAGCGGCACACATTGCCGAGACTGACAATGTAGTTGCCGTCGTTGTGAGTCGGTTTCGGAATAAACAGGTTGGGCAGCTTGATGGCGCTTTGGCTATTGGTATAGAAGTAGAAACGGTCTTCTTTAACGGCAGTATTGAGCGGCGCTTCCAGTTCTTTCCAGTTGGGGAACAACTCATTCAGTGCGCGAGGTTCAAGCACCGCGCCTGACATGATATGCGCCCCAACTTCGGAGCCTTTTTCGACCAGGCAGACGCTGATGTCGTGTCCGGATTCCGAAGCCAGCTGACGCAGACGAATAGCCGCCGACAAGCCGGCAGGGCCACCACCCACGACCAGTACATCATATTGCATTGAATCTCTTTCCACAGCGTCTCTCCTCGTAGCAGCTAAGGGGGCCAAAATCAGGCTGGCCATCAGGGGTAGGGCGCATTGCTTCGCGTGGCAAGGCGCGCCCCTTGTTTCAAACGGGCGTATTATATTTTAGAGAGGTGACAAACTCCAATGCTTTG
>CAYYPW010000025.1:0-15975 GCA_964473645.1 uncultured Moraxellaceae bacterium
TCATCGAGAAAGAGCGCCGTGGCGACTACCTGGGGGCCACCGTGCAGGTGATCCCGCATATTACCGACGCGATCAAGGATCGTGTGCGCAACAACGGGCTCGATGTTGACATCCTGATCGTTGAAGTCGGTGGTACGGTGGGTGACATCGAGTCGCTGCCGTTCCTTGAGGCGGTCAGACAATTGCGCGTTGAACTTGGCTCCAATCGCAGCGCCCTGATCCATCTCACCTTGGTGCCTTATATCGCCTCCGCTGGCGAAACCAAATCCAAACCGACCCAGCACTCTGTTAAAGAGTTGCGCTCCATCGGTTTGCAACCCGATTTTCTGCTGTGCCGCTCAGACCATCGCATTCCCGAGTCAGCGCTGGACAAAATTGCGTTGTTCACCAACGTAGAGCGTCGCGCCGTTATTGGTTTGCAGGACGTCAACACGATTTATCGCATTCCATCGGTGCTGCACAGCCAGGGCTTTGACAACCTGATTGTTGAAAAATTTGGATTGCAGGTGCCGCCTGCCGACCTCTCTGAATGGACTCGCGTGGTTGACGCTCAGCTCAACCCGCAGCATGAAGTCACCATTGCCATGGTCGGTAAATACACCTCGCTGGCCGATGCGTACAAATCATTGAACGAAGCATTGCTGCACGCCGGCATTCAAACGCGTATCAAGGTCAATATCGATTACGTCGATTCTGAAGACCTCGAACGCGATGGCATTGAGCGCCTGCGCAAATACGACGCCATTCTCGTGCCTGGTGGATTCGGCAAGCGTGGTACGGAAGGCAAAATTGCCGCCATTCGTTATGCGCGCGAAAGCAATGTTCCCTATCTTGGTATTTGTTTGGGAATGCAGTTGGCTGTTATCGAGTACGCACGGAACGTCGCGGGTATGGCCGATGCTCATAGCACTGAATTCAAGCGCGAGGCTGCCCAGCCCGTCGTCGGTTTGATCACTGAATGGGTGGATGAAACCGGTCGCCTTGAAAAACGCACCGAAAAATCTGATCTGGGTGGTTCCATGCGTTTGGGCGCGCAAGAATGCCGCCTACTGGAAAACTCCACCACCTACCATTTGTACGGCAAGTCGGTGATCCGCGAACGTCATCGTCACCGTTACGAAGTGAACGACAAATACATTCCCAATCTGGAATCTGCAGGTTTGCGTGTGGCCGGTTTCTCGATCGACGGCAACCTGGTGGAAGTCATCGAAGTGCCTGATCATCCCTGGTTTGTCGCATGTCAATTCCACCCGGAATTCACCTCGACACCGCGTGACGGTCACCCCTTGTTTGTTGGCTATGTGCTTGCAGCCAAGGCGCAAAAAGATCGCATGCGCCAGAACAATCAGTAATCGTCAAACCGGTTCTATTCCGAGAAAGCTATTTACCGAGAAAGCTAGGGAAACCCATGACACAGCAAAAAGTACTTCAACTCGGCAGTATCCGCATCGGCAATGAGCTGCCGTTTGTGTTATTCGGCGGCATGAACGTACTCGAATCGCGCGATCTTGCGTTGCGTGTATGCGAACACTATGTCAACGTGACGCAAAAGTTGGGGATTCCCTACGTTTTCAAGGCTTCATTCGACAAGGCCAACCGTTCCTCCCTGCATTCCTACCGTGGCCCGGGCATGGAAGAAGGGCTCAAGATCTTTGAAGAGATCAAGCGCACCTTCAATGTGCCCGTTATCACCGATGTGCATGAGCCGCATCAGGCGGCGCCAGTTGCTGAGGTGGCCGACATTATTCAGTTGCCAGCATTCCTGTCGCGGCAAACCGATCTGGTTGCGGCTATGGCACGCACCAACGCCATTATCAATATCAAAAAAGCCCAGTTTCTGGCGCCGCAAGAGATGAAACACATCATCGCCAAATGCGAAGAAGCCGGAAACGATAAACTCATTATTTGCGAACGCGGTTCCTGCTTCGGTTACAACAATCTTGTGGTCGACATGCTGGGCTTTGGCATCATGAAACAGTTTGGTTTCCCGGTGTTTTTCGATGTTACCCATGCGCTGCAAATGCCAGGCGGTCGTTCGGATTCCGCTGGCGGTCGTCGTGCGCAAGTTACCGATCTGGCCAAGGCGGGAATGTCGCAAGGGCTAGCGGGCTTGTTCCTCGAAGCACATCCTGATCCTGATAACGCCAAATGTGACGGCCCATGCGCCTTGCGTCTGGAACGTCTGGAGCCGTTCTTGAGCCAGCTCAAGCAACTCGATACGTTGGTTAAACAGTTCGAACCCATTGCCACGGCATAACGTGGCAACACACTGCTAAAGCCAGAAGCGAGAAATGCAGGTCATAACAATTTGTAAAACAAGATTTTCAGAGTTTTGTAAAACAATATTCGAAAAAAAAGATGCGCAAAGCACATAGTTAATCGACTAAAAACATACTTTAACCTGGAGATTCATGGAACATGGCATCGATTATTGAAATCCGTGCACGCGAAATCCTCGATTCACGTGGTAATCCCACTATCGAGGCAGATGTTATCCTCGACACGGGCGCAGCCGGGTTCGCTGCGGCTCCCTCGGGCGCATCCACCGGTTCGCGCGAAGCGCTTGAGCTGCGTGACAAAGACCCCAAGCGTTATTTGGGCAAGGGCGTGTTGAAAGCGGTCGATGCCGTCAACAACAACATCAAAGACTTGCTACTGGGCCAAGATCCGCTGGATCAACGCAACATCGACAACATCATGATCGAAGCCGACGGCACCGAAAACAAAGCCAAGTTTGGTGCCAATGCCATTTTGGCCGTGTCATTGGCCGCCGCCAAAGCCGCTGCGGTAGAAAAAGGCGTACACCTGTATCAGCATATTTCTGAATTGGTCGACGGTAAAGCTGGCCCCTACAGCATGCCGGTACCGATGATGAATATCATCAACGGTGGTGCTCACGCCGACAATAACGTCGACATTCAGGAATTCATGGTACAACCCGTGGGCGCTCCCAATTTCCGCGAAGCGCTGCGTTATGGCGCCGAGATCTTCCACGCGCTGAAATCCGTATTGAAAGCACGTGGCTTGAACACTGCCGTAGGTGACGAAGGCGGTTTCGCCCCCAACCTGCCGTCCAACCAAGCCGCTCTCGACGCCATCATGGAATCCATCGAAAAAGCAGGCTTCAAAGCTGGAAGCGAAATCTGCTTGGCACTCGACTGCGCATCGTCAGAATTCTACAAAGGTGGCAAATACGTTCTCGCCGGCGAAAACAAGAGTCTCGACTCGGCTGGATTCGTTGATTACCTGGCGGGCCTTTGCAATCAGTACCCGATCATCTCAATCGAAGACGGTCAGGAAGAAAGCGATTGGGCTGGCTGGAAACTGCTGACAGAAAAACTCGGCAAAAAAGTGCAGTTGGTCGGTGATGACTTGTTCGTGACCAACACCAAAATCCTGCAGCGTGGCATTGATGAGCATATCGCCAACTCGATCCTGATCAAGTTCAACCAGATCGGTTCGTTGACTGAAACGCTCGACGCCATCGCCATGGCCAAGAAAGCCGGCTACACCGCCGTCATTTCTCACCGTTCCGGCGAAACCGAAGATTCCACCATTGCCGATCTCGCCGTGGCAACCGCTGCGGGCCAAATCAAGACCGGTTCACTGTGCCGTTCAGATCGCGTCGCCAAGTACAACCAGTTGCTGCGCATCGAAGAAGCTCTCGGTGCAAAAGCGGTTTATCGCGGTAAAGCCGAGTTCAAAGGACTGGCGTAATCCGCAATACCGGTATAAAACTATCTTTACCAAAGCTATCCTGTATCCCGGCTGTAAGCCGGGATACAACGTTTTATATCGGTAACATCTCGTTTGAGCCGCCAAACCATGACCGAACAAGCCCGCGAAGACATTGACGCTGATTTAGCCCCAGCGGAGCCCGAGCACAAAGACTCTGCGCAACTGCTAACGTGGACGCGCGCGGTGTTTTGGGTGCTGATGTTTTTGTTTGTCGCCTTTCAGCATCGTTTGTGGGTAGGCGAGGGCAGTTTTGCCGAAGTCTGGCGGCTTAAAACCGAGATTGAAAAGCAGGAACAGGAAAATCATGTGTTGGGTGAGCGCAATCGCCGCCTGACGGCCGAAGTCAAAGATCTGCGCGAAGGACGTGCCGCGGTCGAAGAGCGTGCCCGCAAACAATTGGGCATGATCAAATCCGATGAGACGCTCTATATCGTCAACGACGAAAAGAAATAAACGAAGACAAGAAATAATAAGTATTCCATGCCCCTCGCAACCGAGCAGTACTGGTGTGTCGTTCCCGCCGCGGGCGTAGGCAAGCGCATGGGGGTGAACACTCCCAAGCAATATTTGCCCTTGGCCGGTCAACCTATCGCCGAGCACACACTCAACACGTTATTACGCGTCTCGCTGTTTTCCGGCATCACAGTCGCTTTGTCAGAAGAAGACACCTATTGGCAGCAATGTTCAGCCTTCAACTCGCCACGCATATTACGCTGCAAAGGCGGCGCTGAACGCTATCATTCCGTACTCAATGGCCTGCTTGCACTAGAAAGCAAAGCGCAACCCAATGATTGGGTGTTGGTGCATGACGTAGCCCGGCCCTGTGTCAGAGTCTCCGATATTCAGCGCCTCATTACACAAGTCAGTGAGCACCCGGTGGGGGGGATTCTCGCAACCCCCGTGCGCGACACCATGAAACGCGCCAACCGCGCTGGCGAGATCAGTGAAACCGTCGATCGCAGTAATCTCTGGCATGCACTCACCCCCCAGATGTTTCGTTATGCCGTGTTGCGTAACGCCATCGAGCAGGGGCTTGCCCAGCGACGGCCCATGACCGATGAAGCGAGTGCGGTGGAAGCCTTGGGCCTGCACCCCTTGTTGATCGAAGGCAGTGTCGACAATATTAAGATCACCCATCCACAGGATCTGCCATTAGCAGCCTTGTTCCTTCAACAGCAGCAAGCGCAAGGACAACAATGAACTTCAGAATTGGCCATGGCTTTGATGTGCATCGTTTTGGGGAAGGCGACCATATTTTTATGGGCGGCGTAAAAATTCCCCATACGCACGGGCTGGTTGCGCATTCAGACGGTGATGTGGCACTGCACGCATTGAGTGATGCGCTATTAGGCGCGGCGGCATTAGGTGATATCGGGCGCCATTTTCCCGATACCGATCCACGTTTTCGTGGTATCGACAGTCGTGAACTGCTGCGCCATGTCATTGGCCTGCTCAACACCAAGGGTTATTCGGTGGGTAACGTCGACATTACCATCGTCGCGCAAGCCCCCAAAATGGCCCCGCATATTCCCTTGATGCGTGAACGAATCGCCGCCGACCTGCAATGCGAACTGGATGCTGTCAACGTCAAAGCCACCACGACAGAACAATTAGGTTACGTTGGGCGTAAAGAGGGCATTGCAGTGCATGCTGTCGCGCTCATCCTCAAACAGTCCACATCCTTATGAGTACATCGCATTGGGAGTCACTGGCCTACGCTCATGGTGGCCCACTGGCGCAAGGCGTTATGAAACATACTCCTGAGGATTTTCGGGTCGACGAGATTCTTGGATTCGAGCCCGACGGAGAGGGCGAGCACCTCTGTGTGCGCGTGCGAGCGAAAGGACAAAATACCGCCTGGTTGGTGAAAGCGCTTGCGCAATGGGCGGGCGTGCCTAAATCCAGTGTGTCGTTCAGCGGCCAAAAAGATCGTCACGCCATTACTACTCAATGGTTCAGCCTGCACCTACCGGGAAAGACAGATCCAGCGTTGACAGATTTTCAGGTGGAGGGTGCCGAAATTCTGCAAGCGCGTCGACACAGTCGCAAAATTCGCACGGGTACTCACTGGGGCAATCAATTCGAGATTACACTGCGTCAGCTCGTTTGGCAGGAAGGCCAATCAGCGGATACGTTACTCGAACGCTTGCAGTACGTGGCCAACCAAGGCGTGCCCAATTATTTCGGTGCCCAACGATTTGGCAATAACGAAGCCAATCTGAAACGTGCCTTTGATGCTGTCGATAGTGGTCGGCTGCCTCGAGATCGTGATGAGCGCGGCTGGATATTTTCGGCCTTGCGCAGTTATTTGTTCAACCTTTGGTTGAGTGCGCGGGTCAGCGAAGGCGTGTGGCGTGAATGGTTGCCGGGCGACATTCTGCAACGTCGGGGGCGGCGTGGTTTTTTCGTGCCGGAATCTCTCGATGATGAGACCGAAGCGCGTTTACGCAGTGGTGAACTCGTGCCGGCCGGCGTGCTTCCTGGTGATGAAGCGCCGCAGATGCAGGCAGACGCCAAGGCCTTCGTTGAGCGCGTCTGGGCCCCGCAACAAGCAGCATTGGACTTTCTGCACAAACACCGCCTGACCGCCGAAGTACGGTCTGCAGTTCTTTTTGCAGAAAACTTTGAATATGACTTGGAAGCGACTGATTTGCGGCTAAAATTTTCATTACCCAAGGGCAGCTTTGCGACCGCGCTCTTGAGGGAAATCATAAGAGAAAATATTAATGATGTGGGTTTTCGACCCGGTTTATGATCATTTAGAATCCAGACCATGTTAGGCGAAGCATAATCCTATGTTTGGCGAAGCAAGATGTTAGGCGAAGCGAAAAAGCAAGCGAGCAAAGAAGGCCGGATGGTAACCAATACATCGCATACCGGAAGTGGCATGACCTCGCTCCGTACACGTCAGCGCATGGTCCAACGGCTGCGCGATGGTGGCATCAAAGAGCCATCGGTGCTCAGCGTGATGGAAAAGACGCCGCGTCATCTGTTCGTTGATGAGGCCTTTGCTCATCGCGCTTATGAAGATACGGCATTGCCCATTGGATTCAACCAGACCATTTCTCAACCCTATATTGTTGCGCGCATGACCGAGCTGCTGCTGCAGGGTGGTCCGCTGAACGATGTTTTAGAAGTGGGCACGGGCTCTGGATACCAGACAGCGATACTTGCCCAGCTCGTGCGCCATGTCTATTCATTGGAACGCATCAAAGCCCTGCAAGATCGCGCACGTCTGCGTCTTCAATCGTTGCGCATTCGCAACGTTAGCCTGCGTCATTCCGACGGCGGCATGGGGTGGGCCGAGCAAGCCCCCTACGATGGTATTCTCGCTGCTGCGGCACCCTCCAAAATTCCCGAAGAACTCATCATGCAGCTTCGCCCCGGAGGACGCATGATTATTCCTGTGGGAGATGAGTGCCAGCGTTTGGTGTTGATCATTCGCAAGGAGCGCGGATTCGAACGTCAAGTGGTTGAGAACGTAAATTTTGTGCCCTTCAGGTCCGGCATTACCTGATACAATCCGTCGGACTTTCACCAGCACTTTTCTGGATTTACCACCCCTGACATCCCTGGCGCACCAGGTGACCATCCTCCTCTCGGGCGTCGAACTCTCCTCTTGGATTTCGAGCGTCGAGAACCGCCTCGCTTGCCATTTTGTTACGGGTTGGCCTGTTCATTTTTTTGACGCATCGTCTATTCTTCCTTTTGACGAGACAGGTTGTAAGTCCATTGAACCCTGAGAAAGCAATTGATGCTGCCAATAAGCGTCTGTGGGGAGCAAGTAGCTTGTAGATGCCATGTATACAAATGTTTGTTTCTCGGCGTAAAACGCGGGAGACAATGCGTATCTGGTCACAAAAGCGCCTTGTGAACTTAGATTATTTTTTTCGCAGCTTGAATGTCCTTATTGCTATTGTTTCTAAATTGAGCAGACGAATTGTGAATAAAAATGGCGCAACCTACACAACCCTTGCCCACTCACCAACGCTCTCCTTATTGCTGATTACGCTATTGACCGTAACGGGGCTCACGGGATGCAGCGCCTTCCGCTCCGCACCAGTATCAGAGCGACCAGCAATACAAGTTGTTGAACCTAAAGGGGATTATACGGTTAAAAAAGGTGAGACCCTGTATTCGATAGCGGTCAGAAATGGTTTGAACTACCACGATCTTGCAGCGCTGAATGGAATATCCCCACCGTATACAATCTATCCAGGACAACAGCTTCGCTTTTCAAAACAACCCAAAAAAGTGATAGCCCCCCCGCCTGTTGCAGAAGCCAAACCTGCCCCTCGCCCAGAAGAGCCGCGTCGCCCTTTGCCCGAGCGTTATAAGAACGCCGTTTACAATGCAAAACCGGTCCAAGAAAAAGTTGCAAAGCCAGCAGCGGACGCGGTAAACATAGCCTGGGTTTGGCCGGCACGTGGCACAATAATTGGCCGATTCTCTGATCAGGGGTCGGTGAATAAAGGTGTCGACTTGTCGGGCAAACGGGGAGAACCTGTTTTTGCGGCAGCGGATGGAACGGTGGTGTACAGCGGTCCCGGAATCGTGGGATACGGGAACCTTATAATTATAAAGCACAACGACATCTACCTTTCCGCATATGCCCACAACAGCCGTCTGCTTGTACAAGAAGGAAATAGTGTTAAAGCAGGGCAGGTCATTGCCGAAATAGGTTCCAGTGGGACTCAACGTGACAAGCTGCACTTCGAGATTCGCAAGTACGGCCGTCCGGTGGATCCGCTGATATATCTGCCGAAACGTTAGGGAATGCTACGTTTAGTGGTTTGATCATTGAGGGGCCGTTTTCATTACGACAGCAATAAAATCACTCGCTATGAAATCAATAGCACTGTCGAAAACGGACAATTAATCCAGGCGCGGGAAAAACAATATGATTCATGCCGAAAGGGAAGAAGAAATCGTCGAAGAGGATCTGATTGAGTTTGATCCGGAAATTGAAGAAGGCTTTGAGGAGCGTGCCGATGAGTTGCGTGCTCGTTTTAGCCAGCTCAATGATGATCAAGCCGAGTTCCTGTCTGAAGACAGTGATATCGAAGTTTTCAAGCGACCCGAAAATGGCATCGCCAAAACACTCGACGCCACTCAGATCTATCTAAACGAAATTGGATTCTCACCCCTACTTACTCCCGAAGAAGAAGTTTATTACGCCCGTCGTGCCCTGCGCGGTAACGAAGAAGCCCGCAAGCGCATGATTGAAAGCAACCTGCGTCTGGTGGTCAAAATCGCACGACGCTACGTCAATCGTGGGCTGTCACTGCTGGATTTGATTGAAGAGGGCAATCTCGGTCTGATTCGTGCGGTTGAGAAATTCGACCCCGAGCGCGGATTCCGTTTCTCGACCTACGCCACCTGGTGGATTCGTCAAACCATCGAGCGCGCCATCATGAACCAGACGCGCACGATCCGTCTGCCGATCCATGTGGTAAAGGAACTCAACGTTTATCTGCGTGCTGCCAGAGAACTGACACAGAAGCTCGACCACGAGCCAACGCCCGAAGAAATATCGGCACTCCTCGACAAACCGCTCGAAGACGTGAAGCGCATGCTGGGGCTCAACGAGCGCATCTCCAGTGTCGATTCGCCTGTTGGGTTTGATTCTGACAAGTCCCTCCTAGATACCATTGCCGACACCAAGAATACCGATCCTGCTGAGCTACTGCAGGATGCCGACCTCAAAAACAGTATCGACTACTGGCTCGATCAACTGCCGGGCAAGCAACGCGAAGTCATTGCGCGTCGCTTTGGCTTGCGCGGATTCGAGATGAGCACCCTCGAAGAAGTCGGCAAGGAGATTGGTCTTACCCGTGAACGCGTGCGTCAAATTCAGGTCGAAGCACTCAAGCGCCTGCGTGACCTGTTAGAGAAGCAAGGTTTGACCGGGGAATCACTATTCGGAAGCTGATTCCGGCATTTCTCGACGCCAATCTTAAAGGGCCGCAACATGCGGCCTTTTTTATGCGCGTTTGCTGGCGCAGACATTCGCCCGGATTCGTGTAAGACATTTCTCACAAAGCTTGTCAGCATGTTCCCAAAAGTGCGTGCGCGACAGAGCCATCATTTTTGTAATGTATTGAAAAATATAACAAAAAATCAAAACGTGAATACCTCACATGCGTTGCGGGTGCGCTTTAGGCTATTGTGCGCGCCAAGCATTTTGCTAAAGTAGGCCCTGTGACGCACACGGACGCGTCAGCCGAAAGGGATTCGGCGGAAGTTAAGGACGACGCTCTGCAGGATGCAGAGGCGCAAAGGCGCTAGGACAGCCAGGGACGAGCCGCAGCTTGCAATGTCGAAGGACTCGACATCAAGCGCATGGAAGCAACAAGGAAGATCGTAATCCAAGGTGGGATTCAGGGAGTATCAAGGATGGAGCGGGTCACAGGGACGTGACAAAGGCTGCGCTGGGAGCTTAAGGATGTAAGCACCAGACAATGGATTGGCAGGATGCATAATCGCAGCATCAGGGAGACAAAGGGAAAAGATACAAGGGAGTGTTCCAGGGATTAGGATATGCGACCAAAGGGATTGGTAAGCTGGGGCGGATTTTCCGCCCTTTTGCATTTCTGGGGGTTCAGGTTTCTCTCTCTTCAGCCTATCGGCACAAATTCACTCATTGCACGTGCAAGTCAAAGCGTTGTCGCCGCATCCATCGACCGAAAAAATTCTGCCCTCCAATCGATTGAATTCGCTCATTTTTAGCGCACTTGACTATCTCGCGTGAGATCTTCGCTCTTGTGCTTGTGCGATATATCGCACATTTATGGGGCTCATTCTGCCTCTAACAAGCTTTGCCTGAATGCAGGAGGAAAAACATTATAAAAATCAATGTTATATAAAGTGACTGCTCTGTTTGCCCTTCCGTGTCGAACAATAGGACATAAAATCGCCTGTCGTTTCTTCCTTGAGCATTTGGTGATCGGTGATAAGCTTAAATTTACGGCAGGGCGCTGAGGAAATCCGCTCACGGAGGAAGGGACAGGGAGTGAGGCAGGATGCACATTGGGGGGTGGGAAATACCCCTATTCAAGCGAGGTGGGGCGGCAAATATGCCGCCCTTCTTTTTTGGTAGCTACCCAACTATTTTTCCAGAAACTTTATCTTGCCAGGTTTGCCATCCCAATCGGCGGCATCGTCCAGCGCATCCTTTTTCTCGGTAATATTCGGCCATTTTTCTGCCAGGTCTGCGTTCAGCTGAATGAACTGCTTTTGATCTTCCGGCACTTCATCTTCGGAAAAGATAGCGTTGGCAGGACACTCGGGCTCACACAGGGCACAGTCAATGCATTCGTCAGGGTGAATGACCAGGAAGTTCGGGCCTTCATAAAAACAGTCGACCGGGCAGACCTCTACGCAGTCAGTGTATTTGCATTTGATACAGTTTTCGGTAACTACGAACGTCATGGAACAGTGTCCTCTTTACATATACTGCCGCAGTGTTTAGCAGTGCTCATCGCAAAGGCATTATGCGTGCCTTGGCCCCAATGGTGATACATAGACTGGTTTTGCGTAGACGCCACTCCTGCGCAGTGCCAACAAAACAGTCGCCGATTCTAACAAAATTTCGTTTCCTGTCGTTGCCCGCCAGCATCGATTATGGGCATTTTTACCAAGCCTTGACACCGTTTGCCTGAGGGACATCAATGTTTCGTCCTGATGCGCTCGGGTCGCCAACCAGCAGAAAACAAAAAAAGGAAGCGTATTGTAGTTTCGTCGCCTTTGACTGGGAGGTCAATGCCGAGACTCATGACGCTGCTATACCAAATTCGCCAAGTTCAGGATTTGTCCGTCATGTCCTTGAGTTTATAGATCAAATCGAGGGCCTGGCGGGGTGACAAATTGTCGGGTTCCAGTTTACTCAGATACTCCACAGCGGGGTGTGGGGGCTGTGGTGCGTTGAACAGATCTGATTGCACCGGGCTGTTGGCTGCGGAGATGACCTGTAACCCCAGATCCTGCTTTTCCAGTTGGCGCAGCTTTTTGCGGGCGTTACTGATGACGGTGCTCGGCACGCCTGCCAGTTTTGCAACGGCAAGGCCATAGCTCTGGTTGGCGGGGCCCTCCTGCACTTTGTGCAGAAACAGGATGTCGTCGCCCTGTTCCTGGGCCGTTAGATGAACGTTAGCGACGCTGGCGATTTGATCCGGCAGGTGCGTCAGCTCGAAATAATGCGTGGCGAACAAGGTGAGCGCCTGAAGGTTCACGGCCAAATGGGTGGCCGCTGACCAGGCCAATGAAAGCCCGTCAAAAGTGCTGGTACCGCGGCCGATTTCATCCATCAGCACGAGACTCTGACGGGTGGCGTTATGCAGAATGTTGGCTGTTTCAGTCATTTCTACCATAAAGGTAGAACGGCCACCTGCCAGATCATCCGAAGAACCAATACGGGTAAACACACGATCGATGGGGCCGATCTCGACGCGTTCTGCCGGTACGAAGCTGCCGATATGCGCGAGAATGGCGATCAGCGCTGTTTGTCGCATGAAGGTCGATTTACCCCCCATGTTCGGACCAGTGATAATCAGCATGCGACGGTTGGGGCTGAGGTTCAGGTCGTTGGGAATAAAGGCTTCCTCAAGCACCTGCTCTACGACTGGGTGGCGTCCTTTCTGGATTTCGATACCGCCGTGTTCGGCGAGTATCGGGCAGGTGAAGTTGAGGGTGTCAGCCCGTTCGGCCAGATTGCTGAGTACATCTAGTTCCGCAACGGCTGCGAAGCTGCACTGCAGGGCGACTAGATCTTCATTGATGCGGTCTATGAGACTGTCGTAAAGATATTTTTCGCGTGCCAGGGAGCGGCTTCTCGCGCTCAAGGCTTTATCTTCAAAAGCCTTCAGCTCAGGCGTTATGAAGCGTTCGGCGTGTTTCAAGGTTTGTCTGCGTGTGTATTCGACGGGCGCCTGATCGGCTTGATTGCGGCTGATTTCGATATAGTAACCGTGCACGCGGTTGTAGCCGACTTTAAGCGTACTCAAGCCGGTTTTTTGTTTTTCCTGCTCTTCGAGCCTGACGAGATAGTCGCCGGCATTTTCGCTGATGGCGCGTAGCTCATCCAGTTCGGCATCGTATCCCTCTGCGATAACCCCACCATCACGGATGAGCACGGGCGGTGCTTCCACGAGTGCCTTGACGAGTTGTTCACTCAGCGTGGGATATTCGTTGATGGCGGTGGACAAATCTTGTAACAAGGGCGACGCAAAGCTGCGCAAATCGGTTTGTAACGCGGGTAATAAGTGGAGCGCATCGCGCAGGCGAGACAGATCGCGGGGGCGTGCTGAGCGCAGCGCGATGCGGGCGAGTATCCGTTCAATGTCGCCGATCTGCTTAAGATGCCCTTGCAGCAATTCAAAACCATAATCCTGAAGTAACGCCTTGATTGCGTGTTGGCGGGCAATTAAGGTGTTGCGCTGCCTGAGTGGCCGGTTTAGCCAGCGGCGCAATAGGCGCGATCCCATGGCTGTCTTGGTTTTATCGAGCACCCACGCCAACGTATAGCGGTCGTCCCCGTTCAGGTTTTCAACCAGTTCGAGGTTGCGTCGTGTCGCTGCATCGAGAATAACGCAATCTTGCAGGCTTTCGACCTGTATTGAGCGGATATGAGGCAGGGCAGCGCGTTGGGTTTCTTTGGCGTATTGCAGAAGACAACCCGCGGCCGCTACGCCCAGGCGCATATGTTCACAGCCGAACCCGTTGAGATCGTGGGTTTCGAATTGGCTGGTCAGTGTGCGACGGGCTGATTCCTGCTCGAAATGCCAGGCAGGCTTAGCACGCAGGCCTTTTCTGGCGCTGAGGTGTTTGTATAGGGATGAGTCTTCTTCCACGAGGACTTCGGCAGGGTTGAGCCGACTGAGTTCGGCATCAAGAGCTGAAACGCCTTTGACTTCGCAGACGGTAAAACGCCCGCTGGTGATATCCAGGCTTGCGAGACCGATGTCATCCTGGTGACGGGCGATGGCACACAGGAGGTTGTCGCGACGTTCTTCGAGCAGGGCCTCATCGCTGACCGTGCCGGGTGTCACAATGCGTACGACTTTACGTTCTACCGGCCCCTTGGCCAGCGCCGGGTCGCCCATTTGTTCGGCCACCGCGACGGAGACGCCTTGTTTGACCAGGCGGGCAAGATAACCTTCGGCGGCGTGATAGGGTACGCCAGCCATGGGAATAGGCTCTCCGCCCGATTGGCCGCGACTGGTGAGTGTAATATCCAGCAGATTGGCGGCCGTGACGGCATCATGAAAGAACAGCTCATAGAAGTCCCCCATGCGGTAGAACACCAACTCGTGCGGATGTTCGGCCTTGATGCGGAAATACTGTTGCATCATGGGGGTGTGTTTGTTCAGGTCTTCTTCTATGACGGTCATGGCGATGGTCAGATGTCTGGCAAAAGCAGGTATGATAAAGGTCATCTGCCCGCCTGTCAGCGCTTCTGCGAAGTGAGTAAAGGATTATCCGATCAATAGGTTTATCGTTTCACGACAGGCAGGCTACAATGTCTTTCCGAATCATCATTGGGGTTTAAGCAGCCTTGCTCACGCTAGAACAAAAACGAAAAATGATCAGCACGCTCGCTCAATCCCTTGGCGACCTGCTGCAAGGCACTCACACCATGGTTGCAACGGCGGAATCCTGTACCGGCGGCTGGGTCTCTGAGGCCATTACCGAAGTGCCCGGCTGTTCAGAATGGTTCGATCGCGGCTTTGTCACCTACTCCAATCAAGCTAAAAAAGACATGCTGGGCGTGAAAGCGTCCTCGCTGGAGCGCAATGGTGCTGTCAGCGAAAAAGTGGTCTGTGAAATGGCAAAAGGGGCGCTCAAACATTCCAAGGCGCATTATGCGCTGGCTATTAGCGGCGTTGCTGGCCCGACGGGGGGCACCGATGACAAGCCCGTTGGGACCGTCTGGTTTGCTTGGGCTTCGCGGCAAGGTGTTGAGTGTGCACACATGTTTTTTGAGGGAGACCGGCAAGATATTCGTGCCAGTGCTGTCTTATTTGCGTTGCAGGGATTCAATACGCGAATTCGTGGTTGGCGCGACGTGGGTTCCCCTGCAAACAAGAAGGAAACAGTGGTCGCGCGGACTGAGCCGGTGAGCCAAGCTACGAATAGTGTTCAGAATTTGCCCTCCGACACTGGCGCAATGGCCAGAGATGTAGCATAATACTGTACGTATTTACATGTGTTCCGCTTTCTGCCCACTTTTTCGCCGCGATGGCTCTATTTTTGATGAGGAATAGCTAATGGAAGACAATAAGCGCAAAGCTCTGGGTGCCGCACTCGCACAAATCGAGCGTCAGTTTGGCAAGGGCTCGATCATGAGAATGGGGGATCAGCTTCAGCAGGCGATTCCAGCGGTGTCTACCGGATCGTTGGGGCTGGATATTGCCCTGGGCATTGGTGGGTTGCCGAAAGGACGTATTGTCGAAATATTTGGGCCGGAATCATCAGGTAAGACAACGCTGACTTTGAGTGCAATTGCGCAAGCGCAAAAACAAGGTGCCGTGTGCGCCTTCGTGGATGCCGAGCACGCACTCGATCCGATTTACGCTTCAAAACTGGGTGTGAATGTTGATGATCTGTTGGTATCGCAGCCGGATACCGGTGAGCAGGCGCTTGAAATCACCGACATGCTGGTGCGTTCCAATGCGGTGGATGTGATTGTTGTCGACTCGGTGGCGGCGTTGGTGCCCCGTGCCGAGATCGAAGGTGAGATGGGCGATAGCCACGTGGGCTTGCAGGCGCGTTTGATGTCGCAGGCGCTGCGGAAAATCACGGGTAGCGTCAAGCAGGCGAACTGCCTGGTGATTTTCATCAACCAGATTCGTATGAAGATCGGTGTGATGTTTGGTAACCCGGAAACCACTACCGGCGGCAACGCTCTCAAATTCTACGCGTCTGTGCGTTTAGATATTCGTCGTACGGGCTCGGTGAAGCAGGGCGAAGAAGTGACGGGGAGTGAAACCCGCGTTAAAGTGGTCAAGAACAAAGTGGCGCCGCCGTTTAGGCAGGCAGAGTTCCAGATCCTGTATGGCAAGGGTATCTATCGCGAAGGCGAGATACTGGATCTCGGTGTGCAGGCCGGTGTTCTGGAAAAATCGGGTGCCTGGTATGCCTACCGTGGCGACAAGATTGGTCAGGGCAAGGCCAATGCTGCCAAGTACCTCGAAGATAAGCCCGAAATCGCCAGAGATATTGAGCAGCAGATTCGTTCCA
>CAYYPW010000025.1:16075-77347 GCA_964473645.1 uncultured Moraxellaceae bacterium
CTCTCCAAGCTC
Organism: uncultured Moraxellaceae bacterium; assembly: GCA_964473645.1. Lineage (GTDB taxonomy): Bacteria > Pseudomonadota > Gammaproteobacteria > Pseudomonadales > Ketobacteraceae > HdN1. The sequence continues at coordinate 16,088 of CAYYPW010000025.1, forward strand.
TCCAAGCTCTCCAAGCTCTCCAAGCTCTCCAAGCTCTCCAAGCCGGTTTGCCGCGTAGCGCTCAAGCCCTGCCTCTATCCCTGATCTTTACAGTGTTTAGCCCTGTTCTCATGCCGCGTGGTGTGCGGTTGTCGATGATTCAGCCAGCAAAAACATTCATATACCTCTTTGTGGTGTCGCGAAAGTTTGGCGTGCTTGATCCACGTCAACGTGATCCTTGGCTGGCTTTTGCAGAATGCAAAGGTGAAAAGGAGTGATGCTCCAATGGTTAATGTGATTCCATTTCCCCGGAAGCGAGAAGGTAGTTCAGTGATGCAGAGTATGCCGACATTACAGAAAGCCCAGGTTCTGTGGGATGAGGCGTTTATCAAGCAGCACGATGTTGCCGGCCCGCGTTATACCTCATATCCAACTGCGTTGCAGTTCCATGAAGAATTTACTTTCAAGGATTATGAGCGAGCGATAGTCGCCAGCAATGAAAGCCGACGACCATTGTCGTTGTATGTGCACTTGCCGTTTTGTCAGTCGCTTTGTTATTACTGTGCGTGTAACAAGGTGGTTACTCAGAATCGCGAGAAAATGCGTATTTATCTGGATCATTTGATACAGGAAATTCGCATGGTGTCGAATTTGATCGGCAAAAATAGGCCGGTAGTGCAAATGCATTGGGGCGGTGGTACGCCTACTTATTTCGACGATTCTGAATTAACAGAATTGATGTACCATCTTGGGCGTCATTTTAATATCGCCAACAGCGATAGGGCTGAATTGTCGATAGAAATTGATCCTCGTACGGTTAATGCCGAACGTTTGGGGCTGCTTCGCGGTTTGGGATTTAATCGTGTCAGCTTTGGCGTGCAAGATTTTGATCTTGAGGTGCAGCGCGGAATCAATCGTATTCAATCGATTGAAATGGTCGAAAATCTCGTGCAATCGTCGCGCTCCTACAAATTCAAATCGGTCAATCTTGATCTGATTTATGGCTTGCCCTATCAAACGGTTGCCAGTGTTTTAAAGACGGTTGATGTCGTTGTTAAACTGTCGCCTGACCGAATTTCACTGTTCAATTACGCGCATTTGCCGGCACGCTTTAAATCCCAAGGGTTGTTGGATGAAGCGGCATTGCCACCCCCTGATGAAAAGCTAAAAATTCTCTGTGCATCGGCTGAACGTTTACTGCATGCCGGTTATGTGCATATTGGCATGGATCATTTTGCAAAACCTGACGATGATCTGGCGATTGCCTATGCGCACGGGGAATTACATCGGAATTTTCAGGGCTATACAACGAATAAAACTGCAGACCTGATCGGGCTGGGAGTGTCTTCGATTAGTCAGGTGGGTAACATTTATTGCCAGAATTCTCGTTCGGTGAGTGAGTATTTGACGGCAGTGGGCGAGGGGCGATTACCGACAGTGGCAGGTATTGCATTAACACGGGAAGATGTGATTCGCCGTGATGTGATTATGTCATTGATTTGTCAAAATGAATTGCACCCTGCAGCCGTGGCGAGAAAATATGAAATTGATTTTGAATCTCATTTCGCCAGCGAGTGTGCGCTGCTAAAGCAATATGTCGCAGAGGATTTGCTATCCTTTGATGGTGAGCGTTATGTGGTAACGCTACGTGGAAGATTGGTAGTACGTAAAATCTGTATGGCATTTGATGCTTATCTACCTGAACATTTGAAATCAGGGAGACGCTTCTCTCGTGTGCTCTGAGAAATTGCTGCTCGACTTCTCCAAAGAAAGCTCCAGACAGTTACCAAATGCGTATTACGCATGGTAGGATGTCGGCACCCAAATTCAATCAGTCCTGCACTGAGGTTGCGTTTATGATCACTGACCAGGAACACGGCAGAATTCCTTCGCGAACGCTTAGCGTTTCATGCCAAGAGTGTTCGTTGAACCCTATTTGTCTGCCGGTCGCGGTGAAGGAACAAGAACTGGATCAGCTCGATTCGATCATTCGACGCAGTCGCCCCCTACGCAAAGGTGAGCATCTTTTTAGGGCCAGTGACACGTTTCGTTCTATCTATGCAGTGCGTAGTGGCTCCATCAAGACCTACTCAGTGACGGAAGATGGTGAAGAGCAAGTCACGGGATTCTACCTGCCAGGTGAGATATTGGGGGTCGATGGCATTTGTACCAACTCGCATACGAATTCCGCCAAGGCACTTGAATCTGCGGCAGTTTGTGAGATTCCGTTTGATAAAATGGAACAGCTTTCAGTGGCGATTCCTTCGTTGCAACGCCATTTCTTTCAGTTGATGAGTAAAGAAATTCAGGCAGATCAACAACTTCTCATGTTGTTGAGCAAGAAGAGTGCGGAAGAGCGGATTGCTTCTTTGCTATTGAGTATTGCTGCTCGTAACGGAGCGAGAGGTTTATCACCCACGCGTTTCCGCTTGGCTATGTCGCGGAATGATATTGGTAATTTTCTGGGACTGGCGGTAGAAACCGTGAGTCGTGTTTTTACCCGCTTGCAAAAGCATGGCTTGCTTGTCGTCGAAGGTAAGGAAGTCGAAATTAAAAATGCACATTCCTTGTGTAATATTTCTGAAGGCCTGCTGGATGTTAATCAGGAAGCAAAGCTTGCTTGATGCTGTGCTAGTCTGATGCTGCAATAATAATTCTAATGTTAATTCAAAAAGGGCACCTTCATCGGTGCCCTTTTTGCTGTAGCTGCCCTCTTTGATGTGCGAGCCCTTTTTGTTTCAACTGACCGGAATGCTTTTTGGTGTTGGCTGCGCAGGTGGTGTAGCTTTTGGAATGGTGACAGTCAAAACACCATTTTCAAATTTGGCATCAACGTTGCTCTCATTGGCTTGCGGACCAAGTGTAAAACGTCGCAGAAATTTCCCGTAACGTCTTTCGCGCCGCAAGGTTTTGTTGTCGCCTTCTTCACTGCTTTCCGATTTTGTTTCCGCTTCGATGGTAAGAATACCGTCATGTAAAGAGAGTTTAATATCCTCTTTTTTAATTCCTGGAAGTTCTGTCGTTATGCAGTAATTTTCTTTGCTTTCGGAGATGTCCGTAGCAGGTACATGGAAATCTGATTCGCTGAGTGTGGGAAATGAAAGATCGCCGAAAAATCGGTCTACCAGACTTTGGAACGCATCTGCAGAAGAAAGCGGGCCACTGTTACGGGTAACAGGGTTGTTAGTACGCTTAAGTAAAGACATGGCTTTTTCTCCCTTTTTGGTTGCCTGCAACGGGGAATATAGGGGGCGATTGCAATATTTCAATTGACGATCGTCAAAGTTTTGTAAGTGGAGTATGCTTTGCTCAGAAGGAATTGCTAAGAGCGACAGTCAAATCAAGGCGTTTGATATGTGTCAATGCGTCTGGGCTCGGCCTGGGGCTTAATCGATTCACCAATAAGTAGGGAGTGTGTTATGTCTAAACATGAATATATCCAGAAGCTCAAAAATCAACTGGACGAGTGGGATTACGAAATTGACCGTCTGGAAGCGCGTGCAAAAGATGTTCAGCAAACCGTCAATGAAAAGGTGAAAACCCGTGTTGCAGAGCTGAAAGAAAAGAGCGAGGAACTGAAAGTACGTTTCCGTGAGGTAGAGCACCATACGGAAGAAGCCGCTGCCGATGTCAAAGATGCGCTGGAAATGGCGTGGAACTCATTGAAAATGGGTGTGTTGGCCGTTCGTTCCGAGTTTGAGGATGACGAAAAGAAATAAGCGCCTGAATGCCTCTTGTGCACTTGCACAGTGCAGCTCTTTTGTACGAGAGTCTTGCACAAGAGGCGCTCAATACCTACTGCATTAGTGGGTTCCATGTTGGTCAATAAATGCCTGTGCGGATTCTTTGACGAGCCGCCAGTGTTGCTCAAGTTCCTGTGCCAACGGGGCAAGCCGCACACCACCAAAGGTGTTTTCTTTCAAACGCTTTTCCAGTTCAAATGTCATGCCTGACGCCAGGTCAGCCTCTATATTGGCCGTCACACTTTTAAGTGAGTGCGCCAGTTTCAGTGCGACCTCGTGGCGACCTTCTTCAAGGGCCATGCGAATGCCGGTGGGGGTGTCATGATGCTGTTGTAGTGCGAGCTTCAGCAGTTTGACATAACGCCCCACCTTACCTCCCATCATTTCCAATCCGTGCGATACGTTCAGACATTCCGGGGTGTCGGCCAGCTCTGTCGTGATCGGCTCTTCTGGTGCGTTATCGGCGGTGGCTGTGGGTGCTGGTGTTTCGGGTGTGTCGAGACTCGAGCGCGAGTGCGTCCATTTTTGCAGCACTTGCGCCAACGTGGCGGGTTTCACTGGTTTGGTGATGTAGTCTGACATCCCCGCCGTGATGCACACCTGGCGATCTTCTGGCATCGCGTTGGCAGTGAGTGCAATGATGGGCAGCTCATGGTGGCCGTTGCTGCGGATCAAGCGTGTGGCCTGGTAGCCATCCATTTCGGGCATTTGGCAATCCATGAAAAGGGCGTCGTATTGTATGCGCTCGACGGCGGCCACCGCTTCCAGGCCGTTTTCGGCGATATCGACCCGGCAATTGAGATCGCGCAGCATCATGGTGGCGATTTCCTGGTTGACGTGGTCGTCTTCGGCGACGAGAACGCGCAGGGTGCGGGCAGGAAGCCATTCTTGCCGTGGGGTGAACTGGGGGGCGCTGGTGGGGGGTGTCGTCGGTGATTCAAACAGGCAGGCGACGCAATCGTAGAGTTCCTGCATTTCGATGGGTTTGGTGATGAAGGTGAGGTCGCAGGGGGGAAGGCTGGCGGTGTTTGGGCTGTCCACCAAATGCGTCATCAGCAGTACCGGGATGGTGCGGAGCTTGGGTTCGGCGTTCAGCAGGCTGCGCAGCAATTCCAATCCGCCGCCATCAGCAAGGTGCAGATCGAGGATTAATAAGTCAAACTGACCTTTCTGTAGCAATCGGCGGGCGTTTTCACTTTTGGCCGCCACGTAGGCCGTGAGACCCCATTGTTCCAGACGTTTGTGCATGACATCGGCGGCCGTGCGATTGTTGTCGACGATGAGAATGCGCTTTTTATCGAAGGTTTTATTGCGCCAGGGTGCAGGGTCTTGATTGGTGGCGATGCCAAAAGGAATTTGAATGATAAATTCGCTGCCGATACCGACTTTGCTGGCCACGCTCAAGGTGCCTTCCATTGCATCGACAATTTGTTTGCAGAGCGCTAAGCCCAATCCTGTGCCGCCGAATTTACGTGTGGTGGTGGAATCCGCTTGGGTGAAAGGTTGAAACAAGCGCTTTTGGGAGGTGCGACTGATACCGATGCCGGTATCGCGAACGCGCAATTCCACCCAGGTGCGAAAGCGGTTGTGGGTTTGGGTGCGCAGAGCGCGAGCATGCACGAATACCTCTCCTTTTTCCGTGAATTTGACGGCGTTGGAGAGCAGGTTGAGTAGCACCTGTTGTATGCGGCCGGGATCTCCGACAAGTTGATCAGGCAATGCTGGATCAACCATGGCGACCAACTCGATCTGCTTCGCTTGGGCGCGTTCTGCGAAAACCCGTACGGTTTGTTCGACGGCGAAATGCAGGTTGAATGGGATGCGTTCCAGTGCGATTTTACCTGCGTCAAATTTGGAAAAATCGAGAATATCGTTGATCAGGTTGATCAATGAGTGACAGCAACTCTGGATGGTTTCGAGATAACGGTTTTGCTGAGTGTTCAGTTGTGTGTTTTCGAGTAGCGCGACCATGCCAATAACGCCGTTTAACGGGGTGCGGATTTCATGGCTCATGGTGGCCAAGAAATCGGTTTTGGCTTTGGCGGCGGCTTCTGCAGATTCTTTGGCGGCGCGCAGGTTGTCTTCGATTTTGCGCTGGTTTTCGATTTGTTCCGAGACAAATTGCGCCACGGCCAGCAGGTTTTGATCGTTGCGTTCGCCGTCATCCAAGGTGAGGTTGCGTGCTTTCAAACTTTGGTTGAGGCGGCTTAGTACCAGTTGATGGGTTTCAGATTCTTGTTTGAGCTGATGATTGAGTGCACGCAATTCCTCGGCATTTTGTGTCATGTGCTGTTCGAGCAGCACCAGATCGCTCTGAAATTCATGGTAGGTCGAATCGATGGCGTCGAGAAACCGTTCTACTGCCGGTAGATTCATGATCTCTTTCGGCAGATGCGTGGCAACTTGTTCTGCTAGCAAGGGGTGCAGGCGCATGAGGGAGGGCCTGATCTGGTCGTGAAGGGGTTTAAAGAGTCAGGAAAGTATAGACGCTTCAAGGAGTTGTAGCTGGAAATCGTGCGAGGGTTCTTTGTTGGCGGGCGAAGCTTGGCAGGAGGAAGTGAAAGCCCTGCTGCCTGGCGGATAAGCACTGCAGATCGGGAGCAGTGCCAACAGGCAGCGGGGCGCGGGTATTACAGGAAGTTGGTCTTGATGCTGGCTTCTTCTTCCTGGCGTTGCAGGGCCAGGGTGATCAGGCGGGTGATCAATTCGGAATAGGGCAGGCCGCTGTACTCCCACATTTTGGGGTACATGCTGATATTGGTGAAGCCTGGCAGTGTGTTGATCTCGTTAACGTAGAGTTCTCCTCCCTCGGTGAGAAAGAAGTCCACGCGGGTCAGACCAAAACAGCCCATGGCCGTAAACGTGCGTTTGGCGAGCGCCTGAATGCGAGCGAGGGTCTCCGCATCGATTTTGGCGGGGATGTCGATGCGGGCGCCGTTAGCATCCAGATATTTTGCTTCGTAGGAATAAAACTCGTGTGCACTGACCACTTCACCAGCAACGGAGGCGTCCGGTTGGTCGGTGGTGCCCAGCACGCTGCATTCAATTTCGCGTCCTTTGACGAACCGCTCGACAATGACTTTGCGATCATATTGCAGGGCGTCTTTGAGGGCGGCGTTGAAATCCTCTAAGCGCTTAACTTTGTGAACCCCAATGCTGGAACCGGCATTGGCGGGTTTGATAAACATCGGTAAACCCAGTTTTGCCTGACAGGTGGCGGCGTCGACCGGTTGCTCGCGGGTGATCAGCACGTAGTCTGCTGTCGGAATACCTGCCTGAATGAACAGGCGCTTCATTACGTCTTTATCCATGCCTGCGGCAGAGCTGAGCACATCGCAGCCCACATAGGGCAGATTGAGCATTTTAAACAAACCCTGGATACAGCCGTCTTCACCGTAGGTGCCATGCAGAATCGGGAAGGCCACATCGATATCGATCTGCTGGTCGGCCGTCGCAAACGTCGCGCGTGAGTGGCGCAATCCGAACAGTACCGGCTGTGCGCCTGCAGGGGGCTGTTCTGATGAAATGGCGACAATACCTTCAAGTTGCGTGAGATCTGCGAAGTAGAACCAGTCGCCTTGCTTACTGATGCCCAGCAGTCTCGGCGTGAATTTCGACTTGTCGAGGGCCTCGACGACATTGCGGGCAGAACGTAGGGAAACTTCATGTTCTGCGGATCTTCCGCCGAAGATGAGGGCGACATTGACGCGTGAATTCATGGGGAGGCCTTGATGGTTCCGGGAAATGTGACTGCGTTCATAATAGCATTGGCTCATCGCCTGATAAACAGCTGAAAAGTCTGCTGTTTTGTGTACCAGGCAGGCGGCGCGCGTGTTCGGGAGGGGGTAGGGACGAGTGCTTTTGAGGGGACAAACCGTGTCCATCTGTATCAAAAGGCGTTATGATCACAATTTTTCGGCTGAGCAGATGAGTGAAATGAACACTGTCACGACACACGATAACGATGATGATGAGGTAAAGCAGCGGATTCTCGATACCGCTTTGCAGTTGTTTACGGACTATGGATTGCGTCGCACTACGATGGAGGATGTTGCCTCACGCTGTGGTATTGGGCGGGCTACGTTGTATCGGCGTTTCCGCGATAAGGATCAGTTGTTCCAAGCTGTTATTTTTCGCGAAATGCGACGGAATATGATGCTGATTGATGCGGAGGTGCGGTCGCAGCCGAACCCGTTGGATGGGTTGATCGAGGCGTTCGTCAAGGCGGCGCATCTTTCTTATAAGCATCCGTTGTTATCACGTCTGCTGGATTCTGAGCCGGAGACGGTGTTGCCGTATTTGACGCGTCACTTGGGGGTGTCGTTACAGTTTGCTTCACAATTTTTGACGATGCATATTCAGGGGGCTCAGAAAAAGGGGGAGTTGAGTTCACGGCCGTCGGGGATGTTGGCGGAGATGGTGTTGCGTTTGGTGCAGTCGTTGGTGTTGAGTCCGTCGCCGGAGGTGGACCCTGGCAGTGAGGAGAGTTTGCGTTCGTTTGCGAATATTTGTTTGCGACCTGTGTTGGCGCCTTGATGGGGCTGCATGGGGTAAGTCGGTAACAAAATTATACAGTTTTCCTGCCTTATAAGGGCTTGCATTTGGAGACAATAAGACATATTTTGTTGTATGTCTCGTGTGGGTCCTGGTCTTTCTGTTTTCTGGTTGTGACTGGTGAGTTTTGCGGTCTGGCCTGTGTTTTGCTCATTTCGAGACCTATGAATAGTGTGACTGTTTTTGCATCTGGCTCCGGGGGCCTTTAGTGGGATGTTGTTTCTGGAATCGCCGCTAGTACGTCCCTGTAGGCTCGACGGCCGCATCCCTGCGGCCGACGTTCCAGAAACAACATCCCACTAAAGACCTTCAAGCTTCAGTGTATGTAAATGTTTTTGAGCGTCGGGTTAGTGTTGGTGAAGTTTCTATTGTAACGACAATATTAGGTGGCACGCATGGTGGATGCATCGTCCCGGCTTGATGATAAGCCTTGGTTGAAAACGTATTCGGAGCTGGGGAAAGATTGGTATCACTTGCCTGAGATACCCCAGAAAACCCTTTCGGATTTGGTGCGTGAGCATGCGGTGCAGTGGCCGGAGCGGGCTGCGTTGGTGTATTTGGGGGCTGCGATTTCCTGGAAACAGGTGGATGCGTTGGCGGATCGGTTTGCGCAAAGTCTGTTGAAGGCGGGGTGCGCTGCGGGGGATGTGATGGCGGTGAATTTGCCTAACACGCCTCAGTATGTGGTTGCCTTTATCGCGGCGGCGCGGGTGGGGATGATTACGACCAGTGTGTCGCCGCTGATGACGCCAAATGAAATAGTGCATCAGGCGCAGGATTCTGGGGTCAAGATTTTGTTGACGCTGGATGCGCTTTATAACGCTACGGGTGCGCTTTATGTCGGGCAGATTCCGTCGTTGCGTGACGTGTGGGTGTCGGGGGCGATGGATTTGCATGCCAAGCCGATGCCGTATGCGCGTGAAGAAGCGGATGTTAATGGTGTGAAGGTGCGGGCGTTGCAGGATGTGCTTGAGCAGGGTTCGGCGGAGCCGGTGGTGCAGGCTGTCGATGTCGATGCGGTGCTTTATTTGCAATATACCGGGGGTACGACGGGCAAACCAAAGGGCGCGATGCTGACGTCGCGCAATTTGCTGGTGAATAACGTGCAGGCAGATGTGTTCTATGGCTATCGTCTGGGGCAGGAAACGGTGGCGTCTGCATTTCCGTTGTTTCATATCGGGGGCGCGGCGGTGTTGTTTAATGCGTTGCGCACGGCGTCGACGTTTATTCTGATTCCTGATCCGCGCAATATTGAGCATTTTTGTGCGGAGATGCGGGCGTTTCCGCCGACGGTGTTGGCGGCGGTGCCGACGTTGTATCAGATGTTGGTGAATACGCCGGCATTTCGGGCATTGGATTTTTCGCAGTTGCGGGTGTGTGTGTCGGGGGCTGCGCCGTTTTCGCCTGAGCAAATTAAATTGTTGGAAAGCGTGGTGGGGGAAAGCCGTTTTTGTGAAGTTTATGGCATGACGGAAACCAGTCCGGTGCAAACCTTGAACCCGGCGCAGCGGTTTAAGCAAGGTTGTGTGGGGATTCCATTGCCGTGCACGCAGGTGCGTATTGTTGATGTGGTGGATGGGGTAACGCCTATGCTGGAGGGCGAACCTGGCGAGATTATTGTGAGTGGCCCGCAGGTGATGCAGGGTTATTGGGGGATGCCGGAGGCGACGGCCAAATCTTTGCGCGTGCTGGATGGTTTGACTTGGATGTACACCGGCGATATTGGCGCCATGGATGAGGAAGGTTATGTGCGTATCTGCGATCGCAGCAAAGATATGCTGATCGTGGGTGGCTATAAGGTGTTTTCGGTCGAAGTTGAGTCGAAGGTGCTGTCTTTACCGTTTGTGGAATTGTGTGCGGTGGTGGGGCGCTCGGATGAGGCGCGTCCTGGTAATGACATCGTGCAGTTGTATGTGCAGCGTCGTGCTGGCGTTGCGGGGGAGCGCAGCAACGATGAATTGAGTGGGGAAATAGTGGCGTTTTGCCGCGAGCAGATGGCGCCTTACAAAATTCCCAAGGAAATCTTTTTCGTCGATGCAGTACCGCTGACCTCTGTCGGCAAGATTGATAAAAAAGCGTTAAGAAAATAGCCATCTTAATAAGCATGGTTTGAGAAGAAGTCTTTAAAAAAAGAGTTAATAAGAAGTGATTCATAAAGGGGGAGCTATCATGAAAATTGGGCAATGGTTGGCGTTGAGCGCCGCATTCGCTATAACAGGATGTGCCACGACGCCATCAAACTTTACGCCCGCTGATCCTGAGTTGATGCAGGAGTGGCAGGTGGAAGGTGCAATGGAAATCGATCGTGAAGATGAATCGTATAAAACCTATTTCACCTGGACGCAGTTCGGCGACCAATACAAACTGGAGCTTCGCCCCGATAGCACAGTGGGTCCTGTTGCGGCAACGCTGCGCGGAACCCAAGGTGCGAATGATGTGAGTATGCAACCGGGCGATGCTCATGCGCGGTCGAACCCGGCATTGGAAAACCTGATCAAACGCAGCTTGCCGCTGGAGAATTTCAGTTTCTGGTTGCGCGGATTGCCTGCCACAGAAGATGCAAAACTGACGGAAAGCGGCGTGCGCACGCTATCGGAAATGCAGGAAGGACCCTGGCATCTGGAATTTGGTGATTTTATGCATCTCGGTTCCTATCAGATGCCAGAGGAGATCGCCATTACAGGCAAAGAAATGGATATCTCGCTGAACATGGTGCGTGGCGAACCTGGGTTTCTGACCACGACTTGTTTTAATGAGATTCCGAATGCAACGTCTCCCAAGACGGGAGCTCTGGCAAGTGCACCAGGTGCAGTGGAGGATGTACCGATCAACCCCGATGCAGTGTTGGAAAAACTGGTGCCTTCCAATGGTCAAGCACCGCTGCCAAAGTGGGTGAATGACGAAGAATTCTGTGCCCAACTGAAAAAACTGCACGGTAAAATACCTGATCCGCGTATTGGTTTGTACGGCCCGGATTCCATGATGTGGAAACTCTCGAAGCCTCTGATGCCAGGTGCGTGGGGCTCAGGCCGGGCGTTATTGCTGCAGACGGCCCACCCCTGGGTGACGGCAGGCATCGATGAGCATTCGATTGTGCGTGAAGACCCGATGCTGCGTGCACGTCGTACCTTCAATAATATTCTGACGATGACCTTCGGCAGTATGCCGCAGGTGATGGCATCGGCCAATCTTGTGCACAAAACGCATAATTCGATTACCGGTGAAGTGCCGTATGAAGCCGGCGCTTTTAATAAGCACAGCGAATATCGTGCTAACGAAGTGAATGCCATGATCTGGGTACACGCCACGTTGTGGGACACGTTGGTAATGATGTATGAAGAAATGGAGGCGCCGCTAACTACAGCGGAAAAAGAGCGCTTTTACGAGGAAACCAAACTGTTTGCAATGTTGTTCGGTATTCCGCGGGATTCGTTGCCGCCGGATTGGGAATCCTTTATGGATTACAACCGTGCCATGTGGAACAGCCCGCAATTGACGGTAACGCCAGCCGCCATTCGCCTGAAAGAAGACCTGTTTGATGCGCGTTCCCTCTGGTTGATTGCGCCGCTATACGCACAGGAAATCATTTCTGCCAAGCATTTGCCCACCCGTGTTCGTGAAGGTTACGGCATGGACTATGGATTTTGGGAAAAACTCAACTACGGCATCTTCAAGTCAGGCGCTACTGTGACGGGTTGGCTGTTGCCCGAAACTTGGGAGTCCAATCCAGTTTATCTTGAGGCACAGGCGCGTCTGAAAGGTGAGCGTGTCGGGTTTTTGCAGCGTCGCGCTGTCTCGATCGCAACCGATAAGGAGCGTCTGGTCAACTGAAGGTGGTTTTGCACTAGTATTAGGGAGTTCCCAAGGTTGACGTGAATCTGCGTTTGCCTTGGTCTATCCCCAAGGCCGTTGCAGTTTGATGAGTGTTACCCGATGTCGCTGCGTATCCGTTTTAGTTGTCTTGTTGCGTTTTTTGTCACCTCTCTCATGACCGCTCTGTGCACGCTGGCAGAGCCTTCTCTGGCACATGCGGAAGAACAGCTCATGTCGCCAGAGCTTTTTCTTGAGCAGGCGTTTTGTGGGCACGCGCCAGAATCAAAACTGTTGATGCTACCCGCTGATTTGAAGACGCAGGCACAACAACTCCTCGGACATCCGTACAGTGGCATGCGGGTGCGCTATTGGTGGCACGAAGGGACATCGGCATGGATTCTCGATGAAATCGGCAAAGAGAAGCCCATCACGTTGGGTGTGGTGATCAAAGATCAGAAAATCCAATCCGTACAATTGCTGGTGTATCGCGAAGAACGGGGCGGAGAGATTCGTTTGGTGTCGTTTCGCGATCAGTTTCGTGGTGCGGTGCTGAAAGACGATCAGCAACTGGATCGCCCCATCGATGGCATTACAGGGGCGACGTTATCGGTGAACGCCACCCGCAATGTCGCGCGCATTGCCCTGTTGTTTCACCGTTATGTGGCAGCCAAACATTCATGAATCCGCGAACTTTCAATCATAGACGTTTGAGCCAAAAATTGCGGCGTTTTCGCTTGGCGGTAATGAAAGTGCATCGGCGAGCGGGCATTGCGGTGGTCTTGTTTGCAATATTTCTCACGGTGACTGGTGTGTTAATCAATCACAGCAATGCGCTCGGTTGGGATAAAGAACGCTTGGCCAGTATCTTCTGGCTACAGCTTTATGGCGTCACCCTACAACCGGTAGAAAATGGCTTTGAGCTGGCAGGGCAGTGGGTGTCAAATGCGGGTGGGCGTTTGATGATCGATGAACAGGTCATTAGCGAGTGTGCGGCGCCACTGAGTGGTGTCGTCAAGACGACGGATGCCGCCGTGGCGCTCTGCAATGACAGTGTGGTGCTATTTACCTCGGAGGGGCAACTGATCGAAAAAATGCCGTTGGTCGGCGACGCCAAAAAGGGGCTTGGGATTGTTGGCGATGGGGTGGTGTCTCGCGAACAGGATGCGTTGGTGAGCTTGGATACCCTGAGTGGGCAATGGGCACCATATAACCATTCGTCCGTCGCAATTCAGTGGAGCCAGCCGACCCCCTTGCCGATGCCTTTGGCCATGGCCTTGCAGTTTCAGAACGTGCCCGAAGATCTCACCTGGGAGCGACTGTTGCTGGATCTGCACAGTGGTCGTTTGTTCGGCAACGCAGGCGTCCTCGCGGTCGATGTCATGGGGCTGTTGATCATGTCGCTTGCCATAACAGGACTCTGGGTTGCCCTTACCCGCAAGCGCTAAGCTCCTCCCTTGATTGGGTGTGGCTATTCACGCTGTTTCGCCCCTTTTCCTTTGCGGCAGCGCGCCGTGCAATCCTTTGCGAAACCGCTGGGTTGCCGCATCGCTTTGTCACTGTCTTTGTCTGTAGCGCCTGCGTTATCATCCTCGCCTGATGCCCGTTAGGGGTAACTACCGTATTGAGGATGAGATCTTGGAAGTCGTTAAAGCAGAATGTCTGGGCCGCCCCTTGCGCGTTGAAGCTACGATGGCCGGCTGGCAGAGAGTTTATTGGGGAGGTGATCTGGTGGCCGAACGCGTAGCGGGTTACCCCTCCGAAGGTGAGTTTACCCATGTGTTTGCGCTGCAGTCCCCCGAGCATGTATTGGAATGCAAGGTGTGGTTTCAACTGCAGTGGGAGCCATTTCAATGCCAGTACCAGGTGACGGTTGCCAATCATGCGGTGAGTGAAGGGACACGCGATCTAAATGAGCTGCAACACAGTACGCCGACGGTTGAAATGCCCGTGGATCGAAAAGTCGGCCAACTGGGATTGCTTTCGTTGGCGTTCAAATTGTTCAAGAGCGCCAAGGCCATCAAAGTATTGCTGGCGGGGATGAGTTTAGCCGCGTATTCGTGGTTGTTTTCGTTGAAGTTTGCGATTGCCTTGATCGTCTGCCTGATGATTCATGAGTACGGCCATATTCGTGCGATGAAATATTTTGGCATGAAGACCAAGGGGATTTATCTGATTCCGTTTTTGGGCGGGATGGCATTGTCGGACGAAAAAATTAATACACGCTGGCAAAGCGTAGTGATTGCATTAATGGGGCCTTTTTTCGGGCTGATACTGTCGCTTGCGTTTCTAGTGGTGTATGCGATTACGGGGGAGATTTTCTTCGCCGGATTGTCAGCCTTTAATGCACTGTTGAATCTGTTCAACTTGCTGCCGGTGGTGCCGCTCGATGGCGGACACGTGCTGAAAAGCGTCAGTTTTTCGGTGAACAGTGTGTTTGGTTTGGTGATGTGTATCGCAGGTGCCGCGCTGGGGGTGTTTGTCAGTCATTATTTTGGGTTGGCGTTGTTGGCCTTCTTGTTGGTGGTGGGGAACCTGGAAATTTTCATGGAATGGAAGATGCGCCACTTAAGCCCATTGTTACCACTCAACAAGAATGCGTTGATTGTGTCGGTGTTGTGGTATGTGATTACGGTGGCTGGATTGGTGTGGGTGATTGTGCATCTTGCTGGTACGGGGGATGCGATTCTTGGGTTGCCGTTGAAAGTGTTGCAGAGTTAATGTGTTACCGGATGTTTGGTGTTGCCATTGAACGTAAGCTTGCACTGAAGTTTGGCGGTCTTTCGTGGGAGGTTGGTTCTGGAACGTCGCCGGCAGGGATGCCGGCGTCGAGCCTACAGGGACGTACTTGCGGCGTTTCCAGAACCAATCTCCCACGAAAGGCCCGTGGTAGAATCTCAACAGTACATGTTCACTGTTATCTTGCATCACCGCGTAATGCAGCAACCTTTTCTTTGAGCACCGCAGCATTCACCTGATCTGCTGGCATCATGTCCCCTGCGACAAGCTCGACTCTCGACCAGAACCGTCGCGGAATACGGGTGAGCGCGGCACCGTCTTTATGGCTGAAAAAGCTGCCCCACAAACCCTTGAGCGCCATGGGCACCACCGGCACAGGGTCTCGCGCCAGAATCTTTTCGATCCCGTTTTTGAACTCGTCCAGCTCGCCGGTTGTGGTCAATTTGCCTTCCGGGAAAATACAAATCACCTCGCCCGCGCGCAGCTCCTCAGAAATACGCTCGAACGCGCGATTGTAAGTGTCAGGATCAATGGATTTAGAGTGTATCGGTATGGTTTTGCCGGTGCGGAAAATAAAATTCAGCACCGGCAAATCATAAATGGGCTTGAACATCACAAAACGTACCGGGCGGCGGCACGCCCCTGCAATAATCAATGCATCCATATAACTGACATGATTGCACGCCAATACACAGGCGCCGTCATCCGGAATCTTGCGCAAATCGCGATGAGTCACGCGATACATGGTATGGGTAATCATCCAG
Organism: uncultured Moraxellaceae bacterium; assembly: GCA_964473645.1. GTDB lineage: Bacteria > Pseudomonadota > Gammaproteobacteria > Pseudomonadales > Ketobacteraceae > HdN1. Next base: position 31,677 of record CAYYPW010000025.1, read on the forward strand.
ATGAGAAAACGCATGGTGAATTCGGGAATGACCGAATAGATATAGCAGGCGACGACGCCGTTCATAATGGCAAGAATTAAAAAGAATTGCGGAATCGAAAGCTCAAGCAGACCGAGAAAGACGATACCCGACAGCGCCGACACCACCATGAATAATGCATTGAAAATATTCACCGCAGCGATAGTGCGGGAGCGGTGTTCTTCAGCAGAACGCTCTTGTACCATGGCATAGAGTGGCACGATATAGAAGCCGCCAAAGATGCCAATGGCGATGAAATCCATCATGACCCGATAGCTGCCCGCTTGCGCAAGAAAGGCGCCGATACCAATGACTTCAGTGCCGTTACTCGCGCTATGGGCGTACAAATCCATGCCAAACAAGGTAAGCCCGATGGAACCAAAGGGCACCAGTCCCAGTTCGATTTTATGGCCTGAAAAACGTTCACAGAGTAACGATCCGAGTGCGATGCCGATGGAAAACACTGCAAGCAGAAGCGTTACGACGGTTTGATCGCCATGCAGGACCGCTTTGACGAAGGCGGGCAATTGTGTGAGATAGGCTGCCCCTAAAAACCAGAACCATGAAATGCCCATGATCGCCAGAAACACAGCCCGGTTTTCCTGGGCGAATTTGATGGTGTGCAGGGTTTCTTGCCAGGGGTTGAAATTGAGCTTGATGCTGGGGTTAGCCGCTGGCGCGAGCGGGATACGTCGGCTGTTCCACCAACCGGCAATAGCAATGGCAACCACGGCTATGCTGATCAGGGTCGCGCTGTTGTCGGCTTTGCTCATCAACCCGGCGAGCACAGTGCCTAGTAGTATGGCCACAAAGGTGCCGGATTCTACCAGGGCGTTGCCACCGACCAGCTCATCACTTTTTAATTGTTGCGGAATTATCGAATATTTTACCGGGCCAAAAAATGCTGAGTGAGTGCCCATTAAAAACAATATCGCTAACAAAGCGCTGATCGACTGAAAATAGAAGCCTACCACCGCCAGGAGCATGATGCCGATTTCGGCTATTTTAATCGTGCGTATCACCGCACCTTTCTCAAACTTGTCGGCCAATTGGCCGGCAAAGGCCGAAAACAGAAAGAAGGGCAGAATAAACAATCCCGCCGCGAGATTGTTGATCAGGCTCATATTGAGGGTGGCGCTGGTGGCTAACCCAAACGTTACCCACAGGAGTAGCGAATTTTTAAACACGTTGTCGTTGAAGGCCCCAAAAAACTGGGTCCAGAAAAACGGTGCGAAGCGGCGCTCCTTCATCAGGTGAAATTGGGATTTCGGTGAAGGCTCAGGCAAAGACATGGGGCAACCTTGAAAGCAGATCAACGGGAAGGGGTATTGTCAAACTATAGCAGTTTGTGAGTATGGTTAGCGCTTGCCCCATTGTGGCCCCAGGCTCTTGCACATATTGAAGTCGAACGTATGCTCCACACCCTCTTGCATACGCACAGTGATGCCTACCCGGGTGAGGCAGCCCCACCCGACATAGCGCACGGCAAATGCGTCGGTTCTGTCGCTGGCGGTTTGTGTCTGTTGCTGGAACGTGGGGTGATCGAAGCGATATTCGACTTCGCGGATGGCCTGGATGACCTCGGGGGTAGAGTTCACGTAAATGCTGAACTTGTATTCCGGGCCGGAGCCGGTCTGGTTGCCGGTGGCCCAGGCCGTGGCACGCATTTCATACACACCGTTATCCGGGGTGACTTTCACCGAATACAGGTTTTCGGTGCTGGCTTTGAGGGTTTTGTATTCCTGCTTGATCTCGGCAAGCCGCTTTTTGCGGGTAATTTCTTCGGCTTCCAATGCAGCGATTTCTGCCTGTTTTTGTGCAATTTGTTCCTGCAGGGGGCGTAATCTGGCGGTACTGTAATAAATACTGCCGACCAGAAAGATAATGCCGGTGCCCACCATGATTAACGATACATGTGAGTTGCGTTTGAGTTCCTTGAAAAGCAGGTCTAATTGATCATTGTCTTTCTGGTCAGCGTCTTTCATTCGGTGAGCCTCTTGATCAGTCCTTCGATCAGGCTGAAAGAACGATTGAAGAACCAGCTGATGCGTGCCGACGAGGCGGCGATCAAGCCTGAACTGCCAAAAACCGCGATCAACAGTTCTTCGTCGGCTGCTTTCGAACTCAACAACAGGTAACCGGTGTAGAGCAAAATAATGAACGAGACGCTGGTCAAACCGAGATAAACATAGCGTTCTATGGTGAACATTTTCAACAGCCGATCGAGCGCGTCGAGTGCCGCGCTTAACACTTCTTTCTGATCCATGCGAAGGTGACTCCTTCGGTGATTTCGCCAAGTGCCGGAACAGTGCGTTGTTGCTGCGGCACTGTACCGAAACAGTAAACCAAATTCGTCTGGTTGCCAAATGCGATATACTAAGCCTATGTAGGGCATGTCTTTGTAAAACCTGTGCCCGAAGAGCATTTCGCCAGAGCGCATGTGTTCGGACAGCACGTGTCCGTATACTAGGAGTCAGTCAGCAATGTTGTCAGCGCTTTCACCTCAGCAGCGTGGGTTTGCCTATATTTTGCTGGGTACTGTTTGCTTTTCGGCGAAGGCTATTTTGGTCAAGCTAGCCTACCAGTATCCCATCGACGCCGTTACGCTGCTTACCTTGCGTATGGGGCTGTCGTTACCGTTTTATCTAATCATCGGTTTTTTTGTGTTTCGTAACGCGAGACCCAAGTCGCTAACCACAGCAGATCATTGGCGGGTGATTGGTTATGGATTTGCAGGCTATTATCTGGCGAGCTTGTTTGATTTGATGGGTTTGCAGTATATCAGTGCCGGGCTCGAACGCTTGATTTTGTATCTGTACCCGACGATCGTGTTGTTATTGTCGGTGGTGTTCTTCAAACGACGTATCGGCAAGCCCGAGTGGCTGGCATTGTTGATCGGTTATGCCGGCATTTTAATTGTGTATGTGCAAGATGCTACCGTGTTGGGGGATGATGCACTGCTGGGCATGTTTTTGATTTTTCTCTGCGCGATTACCTTTGCGATTTATATCGTGGGCAGTGGGCAGATGATTCCCCGTATGGGTGCGATGTCATTTACGGTGTATGCGATGACGGTGTCATGCCTGGCCATTATCGTGCACTTTTTGCTGACACGACCGTTGTCGTTATTGTGGGTGCAATGGCAATTGTGGGTGATCAGTGGATCGATCGCTGTGTTTTGTACCGTATTGCCAACGTTTTTGATGGCCTGGGGGATCAAATTATTGGGGGCTCCCAAGGCGGCACTGGTGGGAACGGCAGGGCCAATTTTTACCATCGTGCTGGCGTATTTCGTGCTGGGAGAAGCCTTCACGCTGGTTCATGCGGTGGGTACGGTGATGGTTATCATCGCGGTGAGTTTTATTGGAAAGCAGAAGGCTGGGAGCGAAGCGGAAAAAAAGGTAGGAAGCGGAGCGGAAAAAAGCTGATATTTTTGCTCTCTAGTGAATAGGGGATGCGATCATTGCCACCTGTCGCCACGCGGCAATGATCGCATCCGGCAATCAACAACTAGTTATTAACAACTAGCAATCAATCACTAGCTATCAATTGCTAGCAACCAACAGCCAAGTGGGTCGTTACTCTTGCTTGTCGTTTACCAAGTCGTAAGTAATGTCGCCATTAAATCCGGTCGGCCAGTAAATGATCGCAAATGGCGGCCAGAAAATGGAAGCAACGCGGAACTTCGCTCTCAGCTTGCCTTCCTTAATGGTCTGACCGTCTTTTTCCAGGCGATAAGGAATGCCACCGCCAGGAGGGAAGCCCATGGCTGACCAGAAGAAGGGGCGTGTCGTTACCTTACCATCGGGTGTGATATTGACAGGCGTTTCTCTTTTGTAAATATAGAGCTGTGAGCCCTCGGGTACTTTGAAGTTACCCGTGGTGGTACAGCCGGTGATGAACAGTGCAAAAGCGATCAGCGCAACTATCTTTTTCAATGGAGCTATCCTCGTTTAAAACAGTCTTATTTTTAGAGCATGCCCGCCAGCGTAAACAGCGACGAAGGGCAGGACTGGTGTAAGATATCACACTGCCGAAGAGCAGAAGTGTACAAGCTAGCAAAACCCGTCAAGGTCATAGTTCATAGGCCAAGGTTCATAGACGATGGTTTATAGGCGATGGTTCATAGGTTAAAGGTCATCAGGAACTCAGTAGTGTTACGTCAACAACGAATCAGATTCTTGTCCTTTTTAGCTGTATTGGCCACCTGTATTGGCGTGTGGGCGCACGCGGCAGAAACTGAATCCCCGTTACGGTCCCCACAGAAAGCGCCAGCCCACCCGGAAATACCCCCCACCCCTGAATTACCCAACACTTGGAACCGCCAGTTTTTGCAAGACCCCGCCTTCAATTCCCCGGTGATGGTCGTGCAATCGGGAATGCAGCATCCCACCACTGTTCTCTTGATCCATGGCCTGGGTAAAAACGGCTTGAAAGACTGGATCAACGTCATGCTACGCCTGGAAAAGCGCTATCACGTCATCGCGCTGGATCTGCCGGGGTTTGGTTATTCTCCACCTGGGGATGGCCGTTATACACCTACCCGTTACGCAGCCATGATAAAAGACATTCTTGCGCGCAACAAAAAAGGTCAGGCCATTGTGGTGGGGCATTCCTTGGGGGGAGCGGTTGCCCTGCGTTTTGCGGCACTCTATCCGCTGGAGGTGTCGCAGTTGGTGTTGGTCGATGCAGCCGGCATTCTTGAACGTACTGCATTTCTGAAGCATAACACGGCGATTCCCAAGCCTGGCACCGCTGAAAATGTAGGGGTTGTCAAACATCTGGTTAACGCTGCTGATCATGTACGCAGCACCGTGATTCAGGAGACGGGCTTTGCGCTTGACCCCATGCGTGCAGCGTATAAGAGCGATGAGACGTGGCAGTGGCTGGTGTCAGATTCCCCTAATACCAATGCGGCGTTCTCGTTGGTATTTGAAGACTTTGCCAGTGCGGTGCATTTGACGGCCGTTCCAACGACGATCCTGTGGGGCAGCGACGATCGTGTGGCTCCCTTGCGTACAGGCAAAGTGCTTGCTCGGCGTATGCCCCAGGCGCAGCTTGAAATTATCGAGGGCGCAGGGCACGTTCCGATGAGTTCGCATCTCGACCAGTTCATGGCATTGTTGCAAAACGCCCTCAGCAATCCGCCGCAGTATATGTCTGTGGCGGGTGAGCCGACGCCAGACGCGCGCAAAGATCTTCTTTGTGATAACCAACGAGGTATGCGTTTTTCAGGGCATTATCGCAACGTTGTCCTGCGTGATTGCACGCAAATTACGCTTAATCGCATGACCGCTGACAAAATAACGCTGGAACACTCCAATGTCGTGATGGAAGACGTTGTAATCAATGGCCGTGATATCGGTATCGAAATCGACCGCTCGACGGTTGAGGCCACCAATGTGGATGTTACTGCAACGCGAGGTCTAACGGTCAACCGCAGTCGCCTGGATCTGGCAGGAATGAATATCACTTCAACCCGCGAAGCAATAAGCATCGATCGCGGTTCACGCTTGATTATATCCACAAGCAAATTGCATTCAGGCGTTTATCAAGGTTATGCCCACGGCGCGTTCAAACTGAAAAAAACGAGTCTGGATCGTCAACTTGCTGAGGGGGCGCGCTGACTGGCGCCCCTCAGCTTTGCCGCTTAGGAAAAGCGTTTGAAAATAAGCGACGTATTGATGCCGCCAAAGGCAAAGTTATTACTCATGACAAATTCGTTTTGTAACGCCCGACCTTCATGCATCAGGTAATCCAGTTCGCCGCAACGTGCATCCACGTCGTCGAGATTGGCGGTTTGCAGATACCAGTCACGATTCATCATTTCAAGGGTTAGCCAGGCTTCGATGGCGCCACAGGCTGCCAACGTGTGCCCAAAATAGCCTTTCATGGAAGAAATCGGCATCTTTGTTCCAAACAATCGCATCGTAGCCTGCGTTTCTGCGATATCACCTTGCTCGGTTGCGGTGCCATGTCCATTGACATAGCCAATGGCTTGCGGTGCTAGATTGGCATCGGCCAGTGCCAGCTCCATGGCGATTTGCATGGTGGCGCTTTCGGGTTTGGTGACGTGGAAGCCATCGGAGTTGGTACCAAACCCAATAATTTCTCCGTAGATGCGAGCGCCGCGTGCTTGTGCATGGCTGAGTTCTTCGAGCACCAGTGTGCCGGCGCCTTCGCCAATGACCAAGCCATCACGTTGGCTATCGTAGGGGCGTGGGGATTTATTGGGCGCATCATTGCGTAAGCTGGTGGCGTAAAGCGTATCGAACACCATGGCTTCTGATACACATAATTCTTCGGCACCACCTGCCAGCATCAGCTGTTGGCGACCGCTTTTTATAGCTTCATAGGCGTAACCAATGCCCTGGCTGCCTGACGTGCACGCGCTAGACGTCGGAATAACGCGGCCCTTTAGGCCAAAGAAAACACCGATGTTCACAGCCGCCGTATGGCTCATCATTTTGATGTAGGAGTTGGCATTGATCGATGTGCCGGGAATATTTTGAATGGCATTGCCGAAGTTGGTGAGTTCTTCGGTGCTGCCTACCGACGAGCCGTAAGCCACGCCCATGCGACCGTCTTTAATGGAGGCATCATCGAGCAAGCCAGCATCGATTAACGCCATCTCTGAGGCGCGCACGCCTAGCATGGCAACACGTCCCATGCTGCGCATTTGTTTGCGCGACCAATGCTGGGGCGCATCAAAATCCGTGATGGGGCCGGCCAGACGCGTATTGAGTTCGGCAAATTTGTCCCAGTCTTTCATGTAGACAATACCGGTTTGGCCTGCCTGCGCTTTTTGTGCGACGCTATTCCAATCGCTGCCCAGTGAGGTAAGGGCGCCCATGCCTGTAATGACGACGCGTTTCATCAGCATAGCCCTCCATTCACGGCGATCACTTGCCGGGTGATATAGGCAGCACCCTCACTCATAAGAAAGCTGACGGTGGCGGCCACTTCTTCGGGTTTTCCGATACGTTGAGCTGGGATCATTTTCATCATTTCATCGAGTGGTAATTCGCTGGCCATATCGGTTTCGATTAAGCCAGGCGCAACACAATTGACAGTGATTTGGCGTTTGGCCAATTCGATCGCGAGTGCTTTGGTGGCACCGATAATGCCTGCCTTGGATGCACTGTAGTTCACTTGACCGCGATTACCGATCAAACCGGAAACCGAAGCCAGTGTAACGATGCGACCAGGTTTGCGACGACGCACCAAGGGCATCACCAGCGGGTTCAGAACATTGTAGAAACCATCCAAGTTGGTGTGCACCACCAGATCCCAGTCTTCTCCGCTGATCGATGGGAAGGCATTGTCGCGAGCAATGCCGGCGTTACATACCACGCCGTAATAGGTGCCATGGGTCTCGACATCGGCAAGCAATTGGGTAGCGCAGGCTTCGCGATCGGCAATATCAAAGCGCAGCAGGCGCGCGGATCTTCCTAATGCCTCAACTTCTGCCTTGACGGCTTCTGCCTCGCTATCACGACTGCGATAGTTAATGACAATGTCATAGCCGTCTTTGGCCAGCCGGAGTGCAATGGCTTTCCCGATGCCGCGACTTGCTCCAGTAACGAGAATGGTGGGTGTCATGTGTTCTCTCTCAAAAACGAATCGACATCTTGCGGTTGAAAGACGTTGATGCTGGCTTCTACACGCACATTGGCACCTTCAATCAGACAATTGAATACACTCAAGCCGTTGCTGTCTTCGATTGAGCGCTCGGCACGAATAGTCAACGGTTGTTCCGGCAAAAAGTGGGTGACATTGGAATGATAATGGCGTGTACCCAATAAGAATCCCAGGCGGATTTCTTCGCCGGCTTGTTTGGCTTGGATGCCCGCAAAGGCTGCAATAGCTTGGGCCATATACTCGATCCCCACCCAGGAAGGCACGCTGCCGTCAACACGGCTGAATAAACTATCTGGTTTGGGCGTGCAGCGGGCCGCGATAAAATCCGGGGAAGACTCTAGAATCTCGTCCAGCAGTATCATCTCTCCGCTATGTGGGATGAGCGCGTCTATAGGCCAGGGTAATGTCATAGCGGGTGTCCAAAAATCAGCGATACATTGTTGCCGCCAAAAGCGAAGGAATTACTCATCATGTAGCGGTTTTTGAGATTGTGGCTATTGCTTGTCGACACAGGCTGGCCGACCCGAGTGAAAGACAGCGGCGGTAAGCTGGCATCCACCGCACCGCTCCAGATATGCGGAGGCAGCTTGCCCTCGCCGTTAGCACCGTTGAGCGCAAGCAGGCATAGCGATGCTTCGATGGCACTGGCGGCACCCAAGGCGTGGCCCGTGAGCGGCTTGGTCGAGCTGCAAGGCACGCCCGCAGGAAATACCTGTGCCATGGCGTGCGACTCCATGGCATCGTTTTGACGGGTAGCGGTGCCATGCAAATTGACATAGCCAATGTCTGTGGCGGCAATCCCTGCTTCGTGCAAGGCTGCCTGCATGGCACGTACTGCGCCTCTGCCTTTGGGATCAGGTGCAGACATATGGTGAGCATCCATTGAAATTCCCCCACCACAGAAGCGGGCAACGCATTTTGGGGCAGCGCGTTTCTGGACAACGCTCTCGCCACCCAGATCAGTCGTTTTGCTCAACAGAAAAACGCCAGCGCCTTCCCCAATATTGATGCCATTGCGATGCGCAGAAAAGGGATCACAGCGCGTCGCGCTAACGGCTTCAAGCGCAGTGAAACCGTTAAGTGTAAGTTTGCACAGGGTATCGGCACCACCACTGATGACAGCGTCGCAGATGCCTTGATCCAGCAGTCGTTTAGCCGCAATCATGGCGCGTGCACTGGAGGAGCAGGCGGTCGAGACCACCCAGGCGGGTCCACGTAGCTGCCAGTAGGCTGCCAGAAACTGCGCGGGCGAACCTTGCTCCTGCAGTTGGTAGCAATAACGCTCTGCTTGCGAGGCGTCAACCAGATAGTGCTCGGTTTCGGCGATACCGGTGGTGCTTGTGCCGAGCACTACGCCTATGCGGTGTGCGCCAAAACGTGCAACAGCTTGCTGCACTTGCGCCTCAATTTGATTGGCCGCCTGCAGAAGTACCTGATTGTTGCGACTGGCAAAACGGGCCAAGGCTTTAGGAATGCTGGGCAATGTTGCGGTGACGGCGCCCACGATAACGGTTTGATGGGGAACCCAGCAGGCTTTTTCCACCATACCAGAGGTGTCGCCTACGAACAGGCGCGCAGCAACCTCGGCAGCGTTATTGCCCAATGCGCAGTTGATGCCGAAAGCATTGATATATACCGGCGGTTTCACGGGGTGTTCCACTCCAGGGTACGCAGATCTACAGTATAGAGTTTCTTGCCGCGTTCGATCAGAATGCGGGTGGGTTGCACCTGGCCTCCTTCATAGAAAATCTCGGCCCATTTTTCGCCGTGCAAATGGACTATACGATGATTTCCAAGGCTTTTTTCTTCGACCTGCCACCCCGCCTCGGTCAGGGCAGTGACCGGCCATAAAGCAATCTGAATGTCGCGTGCGATCATTTCAGCTTGCAGCCCGGATGTTTCTAGCCATGGCGCCAACGTCGTACGCAGGATTTCAAGTTCGTCGAGTTCCGCTGTCAGCAAGGTCTGGCCTTGCGGCGTGGTGGCCACCACTTTCATGCTCTTGTCGGTGATTTCCAGCAGACAAATTGCTTCGAGCTGCTGGCGATCACTTCGTAATTGCAGCCATTGAGTGACGGTGGCGTGACGCCCGCTGGCGTCGGCCGGGCTCAGCGGCGGCAGTGACTGACACCCACTCATTAAACAGCAAAGCAACAGCCCCCCCCAGGCTCGACCCGTGAGGTGCAGTCTATCCGTGAAATTATGCAAGACTCGGCTATAGCGACTTTGCTGTTTGTTCATCGCAATGAGCTTTAGTCTTGTTTGCAGAGTTCAGCCAATACACTCAGGCGTCGTTGTGGCTCGGCAACAAAGGGGTTGCTGAGATCCCACGCATAACCCGCCAATATCGAGCATATTTTGGCTTTAATGTCGGGAGCTTGTTTGTCGTAGAAAATAACGTCCTGAAAACGACCATCGTACCAACCCTCGACATAGGCACGAAAGGCATCGACGCCTTTTTTGAGGGGCTGCGCGAATTCGGTTTCCCAATCGACACTGTCGCCATTGAGCTGGCGGTGCAGTACATTGGCTGCCAGGCTGGCAGATTTCATCGCGATGGTGACGCCAGACGAAAACACTGGATCAAGAAACTCTGCGGCATTTCCCAATAATGCAAAGCCTGGCCCGTGCATGCTGCGGACGTTGGCGGAGTAACCACCCAGTTCACGCGCCGGAGTATCCCACACAGCGTTGCGCAATAGATGCGAAAGGCCGGGGTCTTCATTAACGATTTGCTTGAGGCGGGCCGTCAGATCGGTGGTGTAATCCGAATAGAATTCTGCACGGGCTACGACACCAAGCGAGCAACGGCCATTGGAAAAGGGAATCAACCAGAACCAAACATCATGGTGTTGAGGGTGGATGGTGACGCGAATTTTATCGCGATCGAATTCGCCCGCGGCGATGTTGTCCTCAATATGCGTGAACACCGCATTACGCACTGGAAACTGTGACGGATAATCCAGTTCGAGCAAGCGCGGCAGAGTGCGACCAAAACCACTCCCATCCAATACGAAGCGCGCCGTATATTCGTGGGTTTCGCCACTGCTGTCGCGGGCGGTCAGGCGTGGTTGTTCGCCCGAAAAATCCGCGCTCAACACTTCGACTTCATAATGAATGTCGACGCCTTGACGTGCCGCTTCGTCTGCAAGCACCTTATCGAAGTGAGCGCGTTGTACCTGAAAGGTAGTGCCACGTCCTGCTGTATATTGCTGGCCAAAATCAAAATCGGAATATTCGCCATTGCGTACGAAAGCCGCGCCATTTTTGAATTGAAAGCCGGCCGCTTCCACTGCCTCCATCATGCCTGCCTCTTCAGCAAAATCCAGACAGTGAGCAAGCAGACTTTCACCAATGGAAAAGCGTGGAAATTTTTGCCGTTCGACAATACGCACATCGTGTCCTTTGCGTTTGAGAATGGCCGCTGCAATGGCGCCGGAAGGGCCTGCTCCAATCACCAATACATCGCTTTGGTACTTCATGAGGTTACTCCTTGTTGATTGGGTTGCGCTGAGGGCTTGCTCGCAGGGGTTCCCACCCAGTGTGCAAACAGCCACGAAAATGTAATGCCACACAAAACGCTAATGCCAAAGGCACTCACGGCGGGCGTTTCTGACACTGATAAAAGGCCAAAAGAGAATAAAGTCGTAAGGGCGTCGAGCGTAATGCCCAATGCAGTATTGTCGAGGTGATCGCCGGCCTCGCTGAAATAAATGGCATAGTCGACCCCCATTCCCAACACGAGCAAAAAGCCGAACAAACTGAACAGGTTGAAATTCAGGTTCAGCCAGCCGTGCAGCCCCACCGTGAGAACAATGGCTAAAGCGGGTGCAGCGACGACCTGAAAAGCCCTTTGCAGCCCATAGCGTGGTGCCAACAAGACCCACGTTATGAACAAAGCGAGCACTACCAGGTAAGCACTATAAACGCGGTAGCGCCCGAGCAATTCAGAAATATCAGCGACGCGGTCAATCAGACGCGCACCCTCAATACCTGCAATGGTTCGCTTGATAAGGGCAATGTCATTTGCGCCTTGCAAAGTAATACGAGACGCCACGCCATGCTCAGATTGACCGAGCCACAATGATTTCCACGGCGCTGCGATGGGTAAGGAGAGCGCTTCTTCAATGCCAAGATGGCGGCCTTGCACGCTTTGGTAATCCTGCCATTGTTGTTCCAGCGCCGCAGCTGAAATGCCCATTTGCATCAATGATTGATAGCCTGCAGAGGCCGGGGCCAGCAGCGTGCGCTCCAGCAATGCTTGATTTTCGCGCTGTTGGTCTTGGGTGGGTAACCATTGTGATAACGCTGCATAACCCGTCAGCTGTTGTTGTGTGATCAGCGTGTCGAGTTTGCTGGCCACCTGTTGTTCCAGTGCCAGCAGTTGGATTTCATTGCTGGCCTCTAACAATAAAAACTGGCTGTTATGTTTTAGCCCGAATGCCTCACGTAATTTGGCGTCGTCTTGTTGAAGTTGTGGGCTGTTGCTATAAAGCAGGCGGACATTGTCGTCGCTTTTCAGTTGGAAAAAGCCGGCAATGGCAATCGCAAGGATTAAGCCAAAGTAGAGCGTACGTTTGGCGAGGAAGGGTTCGCGCCAAACCATGAACTGACGAATCAAATGCAGCAGAACCGGTGTATGTGTGCGTTGAAATCCCGCCAGACACAAGGGAAACATCATAACGACCATCATATAGGCGCTGAATAACGACACCCCTGAAAACAACGCCACCTGCTGTAACCCCGGAAACGGCGCCAGGGCCAGGCAGGCATAGGCCAAAACACTGGTCAGCATGCCGAGTGTGAGCCCAGGCAGGAGTTTCTTTACAGCCGCACTCGCCGACCATTGCCCCTGCCGCTGAAACGCATCAGCCATGACATGTAATGCATAATCGATGGATACACCCGTCAGACTGGCGCCAAACACCAACGTCATCAGATGAACGCGGGTGAATACGAGATCGCATACCAATAGCGCTATCCAACTGCCAAAGATAACGGGTAACAAACTCAACAATCCGCGTAGCGAACGAAACACCCACAGAATCAGCACAATCGCAGCGATGCCCGAACCCAGACCGACGGTCGATATTTCCTGTTTGGCTTGATGCGCCGCCGCTGCCGAGAATAACGCTGCCCCTGAGGCCAATATCTGCGTATCGCTAAGGGCTTCATCGTGGCGTATTTGCTCAATAACGGCGGCGATTTGTTCCGGAGCTTTTAATGTGAAAGCGTCAGCCTGATTGATCAGCACCAGAAACGCACCAACACGGCCATCAATGGTGGCTGTCCACAGACCTGTTTCGACATCGATGGGAGGCGTCGTTAATGGCAGCGCTTGTAGCCATCCATTCAGCAACCCGAGCAAATCTTCTTGTAAAGAAATTGGCCCGACTGCAGAAACCGGGCTCATCAAACGTTGGTAATAATTATCAAGAAACTGAGCGACGCCGTTGTCTGCCTGTAATTGTGCTTTGTACTGTGCCGAGAGCAGTGAAAAACGCCAGGGTAGCAAGGTTTGCAGCTGATCATGGTGTTTGGGAACGCCGCTATGGATCGCCGCAAACAAGCCGCTTTTTTGCAAGGCCTGGCTCACTCGCATCACACTATCGCGAAGTTGGTCTGGTGTTGACGGCCCTATCCACATCAGGGTGGTGCGGCTAAGCGTACTTTCAGCCACTTGTTGTGCGCGTTGTGCGACCGGGTCTTGCTCAGCGGTAGGGAGTAATGAGAACAGGTCTGCATCCAGCGGAATACCTGTTTTCCAGTGTTGCAGGGAGTAGGCACCCAACACCAGCGTGAGCACGAAAAATAGCCCTGCAGAGACAAGTCGACTATCGAAAAATCGATTAGCAAGCGGTTGATTACCAAGAAAAGGCATCTGCTTCACTCGGTTGCAATTGGGTGTCGCTGCTTAGTTGAGAAAACGTAATGCGCGTCTTATCGTCGGATTTTTCATCAATGGCAATAAAATTCACATACGCTTGCCCTTTGAGTTCAATACTCCGCGCGTAATTGTCAAACAGCGAGCCAGGCTTGGGCGTCAGTGTGGCTGACCATTCGTCAGCTGTGGTAGTGGCAGCAATTTCGAAATGCTTCGAGAGTTGTTTCCAATCACCGCTGACCAATTGGCGGATAATGTCGGTCATAAGATTGAGGGCAGGCTGTTGCGAGCTGGCGTAGCGTTGTAGCGTGCCACTCGCACTGCGCTGCACGATACCTGCATCGCTGATGATCATATCCCCGGGAATCGGGGTGTTGTTATGCCACCAGATGCCTTTCTGACGATGCATCGTGAATGTACCGGTACTTTTTAGCGGCTGTTTCATGATGGAGAAATATTTCTCCTGTTCAAATTGTCCGCGCAAAATGTCAGCGGTTTTCATCCGTTGGGCGATAACACTGGTGGCATCATCGGCTATTGCTGTGGTCGATCCCACCAACAAGAGCACCCATGCCAAGCATAAGACTGATCGGTTGAGTAAGCGCTTCAGCATATTGGCAGCCCAAGCTTTTCAAAAAGAATGGCTGGGGAGGCCAAGCACATTTCCCGCGTTGCAATATTAACGGCCACTTGTACCGTATACGCGCGTGTCAAGCGTTCACCGGTATTGGCATCAGTGATCAGATAATTGATCTTGAGCCGGTTTTCCCATTCCACCAATGAGGCTTTAACACGAATTTTCTGACCAAAGCGCGCACCTTTGATGTAGCGCAATTGCATATCGATAATGGGCCAGGCGTAACCCGTGGCGAGCATTTGCGTGTAGTTGTAATCGAAACTATCGAGTAATACACAGCGCGCAACTTCCAGGTATTTGGTGTAGTGGCCATGCCAGACCACTTCCATCATATCGACATCATGAAAGGGCACTTCAATGTCGATTTCTTTGGTCAGTATCCCTTCAGCACGCATAAATTTGCCAGTTCCGTTGTTGCAGGGTTGAAACCAATGCGCGTAGATCCGGTTCCAGTGCACGGTCTTCTGTGAGGAACGCTGTGATCTCGCGTACATCGCTAATGGTTTTTTGCAGGGGGGGCGAAAGTTGAGTGGTAGTGTTGCCGAGTTGCGCGCAACGCAATTCCACCGCTTGCACGCTTGCCATCAAACAGGCGGCAACCACCTGTTCAGACAATTGCAGAACACGCAAGCAATCGCGAGCCGCGATAGTGCCCATGCTGACTTTGTCCTGATTGTGGCATTCGGTCGACCGCGAAAAAATGCTGGCGGGAAGCGTATTTTTAAGCGCTTCCGCTGTCCATGCAGAGACACCGATTTGCACGGCCTTGAAACCATGGTTAAGCATTTTACGACTATCCTCCGCACCGGAAAGGTTCGCAGGCAGGCCGTTATTCATTTTGGTATCTACCAGACAGGCCAATTGACGATCGAGCAGATCGGCGATATTGGCGACGGCATTTTTCAGGCTGTCCATGGCGAATGCAATATGACCACCGTAGAAATGGCCACCGTGTAACACTTGTTCACCTTCGCCATCGATAATCGGATTGTCGTTGGCGCTATTCAATTCATTTTCAATAAACTGACGCAACCACGGTAGGCTGTCTTGCAATACGCCGATCACATGCGGTGCACAGCGCAGTGAATAGCGATCTTGCAGACGTGAATATTGGTGCGCATGATCGGGGTGATAATTCAAATCAGCACGCAACCATGCCGCAATTTGTTGTTGACCTGGGTGAGGTTTGACTGCAAACAAGGTTTCGTCGAAATGAAACGCGTTCCCCTGTAATGCAATACTGGCAAGGGCCGTGATGCGTGTGGCCACTTGCGCAAGGTATTCCGCACGTTTGTAGGCCAGGCAGGCGAGGGCAGTCATCACTGCCGTGCCATTCATGATGGCCAGCCCTTCTTTCGGCTTCAAGATTAGCGGCGCACGACCCAGTTGGGCCAATACCGTGGCTGCGGGTTTCAATTCGCCTTGGTGCATGACCTGGCGCTCACCCGCTAAGGTGGCTGCGACATAAGAAAGTGGGGTCAGGTCACCGCTGGCACCGACCGAGCCCTCTTCAGGTATTTGCGGTAAAATATCGTGGTGTAAAAAGGCTTCAAGTTGTTGCAACAATTCGAAGCGCACCCCTGAAAACCCCTTGGCGAGCGACAACAAACGTGTCGCCAATATTGCGCGAATGGCCTCAGCATCAAAATAGGCGCCCAGTCCGCAACCATGAAAGGTGTAGAGATGTTGTGGCAAGGCGTCGACATGGGTGAGTGGCACGCTGACAACGCAAGAATCGCCATAACCCGTCGTGACACCGTATATTACGCCTTCGTCCTTGAGCAGGGTTTCCAGAAAGCGGGCGCCTTTCTGGATGCGTTCGATAAAGGCCGGGTCCGTGGATAACGCAATCGTGCTGACACGACGCGCAATGAGCACGATGTCTTCGATGCTGGCGTCGTTCTGGCCGATGCTGCTCTGGCCAATGCTGCTCTGGCCAATGGTAAGCGTTGCTGAAGTCATGTTACCTGTCTGTTTGCTCGTGGTGTTGCCAGAATAAATAGAAATTGAACCATTGCAGGGGAGCTTGCAGGCAATAGTGTTGCAAGCGTAGTGCATAACGTTCGATATAAGCTTGTAGTTCCGCGTCGCGATATTTTCGGCGTAGCTGAATGCGATCTGCAAACTGTTCAACGGTAATCTGAAAGCGTTGCCGTTGTTTGACACAAAACAACAGTAGTACTGGGCATTCCAGCAGACTGGCCAAAATAAAGGGCCCTTGCGGAAACGCTGCCATTTCCCCGAGAAAAGATGCGTGTGAAATGCGATTGCTTTTCACTGGGATGCGATCGCCGACAATGACGATCCATTCTCCTTGATTGACCTTTTCTTGCAAGCGCATGGCCGTATCGACACCAATTTCAGTAACCTGCAACAATTCGACGGAACTGGCGCCAGCCTGAGCCATGAGACGATTGAAGTTTTCAGCATGCTTGGTGTGTACTAACACCGTCAATTTGAGTCGTCTGCTCAGCGTACCGAGAGCGCGACAAACTTCAATGTTGCCAAGATGCGATCCGATAAAAAGGCCACCGACGTTTTGATCGGTCAAATTGGAAAACAAATGGTGGTCGTGAAAATCGCAGTCTTCCAGTTGGATTTTGCCTTGCCACGCTTGCAGCTTATCGAGAATGGCGCTGGCAAAATGCAAAAAATGCCTGAAAGAGGTGGATAAATCCGCACGCAGGCCCAATTGCGGTGCAAATCGTTCCAGACGCGCAAGATAATCCAATGAAGCAAAACGCGCTTTTTTGCCAAATACAAAAAAATAACTCACCACCAAATAGACCAGCGGTGCCACGCCCTTGCGCCCCAGAAAATTCAACACCGCAAAGGTAAAACGCATGCCCCAGAAAGCCCCAGCCTCTCGTTGCGCATGCCAGTGTTGCTTGCCAGTGGTCGTTGGTGCATTCATGCAAACCAGCGCCTTGCCAGCAGCCGCGGAAGCTGCCACAGCATCATGAAAAACAGTTTCGCGTGCATGCGTGAGATCAATACATTGTCGCGCCACACATCAAAATGCGATACGCCATCCAGCGGGTAGGTGACACGGGTTTCAATCCAGCGCATGGGCACCCCTTGCCAGTGTGCACGCACCAGCACTTCGGGATCAAAATCCATACGCTGTCCAAGCGGGCGGCTTTCGATCAATGGAACCATGCGGGCGAGGGGATAGACACGATAGCCGCACATGGAATCCTGGATCTGTAACGACAAGGTGTTAATCCATACCCACACATGCGTGAGATAGCGTCCATACAACCGGGATTTGGGAATAGTTTCATCATATCGCGGGTAGCCACTCACCAAATGATCTGGAAACTGTTTGGCCGTCGCTGCAAAGGTATCCAGGTCTTGCAAATCATGCTGACCATCGGCATCGATTTGAATCGCATGACTGAATCCGCGACGTAACGCCTCCTTCAAACCCACAGTGACTGCCACACCTTTGCCGCTGTTTTGCGCCAGATTGACGAGTATCACTTGATCGTCGCATACCAGCGATTCGAGAACTGCCCGGCAATGATTGGTGCTTCCGTCATTCACCAGAATGCATGGATAACCCTGGCGCTGCACTTCATTAACAACCTGTGCGATGGCATGCTCATGGTTGTACACCGGAATGACCACGCAAACTGCAAACATGTCTCACACTCCTGTGGTGCGCGCATTAACAGGCGCCACTGTGTTGCCGTGATCATTGTTTTTCGATAAATCGCTTTTCAGCACAATTCGTCCTGAAGAATGCGTGCCCTTGCTCGACTGAAACTGAAAATACAATTTTCGCTTGACCGTATCAAAGCGCAATGACAGATGTACGATTTGCAAAGGTGTAATGACGCGTTGAAACTTCAGCACTTCAATATCACTGAACGCGTCGGGTAGCGACCAAAAATGTTGCGCAAGTAACCAGGCCCAATCAATTTGTACAACCCCTGGCAATATCGCCGCTTTGGTAAAATGCCCTTCAAAATAAGTAAGTTTGGCCGGTATCGCTAGCGTAAGATGAGTTTCATGCGTAGACACCGGATTGATGCACAGCATTTCGGGTAATAGCACACGAGCCGGTGTTTCAAAGAACTCGGCCATTTGTTGTTGAGTACGTTTACCCTGCGCATTAAGCGGCATTTCGGTGACAAATCGCCATTTTTTAGGCAGGGTTACTGCTTCGTAGGCGTGCGCCATATGTTCGCGCAATGCATCGGTGAGTTGTTTGCGCGTCGCCAGCGCTGCGCTTGCAACGTCGGGTGTTAGTACCACGACTGCTCCGAGGGATTGGCGGCCTTGAATTGCCAGGGGCAATACGTGAGCTTCTTTCACCCAGGGGTGAGTGCAGAGGTGCTGTTCCAGTTGTGGTAAGGACACACGCTTTTCTTCAATTTTTACGATACGATCGAGGCGCGCGCCTAGTGCAAATTGATGGTCGCCAAGTTGATTGTTGGCAAGAACGTCAACGCTATCGCCCATCTGGTAGGCGGCATTGTCGGGCAAATAGGGCGATTGAATCACTAGGGCTCCTTCCTCTGAACGCGTCACAGTAACGCCGTTAAAGCAGGTCCAAGGGGTATTTCCACCCTCGGCACGCCGCCAGCCGACGCCACCGGTTTCGCTGCTGCCAAAGACTTCTACCACCGGTTGTTGCAGCTGTGCGGCAAGAAATGCCGCGTTTTCCTCAGGTAATTTACCGCCGGAGCAGAACATGATTGCAATGTGTTCGCGTAGCGCTGACCAGGGCAGCAATGGCTGCATCCGTTTGTAAAGCGCCGGGCTTGCGACCCAGCTCACCGGGTGCATTTGTTGAGTGGTGGCAAACCATTGTTCGGGGTACTGTATCGTGTCACGTACAAAACGACAGCCGTTACTCAGTGGTAGCAGCAGCCGAAACAACAACCCGTAGAAATGTTGATGGCTAACGCTTGCCATGAGGGTCGTATCATGCAGGGTACGACCCCATAGGGCTTGCAGGTTATCAAGCTCTGCTTGGATTTGTGAAAGATTTTTGGCAATGGCTTTGGGTTCACCGCTGGAGCCGGAGGTGAACACGTACAGTAAAATGTCATTGTCCGAAAGCGGCGCCCATTCGTTGTTTGCGACTGCGACGTGTTGCTCTTTTAATGTATCAATTGCAAATACAGTTTCAACAGCAAATAAAGTATCAACAGCTAACGCAGCGATATTGATCACGGGTTTGTCGGTAGGCAGCTCGACATCGCTGATCCAGCCGACAACATGTTCACTGAGCGCTTGTAGTGTGTCGGGTGTTTTGTTACCGGGCAGCCAGGCAATCGAATCTGTGTGCCACAGGGCGAATAACGCTGCACCTGCATGGGCCGTATCTTCACAATAAATGCCCCAGGCGCCAGTACCGAAATCTTGAATGGACTGTCGTAGCCGCGTCACCAGGGTTTGCCACTCTTGCCAACGCAACTCATCCCCTGCGAGTGAAACCGCAACGGGGTGAGATGGGTGGCGTCCCGTGACGAGCAGCTTCTGCAAAGCTAGATAATCAGAGGTCATGACTGTGCTCGTTTCATGACTGATTGGCGCACGCACCATTCCACGGCAAACAGGGTGCCCATCAACACATAACTGATGATGCCGTTGTAGAGTGTCCATTGCTCCAGTGTGCCCCAATAGGCGGTATAGCTGGCAATACTGCCGTTGATCAGAAAAAACGCCAGCCACACCTGGGTGACTTTACGAGTATAAGGCACACCCTCAGGCGGAAGTGCCGGGTCTTGCAAGCGCGCCAATCGTTCTATCATGCTGGGCGGGCGAATCAGGCTGATCGCGAAAATCAGGGCCAGGGTAGCATTTACCATGACCGGGTAACTTCTCAGCGCCAAGGGGCTGTCACCTGCCAGCATCCAGAGTGCAGCGATGGTGGCTGCCACCGAGCTCCACAAGGCGATTTCGCCGATCTGCTGATGGCGATGGATCCACAAACGCAACGCAAAAAGCCCGAGCAGAATAGCGCCCCAAACACGGGGCGAAAAATGCTCGAGACTAAAGTAGACCGCCACCGGGTAAAGCACGGTGAGCACGCCCAGAATAACGGTCAGAAAATGGCGCATGAATCAGCTGTTTACCAGCTTTTCAATGGTCTCCACCACATCGCGAATGGTGCGCACGGTTTTAAAATCGTCCGGGCTCACTTTTTTGCCCGTGAGACGTTTGATTCGTTCCATCAAATCCACAGCATCAATGCTATCGATTTCCAGCTCGTCGTAGAGTTTGGTATCGAGCTGGATGCGAGATTCATCAATCTCGAACAGCTCACACATCATCTCTCTCAATGTGTTGAAAATCTCGTCGGGTGTTCCGAGGCTCATACCGTCTCCTTTTTCTGACGTGCCTGGGAGACAAAAGCCGCCAGGTTGCGGATGGAAGAAAAGTGCTTGCGGGTTTCTTCGCCGTCGGCTTCGATTTTTACGCCATAGCGTTTTTGCAGTGCCAGACCGATTTCAAGCGCATCGATTGAATCCAGGCCAAGGCCTTCAACGAATAGACGGGCGTCAGAATCGATGTCATTGACGCTGATATCTTCGAGATCCAGCGTATCAATGATCAGTTGTTTGAGTTCAGCCTCAAGTTCGCTCATGGCGTCCTAGCTCCCGGTTAAAAAAAGATAGTAGAAACGCATTCAGTTTGCGTGATGCCTGCGGGATCTCTCCCTCAGTGCGAAACGGTGCCAGTGGAATATCATCCCGCACAGTCATCGAAAAATGAAACCGTCGGGGCGGAATACGATACCAGGGTTCTGCCTTCGTTAGCGTGGTCGGTTCCACCCGGATCACAACCGGAGTAAGAACTTTCGCCGCACGTATTGCAATATTGGCGGCACCGCGATGAAAGTCCAGCGTGCCTTGCGGTGCAGTACGCGTACCTTCCGGGAAAATGATTAAAGTTTGCCCCTCATTCAACACGTTGCAGCTGGATTCGATCATCTCCGCAGTAGTGGAATTGTCGACGTATTGAGCAGCAACGATAGGGCCACGGGTGAATGGATTACGTTTCAGGCTGCCTTTCACCACGCAGTTCGAATCTTTGATAAAGGCAATTAGAAATACCACATCGATCAACGACGGGTGATTGGCAATGATCAATTGCCCCGGCTGCCCCAGCCGATCGTGTCCGTGTATTTCGTAAGTGAGAATCCCCAGCGCTCGCATCATATTGACGAACCAGCGGAAAGTGGTGCTGATGATGCGGCGGCTGCGATGCCGACGCATAAGCGCGTCCTGGGTTAACACGCCCACCACGGGAAACACGGCAAGGCGCAGAAAAAATCCACCCAGACCAAACACCGCAAAGCTAAGCCCCGTGGCGATCAGACGTTGTAAATAATTGAGGGGATTACGCATGCTGGCGCCTCCATATCCAGGAGGTGGCGTCATTGTGCAGCCAGAATTCGGATTGCGCTTGGTCAAGTGCATCAATCAGTTGCAAGGGTGCGGGCGAATAGGGGCGTGGGTCCGGCAACGCGGGAGGCGTCTCGCAACTTAGCGTCCATTGCGAGCCAGTGCCCAGTCGAAACGCCGTGGCCCAGGGGTAATCGGCAGAGTCGGGTGCGTAGGGTTTGAACAACCCGGGCAGCGGCTCATCACAGCAAATAACCACCACCTGCGAGACAGAGCCGCTTGCCAACATTAGGCCGGCTTCAAGAAACGCTGCACCGAGACCATCCTGCCCTTGTTGGGCGATGGTGACCTGTTCGGTAATATCATGGCGTGCGATCGATAGCAGTGCAGGAATCGCGTTATGCACGGAGTGACTAAAGGCCGTGGGCGAAACAGGTTCTTGCAGGTTGATGGCATTCAGCATGTCGAGGGTGCGCTGGGTTTCACCATGGCGCGAACAAAACACCAACCCGCAGGGTTGTTCAGGGGGAATGACTTGCCAGCAGACATGAAAACAGATGCGCGCAAGCGCAGACAGCCGACGTCTCTGCATGGCGGGCAGAAACTCTAGCGGGGGTACCGGCGATGCCTCTGCATTCGTCAGGCGCCCTGGAGCCCAAGCGCTCCATTGCTGTAAATCGAACTGAACGGCTGCCATAACTTCCTGATGTTGAAACACTATTTAAGCGCGTAAACACATTGAATGTGGAAACACGAGCGCCACATAAGCATAGCCAATGCACGTAAAGACTGGAGGCTCTACCAGAAACGGCGGCTCAGGAGTGTTGGCCACTGGTCGCGCGATGAAAATACGCTGCGACTGAATCTTCCCTGTGGGCTATTGAGGGTCTATTTGTGCGAGCGGCTTTATATCACACATCTAATATAGGGTAAATAATCGCCGATCCTACAAGCCTTAGGTGGTAAATAATCACGTTTCCCATGGCCTCCTTTCTATCTGCTAATCATTCGCAGAATCTCGTTTGTAGGTGGCCAGCTCCTTGGATTGCAGCAACAGCCAGGTGGCTGCAAAACCCGCGGACCAAGAGGTCTTGTCGTCGATCAAAGGGCTGTCTTCGACGACGGCGTTGTTGAGAAAGTGATTAGCGACAAAAAAGCCAAACCAGGCATGGTGGGTGCGTTTGCTCAAGGTCAATTGCGTATTGGTGCCGGAACTCCCCGCGGTGCCTTCATAGGCCGGGCGATCGGTTTGGACGAAGGCAGGCGCAACGCCGTAGTAGTAATCATGAAATCGATCACTCGCAAACGGAAACGCCAGCCTTGCCCCCAGGCTGAAATCATGTGGCAGTGGTTTTTCCCAGCTGATGGAGGGCGTGACGGTATAGCCTCGCTCATGCAGCGCGTTGTCTTCGAGCGTCGAAACCACATGCACGCGAGTCTGCAGGGTCCAGCGTTCGCCCAATGCCATTTTCAATTGTGGCCCCCACTCGAAGGTGGGTTCGAGGTCGGGCATGCCATCGCGCAGGGGAGCATCATCGCTCTCGACAGGTTGGGTGACAGAGCCACTCCAATCCACCGAAAACGTCGCGGTTTTCAGAATGCGAAATCGATTTTGCTCTCTATCTAGGCGCAATCGATCGCCTCGATAGATCCCATAGGGGATAGGCAAGGCGTAGGTATGGCCATGCTTACTGCCGCGATAATCGGCCAGACGTGCCGTGGCGACCCCCAGGCCGAGTTCCCATTTGGGTAGGCCATCGGGGGCGGCTAAAGCGTTGTGACTACAGAGTGTGGTCAAGGTAAGTACGAGTAGGAGCTGCAGGATCAGCGGCGGCAGGATTCGAGAGCGACTGGAGAGCTTGGGCATTTGCACTGACTACAGGTAGAGGGGATGAGATCAGGGTGAATCGAGCATTGGATCGTAATCTGACATGAAGCATATCGACTTACGGGGCCTTTTCAATGGGGGGCAGCCGACAAACCTTTCTGGGCCGTCGATGTGTGCGTTATGCTCGCCGCACCGACTTCCGGACAGTGAGTGCAGGCGATGGCCTTAGAAATAGAAAGAAAATTCCTGGTGGTGTCTGATGCTTGGCGTTGTGATAGCGCGGGCTTGCCGAGACCTGGGGTGCGCTTCCGGCAAGGTTACATTCCTGGGAACGCGGCGACTCCAGTACGTGTACGTCTTGAGGGCGAACGTGGGGTATTAACGATCAAGACGCTCACAGAGAGTTTGGCGCGCCTGGAATACGAATACACGATTCCTGCCAGTGACGCGCTGGAAATGCTTGATAACGTGTGCAGCAAGCCGCAGATCGACAAAATCCGTTATTGCGTTGCACACGGAGCGCACACCTGGGAAATTGACGAATTTCTGGGGGAGAATGCAGGCCTGATCGTCGCCGAGATCGAGCTGGGGGACGAACACGAAAGCTTCGAACGCCCGGCCTGGGTGGGCGAAGAGGTCACCCAGGATACGCGTTACCTTAATGTGAATCTTGCCAAGCATCCTTACCGCGCTTGGGATCTGCCTAATCGCCAAGGAATAAATGATAAATAGCGCAATATCCAGGGTGATATAGCAATAATCGCGGTGGTGATGGCCAGGGTGTGCCAGCCAGTGGTGGGTTTCAATCCGGACAATTCCAGCGGCGCCAGCAGCAGTAAATGCAGGATGTATAAATTCAACGCCTGGCTACCCATCCAGTTGCAAAATCCCGTCACCGGATGCTTGGCGGATTTGAACACCGTTAGAAAAAATAACAGCATCAGCACCAGTAGGGGCAGTGCGCGCAATGCAAAAATCGACGAGTGATTCCAGTAGGCCGTGTTGCGTACCTTGGATTCACCGTTATAAGCACCGACCATGTCCTGCAATGAAAACAACACGGCCTGCACATGATCGCCGGGGTAAAAGTGCAGGGTGGTGGTAGGGTGAGTCACCCATGGGTAGGGAGTGCTAATGGCCAGTAACGCTACCAGCAAGCTACCGCCTGTCAACAGTTGCAAACCCTGTTGCGGCCAACGTTGGCGGATAAGCCCCGTCAACGCACCCAGCCATGCCATAACCACCAGCGGAAACATACCGCCGGCCCCGGCATTGAGGCCGGGAATACTGGTGCGGGTTTGCTCCAGTACCGCCGTCATCAACAATCCGGCCACACTGATACCCACCAATGCTTGCCAACGATAGGGCAGCACCAGACACGCCGCCCCACCAAGTAACGCCACGGCTATCACCGATAAAATCCCCGGCGACACCAAGGTATCGGGCATTTGAATGCCCAGATCCCCCAGATAAAACACGACGGCAATCAGGTAAAGCTGGCCGGCACGCTTGACCTGGCGCAGCAGCCATTGCCGGGGTGGCTCGGATGACTGTGTATGTGACAGCACCAGACTGAAGCCGGCAATAAACAGGAACATCGCCGAAATGATCGGCTCGAATTTAAGTACCCACAGGATGACATGGTCGAAAATGCCTGCTTTGGCGGGCATCATGGTAATTTCGGTCAAATTGGTTTGCAGGCGTGAGCTGTGCGCGATAATCATCAGCACAATGGCTAAGGCCCGATACAGGTTGAGACCGGTCAGGGGTAGTTTGGACGTCATCAGGCGGGTCTTTGAGTTGTTTTAGACGATGAATGATGGTTTGTAATCGTTGATTGGGCCGTAGTTTAACAGAATTGCCCGTCATCCCCGTGGCAGTTGGCCGGTTTAGAGCAGCGGGCTCGTTTCGATTACTCAAGTTATACCGTTCAAAGTAGCGTGAGCGAGTTTGCGAATGTCGCAGTGCGTCGCAAATGCCGTAAGCTGTTGTAAAACGTGTGCTTATGCTACTTTCAACAGCAACCCACCCCCACCAAGCTCAGCCATTAGAAGCCTCTATGCAATCACCGCCATTACATGTCACCGTTGAAGTCGTCGAGGCCCTGGTCGAGTATTTGCGCGACCGCCAGTTCGATACGACGGCCTTGTTGGCATCGGTCGGGATCAGTCTCGAAGATTCTGCCGACGAAGGTTTTATCGATTTTCTGGCGTTTTCGAATTTGTTTGATGCAGCTGAGACGCTAACGGGCGATGCCCATATCGGCCTGCACGTCGGCGAAGGATTTTTGGCACGCCACTGGGGGCGACTAGGCTATTTGATTATTTCCGGCAGCGATGGTTTCGAAGGGCTGCGCTATATGGAACGTTTTGCTCGAATCGTTACCAATGCGCTGGCGCTTAAATTCGATTTTGACGGGCCGACCTTGCGTTGTTCGTTTAGTCTGGCGATACCCAAGGCCTCGCGGCATGTACTGGACTATTTTGTATCCAGCGCATTTGTGTTGTCGTCGTTGATGACCAATGGCAAATTCCGTTTTAGTGAGGTGCGTTATCAGCACACTGGGGTAGGTGACATTCACGAATATGAAAAAATCCTCAAAGCCCCCTGCGTATTTGGCGCTGACGAGAACTGTATCACGGTACAAACGGATCAGTTTTCATCGATATCGATGTACCGCGATCCCCGCCTCAAACGCATACTAGAAGATCACGCCACCGCGGTTTTGCAGCGAATTAAATCTGATGATGAGTGGTTGAAGCGGGTGCGGACCTTTGTGGTGGAGTCGCTGCCCAATGGGTTGCCCAGCCTGAAGCAAACCGCCGAGCATTTCGAGCAGAATGAGCGCACCTTTCAGCGGGCGTTATCCCGCTTGGGCATCAATTTTCAGGAATTGATCGACGAATTGCGTATGAATCTGGCGTTGGAATATATGCGCAATGACTATGGCTTTCTGGATATTGCCTTGATGCTGGGGTATTCGGAACAGAGCGCCTTTCACCGCGCATTCAAACGTTGGACAGGGCTGCCACCCTCCCGCTACAAAAAGGAAGTGATGAAGCCGTGAAAAAAAGCCGATCCCGAAGAATCGGCAAAGCTTCACAGAAAACATTTACCAACGCGTTAGCTAAAAGCGTTGACCTGCTTAGCGACGGTGAATCTGAACGATCAACCCGTCTTTCGGCATCGCCAGCGGCACGGTCTGAAAATCCATCACATACCCAGGCTTTACATCCACCGTGTAACGCTTCAAAAAGTGGAATAAAAACACCTTGGTTTGAATTTCTGCAAAATTGAGTCCCAGGCATTTATGGTGACCACCACCGAACGGTACCCATTGATAAAAATGCTTTTTGTATTCGGCTCGCTCGGGTGACCAGCGTTGCGGGTCGAACAAATAAGGATTGGTCCAATACTCTTCCATATAATGCGTGTGCATGGGGTGAATGCCCACGGCCGCGTTTTTCGGTATTTTATAGCCCTTGTATTCGCAATCGCGAATGGCACGACGCGGAATCGTCGGCAGAGGCGGGTACATGCGCAGAGCTTCCTTGAACACCCACGACGTTTTTTCAAGTTTTCCGAGATCGTCGTAGTCGAGCTGTTCTTTGCCCAGGGCCAGAATTTCATCTCGTACAATGGTTTGCCATTCCGGGTGTTTTGCCAACGTATAAACGATCGACGTTAGTGTGCTCGTCGTGGTGTCGTGGGCAGCAAACAGCAAGAAAATCATATGATCAATGATTTCTTGATCAGACAACTCTTCGCCATCATCCCCTTTGCCCTGACAGATTTGGGTGAAAAAATCATTGCCGGGGTTGCGGCGCTTATTGGCAATCTGACTGCCAATATAGTGTTCGAGAAACTGACGCCCTTTGATGCCTTTGTACCACGCCGTGCCTGGTATCGGCAGTTTGACGATGGTCAGAACAGCATCGACCGCATGAATAAATGAGTCGTTGATGCGTTTGGCATCGTTACCCAAATCCACACCGAGAAAAATTTCTGCGCCCAGATCCAGCAGCAGCGCTTTGATATGGTCAAAGAAACGAAAATCCTTATCCAAAGGCCATTGCTTGATGCCTTCGGCTAAGCCTGGATTCATCTTGTCGACATAACCCACCATGGCTTCTTTCTTGAAAGCACCCTGCAGCAATTTGCGGTGAAAACGGTGGTTTTCGAAATCGCGCAGCATTAACCCGTTAGGAAATATTTTTTCCAGCACCACATCCCATGCCAACTTGCTGGAAAAATTATGGTGGGTATCTTTCAACAAAAATTCATTGGCATCAGGCCCGACCAGATTGATCACATTCTGGAACAGCACGTTATACCGATAAATTTCACCGTACTCGTCCGTCTTACGTTTCACCAAGCCAGGAAAGTCACGCAAGAAATCAAAGGTGTAGCCAAACACCGGCATGCCATAGTCACCCGGAATATGAGCAATGTGTTTGTTGGGTAATTTAGGGAGTTGAGCAGCCAGTTGAGACGACGTCGGTTGTGCTGCAGACATAGTGACCCTCACCTCTGATCGGCGCATCCGCTTAGCAGAAAACGCCTTGATTTCATTGTCATTATTGAGTGACGCGACGGGGTTGGCGAATGTCAAACGCCGCGTGGACATACAGTCATTACAGCACAAAGTCAGCAGTCTGTTTTGACGGTGCCCGGTCGACTTTTAACATTTGATGACAGAGGGCTCTCTTCCGAGGGAAAGAATCGATCCACCAATAGTTCCATGAGGCTCTTGGGTGGCTCTTTGGCTTCGGTTTCGCTGCTATTGATTTCAGCCATGGCCGCCTGCATTCTCTCGGTCATTTCTTGTAAGCGCTCCAAGGCCTTTTGCACGGAAAGTGCGGCTTCACCAGCAACACTCTCGTTATCGCTGCTCAGGTCATGCATTTCAAAATGGCTGCGAAATTGTGCTTCGTTGGTGAGTGATCGTTGGGTGAGATCAACTTGTTGCAAGGTCATCACTCTGCCATCATCGCCGACCGCGACGCCAGTCGCGCGCAGGCGACCACGCGATTGTTGCCAGTCGTTAGTCAATTCAAATTCTGTGGCCACCGATTCCAACCCGAGCGCGCCTACTCCAACGGAGGCTAGCGAAGTGATAGTGTCATCACCGTTTTCGTTGCGTGAGAATAATTTCAACTGCTGATAGATATTGTCATTGCTGTCGATAAAACCATTGCCATCGTCATCATGACGGGCAAGATCGGCGAACCCATTGCCGCTTTTGGTGCCGAATAATTCGTTGCCATCATCCAGTGTGCCGTTGTTGTTCCGATCGATAAATAAAAAGCCACTGCCCTGGGTGGCGAAAGACACTTGATCGTCTTCACCATCGGCATCGATATCAAACGCAAAAGCTTTCTCGGTGAGCTGTGCTGAGGTGCTGCCATAATTGAGAATCAGGGGGTCTTTGCGCTCCAGCTTGCCTGCATAAATGCCACTGCCTTCTTCAATGCGAAGCGAGCGACTCATATTGCCCGTTAGGTTGAAATTGATTTGACGGCCATCGTCGAGCGATAGCTCACCTTGCAGTTGATAATGCGCAGACTCCGCGGATTCATGGAGCAAATAGGCCTGTGTCGCGCTTGCGGGCATGATGGCAACGCGACCCGCCGAACCCATTGTAAGGCTCACGCTTTGCTGCTCTATAAAACGGCGCAACCCTGCTTGTTCGCTGGTGTTAACGGCATGTTGAATCTGCTTACCCTCTGCCGAGGTAGAGAGACTCGTTTGGGCGTGTTGGCTTTGGCGCAGGCTGTCGAGCGATCGCCTAGCGCTAGACATTGCAGTGCTGGGCATTGGCGCGCTAGGGATAGCCGCCGTGGGCGTCGCAACCGCAGCGCGAGAAGTCGTTTGCCCAAGCCGCATTGTCATTGCCTGGGAATTGTTTTTGCTAGAAAAATTAAGCTGGGAAGCCTGGATTTTCATGAGCGCCTCACTGTGAAGTGTGCGCATCCGTGTGGCGGGGAAACGAGTCCATAATCGTAGCTATCGGCCGATGCTAAAAGTTCTTGAGGGGTTCATGCGGGCTTTATTTGAGTTTTGGGTGTGCTTAAAAAACATCCATCAATGACTCGCGTTTTGCATGTTCCCGGCCCTTGTGGTATCAGTGGCGCTCTTTCAAGTTGTAAGGCGACTGTTCTGCTTATGCTCCGCTATCGACACTGGTTGTTGCCGCTGGTGGCCGTTTTGGCCATCGTGGTAGGTTCACTGCTTAATCTTGATCAAGTGCTGCCTGAGCATTTGATTGGCGATATCACCAATGCGCTGCATTACCCCTCGGGCATTATTCTTGCGCTAATTATTGGCCCCTTGGTGGGCCGCTCCCACCGCTTGGCGTGGGCAGTATGGGCTGGCAGTTTATTACTGTTTGCGATCATTGAACTGGTGCAGCCCACTTTCGGTCGCAACTGTTCGCTGTCGGATTGGCTGCAAAGTAGCACGGGCATGAGTTTGGGGATGCTAATGGCCCTGATCACGCCTCAAACACCCGCCTATGTTAAGCGGCTGTTGGCCAAGGTGGGCATTGTGCTGGCCGTTGTTTTTTTGGTTCCCCTGTTTCACAAAATCCAGACACTGGACACGCATGAGCTGCGTTTTCCCACTCTTTTTACGTTTGAAGAAGACAGCGAGTTACTGCTTTGGAAGCGCTATCCTGCGACCTCCATGGAGCATGTGCAGCACGGTGGCATTGCCCTGGAGTTCCAACTCAGTGATCAGCATTTTGCACGGGTGCGCTACCGTGAAACGCATTATCCTGCGGTGGGCTATACCACGGTGAAAAAGGATTGGCGAGGTTATCGCAAACTCTGTTTCGATAGTCGGGGTGATCAACCCGATCAGATCCTGCGGGTCAAACTTCGTGATGTTGTTGTGCCGGGAGTCGATACTGCGGTGCGGCTTCAGTATCCCAACCCGGTCCACTGGCACAACACCTGTGTTGAACTGGAGGGGTTGGTACGAAAAACAGGCGAGGCATTTGATCCCTCCAATGTGCATTCGCTGGTGTTCATTGGTTTGCCACGCAAAGAAGGCGGCTGGTTCGATATCGATAATGTAAAACTGGTGCGCTGAACTGATTCTGTTAAAGGGGGAGTTGTCCATAATGCGTATGCCATCATCCACAAGCATGCGACCTGCAGTACGCTTTCTGCGACATTCGTTTTACGTCATGCGAGTCTGGGGGTTGCTCATGTGTCTAGGCATATCGGCGGCCTGCGCCGCATCCCCGCAACAACAAGGTCGCTACATTTTTTATGTCAACACGGCGACACAGGCCACGCTCAAATCCCCCCAAAGCCAAACGTCCCAGCTAATCGAGTGGGGTAAAGCCTTGGGGGGCGAGCTAAAGCTAGAACGCGAATTGGCAACGGGGGGATGGGTGTTTACCGTTACCAGCCCGGCCACCTCCAGTGAACAACAAATGCAGGGATTAAAAGCGCTACCTGGCATTGAGTCGGTCGAGCGCGATGCGCTCATGCGACATTATTAGCAGGGGGACATTATTAAGACCATGCCACTACTAAGTAGGAGGCACTATTAGGTAGGCGAGATTGTTCGATGGGCGACACTATTAAGTAGTCGTCACTCTAAAGTGGCCTCCGGTGACGACGCCACCTGCAAACAGACGCATATGCCCGCCAATTGTTTGTGCACCAGGTAACGTTTTGCAGATGTGGTCGTTTTGTTTACAAACGCATAACTGAATTGGCCGGGGAGGGTGTGATACGGTTGGTTAACCCAACTTAATAACAATAAGTACGCGAGGATCGCACTCCATGCCCTTTATCTCCCGTTTTCACGCACTTAGCGCCGCCGTTCTGGTCGCCAGCGTGGGCTTCACCACTGCCACCCAAGCCGCTTCGCCCTCGTCCAGTCAAGTGATGGTCGATCGCGTCATCGTCAAATTCAAACCGCAAAACCCAACGATCAGTGCTCGTGCAGTGACTACCGCAAGCCGCGTGCAAAACCTACAGAAACTCTCAGACGTAGGATTGCGCCATCTCAGATCCCTGCGCAATGGCGCGGTAGTACTCAAACTCGATACCCAGAAATCCTATCTGGGAGTGCAAACCCTGCTGAGCGCACTGGCGCAGGACAGCACGGTAGAATACGTCGAGCCCGATTTACGCATGGTCGCCAAATACACCCCGACCGATCCTCAATATGCTCAGCAATGGCACTATTTCGAACCGACCGCGAGCGTTAACACACCTGCTGCCTGGGATGTCACGCAAGGCGCAGGCAGTGTGGTCGCTGTGCTGGATACCGGCGTGCGGCCACATGCAGATCTCAACGGCAATTTGTTACCCGGGTATGACTTCATCAGCGACTCCACCATCGGAAACGATGGCAATGGTCGCGACAACGACGCCGCCGATACCGGTGACTGGATGGCAGCAGGAGAGTGTGGTGGCGGGCAACCGGCCGAATTCACGCCCAGCAGTTGGCACGGCACTCACGTCGCCGGCACCATTGCCGCACGCGCCGGCAACGCCATGGGGGGAACGGGGGTCGCCCCGCTAGCAAAAATTCTACCGGTTCGTGTTTTAGGTAAATGCGGCGGCTATTTATCCGATATTGCTGATGCAATGGTCTGGGCTGCCGGAGGCACGGTGAGCGGTGTCCCCGCTAACCCGAACCCCGCCAAGATCATCAATATGAGCCTCGGCAGCCCGGTACCAGCAGCATGTTCGCGCACTTACACCGATGCCATAACGCTCGCTCGCGCAGCGGGTGCCTTGGTGGTGGTGGCCGCAGGCAATGAAAATGATGTCGCTGACAGCTACCCCCCGGCCAACTGTGCCGGCGTATTGTCAGTGGCGGCAGTAGATCGAAACGGTGCACGCGCCTATTACTCGAACTATGGAGCGGTCGTCGATATTGCCGCACCGGGGGGAGCGCAATTTTACGAGAATGACCCCAACGGAATTCTCTCCACCGCTAACGTAGGCACTCAGGGGCCTGGCAGCGACAACTACCTTTATTACCAGGGCACCAGCATGGCAACACCGCATGTGGCGGGTGTAGCTGCATTGGTGTGGGCAGCCAAGCCCACGGCCACCGCAAACGAAGTGGAAGAAGCCCTCAAGATCGCCAGCCGCCCATTTGTTGCCAGTTGCACCGGTTGTGGTGCGGGTATGGCAGACGCCGCACAAGCTGTGGGCTATGTCACCGGCACCTATGTGCCGCCGTTACGCGCCAATCTCAAGCTTGAATTGGTGGGCGACACGGGTAAGTTCATCGCCAACCCGGATGATGAAAATACGGGCACCATGCGCTATATCGCCAAAGTGACCAACCTGGGGCCCGAGCAACCGGCCAATATCACGTTGACCAACCAATTCGCTGAAGGCTTCAATTTGCAAACGGCAACCGCTACACAAGGTAGCTGCAATAGCGCAGCTACCACCTGCAATTTGGGCAGTCTGGCGGTGGGGGCACAAGCCACGGTTACCCTGCAGTTCGCAACGCAAATTAAAACCAAAGCCCAATTTACCGGCGCAGTGAGCAGTGAGTTGCTGGACATTCAGACCGCTGACAATACTGTCATCAAAAAATTTGGTGGCAGCCTGGGGATGATGGTATTAGCGATGGCAGGCCTATTGTTGCGTCGCCGCTGGGTGCGCTAAAGGCTGAGTGACACAGGCGGGGTGATGAACATCAAGGTTTATCAACCCGCCTGTAGTGTTCAGGTGACAGTTTTTAAACGGCAGCAACGATTTAACGAAAACTCTATTAAAAGCTTGATTCAAATAGACGAAAGCTTCAATTAAACAAGAGCTTCAATTAAACAAAAGCTTCAATTGAATGAAAGCTTAGATTTAACAATGGCTTGGATTTAACAAAAACTGCGGAGGGCAGACATTTTGCATTCTGAAATGTCGCCCTTGTCGTTTTCAGGCTTATGCCGCCCGATTTCCTAAAGGCAATGGTAATTGAGTCCATTGCTCTGCAACCACCTCATCATCGCCAAAGCGCACACCGACGCCGATCAACCGCACGGGTTTATTGCCGCGTTCATACGCTTCACGTAGCAGCTCGCCATACACATCAAACGTTAACCCATCGCTGCGGCACTCTCGGGTCGTGTGAGTAAAATCGTTGAACTTCACTTTGACGATCGCCTTTCTTACCAGTCTGTCATCGTGCTTTTTCAAACGTTTGCGCATCTGCTGATAGAGCGCTGGCAACACCAGCGCGCAGGCATCCAGACTGGGTAAGTCACGAGCAAAGGTATGCTCGACGCTCACCGATTTGCGCTCGTATTCCACTTGTACCGGCCTGTCGTCCACTCCGAAAGCTAACGCTCGCAGGTAGGGGCCCATACTGCCGAGTGACTGCAGCAAGGCTTCCGGGTCGGCGGCCTGTAAATCGGCGCAGGTGTGCAATCCCATGCGTTCCAGTTTTTGTGCGGTGACTTTGCCCACGCCGTGCAGTTTGCGCACAGGTAGGTTTTTCACAAATTCACCGACCTCATGCGGACGAATGACAAACAATCCATCGGGTTTGCGCCACTCCGATGCGATCTTGGCAAGAAACTTGTTGGGCGCCACCCCTGCCGACACCGTGATGCCAATTTCACGTTTAACGGCAGCTCGAATGTCCTGCGCCATACGTGTAGCGCTGCCGTTACAGTGAGGCTGTCCACTCACGTCCAGGTAAGCTTCATCCAGCGAAAGCGGCTCCACCCGATCCGTAAAACGGTGAAAAATCGCCTGCACCTGTTGCGATATCTCGCGATAACGCTCAAACCGTGGCGGCAAGATGAGCAGGGAAGGGCACAAGCGTCTGGCCTGCGACGAAGGCATGGCAGATCGCACCCCAAAAGTACGCGCTTCATAGTTGCAGGTGGCAATAACGCCGCGTGATTGTGCCGGCCCCCCCACCGCGATAGGAATGCCTTTCAGCTTCGGATTGTCGAGGGTTTCGACCGACGCATAAAAACAATCACAATCGACATGAACAATCTTGCGCATGCTGCTCACTCCATTTCACGACGTGTTTTTGAGGGCTTTCTATTCAGTGCCAGGCGTTCAAGAAAAAGCCATTGCAACTCAGGACAGCTTGATATACTGTTCAAGTATACAGTATTTAAGCGCCTCCGCTACTGGTTGGCTCCAAGTGCGCAGGCCCCTAGGCGGTTTTTTTTATAGACAGTTTTTTTCGCCCATCACCTGTCGTTGCAGTGCTCAGGTATGTTCCAGCCCAAAAGGAGACCCGCATGTCACTTGTTCAGCCCGCACGCCAAATGTCTGTGCATACCACGCACAACACTACCTCCCACGCCTCTAACGCGAAGGGTGCAGAAAGCTTAGCCACGCTAATGTTGCCGCATGTTCGCCTGTTGGGGTGGATTGCAGCGTTTCGCACGCGCCATCAGCAAGCGCCGCTGCTTCCCGATATCCTAGAAGCCTTCGGCAATGCCTGTCTGGAATGGTTAGAAGAAATGGAACGCGTGGAATGCATCCACCGCACCGCCGAAGGGCGTGTCCAGCTCACTACTGCATTGGCAGAGATACCGGTCATCGGGCAGGTCGCTGCCGGCGTCCCCATCGAAGCCATCGAGCTAAGGCAGGAACAGTTATCCCTGCCCCTCGACGGCTTCCCGGAGCGTCCCACCTATTTATTGCGAGTCAAAGGTGACAGCATGATCAACGCAGGCATTTACGATGGCGATCTGATTGCCATCAAGAAGAGCGGGCACGCACGTGATGGTGCCATCATCGTGGCCCGCGTCAATAATGAAGTCACGGTCAAGCGCCTGCGAATTGGCACTCAACAGGTGTCATTGCTGCCTGAGAACGACGCCTACCGCCCGATCTGCGTGGCGCCCGCCGATTTGGTGGTGGAAGGCGTTTTTGTTGGGGTAGTCAGGCAGCCTCGAGGTTTGCATTGATCAACCGCCATGACATTTTTTGAATTTCTTGCCGCTGCCGCACCAACAGGGATCGTTGCGGCCCGGCTGGGTCACTTTTAGCGGCTCGATACCACCGGTGCCATCCAGATAAAACCAGCGGTCGCCTTCGCGTATAAAGCGCGAGGTCTCTTTCAACACATAGCGCTTACCCTCCTGAGTAAATGAGGCTTCAAAGCGCACAACGCCTTCGTTGTCTTTGGCACCACCCCCTTTGCGCCCGGTGATGCTAAGCCCGGTCCATTGGCAGTGATCAAAGCTTCCCTTCAAGCTCGCTTTTAAATCCTCATCCAGCGTCGATGCATGATGGGTCCGGTTCAGATAATCAGCGTTGTGTAAGGCATAGGCGCTGTAACGCGAACGCATCAGGGCTTCGGCGGTCACCGCTGGTCGGATACCTAAATGCAAGGGAAGACAGCAATCCGAGTAAGTGTCGCCACTGCCGCAGAGGCAGGGGCTTTGATGATCAGCCGTGGGCAAGGTAGATACCTGTGTGTGGTTATTATTTTGGTTGGGCATGTCAGCTCGCATTGGTTTATGGGTTTAAGGGGTAGCGCGCAAGAATGCGGTCACACATTGAGCTTGCCAGTCCGCAAGGGAGTCAGTAAAGTGCCAAGACGTTTGTCTGATAGCAAAATCAGCGAATAAATCAGTAAAGTACGCGTTTGGGTGTTTTCTTTTTGGTCGGTGTTTCGATTCGCAGACTGCGTCAATATCTGACCGCTTTAGCTTCGTTACAATGCGAAAGCTCTTTTCAATGGCACTCATTCTTTAACTGACCTGGTTTGTCAGGATGTATAACCACATGGCCGCTTCCTCAACAGAAACAATGGATCGATCTGGCATGAGTGTGCCCGTAATGGCTGTATCTGCCGAAGACTGGGCGTCCCAGCTGCGTGGCCTCGCCCTGTTCTGGGAAGACAGTATTCACTGGACGATGGCTGACACGCTTGTCACCCTTGAGCAGGTGCTGGATCGCCTGCTGCAGGCGACCGAACTCCCCGACGATATTGCCACCTCCGTGAGGCAAGCCAGACTCTCAATTCAGGGGTTGGATGGCGACACTGCTGAACCCGCCATGCTGCGCCAATACGTGTTCAGTTGCCTGCATGAATTGCTGGCCCGCGCCGTATCATTGCGCACCCGGCCAGCTACCATTGAAACTCAGGCCACACCCCGCGTCTTTGTCATGGACCCACGCCAGAACATGGCCATCGCCTGTTCTATCCAGTTGCGAGCCTTTGGTCTGAATGCGCTGAGCCTGCTGGACCATGCCGAGCTGGAAAAGGCGCTATCCCGTTGGGCACCTGCTGCGTTGATCGCCGTCGCCGACGGTATTGAAGATCCCGAAGATTACTTGTTGCAATTAAAGCGCTGGCGTAGTGAAGTCGGCAATTATTGCTACTGCATCCTGTTCGCTGCTAACGATACACTTCAGTGGCGCAGAATTGCGGCTCGATCCGGTTTTGATCATTATGTGGCCGGGCACAAAGCGCACCATGAAATTGGCGTGCACGTGAAAACCTGGATGCAACATCAATTGAAACAAGAGCAGATTCTGCTCATCGGCGAGGGTAAAACCATTGAGTCGGCGCGTCGCATCTGGGAATCGCTGGGTGCGCACGTCAGCGTGATCGACGATTTGCAAGATGCCTGGGCGCAAGTCGTGAGTCAGCGGCCGGAAGGCGTCATCGTCGATGGGGATCAGGTACGCCGTTATCCAGAGTTACCAGCCATGTTGCGGCAACTGCTGCAAGAAGACCCCGTCTGGGTACTCGAACATCCCCAATTGAACGCGCTGGAAAACGTGCTGACATTGGAAAATCGTCGTGAAGCCCACGTGCAAGCGCATCTGTCGCTGTCCCGGCAAAAATTTATTCGTTTACTGCAAAAAGAACACCAGCGATACGACACGGAATCCGGGTTGTTGACCCTTGATGCCTTGTTTGACCGAGTACTCCCTGCCCTACAGAAAGCTCAGGATGACGAGCAGTTTTTGGTCAGCTACGTGCGTTTTGACGGCTTGGAAGAACGCCTGCCGGTAGATGATCCCGTACAGCGGGCGTTTATGCGCCAAAACGCTGCTGCGGCCTTGTTGGCGCGCTTGACGCCCGGTGACTGGTTGGGCGCGGTCGGCGACCAAAATTATTTGATGGTGCTGCGGGTGGGTAAAGACCGTTCACTGAAAACCTTCAGCGAGAGTCTGGGGCATTTGCCCGTGGCAGAGGGCGTTACCCTGCGTATAGGCATGGCGCCTGTCAAAGGCGTGAATCTGGCGCGTGCGATTAAAGATGCCGTCGCCGGGTTGCATATCCCCCAAAATCCTGATGTCACTGCCAAGATTGCCGGCAGTATTCCACGCAAAGTGGTGTCCCAAGATTGGGCAATGCGCCTCAAAGCGGCCATTCAAGAAAAACGTTTGTTTCTCGCGTTTCAATCGATTGTCAGTCTCGACAGTGATCAGCTGGAACGCTATGAAGTATTGCTACGATTAAAAGAAGACGGCACCAATATTGAGCCGCGTGAATTTATTGCCATCGCTCGCCAATCGGGATTGATTCGTTATCTCGATCGCTGGGTAGTGGCAGAAGCGCTTAAAACTTTGAAGCTGCGTCAAAGCAAAGTCGAACAGACGGGTTTGTTTATCAAGGTGAGTACCGAGTCTGTGCTGGATCAGGGGTTCTTGCCGTGGATGCAGCGCGTTATCTCAGCGAGTGGTGTGTCTCTCGAACACAGCGCCATCGAAGTGGAAGAAAATGTATTTTTCAGTCATGTAGGGGAAGGCAAAGTCTTCGTCGAGAAAATGCGCGAAATGGGAGTGCCTGTTTGTATCGCGCAATTCGGTCGCAGTGATGCATCCTTAAATTTGATCGATTATTGCGGCCCGTCGTATATCAAACTGCATCGCCAATACAGCGAGCAGTTGGGGCAAGATAAAACCATTGATATGCGCTTCAACGAGCTGGTAACCCGGGCCAAACAAGCAGGTTGCCATTTGCTGGTGGGTTACCTCGAATCGACCCAGGCACTCTATCGCGCCGTGCAAACAGGGGCGCCTTTGGTGCAAGGCAACGTGCTACATCGGCCAAGTAAGGTGATGGAATTTGACTATTCGATCATCATGAATGAGTGACCTCAGGGTCACTTCACTTTGGTGCACGAAGTTTTCACCATACCGAACAAGCACTCACACTCCAAACCTAAAAAACTTGCCAAAGATGACCCGATAAAGCAGTATTCGGCTGCTCTTTACGCACGGGGTTCAGGCGTCTATCGTTCGCTCATCTGCTCCTAAAAAGTGCGCACCTGATAAGAGCATTCTTCACAAGAGCACTCTTCACAAGAGCCATCTTCGCAAGAACACTTTTAACGGGATCACGCTTTGACAGGAACAGAGGCAAAACTCTGGACATCCTAAAGCAAGCATAAGAACCGTTGGGTCACAAATCGTCAACCCACACCGGGAGAAACGTGGATGATATATGAAGGTAAAGCTGTCTCAGTCAAAGCACTGCAGGACGGCATCGTTGAGCTTTGCTTTGATCTGCAAGGCGAATCTGTAAATAAATTCAATCGTGCAACGCTTGATGATCTTGGCGCTGCCGCTGAAAAACTGGCAGCTGACAAATCCATCAAAGGGATGATCGTTACCAGCGCCAAAGATGTTTTCATCGTCGGTGCTGATATCACGGAATTCACCGGCCTGTTTCAGGAAACTGAAGCTGAATTGGCTGGCTGGGCGTTGAAAGCCAACAAGGTATTCTGCGCCATCGAAGATCTGCCATTCCCCACCGTGACGGCCATCAACGGCATCGCACTGGGTGGCGGTTTGGAAATGTGTCTGTCTACCGACTATCGCGTTATGTCCACCAAAGCTGAAGTGGGTCTGCCCGAAGTAAAACTCGGTATCTTCCCAGGCTTCGGCGGTACCGTGCGCATGCCGCGTGTTATCGGTGTTGACAACGCAGTCGAGTGGATCGCTGCTGGCGGTCAACATAAGCCTGAAAAGGCCCTCAAGGACGGCGTTGTAGATGCAGTCGTTGAGCCTGCAAAACTGAGAGACGCAGCCCTTGCGTTGGTTAAGCAATGCATTGACGGCAAAATCGATTACAAGGCACGTCGCCAAGAAAAACTCGATCCACTGAAATTGCCACCCATGGAAAACATGATGGCATTCCAGACCTGCACTGCCGCCGTTATGGGTCAGGCTGGACGCAACTACCCAGCACCCGTTGCCGCTGTTCAAACCATGCAGCAACACGCGGGCATGAAGCGCGACCAGGCACTGGAAGTCGAAGCCAAAGGCTTTGCCAAAATGGCGAAAACCCCCGTGGCTGCTTCTCTGGTCGGTCTGTTCCTGAACGACCAACTGGTGAAGAAAGTATCCGGCAAGTGGGAAAAACAATCCAAGCCTATCAAGCAGGCCGCTGTTCTCGGCGCCGGCATCATGGGTGGCGGTATTGCCTTCCAATCAGCCAGCAAGGGCACGCCCATCATCATGAAAGACATTCGTGATGAAGCGCTCGACCTCGGTATGTCAGAAGCGACCAAGCTGCTGTCTAGCCGCGTTGAGAAGAAAAAGATGAAACCTGCCGACATGGGCAAAACCCTGTCGATGATTCGTCCGACCCTGAATTTCGGTGATTTCGCCAACGTCGATATCGTCGTTGAAGCGGTTGTCGAAAACGTGAAAATCAAACAGTCCGTACTGGCGGAAACCGAAGCACTGGTCAAAGAAGACACCATCCTGGCGTCTAACACCTCGACCATCTCGATCACCCGTCTGGCCGAAGCCCTCAAGCGTCCTGAAAACTTCGTCGGCATGCACTTCTTCAACCCCGTGCACATGATGCCGCTGGTTGAAGTCATTCGTGGCGCCAAGTCTTCTGACGCCGCTGTTGCTGCCACCGTGACTTACGCCAAGAAAATGGGCAAGACCCCGATCGTCGTTAATGACTGCCCGGGCTTCCTCGTAAACCGCGTATTGTTCCCGTACTTTGGTGGTTTTGGCATGTTGCTGCGTGACGGCGCTGATTTCCAGAAAGTCGACAAAGTCATGGAGAAATTCGGTTGGCCGATGGGCCCCGCTTACCTGATGGACGTGGTCGGTATCGACACCGGCGTGCATGCAGCGAAAGTAATGGCTGAAGGCTTCCCTGAGCGCATGCAGTACGATCACAAAGATGCGTCTGATGTGATGTACGAAAACAAGCGTTTTGGTCAGAAAAACGGCGTTGGTTTCTACAAGTACAGCAAAGATGCCAAGGGCAAGCCGAAGAAAGATGTCGATCCGGCGACTTACGAACTGCTCAAGCCTGTCGTTGCTGCTGCCAAAGAGTTCGACGATCAGGAAATCATCGACCGTCTGATGATCCCGATGTGCCTCGAAGTGGTTCGCTGCGTCGAAGAAAACATCGTGGGTTCTGTGGCAGAAGCCGACATGGCTTTGATCATGGGTATCGGATTCCCTCCGTTCCGTGGTGGTGCGCTGCGTTACATCGACTCCATCGGTGTGCAGAAATTCGTGGAAACGTGCGACAAGTACAAAGACTTGGGCGCGCTGTATCACCCCACCGAAAAACTGCGTGAAAAAGCGGCCAAAGGCGAAAGCTTTTACGGTTAATCACGGATAGCACAGGAGATTGATAACATGAGTCTGAAACCAAGAGATGTGGTCATCGTTGACGCTGTCCGTACACCGATGGGCAAATCCAAAAACGGTCAATTCCGTAACGTTCGCGCTGAGGAGCTGTCGGCTCACCTGATCCGCTCGCTCGCCAAGCGCAACCCGAACTGGAAAACCGACGAAACTGAAGATGTGATCTGGGGCTGCGTTAACCAGACCTTGGAACAAGGCATGAACATCGCGCGTATTGCTGCGATGATGGGCGGCCTGCCACGTACTGTTGCCGGCCAAACCGTCAACCGTTTGTGCGGTTCCTCCATGCAAGCCCTGCATACTGCTGCAACGTCCATCATGACCGGCAACGGTGATGTGTTCGTGATTGGCGGTGTCGAGCACATGGGTCACGTTGGTATGATGCACGGCATCGATATCGCACCTGCGGTATCCAAGTACGCTGCCAAAGCCTCGGGCATGATGGGTCTGACCGCTGAAATGCTGGGCCGTATGCACGGTATTAGCCGTCAGCAACAAGACGAGTTCGCTCTGCGTTCGCACAAAAAAGCCTGGGAAGCCACGCTGGAAGGTCGCTGGAAGGGTGAAGTCGTGCCCCTCGAAGGCCACGATGAAAATGGGTTCCGCGTGTTGTGCGAAATCGACGAAGTGATTCGTCAAGACGCCACACTCGAAGGCTTGGCTTCACTGAAGCCTGCGTTTGATCCGAAGAGCGGTACCGTAACGGCCGGTTCATCGTCAGCCCTGTCTGATGGTGCGTCTGCCATGCTAGTGATGTCTGCTGAGCGTGCTAAAGCACTGGGCCTGAAACCCCGTGCCAAGATCCGTTCGATGGCTGTGGCGGGTTGTGATGCAGCGATAATGGGTTACGGCCCGGTTCCTGCTTCGCAGAAAGCCCTCAAGCGCGCGGGCCTGTCAGTTGACGACATCAATATCTTCGAACTGAACGAAGCGTTTGCTGCACAAAGCTTGCCCGTTCTGAAAGACCTCAAACTCCTCGACAAAGTTGAAGAGAAGGTCAACCTGAACGGTGGCGCAATCGCCTTGGGCCACCCACTGGGTTGCTCGGGTGCACGTATCACCGGCACCCTGCTGAACGTCATGGAAAGCAAAGACGCCACCTTGGGTCTGGCAACCATGTGTATCGGTATGGGGCAAGGTATTGCGACAATTATTGAGCGGGTATAAGTCGAGCACGTTTAAATTTAAGCGTCGATTCGATTAAAAAAGGCCGGGAATTTCCCGGCCTTTTTGTTTGGTGTGTCCGGCAAGTCGTATTTACTAAATCCACCAAGGGACATACCAACTTTAACCTTTGCTGATAGAGCGATGGAGGCGATTTAAAACGTTGGGTTGCCCTTCGCTTTGGCGCGGCCCTTCTAGTGCGTGTTTAGGTATTGCGTGTTCTGGGCTTTTCTTGTTTTATTTGCCTGTTAATATATACAGTTGTTGGGCGGGTTTCCACGCCCTAACTAATGTATTTTTTATTGCAAGGATAGCTCTATGCCAATTACGCAAACCGTTGAACTTCTCGACCGCCGAATTGACAGCGTTTTTAAACGCATATTCGGGGATCAGGATCATCCTGCGCCCCTGCTCGATTTGCTCAATGCCATCTTCGCCTCGTTTAACCAGCCCGCCATTACAGAGCTTGAAATCCTTAATCCCACCCTTGAGCCCGACATGAGTGGCGACAAAACAGCTATTCTCGATATTCGCGCACGGACTGAAGATGGCCGCACCCTCAATGTCGAAATGCAAATGGTAAACTCGGGCAATTTCATACATCGAACGCTTTATTATTGGGCGGAACTGTATGGTGAAAGCCTTCACGCAGGCGACGACTACCGAACACTGAACCGAACGATCACCATCAACCTTCTGAATTTCAAACTTTTTACCAGAGATCGCCTGATCAGCCTTTACCAGTTGAGAGACAGCGAGGATCAGGAACTACTGACCGACTTGATGCAGATCTATTTCATTGAGCTTCCCAAGCTTGCTCGACAACCAATATCGGCTCATTTGCAACAGTGGCTCAGCTTCATTACCATTGATGACAATCGTGTACTGAAAGCCCTAGCGGACGTAAACCCGGCAATAGGGGAGGCTTATAGAATGTTGAACTACATCAGCCAGGATTCAGAAGAGCGAATGCGCCACCTTCGCCGCAAGATCGCATTAATGGACCAAAAGGCGTTAGAGCGTAATGCACAAGAAGCAGAAGACCGCCTGAAAGCGGCAGAAGAGCGCTTGCAGGCGGCCGAGGCATCTGCGCAAGCCGCCAAGCAAGCGGAACAGGAAGCAAAGCAAGCAGAACAGAAAGCCAAGTGCGCAGAACAGAATGCCGTGCAAGCAGAGCGGGCTGCAGAAATCGAAAAACAAGTCGTCAATCAGCGTTTGGAA
This sequence comes from uncultured Moraxellaceae bacterium, assembly GCA_964473645.1. Lineage (GTDB taxonomy): Bacteria > Pseudomonadota > Gammaproteobacteria > Pseudomonadales > Ketobacteraceae > HdN1. Next base: position 75,025 of record CAYYPW010000025.1, read on the forward strand.
AGGGCCCGAACAACACTCCTGGCGTTGACTCGAAAACTGCTCACCCAACGCTTTGGCCCTCTGCCGCTATGGGCGGAGGAGCAATTGGTTGTAGCCTCGCTGGAACAACTTGAAGCAGTGAGCGAAAAATCAGTGGATGCTGATTCTTTAAAGAGTTGCTTTCAATAGTTCACTTGCATCGAGCAGTCCCCGTTTAGGTAAATAGAGCCACGGGCTTGCTCGGTGGGCGGGGAGATTATTACCACACTCATCGTACATCTTTAAATTCAAACGCTGTTTTGAGATCAAAAGGCCAGGAATTTCCCGGCCTTTTTGTTTTTCTCCAGACAATATTTTCGGGTCGCTATTTTCGAAGCAGGCAGTGTTCGAGCTCGCCTGCCAGTTCCGGCGATAACATCTCAAACAAACGCCGTCGGATATTTTGCAGCATGATGCGAATGTTAGTAAGGCTGGTACCCGACATCTGTGCAATTTGATGTAGATCCATGTTGTCACACAACAAATAGCGAAGCGTTTGATATTGCGTAATCGTCAGTTGATGGCGCAGTAATTCGATCATGTCAGACTTGCGGTGTTCATCCTGTTGGCATTGTTGTTCGATTTGTTCGGGAGTAGAAAGCGAACGCGAGAGGTCGCTGAAGGGCTCGTCAATAGTATAAGCGTGAGCATATGCCACGTGGGCGCTGCCTTGATCTAAAAGTTGTTGCTCCTCGCCGTGTAGGGTCGACGTTGTCACGTAGTCCAGCGGCACATAGGAGGGAAATTCATGGACGATTGCGTCAACCATGCGTGTCATGCTGATCATTTTGAGTGTACCCAACATGACTTGGTTACGCTTTTCGCCCTCGGCATCCAGATTCTTTTCGTGCACGCTTTTCAGTGGTTTGTAGGCGGTGGAGCAAAACAGGCCAAGTAAGCATTCAGTTGCGTCGCTGGGCAGATATTGGTAGCCAATTTTTTTCAATAATGCGCTGCAATAGCGGTTGAAATTGGCGGCTATGAAAAGATGAATATCGAGAAATTGCCACTCTTCTTTGGGCAAATGCTTCAGGTTTCTGTAGTGCGAAAGATCATCAAGCTTGATTGAGCCATTCATGTTGTGTCCCTTTACAAAATCGCAGAAAGCGGTGGCAGCTGCTGCAGGCGAAAAGTCGGGAAGCCATGGCGTTTTAACCAAAGAATGGCTTTATCACGATATGGCGCCTTACGCTCAGTCGCGAGAAACGCAGGCGTAAAATGGGTGGCATCGAATGCATCATGTTGAATGCGCGCACATTCATGAAAAATCAAATAGATCAGTACAAAGCGTGGTGCTCTGCGATGAGCAAGATATTGATGTAGCACAATGCATTTTTGATCCGCCAAGTAGATTGAAGCCGTCACGACTTGAATGGACTGCATCCGTGCTGCTTTTCGCTGTGCGTAGGACTCCCAGTCGGCGTGGGCGCGCTTTAAGGTCAAAATCAGCAGTTGTTCAGCGTCAATGTGGCCCGCGTCTGCGAGTGGGCGCAGCACGTTGGCGGCGTCCAGCCATTTTTCCTCACGGATCAGCGCCTTGGCAATTGGGAGGGTAGTGTTTTTATGCTGGTTAATGTCAGGCGTGGCAGGTGCTATCAAGCGCGTCACTGGTGAGGCGGGCGGAATGCCCCAGCGTATGTCGAGCGCTGCTTGTTCACTGAAGTGGGTTGCACAAACTTTGGACAGCAGTGGCGCGAGTGGGATAGCGTTGGACGCAAGCGTGCTGAGGGCAGATTCGAGAGAGGTTGTCATATTACGTCCCTGTAATTCTGATTGCGGTTGTTACTGACAGGTATTGATCGCACAACGTCCTATCGTGCTTAGGCGTTTATAAGCCTGCTGGATCGGGCGAGAATTTGCCACATAGGGGTTACCTAATTGAAGTTAAGTCTTGTGCGAGATCTCTCAAAAGACTGTGTGATATATGACCTTCGTGCTGTTGCATCGGCCAGGCAGCTGCGAAGCTCATGGCTTGGCGCAGAGTGTTACACTTTCGCCCCTGGTGGTTCGAGACCGGCACACCCACCTTTCTCATCAAGTTGCTCATGCAACGCCAACATTTCACCCCAGACCTTGAAACTCTGATGGCCCCCGAGACGCTTCTGTCAACCTTCGACGTGGACACGATCCCTACCGAAGCCTTGATGTTTCAGGCGGGCTACCTGACGATTGACAAGGCACGTTATTTCCCCGGCCGTCTTGAGTTGCAGTTGTGTTACCCTAATCTTGAGGTCAAGGCCAGCCTCAACGACAGCCTGCTTGCCGCACTGAGTGGAGGGCCCAGTGTACCGGTGCGACAGATCAG
>CAYYPW010000026.1:0-73534 GCA_964473645.1 uncultured Moraxellaceae bacterium
ATGGCGCGTGATGTGGGTTACGACGCCCGCCTCATGGAAGCCACCGACGGTGTCAACGAAGATCAAAAGGATGTGATGTTTGCCAAAATCAAAGCGCATTTTGGCGACAGCTTGAAGGGTAAAACGATCGCCTTGTGGGGCTTGGCATTCAAACCCAACACCGATGACATGCGCGAGGCGCCCAGCCGCAATCTCATGGAAGCCCTATGGGCAGCGGGAGCCAGCGTACGTGCATTTGACCCCGAGGCAATGCACGAAACGCAACGCATTTATGGCGATCGCGCAGATCTGGTGTTCTGTGAAACCCCCGAAGAGGCGGCGACAGGAGCCGATGCCATTGCTCTGATGACCGAGTGGAACCTGTTCCGTAGCCCGGATTTTGATACCATCAAGGGCTTACTCAAGCAGCCCGTTATCTTTGACGGCCGCAACGTCTACAACCCCGTTGATCCGCGGCGTCACGGATTCACCTATTACGGTATTGGTCGCTTATAGTTGGATTAAAAACGTTGCCACTGAACCGCCTTCGGTCATCGAAGGCGGTTCAGGATTGCTTTTGCTCTATTGATATTGCTTGGTCGCTTCTTTCAATCGCCTCCAGTGGTTTTTGACGTAGGTTGGCGACAGTCGGTCGTTGTTAGCGTAGACACGCTCTATTTCATTACGTGTGCGAGGAATCGTCGCAGCACCAAAACTCACGAAGTTGGCATCCTCGTTGATACGGGTTTGTAATCCGTAGTTCCAGTTTTCCCGTCCTTTTATTTGTCCATATGGCGTCAAAATGTCACGACGTGGTGTGAGCGGAATTATCCAGCGCATACCAACGAACTGTGCATCGGTATCCTTATATTCAAGGGTGACGGCTGTATCGCCAAACCAGAAGCGCGTATCCACGCGATAACCTTCGTCGCCTTCCCAGAACTCCCCGTAGGTCGTCTCCAAAGAGACATCCTGGTTGCTGAAAAAATAGCGATAACTCAATAGGTTGACGTCTCGCTCCAGCAGCGGATTGTCTTCATGTTCGAACTGGCCGCTGCGAAGCGTGAGTTTGTGCTGACCCTCGGGTGAAAACCAGGCCGTCTGGTTGTAGAAACCGTCATAGGCCCTCATAAAGTGCCCTGCGTGAAAGGTGGTAAACAACCCGCTGGCGACTTTAAGCGTTTGCTGGATTTCGTATTCGTCGAACTTGGAGCGCTGCCGGTCGTTGTAAAAGACTCCTCGCAATCCATAATCGGGTGCGTAGCGATCAAAATCTTCTGTTTGATCGATGGGCATGTTGTAAGTCGCCGCCAATAATGCGCCACTCCATAGGCTAATGGCCGCGTCCGTTTCTAACGACAACGAATAATCCAGTACACCATATTCCGTAGCGACTGCCGTAACCAAACCGGGAGAAAAAGAAAATCGTGGTTTGAGATCCGTTCCATAAGAGGTTTCGACAAACCAATTCACGGTCCCCAATAAGCCGTTTTCCGGGTATCGCGCATCCAGGTAAAGCGTTGTATTACCTGATTGATCCTCAAGAAAAGACTGGTAGTTGTCGGGCTTAATAACCACATCCAACACGGCAATTTTCTGATTACGTACTATAACGTGGGCGTACGTAAATTTTGTGCTTGCATGTTGCGTGACTCGTTTTAATACGAGAGCCAATGCATCAACCTCATTGCGATTGAATTGGTTGTTTTCAAACGCAATATAGAGCGATCCCGCTTGCTCGCCCACCAGGATGTGTTCAAATTTATCGTTTTTCAGTTGATTTGCGAGTGCTTCGTAAAAGATTTGATCTTGAGTGCTGGTCGGCGGTGTGGCTGGCACGTTATTAATGCTGCCGGGGCTAGTTTGGTTCGCTGCGATATGTTTGGCAGTGCCGGTTGATTCCACAACGGGAGGCGCGCCCGTCGGTTTTGCAGACTTGTCAGCATGGTGTTCTTGTGATGCGCCCAACGGTATATTTACGCTCAAGCCAAAAAAACGTTGGTCCTGATTAATCTCTCTGTCTGAATACGTCATCACCTTGAGTTCGGGTTGTATCCCCCATGGCTGCCATGATTCTGGTAGTCCGACACGAAAACCGGCGTTAATATCTTTGGCGTCGAATTCTGCAATCAGGCCCAGCCACGACCAGGGTTGTAGTTCAATTGCGCCAAAGCTGCCATCGAGGTATCTATTGGGCAAATCTGTTCTGCCTGCACCGATATCAATCCGACCATAGCGAAACTGCTTACTGGCAACCGCGTATTCCGCGGAGAAATAGTTCGCCTGACCCCCGATATCCTGCGCACCAATTGCCAACGCAAACCAGTCTTCTGGAATGAAGGGGGCCGACAATTTCAGATTTGCCGAAAGGTCACGTACCCCACAATTTTCCATATAACAGTTGGTATGAGTGGTATCCCATGAAATTCGGCCCCCTGCCTCAAAAAAGGGGAGGAGCCCAAAATTGCCAACCGCATTGTTGTTATGCTCGTAGGTATCGCCTACAAAATACGCATCGCTATACTGTAATACTGCGCTTCCCAGCGGCGCGGTAAACGCGCTAGGCACATTTAGTGCCCCGGTGTAACCTTGAAGTGACAGGGTATTTGCACCGTCCGCCTGTGCTGCGCTTGTAAAGATTGCTGAGAATGACGCTGCCACCAGAATACAGGACCTTGAAGTGCTCATGCTTTGCGCTTGTCATAACGAATAGGTTAGGGGGGGGCAAAAGGTGCAACAAAGCAGATACGCTCTGCAATTACTAATTGCAGAGCGTATAAAACACTTCAATTCTTAGTGCAATTATGCTCCAGTGCCGCCAGTTCCAGCGGTAGCTCCAGTGTCTGGATCGGTAACGACGCCCACACCAATGGGTGGCAATGCTTCCAGTTCGTCGTCAGTTGGCACGTCAGCGTCAGCGACCGAAGTGGCTTCCTCAATGGCATCCGTTACGGCTTGAGCCATTGCGGCCGCTTCATCAACTGAGCTTGCGCTCGCAATGGTCGCGACTGCTTCTGCCACAGCGTTTGAGGCAGCGGTAATTGCACTGGCAACAGATGAGTCTAATGCAGCAGCACTTGTCATCAATGTCTGAATGGCCGCTGTGCTTTCCAGGTTGATAGGGGCAGAGGCATCTGCAATGGCTGTAGCAACAGATTGGAAGGCATTATCAGCTGCAGCAGTTCCAGCTGCTTTTTCAACCGTAACGAGAAGCGTTGAAATAGCAAGCGCTACTTGCATCTGAGCTTGGGAGGTCTCACTGGTGCCGACGGTATCCACGTAATTAGCAGTTGCCGGGTTGACAGGATCGTAGGAACCCAACCCCAGATTTGCTACTATATCAGCCGTTACAGAATCAATAACGGCTGCTGACAGGTTCGCGGGATCACCACCTTGCGCAATGGCTGCAGCAACGATCAATGTGGTAATGGGGGAAACAGCAGCGCCACCAGATTGGGTCACTCCTTTAAGTTCTGGGAGTTGTGCTCCCGTATCGGCATCGGTACATCCGGTAGAAGAAATTACTGAGCCTTCTGCCAACTCCGATGTAGTGGTAAGTGTATATTGGCCGTTTCCAACCTCGCTAGCAGCGATACCGTTGGCAGTGGTCGTACATCCTAACGCATAGCCGTCAAATACTTCTATTGATGTAGTATAGGTTTGAGTACGATCCTTGCTGTCATGGCATCCTACAACACCGGCCGAGGCAGCCGCAGCCACTACTAACGCAAGAGCAGTCTTTTTCATTTTCATACCTTTTTTCCTTGTAGGGATTTGTTTGCCAGCAGTCGCCGGTTATGCCTAATCAATTAGCAAAATTAGTCTAGCAGAACAATTTTCTTTTGCAGGTTATTGTTTGGCTCAGCAAAAAAAGAGCGGATACTTGTTTGAGAGCACAAAAATAAAGCGCCCGCCTAACGATAATAATAGGCAAAGTTCCCGCCCCTGATACAGACTGCGTAAAGGTGATAATAGAATTTTCTGAAAGGAAGGCAATAAAAAAGCCCGCTGAATAGCGGGCTTTTTTATTTAATTGGCTCCTGGAGCAGGACTCGAACCTGCGACCAAGCGGTTAACAGCCGCTTGCTCTACCGACTGAGCTATCCAGGATCAGTAGCGTTGAGGCCACGTATTCTATAGATCACTATGGCCTCGGTCAACACCTTTTTCTAACAAGCTATCAACAACTTAACGCTTTGCACCCTGCATGCGCTATATACCTTCCAGCGCATGCAGGAGCGAAAAACGCATTACATCACCGCAACAATCGCATTCACCACCCGATCGAGGTTTCCGCTATTAAGCGCAGCAACGCAGATTCGCCCAGAATCCACCCCATACACACCAAACTCCTCGCGCAAACGCTTCATCTGATCCGCATTCAGGCCAGAATAACTAAACATGCCTTTCTGCTTGGTAATAAAGCTCATATCCTGCTTCACTCCCGCTGCCATCAGGCGATCCTGTAGTGCTTGGCGCATTTGCTTGATACGGATGCGCATGCCAGCAAGTTCGTCCTCCCACATTTTGCGAAGCTCAGGGGTGCCCAACACCATTGCCACAACTTGAGCACCATGCGTGGGTGGGTTGCTATAGTTGGTGCGAATAACAATCTTGAGCTGGCTCAGCACCCGCCCTGTTTCTTCTTTAGAAGAACACACAGCGCTCAAGGCGCCAACGCGTTCACCATAAAGTGAAAAACTCTTAGAAAACGAGGTGGCAACAAAGAAGTTCAGCCCAGCATCAACAAATTGTTGAACCACTGCGCCATCTTCGGCGATACCCTCACCAAACCCCTGGTACGCCATATCAAGAAAGGCCACCAAATCACGCGCCTTCACAATCTCGACAACCTGCGCCCATTGCGCGGGTGTTATGTCATATCCCGTGGGGTTATGGCAGCAAGCATGGAGTACAAAAATGGTCCCTGCCTCAGCGGCGCTCAATGCACCCAGCATCCCTTCAAAATTAACGCCGCGATTTGTGGCATCGTAGTAGGGGTAAGTCGAGACCGAAAAACCGGCATTGGTGAAGAGCGCGCGATGGTTTTCCCAGCTTGGGTCAGAAATCAGCACCTGTGCCTCAGGGTTCAAGCGCTTCAGAAAGTCCGCCCCTACTTTAAGCCCGCCAGTGCCGCCAATAGTCTGCACGGTGGCCACGCGACCTTCTTGAAGGATCGCAGCGCCTTCGCCAAATACCAATGCTTGCACCGCTTTGTCATAGGCAGGAATCCCGTCAATCGGCAGATAGCCGCGTGGCTTTGGGCTGGCCTGCAGCTGGGCCTCGGCTTCCTGCACGCAGCGCAATAAGGGCAATTTGCCCGCATCATCGTAATACACCCCAACGCCGAGATTGACCTTGGCTGGGTTGGTGTCGGCGTTGAACTGTTCGTTCAAGCCCAGAATGGGGTCACGCGGAGCCATTTCCACACGCGCAAACAGCGATGCCATAAAACAAATCCTCTATTGCTATTGGCCAAAAGTGCACAAGGATAACTGTCAGCAGCCCAGGGGGCAATGGGAATGGCTGACCTGATTTTGTGCGGCATGCCGCGAACGGCGCATGCGAGCGTGCCTTGTGACACCAAGCACCGATCGCATAAGCAAATTTTGTGTTCCGCAGGTAAAAAACCAAGCACCCATCGACTACACCAAACGAATTCGTCAAACTCCGGCTGACGCAGCATCACATCGAAATGCGGGCAGGGTGCACATGATTGATAAGGTAAAATTCAAACTCAGTTCAAAGTTCAAGCCGGCAGGTGATCAGCCCGAGGCGATACGTCACCTCGTCGATGGGTTGCAGAGCGGGCTGTCCCACCAGACCTTGCTCGGTGTCACTGGTTCAGGCAAAACATTTACCATCGCCAATGTCATAGAGGCAGTGCAGCGCCCCACACTTGTAATGGTGCACAACAAGACATTGGCCGCGCAGCTCTATGGTGAGTTCAAAGAGTTCTTCCCGAATAATGCGGTAGAGTATTTTGTTTCTTACTTTGATTATTATCAGCCGGAAGCCTACGTGCCCTCGTCGGATACCTTTATTGAAAAGGATTCTTCGGTCAATGATCACATCGAGCAAATGCGCTTGTCTGCCACCAAGGCATTAATGGAGCGCTCCGACGCAATCATCGTGGCGACTGTGTCCTGTATTTATGGGTTGGGAGATCCCGCTACCTATTTGCGTATGGTGTTGCATCTCGATCGGGGTGAGCCCATGGATCAGCGCACACTGGTCCGACGTCTTGCAGAATTGCAATATACCCGCAATGAAGTGGATTTTCGGCGTGCAACGTACCGGGTGCGTGGCGATGTAATTGATATATTTCCTGCTGAATCCGATGCTGAAGCCATTCGTGTAGAGCTGTACGATGATGAAATAGAAAACCTGAGTTTTTTTGATCCGCTCACGGGTGCAGTGCTTCGCAAAACCCCCAGGGCCACCGTTTTCCCCAAAAGCCACTTCGTAACGCCACGCGACACCATAATGACGGCGATGGAGACAATTAAAGAAGAATTACGTCTTCGACTCGATGAACTCAGCAAGGCCGGTAAATTAGTAGAACACCAGCGGCTTAGTGAGCGGACGCGTTTTGATCTCGAAATGCTGCAAGAGCTGGGTTACTGCAATGGCATCGAAAACTATTCCCGACATCTTTCGGGAAAACCCGTGGGCGAGCCTCCCGCGACCTTATTCGATTATTTGCCTCCTGATGCATTATTGGTCATCGACGAATCCCATGTCACTGTGCCGCAAGTGGGCGCGATGTATAAAGGAGATCGTTCGCGTAAAGAAACGCTGGTCCAATATGGGTTTCGTCTGCCGTCGGCATTGGACAACCGCCCGCTGCGTTTTGATGAGTGGGAAGCGCGCGCGCCGCAAATGATATTTGTCTCCGCCACTCCGGGTAACTATGAGAGCGAGCATCAAGGCCAGGTGGTGGAGCAGGTCGTGCGGCCGACAGGGTTAGTCGATCCCGCGGTAGAAGTTCGCCCCGCATCAAAGCAGGTTGATGACCTCCTTGAGCGTATTCACGAGCGAGTGGCGGTAAAAGAACGTGTGTTGGTCACTACCCTCACCAAAAGAATGGCAGAAGATCTTACTGAGTTTCTCAGCGATCAAAAAATCAAAGTACGTTATCTCCACTCCGATATCGACACGGTGGAGCGTGTTGAAATTATTCGTGATTTGCGGTTGGGCAAGTTCGATGTATTGGTCGGAATCAACCTGTTGCGAGAGGGGCTTGATATGCCTGAGGTTGCGCTCGTCGCGATTTTGGATGCAGACAAGGAAGGCTTTTTACGTTCTGAACGATCACTGATTCAAACCATTGGACGGGCAGCGCGCAATGTGAATGGCAAAGCCATTTTGTATGCTGACTCCATAACGGGGTCCATGCGTCGCGCCATGGACGAGACAGAGCGCCGTCGCAATAAACAGTTGGATTTCAATAAGGCGCACGGCATTACCCCCAAGTCAGTGCAGAAATCTGTGGAGGATATCCTGGAGGGCGCATACCGGGCGCCGACAGGTAAAAGCAAGTCTGCACGCAAAGTGGCTGAGACAATGCCAGTTTATGATCTGGCCAGTATCGCCAGCCCGCAAAAGGCCAGCGCGGTCATTAAAGAAATGGAGGCACGCATGCTTAAGCATGCTGCTAATCTTGAGTTTGAGCAGGCGGCTAAGTTGCGTGATGACATTCGCAAGCTGCGTGACGCCGCGTTCATCTCCTGACGAGGCCGTGGCTCGCGAGGGGAGGGCTTCGAGCGTGAATCATACCCGCATTCCTGCCTCCATCCGTCAGCGCATTTGTGGTAGGCTTCGCGCACTTGGAACAACTGAAGAAGTATTGGAGTTAGGGCATGAAGGTTCTCGTTACCGGCGCTGCCGGATTTATCGGATCAACGCTGTCGCACCGCTTGCTGGCGCGTGGTGATGAAGTCATTGGCTACGACAACGTCAACGACTATTACGATGTAAACCTCAAATATGCCCGCCTGGATCGCCTTAAAGCCAATGACAACTTCACTTTCGTAAAAGCATCGCTAGAAGATCGCGATACCATGGACGAAGTGTTTCGCAAACATCAGCCCCAACGGGTAGTGAATCTGGCAGCGCAAGCCGGTGTTCGTTACTCCATTGAAAACCCACGCGCCTATGTGGATTCCAACATCCAAGGGTTTATGAATATTCTCGAGGGCTGCCGACATAACCAGGTTGAACACCTGGTTTATGCGTCTACCAGTTCAGTCTACGGTGCCAATACGCGCATGCCTTTTTCGGTGAGTGATACCGTCGATCACCCGGTAAGCTTTTATGCGGCAACCAAAAAAGCCAACGAGTTGATGGCGCATACCTATAGCCACCTTTATCGCTTGCCGACCACAGGGCTTCGATTCTTTACTGTTTATGGCCCGTGGGGGCGCCCGGACATGGCGCTGTTCCTATTCACCAAATCGATCCTCGAAGGCAAGCCTATCAAAGTCTTCAACTACGGGCATCACAAGCGTGATTTCACGTATGTCGATGATATCGTTGAAGGTGTTGTCCGCACGCTTGACAAAGTGGCCACCCCTAATCCTGAGTGGAACGGTGATTATCCCGATGCAGGCACCAGCTCCGCACCCTATCGACTTTATAATATTGGTAGCAATAGCCCGGTTGAACTGCTGCGCTACATCGAAGTGTTGGAGGAGTGCCTGGGCAAAAAGGCTGAAAAAGAGATGCTGCCCTTGCAAATGGGAGATGTGCCCGACACCTATGCCAACGTCGATGCATTGATAAAAGATGTCGACTACAAGCCAAGCACCCCCATTGAAGTGGGCGTTAAACGCTTTGTAGAGTGGTATCGCGAGTTTTATAAGGTTTAAGTGCAGACGGCGCTTGATAAAAGCATCGTCTGATGGTAATGTTGCGGCCCTAAATCGCTAGCGGGCAGTAAAAGCACTTGTTGCCAGCCTGAAACGATAGGCACATAGCTCAGTTGGTTAGAGCACCACCTTGACATGGTGGGGGTCGTTGGTTCGAGTCCAATTGTGCCTACCAATATTCCCAAAGGCATCGCAGTGCGATGCCTTTTTAGTATCAGCGAAAGTAGCCGGCGAACGAGGCTTGCGCTGCTCAACATGCATCTTTTGAAGATGTCTCCCTTGAAGATGTCTCTCTTTAAGATAAGTCTCTTGAGTATTGTGCGTAACCTGCTTAGACTTCTTTGGCTTCGTCGTTGTGCCGCCCGTTTTGACCTCGGGCGAGCGAGTAAGTCATTCAAAACATGAGCAATCAATAGCAGCTGAATGAGTCGAAAATTCAAGTTGTTGGTATTGCAAACAAAGCCTGCTTCGGAGGGTTGGTTATTAAGAGAGAAAGACGCGGTGTTGGCGCCCCAAATAGAAAAAACCGCATCAATGAAGAGATTGCTGTCCCAAATGTGCGCCTGATTGGACCTGATGGCAGCCAGATAGGTATCGTCTCGATAAATGAAGCTCTCGATGCCGCCTACGAAGCTCAAATGGATCTAGTGGAAATCGCTCCCGAAGCGGTACCACCCGTTTGCCGAGTCATGGACTACGGCAAACACATCTTCGAAGAGAAGAAACAAAAGAACGAAGCGAAGAAAAAGCAGAAACAGATACAGGTGAAGGAAGTCAAATTCCGCCCTGTCACAGAAGAGGGGGACTACCAGGTCAAACTTCGCAACCTGAAACGGTTCCTCGCTGAAGGCGACAAAGCCAAGGTCACCATGCGCTTCCGCGGTAGGGAAGTCGCTCACCAGGAACTCGCCGTGGTTCTCCTCAAGCGTATTGAGGCAGATCTCGAAGAGTTCGGTACGGTAGAGCAACAACCCGAAATGGAAGGCAAGCAAATGATCATGGTTTTGGGGCCAAAAAAACGCAAGTAACCCGCTCGCATAGCCGACGCGAGGCCACTTGTATCATTGAGTAGCGCTTATCTAGTCCGTAAGTGCGTTTTGGCTGTCACAATGCGGAGACATATCATGCCGAAGATCAAGACTAATCGTAGCGCCCACAAGCGCTTCAAAAAAACCGCTAATGGTTTCAAGAGAAAACAAGCCTTCAAACGTCACATTCTGACCAAGAAGTCTCCCAAGCGTATTCGTCAATTGCGCCCGATGTCCATGGTACATCCTTCTGATGTTGCCCTGGTTCGCCGCATGATGCCGTACGTATAACGGGTTCACTTTAACGTTCCCAGAATGGCTCTATTTTTTTTATCTAAATAGAGTTGCTCTTAATAGAGAGTTTGGAGGTCTCACATGGCTCGTGTAAAACGCGGTGTAATCGCAAGAGCACGTCACAAGAAAACAATGAAAGCGGCCAAAGGCTACTACGGTGCCCGCAGTCGTGTATATCGTATTGCCAAGCAGGCGGTTACCAAAGCGGGTCAGTACGCTTACCGTGACCGTCGCCAGAAAAAGCGTCAGTTCCGCCAACTGTGGATTGCCCGTATCAACGCTGCTGCGCGTTTGAACGGTATTTCATACAGCCGCTTGATTGACGGTTTGAAGAAAGCATCCATTGAAGTCGACCGCAAAGTGCTGGCAGACATTGCCGTGCACGACGCCGTTGGTTTTACTGCGTTGGCTGAGAAAGCAAAAGCGGCCCTCGGCAAGTAATAGTTCTTGTACTCGTACTTTTCGTACGATGCTTCTTTTCGTACTGAGTTCGTACAGTAAGAGTCGCAAGAACGCTGATCTGATTCTTACAGACAGCATTGATTGACACGTTCAATCATTATAAAAAGGGGAAGGGCCTGTGCTCTTCCCCTTTTTGTTTTTACGCCTTCACGAATAAAGATTCTTTGGAAAAAGAGAGTATGGAACAGCTTCATCAACGGGTGCTTCAAGAGTTAGTAGAGACTGCGCTTCAGCAGATCGCCGCTGCCGATAGCGAGCAGGGGCTGGATAACGTAAGGGTTCAGTACCTTGGCAAAAAGGGCGAAATCACTGAACAGCTCAAGGGCTTGGGCAAGCTTCCGCCAGAACAGCGGCCGCAGGCAGGCGCTGAAATCAACGTTGCCAAAGAAAAAGTGCAAGCAGCACTCAATGCACGCAAAACCTTGCTTGAGCAAGAAGCGCTGGCGCAACGATTGGCGAAGGAGCGTGTTGATATCACGTTGCCTGGCCGACGCAGTGAAATCGGTGGCTTACACCCTGTCACTGTCACCATGAAGCGTATCGAGTCCTTTTTTCAGAAAGCCGGGTTTGCTGTCGTTGAAGGCCCAGAAATTGAAGACGATTATCACAATTTTGAAGCGCTCAACATTCCATCGCACCACCCGGCACGGGCAATGCACGACACGTTCTATTTCGATGCACGTATGTTGCTGCGCACGCACACTTCACCCGTACAAGTGCGAGTGATGGAGCAGAGCCAGCCTCCCTTGCGAATTATCTGCCCTGGACGAGTGTACCGCTGCGATTCCGACGTTACGCACAGCCCGATGTTTCATCAGGTTGAAGGCTTGTTGGTAGATCAAAACGTCACCTTCGCCGACCTCAAGGGTGTACTGGCGCAATTTTTGCGAGAGTTTTTTGAAAAAGATCTGGGTGTGCGTTTCCGCCCCTCATACTTCCCGTTTACTGAGCCGTCGGCTGAAGTTGATATTCAGTGCGTCATATGCGGCGGTTGTGGTTGTCGTGTCTGCAAACAAAGCGGTTGGCTTGAAGTATTGGGTTGCGGCATGGTGCACCCGAAAGTGTTTCAATATTCGAATATTGACCCAGAAAAATACACCGGTTTTGCCTTTGGAATGGGCGTAGAACGTTTGACCATGCTGCGGTATGGCGTTAACGATCTGCGTTTGTTTTATGAAAACGATCTCAAATTTTTGCACCAATTCAGGTAGTGGCCACGTCAGCTTGCTGAAAATGCAGGCAGAACGCTTAAACCGATCGTTATAAACCCAGGCAACAACAGGATAAAAGGTAAAAGCAATGCGAGTGAGCGAAGCGTGGCTTAGAGAGTGGGTGAACCCGGCCGTCGATACCAAAACGTTGGTAGCGCAATTGACCATGGCCGGCTTGGAAGTTGACGCCATTGAACCTGTAGCAGGCGAATTCACACAGGTTGTGGTTGGGGAAATTCTTGCAGCCGAGCGACATCCTGATGCTGAGAAGCTGCAAGTCTGTCGGGTGAATGTTGGCTCAGGGGAGCCGTTACAAATCGTATGCGGTGCCGCCAATGCGCGAGCAGGCATTCGCATTCCTTGCGCGCTGGTGGGCGCCAAACTGCCAAATAATATCAACATCAAGCAAGCCAAACTGCGTGGCGTTGAATCATTTGGAATGCTGTGTTCAGCGGCAGAATTAGGCTTGGCTGAATCTGCTGAAGGGTTGCTTGAGCTACCGCCTGATGCGCCAGTGGGCAAAGACATCCGACAATATTTGCACTTGGACGACCAGACCTTAGAAGTGGATCTCACACCGAATCGTGGAGACTGTCTCAGTATTGCTGGCCTTGCCCGTGAAATCGCTGTCATCAATCGCAGCGAACTGACCGTACCGGAATTTGAAGAGGTTGGTCCCACCGCTACGCAAACCTTTCCGGTGAAACTTAATGCTGGCAAAGCCTGCCCGCGTTATGTCGGACGCGTGATTAAAGGCGTGGACGTGTCGCGTCCCACACCAATTTGGATGAAAGAAAAATTGCGCCGTGCCGGGTTGCGATCGATCGATGCGGTGGTCGATATCACCAACTTTGTCATGCTCGAACTGGGGCAGCCCATGCACGCGTTTGATCTGGCGACGCTGGAAGGCGCGATCAACGTGCGCATGGCGCATGAAGGTGAAGACATAGTCTTGCTGGACGGACAGAAAATCACCTTGTCTGCTGACACGGTTGTCATCGCTGATGAAAAACGTCCCTTGGCTATTGCCGGCGTGATGGGTGGCGAGCATTCGGGTGTTTCGGCGACGACTCGCGATGTGTTTTTTGAGTGCGCTTATTTTGACCAAATTTCGTTGGCGGGCAAGGCTCGACGTTATGGTTTGCATACAGATTCGTCACACCGTTTTGAGCGCGGCGTTGATTACCAATTGCAGCGTCGCGCCGTTGAGCGCGCTACGCGCCTACTGCTGGACATTACGGGTGGTTTGCCCGGCCCATTGGTGGAAACCAGCTTGGCGGACCAGCTACCCCATGTAGAGCCTATTGCCTTGCGTCGTGACCGCATTGCCAAAGTGTTAGGCTTTTCCATAGCCGATGCCGAGGTCGAAGATATTTTGGGCCGTTTGGGAATGGATCTGGTGGCGATGAGCAACGGCTGGCATGTGGTGCCCCCCAGCTTCCGTTTTGACATCCGCATCGAGGTGGATCTGATTGAGGAATTGGGCCGCATCTGGGGCTACGAACGATTGCCTGTGCATGTACCGGCACTTGATTTCGCGCCTGCGCCCGCGCCTGAGGGTGTGATTGTGCTGGAGCGGGCCAAGGCACTTCTGGTTGACCGTGGCTATCAGGAAGTAATTACCTATAGCTTTGTTGATGCCGATTATGTTGAAGGGTTAACGCCTGGGGCGAGTGCCAGCGTCTTGGCCAACCCGATTTCTGCAGACATGTCGCATATGCGCACCAGCATTTGGGCTGGATTGCTGAAAACAGCCACCTATAACCTCAATCGCCAGCAAACCCGCTTGCGTCTGTTCGAAAGCGGGCTAGTGTTCAATAACATTAATGGTGAGTTGGTGCAAACGCCAATGCTCGGTGGCCTGCTATACGGGTCAGCGGAAGCAGAAGCTTGGGCTAACAACAAGTCGCGCGCGATTGATTTCTTCGACCTGAAAGGTGATGTTGAAGCCTTGTTGGGGATGACGGCAGTAGATCTGCAATTCGTACCGTCTGAGAATCCGGCCCTACACCCTGGGCAAAGTGCCGATGTTCTGATGTCGGGTGCAATAGTCGGTAGCCTGGGAGCCTTGCATCCATCTTTGCAAAGCAAATTTGGTTTTGCCAAGACTGTGTATCTGTTTGCACTGGATATCACTGCCGCCTTTACCCGTAAACTGCCCCGTTTCAGCGAAATTTCGCGGTTTCCTGAGGTTAGAAGGGACCTTGCAGTAATTGTGGATGAAAATGCGCCAACTGCGTCTATACTGAAAATTGTTCGGGAGACAGCAGGGGAATGGCTCACGCAACTGGTGTTGTTCGATGTTTACCAGGGGCCGAACTTAGAACCGGGTCGCAAGAGTGTCGCGTTTGGCTTGATCTTACAGAATCCTTCGCGCACGCTTAAAGACGAGGAAGTCGCTGCTGTTGTAAATCAAGTGGTTAATGTGTTGCAGCAAGAGTTCAACGTAACTTTGAGGGAATAAACATGGGTGCGCTTACCAAGGCCGATTTAGCTGAGAGGCTATTTGAAGAGCTTGGTCTCAACAAAAGAGAAGCCAAGGAGATGGTCGAGATCTTCTTTGACGAGATTCGTGCTTGTCTCGAACAGAACGAGCATGTGAAGCTGTCCGGCTTTGGCAACTTTGACCTTCGCAATAAGCGTCAAAGACCAGGTCGCAATCCGAAAACCGGAGAGGAAATTCCGATTACGGCGCGTAGGGTAGTAACGTTTCGTCCAGGACAGAAACTCAAACAACGAGTAGAAGCCTATGCTGGAGCCAAGCAATAATAACGAATTGCCCGTTATTCCGGGTAAGCGTTATTTCACGATTGGGGAAGTCAGCGATTTATGTGACGTCAAACCCCACGTGTTGCGTTATTGGGAACAGGAATTCCCCCAGCTGAAACCGGTAAAGCGCCGCGGTAACCGGCGCTATTACCAACGTCAGGAAGTCATCCTTATTCGTCAGATTCGAGCCTTGCTTTATGATGAGGGCTACACCATTGGTGGCGCGCGTCAGAAGCTGGAAGGTGATGAGGCTAAGGATGATGCATCGGTCTCGCATCAGCTTGTTCGTCAGATGATCAATGAGCTTGAAGACGTGTTGGACGCGTTGCGAGCCGTCAGCCACTAAAAAGCCTGCCAATAGCGATTGCTATTTTCTCCAATTCCTGTATTATTTCGCGACCTTACAGCGGTCAAGCCTGTTGTAAACTCGGGGCGTAGCGCAGCCTGGTAGCGCACCACAATGGGGTTGTGGGGGTCGAAGGTTCAAATCCTTCCGTCCCGACCAGTTTCAAGGCTTGAGCAGTAAGTGCCTGCCAACGGTAGGCGAACGGTGGGTAAATAGACCCTGACAAAGCCGTATCTGCATCTGCAACCCCTCGCCTAAAGCGACCTTCCTTCCAGAATCTCGATATTCATTGTCATAATAGGCTCTGTCCGCTCGGTATGGTGCGCTGTCGACACTCGAATCGTGCTCATTCTTTGGAAATTTTCTTCCAATCTTGCATCGCCATGATCAGCTTTCTGGAGATCGACACGTATTCTCCGCCGTTTTCCATCATTTTTTCAGCGTCTTTAGTGTTGCCTTGTTGCGCCAACTCAATCACCTTGGCAGCCGATTTGTGAAATTCAGAATGTAGTCTTTTTACGATTTGATAGCGGGGCGAGGCTTTCTCGTCTGGACTAAGCGAATCACTTAGTAGCCAGATTCCGAACTTGCAATGGCAATCTGCTCTTATCGTTTCGATGGGGGTATCGCACTGGCCGGTTGCAATAGCCTCTCTGAGGCGATCCTTCCATTGGTTGTGCGCCTGAATGGCAAGCTCAATTTCGTTCTGGTAAGTCACTGAACCCTCCCGCTTTGGTTAAGAATAGCAGGGCGCCCGCGAGTGAGGATTTCTGGTGAGTTGTTCTCGTGGGGTTCTTCGTGGGTATTATTTGGTGGTGGCATTTTAGCGAGGAGGGTAGAACGAAAACGGGCAGGCTTGAATTTACAAGCCTGCCGCATTTGCAGCTTTAGTTTGAATCTTCAGGAGGCAAGCGCTTGGAAGTTTGTGTTGAACAATTGCAGACGGCGGCGCTGCATTTTCAACAAGTATTCCATTTCTTTGAGGCGATTGCGGACGGCTGCGGTTTCCCACTTGGCCTGCAATTCCTGTTTCTTCTCCTCAAAGGCCTGACGTTTGCCGTCATACCATTCAAAACGCAGCTCTTTCCATGTAGCCAGGGTGGTGAGGAACTGCTGATACTCTTTTTCAAGTGCTGCACGCCAAGGTTCGGCGTTATGTACCTTGCGTTTGGCCAATTGCTCTTTGGCATGTTCAAACTGCATCTGAACAAGGGCTTCTTGAATCTTGAAATCAGAAACGCGCTTTAGATTGCTGGCCAAGCCAACCCATGAGAGTGATGCGATTAGCCACTTGGTGGGATCCCATTGATACCAGCGCACGCCGTTGCGGTAGTCGGTTTGAAAATAGTGATGGAAGTTGTGGTAGCCCTCGCCATAGGTGAACAGCGCTAAAAGCCCGTTGTCTTTGGCGGTATTGGTGTTGGTGTAGGGTTGGTTCCCCCACATGTGGGCGAGGCTATTGATAAAGAACGTGGTGTGATGGCTGACGACGATGCGTGCAAAGCCGACCAGTAGTAGCGTGCCAATCAGATCGCCGTGTATCAAGCCCAGCAAAAAGGGCAAGCCCACGTTACCCGCTAATGTCAAAGGGATGTAGTACTTGTGCTGGAACATCACGATAGGATCTTTCTGCAGATCCTTGGCGTTGGAAAAATCCAGGGCCGCGCTGGGGTAGTCGTGCAGCATCCAGCCAATGTGCGCAAACCAGAAGCCACGGTTTATTGAGTAGGGGTCGCGGTCATTGTCATCCACATGGCGATGATGGCGACGGTGGCCTGATGACCATACCAAAATAGAATTTTGTAAAGCAGTGGCGCCCCAGAAGGCAAGCAGTGCGCGGATTACAGGATGTGCATCGTAGGCTTTATGCGACCAGAGGCGATGGTAGCCTGCTGTAATCGACATGCCACAGAACAACCAAAACGCCATGAACATGATCCATTGTGCTAGATCATAGCCTTGGGTGATTCCCCAGTAAGGGACGGCGGTGATGGTGACTAGGAAAGTAGTGAGGAAGAGTACGGAAGTGATCCAGTTACGGGGAGCCGAAACGGGTTGCGTTTGCTTCATGCACGTGTCTCAAGGGGTGAACAACATTTGATCAGTATAGGCTAGAAATCAGGGTCTCAAGCGTACACCATCAGGAGGCACGTAAATGGTACTAAAAATCGGAGGATAGAGATATAGAGAAGCATCAAAGGCGAAGGAGGTGTGACCTGCTTCGCCTTTGCAGAAGAGGTTGCTAATTACTGAGCAACTTCGTCGGTCTTTTTGGTTTGGCCGAGTTCAACCAACTCGTTGAAAACTTTGTCGCTATTGCTGCGTGCTTTTACAAGCAGGCCGATAGAAGCGCTTTTCAGTTGTTCAATCGAGGTTTTAACGTCTTCGAAAGGAGTGGTAACGTCTTTCTTGAGCTGGCTCAGAAACGCGTCGGTGTCTTGGGTTTGGCCGGCTTCAACCAGTTCTTTGAACTGCTTGTTGCTTTCTTCTTTAACCAGGAGGTACAGGCCTTTGGATGCAGTCGCGATCTGCTCCAGAGTAGCATTGACTTGTTCCAGTTGTTCCTTCAGGCGATCGGAGATCTCGCTCATCATAAGTCCCTCGTACAAAATTCGTAGTGAAAAGATGCGGGTGGTAAAGGCTGACTCGCACACATGCCGACTGCTGATCCCTGGGTGTCACGGCACGACTGCTTAGGCGGACAGCACAGCGCTTTACTTGATTCGGATGGTACTGGTTTTTTTTAGAATATAAATCCTAAAAATCATAACAATACGCGATTTTGTGAGAGGTTTCTTTATTGTCTTATAAATGAGCGGCTTCCAATACAAATGAGATCATGATGACATCAAATCATGGTGACATTAGGCCGTGATGACATTAAACCATGGTGACATCGTTGCGACGACGTTTGGGCAGCACACCTGAAAAAAGCTGCTTGGCGTTGCCATAGGGCACTCTGCGATCCCTTGGGAAAAACGGCCCAATACCACGCACTTGTTCGGCTTCAGGGATTACATAACGTTTTTCGGCACATTTCAGGATCGCTCCCGAGAGCTGAATGATGCGGCTATCACCGAAAGGTGTGCCTACACCGCTATTCAGTGTGAGACCAACAGCCAGGTTGCGAACGGGGTCTGCCCAAGCCCCTGAACCGCCAAAACCAAAATGGCCAAAACAGGTCGATGTGTTGGCGCCCAAAGCAAAGACGCGATGAAAACCCAGTCGCCAGTGCATGGGCACTGGAATGACCTGTCCCAGGGTGCGATTTTGTATTTCCATCATGTTTTGCACGGCGCGTCGGGAGATGATTCGAGTGCCATCGATTTCGCCGCCGTTGGCAAGTGCGGCGTAGAGTTTGGCAAGCGACCGTGAGGTGAACATGCCGTTGACCGCAGGCATGCATGACGCAACAAAATCTTTTTGATTGAAGTCGAGATAGATCGCCCCTTTAGGCACTAAGGCCGAAACGGTTTGATCAAGATCGATGTTTACGGTTTTCAAGCCCTGGCTGACGAGCTTGAGCACGATGCGCTGAACATTGCGATCCATATTCATGCCAGAGCGACCTTTGCCGACGCTGTTGACCAGTTCAGCTCGTCGCGCCATTTGCTGCTCGGGAAGACCGACAAAGAGACCATCGAGAGCCAGCGGGAAGGTGATTTTTTCATGCAATACTTGCGCGAAACTTTTCCCCGTCACCCGGCGGATGACTTCACCAATCAGCCAGCCAAACGTGAGCGCATGATAGCCGTTAGTGGCGCCAGGTGTATGAATGGGGCGTGCGGCTTCGAGCGCACCTACCATATATTCCCAATCCAGCATTTGTTCTGCGTCGTCGATCATTTCGCGAATGTGATAGAGACCAGCTTCGTGACATAGCAGTTGGCGGATGGTGATTTCTTGTTTCGCTTTCTGACCAAATTCCGGCCAGTGCTTGGAGACGTGATCGTCGTAATTGAGCAAACCTTCATCAACCAATACATGCAGCAGCGTCGCTGCAACCCCCTTGGTTGTCGAAAAAGACATTGCCAGCGTATCCGATTGCCAAGGGTCGCCGTCACGATTGCGCGTGCCGCCCCAGATGTCCACCACACATTGACCTTTGTGATACACGGTCAACGCTGCACCTCCCGGGCGATTGCGCGGGATTTGGTTGGTGAGTGTCTCTGCCACATGACCGAAATCGGGATGAACGTAACCCTGTAACATCTGATCGTATCCCCGCTTTTTATTGTTTCAATAACTTATAGCATCTTATTAGTAAAGAACCAGAGAGACGTGCTGTATATGAAGCGGTTTTTTTCTGCTGGGATCTGCTTGAATTGGTTGTTTTTGCCCTGATGTGCGGCGCGTTAGCCAACGCATTGTGCAGCTATTCTTTCTATGATGCGCCTACATGATGTTTATCTTGATGTAGGAAGTACGCATGAGCGAAGCCACATATTATTCGGTGTTTGAGGCGTCAGAATCTCTGGCCAGCTTGCATGCAAAATTTGCAGAAAATATTGCATCGGGTACGAACGAATCTCAGGCGCCATTGTTATATGAGGTACTCGCGCTTTTTCTGGAAGAATGTCTGGACGCGTTTTTTCTCAAACCTGTTGAAAAATTCAAGCTCAATGGTGTCGGTAAAAAGGTGGTGACAGGCGGTGTGGCGGCCATTAACAAGACGGTCGACTTTGCGCTGAAAAAAATTGTGTTCAAGCTGGAAAATGACGAGTTGTCTAGTATTTCGTCGCATATAGAGTCGTTGATACAGCGGCCGGTGCAGGCTGCAAACGAGCCGGTGTGGGTCGCTGTGCCTTTGAGCAACGATCTGTATCAGCGGCTTTCCGGTGCAATTCTGGAAGGGCGCAGCCTGGGAGCGGGGCAGGTCGAAAAGCAATTTACGTCAGCTTTGTGTGAATTGGTCGACGTGTCGCTGCAACACTATTTCGAGATTCCCATTACCCGTTTGAAAATGGGCTTCATGATGGAAAAAATGGCCTGGATGGCAAATGATACAGTGAAATCGGGTGCAAAAACGGTGATTCGCAAAGTGACGCCCACCATGAACGATAGAGAGATGGAATTTTTCTTTCAATTCGCGGAATCATTAATCCGGGAAGGAAGAGGTGATTCGGACTGACGAGCAGTGAGTGCTGTCGTTCTGCGATAACGGATTATGTAAGTGGCTATGGCGCTGGTTGGGAAAAGCTGCAACTGAAAAAACGAGGTGAGCGGAGCTACGCTGCTCACCTCGTTGACGCGTAATCTACTAGGAAAGCATACCTGTCAAACGTGCGCGAATGATCTCCTCGGCGTCTGCCATAATGCGATGAATCAGCGTTTTGCAATCAGGGACATCGTTTATCAAGCCTTGCACCATGCCTGCAGTCCAAATGCCTTTTTCCATGTCGCCGTTGTCGAGAACCTCGCGACCTTTAACGCCGGCAACGAGTGGCTGAAGATCGGCGAAATCGGTGGGGCCTGGGCGAGCCTCGATTTCCAGTACTCTTTCGGCAATGCTGTTTTTATGCACGCGGGCGGTGTTGCGTAAAGTACGGAATATCAGTGCGGTATCGCGTTCGGTGCCTTTTACCAGACCTTGCTTCACGTTTTCGTGTACAGGCGCTTCTTGCGTGGCGACAAAGCGGGTGCCCATGTTGATGCCATCGGCACCCAACGAAAGTGCTGCGACCAGGCCGCGACCGTCACCAAAACCGCCTGACGCGATGATCGGAATGCTTAAGGCGTCGCGGGTCAGGGGGATCAGAATCAAACCGGTGACATCGTCTTCGCCTGGGTGGCCGGCGCATTCAAATCCGTCGATGCTAATTGCGTCACACCCAATTTTTTCGGCCTTGATGGCGTGTCTTACCGATGTGCATTTGTGAATGACTTTAACGCCCGCTTCTTTGAATGCAGGCAAAAATTGCTCAGGGCTGCGGCCTGCGGTTTCAACAATTTTTACACCGCTTTCGATAATGGCTTTGGCGTATTCGTCATATGGCACGGGCTTGATCGTCGGCAATAACGTCAAGTTGACGCCAAAGGGTTTGTTGGTGAGCTGACGGGTGCGGGCGATTTCTTTTTTCAGGTCTTCTGGTGTGGGTTGCGTCAGGCCGGTAATGATGCCCAGGCCGCCGGCGTTTGAAACGGCGGCTGCCAGTTCGGCGCGGCCGACCCACATCATGCCGCCCTGTACAATGGGATGCTCGATTCCCACCAGTTCGGTGAAGGCTGTCTTGATCATGATTTTCCCTCTTTGTTACTGCGTATTTTTCGTTTGCAGGGCAAATAGACCACATGGTCACGATAGCCGCAATGGTCTGGGTGAAGACGCCAAAGCAAAGTGAATAATGTGTTCATTCCGGATAACGCGACTGCCGTTGCCTGGGGTGTGATGCGGTGATCGGGAGGTCGGATCGAGGGAGCATTTGAATTGGGGGGAGGGGGAGAGCTGGATGGTTAAATATCAGGGATTAAAAAACGAGGAAAGGGAGCTTTGGGCTCCCTTTTTCGTTTTTACCAAGCAGCGTGCCGCAGATTAGTAGCGGTAACGTCCTTGGTTGATATCATTGACCAGCTCATCTGTCACTTCAACATAGTGATCTGTGCCCGGCAACCATGCATACACGGCCTCACCGCCGGTTTTGCTGATGTCGTAAGCCTGATCTTTCAGGTGTGACTTCTGGTATTTGAAGGTGCCTGTCGTTTCCATTTGCTTTTTGATGCGCAGGAACAGCGGGATGGCGTAGACCGGCATCTTTTCTCTGAAGAAGTGGAACAACTCTTTGAAGTCGATTTCTTCTACCGGTACGGTTGGCGTGATAGACGCCATGCCTGCGCGGCCGTTGGTGTTGGGAATTTCGACACCGTAAGAGACAGCTTCGGAAATCTGCGGGTGGCTGCTGACGATGTTTTCGACTTCGGTAGTGGAGACGTTCTCGCCTTTCCAACGATAGGTGTCACCGAGACGGTCAACGAATTGTACGTGTCCAAACCCGATGTCACGTAGCATGTCGCCCGTGTTGAACCAGCGATCACCCTTTTCGAATACGTCGGTAAGAATGACCTTTTTGGTTTTCTCTGGGTCGGTGTAGCCATCCAGCGGTGATTTGTCGCCAATTTCAGCAATCAACAAACCCTGGCCACCTTTGGCTACTTTTTTCATGAAGCCATCAGCGCCGCGCACGGGCTCTTCTTTTTCTTTGTCGTATTCAACCAAGGCCCATGGAATCGGAGAGATGCCGACAGTGTTGTCGAAGTTGAAAAAGTTGGTGAAACCGATGTTGCCGTCAGATGCGGCATAAAGCTCATAGATTTCCTGGATATTGAAGCGCTTTTTAAATGGCATCCAGACGTTGGGGCGCAGGCCATTACCTACCATTTTGACGCAGGGGTTATCGGCATCGTCGGAGCGAACCGGCTGATCGAGCAGGTAGCGGCATAGCTCCCCGACATAACCAATGGCGGTCGCATTGTACTTGCGCACGTCCTTCCAGAAATTGCTGGCGCTGAATTTACGGCGAATGGCAAAGCCTGCCGAACCGGCAATGGCGGAACCCCAACATACGCACAGCCCAGTGGCGTGGTAGAGGGGGAGGGTGCAGTACATGACGTCGCTGGGTTGCAGGTTGAGCGCCATGACGCCGAAGCCGCCGTAGGATTTCATCCAGCGACCATGCTTGAATACACCGGCTTTGGGCAGGCCGGTCGTGCCCGACGTGTAGATGTAAAAACACGCGTCGTCTTTGTAAATTTTGGTGCTGCTGTCGAGGTTGTGAGTCGGGCTGTTGGCCGATTCGGTCGACAGGTTGCGATAGCCTTGCGGTGCTTCGCCAGGGTCTTTGGTGGTGTCGCGGTCGGCCAGCCAGAACACCTTGTCAGCTTTGATGTTAAGTTCGTCGCGAACCTCATCGAGGCTACTGACGACTTCTTCGCCGATGATGGCAGCGCTGGGGTTGACCAAATTAAAGCTGTGTACCAACACTTTACCCGTCTGCTGCACGTTCAGCATGGCGGACACGGCGCCTAGTTTGGCAACTGCCAATACGGTGACCAGCAACTCAGGACGGTTTTCAATGAAGACGGCGACGACGTCACCTTTTTTGATGCCTTGCGCTGACAGGTAGTGAGCGTAGCGGTTCGCCCATTGGTTGACTTCGTCGTAGGTGAAGCGGGTGTTTTCGAAGAGCAGTGCGCTGCCGCGCGGATTGCGGCGTGTGGCGTTTTCAAACGTATGGGCGAGGCCACATGCCTGAGTTGGGTCTGTGATATTGCTGATTTTGAGGCCTTTCGCGATGCGCGGTACGGCTTTGACGATGGTGGGCATTTTTTTCAGCATCATGCCCCAGGTAATCACGTCGTTACTGCTGCTCATGGTTCCCCCCGTATGGCGTCCCTGTTATTGATATTGGCGAAGCTACGTTACCGGGCAGAAGATGCCCAGTATTCATGGATTCTCAACTGAAGGCGTAACATACCTTTCCCACCCATGGGGCGCAAGTTTTTATCTCTATGGCGCCAAGTGCCCGCCGTCCATGGTGTTTTTTGTCAATGATGTTGTCTCAAACTGCCAATGCGTTGCTTTCCTTTTACTTGTTGTCCCTTTAGTACGGTGATTTCTGCAACGATACCATCGAGATCCGCCTTCACGAGATGTTCCATTTTCATGGCCTCGATGACGAGCAGTGTCTGCCCTTTTTTTACTGTGTCGCCGGGGGCTACCATCACCGCTGTCACTGCACCGTCCATGGGGGCTTTCAGGAGCCCGGAGCCGGGGCCATCGAACGCTTGTGGTGCACGATGAGTATGATTTTCAAGACTAACCGGGCCGCTTCCCAGATCCACTTGTACGGTATCGCCCTGCACTAGAACATGGGCATATTTGCGAATTCCCTGCCACTGATAACAAAGACGGTGGTCTGATTTTTCGATGAGTCCAACGGAGTAGGTTTCCTTCTCGTTGGCGTCTAATTTCAAGGTGTAGAGGCAGCCCTGTAACATTAGCGTTACAGTATGCGTCTGCTTTCCAAGTTGAAGCGCTAACGGACGACGTGAGACGCTCGGTAGCTGCCCGGTTGACCCAGCGCTCTGGAGTGGCTGGCTGTTGATGGCAAGCGCTGCGACAGCGAGAGTTTCTTCGACAGCAATATTGTTTTGCCAGCCGGTATGGTCGTTCTGTTTCGCATAATGATCGCCGATAAAATGGGTGGTGGCTTCGCCCTGCCGGAAAGCCTCTGTGCTTAGCAGGTCTAGCAAAAAGGCCTTGTTGTGCGTAACACCGAACAATAGTGTTTGTTGTAAAGCGCGTTCAAGTTTGCGCAACGCATCTTCACGCGTGTTACCCCAACAAATAATTTTGGCCAACATGGGATCGTAAAAGCGACTGACCGGAGTTCCTGCTTTGATACCGTGATCGGTGCGGGCCAACTCTGCAGGTGCGGGTTGCCAGAACAGGATATCACCGGTTTGCGGCAAAAATTGGTTGGCAGGATCTTCTGCGTAGAGGCGCACTTCGATGGCGTGGCCGTTCAATCGAATTTCATCTTGTAACTTAGGCAGCTTATCACCCCGGGCCACCCGAATTTGCCATTCCACCAAGTCTTCGCCGGTGATCATTTCTGTGACCGGGTGTTCTACCTGCAGGCGGGTATTCATTTCGAGAAAATAGAAATTGCTCTGTGGATCAAGCAGGAATTCAACGGTGCCCGCGCCTACATAATGGCAAGCTTTGGCGGCTTTGATGGCGGCTTCGCCCATGGCTCGGCGTATATTTGGCGTTACGGCCGGCGAGGGCGCCTCTTCGACGACTTTTTGGTGGCGGCGTTGCATCGAACAATCGCGCTCACCCAAAAATACGTAATTGCCGTGGGTATCACCAAATACTTGTATTTCCACGTGACGAGCAAGATCGACGGCTTTTTCCAAGATCAGTTCACCGCTGCCGAAGGCGTTTTCGGCCTCTGAGCGTGCGCGTTGTAATGATTCTTGCAGGTGCTCGGCATTGTCGACGCGCCGCATGCCGCGACCACCCCCACCCGCGGAGGCCTTGATCATCAGCGGAAAGCCAATCCGATGGGCTTCCTGGAGCAGAAAGTCTTCTTCCTGGCGATTGCCCTCGTAGCCAGGCACGCAAAGCACACCGGCTTTGATCATGGCAATCTTGGATTCGCGCTTGGAACCCATCAATTGAATGGCCGGAATTGGCGGGCCAATAAAGCAAATGCCTTCTTCGGCGCAACGCGCGGCGAAATTGGCATTTTCACTCAGAAAGCCATACCCCGGGTGAATGGCATTGGCGCCAGTTTTTTTCGCGGCGGCGATAATCGCGTTGATGTTGAGATAGCTTTCGTTGACAGGTGCAGGGCCAATGCACACCGCTTCGTCGGCGAGTTCGACATGGCGAGCGTTGGCATCGGCGTCGCTGTAAACGGCGACGGTGGCGTAGCCCAGGCGATGTGCCGTGTGCATCACACGGCATGCAATTTCACCGCGGTTGGCAATCAGAATTTTGTCGAAGCGGTTCATTGGCAATCCTCTTATTGCGCCCAGTGCGGTTGGCGTTTCTGTACAAAGGCGATGGTGCCTTCCTGGGCCTCTTCGCTGACAACGGCAGCAGCGAATTGACGGGCGGCATCATCCAGCAAGGTATTAATAGGCTCGTGGCCGACGCGATGCAGAAGGGCTTTGGTTAAACGATTGGCATGAGGGGCGCATTTCTTTGCTTGGGCCAGCAGTGCATTAAGCAGGGTGTCCAGTTCGTCGACACTGCGTGCAAGGCTGTGAGCGATGCCGAGTTTGACGGCTTCTTCGCCGTTGATGCGAAGGCCCAAAAGGGCGAGGCGACGGGCTTGCGTCAAGCCAATGCGCTGCACGACAAAAGGGGCAATTTGCGCGGGGATAACGCCCAAACTGGTTTCGGGGAGACCGAATTGTGCGTCATCCCGGGCGATGGCTACATCGGACACGCAGGCGAGCCCGAATCCACCTCCAAGTACGGCACCCTCAAGTACCGTGATCAACAATTGCGGACATTGATTGGCTTGTGTAATCAAATGGCCGAATTGACGATTGAGATCAAAGAACGGATTGCCGCCTTGCGCAAGTTGCGCGCGAGCATTGGCCATGTCTTTTATATCACCACCGGCGCAGAAATGTCCGTTCGCTCCCCGCAATACAATGACACGAATATCGTGTCGTGATGCGGCTTGAGTGAACACGGTCTGCAGTTCCAGCACCATTTGCAGGCTCATGGCATTACGCGATTCCGGTCGATTCAGCGTAATGTGCAAGACGTGGTCCTGCTCGGCAAGTATGAGGGCGTCGTAGTTGGTTTCCATGGTTCTTATCCTTTTGTTTTGCCGGGCAGGATGTCCATAGTCTTGCAAATAATGCCAAGCATGACTTCATCAGCGCCTCCACCAATGGATGCCAGACGGCCATCACGGTATTGGCGTGCCACAATGTTGTCCCACATGTAGCCCATGCCTCCCCAATATTGCATGCAGGAATCGGAAACTTCGCGCACCAGTCGCCCGGCTTTCAATTTGCACATGGAGGCCATTTGCAACACTTTATTGGGATTGCCACCGTTGATGTATTGTTCGCAGGTGCCGTAGATCAATGCGCGCAGGGCTTCGATTTCGGTTTGCAGTTCGGCCATTCGGAAATGTACCACCTGGTTATCAAGCAGAGGTTTGCCGAAGGCTTCACGCTCGCGTGTGTAGGCAATGGTTTCCTTGATGACATTGTCCATGCCGCCGATAGCGTTGGCGGCGCCCCACATGCGTTCTTCCTGAAATTGCATCATTTGCATCATGAAACCGGCGCCTTCCATACCGATCAGGTTGCGTTGTGGTACACGCACGTTGTCAAAAAATACTTGCGCGGTGTCGGATGAGCGCATACCGAGTTTGTTGAGTGGCTTGGAAACTTCAATGCCTTTGGCGTCGCGTGGTACGACGATCAGGGATTTGTTTTTGTGGATGGGGCCGTCTGAGGTGTTGGCGAGCAGGCAGTACCAGTCGGCTTGGGTGGAGTTGGTGATCCACATTTTTGTGCCGTTGATGAGGTAGTCGCCGTCTTTTTTCTCTGCTCGGGTTTTGATGTTGGCCACGTCTGAACCGGCACCGGGTTCGGATACGGCGATGCTGGCGACGCGTTCGCCTTTGAGGGCGGGCACTAGGTATTCGTTGCACAGGGCTTCTGAACCAAAGCGTGCCAGTGCAGGGGTGGCCATATCGGTTTGCACGCCAATGGCAAGGGGAACGCCGCCGCAGCGGGCCATGCCGAGTTCTTCGGCGACGATTAAGCCGTAGGAGTAATCAAGGCCCATGCCGCCGTATTTTTCTGGTTTGGTGACGCCTAGTAAGCCGAGGTCGCCCATTTTTTTGAATAGGTCGTGTGCGGGGAAGGGGGGGTGTTCTTCCCATTGTTCGACATAGGGGTTGATTTCTTTTTCTACGAAATTTCTGACGGTTCTTCTTAGTTCTTCGTGTTCCTGGGTGAAGATCATGGGCGGGCCTCTTTCTATTCAGCTTCTTGTCTAGGAGAAAAACTTAATGGATTGCAAACTTTCAATCCTGCCTGGGAGAGCTTGGTGGGCTTTGGTTTCTGGAAACGCCGTAAATACCTCCCTGTAGGCTCGACGCGGCTAGGCGCCCCCCGCCATCCATGCCGGCGACGTTCCAGAACCCAAAGCCCACCAAGCTCTCCTAAGCTTCAGTGGAATATTTGTTTTTGGTTGGGTAATTGATATTCGGCTCAGATCAAAAGCGTGCAACCCCAAAGGCATTCGTTTGCAAACGACGACGTTCGGCTTCGCGCGCAATATCCATCACGAATGCCAATACCTTGCGGGTATCGCGCGGATCGATCAGTCCGTCATCCCAAAGATGCGCGGTGCCATAAAGTGCCGTGGATTGTTGATCGAGTTTCATGGCGGTGGTTTGTTCGATCATGTCGAGCACCTTAGGATCGGGTTTCATGCCTTTGGCGCGTTGTTTTTGTTCGGTGACAATACGCAGTACTTTTCCTGCTTGTGCGCCACCCATGACGGCCGTTTTGTTGTTGGGCCAGGCGAAAATAAAGCGTGGGTCTAATCCTCGGCCGCACATGGCATAGTTGCCGGCACCGTAAGATCCGCCAATCACGACGGTGAACTTGGGGACGCGGGCGTTGGCGACGGCTTGTATCATTTTGGAGCCGTGTTTGATGACGCCGTTACGTTCTGATTCGGTGCCTACCATAAATCCAGTGGTGTTATGGAAAAACAGAATCGGTGTGTTGCTTTGATCGCATAGCTGAATGAATTGCGAGGCTTTCGCAGCGCCCTGCGGTGTAATGGGGCCGTTATTGCCGATGAACCCAGCTGGATGGCCTTCGATGGAGAGCCAACCGCAGACGGTCTGGTTGTCGAATTCGGTTTTGAAATCGAGAAAGTCGGAATCGTCGGCGATGCGGGCGATGACTTCGCGGCAGTCGTAGGGCTTTTTGGGATCATTGGGGACGATGCCCAATAATTCTTCTGCGTCGTAGCGCGGGGGATTAAACGCTTTTGTCGCGGGCCACTGAAGTTGATCGTTCCACGGGAGTTTGCCGACAATTTCGCGCGCCAGGCGGATGCCATCGGCGTCGGATTCTGCGAGATATTCGGCTGTACCTGCGATGGATGCGTGCATTTCGGCACCGCCGAGGGCTTCATCGGTGGCGACTTCGCCAGTGGCGGCGAATAGTAGTGGTGGGCCTGCCAGGAACATTTTGGCGCGATTTCTCACTACGATTACATAGTCAGATAGTCCGGGTTGATAGGCGCCGCCTGCCGTTGCATTGCCATGCACGACGGTGATTTGCGGGATTCCTGCAGCAGACAAGCGTGCCTGATTGGCAAACGTGCGTGCGCCTTCAACAAATATCTCGCCTGCATAATTGAGGTTGGCGCCGCCACTTTCAGAAAGCGTTATGATGGGTAAGCGGTTTTCACGCACGATGGCCTGCAGGCGCAAAGTTTTATGCAAGCCTGCCGGTGAGATCGTTCCACCTTTAATAGCGCTATTATTGGCCACGATCAAACAACGAATGCCCTGTACATAACCGATACCTGCGATAACACCACCACCGGCTTCGCTGCCGTCGCGGTCGTCATGCATCATGTAGCCAGCAAGTGACATTAATTCGAAGTAGGGCGAGCCGGGGTCGAGCATGCGCTCGATGCGTTCACGCGGTAATAATTGATTACGTTTGCGAAATTTCGGCAGCATTTCTTCTGCTTTGGCAATGACTTTTTGCTCTATGCCACGAAACTCGTCGACGAGCTTTTGCATATTGGCAGCGTTCTGCCTAAATTCTTCGGAGTGAACCTCCAGTTGTGATTCGAGCACTGGCATAAGATTACTCCTCGCTGGGGGTAAATTGGTCTTTCAGCACTTCGGGCGCCTTATAACGGTGGAAGCCGTTGTAGTAGGGCGTTGGCTTGCCGGTGACCAGTGGCAGGAACGAGCTTTCCAAGGGCGCACCACCATCGACGCGCAAGGTTTCACCGCTGATAAACGCAGCGCCATCGCTCAACAGGAAACAAATTGCAGAACTTACTTCAGCCTCGGTACCCATGCGTCCAATGGGAACGTGATTTTTCAGCTGCTTGATGCGTTCTTTCGTGCCCGGGTCATACGTATCCATACCGGATGACATGATCCAACCGGGCGCTACCGCATTGACGCGCACCCCGCAGCAACCCCATTCCACCGCGGCGGTTTTGGTAAAATTATCCATGCCTGCGCGTGCGGCACCGGAGTGGCCCATGCCGGGCATGCCCTTCCACATGTCGGCCGTTATATTCACGATGGCACCGCCGCGGGTGTTCATACTTTGCAGAAATACTTCTCGTGCCATCAAAAAACCGCCTACCAGATTGGTGCGCACCACGGTTTCAAAACCTTTTTGGCTGATCAGGGCTAACGGCGCCGGGAACTGCCCCCCGGCGTTATTCACCAGACCATGAATCTGGCCATGCTTGGCAACAATAGCTGCGACAGTCGCTTTTACTTTCTCTTCTTCGCGTATGTCGCAGGCGAAACCGTCGGCGCTGCCGCCGTCCTCAATGATTTCCGCCACGACGTTATCGAGTTTTTCCTGCTTGCGACCAATCAAGGTAACATGTGCGCCTAATGACGCCAACTCGTGGGCCGTGCAACGGCCGATGCCACTGCCACCGCCTGTGACGATCATATTTTTGCCTTTGAAAATATCGGTACGCAGGACTGATGCGTATTTGGACATGGAGCACTCCTTAAATAATTCAGTAAAGCGGGTGGTCGCCTGCTAACAGGCGTGCACCGTGTATTTTTTGGCAAAATGTCTGCATCAATTGCTTACACCGAGTTTTTCAGCGAGTGCGCTCGGTATCAGTACCGGAAAATCCAGTAATTGCTGAGCGAAGGCTTTGCCTTGTGGATCTATGCGCAAACTCGCAATGCCGCCGCCCCCCAAGCTGTTCTCTAGCAAGAAATTCAGTGCACTCAAACCCGGAAGTTCCCACCGGTGTACCCGACTGCGCGCATCGTCTAGTGTGTGTGACATATAATTCGCTACCGTTTCAGCCGTTAATGCCGCTTTAATGTAGGGCAGGTAGGCGGGGTCGCGTGCCATTACGCCAATGTTGCTGTGGTTGCCCTTGTCACCGCTGCGCGCCCAGGCCAGCTTGATCAACGGTACTCGAATATCGCCCTGGGTCGCGCTGTCTGGTAGCGGCTCAACGCTGGCGGGTAATGGTGCAAATTCGTGGTGGGGGAGAGCAACCGGATGTGATTGATTTTCTGACACAATGGACAGTGATACTTGATCCTTGGGGACCAGACAAGAGAACAACCGAATGACGGGTAGTGGTTTGGGACGGCCGCCTACAATACCCGTTATGCCAGGTGCCATTCCCGTCGCGGCTTGGGCTATCTCCCGACCAAAAAATTCCAGTGCCTGTTTATTCGGATGTTTGACCCCCATTTTAACAATCACTTCCCGGCTGTTAAGCGTGTTGGCTCTGCTTCCGTAGGTGGTTTCGGTGCCAAGAATTTCGACATGGGTTTGGGTGAATGCGCCGAGTTTGCGTTCCTGGAATAGCCGATTGGATTTATCGATCAAGGCATTGGCCACACGTTCCGCCTTGCGACGGGCATCAATGCCCCCCAGCATGAACGTTGCAACCAAGCGGAATCCGTCTGGGTAAGTTGCGCACACTTTGTAATCCGGCGTTGGTGGGAACCCACGGGCATTCGTCACTTTTACCCGGTTGTTACCCACCTGTTCCAATTGTACCTGGGTAAAATCGCAGACCACATCAGGCAAGACATAGGCAGAAGGATTCCCGATCTCATATAGAAGCTGTTCACCCACGGTTGCGCGAGATACCAGTCCGCCTGTTTGATCGGGTTTGGTAACGATAAAGCTGCCATCTGCTTCGCATTCCACGATAGGAAAGCCCATGTTTTCGTAACCGGGCACCGACTCCCAATCCGTGAAATTGCCACCCGTACATTGGGTGCCACATTCAATAATATGACCCGCGAGAGAACCTTGCGCCAATTTGTCGAAATCCTGCCAATCCCACCCGAATTCATACATAAGCGGTGCCAACACCACGGCACTGTCCACCACCCGGCCCGTTATTACAATATCGGCGCCAGCTTGTAGAGCAGCAACGATGGCTGGTGCGCCTAAATAGGCATTCATACTGACTGTCATAGGGGGGAGTGGGGCGCCGCTGTCAAGTTCCCGTAAATCCAGTGCGTTTAAAGAAGTGCGCTGTGGTTGCAAATTGTCGCCTTCTACAACGACAACCTTGAGTGCCAGCCCTTTTTCATTCACCAGTTTTTCCAACGCCTGTTGGCAGCCGCGCGGGTTAACACCCCCGGCGTTACTAATGACTTTGATACCTTTTTCAGCAATTTCAGGAAGCAACGGGCCCATCACGTGCGTGACAAAGTCGGTGGCGTACCCCGCGTCGGCAGATTTCATCTTTGCGCCTGCCATGATCGACATGGTGATTTCAGCCAGGTAGTCGAAAACGAGGTAGTCCAGTTGAGCTTGTCTCACCAATTGAAAAGCCGCGGTTTCGGTGTCGCCCCAAAACGCGCTCGCGCATCCAATTCGTAAGGTGGTGGTTCTTGTCATGGCGGGTTCCTTTTTGCAAACAGGCCGGGAGCTGATATGCTTGAGTCAAAGCTACCAAGCAAGCGCTTGGTTTGTAAAGAGGCCAAACCGACAATTTGTCGATGGCCATTGGTAGTAAGCGGCTTTTAGGCAGTCCAGCCGAACGTAAATTGCCTATAGGCCTCT
Organism: uncultured Moraxellaceae bacterium; assembly: GCA_964473645.1. Classification (GTDB taxonomy): domain Bacteria; phylum Pseudomonadota; class Gammaproteobacteria; order Pseudomonadales; family Ketobacteraceae; genus HdN1. The sequence goes on from CAYYPW010000026.1 coordinate 32,279, forward strand.
TTCATGCACCTAACATCAAACGCCTAAAAAATAATTGTTTCAGGGGTTTAATTTGGGTAGCGTTAGCGCCGCTCGCGCCTACCCCTTAAAGTAGCTATAACGATGGGATGTTCAATGCCAACCCGATGCCCGAATTTAAGTACGGCAGATGGACGGCGGTGAGGCGGATACGTGTATGTCCAACGGTGGAAACGGGGTCTTGAAAATGGCGGTAACAGGCAAGCGATTGGTCAGCGGTATGGAGGATTCCCCCAGGGGGCGCATCCTGTCTGCGGCCGCGCATTTATTCCGCACCAAGGGCTACGAACGTACGACAGTGCGCGATTTAGCGCAGGAAGTCGGCATTCAATCAGGTTCGATTTTTCACCACTTCCGCACCAAAGAAGACATTCTTCGGGAAGTAATGATCGATGTGATTCTTTTCAATACCGCCCGCATGGAACAAGCGGTGGCCGCTGCGACGGCCCCCCGTGACAAATTGTTCGCGCTCATTCGTTGTGAGTTGGTGTCCATCACGGGTGACACGGGTGAAGCCATGGCCGTTTTGATTTCGGAATGGCGCTGCCTGGGTGAAGACAGCAAACCCTACATATTGGGTTTGCGTGCGAAATACGAGGCGCTTTGGCTTGCCGTTTTGGAACAATTAAAGGCAGAAGGCGCGATTCGACCGCAGGTGGATGTTTTTGTTTTAAGACGCTTTTTGACGGGTGCATTGGGCACCGCCAACTATTGGTATAACCCGCAGGGACCGATGGATATTGACGCCATTGCACAACAAGCGTTATACCTTGCCCTCAAAGATGATTCTGGTACGACCGTTTAAGTTCACTTGTTTTCCAATGACGACCCATTTCGGACAAATTGGGTTCACATTGGAAGGTGAGCGGGTTCTCCGTTTACAAAATTACAACTTGAGTATTTTTAAGCCCTGCTGCTAGCATTGCTATTGGATCGTTTGTGCACAAAATTTGTCCTTGTGTACACCGCCCTGGACTCTGGTCTGAAAAACTGGTCTGAAAATTGGGAAGGGCGAACCACCGGAGGTGAGGCTGGTGGGGACAAGTAAAAAAACAAGAAAAACATAACGAGAATACTCCATGAACGCTGTCAATGTACTGCCCACGTCTAGCAGTGCCCCCTTGGCCGAAAAAATGCCCGATGCACGCGACCGGATTCTGGCAGCAGCGCAGAATCTCTTCGCCATGCGCGGGTTTGAGGGGGTCTCTACCACGCAAATAGCCAAGGTAGCCGGGATTACCCAGCCCCTTATTCACTATCACTTCAAAAACAAGGAAGCACTGTGGAAAGCCACGGTGGCGCGCCTGTTTGGTCGTTTGCAGGATGAATTCCTGTCGGCGGTCAGCCGGTTGCCGCGCCATGACAGTCGTCGTTACATGAGTGAAATCATCCGTCATTATGTGATGTTTGCTGCCAAGTACCCTGAGTTTGGTCAGTTCATCATGCGTGAAGGTGCGCAGCGTTCTGATCGTCTGGACTGGATGAGCGAGCACTGGATGAAACCCGCGCTGGGTGAATTCAAGGCACTGTACGATGAAGCGCAGGCCAACGGCTGGATACGTAATATCCCGTTCCCGCAGATGGTAATGTTGGTGGCCTCTTCAGCCCATCACTGCTTTTCGTTGTCGCCCATGATGATGTCACTGCACGGGATTGATACCTTGCAGCCTGATCAAGTGGCGCAGCAATGTGATGCTGTGGTGCGGGTCGTATTGGCAGCCTTGCTGGTCGAACCAGAGGTTGCGCTCTCAGCCTGAGTGATACAGGGTTTGAAGCCCCCACCTCTTGTGAGTGGGGGCTGTCACGCTCGCGCACAGATGAGTGAGACCCTTGTTTGAGAGCTGCATGCTCTGCAGTCACTTGCCCGGAACACAAGACTAGCGAGGCAAACAAGTGATTGGTAACGCCTATCCCTGGCGAGACTCTGGTTTCGTCATTCTTGAAGAAGGGGAGATTGACCCCCTCACTCTCACACTCAAAATCCAGCAATATCGAGTGGCCGACAAGTATGGCAAGCCCGTTGCCAATGGCTTTGCCACGCTCGAAGAGGCGGGTCAATTTGTGGATTCGACCCTGGGTTCAGGAGCGCCGAAGCAGGCGTGACACAGACATTGCCGGCCCCTGTCGGGGCAAGCTAAGTATGTGATTCAGCAAGTTTTTCGTCGAAGTTAAAGTTTTTTATAAATGTGACGAAAATGTGTTGACAGGGGTTCGATAAAACGTAAAATAGCGCCCACTTTCACGGTGCAAAGGGTGATTAGCTCAGCTGGGAGAGCGTCTGCCTTACAAGCAGAATGTCGGCGGTTCGATCCCGTCATCACCCACCATTCTCTTCCCCAAGAGAGCGGTTCTGAAAAGAGTACCGAGTCAGTATGCGGAGCGGTAGTTCAGTCGGTTAGAATACCGGCCTGTCACGCCGGGGGTCGCGGGTTCGAGTCCCGTCCGCTCCGCCACTTTTTTCCTCCCTTGGCCTTAATGGCCATCGCTGAAAAGATCCACACCACTTAAGCTTTTACAAGCAGGCCTCTACAAAGCCTCAGTGCTGTTAACTACAGCAAGGTACTAATTCCGCTCAGTTTTTCCTCGCATTGACGTCTGATCGCTCACCTCTGTCTCATTGGTAGTTTTTCATCTCTTCGCAGTTGAATTTCGCATCGCGGAACTTTTACATCGGCTTCATAGTCTTGTCATAGAGTGCCGTTATCTTCTAACGGAAGGCACTCTTAGGGAAGCGCTCAAGTTGGTACAAGGTTTGTATGCCAAAAAAGGGAGTGCTCAAACACTAAAAATGGAGATGAAAACTTATGCAAGACTATCTGGAAGACTACCTCGAAGAACTGTATGACAGCCGTGAAATCGATGAGTTGGAAGAAACTGAAGACGCGTTCGAAATGTGAGCGCGTCTATCAAAAGCGTTGTGATTTCTCTTGCAGGTGACGCCGGTATTCACCGGGTGTCGAGCCTGCCCACCGTTTAAAAGCCCGCTGAAACGCCCCTGGGGTTGAAAACCCTAACAGATACGATATTTCCCCAAAAGACAGTTCGGTGTTGCGCATGTAGCTGAGCGCGACATCCCGCCGCATTTCATCGACGATTTCCTGAAACGACGCCTCTTCATCATTGAGTTTTCGCCGCAAGGTCCAACTGGGAATGCCCAGTTCCTGTGCGACTTCTTCAATGGAGGGTGTTTTGCCGTGCAGCATGGTGCCGAGCACCCGTTGCACGCGGTTGCGATAGGTGTTGGCGAGAGAAATGCGGCTCATCTGCGCTTCACATTCCCGTACCAGTTGCTCATGCAGGCTCGCATTGGCGTGCACCACGGGCACTTCGGTGGCACCAGGGGCGAGCAACAGGTGATTACATTCCTGATGAAACTGCACCGGGCAGCCAAACGCCTCGGGGTAAGCGGTGTAGTAGCTGGGCGTAGAGAATTCTATGTGTGCACTTTGCACCAGGTTTGTGCGGCCTGTGAGCCAGTATATGACGCGCGCCCAGCTGCAAAGCACGGTATCAACCACGAAGTAGGTGTAATCGTTATAGGGTGCAATCGAATAGAAGTTGAGTGTTGCACCGCTGGCGTTGCGAACCAGGCGCGAGTTGCCGCGATAACAGCGTCCATACAGGGCTTCGAAACGCACCAGGTTTTGCAGTGCCTCGCCCAGCGTAGGTGCGGTAAGCGCTGCAAGACCCGCATAACCATAACGGGTGATGCTGGTGGTGGTGGCCGCTATGAGGCCGAGATCGGCGTGGCCGGTGCGCTGAATGATGGTGTGTCCCAGTCGCATCAGGTACACGAGGTCGATTCGGTTGTCGCTGTCCCGCAATTCTTTGCATGACAATCCAATATCGTTCAGCAGTTGATCGGCATCAAGGCCGAGCGACACGCCGGTATTGAGCAGGTCTGTTATGTAGTTGGCTGTTATGTCGCCTATTTTCATGTGATTGCGGGACCCTGCGCGTGGTGATGCTACTGGTTCATTATATAAAGCATGGGGGTAAGGTCTAGAGTAGGGGACATGATCGCATGGGGTGGGAAATGCCAGCTTCGCTATTTACGGAGGCTGCTTGCCGCAAATCGTCTGTTTTTTATCAGGGGCCCATCACATAACCGCTGATAGTGCTATCACGTTGTATTGTCGTGGAATGGCCTACACTTGAATAAGTTACCCTTCAACCCTTGCTGCGACCCAACCATGTTTCAGGATCCCCAGACACTTAGCCATGAGGCAGTTCTCTTTATTGCAGACGGAGAGGTTTGCAAGGAGATGATGTTTTCAGAATTTGAAGCGGTGCTTGATGGGGTCGTGGGGCTGAATGATTTTGCCGGCGATACCGTCCAGGCAGCGTTTTTGATTGTGACGACACAATTGAAAATCAGTCAGTGCGTGCTGTTCACCATCCGTTTCGACCGGCAAGGGTTGGCCGATCGTGCCTGGAATATTCCACTGCGGCATTTGGCTGAAACCGCAGGGCTGGGGCCTGATCTGGGGGCGGGGCCAATTCGTCTGGCGTGTCGTAGTCAATGTCCGGTGGCTTGGCATACCGACATGTTGTGGGACCCGGACATGTCCCCGCAAAGCAATACCTTCGCCCGCTTACGTGATGCCATCGCCGAAAACCGCCTGCACCTGCAAAAGGTGGAGCCCATGGCCATGCAAGGGTTTCCACCGGGGATGCAAACGTTTAACTGGCAGCAGGTACCGGCAGCGACTGTGGGCATGCCTATGCAAGGGTTGCCCGTAGGAATGGTGCCACCTGGCATGATGACCGGCTATATCGCGCCGGGGTTTGTTTCCCCCCCTGCACCGCCAACGCTGGAGGTGGGGGGCGTTGATCCGGCCATGCTGGATAAGCACATGAGCATGCTGGAGGACGATCATCGTCGCAAACTGGCGTCGTTGCTGAAAGCCCAGCGTTTGCATATTCAAACCTTGAAGACCGAGTCGGATCAAAAAATCGCGGGTTTGAAGCTCAAGGTGCAAAAGGAAATCCAAACCGCTGAAATTGAAATTGCACGCTTGCGCTCACAGCATGAATCTCTGCATTCGCAAAACCTCGCCTTACGGGAGCAGAATGAAGCGCAGCGCAAACAACTGGAGGCGATGAAGCGTTCCCGCGAAATAGAAATTCAGCAGCTGCAACAGCAGGAAAAAGATGCGATCGAACAATTGCGCAAGCAGGCGGATGAATTGCTGCAGCAGCGCATTTCGGAAGAGACTGCCAAGCTCAAGGAGGATATCGAGCTGCGCAATATGGAACTCATGCATCGTCATGACGTGGCCAAGCAATTGCGCGAAGAATTGTGTCAGTTGCGAAAAGACAAGATCCGGCTCCTCAATCAAGGGGCAGACAAATTCCTGGAACGCCTGGAATCTCTGGGCGTAAGTTTTATCGCGTTTCACCCCGGGGCGGGGCATATTTCGGTGCAGCTGAAAGATATGTCCGAGTATATGGAAAACCCAATCGCCTTTGCGGCCGGTAAGTGTCTGGTCACGGAGGATCACTACCGCAAGTGGCTGGCGCACTATCAATCGCCGCTCTGTCAGGCGCCGTTGACGGCGGATCGCGTTTGTGGCTGCAAAATTCCGCGTACCGATGTGCCAAGTCAGTTTGTGGCGGGTGAATCGGATCGTTGCGAAAAACACAAACTTCGTCGTGGCGCCGATAATGTCGTGAATTTCCGGGGCTGATCGATGCCGGTCTGAGGCATAGCCTGTGGGGTTTACGTCGATGGTCGTTTGCGCGTGATGAATTCTCTCTTTTCTTCGCTGATTTCCTACTATGAAACTCGTCTGATCGCGACGGGGATTCCACAACGCCTGGGGTTGGGGGCGCCTTGTGAACCGCAGCCATTGCGTTGGGAGATTGCGGCGCGGGCGGGGGTGTCTGTTGATGTGTTGCCGCTGGATCGGTTGCATCCGGTGATCTCGGGCAATAAGTGGTTCAAACTCAAATACAATTTGCTGGCGGCGCACGAACAAGGCTGCGTTCGGTTGGCATCGTGTGGTGGTGCGCGCTCGAATCATTTGCATGCGCTGGCATGGGCAGGGAAATCCTTGGGTTTGTCTACGTGGGCGGCGATTCGTGGCGACGAGTTAGCGGTGGCGGATAATGCGACATTGCGAGACTTGTCTGCCTGGGGAATGTCGCTGCAATTTGTGTCGCGCCAACGTTATCGTGAAATGCGCGAACAAGGTTGGGCGTTTTTTGATGACTCGCGCACTTTCAATATTCCGGAGGGGGGAGATAATTTTCTCGGTGTGTTGGGATGTATGTCGCTGGCGGCAATGATCGATGCAAATACTTATGATCAAGTGCATGTGGCAGGCGGCACAGGTTGCACGTTTCTGGGGCTGCGTATGGGATTGCCGGCGAGGGTGGCGGTGGTGGGTTATTCCATGCTCAAGGGCGATTGGCAACAGGCGGCGATGGCATCGCGCCTGCGCCAGTGGAGTGATGGTGTGCCGCTTGGTGTGTGGGCGTGGGATGTCGATTCCAGCCGTCGCTTTGCACGGGCCAATGCGGCATTGACCGCTTTCATGCGCGCCTTTTCTGCAGAAACCGGCCTTTTACTTGATCCTGTGTATACCGGCCCGATGTTCATGCGGCTCGGGCACTATTTGCAGCAGGATGCAGTGGTGCGCGGTAGCCGGCTGTTGGTGGTGCACAGTGGTGGCTTGCAAGGAAATCACGCTTAAAACGGCTAGACTCAGGGGAGGGGATCGTTGTGTTTTGCGCACAACACGCTCACGATTGCGATAACATGACGTTCCGCTAACGATTCAATGGAATAGAGTTGCGCATCAATGGAAAAGAGTGCTGACAATGGCCGATGAGTTCAGGAATATTGGTTTGATTGGGCGTCAGGATAGCGATCTGGTGGCGGATTCGTTGCGCCAGTTGATTGCGTTTCTGGATGCGCGCAATCTGCATGTGGTGCTGGATGAAGAGACCTCGCGCCTGCTGCCTCAATCCACTTATCAGGTCGGTACCCGCAAGATGATGGGGGAGGTGTGTGATCTCATTATCGTCGTGGGGGGCGATGGTTCATTGTTGGGGGCTGCGCGCAGTTTTGCCCGCTACAAGGTGCCGTTATTGGGGGTGAACCGGGGGCGGCTGGGGTTTCTCACCGACATTTTGCCGAGTGAAATCGAGGAGCGGGTGGGTGAAGTGCTGGATGGTCAGTACACTCGCGAAGATCGTTTTCTGCTGGAGGCGCATGTGCGCCGCGACGGGCAGCCCATGGGGCAGAATTCCGCGCTCAACGATGTGGTGTTTCATTCTGCGGGCTCGGTCAAGATGGTCGAGTTTGAGTTGTTTATTGAAGGGCAGTTTGTTTATCGGCAACGTTCCGACGGCTTGATCGTTTCGACGCCCACCGGGTCTACCGCATACGCGTTATCGGGGGGAGGGCCGATCATGCACCCGCGTATCGATGCGATCGTGTTGGTGCCCATGTGCCCGCATACGCTGAGCAGCCGTCCGTTGCTGGTGGACGGCAACAGTGAGATCAAGCTGGTGATCAGCGAATCGAATTCGGCGCGGATGCTGGTGTCCTGCGATGGGCAGGGCGATATTGCGGTGGAGCCTGGCGATGTGATCAGCATCCGTAAAAAGGCGCACAAACTGCACTTGTTGCACCCAACCCATCACAGCTTTTACGAGGCTTGCCGTTCCAAGCTGGGCTGGAGCGAAGTTTTGTGATTGTTGCGCCCGAGGCTGGCATCGAAGGGTATGACATCATCGGAGATGTGCACGGCTGTCACGATGCGTTGGTGGCGCTGCTCAAACGTATGAATTATGTCTGCAATAACGGTGTCTATCAGCACCCGGGCCGCAAAGTGGTGTTTTTGGGAGATATTCTCGATCGGGGTAAGCATATTCGGGAAACCTACCAACTGGTTCGACGCATGGTCGATGCCGGTAAGGCATGGTTTATTCTCGGCAATCATGAATTTAATGCGATCGCCTATGCGACACGGGCGCCGGTGGGCTGGGAGCGGCCCTACGTCGCGCGTCGTACCCGCCGCTTAATCCGACAGTTATTGCAAACCCTTAAACAATTTCGTGGCTGTGATGCCGAATGGCAGAGCATGATTACCTGGCTGCGTCGACAGCCGTTGCTGCTGGAATTCGAGCATTTTCGGGTGGTGCACGCCTGCTGGGACAGCGAAAAAATAGCGCGTTTGTGTGAGCTGAACCCACGCTGCACGCTGGAAGATGATGAATTTCTCTTGCATGCCGCCGATTGGCGCAACGAAGAACGCCGCATTCTGGAGCGCTTATTGAAAGGCATCAATGTACGACTGCCGGAAGGTTTCACCATACGCGGCAGCGACGGTGTTGAGCGTGATCGCTTTCGTTCGGCGTTTTGGCATGAATCACCGCTGACCTATGGGGATGTGGTATTTCAACCGGATGGCTTGCCCAACGAATTGCACACGCGTCCCTTGTCGAATGAAGAAAAATCCCTGCTTACGCATTACCCCTCCCATGAAAAGCCATTATTCGTGGGCCACTATTGGCGACAAGGTGAGCCTTCGTTGTTGACGCTGAATATTGCCTGTCTGGATTACAGCGCGGTGCGTGCGGGTTTACTGGTCGGGTATCGCATGGGCACAGAAACGACATTAAACCCGGCGCATCTGGTGTGGGTGCGAGCGCTGGGCGAACAAAAAAAACAAGAATAGAGGATTTGAATATGGGCCTGTCGGGGCGGATTCTTGCAGTATTGATGATATTCGTACTGTTGGCGGGTGTGTTGTTATCGTCCTGGTTATTCTGGGGTAAAGCGTTGGAGGATACCGAGCGGGTATCAACGCGCTTGTTGGAAGACACCATCAAACTGGCCGTACAGGATGCGCGTGCGCAGCTGAGTCGGATCGTTGCCAATGACGATGCCTTGGCGAAGCAATGTGAATCCAATGCGCAGGTGGATTTTTGTGTGGCCTGGCCCGTGGCTGACGATCAGGTGCAACCCAATGAAGTGTGGGTGCGCGAAGGCGTGTTGGCGGGTGATTTTACCGTCGCGCAATTGCCGATGTTTCAGGAGGCGTTGCGCAGTCAGATGACGCGCCCGTCAACGAACGGCGCCGGCATTGTGTATTGGCAACAGCAGCCGCTCTGGCTGGAATTCGACGTGCGTAACGGCCAGTTGCGCGGGGCAGGATTTGTGGTGACGCATCTGCTGGATCGTTGGAGCAAGAACATGCATATGGGCATGTCGTGGCGCTGGCGCATGCCGCAGGAAAGTGAAGTGCCCTGGGGCATGGCCGAGATGAAATTACCCTCGGTAGCAGGCGCCCCGATATCCCTGCTAGTGAATTCGTCGATGTTGGCGCCCTCGGTCATGACATCGTGGTCGGGCGTTAGCGTGATGGCGGCGGCCGGGTTACTGACGGTGGTTGCCTGGTTGTTGTTTTATCGCCCGGTGTGGTTGCGTCTGGATCAGTTGTTGTTTCAGTTGCGTGGGATTTTATCGCAAAGGAATTACGGTGGCCGTATTGCGTTGAGCGGTAAGGATGAGATCAGTGAAATCGCGCAGCATTGCAACGGCTTGTTAAGTGCCCTCGAATATAGCCACAACCTCATGGCCAAAACCAATCTGGTAACGTCGGAGTTGCTGCACAAACTCGATAAGACCAGCGTGGTCGGCGTGGGCGGTGACTGGCAGAACAGTCAGGATGCCTTGCTCGATTCGATGGATCTGGCCACCCGTTTTTCTCGTGCCATCGAATCCCAGCTGTTGCAGATGCATTATCAACCGGTCGTTACCATGGATACGGGCGTGTTGGTCGGTTGGGAGGCCTTGTGCCGTTGGAAAACACCGGACAAAACCCTGCTGATGCCCGCCGATTTTCTGCCAGTGGCGGAGCAATCGGGGCAGATGCCGGCCTTGTTGCGATGGTCATTGCAAGCGGTTGCGCGCGATGCCCAGGCGCTACCGGGTAATTATCCACGGGTATCCGTCAACCTGAGCCATGTGCAATTGCTCGATGCGCAGTTGATCCCATTGATTGAGGAGACCTTGCAAGCGTATGAGTTGAATGCTGACCGGCTGGAGTTTGAGATCAAGGAGGCCAGCCTGCTCAAAGACTTTGAGCAGGTCACTAAACAAATCGAGGGGTTGCGTGCAGTGGGGGTGGGCGTGACTGTAGACGGGTATGGGTTTGGTGCCCATTCGCTGACATATTTGCAGCGCTGCCCGGTCACCCGTCTGAAACTGTCACGTGTATTCTCGGAACGCATCACCCATGAGCATCGCGAGATTGCTTTTATCGAGGGGATTGCTCGGTTTGCGGCCGGGCTGGGCGTGGCGGTGGTGGCTACCCACATTGAAACGGACCAGCAATTGGTTGCTTTACGAGGGAGTCGAGGGATTGCAGCGCAAGGTTTTGCCGTGGCCCGCCCGATGAGTGTGGTGGATGCGCAACAATGGCGGGCGGCTTTGGTGCGGTCGTGAGGGTGACTGCTTCGTGATACACTTTGCGGCTGTTCCCTGACCCGTTACAACAGTGCAAGAGGTGGGCTGTGCAGTATGATGATGTGATTGCGTCAATCACCCCCGAGATATACCAGAACATGTTACGTGCCATCGAAACCGGGCGCTGGCCCGATGGGCGCCAGGTCAGCGACGCTCAACGTGAGCACTGTATGGGCGCGGTGATCGCGTGGGGGGAGCGGCATCTACCTGAGCATGAACGCGTCGGCTATATCGACCGCGGTGAGAAAGAAGAGGGTGATGTGTGTGAGTCGGATCACCCCCATGAGCACGAAGAAAAGCCCATTCGCTTTGTTTAAACCCATTTGCCTCGGCCATTGATTAAGCGTTGATTACAAACTGGGCATTCCGGTGAGGGCAACTATACTTTCAGGACGCGATTCCTGAGTGCTTGCCCTTCGATGTACTTCAATGCACGGCATTGTCTGCTGACCTTGTTTATATCCCTGATGATGTTGGGGATACCTTCCTATGCGTCCCCCACTTTGCTTACGCTGGATTCCCAATCCAGTGTGAAGCTGGGTGGGTGGGTCGACTATATGCGTGAACCCGGCTCTAAGCTCGAGTTGCCAGCGGTATTGCAAGCGCAAGAGTCGCAATGGCATGCCACGACGGGCCCTGGCTTTCTGGTGCTGGGGTTGGGTGAAGATGCCTACTGGTTTCGGTTTTCGGTGCAGGCCATCAACGATAAACCTTGGCAATTGACGTTTCGTTATTTTTTCAATGGCGACGTCGACGTGTTTCTGGTGCCTCGTTCAGAGGCTTCGGCAGCATCGCCTGGGGATCACCTGCTGGTAGGTCATGCAAGCAACTGGAGTGATCGCCACTACACGGTGTCGTTACCGTTGGTGCAGGGGCAAGTGTATGATGCCTATCTTCGCGTACACGTGCCGGGGCCCGATAAATTTGCTTTCGTCATTGAGGACCACGAGGCGAAAAAGCATTTTGACTTGTGGGATAACCGATGGGTTGGCGTGTTTTATGGTGGGTTTGCCACCATGCTGCTGTTCAATTTGTTTTTGGCGATTTCAACCCGCAGTTTTACTTACGGATTCTATCTGCTGTATATGGTCAGCATGCTCAGCTATCTGATGATGATGGATGGTCTGATACAAGCTGAGTTAAGTCGTTACTATATTGCAATTTGTGCAATTGTTGCGTTTGGCTGTCAGTTTTGCCGCCTGTTTTTGCGCACCTCTACTGCATTACCCGGTGCAGATCGTTTTATCCGATGGTTGATTGGCACCGCTTTGGTGTTGGGCGCAAGCTTTGTAATATTGGGGTCGCTGGAACTGCTGAAATCCATGGTGATGGTGCTGGTGGCCGGTTACGGGCTGGTATTGGGTGGTGTGGGATTGTTATCGCGATTGCGTGGCAATCATGTAGCGCGTTTCTTTCTGCTGGCGTGGATGTTTCCGCTCATGGGGATGCTCTATACCGATCTGATGTTTCTGGGTATTGTGCCATTCACTGATGTTGGTTATAGCGCCATGAATATTGCCACCTTGCTGGAGGCGATTTTACTTTCCATGGCCTTGGCGGATCGTATCAACATGTTGCGGGTACAACGTCAGCGTGCGGTGGTGGATGCCAAACAAAAACTGGAAATGTCGAACCGCGCACTCGAAAAAGCCAATCGCCTGAAAGACAGTTTTCTGGGCACGATCAGCCATGAACTGCGTACCCCCATGAACGGCATTATCGGCACGCTCGAACTGTTGAAATCCACGTCTGTGGATCAGCATCAGCGTGAGTGTCTGACCACACTGGAGCATTCCAGCGCGCACATGTTGAGTATGGTTGAGCGAATATTGCTTTTTTCGGAGTTGCAATCGGGATCGGTACGCGTGCAGACAAGTGCACTGGATGTGGCGACCTGGCGCCAAAAAATCAAGCAATACTGGACGCCGATGTTTACCGCCAAAGGCTTGCGCTTCAATATTTATTTTGATGCGGGGTGCAGTGATTGGGTGGGGGTTGATACCAAAAAACTCGATTATCTGATCAATGAATTGTTGAGCAATGCATTGAAGTTCACTTCGCAAGGCGACGTCACGCTCGAGATTCAGCAAAAAATGGAGGCTCAGCAAAAAAGCACTGGCGCCGAAGCGCAATGGATACTGGAAGTGACCGACAATGGGGTGGGCATTCCGGCGGAACAATTGCAGCTGATAACAGAATCGTTTCGACAGGGTCAATCCACTTATAACCGTCAATACGGTGGGCTGGGGATTGGCATGGCGATTTGCAAGGAACTGGTGTCGGCGCTGAGCGGTGAATGGCGAGTGCAGTCGGCGCCAGGTGCAGGGACACGCATCAGCATCGTTATTCCGGTGGTGCCTGCGGTAGCGCCCAGTGTGTCGGTGCGAGCCCCTGCGATTTTGCAAGGCGAGGCCAAAGAGGTGGCCACTGCACCCAATATTGTGATGGCATCAGCGAATGCCATTGATGTGATGCCGCGAGCAGAAACCACGGCGGGTGTGTCCATTGCCCCCACCTCTGTCCCCACCTCTGCCGCCGCACTGAAACCCCCGGCGATCCTGGTGGTGGAGGATAACGCTGTCAATCAGATGGTGATGAAGAAAATCCTGGAATCCCTGGGTTGGAGCTATTGCATCGCTAACAATGGGGTGGAAGCGGTAGAAAAAGCACGTGAAAAACCCTTTGCGCTGATCCTGATGGATTGCCAAATGCCCGTCATGGACGGCTTTGCCGCCACCGAAAGCATTCGGGCGGGCGATAACCTGAATCAAGCGACACCCATTGTCGCCGTCACTGCCAATGCCACTGATCAGGATCGTGATCACTGCATGGCCTCGGGGATGAATGATTATCTGAAAAAACCGGTGAAACCCAACGATATCAAAGGAATCATAGATCGATATGTGGTGTCGGACACGCTGGTCGCCGCCGGTCAGTCAGGGTAGTATTGGTCCAACCCCCTCCTATTTTCTGCGTAAGTGGATGTCTCATGAAAGATAATCAGGCCCCCCATACCATTCGTTTGTCTGAGTACCGCGCTCCTGACTACCTGATCGATACCGCCAATCTCGATATCTCTTTGCATGACACGCATACCGATGTGCTGGCGACGCTGGTGGTATATGCCAACCCTGCGGTGCCTGATGCATTGCAACGCCCGCTTGTGTTAAAAGGAGTGGATATCGAATTGGTATCCATGGCGATAGACGGTAATGCGATTGCTAAAGATCGCTATACGATTGTTGAAGAAACCCTGACAGTGCCGGGTGTTTCACAGCGCTTTACGCTGAGTTTACATAATCGTATCCACCCGGAAAAAAACACCTCACTGGAAGGCCTGTATCAATCACGGGGCATGTATTGCACCCAATGCGAGCCGGAAGGTTTTCGAAAAATCTCGTATTACATCGATCGTCCCGATGTAATGGCGCGTTTTACGACACGAGTGGAAGCCGACAAGGCGCGTTATCCGGTATTGCTGTCCAACGGTAACCCCGTTCAGCGCGGCAATGCCGCTCAACCTGGCCGTCATTTCGTGGTGTGGGAAGACCCCTTTCGCAAACCCAGTTATTTGTTTGCACTGGTGGCCGGTGATTTGGCGGTGAAAGAAGACCGTTTTACGACGTGCTCAGGGCGTGAGGTGTTGCTACAGATATTTGTCGAGCCGCATGATCTCGACAAGGTCGACCACGCCATGGATTCGCTCAAACATTCGATGAAATGGGATGAAGACGTGTATGGGCGCGAATACGATCTGGATATTTACATGATCGTCGCCGTGTCGCATTTCAATATGGGCGCCATGGAAAACAAGGGCCTCAATATCTTCAATACATCGGCGGTGCTTGCCAAGGCAGAAACGACCACCGATGCCGGCTTTTCACGGGTGGAGTCGGTGATTGCCCACGAGTATTTTCATAACTGGAGCGGCAATCGCGTGACCTGCCGCGACTGGTTTCAGTTAAGCCTCAAAGAAGGGTTTACCGTGCTGCGTGATCAGCAGTTTTCCGCCGATCACGGTTCGGCCACCGTCAAACGTATCGAAGAGGTGAATCTGCTTCGCACCCTGCAGTTTGCCGAAGATGCCGGCCCGATGGCGCACCCGATAAGGCCGGAAAGCTATATCGAGATCAATAATTTTTATACCGTCACCATCTATGAGAAAGGCGCCGAGGTGGTGCGGATGATCGCCAATCTGCTCGGACCAAAGGGCTTTCGCGCCGGAACGGATCTGTATTTTTCGCGTCATGATGGGCAGGCGGTCACCTGCGACGATTTTGTCAAAGCCATGGAAGATGCCAATGGAATTGATCTGACCCAGTTTCGTCGTTGGTATTCGCAGGCGGGGACACCGCGTGTGACTGCGCGTGGCGTGTATGACGCTCAACATCGTCGTTATACCTTGCGGCTTGCGCAAATGACACCTGCTACGCCCGGGCAGCCGCTCGAAACAAAACTGCCGCTGCATATTCCGGTGGCGATGGGATTGGTGGGGCCTGGCGGTGAAGCATTGCCGTTACATGTGGCTGGGGTGGTCAGTGGTGACACACACACAGTGCTCCCGCTGAAAGAAGCAGAGCAGACGTTCATCTTCGAAAATGTGGCCTTGGCGCCTGTTCCATCGTTGTTGCGGGGCATGTCTGCGCCCGTCAAGCTCGATGTCGATCTGGATGAAAGGCAGTTGGTGTTGCTGATGTCACATGATAGCGACGGCTTCAACCGTTGGTCGGCCAGCCAACAGCTCACCTTTAATGAACTCGAACGTTTTATCGAAAGCTTACAGAATGGCATAACGCCAACCGTCAATGGCACATTGGTCGAGGCGTTCCGGCATCTATTGCACGATAATACGCTCGACAAAGCTATGGTGGCGCGCATGTTCGAGCTGCCGTCCGAGGCGTATGTGGCCGAACAGTTTGCCAGCAGCCACCCGCAACGCATCCATCAGGCACGTGAGTTGTTGCGTCAACAACTGGCGCAACAGCTTGAACCCGTGCTTTGGGACGTCTATCGCGGAATTCCTGCCGCGCGGGAGTATCGTTACAACGAGCATGAGGTCGCGAAGCGAGCCTTGCGCAATACCTGCCTGCATTATCTGATGGCGCTGGAAAATGCCGCCGTTTATGAGCTGGCATTGGCGCAGTTCGATAACGCTACGCATATGACCGATCAAGGCGCGGCATTGCGCGTTATCGCACATTCACAGCACCCGCAGCGCACTGCGGTGCTGGAGCGGTTTTACCAACAATGGCGCCATGAAGCCCTCGTGGTTGACCAATGGTTTAGCGTGCAAGCCACTGCGCCGCGTGTGGATATTTTGCAAGAGGTGACCCGATTGCTTACACATCCCGCATTCGAGTTAACCAACCCCAACAAGGTGCGCGCCCTGGTGGGCGCGTTTGCCAGCGGTAACCCAGCTGGATTTCACCAGGCGGATGGCAGTGGCTATCAGTTCCTGGCAGATCAGGTGATTGCGCTCAATGCCATCAACCCCCAGATTGCCTCCCGCATGGTGATTGCTTTGACGCGCTGGCGGCGTTTTGATGCGCCGTTTGGGGAACAGATGCGTACCGCATTGCAGCGTGTGAGCCAGCAGCCGCTGTCGCCCGATGTGTTTGAGCACGTCAATAAGAGTCTGCAGGAGGGCTAGGCCCTCCTTGATCCTATTGACCCGTTGACCACAAATTTAATTGGTTAATAAGTGTGCTGCATCTTGTTGCAAAGAGGTGATTTAGCTAGTTTATCGGCGCGCTATAAAAATAACAGCGACGTATTTTTGTCGGTTAGGCAGGCGCTTTTGCAAGATTCTGCTTAACTTGTTTTGATGTCTGATTTTTCTCGTTTTCTGTACTGGGAAATTTTCCACAATGGGAAAGAAGGCCCACGTGGAGCACTTTGGGATTGAGGTCGTGCGAGAGGTTGTAATGTCTAGAACACACGTTCTGTCTGCATTGGTGGCTGCACTGTTGCTGGTTTCACCGGTAAATGAGGTGCACGCCAAGGTATCCGCCGCTGAGGCGGCCAAACTCAAGTCGGAGCTGACGCCCTATGGGGCGGAGCGTGCCGGTAACGCCGATGGCAGCATTCCGAAATGGGAGGGTGGGTTAACCCCTGACAAAGCGCCTCCCACTTATAAGGCGGGTGCGCATTTGCCTGATCCTTTTGCGGATGACAAATTGCTGTTCACGATAACACCGCAAAATCTGGATAAGTATAAAGACAAGGTACCGGCCGGGGTGCAGGCCCTGATCGCCGCTTATCCGGAAAGCTTTTTTATCCCGGTGTACCAAACCCGACGGACGGGGGCGGCACCGCAGTGGGTATATGACAACATCGCGAAAAATGCGGTGCGTGCCGAGCTTGCCAATAACGGCAATGGTATCGAAGGTGCCTATGGTGGCGTGGCGTTTCCGATTCCAAAGAACGCCAGGGGTGAGGTTGAGCCTTTGATGATTCTGTGGAACCACATAACGCGCTGGCGTGGCGTGTACGTGATTCGCAATTCGGCGCAAGCAACGGTGCAAAAGAATGGTGCCTACTCGGAAGTGTCGAGCCGCCAGGAAGTTGACTTTCCTTATTATCATCCGAAAGGCAGTGTCGAAACCCTCAATAACCGGTTGCTCAATTACATATCGGTGGTAAAGAGTCCACCGCGTTTAGCGGGCGGGGCTGTGTTGATACATGACACCATCGATCGTATTGCACAACCACGCGATGCCTGGGGCTATAACGCCGGTCAGCGTAAAGTGCGGCGTGCACCTAATCTCGCCTACGACACCCCCGTGGCGTCGGCCGACGGCATGATCATGGCGGATGACGTTGACATGTTTAACGGTGCACCTGACAAATACGACTGGAAGCTGATCGGCAAAAAGGAGATGTATATTCCTTATAACAACTACCGTCTGGCGTCCCCGAATTACAAATACAAGGATCTGTTACTGCCTGGCCATGTCAAATCAGATGCGACACGCTGGGAATTGCACCGTGTATGGGTGATTGAAGGCAAATTGAAGAAGGATCAACGCCATACCTATAGCCGTCGTACTTATTACATCGATGAAGACAGTTGGAACATTGTTGCCGGTGATATCTATAACGCAAAGGGTGAGTTGTATCGCGTGCCACTCTCGTACCTCATGAATTATTACCAGGTGCCCTGCCAGTGGACAACGTTGGACGTTTACCACGATTTACCTGCGCAGCGTTATTACCTGTCGTTTTTAGGCAACGAAGAGGAAGTCTCACTGGAGTTTAAAGATGAACCTCAACCTGCCAGTTACTATCAGCCTGCGGCTTTACGTCGTCGCGGTACCCGATGATCATTGGTAAAGAATCATTGGTAAAGAATCAAATGTGAAGAATCAAGAGTGAAGAGCATGCGAAAAAACAAGTTGAGACGTACCCTGCGTCATTCCGCTCTGGGAGCAGTGGTGGCGTTGTGCGCCATCAGTCTTGCCGGGCCGGTGTCTGCAGAAAACTTCAAGGATAAACTGGTCAAACGTCCGGCCATGATGTCGGCAAAGGTGACTCAGTCGCTGCTATTGGATGTGGCTGTGCATGGCAGCACTGTGGCTGCGGTAGGGGAGCGCGGCCATGTCATCGTATCGCGTGATGATGGCAATACCTGGGTGCAATCACCGACGCCAGTTAGCATCATGCTCACTGCGGTGGCGTTGCCGACACAGAATGATATCTGGGTAGTGGGTCATGAAGGCTTGATCATGCACAGTGCCGATGGCGGCAAGACCTGGGAGATTCAGCATGGTAATCCCTATATCGAGCCGGCGCCTGATGACTATGAGGCAATCGACAATATGGATCAACGCGCAGGCCAACCGTTACTGGATGTCTGGTTCAAGGACAACATGACAGGCTTTGCTGTGGGCGCCTATGGATACTTTCTGCATACCAACGATGGTGGCAAAACCTGGGAGAATTGGGGCGAACACATGCCCAATGAAGACCAGTGGCATTTGAATTCAATCGCCACGCGTGATGGCAAGCGCTTTTATATCGTGGGTGAAAAAGGCGTGATTTTTCGTTCCGATGATGAGGGGCGCAGCTGGGTCAGTATCGAAAGCCCTTATGAAGGCTCGTTATTTGGTGCCATTGCGGGCCCGGGTTTGAACGAAATCACCGTGTTTGGTTTGCAGGGTAATTTGTTCCGTTCTACGGATCAGGGTGAAAGCTGGCAGCAAATCAAGAGCCCGACAGACAGCACCTTGATGAGTGGGGTTTTCCTCACCGGTCGAAATGTGGTGCTGGTGGGCAATTCGGGCGCGATCTTGTATAGCCGCGATGATGGTAATACGTTTGAGCTGCAACAAATGAAAGATCGCCTTTCGATTGTCAGTATACAGGCCAACGCGCAGGGCAAGCTGGTGATGGTGGGTCAAGGTGGGGTAAGGCTCGCTTCGCCAGCCCTCAAGTAGTTTTCGGAAATCAGTTGATATGGCGGAGAAAAGCAGCTTTGTGCGAATATCTGAAGACCTGGTCTTCAATAATCGCGCTATTTATCTAGGGCTTTTTCTGCTCTGTACGCTTTTTTTTGGCTGGCAAGCTTTATACGTCAAATTAGACACGAGTCTCGAAAAAATGGTGCCCTTGGGGCACCCCTATATTCAAAATCTGTTCAAGCATAAAGATGAGCTAAGTCTCGGGAATGATTTGCGCATCTCGGTTGAAACGACCGAGGGCGACATTTTCAATGCCGATTATCTGGAAATCCTGAGAAAAGTCACCGACGAGGCCTTTTATATCGAAGGTGTCGATAAATCCAAAATTCAGTCGCTCTGGACCGCCAATGTGCGTTGGGTCGAGGTCACTGAAGAAGGGTTTATCGGGGGCGAAGTCGTGCCGCCTGAATATGACGGCACCCAAGAATCCCTGGCAACGGTGCAAGCCAACGTGCTGCGTTCAGGCCAGGTGGGGCGCCTGGTTGGTGACAATTTCAAGTCTTCTATCGTCTATATCCCGTTGTTGGATCTGGATGCAGCCAAGGGCGAGAAACACGATTACCGTGCCATTTCTCACGCACTTGAAGATAAAATCCGTAAGCAATTCGAAAACGACAAAATAAAAATCCATGTGGTCGGATTTGGTAAAAAAATTGGCGACATGATGGATGGTGCCGCTGAGGTGGCGAGCTTCTTTCTGTTCGGTGTTGTAATCACCTTTATTTTTCTGATCATGGATACCCGCTGCCTCCGCAGTTCTGTCGTTATTGTGGTGTGTTCGGTGGTTGCAGTTATTTGGCAAATGGGGTTGCTTGCGCTGTTGGGTTATGGCCTTGATCCCTATTCGATGTTGGTGCCATTTCTCATTTTTGCCATTGCAGTCAGTCACAGCGTGCAGATTGTGCATAGCTTTGCCGATGAGAAGGTTTACGGCCGTGACAACTATATGGCGGGACGACTGGTGTTTCGTTCGCTGTTTGCGCCGGGGTCAGCCGCATTGGTCAGTGATGCCATCGGTTTTTTCACACTTTACATTATTGATATTCGAGTGATTCAGGAGCTGGCGGTTGCTGCAGGGATTGGCACCATGATTGTCACTTTCACCAATCTTGTTCTGGTGAAGGTGGTGTTTAGTTATATTGGAATCAGCCCAAATTCCATCAAGCAGGCACTTAAGAAAAAAAGCAATCCATCTCGCTCGTGGCGATGGCTTTCAAAGTTTGCCAATCCCAATATTGCGATTGTGTCTATCATCACGGCCGCTATTTTGGGAATGACATCTTTCTATATCGCGAAAGACCTTAAAACGGGCGATCTTGATCCGGGGGCTCCTGAATTGCGCCCCGATTCACGTTACAACCTGGATGATAAGTATATCAACGCCAATTATTCGGTCAGTGCCGATGTGCTCGTCGTAATGGTTGAAACACCGCCCGATAAGTGCACGAGTTATGCTGCGCTGGAAGCCATGGATCGCTTTATGTGGTACATCGAAAATGTTGATGGCGTGCAATCGGCGATATCGCTGGTGACTGTGTCAAAACGTGTGCTAACCGGTTACAACGAGGGCAATCTGAAATGGCAAGAGCTTTCAAGGGTACAGGACATTATCAATAATTCGGTGCAAACCATTCCTGCCGGATTCATGAATACCACCTGTAGCTTGGCCCCTGTGGTGATTTATTTACGCGACCACAAAGCAGAAACGCTCAAAACGGTAACGTCAGCCATTGAATTATTTGCCCAGGAAAACGATGACGCTGACATAGCGCGATTTGTGTTGGCCTCGGGCAATGCGGGGGTAGAAGCAGCGACCAACGACACCATCAAGGCGGCCGCCAACACCATGATGTGGTTTGTCTATGCCATTGTTATTTTTATGTGCTGGATGACATTCAACTGGTCGGTGACTGCGGTGATCTGCGTGATAACGCCGTTGGTGTTGACTTCCTTTCTGTGCGAAGCGCTGATGACGATGTTCGGCATGGGTGTAAAGGTAGGCACTTTACCAGTGATCGCGTTGGGTGTCGGAATTGGTGTTGATTACGGTATTTACATTTACTCGAAAATGCAGGAATACCTCGATGAAGGCATGGACCTTCAGGAAGCGTATTTTCGGACGCTTTGTGTGACGGGTAAAGCCGTGGCCTTTACCGGGATTTCCCTCGCCGTAGGGGTGGGCACCTGGATATTCTCGGACATCAAGTTTCAGGCCGACATGGGTATTCTGCTCACCTTCATGTTTGTCTGGAATATGGTGGGCGCCTTGTGGTTATTACCGGCCATGGCGCACTTTCTGGTGAAAGTGAAACCCAAGAAAGTGCTTGTTAAGCCCTTGAAAGCCTAAAGACGGACAGCTAACCCACTGATCCAGCATAAAAAAAGGAATCCCGCCACGAGGCGGGATTTTTTTTAGCGCTCAAACGATTTTGTAGTACAATCCGACTTCGTAAACGAAAATAAAACAACAAAACTAATTCGTTTGTGCGCGCCGTCTCGCGTGCCGCACAAAACGGCTTGTTTATGGAAGCTCGTCATGCCGTCAGCCTTTACGACCGGATTGTTTGGTCTTGGATTTTACTTCGCTCTTTCCACCCTGTCGCATGCTACGATCCCAGAATACTCAGGCGTGAGTGGCGCGTCTGTTGGAATTCCGCAAACCCCTTATGCTGTAACGCTCGATCAAGCGGGATTTCGTATTGATGGACAATACCAGTTATTGCGCGGCGGCAGTTTACAGTATTGGCGTCTGCCAAAGTCGGTGTGGCGTGATCGCCTGAAGCGCTTCAAGGCCGCTGGGTTTAATACCGTCGATATGTATGTGCCCTGGAACACCGTCGAACCGGTGGAGGGACAGTTTAATTTCACGGAACCGGATTTACGTCATTTTCTCGATTTATGCAAAGAATTGGGCGTCTTCGTCTATTTTCGCCCTGGCCCCTATATTACCAATGAAATGGACGCAGGCGGCGTGCCCGCATGGTTGATGGCAAGATCAACCAAACAAATGATTGCTGCCGATGGCAAACCCAATTTACGCACCCATGATCCTGATTTTTTAATCGCGGTGCAGCGATATTTTCGTGCGTTGAATCAGGTGATAAAACCCTATCTGGCTAGCCAGGGTGGGCCGATCGTGCTGTATTCGATTGAAAATGAATACAGCTGGTTCGAGATCTTTCTGCAAGTCGACAAACTTGCGTGGTATGAAGGCGCGATGGAGCGATTTACTCAAACGCCGCCCATTACGCATGCCTATTTGAGTGCCCTGCGAGACATGGTGTTGGCGGATGGCATTGATGTGCCCATTACGACGTGCCCGGGCGATGGCAAATTATCCGGGATGGGCCGGGTGCCGGGAATCGTGCCCATGCCCAATATGTATGCGGGATTGGGCGGCAGTCAGCCGGAAAAAACCGTATATTCATTGCTGCAGAAAATGCATGATCCGCTACTCAATGGCGGTATCTATGCGGATTATCCCAGCGGCACCACCGAGACCGATCGACTTCCCAGCAAAATTAAACGCTTATTGATGGCCGGTCTGGATGCAACCTTTGCGTTTAACATTTTTGGCACGCATCAAGAAGGGTATCGCAACGGAATGGCATTGAATATTGACACGGTAAAGGCCATCGCCGATTTCAATGACAAGCGTCCATTCAGCCAGAAAATCGCCAATGTCCAAGTCGGCTATTACCACAACGTCATTGATTTTAACGGAGCGGTGAGCCCCTCGGGTGGGCATCGCGAGAATTATTACGAGTTTCGTCGCGACAATGCTTTTTTTGATACGGTAACGCCGTATCTCGCATCGCGTACGCACCCGAATCGCACGGCAACAGGGTTACCAGGGAGTGATACGCGTCTTGTCATTGATCAGCCAAATTTGGGCGCGAAAGAGGGCGCCTATCGTGTGCATTATTGGATGCAGCAGGATGATACGCGCTTGGTCAGTCTGGTGAATGAATCGAATGCCGACCAGCAAATTGCGATTGGCGGAATCACCATTGAGGGTGAACGCTTACCGCGTTTTGCGCCTATAACGGTACCCCTGCAGGACTTTGATGGAAAGCCGCAGTTTGGTGACGTCAACCGCAGCTACGCACAAGTGCTGGTACACAACCTGCCTTTACCTGCTGGCGGGCGCTTGCACTATACCACCAGTGAACTGATGTGGGCGCGCCCGTTTAACGACGAAACCTTGCTCGTGGTGCACGGCAAAGCCGGTACCGAGGGGGAAATCGTACTTGATCAATTGCAGACGCCTCGAGTCATCTTTCAGGATGCGGGTGTGCGGCTGCACGTCCAGGACGCAAATTCCCTGGTCGCCAGTTATTCCCACGATGGCTGGAAACAATTGCTGCTTGAGGACGCGCAGGGTAAGCGTTATCGGGTTGTCGTGACCGAAAGCAAAACAGCAGGGCGCACCTGGCTATTAGGAGCTGCCGGCAATGAGTTATTGATCAGCGGTGCCGACTACATTGATAGCGATCAGGTGCAAACGACTGGGCAAGGGCTGGCGTTCACGCTGGATCAAACAGATTCAAATCGGCCTTTGTATGTGGTATCGCCGCAAGCGGTGAACATCGACGGCGCGACCAGCTTGCAAGCCTATCGCGCGGACAGCAACGCGGCAGCCTTCACTGTTTCAGATCGCCCTGAACTGCCGGCGTTACCCGATATCAAGACCTTGGCGGTTCAACGGCTGGATATTGATGAAGCCCAACCGACGTATGATGATCGTTGGTGGCAGCAATGGACAGGGGAAGCCAACGCGCTCGAACGCCTTGGCATTTACAGTGGGCATGCCTGGTATCGCAGTCGTTTTCAACTGGACAACGTGCCGACGGGAGATGTGGGGCTGTATGTGCAGGGTGCCAGTGATTTTGTTGGCATTTATGTTAATGGTCACTATGTGTCGACAGTGGCGCCTCTGGGAACGGCGATTGACAGCCAGGGGAGCCATTCCCGCTATCGTTTTGCCTCATTGCAACCCTATCTCACACCAGGCGAAAACGTAATTGCATTTCGCACCGAAATTTGGGGCCACGGCAGTTTTATGTTTCCCCGTGGAAAGCTGTTCTTGATCGGGCCGTCGATACCTGCAGTGGGCTTTGATAGCTTGAAGGGTTTGATCGGTAAAGCACGGGTGGGCAAAACGGCGTTGACCCAATGGAGCGTGCGCGCGGGTTTGGGGGGTGAGAATGCAGCGTTCATGGCAGCGGACAACGACGAAGATACGTGGCAGCCACTGGCTGCAGATGCGGCGGATGCACCCTTTTTATCCATGCAAAAAGGGGATATTCGTTGGGTAAAAACCCAATTTGATACGACGTCGATTCCTTCACCGAGTCAATGGCAGGCGCCCATTGTGGTCGCTTTACAGGGCGAACGCAGTAAGGCAACGCTGTATCTGAACGGCAAACTGATCGGCCGCTGGATCAGCGATAATAAGGTGCTTGGCCAGGGCTTTTGGGCCAGTGGCAGTCGCGATATGTGGATGAATACCGATGCAGATCATTTTCCCTTGGCGTATGAAGATTTGCATCAGGACGGTACGCCCAATGTGTTGGCCATCGCCTTCGAGGATACCTCACATAGCAGCGACCCTGCGGGTATCGTGGCAGATATGCGTTTGCAGTATGCCGCCGAGAACCGTCGTTATGACGAAAATGGTGAAATGCAACGTGAAGCGGCCACGCGTTGGCGCTTTCCTCTCAAGTTGATGTGGCAGTAAGCAGGTGAGCGCGAGTATCTGCGTCCAGTTGCGAACGCATGAGCGGAATTTGCAGGGTGATGCGAGTGCCTTGCCCGGGCGCTGATTGAATTTGCATGTCACCTTGCACGAGCTGTATCAGGCGTTTGCAGATATTCAGGCCAACGCCTAAACCTTCATGGGTGCGATTGTAACCGCTGCTGCCTTGGCGAAAGGCATCGAACAAGGTGGACAGACGTTCGGGGGCAATGCCGTCCCCGGTGTCTTCGATTATCGCTGTCAGTGCGTGGCTACCGTCTTCGCTCGTTGTTTCGCTGAGCGTTAACGAGACGCTGCCCTGATGGGTGAACATCACGGCATTCTTCAATAATTGCTTGAGCAGCATGCGCATAATATCGGCATCGCCCACTAGACGCCGATGCTCAGGGAGTTCAATAGCGGTATTGAAGCGCAGTTGCTTGTCAGCGCATGCGTCCTTGATGTCGCCGATGAGTCCGTTTACCAATTCATGCACGCTGAGAGGCTTGGTAACGGGCGTAAGCTTATTGGCATTGAGGGTCGAGAGATAAAGCAGATTGTCGACAGAATCTTGCATGCGCTGCCAACCCAATGCGGTAATCTCATTATTTTCTTTCAGTTTGTCGATCTGCATTTCTTTTTTGCTGAGTTCAATGGCGCCCATGATGGCATTCAGTGGTGTCCGCAGTTCATGGCTGACCGCAATCAGAAATTCGTCTTTTTCTTTGTTGGACGCTTCCAGCGCCAGGCGGGCTTGTTTTTGTGCCTGCAGGTTTTCACGTTGAATGCCATTGATGCGATCTGCCAAGGCAAGGCTATAGAGTATCCCTTCGATGGCGCTGCCGATGACGACCCCGTTTTTGGCGAGCACGCTGGCAGGTAAAACGCCCATGTAATACAGCGACGTGCACATGCCCCCCAGCAGCAGGAAACTGCCCCCGATCAGGAAAAAGCGCGCCGATCTCAGCCCACGCCGATAGGCGTAAATGCCGGTAGCCATGATGATAACGACCAGTAAGGGGGACGCAATGCCATAGACCTCCCAACACCAATACAACGGCGGAAAGCACGACGCAACCATCATCACACAGCAAAAAACAGTCAAGCCAATAAACAGGCGATCAAGGCGTTTGAAATTGACACTCAATTCAAGAAATTTGCGGGTAAACAGAAGTTGTGCGGCATACCAGCCCCACAATATCAGCGATGGTTCGCTGTCTGCCATCTCTCGAAAATGGTCCTGCCATAGATAGTGCGCGGTAAATCCTTGCACACTGGCTTGTAGCCAGCCAAGTAAAAAAATGCTTAGTGTGTAGAGCAGATAACTGTTGTCGCGGATTGAAAAATATAAAAAAAGATTGTAACTACCCAGCACGATACACAGCGAGAGAAATGCGCCCAGCATCAAATTGCGATTGGCTCTCGACAAATGAAACTGCTGTTTGGGGTAAAGGGTGGTCGGCAGCAAGATAGGCCCTTCATTGGCGACCCTTACCAGTACGGTTGCCTTTTCTTGCGGGCCGAGCAAGAGTGGAATCACAGGAATTTCTATCGGGTAGGGGCGCTGCGAAAGCGGGCGCTCAACGCCTGTCAAATAGGTGTGAACGGTGTTGTCACGCAAGAGATAAATATCGAGCATGCTCAAAAACGCGACATTGAATTCCAGCATGAATTCGCTATTGCGGGCCAGCGTGGTATCGCCTTGAAACGAAAACGTCATCCAATACGCGGAACGGCTGTTACCCGCACGAAAATCCAGGTCACTGTAGGGATGCCAGCGCTCTTTGGGCAGGCGATACATATCATCGGCTGTCATGACCTGGTCGATATCTTCGTAATAGGCCAATGACATCGCGAGATTCGCGGCAGTGGTGGTCGCGGTAATAATAGAAGGCCGCGTCACTTCAGGCAGTACGGCACTCGCACGGCTCAGGCCTGATGAACAAAAAAATAGACCGCCCAAGCAGGACCACAATAGCCATTTCAAATAGCGCTCATGCTGCATGGGCGCTTTCCTTGTTCAACCAGCGGAGCAAGGCGCCGTTGATATCATTAATCTTGACGGGTTTGGCCAAATAGTCGTTCATGCCTGCCTCGAGGCAACGCAATCGATCGTTCGATAGTGCATTGGCCGTGACTGCGACAATCGGCAATTGCTTGCTGTCGAAGCGTTTTCGCAATTCGCGGGTGGCTTCAAAGCCATCCATTACCGGCATTTGGCAATCCATGAATACAATGTCAGGGGTGGTGGTGGTACAAAACGCCAACGCTTCTTCGCCATGATTGGTCATTTGTACACGGCAACCACAGCGTTCCAGCATTTTTTGTAATACTTTTTGGTTGACGAGGTTGTCTTCGACGACCAAGGCCAACGGCGGTTCACTGCCAACGGCGGGTTTTATAACGGAGGGTACCGGTGGCGCAACGGGCAGCCTGAAGTGGACATCGAATTTTGAACCAACCGATGGTTCTGAAAAAAAGGTGAGGGTGCCACCGAGTAAAGCAATTAAGCGCGTCCCCCTTTTGAGATCGGCATCTTGCCACGGGTGCATCAGAGAGGGTGGGAGCGGGGTATCATTAACTGCTGTGAGTAGTCTGTCGATTTTTTCTGCGGGGACATTGCGGTCAGAGCCTGCCACAGTGATCAGAAGATCCACATTTTGTTCGTGATCAATGACTTGCCGGGTGTTCAGGTAGATGAGTTCTTCGGTGGTGTGCATCAACATGCTTTTCAGAAGATGGGAGACGACCATACGAATTTTATCCGCGTCACCCATTAGTCGTTGTCCGGTGGGAGCTTGATGGAGAATGGCAAATTCGATGCCTTTTTTCTCGCATTGTTCCCTAAATCGTAATTCCACCTCGGTGAGGCAGGTCAGGAGTGAGAAGGGGTGGGAATTCAGTACGGCATGCCCAGCATTCAATTCGGCTTCGCATAAAAGATTATCCACTGAATTGAGAATCTCATGCACCCCCAGTTCTATTTGGTGGTTGTGCTGGCGAAGCTCGTCGAAGGTGAAAGCGTCGCGATTTTTAGCGACGGCATTGCCGATTTCATCGAGAGGAGCATGCAAATCGCGGGTAATTGCCAGTAGAAATTCATCTTTTAAACGGTGCGCTGTTTCTAACGTTGCCACTGCGTCGCGTTGGGCTTGTAGTTTTTGCTTTTGCATGAAGTTGATGCGATCCGCCAGTGCAAGACTGAGCAAAATGCCCTCCAGTGCGCCGCCAATCAGCATGCCATGCCGAATCAACATGTGGGAGGGCAAATATCCTTGCAGATATATGCCGGTGAGAAGGGCGCTGATCAAAAAGAACGTCCACCCCAGCAAAAAGAAGCGCGCCGCTTTATTACCCTGATTTAAGGTGTAAATGGCGGCCCAGATGACTGACACGATTGAGAGGCCAGAGGCGGCGTTGAAAATAGCCAGCGAAATGTAGACCGGAATAATAAACGTAGCTGCGCTCATCAAGCAGGCGAAGGCAATCAGCGCCATGAAATAAAGTCGCAAACGTGGATGCCATATTCTCAATTTGAGAAAACTGCTGGTGAACAGCAAAGTGAAAATCAAACCCAGCCAGACCGTTAAGGTCGGTTCGATGTAGGCAAATTCGGTAAAGGTATCCTGCCAAAGATAATAAACGGTGAAACCCCGCAGCGACATTTGCAGCCACAACATGGTCAGCATGGTAATCGTATAAAACAGGTAACTGGGTTCGCGCACGGTGAAATACAAAAACAGGTTATAAGCGCTCAGCACCAGACACAGGCTGATAAAGAAACCCAGCAAGGTATGAGTGTTGGTGCGTTGTAGGTAAAATTCGTCTTCGCCATACAACATGAGCGGCAGCAGCAATGCACCCTCTGAGTGCGCATGGATAAAAAGGGTTTTGGTTTCGTCTGCTGTAAAACGCAATGGCAAAGCAAAGGTTTCCAGGGACAGGGGGCGCTGTGAATAAGGGCGTGCGAGGCCGGTTTCGTGACGCGTGATCTGGCCGCCTTCAAGCACATAGAAATCAAGAAAACCCAGGAAGGAGAGATCCATATCCAGCACATAAGTGGCAGGTGATGCCAGGGTGGCATCGGATCTTAGGTCAAACGTTATCCAGAAATGTGAGCGTGTATAGCCGCGCATCAGGGCATCGTCGTGATGTTGGGTCCATGCCTCGTCGGGAAGCCCCCGAACGTCTTCAAAACGCATGCTACCTGTGGGGTCTTCGATGAAGCGTAATCGCGGCGCGAGGTTGATTACTTGCTGGGCGGGGCCGATGACAATCGGTGTGTTCATGGCAAGGGCAGCCGGGGGCCACGCGCAAACGCCTGCGCCTACCCAGAACAGGTTAAGTAGGTAGAAAAATAGCCAGCGCAATGGGCGGGTAGGCATGATCAATGGATTCGCCGGGGCATAGTCGCTTTTAAGTGTAGCCAAACCTGTGTAGGTGCAACGCCTGATCAGCGGCAAAAACCGCGAAAGCGCCATTTCTGAGCAAGGGCTGTGCAGGATCAAACGCTTGGCGAGTTGAAGAACTGTTCTTTGCCCGCGTTACGTTGGCGTATCCGCACGTATGCAGAGATTTCTGCTGAATTTCCACCCGCCAACCGCTAGAATGCGCGCCAGCTTCTCAGCACAAATTGTTCCCGCCTTTGGCGTCACCCTCCGCAGTTCAGGTCACCACACGTGTTAGCTACTTCTGGTCTTTCCATTCAGTTCGGCTCCAAACCCTTGTTCGAAAACGTTACCGTCAAGTTTGCCAATGGCAATCGCTATGGCCTGATCGGCGCCAATGGCTGCGGCAAATCCACGCTGATGAAAATCCTCG
This sequence comes from uncultured Moraxellaceae bacterium, assembly GCA_964473645.1. Lineage (GTDB taxonomy): Bacteria > Pseudomonadota > Gammaproteobacteria > Pseudomonadales > Ketobacteraceae > HdN1. The sequence goes on from CAYYPW010000026.1 coordinate 61,797, forward strand.
GCGGCGATCTTGAGCCCTCCACCGGCAGCGTCATGAAAGGCGTGGACACCCGTTTGGGCAAGTTGCGCCAGGATCAGTTTGCCTTCGAGGAATTCACTCCCATCGACACCGTGATCATGGGCCATGAGGAGCTTTGGCAGATCAAGGCCGAGCGGGATCGCATCTACAACCTGCCCGAGATGACCGAAGACGATGGCATCCGCGTGGCCGACCTCGAAGTGCGCTTTGCCGAGCTGGACGGCTACACCGCCGAGTCCCGCGCAGGCGAGCTGTTGCTGGGTGTGGGCATTCCGCTGGATCAGCATTACGGCCCCATGAGCAACGTCGCCCCCGGCTGGAAGCTGCGGGTATTGCTGGCGCAGGCCTTGTTCGCTGACCCCGATGTGCTGTTGCTCGACGAGCCTACCAACCACTTGGACATCAACACCATTCGCTGGCTCGAAGGCGTTATCAACGATCGCACCAGCACCATGGTGATCATTTCGCACGATCGCCATTTTTTGAACAGTGTGTGCACGCATATGGCTGACCTCGATTACGGTGAGCTGCGGGTCTACCCTGGCAACTACGACGAGTACATGACGGCGGCCACCCTGGCGCGCGATCAGTTGATCAGCGATAACGCCAAGAAGAAGGCCCAGATCGCCGAGCTGCAAACCTTCGTCAGCCGCTTTTCGGCCAACGCCTCCAAGGCCAAGCAGGCAACGTCGCGTGCCCGTCAGATTGAAAAGATCCAGTTGGATGAGATCAAGCCTTCCAGCCGTCAGAACCCCTACATTCGCTTTGAGCAGCGCCAAAAATTGCATCGCCAGGCGGTGACGATCAAGGGGCTGTCAAAGGCGTATGAGGGTAAAGTGCTGTTTCACAATTTCGATCTGCAGGTCGAGGCTGGCGAGCGCATCGCCATCATTGGCCCCAACGGTGCGGGTAAGACGACGCTACTGCGTTGTATGTTGGGCGAAATCGAGGTGGATGCCGGTGAGGTGAAATGGACGGACAGCGCCCAGATCGGTTACTACGCGCAAGATCACGCGCATGATTTCGCCGAGGACATGACGCTGTTCGACTGGATGGCGCAATGGACCAAAGGCGATGACCAAGCCGTGCGTGCGTCATTGGGCCGCATGCTGTTCTCGCAGGACGAAGTGAAAAAGTACGTTCGGGTATTGTCGGGCGGTGAACAAGGCCGCATGTTGTTCGGCAAGTTGGCGCTACAAAAGCCCAATATTCTGGTGATGGACGAACCGACCAACCACTTGGATATGGAATCGATCGAGTCCTTGAACCTGGCACTGGAAAACTACCCGGGCACGTTGCTTTTCGTAAGCCATGACCGCGAATTTGTGTCGTCCTTGGCGACCCGCATCATCGAATTCACCCCGCAAGGCTTGGTAGACTTCTCGGGCAATTACGAAGATTATTTGAAGAGTCAGGCCTGGGCCTGATGGTATCGCTGACAGCACACTGACCGAGGGAACCGATGGCCAAGAACCCATTGCAAGACCAATTGCTGAAAGCCGGTCTGGTAAAAAAGCAGGACATCAAGAACGTCAACAAACAGCAGCAAAAGCAGGTAAAGAAAGACCCTGCCGCCGCTGTCAATGAGGCGGCATTGCTGGTGCAACAAGCGCAGGCTGAGAAACTGGCGCGCGACCGTGCGCTCGCTGAACAGCAGAAAGAAGCGTTGCGCCAAAAGGAAATCACCGCGCAGATTCGCCAGATTATTCAACACAGTCAGGTGAATCGCTCGCAAGGGGATGTGGCCTATCACTTCACCGACGGCAAGCTGATCAAGAAGTTATACGTTACGCAGGAACTGTCTGATCAGTTGAGCAAAGGCCGTTTGGCGATTGTGAAACTCGATGAGAAATATGAATTGGTGCCGGCGAAAGTGGCCGAGAAAATCATCGAGCGTGATGCAAGCTATGTGATTGCGTTGCACGTGCCTGAGAGTAAATCGGTGGATGAAGATGATCCGTATGCGGCGTATCAGATTCCGGATGATTTGATGTGGTAAAAAACGCGGTGGTAGAGAACTTCCATACCACCGCTGTTGACGCTTCTTGTGATTAGGCTAGCCCCTGTCTATTCTGGCATCGCACTTAGGCAGCTATGGGTGAACTCATCATGCGTGGGTTCAACTTCGATAAGCTGGTTGTGTGTTCCCAGTGCATAAGTGATCGGTATCGGCGCGCATTTCGCATCGGAACAAAACACGGTGTAGCTGCCTGAGGTTGTACGCCCTTCAGCATCCATAATGAAATCCCCGTCTGCCCAACCTGTATAGGCGCCTGCAAATGCAAGCCTACTTCCGCCCCCACTGCGACCGTTACGCGGTAGCGTAGTGTAAAAGCCGCCATCCTCATCCTTGAAACCATAAATGGAACCGGCCTGGAGCATAATGGTTTCGCTGGTGTCAGGATCGGTATATTCGTAGAAATCGAAACTATAGGTTTGTTCACCACTGGTCGGTGTTCCCAGCGTGGTGCGGTCGAAAATAGAAGTTTGTAGCGTCACACTACCACCGTCCCCATCCTGAATCGCCAGTGTCGAATCGGCATCAGAGGGAACATCGAATCGGCGCAACACACCTTTCACAAAAAAGCTTTCCCAACTGGAAATAACGTTTCTGTTAGCGTACCCGTGATCGTGGGTGTTGCCCTCGATCACATAGAGTTGATCTGCATGATAGGTCACACCTGCAACATCGTAGGTGAGTTTTATTTGCGTCGATCGATTGATGGTAAGGTTTTCACCTGCGTAGGCGCATAACGGGCTCGCTACAGGGTCGAGCGTATCTGTTGTCAGATACACGTTGGTTGCGTTGGCCGGTAATTCTACGTCAACAATCTGCCCGTTTTCGTAGGTGCCACCTGCAGGGTAGAAACTGACGGTGGTAATGGGTTCGGTTTTGCAGCCTGTCATGAAAATAACCAACAGACTGATGGGCAGCACTCTATTGATACGGTTGGTGATCATTTCTTTTTTGCAGTTCTGGTTTGCCAAGGTATACATCTTTTGCTCCTGGTAAATTCGTCGTTACACGTGAACGTCTATTCGTCGTTATGGGTAAGCGCAACTTATTGGTATACGCAACTAAGCGAGAAGTCGTTGGGGTTCATGGTGCAACTTGTCGTCGGAGTATGGTTGAAGTAACCAGGGTCTTGGGGATCGCCTGCCTTTAAGAAATTCCAGTAGATTTCGGTGCCTAATCCACAGTTGAGCCAGGTACCGGTGATGCTGTCTGAGCCTGCATAGTTGGTCGCACATGACCAGTTCAGGCGGCCATCATATTCCGCAATTTTTTTGGCTTTCTGGCCATAGGAGCCGGCCTTGATTTCCATCAGCTTTTCCCAGGTGTAGGAATCACAGGAATAGCTGAGCTTCCATGCTTCCACCGCAGCGGTGGGTTCGCGGTAGAAACAGCCACCGGTTTTTTCCGATTTAATTATGTAGAAATCGTTGTTGGGTATATTGCCTCTGAAATTGGGGACGCTGACGTTGGTAGTGGTAAAACGCTGGCCTACGTCATAAGGGTCGCAAGTGGTTAGCCGCAGTGTTGAATATTCTGAATTGGGTGCCCGATCATCAGCGCGGATGCAACGATTGTTGGAGTATAAAATGGCACCATTGGCTTCGACAGGAGAGGCGCCACTCACAATCATGTACCAATTGCCAATGAGGTTTTTATTCTTCAGGGGCAATGAAAATTTCTGCCTGGGGGTGTATTGGCTCGGGTCAACGTTGGTCACCTCCATCGTGACATGCTCATACTGATCGGTTGTCAGCGCTATATTGCCAAGTTTGAATAAACTGCCAGAAATTGCCTGCGTGTAATGTCCTTCTGCATTTTTACCGTTGTCACCATAGAAGTTCTTTGAATATACGGTGATTGCGGGATTAGCGTCAGTGGGATTGGAATCAAATTTGAAACGCACATAGTATCCCGATACATCTCTCTCATCCTCTGCTGGCTGGATGGTTAGCGTTGCAGAATAGGCTTTTGTCGAGTCGGTATCGGCTGACAACAACACGCGTTTCGCCTGGAAATAGGGATTGTCATAGGGGGACGATATGCTGTTGAAGTGTGTGGTTGCAGCGAGACGTGTGCTGGAACCATCGCAATTGGTGGAGTACCCTTCACCATGGTCGTTGGCAGCAACGACGACAATCGTGCCGGCATTTTTCGGCGGTAACAGATCTTTGGTAGTGCTAAAGGAATGTGGACCGGTACCATTGGCTGCGATACTGCCAATGGCAGCTACTCTGGGGAGTGGACACCCATTGGCATCACCAAAACGTGCAACATATCGTGTGACAGGTTTTTCTGGTGGTACGGAAATGTAAAAGCGTAGGTTCCCACGAATTGCAATATTGTTTTGCTGGTCAGTGAACTGAACGTTTTCCGGGATTGTGGTGGGCGCATCCGGATGGAATACAAAATTCTCGAACGTAACGCTGGTGCCATTGATGGCTTCACCCCTTGGATTGGCAGCGAAAACGATAATGCCATTCACTCCAGGGGGTGGCGTGGCAAACAAATCATAGGTCAGTTCATACGCATTATTATCGTTGAGAACAACGTTGCCTATATAGTTGGATTCTCCATTGGGCAGTACATTGTTGGTTCCGGCCGGGACGCCGTTAATGGCCCAACGTAATACCCAGCGGTCGTATGTCCATTCCCAGGTGCCACCGTGATCGGGATCGAGGGGGCGCGTAATGGTAATGGGACCGCCCACTTCGGGGCCAAGATTTTTGTCTAAAAAGGTGAGGTTTTCTGCAACGACCTCTGGGATGCTATCGAATCGTGTCGATCCGAATTCAATAAGACAGCCAGATAAAAGAGCAGGAGTCAAAAGCAGCGCGTATTTGCTGACGTTGATCGTTTTGGACATTATTTCTGACAATTTCGACATCACTACAACTCCGATTCATTCTCAAAGCTCATGGCAACGGCAGACACGCGTTTGAGAATGAACACGTGCCATCAGGTTGACAAAAACACATATTTTTTGAATAGGACGTGCTGACAGAGCAATTTTTCGTTTGTCAGAACGTCTACGGTTGAACGTGAGCAAGTTTATTAAGGGGCGGACGATACACGCAGGGAGGAGCAAGTATCCTGGCAGGTCGTTTTTAGCCTTGGTCTGTCTCGCTTTTTGACATTGAAAGGATGCCATGTTGGGCGCGTTTGTACATCCAACTTATGGGTGTTGCGACTTGCGTTGTATTGTGTTAGCTGAATGTGAATAGCCAGCCTGCCAATGTGCTACCGAAGACAACCAGCCAAGGGGGCAATTTCCAGAACATTAATGCGATCAGTGCCATTAACGCCAGCGCGAAATCTTGCGGCTGCCGTATCGTGCTGACCCAGGCCGGTTGATACAAAGCGGCTAACAATAATCCGACAACGGCTGCATTTATACCAGCCAACGCTGCTTGCACACCTTGTTGACGACGCAGAGTTTCCCAGAACGGTAGCGCCCCCACGACCAGCAGAAACGAGGGCAGAAAAATGGCGACCAGACACAGCATTCCGCCCAGCCAGCCCCCCAAGTCACCCGTTATGGACGCACCCAGAAATGCTGAGAACGTAAATAGCGGGCCGGGAACTGCTTGCGCTGCGCCATAACCCGTAAGAAATCTTTCATTGCTAACCCAGCCAGTCGGCACCACCTCTGACTGCAATAACGGCAATACCACATGGCCGCCACCAAATACCAGTGATCCAGAGCGGTAGAACGCGTCTATTATTTGCAGAGATTGCCAGGGGAAGGCTTCGGCTAACAGGGGAAGCACAATCAAGCCGGTGGCAAACAGCATTAGCCAAAATCCACCTGCGCGGCGGCTGACAGGCAGCGTTAAATGTTCGGTAGCGGTCAGTTGGCTTGGTTTTAACAGCAACTTGCCGACTACGCCCGCGATTACGATCACTGCCACTTGTGTCCAGGCAGAGGGCAGTAGGAGCACGGTGCAAGTGCTCAATGCCATCAAGGTCGCGCGTTGTACATCTGGGCATAGTACCCGTGCCATTCCCCACAATGCCTGCACGATAACGGCGACAGCAACCACCTGTAAACCGTGCAACAAACCAGGGTGCAGGGTATCACCATAATGTGTCAGCCCAATGGCGAACATGATCAACGCCACTGCTGACGGCATCGTAAAACCTAACCACGCCGCTAGGGCCCCGCCATAACCTGCACGCGTCAAACCGAGCGCCATCCCCACCTGACTGCTGGCTGGTCCCGGCAAAAACTGGCATAACGCCACCAAATCGGCATAGCTTTGCTCGTTGAGCCAACGTCGTCTCGTAACGAATTCTTCACGAAAATAAGCGAGATGCGCCACCGGGCCACCAAATGAAGTGAGCCCGAGGCGGAGAAAAATTAAAAACACTGACCAGATGCTGTGCTCGCGACATTGTTCGTTGCGAGAGTGTTCGTTCATGGTATGCCTGTTGGGCTGTGGCTTATCTGAAGGTGATTGTCGATGAGACGCTCTTTTTCTCGGCGTTCCAGTTTTTTTAATTGGGCCTCACGTTTGCTCGCCGCCGACCGCGAAGCGTAACGCTCGCTGTAAGCCAGCGTCACCGGGCGACGCTGGCGCGTATAACGGGCACCCTTGGGGGAATGATTATGTTCGTGCAGACGTCGCTCCAACGCCGTGGTGATACCCGTGTAGAGACTACCGTCACGACAGCGCAGAATGTAAACCACCCAGCGCAGGGCCTCTTCTGTCGCCAGAGTGTTGGTGTTGGTCTGACTCATTCTTCGTAAGGGGTGACGACGGCGTTTTTCATCGCATAACCCGCGTCGGCCAGTTCATTACTAAAACGTTCTATTTTGATGACGCCTTCGACCCACACCGCGTCAAAGGGCTGCTTGATAATGTCTTGCGGTTTGTCGAGCGTGATCAGAATGGCCTGATTGGCGGGCGGTGGCGGCACGTGAATGCAAGCGCCGTAGTAGGGCACCAGCAGAAATTCGGTGGTGATCTTGCCGTCACCGTCGAGGGGCACGGCAAATCCCCCCAGTTTGATCTTGCGGCCATCGAGTTCCTTGACCACGGGCGCGTCTTTCCAGAGGGCGCGCAGCTTTTCCATGGCTTCGGCCGCTTTGGGGTCGCCGTCTTGCATGCTGTTCACGTCCATTTGAGCGAACACGGCTTCGGGGCGGTAGTCGGCGGGGATCAGGTCATCCCAGGTGAATTCTTTGACTGCCGCTGGATCGCCGGCCGCTGGAGCGGGGGCTTTTGTGGTGGCAGGGGTTGCCGGTTTGACGTCGTCACTGAAAACCGGGCTGCAAAGCAGGCTGAATGTGACAGTGCAGGTGAGCAATAAGGCGTGCTTGGGCATTCGTAAGATCCTGAAATCAGGCAATTATGACTCCTTCAATAATACGTGATTGTGGCCGGCAATGCTGCTGTTCGTTGTGATATGTCGTTGCTATACTCAAACGACGTCACACCTGAAAATAGCTACCACTCCCATGCTCTGTGCGGGGCTCTGTATTCACGCAAGGGGTTTTGTCATGTCACAAACCACGCACAATGATCCGTGGATTCATCTCAACGAAGCCGATACGGTGGTGGGTAAGCTGCGTCTCATTCATAGCCTGATTTTGGGACACCTGCCCTTCGTGACAAGAATAGCCGTGGCGTTATATGACCCGGCGACTGATTATTTACGCACATTTGCATTCAGCAGCGAGATTGACAGCCCGCTCACTAATTACCAGGCACGTTTATCAGACTGCCATTCGTTACTTGAAATTGTTGCAACAAGGCAGCCACGGGTGGTGAATGACCTGTCGATCTTCAATGACAGCAGTCATGAGCACGCACAAGTGATTTACGCTGCCGGTTACCGGTCGAGTTATACCTTGCCCATGATCTGGGAAGGCAGATTTTTCGGCTTTGTATTTTTCAATTCCAATGATCCCGATGTGTTTGTCGAGCGCGCGTTATCAGATCTCGATGTCATTGCGCACATGATCATTTTGCTGGTGTATAACGAACGATCGAATGTTCGGACCTTATTGGCCACCATTAAATCAGCATTACAACTGACGCATTCACGAGATCCTGAAACCGGTTGTCATCTGGAACGTATGTCGCGCTATGCGCGCTTGATTGCCAAATCCCTGGCAAAAGCCAACAAACTCTCAGATGATTTTGTTGAGCACGTGTTTCTATTTGCACCTTTACACGATTTGGGGAAATTAACGATCCCGGACAGCATTTTGCTGAAAGCCGGCCCGCTCAGTGATGAAGAGTTTCAGATTATGAAAACGCATTCCGAAGAGGGGCAGCGTCTGATTGATAAATTGCTGGAAAATTACGGTTTACGCGGCATTTCGCATGTAGAAATTTTGCGAAACATTGCCATGCATCATCATGAGGCGCTGGACGGCTCCGGCTACCCCAGGCGACTGGCGGGCGATGCGATTCCACTGGAAGCCCGGATTGTGGCGGTCGCTGATATCTTCGATGCCCTCACCAGTAAACGGCCTTACAAGGAGGCTTGGAGCAATGAGGCGGCCTTCGCGCGGTTGCGTGAGATGGCAGGCGTGAAGCTCGATCCGCAGTGTGTTGATATATTGATTGCGAATGAAAAAGAAGTGCTGGAAATTCAGCGTGCGTTTCATGAGGATCGGTTTGGGGTGTGATGCCCACACGGTTTGGTTCGATGGGCTTATGACGCGTAATCTCGCTAATGCTAATGCGGCGTCAATCCATCAACCAGTGATTGCCGGTAAGCGCGTATGGCCGGCAGCAAACTACACAACATGCCTGCCACCACGATCGTTGCCATCAATGCCCATTCCATCGGGCTTGGAAAGCTTAGTGTCAATCGCAATCCATAGGTGGTTTCCAGCCAGTCACCTGCGAACAATATGAGGGAGTTGAACAAGCCGAGGGCAAGCGTTACAGCCAGCATTGAGGCGAGAAAGGCTTCGCCTACGATCAGGAGCAGGACATCACCCGCACGTGCTCCTAGTGTGCGCAACAGGGCCATTTCGCGGCGGCGTTCGTTGAGTGTGGCCAGCATCAATGCGACCATGCCGATCAAGCTGATCAGTGTCACCAATATCGATAACGCCAGGAGTGTGGTTTCCACCACCGAGAGCGTGTTCCACAAATCCATTAAAGTCACCCCGGGTACCACGGCCAACAGGGGTTCCTGCCGGTATTCATTGACAGCGCGTTGTACCTGAAAAATCGCCACTCGCGACTTTAATCCGACCAGAAAGGCGGTAATCGATTCTGTTGTGAAGGTGTGGTTGGCATTGGTGTTGTTGGCGCCGGGCTTCAAAAACGTACCTACATTCCAGCCGGCGTGGATGGCTTCGAGTGCGTCAAGACCCACAAGTACGGCGTTATCGATGGGGGTGCCGGTGGGTTTCATGATGCCCGTGATGCGGAACGGGTGCTTGCCATGGCGGGAAAAACCTATGTCCTCCAGGCCGTGTGCAATCACAATTTCATCGCCCAATTGGTAGTGCAGCGCATCTGCCACCTTGGCACCGATCACCGTATCGTACAGACTGGAAAAACCGGTTGTTCCCATTAATTCGATGCTGCGTTTGCTGCCAAAACGGTAATGCTCGAAAAACGCATTGCTGGTGCCGATCACACGAAATCCTTTGTGCGAATCCCCCAGCGATAACGGTATTGTCCAGGCCACTTTGGGGTGTTGGCTGAATTCCTGAAAGGTTTTCCAGGATACATTTTGGGTGGCATTGCCTTTGTGAAAAATCGCATACAGCAGCAACTGAATCGGGCTGCTGCGTGCGCCCACCAGCAAATCAGTCCCCGACACCGTATTGGCAAAACTTTCGCGCATTTCGGTGCGCAGGCGTTCCACGGTGAGCAGCAGGGTGCTTCCCAGCATAAGGGACAAAATCAGCAGTGAGACGGTATAGCGACGATACCAGAGGCTACGAAACGCCAGCAAACTGAGGGTGCCAAAACGCTCACGCATGGGGGCCACCGGTATTGGATGCTTTACGTTGAATTTCATGCAGCGCAATGACACGATCAAAATGTGCCTGCAACGCACGATTGTGGCTGACAAAAATCAGTGTGGCTCCGGTGCGCTCGCATTGCATCTTGAGAAGATCGATAAAAGCCTGCTGACGATCATCGTCGAGGGCTGAGGTGGGTTCATCGGCAATGATAATCTCAGGTGAACCCATAAAGGCACGTGCAGCCGCAACGCGTTGTTGCTGGCCGACAGACAGTGCATGAATCGGGCGATGATGCAACTCAACGTCAATATGCAATGCCACCAACAAACGTTGTGCTTCAGTGGCTACGGTTTGCTGACGCGCAATAATGTCCTGGTGGCGGCGCTTTGAAAAGCGGCAAGGCAGGATGACATTCTCCAACACTGACAAATACGGCAATAAATTGAATTGCTGAAAGATGACACCCACGTGGTCACATCGAAAACGGTCTCGCTGCGCATTGGAAAGCGAGGGTAATGGCTGCCCTAGCACGGTTAAGGTGCCACTGGATGGACGATTGATGCCGGTGAGCAAATTAAGCAAAGTGGTTTTGCCCGAACCGCTCGGACCGGCGATAAATACTTTTTCACCGCGCGCGATGCGCAATTCTGGAATGTCCAGCGTAGCCACTGGCTGCTTGTGCCAGCGAAACACGAGTTCATTGGCATAAATAGCGGTGTCGGTGGTTTCAGGAGCGCGATTGGGCATAGGGCTCAAGGTAATGTCAGTTCGATGGTGGAGGGACTCAATGTCTGGCTGCCCTGCGCATTTTCGGTGACATAATCCACTTTCAGCGTGCGCAACCCCGGGAAAAGCGTAAACAAAGACAATTCAACTTTTTTCAGCGTGGAAGGTTGTGCGCATTCAAAGTCGTATTCGGCATCAATATCGCTGTGGTGTACAGTGGCTGCCTTGGGGGAATCGCTGCTGTTAAAAGGTGAAATGACTGTATGCGTGGTTGTCTTGCACTGCGCGGCAGTGCCAAAATTGAAGAGCGTGTTTGGTGTATTGAGCGTCACCAGTGCTTTATTCAATTGTGACTTTTCTTGCTCGGTGGCCGGGGCGTGTTCAAAACCGATAATGCTTTCCGCTGGCGCTGTCAGTGTGATCGCAATCATTTTGCCTTCGATCACGAGCGTGAGTTGGCCTTCGCCATGAACATGGCTTGACTGTTCGCGATGATCACTGTCGTCATGATGTTCATGTTGTTGCTCATGCTTCTTTTCATGCTCTTCTTCATGAGCATGATCGTGTACGGCAGCCAAGGTTAGAGTATTTGTTAGCATCATGGACGCAAATAGAATGAATTTTCGTGAAAATGGCTTCATGGAGCATCGTCTACCGATTGTTGGCAAAATATTTCAAACGCCTGTTCGGCGTATTCGCGTGGGTAATTTCGGGTGATAAATACCAAACGCGAGCGCTGGTCGTTATCGGGCCACCGGGACAGGGGTAAAGTCGGGTAGCGCAGGTGTTGGACACATTGAATAATACGAGGAGTTTGCTCGTTTGTAATGTTGACGATACCCTTTATTCGCAGGATCTGATCGCCGCTGGTGGTAATCAAAGTATCGATGGTTTGGGTAAATGAACTCCACTCGAAAGGTTTTGAAAAAGTCAGCACAAATGCTTGCAACCCTTGCGTATGTCGGCCTTCTGCTGCAGGCTGATGATCGTGATCGTGATCGTGATCGTGATCGTGATCGTGATCGTGATCGTGATCGT
>CAYYPW010000027.1:0-70399 GCA_964473645.1 uncultured Moraxellaceae bacterium
ACATTGCCCTGATCAACGAATTGGCGATCATTTTCGGAAAGCTGGGCATTGATACGCTGGAAGTGCTCGAAGCTGCCGGCAGTAAATGGAACTTTCTACCGTTTCGGCCCGGCCTGGTGGGTGGGCACTGCATTTCCGTTGACCCCTACTACCTGACGCACAAGGCCCAGGAAATCGGTTATCACCCGGAAGTGATACTGGCGGGTCGCCGTATCAACGATGGTATGGGTAGCTATGTCACCGATGCCGTGGTCAAGTTGATGACGCGCAAACGCATCCATGTGGTGGATTCGAATGTGTTGATTCTGGGGTTGACCTTCAAGGAGAACTGCCCGGATCTGCGTAACACTCGCGTAGTAGACATCGTCAAGGAGTTTCAGGAATACAACGCCAAAGTCGATATCTTTGACCCGTGGGCCGACCTTGATGAAGCTCGCCATGAATATGGCTATGATCTGCTGAGCAAGCTGCCCAGCGACAAAAAATATGACGCCGTGATACTTACCGTCGGCCACAAGGAGTTCAGAGAACTCGGTGCGGCTGGCATCAAGGCCCTGTGCAAACCGAACCACGTTATTTTCGACGTGAAATACGTGTTGCCCAAGGATGCCGTGGACGCACGCCTGTAAAAAAACGGGCGCCGCAGAACGAAAAAAGAGGCCGTTAGGCCTCTTTTTGTTTGTCGAGTTACACCCGCCCGTACTTGTCATCAAAGCGCACGATATCGTCTTCACCGAGATAGCTGCCCGTCTGCACTTCGATGATTTCCAGAGGAATCACCCCCGGATTCTCCAGTCGGTGCAGCACACCCAGCGGAATATAAGTACTTTGGTCTTCAGTGAGCAGAAATTGCTCCTCGCCACGTGTGATCATTGCAGTGCCTTTGACGATGACCCAATGCTCAGCCCGGTGATGGTGTTTTTGCAGCGACAAGCGCGCTCCCGGATTGACCGTGATGCGCTTTACCTGAAAGCGATCCGACAATGCCACACCTTCATACGTCCCCCAGGGGCGATGTACCTTGCGGTGAAAGCGATGCTCCTGGCGGTCTTTTGCTTTCACTTTTTCGACGATTTTTTTGACGTCTTGAACGTGGTCCTTGCTGGCTACCAATACCGCATCATCTGTATCGACGATGATGCAATCTTCCATTCCCAAGGCGGTGACCAAACGGCCTTCTGAGTGGATATACGAGTTTTTTACCTGCTCGGTGATAACATCACCGCGCACGACGTTACCGTTTTCGTCCTGGGGATTGATTTCCCATAACGCCGTCCATGAGCCAACGTCACTCCAGCCGGCATCAAGGGGCACCACCACCGCTGCATCGGTTTTTTCCATGACGGCGTAATCGATGGAGTCACTGGGACATGCGACAAATTCGGCTTTATCGATGCGTGTGAAATCAAGATCTTGTTGACGTTTTTCAAACGCCGCGCGGCACTGACGCAACATGTCGGGCTGAAATTTTGCCAGCACCTCAATAAAGCGGCACGCCTGAAATACAAACATTCCGCTATTCCACAGAAAATCGCCACTGTCGACATAAGTATTGGCTCTTTCTAGCGAGGGCTTCTCGACAAATTCGGCAATCTCAAACCAGGCCTCGTGAGCAGCGCCTTTTTTGATGTAACCATAGCCCGTATGTGGGCAATCGGGGACGATTCCGAAGGTGACCATGCTACCTTCGCGCGCGGCACGACTGGCAATGGCCACCGCTTCGGCAAAGCGCTGATTGTCGCGAATCACATGATCTGACGGTAGCACTAACAATAGGGCATCTTCGCTACGCAGCAAGGCTTGCAGAGCCGCCAGGGCAATCGCTGGGGCGGTATTGCGACCCACGGGCTCTAGCAGAATATCAGCCGGACCGGCCAATACTTGCTGCACTGTAGCAGCGACCACAAATCGGTGTTCTTCGTTGGAAACAAGAATGGGGGCTGCCACGTCTTGTAAATCACGCGTTCTCAACAACGTCTCACCCAACAGGCTGTTGTCCGAGGTAAGTTTTAAAAACTGCTTGGGCAACGCTTCGCGTGAGAGTGGCCACAATCGGGTTCCGGAGCCGCCGGAAAGTATCACGGGAATCAGCATGTTGTTACTCGTTAAGAACCGTGGGTTCTGAAAGGAGGGTTAGGGAGACGATCACTTGGATTGGCATTGCGCTTTATAGTACACAATTGCTGAATAGCGTTTCCAGCGGGTTGCGCATATGCTAGGAACGTGCAGGAAACATTACACAAAAACATGTGGAGGTTCCCATGTTAACAACAATAGCAGTAATGGATTACATTCAGCACTCCACCTTATCCGTCAAACCCGCAATGCCCCTCAGCGACGCCGTCAATATTCTGCTTTCGAAAAAACTCAGTGGCTTGCCGGTGGTAGATGATCAGGGCAGCGTCATTGGCTTTGTGTCAGAACAAGACTGTATTCACAGCATGCTGAGTGCGAGTTACTTTTGTGAAAACACCCAGCTGGTGGATGATGTGATGATCCGATCACCCATGGTTGTGGATTCAGAAGAATCGGTGGTGCAGGTGGCAGAGAAGATGATCAGTAACAAGTTAAGAGCCTACCCTGTCGTCGACCACGGAAAATTGATTGGGTTGATTACACGCGCCGACATATTACGAGCGCTGCAGACGCATCTGAATACCTGTTCTATCCCGGCACATGCATAATTCCCTACCGTGAACCGTTGCGCTCACAGTGGGCGAGACGTCAACGTGCCAATTGTTTCACCGGCGTAAAGCTCGTGTCGGCCTGCGTTTGCCTGACCTGCAAGGGAAATTGTTCACGCGCGGCTTTTTCCCCCAGCGTCACCAGCAGCCTATCCAGTGGGGGTACACTTTTTCGCACCAACTCGCTGCCAAATCGTAACGGGAACTGTGCAGGCCAGACGTATTTCGCCAAGGTGCGGGGTAAGCCCAGTGCATCACCTGCCTTGTCACCCAGAACATAACGGGTGTACCCGATTCGCAGGGTGCGCTCGATTTTTGCCATCGACTGACTGAACCTATCGGGCCCGGCAAACTGCAGTGGTGCATTGGCTAACGCCTGCCCCAAGGCGCGGGTATCGTCATCCGCCGCTGGCATGGTGGCCAGCATCAAATACATGGCGCGCATGGCATCTGCTTCGCAGGTCGGAAGAATGCGCTCATCTACTCCCATCAAATAGCCAATGTAACGCCAGAGGTGAAACACGGCTTCACGCTCGCGACGACTGAAGACAAACCCCAGCGCACGCAAACCAGTTAAAAATATGGCGGAAAATTCCAGGATGGTGGCCATCGAATCGGCTTGATTGAGCGGGTGCCCCCACTCCATGTTCCATTTGCCGGAGTGCAGCAGCATGGCGCGTACTTGTGCATGCATCATGCGCACGTGCACCGCACTCTTGAAGCCATCGGCGTGGCGTTCCAGACCACCCACGGTGGTGACATCCATCCAAAACTTGCCGGTTTCAACCAGCCGGCGCGCGGTGGCACGATCGAGTTGACCTGTGAACACTAGCGGCTTGGCTGCAGCGGCGCCGAGGTAACCTCCCATGAGGGACATGTTGCGCAGGACCAGCTCCCCCGACAGGCCAACACGGCGCGAGACACGACACGCAAGCGCGAGTTTGTCGCGGTCCAGCCAGACGGGCTCTTGATCCAGTTGCGCAAACAGGTCGTTTAACGCAGGTGGCGCATTCTCAATGCTGCCAATCCCGTGCTCCAACGCTTGATCCAACAGTTTACGCCCCTGCCCTGTCGGCAGGCTCTTGAACATGGCCACCACACTATCGGCTAATGGATCCCCCATTAATACATAGTTTGCGAGGGTTTCTACTTGCGCAGCAGTAGGTTGTGGATCAGATCCCAACAGCCATTTGAATACCGCTCGGGCGGGCTTGAGGGTGGCGCGCTGATAGTCGCCAATACGAGTAAGCGGTGGGTACGATGCAGGCATGGTCATAAGCCGAATCCTCTTTCACAGGGGGAGAGGGAGGCTGGCGGCGCAATGCGGGCATCACAGAAACCCGCCAGTTCTGACCGGAGCATAACAGCGGGCACGCCTAACGACAAGCGGCTTAACAATTACGCTCGGTCAGTCTCGGTAACTGGACTGCGCCTCCGGTGTTGCATCGTCTGCATCCTCTTCAATGCGTGTCACCAGCACTTTATCGACACGGTTGCCGTCCATGTCCATGACTTCAAGTTGCACATGCGCAAAGCGCACGATTTCGCTCGCTTTGGGAACGTGCCCCAAGAGAGTCAGCACCAGTCCACCCAGCGTATGGTAGTTACCGAACTCTTCTTCAGGCAGCATTTTGGCGCGAAAATGATCTTTGAAAGCGCCGATATCAATTTGCCCACTCACCAGCCAGGAACCATCTTCACGTTCGATAAAATCGGGCTCATAGTCTTCGTGCTCGGCCGGCAGATCACCGACGATGGCCGTCATGACATCGTTGACAGACACGAGACCACTGGTCTGCCCATGCTCATCAATGACAATGGCGACATGACTTTTGGATTTTTTGAATTGCTCCAGCAACTGCAGGCCGGTGGCATAACGTGGCACGACGAGTGGACGTTTGATCAAACTGGCTATATCGGGCTGCTCACCCCCCATCAGCTGATCCAGCAGGTCTTTGGTGTGCAGAATACCAATCACGTTGTCGATATTGCCCTTGCAGACAGGAATACGCGCATGCGGGGTTCCCGCGATTTTGCGGCGGTTTTCTTCAATACCGTCGTTGATATCAATGTAATACAGCTCTTTGCGCAAGGTCATCATATTGCCGACGCGCTGATCATCCAGCCGCAGCACATTTTTGACCATGACGTGCTCGGATTCTTCCAGCACCCCAGATTCAGTGCCTTGCTGCATGAGGGAGTGAATCTCTTCTTCGATGATGTCGCCTTCATCGACCTTTTTTGCGCGCAGCAGCTTAAGGATAAGCTCGGTGGAAAGACTGAGCAAAACCACTAACGGACGCGCCACTAGCGATAGCATATTCATGGGACGGGCCACCAGGCGAGCGATCAGCTCGGGGTTCATCAACCCCAATCGTTTCGGCACCAATTCGCCGAAGATCAACGAAAAATAGGTGATGATGATGACCATTCCCGTGATGGACAAGGGCTTGGCATAGGGCGCCAGCAGGGGGATGTCGAGCAGCATGACTTCAAACTTACGGGCGATAGCCGTTTCGCCGAAGGCGCCAGCAAGGATGCCGATCAAGGTGATACCCACCTGCACAGTAGAGAGAAAGCGGGTAGGCTCTTTGGCCAGGCGCAAGGCAGCTTTGGCGCCATCGCTCCCATTATCGGCAGCCTGTTGCAAACGCACTTGGCGGGAGGATACCAAGGCAATTTCTGACATGGCGAAAAGACCGTTTAACAGGATCAATCCAAAGATGATCGCGATATCCATTAGGGGTTCCAGGTAACAAAGAGGCGCATAAGATACTCGTTTTCGGGCCGCTTCGCACGTAGCATACCCGCCAGTCTGGTGACAGCGCCGCTCGACGGTACACAGGACGAGGTGTTTGCCGCATAATACGTGCGCATTTACTGCCCCCCGATATCTCCGGCGCTCTTCGTGGCGTTGCCGACGAGGACTGCTTCCATGCGAATCCTGCGTAACAGTTATATTGCCCTCGTCTATGCCTTTCTCTATGTGCCGCTGCTGTTGCTGGTGGTGTATTCGTTTAATAGCGGGCGCAATCCTTATGGCTGGCAGGGGTTCAGTCTCAAATGGTATGAAAGCCTGTTTCGTAATGACGCGCTGCTGGGCGCGGCGGGCAATTCGCTGCTGCTGGCGTTTACCTCGGCCAGTGCCACCACGGTGATCGGTGCACTGACTGCGCTTGCCCTGCATCGCTACACCTTTCGTGGCAAACCGCTGCTCAGCGGATTGCTGTTCACTCTGATGATGGTGCCTGACATCGTGCTGGCGATTGCCCTGCTTTTGCTGTTTATCTGGTTAGGGATACAGCTCGGGTTTGTATCCTTGCTACTGGCGCACATCACTTTTAGCCTGCCGTTTGTGGTGGTTACCGTCTATGCACGCCTGAGTCATTTCAATGAGGCGATGGTGGAAGCCGCTCGCGATTTAGGGGCCAGCGAATCGCAAATGGTGCGCACCGTCATGCTACCCGTGTTGGCACCGGCCCTGCTGGCCGGCTGGCTGCTTGGCTTTACCCTGTCGCTTGATGATGTTGTAATCAGCACCTTTGTTACCGGCCCCTCGTTCGATGTGCTGCCACTAAAAATTTATTCGATGGTGCGCCTAGGGCTTAAGCCAGAGGTAAATGCCCTCGCCACTCTCCTTCTGTCGATTTCATTGATCACATTGCTAACGAGCCATTGGCTCACAAGGAAGCAGCCATGAAAATAGAGCAGTTCTTGCACAAAAAAGGCCGTTTGAAAACGGTAAGCCCCACACCATCGACTAGCACCATGAAACCTGCACGCAAGCCGTTGCGATGGGCGCTTAGCCTTTCCGTTATCTTTAGCTGCCCTGCATTGGGCGCTGACAAAGTGTTATATTTTTACAACTGGTCGGAATACATGCCCGAAACGGTATTGGAAGCATTCACCAAAGAAACCGGCATCAAGGTGGAGCAAACCACCTACGACAGCAATGAAGCCATGTACGCCAAATTGCGGTTGCTCAACGACAGCAACAGTTACGATCTGGCGATTCCCTCTACCTATTATGTGAGCAAGATGCGCAAGGAACACTTGCTACATAAGCTCGACAAAAGCAAGCTGCCCAATTTCGCCGATTACAACACGCGTCTGGTCAATCAGGATTTCGACCCAGGCAACGAATACAGCGCGCCTTATTTGTGGGGCAGTACGGGCATTGCAGTTAATACCGATGTGGTGAAATCCCCAGTCACGCAATGGATCGATTTGTGGAAACCCGAATTCAAAGGTCGCGTGATGCTGACCAACGATATGCGCGAAGTCTTTCATGTCGGTTTGCGTGTGGCGGGGTACTCGGGTAATTCCACCAATCCGCAGGAAATCGAAGCCGCCTATAACAAGCTGACGCAATTGCTGCCCAACGTGCGCACCTACAATTCGGATGCACCACGCATGCCTTATATCGAAGGCGAAACCGATGTCGGCATGATCTGGAACGGCGAGGCCTTTCAGGCACTGGAGGATTTGCCTGAATTGACCTATATCTATCCCAAGGAAGGCGCGGCGTTATGGCTCGACAGTTTTGTCATTCCGAAAAATGCGCGCCATGTGGATGAAGCGCATGCGTTTATCAATTTTGTGATGCGGGCCGATATTTCCAAGCAAATCAGCGAAGACATTGGTTATGCCACCCCGAATACGAAGGCACTGGCATTGATGAGCGAGAGCGCGCGTAAAAACCACACCATCTACCCAACGGATTCGGATCTGCAAAACGCTGAGTTTCAGCTGGACGTAGGCGATGCGATTACCGTGTATGAAAAATATTGGGAAAAACTGAAAGCTGGTTATAAGGACTGAGCTTATCAAGCACGCCACACCTCAAGAGGCAACCGATGTCGGGGTTGCCTCTAACTCTTTTCAATCAGAGGCTTTTCAATCAGAGCCTTCTCATTTCGAAACTCTGCGATCATCGCTGTTGATCCGCAGTGTATTGGGCATGTTCATACTGGCATTGGCCAGTGTTGAACTGACCAGCTCCTACCAGTTCTACCAGGTAAACGCCTATAAAATTGCGCTGGCCATGCTGCTGATTTCCGCGCTGGCGCCCTTGGCGCTGTGGGCGGGTTTACAACGCAAACTACCCACACCTTCGTGGGAGCTGGTGGCGTTATGGACACTCCCGGTGCTCGTTACACTGCCTGGCCTCTGGGTGAACGAGGGGCGATGGTCCTACGGGGCGCCTGAAAATATTGCAAAAAGTCTGGTGGTGATTGCCTGGGCCTGGCTCGCCTGGTCGCTTTCGCGCCTTGGATACGGCATGCGTCTGCTGGCGGCGTTGTTTTATATGGGGGCCGCGTGCTCCATCTTGGCACTGGTGGAAACGGCAAGGCTGGGGCATTTGGCCCCAGGCGTATTTCGTGCAAATTCCAGTTTTGGTAATCCCGGCTATTTAGCGGGTTTTCTATTGCTTACCTTGCCGCTGGGCATGGCACGCGCGCTCGACACCCCCACCGATATTCCCAATGCGCCTCGCCACCAAGCCCTTGTTCATTGGCTGCATTGGGGAACGGATGTGTTGTTAACGATTGCCATCGCCACAGCGGTAATGGTGACTCGAACCCGCATCGCACAAATCTTTACTCTCATCATCGTCGCTATCGCGATTTTGTGGCTAATACTAAACCTACTACAACGCCTTCCACTGACGGAAAAAATGAAGCCGGTGCGAACGGCGGTCTATCCTCTTGCCACCCTAATAACGCTTGGTGCAGGCGGCCTGCTCCTATCGCAAGCAGACTTGTGGGCTCGCTTTCATAGCCTGGAATGGCAAGGTCGCCTCGTGCCGTGGCGCGCAGCGATCAACGCATTTATGAATTCGCCTTGGCTGGGGCATGGCCCGGGGAGCTATTACAGTCTGTTTTTTACTTTTGTTGACAGTGAGTCGCGGGCTTTCTGGGTAGAACGCAGTTATTTCGATCCCCATAATCTGCTGCTGGATATGGCAGTCGAGGGCGGTAGTTTGGGGTTGCTGGTAGGCGTTGGTGTTTGGCTGACCTGGCTAGGATGGCTTTGGCGGCACAGGCGCAACACGACATTATCCCCCGCACAAATTTATCAGGTTCACGCCGTCATCATCGGTGTAGTGCTGATGTTGGCCTTCAGCCTGACTGCCGTGTCCTACCGGATGATGACATTGATGCTTCCGGCACAGGTGATGTTGGCAGTAACGATAGGCATGATACGCCCTACCCTGCCGACGACACGTTGGCTTTGGGTTGCGTTCGTGCTGTTCGTGACGGCGGCTTGGTTCATCGGCCACAATGGGTTGTATTCAAAACAGCGTTTCGTTGCAATTTCATCGCTTCCGCATGCGGCACGCTATGCTCCATTGCAAGCACTATGCGATCAGGCTCCCAATATTTATGCGTTGGAGCGTTTGTTGCAATATTCGTTAAGCCGAGGCGACTGGGCGCGCTTTTTCAATACGGCCCGGCAGATGGAGCAGATGATTCCGAATTACCGCGCGACTCGGCACGTTATCGGGCAAGCCTATTTGCGCCGAGGCGATCTGCGCAACGCTCGTAAAGCGGCCCTTGATTTTCAGCAGCGGGATCGTTATTTCGCTGACAACAATAAATTACTGATTCGCCTGGCCCTGCTTGAAAGTGATAACGCCTTGCTGATGGCACAGGTGGAAAACGCCATTCGATTTTCGCTGATTAGGCAGGGATATTTTCAGTATCAGAAAATGACGGTAAAATTGCTCGCAGGGGATTCGCCCGGTATTTTGGCAAGCGGTGAATCGGCGTCGACGGTCACAATAACAATGCCCGACAAGGCCATGCAGGTGTTATTGGAAGGTCTGAAAACGCATTACGGCCCAGGCTTTCCCCACCACAAAGAAGAAACCGGAAATAAATTTCGTTATTTGTTCTCGCCTATCAATACACAGATACAAACTGCGACCGGTAAAGACCGCTTTATCGAAGACATGTTACTGCAGCTGATTTAGCGCGTTATCATTGTATGTCAGGCTTTGCTGGCAGGGGTAACATCCATTTTCTGCAGGATTTTGCCCAGCACGGCGGGGAGCTGCTCGACCATGCGAGCATCACGCGTGACGACCGCACTGACTCTGACATGGTCGGACAATACGCTGTTGGCACTTTTCACCAACACCACGGGAATATTGTGATTACGTCCATGCGATTCACGCAACGCGGCGACGACAGCCTGTCCGCCCAGCTCATCGAGTTCGTTGCCCACCACCAACAAGTCAACCGGTTCATGCACGAGGCGCACGAGCGCTTGCATTCCATTATTGACCACAATGATTTTCAAGCCGAATCCATCTAATGCAGATCGAAACAAGCCCTGCATGGTTTTGGATGAATCTGCCACCAACACCACCCGCTGACGCGCTTCTCGCAAGTGCAACAGGCGCTCAAGCTCAACCTCTTTGTCCACCACGCTCACACCACGCCGAATCGCTTCCGCAGTGGCTGCCAACAAATCAATATACGAGATCATGCGTTCAGAAAAGGTTTGCGGGCTCATGCGGGTTTGACTGACCGCATCCGTCAGCAGGTTTTCAAAGTGGTGGCAGATATTGGTGATGATGGATAAACCGTGTGTACCACCAGACCCCTTCAGGCTATGCACATGACGGTAAAGTTCATCGAACGCTTCTCCCGAGGCACCTTGCTCAGCAATGGTTTTGGCGAGTGCCTCCATGCGCAGGCAACGCTCTGGCACTTCATCGATAAATTGATTGCGCATATCGCGCAATACAGCTTCTATCGCACTAATGTCCACACGCGCCCTCCTCACGCATACCGCCTTCTGCCAGCCTTACCGCATTGCGCCCCAGGCGTTTGACTTCAAATAGCGCGTTGTCGGCTGCTTCTACCAGTCGGGCGGGATGAGGAAAATGCTGATGATCGGCAACGCCGACACTGAGTGTGCAGGAAAAACTTTCACCGCGCTGATCAAACTGAATATGCTGGAAACGATCGGTGATTTCTGTCAGCACAGTCATCACATCACGGCCTTTGGTATCGGGAAAGATCACCATGAATTCATCCCCGCCATAACGACCCACGATATCCGTCACTCGCAACCGATTTCGCAACAAGTGCGCCAGGGCTTTGATCACCCGATCGCCGGTACTATGCCCCCAGGTATCATTAATATGTTTGAACGTGTCGACATCAATCATGGCCACACACAAAGAGGAGCGATTGCGTTCGGCCCGTCGACATTCAATATCCAGCCGCTCCTTGATGGCTGAATGCTTGAGTAACGACGTCAAGCTATCCGTCGACATGATTTTGCTTAACAAGCGACTGCGGCGAGCGCGCACGGTGATCGCGCTCACCAGTTGACGGGCAGTCACCGGTTTTGTCAGAAAATCATCGCCTGCACGCTCTTGCACGGCCATCTGTCGATCAAGATCCTGTTCGGCAGAAAAGTAAATGACGGGCACCTCAGGCCATCCGTTATGAAGGCGTAGCATGCGTGCCACTTGATCCCCGCTGTAATCGGGCATATTGAGATCCAGTAACACCACATCGGGGCGAAAATCCGACATGACATTCAGTACATTACGTGGGGTTTCAAGCACGCAAACCGTCATGCCAGCAGCTTCGAGTGCCCCTTGGTAATAACGGCTCAACAGCTGGTCATCATCGATCAGCAAGACACGATAGGCTTGCTCGCCTTCGGTAGGCAGAAACTTTTCTATCGTATCCATGAGACGTGGAATATCGAACGGTTTGCTCAGGTAGGCGGCCGCCCCTACATTGGTCAATGCCATGAGAATATCGAAATCCTGCCGACTGGAAATAAACAGTAACTGTAGCTGCTCTGGACAGCGTCGACGCCAGGACTTGAGTGCCTCCAGCGGGGGGAGATCGGCGAGGGTCTCGCCCATATGATCAACATCAATCAGCATGGCCAGTGGCATTTCGCATTCGAGGGCACAATCCACTTGTGACAAGGCCTGAAAATGCTGCACCAGAAAACCAAATTCACCCAATACCGAAATCAAATGTTCTGCCTCGGGCAGATCGGTGCTCAATACCCACAAACTGGGGGGATTCAAATGCAAGCGTGGCGCATGCTTGGAGGCGACAATATGCAATGCGCGAGTCGAGGCCGGGGCCGCAGCAGAAGCAGTGGCACTGACCGGGGGGGGAGGCGTCGGCTCATTGCTCACAGCGCTGAACTCGAGCAATGTTTCCAGATTCAGCAAACGACGAGAAAAATCACGCCGCCACCCTGTATCTTGCAACTGCTCGTTATCAATGTGCTGTTTTAGCTCTATTTCAAGCGTTCTGGCGGCACTCCCCAATGCGGCAAAACCAAAGGTGCCGGCCGACCCAGCCTGGGAGTGAAGCCACAAATGCAACGCCTTGATATCTGCCGTGTCGACCTCGGCTCGCAAACGTTGGGCCAGCTGCAACAGATCCCCAAACCGCTCCTTTAAATCACGCGCATAGCTTTCCCGCAACAGGCGCATGCGTTCTGCGACTTCAGGCCGAGGAGTTGCCTCAGCCACGGCAGGCCTCCCATACCTTGCGCACCTGATTGGCCAACTGCATGGGGTCGAAGGGCTTGGCAATCACGTCGACTGCGCCCAGCGCTTTGAATTGGGCGACTTCGGCCGGTTGTACTTTGGCCGTCATGAACACTACGGGCACCGATGCCATGGCGGGTATGGCTTTCAAACGTTCCAGGGTCATCGGGCCGGTCATTTCGGGCATCATGACGTCCATCAGCACCAAGTCAGGGGCAAAGGCTTCCCCCTCTTGCAGTGCCTGCATGCCCGATTCGCAGATTTTGAGGGTAAAACCGCCCACCATTTCCAACGCGAGCTGCGCGACGGCGCGGATATCGGGCTCATCCTCGACATACAGGATTTTTTGCAATTCAGCCATTTACACCCTCCATTGCGTCTGTACATCCCCATCAGACGCACACGATTTGCCACGGTTGTGGCGCGAATACCACTTTTAAGAGTAGCTTCAAATCTTTAAATGCGCTGTATTTAGGGAGGCGTAAAGGCGTACGAACGCATAACGCCCATCTTAGGTGGAGCGTAAGGTGGAGAGG
The DNA here is from genome assembly GCA_964473645.1 of uncultured Moraxellaceae bacterium. Lineage (GTDB taxonomy): Bacteria > Pseudomonadota > Gammaproteobacteria > Pseudomonadales > Ketobacteraceae > HdN1. Next base: position 12,762 of record CAYYPW010000027.1, read on the forward strand.
GCCGTGCAGCGAGTTGCACTATTGCGGGGCAAGCGGCGGGGCAGTCAACCTACCCCACCGTGATCAAGTGGATTTTTTGCCAGAGCGGCCAGAAGGGGATTTACTGGTCGGCGTAGCCTTGCTGGTACTCGTTGCTTTGGTCGGTGATTTGCGCCCACTCTTGGTCGGTGAACTGGCAGGCGACGATTTGGTGGTTTTTGCCGTCGTGGTCGCTTTGGTGGATTCGGTGCCACGCTTGCGGGCATCCGGCTTTTTCTCTAGCGCACGCTTGCGGGGGCTGGGCTTGGCCGCTTTGCTTGTCGTTTTGCCCGCCGCTTTGACCAAACCTGCCTGCAACCACTCCACTGCACCCGGCTTGGCCCGCCAGGTCATGCGGGCTTCGTGCGCATACAGCACGGCCTCCTCTATGGAACCCCAGGCATAAAACTCGGGCAAACTCTTCGGCATGCGCCGTTTGCCGGTGAAATAGTCGAGCACATAGGGGTTAGCCTTGAGCCCGGCAGCACGCGCTTTTCGGCCTTGGGCACAATCGCCTTTGGCCATCCACCAGTAGAGCGCGTTGTTGTAACTCCACCAGGTGCCATCCTCGTCATAGTTATCAAGCAGAGCGCGGGCCTTGTCGAGGCAACTCTCGTCGACACCGGCAACATCCAGATAACGCACGGCCAGTACATACCGCACTCCCTGGTTGTCATTGGGGTTGAGACGCAACAGATCTTCGTACTCGAGTAACGCCTCGGTGGTGCGTTCCAGTGCCCACAGGGTATCGGCATACCCCATTTTGGCGTGCATGTACGGACGGGTTTCGAGCAGGCCCCAAAACAGACCGGCTTCTTCGGCTTCGGCGAATGCCTCTGCGCCGAGGGTACGGCGGGCCGCTTCCATGGCGCGGTGGTAATAATGGGCGGATTCTTCGAGCGATTCTGCGGCATCTTCGGCCAGCAGGCTCAACGCGCGCGCGCAATCCTCACTGATGCTCAAGGCCTTGCGGGCCAGCGCCACGCGCTTTTCGTGATTGGTTTCCTCCAGCGCCTGAATGGCCAGCTCTTCGGCCTGCATTAAGCGATCGCGGGCGTCTTCGTCACTGTGCGGCACCCGGAAAGGCACTACATTGGAGGGCGCCGCGGCGCCTTTGGTGGCGGACGTGGCGGTGTGCTCGTCTTCGAGCAACTCTTCGTACATGGCACGCCCGATGCGCGCGTACTCTTTCATGACTTGCGGCATTTGTGCCCGCACAATAGGCGCCATTTCATGCAGAGGCAGATCGACGTCGAAGGCCATATCGAGCATTTGCCGCGATTCGTCGCGGTCATCGAAAAAGCCCAGGGTGAGCACCATAAAGCCTACCGCCGCCATCAATTCATCGTCTTCGGCGATACCGGCTTCCCAGTGATCGAAATAGAGGTGATGGGCTTCGTTGAACCCTTTGCACCATTCGTGCAAGGCAGCCCCTTTTTCAAAATTGGCCGCGCAGGGCTCACGGTATTTGCAGGACACCGGCAACACCGGCACGCCCTCATTCACGTCGGCCATCAATTGGTTATAGAGACGCACCAGGGCGGTATTGATGAACTCTTCTTCTTCGGTGGTCGCAAAATTGGGAGGGCGGTGATTGAAGATCTCGGGAATCCATTCAGACGGCTTGGACAAGACAGGCGCGCAGCAGACGGCAAACAGGAAACCTCTGATTTCCATCAGGCTCATGGTATCGGGGGGACAAGCCACCGATTCGAGAAAGGCTGCCAGGCGCCGTGATTCAGCCGTGGAGAGCTTTTTGAACAGGTTCATGTAGCGCAATAGCCTTGATAACGGATACTACGCGGATGGTATCACATTCTGATTCAGGCAGCGCGAAACGACCAAGGCACCGTGCCAGGCGGTTCAGGACGTGAAAAATAATAGCCCTGCGCCACGTCGCAACCGATCGATCGCAGCCAGTCAAACTGCTCCAGGGTTTCAACACCTTCGGCGATGATCTCCATACCCAGATTGTGGCCAAGCTGGGTGATGCTCTGGGCAATCGCAGCATCGCGGCCCGACCGGGGCAATCCGCTGACGAAAACCTTGTCAATTTTAAGGGTATCAACCTCAAACTGTCGCAGGTAGGCCATCGACGAATAGCCGGTACCAAAATCATCGATGGCCGAACGTATCCCCAGCTCGCGCAATTGGCGCAAGACCAGACGGGTATGCTCGACATCGGTAATGAGCGTGCTTTCGGTGACTTCGAGTTCTAGCTGGTGAGGATCGATGGCATAGTGTTTGATGGCAGCCGCCACATTAGCGACCAGATCGCGCTGGGCGAACTGCATCGACGAAAGATTGAGGGCAACACAGCTTTGTGGCGGCAGTACCTGTTGCCAGTCGGCAATCTGACGGCAAGTCGCATCAATGATCCAGGGGCCAAGCATATTGATGAACCCGGCCTCTTCGAGCACCGGCACGAACACCCCGGGTTGTACCATGCCAGCGGTGACATGCCGCCAGCGCAGCAATGCCTCAAATCCGCGTAAGTGGCCGCTGCCCATATGCATCTGGGGCTGGAAATACAGTTCGAACTCCTGCTCGGCGATGGCCCTGCGCAAGCTTTGTTCCAACATCAACCGCGCCCGCGCGCGACCATTCATCTCGACACTGTAAAACCGGTAACTATTGCGGGATTCGGATTTGGCCCGCTGCATGGCAAGCCCTGCCGCGCGCATGATGGCATCGGCTGATTTGGCCGAATCGGGGTACACCGCAATGCCGACACTCGCCCCGACCGTTATCTGTAACCCCTTGATGGTATGGGGTAGTGCCAGCGCATCGAGAATTTTTTCTGCGATATGGGCAATCTGATCTTCGCTGGCAACGCCTTCGGCCAGAATGGCAAACTCATCGCCTCCCAAATGCGCAACGCGATCATAGGGTCGTAAAACGTCGCGCATGCGGGCCGCGACGGTGCGCAGTACATTGTCACCGGCAAGGTGCCCAAAAGCATCGTTAATGCGTTTGAAGCCATCGAGGTCGACATAAAGCACGGGCAATAATTTATGATGACGTTGTGCGCGTGCCAGTTCGTTTTCAAGCGCCTGCGTAAAGCCGTGACGATTGAGCAGCCCCGTTAACGTATCGGTGACGACCTGTACATCCAGCTGATCTTGTAGGGATTTCGACACATCGTGAAGGCAGGCAAGGCAACGCCGATTATCGGCGAGTTCCAGCAACATGGCGATTTTACTGCGCAACAAGACCGGGTTGATTGGATGCAACAGATAGTCAATGGCATCGTTAAAGTCGCCGAGATGCGCCGGATCGTCTTCCTGCAGGGCAGACGTTATCAATAACAAGGGGATATGACGGGTTCTGGGATTATTGCGCAGCTGACGCGCCAGCGCGAAGTTGGCTGCAGTGGCCGAATTATTCAGCAGGATAACGGCCACATCCTTGCGCGAGAACATGGGCTCGATTCGCTTGTGCGCCAACGCTGGCAACACCTTGCATGGCATGCCTTGTAGAAGAGCACACACGTGCGCAAGATCATCAGGCTTGTCGCCAATCAACAAGACTGTTTGACGCGGCAATTTTTTCAGGTCGTCGCATGCAGCAACCGCTACCGACTTGATGCCAACCATGGCGCTATACCTCGACGATGCAATTCATCGAAACAGGGGAGAATCTATGAGCGAACAATATGCGCGAACTGCGTGCGCGACGAGGAGGGTCGCTGCAGGAGAGAAATGCAGGGATACGCTTTCCGTTACGTGCCCGCTCCAAGATTCCCATTCACACTGTACGGGTGTTTCGAGCATTACATCCGCAGACTTCGCAACCATGCGAATCAACCGACAGGAGATTAACTATGGTGTATAACAGCGTGTTTTATCAAGCGTCGGTGAAAAATAAATAAATTCCCTACTGATCAGAAGAGTTCAATGGCGTCGCTCTGATCCTGCTCGTTCGACGAGTTAGGTGGGTCTATCAGGGCTTTCAAGCCACTCATGGTAGAGATCAACTCGACAAACTGGTGTTCCGTCATTTCACGGCTTTCATGCATGGCATCGAGCTTATCGCGGGCATTACCCGCAATCGAAAGCAGCTTTGCCTCGTCTTCGGCAGGCATGTCAAAGGTACCTGCCGCGAATTCCAGCTCTTTGCCCAGTTCCCCCATGATCCGCTGGGACAATTCGTGATAGCCTTTTGCCGCGTTTCGAATCACCTCCAGCACCGCCAGCATTTGTGCATGCTGGTCATTAATACTCCGCTTGATCATGATGTTACGCGCACGCGAATCTGCGATCGAACATAAATGGGCCAAGGTATCTTTCAAATTACCGTATTTTTCAGGATCACGGTAGGGGGCATTAGTGACCAGCAACGAGATGGCGCCATAACGAAAACCAAGAAAGCGATCCAGCTCAGCCGTGCGTGCCGTTGCCACGCTTAATTTGGTGAGAATGGCATAATGCGCGGCAGGAGCCCCTTCAGGTGGATAAACCACTTTTTCATTGGCTGAGGTAATATCGACGATCGCATCCAGCCCCTTGCCGGCCAGCTGTCGCACCAGCAAGTGTGCCAAACTGCTGAGATCCTGCTGCTTTTCTGCAGAATCCATAAATCGCAACAAGGCGCCATATTCAGCCGCCGTCTCGATTGCTGTCTGCGCCTGTCGACTTTTTTCCTCCAGCAATTGCCGCTGTGTAAGCGCACGCATATAACGTGCCATTACAGTGGCGAGCGACGCCATGATCGGTTCGCTGGGTTTGACCCGCACTACGTCATCAACATTCAGATTCATGCAGGTGGCCCAATCCTGCTCGCTATGCGTCATCACTAACACATGGCTTTCTTTGCCTGCGGGATATTCGCGAATGGCACGGCAGACGGTGGGCAAATCAATAGGTTGACGACTGTCGATGACGATGACGTCGCATTCACTGGCCATAAAACTGTCCACCACCCGTTCACGCAGCGCCAAGGGATCGTGCATGACATCTTGTACCGGCATAAGAGCTACGTCGGGCATCAACGCCAGATACGGCTCCATATCATTGGGCTGCCCGGTCAGCATCAAGACTTTTTGCTTTGAGGTATTGTATCGGTTGGGGGGCATCGTTTTTTTCCGGATCACTGTCAATGAAGTATAGACAGCGATTGCATCCGCCAAAACTTACATCACCATTTGCTGACATGAAACAAAAAAAGAGGCCCCGCTTAACGGGGCCGCTTTTCCACAAATGGCTTAGGGAATAATGCTACTGATTAGCCTCCTCCACCCTGTGCTCCCGCTTCCACCGCTGTTCTCAAATCGCCAAGCGCGATATCGTTGAGCAACACTTCGTATTCCTCGCTACCTGCAGGCTGCAGATAGCCACGGCGTACGACGTTTTGCTCTACGCTGTTGATGGTATCGACATCTTCAACGAAGAACAGCACTTCATCGGGGGATTCCACACCGGCTTGCTCAGCGATATAGCCAGGCGCAGCAACTTCAATCACCGGAATGCTACCCACGCTGGAGAGGACGAAATCGCCGCTGCCAATGGTGTACACCAGCGATCCTTGCGGTGAGCTATAACGCCGTTGGTACACGACACGCGGGTTTGCACCGTCGGCGTTACCATTGTCGGTCACCAGGTAGGCGCTGACATCCATCGAGACAATACCGCTCATGCCTGTCGCGACATCGCCACCGCCGATCCATTGCCCTTGAGCACTACCGTTATCAAGTTCCGTCTGGGTGTAGACAATGTCATCGAGTGACTGCGCCGGGATGGGGTCAACGTCATCTGGGTTGACTTGGTCCTGGGCATAACCCATGGCAACGATGTTACTGCAGCCCAGCCCAACCTCTTCAAACCATTCATCCCAGTGCTCTTCGCAAGGCACATTGTACCTATCGGTGCTGCTGGTAATGGTGGCGCCAAAGGCTTTGGCGCCGGCAGAAAAGACCGCATCGGGGGGTAACCCGCTCTGCAGTTCTTCAGGCAGGAACGCAGCGAGTGCATCGCCATTGATATCCCAGCTCACAAGATCGATGTTTTCTTCACTCACAGGCAGCGCGTTACCCTGATCGTCAGTCGGCTGGATAATCGCTGTATTGGGGGCTGCGACGTAGCCAGTGACCTTGAACAGATCGGCATACAGCTCAATCCCTGTGGCGGTAAGAATGGCTTCTACACTCATTGGCGCTGTTTCGAAGGTGCCCGTTGCAGGATTGAAAACGAACTGCTGCTCAAGCAAAGTGTGATCTGCATTGTCAGCAATCAGGCCCAGTTCAATGCTTGGCTGCATGGATTGGCTGTCAAACTCTGCTTCGAACCATCCCAGACCACCCTGCTCCTGCAACTGTACTTGCTCCTCGACATTGGCAGCCGCCACCAGCGCCACTACACCTGCGCCGTTACAAACAATGTCACCATAACCGGATACACGCGTCAGGGTCAGTGCACTCAAGGTGTTTAGATTGCCGCTAATGGTAACGTTCGCTTCTGGGTCGTTGAGCGATGACACGCTGAAATCACCCGTATCGGAGGCTGCACCGACCAACACCAGATCATCATCGAGCGTCAACACCACCTGACGACCGACCTGCTCCACTAAGGCAAATGCAGTCATGGGGGCAATGTCAGCGTCGGGTTCACACTGATTGTTTTGCTCGTCATAGTCTTGTGAATTGTCATCAAGGTTAATGATGGCCAAGTAAGCGTTATCAAGGGCCGGAGGTGCACCCGTGCAATCGCCTGCAACAAACGGACAGTCGTCTTCAGCATCGTCAAGACCATCATCGTCTGTGTCGGCGACACGCGCAGCATCGTCAGGGAACGCATCATCGCCATCGGCAACGCCATCGCTGTCACTATCCAGTGAACGCGTTGGATCGAAGGGGAAGGCGTCTTCACCATTCAATGCACCGTCGTCATCAGCATCCTGTTGACGAATATCACCGCTGGTATCGTTTTCACAGGCGTCACCGATGCCATTGTCATTAAAATCTGACTGGTCCGGGTTGTAGTCGTTGTCACAGTTATCATTGGCATCATCCACACCGTCACCATCGGAGTCGGTAATTCCGCCGCCACCGCCCGTGCACTCGCCTGCCTGCAGATCAGGATTGCTGTTATACGGGCAGGGATCATTGGCGTTATCGATGCCATCACCATCGTAATCACCGCCGCTGGGCAGCTCGCACTGGCCGTTACCATCGGTATCGACGCAGAAGTAACGGAAATTACCGGCGGCTTGGCCCAGGATGGTGTCGTTCTGATCCACGACATAGGACTGGATATTGTAACGGCACTGAATGAACTCAGGATCAACGCCTGTCGCAGCCGCACACGCATCGACATCACAATCTATCGAAGGAATGAAGCTGTTGGTGCTGTAGAGACGACCGGCAGACACCGTGTCGCAGCGATTGTCAGGGCCACCGTACGGCGGCACCATATGCGCCATTTCGTAGGTGTATTTGATCTTCAGTTCGCCGGCATCATGTGCCGTCATCATGGCCGCTTGCACATTGGCGTTGGACGCCAAATTAGCTGACATGAGGAACAGCGATTCCGGATCGGTCCATTTGTAAATGGGGCGAGGGCTGTCAACTGCGACTGGTTCACCGCTGCTGTTGGTGGCATCGATAAAATCACCGTTGACATAGAACTCGCTCATGGGCTCCTGTACCGTGGGGAAGTAACGCACGGCAGTGCGCGTGACCGTAGTATCGTCATCAAAGGTAACGGTCGCTGTCAGTGTCTGCTCGGTGGCACCGCGCACACAGTGATTGCTGTTGCCGACGTCTGCATTGGTCGCCGTGAAGCTATAACGCAGGCCCTGATTTTCCAGTGCCAAAGGCCCAGCCGGGAAGGATTCATCATTGCTGGAATCCACAGTAACCGAGGTGACTGTTTTCCCTGCGCTGAACACCCGCACTTCGGCATTGACCGGCACATAGCCATCAGTGCAACCCCCAGCGCTCACGTTATAGATCTGGAATTCACTGACGGCCGCTTCTGCCAGGGAAGGATCACTGACAAGCTCGGCGATCATGCCGTACAGATCAATACCGCTGAAGGACTGGCCGCAATTGAAGTAAATGTGGCCGCTCGGTGATAGCGGGTTAATCATCTGTTCGTCGACACCCACGATCTGCATGAATGCCAGCGCCTGGTCGGCATCCAGCGCGGTGGCCGGGCCGAAGGTATCCGGATTCAGATCACGCTTGGTATACAGGGCGAGCTGATCCACATCGGACAGTGTTTCTGCCATGCTGGCGCTGTACTCAGTGGCTTCTTCAACGTTCACCAACAGGCCACGATAGATGGACAGGGCTTCGTCGAGGCTCGCTTCGGGCTGGAAGCCACGATGGCTGTTGTATGCCGCCACAATGGCTTCTGGGGTCAGCGTGCCGCCGTTGGCGAAGAAACCGGCCATGCCTTCTGCCAGCGCTTGTGGAATATAGCTGGCAGCATCGGCACGGTTACAGGCGCTGTCCACCACACGACGCAAATAGCCTGCCACTTGCGTGTCAGAGGCTGCATTGCCTTGTGATTCCAGAGCAATGAATTCTGACTCAAACTGCACCGTGGCCGTTATTTTGTCGGCATCACCTTCTGCCGTGGTAATCCCGTTGGCGGCCAGATTGACGCCATCGGGTTCACTGGCCAGGTTGGAAGGCGCTTCGAATGAGCCCTCGTTAGCCAAGGTGGCAACATCCTTGATTGCCAATTCGCGCAAGGCATCAATGCTGTCTGCACTGGGTAGTGGCACCTCATCGATACCGTTACCGCCAACGGCAGCTTGCGCAACCTCTGTCAACATTTCAGTGGCCAGTGTCGTCTCGGGTGAAACCACCACGGTGGCATCATCTTCGGTAGCGACCGGCGAGGTCAGGGAGAGGATTTCACCGTTGTTTTCCTTGGTGACATGCACTTCGTAGTAGAACTGGCCTTCTACGGGCGCAGGCACCTCCGGCAAGGTATAGGAGCCATCAGCACCTGTAACGACGTTGCCGACATCCACGGTGGATTCAGTGCCGTCTGCATTCACCTGCACCAGCGTCACCGTTGCATCGGCGAGCGGCGCGTTGGTCATTGCACCGGTATCATCCACTTCGCCTGCAGCGCTCAATGCGCCAAACGGGTTCAGCGTTGCGACAAAACTGCGCAGGTGATCACTTAAACCTGCGACCAATTGTGCATCGTCAGGATCAGCGACCACTGTGCCACTTAGTGTCAGCATGCCATCGCCGGGTTCAGTCGTATCGCACGCATCACCGATACCGTCCTCATCGCTGTCATCCTGCGTGTAATTGGCAAGACCTGGGCAATTGTCGGCATGCAAGCCACCTTCATCTGCAAAACCATCGTCGTCGGCATCTACAAACATCGTGCCCGGGACATTGGGATTGTTGACTTCAGGATCTTGGTAATCTGGCCAGCTGTCGCCGTCGCTGTCGACGTCGTTGCTGGCAGTATCACCGCTGGTATCACTTTCGCACGCATCGCCCACGTTATTTTCATTGAGGTCGGACTGATCCGGGTTGCTCACGTTGGGGCAATTATCGTCACTGTCAATGACGCCATCGCTATCGAAATCAGGCTCGCCACCGAAGTCGCAATAATCGCCAATACCATCCTCATCACTATCAAGCTGTTCAGTGTTGTGGATTTGTGGACAATTATCATCAACATCGCTGATGCCATCGCGATCCGAATCCGGCTCATAGTCGAAGTTGGCTTGCACTTGCGCCAAGGCGCCGGCATCGAGCCCATTCAGCAGATACTCGCGATCGGGAGAAATGAAACCACCCATCCGCACGTAGTCCGTGTCACCTTCAGGAATAACGGCCAGTATCAGCGCCTCCGTTTCGTCCGAGAACATTTCGTACTGCGCTTGTATCTGCTCTGGTAGTTCAATGATCATTACCAGATTGCCGTTTTCGAGCGGATCAATGATTTCCCATGTGCCTAAAATCACGCCAGCATCGTCAGACAGTGCGTCTGGCGTCAGCGTCGGCGGACTAGAGGGCGACATATACACTTGATGGAATTCCAGCGTGCCTGAAGTACCAGCAGCACCGCTGATATCCGCACCACGCAAGAAACCGTAAATGTAGCCGCTACCATAGCTGTCATGCGCCACCGGAACCCCTTGCGCCACACTGTCAAAGACGGTGTCTTCGGCATGCAGCACATCGGCCAGGCTGTTGGCCAGCTCATTGTTGCTCAACTGCTCGCCTTGTGCAGGCATGGCATCGACAATGTAATTCATGCACGCCAAGGTAATTGTGCCGGAATTCATCGTAGGCATATCACAACCGATTTCGAAGGTAGGCAGGGTCGCTACTGCACGCATACCTATCGCGTTGGCAGTCGCTTCAAAGCCATTCTGCGGATCGATCAGGCCATACTCTGACCACGATTCGGGGATAAAGCCCATCATCGGTTCGCCACTGACATCCGCACCAAACAAGGTGGCAGAATAGGCTTGCACGATGTTGTCGGCCTCGTCACGCACCACCAGCGATGCGCTGTTACCGTCAGTGGATGCAACTTCTACAGAATCATGCACCAAGGTCCAACCCGCATCGGCGAGTAAATAGCGCTCATCAGAAGTGTCAGCGTCCCACGCTTTCGTGCCGGTGTTATAGCTGAATAGCTGCTCACCCAGATCAGAAATAACGCTGTAGCTGAAGTACACCGAGAAGTTTGAACCATAACCACTGCTGCCTTCGTTTTCATACGCTTCGAGCAGGGCCAGACCGCTACTTGCATCAAACACATCGGCCGCTGGCGCCTCGCCCATCGGGGTCAACGTTATATCGCTGGTGTAGGAACACTGCGCAATAACGGTGCCTTCACCGTTGGTGATCGTCAGGCTGTCGGTTGCCGTGCCGGTAATCACGTTATTTGCATCGGCACTGCCGGCAAACTCGTTGCTATAGGCATAGGTGTAGCCGCTGCTGCTGTCCTGGAATTGGTCAGCGTCTGACAGGTTCAGGTTGCCTTCGGCATCGACGAATACGTCGCCACCATCAGGACTGAATTCCTCATCAGCGAAGCTCAATTTCATGACTTCACCGTTATGCACGGCATAGCCCAGCGTTGCGTAATGCTCCCCTTCATTGCGGTCGCATTCTTGATTGAAGGGGCCGACATCACCGGTTTCCGTTTCGCTGGTGACGACTTCGCGCAACAGGTAGAAGCCCGACAGATCACGCGCGCTTTCGCACACGTCACCGACGCCATCGTCGTCGCTGTCCGCCTGATCGGCATTGGGGGTTAGCGCGCAGTTATCGCTGTTGTCACCGACCGTATCGGCATCGGTGTCTTGCGACTCGGCTTCATCCAATGGGAAGGCGTCATCCAGGTCCGCAGTACCGTCGTTATCGTCGTCGCTATCGCAGGCGTTACCGTCTGCATCTGCGTCGCTGTTGAGCTGATCGGTGTTGGCGATCAGTGCGCAGTTGTCGGTACCGTCATTGACGGTGTCAGCGTCGGTATCTGCTCGCAGCGGATGGGTGCCGTCAACGGATTCTTGGGTGTCAGAAACGCCGTCGTTGTCATCGTCGGTATCGCACGTATCGCCAGCGTTATCGCTGTCGGTATCGGTTTGCTCGACGTTGGCATCCTGCGGGCAATTGTCGCCGTTGTCGCCTACGGTATCGACGTCAGTATCGGCGGATTCTTGCGAATCCAGTGGGAACACGTCGTCGTTATCGTGGACACCGTCGTTGTCGGTATCGGCATCACGCGGATCGGTGCCTTCACTGGTTTCTTCGGTGTTGCTGATGCCGTCACCGTCGATATCGCTGTCGCACACGTCGCCCTGATCGTCGTTATCAAGATTGGCCTGATCCAGGTTGGCTTGGTCGACGCAATTATCTTCAGCGTCATCGACAAAATCACTGTCAGCATCGGACGAACGAGTGCTGTCGGTGGGGAAGTCATCGTCCGGGTCGTTGACATCGTCGCCATCGGTGTCGACCAGCAAGGGATCAGAACCGTAATCGGCCTCATCACCATCGGTTAACCCGTCACCGTCGTCGTCATTGTCGCAGGCATTGCCGTTGCCATCGTCATCCGTATCGAGATTGGATGCATCTGCAATGGCAGGGCAAGTGTCTTCGTAGTCGTCGATACCATCGTTATCTGTATCGATTTCGCAAGCATCGCCGATATCGTTGGTATTCGCATCGAGCTGATTGGCGTTGGCATGCAAGGGGCAATTATCATCGGCGTTAGCCACGGTATCGCCATCGATATCGGTATCGCATGCATCCCCAAGACCATCGTCATCTTCATCAGATTGATCAAGCTGACCACCGATCAATATCGCGGGGTTGGCAATGGCCGGGCAATTATCCGGGCCATCGTCGATACCATCGGCATCACTGTCGTCCACGACGGGGTTAGTGCCCTGTGCGGATTCTTCGGTATCGGTAACACCGTCGTTATCATCGTCGGTATCGCAGGCATCACCAAACAAACCTAGATCGGTATTGGTCTGGTCGTTGTTAGATGTGGTCGGGCAGTTATCGATTGTGTTGGCAACACCATCTCCATCTACGTCGGTGTCGCACGCATCGTCAGTGTTATCGTCGTCGGAATCTACGCCAGCATTTTTCAATGCGGGGCAAGAATCAGCATCGTTGGCAACGCTGTCACCATCACGATCACTATCGCAAACATCACCGGTCTTATCGCCATCCATGTCGGCTTGGTTCAGGTTGGCAACCGCAGGACAGTTGTCACGTGAGTCACGTACCGTGTCGCTGTCGCAGTCCGCTGTCAGCGAGCATCCTTCTGCTTCATTGGTATCGGCAACACCGTCGTTTTCATCGTCGACATCGGCATTATTGCCCACGCCATCGTTGTCGGTATCCAGTGCTTCAGCGTCATTCAGCGGGAATTTATCGCTGTTGTCTGGCTCACCGTCGCCATCATCATCGGTATCCGAGCCATCACCGAGATCATCGCCATCGGTGTCAGCATATTCCGAACTGTTGAACGGGAAGGCATCGGCATCATCCGGGATGCCATCATTGTCGTCATCGCTGTCATTGACATCACCCACGCCATCGTCATCGGTGTCGACATAAGATTCACCTGGATTACCCCCGTCGTTATCGTCAGGATCTTCACCGGCCGGCCAGCCATCATTGTCGACATCGGCCGCATCTGAACGGCTTGCATCCAGTGGGAAATCGTCGTCCACGTTAGGCACATTGTCGCCGTCACGATCACTGTCGGCATTGTCGCCCGTACCATCACTGTCGGTATCGCGGCTTTCTGCGGCATTGGTCGGGAAGGCATCAGAGGTATCTGCAACACCGTCGTTATCGTCGTCGGTATCGGTATTGTTACCCACGCCATCGTTATCGGCGTCAGCACTTTCAGCAGAGTTCAGCGGGAATTTATCGTCTGCATCGAGCACGCTGTCGTTATCATCGTCGCGATCGCATGCATTTCCTTGCCCGTCACTATCGGTATCGGTTTGATTGGGGTTGGCCACCAATGCGCAATTATCAGTGGCGTTATCGATACCGTCACGATCAGAGTCAAAACGAACGGCAGGATTCAGTGGCGCTTGATCAACATTGTCCAGCACGCCATCATCATCCGAATCACGATCCTGCGGATTGGTGCCACGCGCGGCTTCATCGGTATCGAGCACGCCATCATTATCGTCGTCAGTGTCTGCGGTATTGCCCATGCCGTCGCGGTCGAAATCAACGGTTTCCGCGCCATCACGGGGGAAAATATCGGTGGTATTGGCTACACCGTCACCATCGATATCTGTATCAGAATTGTCGCCTACACCATCACGATCCAGGTCGTTCTGCTCGCCAGCTACCAGCGAAAATGCATCAGTGCTGTCGGGAACGCCATCATTGTCGTCGTCGGTATCTGTATTATTGCCGACACCATCACCATCGGTATCGACAAATGTTGATGACGGGATTCCTCCGTCGTTATCATTCGGGTCTTGATCAGACGGCCAACCATCATTATCGACATCGGTTTTATCGGACTTGCTGGCATCCAGCGGGAAATCGTCGCTGCTATTGGGAACGTTGTCACCATCGCGATCGGTATCGGCATTGTTACCGATACCATCACTATCCGTGTCCAGCCACTCCTGATTATTCAATGCGAAGGCGTCGCTGCCATCGGCTACCCCGTCATTATCATCATCGGTGTCAGCCGTGTTACCGACACCATCACCATCGGTGTCTACCGATTCAGTGGGGTCTGTCGGAAACGCATCCTGATCGTTTAAAACACCATCGTCATCAATATCCGTATCCAGCTCAGCAGGCTTAAGATTTTCGGCCGCTGTGGTTTGTAATGCGCCGACATCGATTGTGCCAGTATCTACATTACTTCCTGTGTTGGCTGTTTCTGATACGACTTCTTGCGCCATGTCGGCAACGGTTTTATCACCGTCGTCATCGCAATCGCCATCGTCATTGGCATCCACCACGCAGAGAGTGCCGGGGTCTTGCCCAAACAATTCCAGTGCCGCCGTGCCTTGCTCAGCGTCTTCAAAAATATTCTCTGCGCCTTCGGCCTCACCATCAATTTCACCGTCACTTAAATCAGCCGTTAAGAAGCTGAAGACATCATCGTTGCTTTCTGCACCCACACCCTCTGAAATCTGCTGTACCACTGCCGCCAAGGCTTCAATCGCTGACCGCATGGCGACTGTGTTCGCCTGCGAATCTGCATCATCGTTGGTGCCATCCAGAAGCGGTGGGGTATTAAAGAGATCAACATTGTCCCCCATGCCAAAGCCCATGGTCGATTTGACCTGGCTCGATGCAATCGGGAGTGCCGTCAGGAGTTCATCATTGGTCTTGGTCGTGTCACCCAGAGCAATCGTTATATCGTTGGTGCCGTCATCATTGGCGTCCAGATCCCGATTCGCAGCGGCAAACGCACCCGTTGCGTTATCGGCATTCGCCAGCGCTATATCCAGCGCCATGGTGCCAAGCGGTGAAGCATAAATAGGGTTGCCCGAGCTGAGTTCGGCTGCGCGAACGATCGTGCGCATGGTGCGAATCAGCGGGGCTTTACCTGTGGTGAGATCCAGTGTTTCGCTGGTGCTGGTAAATTCAAGAATATAGGGCGGTGTTGGCGTGCCGGTGATTTCCAAGCCCTGTATTTGTGCCTGGGCGTCGGTTGTGCCGCCATCGACCAGCGTGCCTTTACCTCCCGACGCAGCCGCATCCAGCAAATAAAGATTCACCGTGGCAAAGGTCAACGGACCTTTTACGCCACCCCCTGATATTGAACGCGGTGTGCCATCACCATCGCCATCGCCATCGCCATCTCCGTCACCATCCCCATCTCCTTCACCGTCACCTCCACCATCAATGGGTGTGGTAGTGCCGCCACGGTATTTTTTGTCGTCATCAAAGCACGACGCGAGCGTGAACAGGGTGGTTAAAATCAACAGCAGCTTTAAAGCCACTGACAGCGAATGTTGAAGCCGTTGAAACGGACGCATCATAAAGCGAATCCCCGGTGCGATAGGTGCACACTTCCTTTTCCAGACATGAAAAGCCTTTACCCCCTTTTTTTCGAGGGTAAGATTGAGTCTAGACAGGGGGATTGCGTCGGCCAGAATTTACAAAACGCAACAAAATGAAACAGTTGCGATACGTGGTATTTTTTATTTGAAGAAATTCAATTGCTTAGAAAAAGCCACAGCGGTGATAGAGGATTAGTATTTTTTGTTATGACGTTGAGAGCTTTAATGCTGCATTTTTTGTTATATGGCAAAAGGTAAGCAGTGCTAAAGCCCAAACCCCAGACACACGTCAATACTCTGGCTTTTTCGGGATCATGCCTCCGCCAAAAAACAGTCCCGCTTCGAATTGATCTCGTTATTCGCCAAAGGGTGTTGGATCACTTTCATTGGCGATGCCATCACCATCTGCATCGCTATCACATTCATCGCCAATCTCATCACCGTCGATATCCCCCTGAAAACTTTCTACCAGTGGGCAAAGATCAACAATATCTTCATAACTGTCACCGTCATCATCCAAATCGCAGGCATCGCCTTCATGCGCAATACCCGCTCCGTCTTCAGCAATGATGTCGGTATTCAATTGATCTGTATTGCTATTACTCGGACAATTATCGGTATCATCTCGAACACCATCACCATCGGCATCTGGATTAGTTGGATTCGGATCGTCAACATCAAGCAGGCTATCATTGTCATCATCGAAATCACACACATCGCCGCCACGATGTTCGATCGTTGTACTCAGCGCATCGTTATCGGCATCGGCTTGATTGGGGTTGGCGTCAGCAGGGCAGTTATCGCCATTGTCGCCAACACCATCGCCATCGGTATCCACACTTTCATTCGGATTTAACGGTAGTTGATCGATTTCGTCGTCGACACCGTCATTGTCGTCATCCAGATCACATTCATTACCACCATCTGCACTGTTGTCAGTATTCAGCTGATCGGTATTTGCCGCTAACGGGCAATTGTCATCACCATCGTCAACGGTGTCGTCATCGGTGTCAGCGAGCAATGGGTCGGTACCCAACGTGCCTTCTTCCTCATCAGTCAGGCCGTCGTTATCCGAATCATCGTCACAAACATCACCGACACCATCTTCATCAGCATCACCCTGATCATCATTTCCGAGCAATGGACAGTTATCATCGCCGTCGTTATGACCATCATCATCGGTATCGGCATCGTCAAAGGCAGTACCTAACGCCACTTCTTCCGCATCGGTCAGCCCGTCATTATCATCATCAAGGTCGCAGCTATTACCTTGCGTATCACCGTCGGTGTTAAGTTGATCTTCGTTGGCCACCAGCGAACAATTATCCGTTGTGTCTGCAATCCCGTCGTTGTCATCATCGAGATCGCATACATTTCCATTTTCGTCGCCATCGGTATTCAATTGATCCGCATTGGAAGTCAACGGACAATTGTCACCATTATCTCCGACGCTATCATTGTCTGTATCTGCAGTTTCTTCAGGATCAAGCGGAAAATCATCCGTCGCATCCGGCGTGCCATCATTATCATCGTCGGTGTCACACGTATTGCCCTGACTGTCACTGTCTGAATTCAATTGATCTGCATTGGACACCAACACACAATTATCGGCACCATCAAGATCCCCATCGCCGTCAGTATCGCTCAACAACGGATTACTGCCTTGTGTGGTTTCCTGAGTATCGCTTACGCCATCGCCATCATCGTCACTGTCACACACATTGCCTTGCGCATCATTATCCGTATTCAGTTGATCGGCGTTAGCGACAGAGGGGCAGTTATCCACGCCGTCATTAATGCCATCCCCATCGGCGTCGGTATTAGGCGTGGTGGCCTCATCACAAGCATCGCCAATTCCGTCGCTATCGGTATCGGTCTGCTCGCTATTGCTGGCTGCGGGACAATTATCGCTGTTGTTGCCAATGCCATCAGCATCCGTATCTGCGCTTTCCTGCGCATTATCCGGGAACACATCCTGGTCGTTATTAACGCCATCCCCATCGCTGTCGGTGCTCAGGCGGGGCGGGTCCAGATCCGGCGAATCAATCTGCACAGAAGCACTGCTATCTACACCTATATCGGCTCGCTCCTCTACCAATAGCGTATTGATATCAGCCACTGTCTGCAAACATGCGCCCTCGGCATCCTCCGCGATACACAGGGTTTCTATTGATTGCTCAAGTAAGGCAATCGCCTCGTTTTTTTGCTCCTCGCTGTCATATATATCGGCACGCGCACCACTCACCTGCCCATCGATGATGCCATCGGCAAGATCACTCGCAAGTGTCGATAACACATCATCGCCAGAAGCCTCCACCAGCGCGCCCATCTGCATGATCAGTACGCGCGTAGCCTCGATGGCGCTACGATAGAGCGCGACCTGTTGCAGCGTAGTGGTGTCGTTACTGGCCACCGTACTGTCGAGCACGGGTGCGACGGTGAATATGTCGAAATCCGCATCCATACCCAGGCCCAGGGTCGATTTCACCTGGCTGCTGGCCGTCACCAATGCACTGTCGAATTCTGCGCGGGTGATCACCCCATCACTGGCATCTGCGATATTCAGGGCAATATCCAGCGCCATGGTGGTTAACGGTGTCCCGTACACCGGGTCGCCCGCCTCTAACATTGCTTCTGTGACCAGCGTGCGCACGGTGCTCAGCACCGGCACATCACCTGTGGTGAGATCGCGAGTGGTATTGGTGCTGGTGAATTCGAGAATATAAGGCGGGTTAATGCCATCGTTGAGCACCAGATTTTCGATCTGGGCGAATTGATTGGTGGTGCCCGTCGCCAGTGCGGTGCCAGGTGTTGCAGAACTGTAAACAACATTCGCCCCCGACGCGTCGAGCAGCGCATACATTGCAACATTGGTAAAGGTTAACGGGCCATCGACACCACCGCCGCTGAGCGTGTAATCCCGATCAAAGTCCTCCTGATAATCATCCCCTCCGCAGGAGACAATACTGACACTCAGTAATGCCGTCATAACCCCCAGGCTGAGGGTCTTGAAAAGTTGCATAAAAACAGGCATCTGGACTTTCATTGCACTGATCACCCGCGGCATTACCGCATATTCTTGTTTTATCTTCGGGCAGGACGCTTCCACGGCACTCACAAGGGAGGGGTGGCTGGCTTGAGTTTAGTCAGTGCAACGCTGGCGCGACGGGAAGAAAAAAGTCTTATTTTTCATGTATATGTATTGATGCGATATTTTTTCTTTTTTTAAATCAAACACTTAAAAACTTGGCAGCAATTTCAGATGTTTAGAACTTTTTGTTATCAAGCCCCATCAAGTGATAACAAGGTTTTCGTTTCAGGTCAGCATCTTAGGGTGAAGCCCCTGCTACCAGCGCAATTGCCATTGCAACGCCCAGGCTGTGCTGTCGAGTTCAACGCTGTTAAGGCGGGTGAGGCTCGGTAATTGATTTGGGCGGTATAAGCGATCATCCCCCTTTGTCGCGTACCAGGCTTCTCTGCGCCACACCAGCAATAACCAATGCGCCGGCATCATCTCGCGCCCGATCCGCCATTCCCACACCTCGCCAACGCCCACTGCCTCCTGATCAAAACTCTTTGGCTGCGCGAAATCATTGCGTAAATTCCAGCGCGCTGTTGCATCATAATGGGCCTGCGGGTAACGCGAATAATAGGTGGCAAACAACCACTGCGGGTGCTCATAGACAAGTCCGAATCGCGCCAACACCCCCGACCAATAGGCGTTGTAATCACTGTCCAGGCCCATGATACTGCCAATATCGGCCGGATTCTCCGCATCCACGTGCAGATAACCTTGCTCGTTATTGAGTTCCAGGGTTGAGACACCAACGCCCAGTGCGGTTTGTAATTGCCAGCGCGAGTTCAACGCCCAATAACGCCCCGCCGCAAAACTCCCCAACATCGATCGCTCGCCACTCACAGCACCCGTGCTGCGACGAAGTTCTTCGCTGCGATGGTCAGCTGAATAATCGGTATCGGTCATCGTGCCCTCTACCGGGTTCCCCAACGTACCTTCGATGCGCGCGAACAAATGATTAGGCAAACGCCACTCCAGTGCGGCCATGACGTCCAGCACCGTCACGTTCTGCCAGTCCAGAGCCGACAACACATTAGGCGTTTGCGTACCGGTCGGATCTGAAGCGATATCCCACGAGAGGGACGCCTCTCGCACACCGCCGCCCAGTTCGACATACACTTCTGAGCGAGAGGCCCAGGCCGCGTGCAGAGCCATGGGCCACATCAGCAAAATCAGCAAAATCAGCGCCGCCCACACACCCGGCGTTTTATCAATGGAATAATGCACGACCTGCTCCCACGGTTACCGCGTTTTCAGCATGCCTCAGGGAGGTTAGACAGGTAATCCCTCCACCACATGACACACGCTATTTCTGCCCGTTGATTTTGCGCGATAGAGTGCCTCATCGGCCAATTGAAGATAATGATCGACCTCATGTTTATCATCAGGTACAAACACCACCAGACCGATACTGACGGTCATGGTGATCGTTTCGCCTTCGGCGATTGCCGGTCTTTGTTCCACTTTTTGGCGCAGGTTTTCTGCCACCCACTGTGCGGTACTCAACTCACACTGAGGCATGAGCACGGCAAATTCCTCACCGCCATAGCGTGCGACACAATCGCCTGCGCGATTGAAACACGCCGACAACAAGCCGGCCAGGTGGCGGATACATTGATCCCCGGTCAGGTGTCCAAACTGATCATTGATGCGTTTGAAATGATCGAGGTCAATCAGCAACACAGCGAGGGTTTGTTTTAACTGACGGGCACGCTTGCACTCGTCGGTCAGGCGTTCCGCAAAATAACGGCGGTTCTTCAGGGCGGTCAGCGGATCTTCTTCATACAGCGCAAGCAGGCGTTGATGCGCTTCTTCCATGGCTTGCGTTCGCTCCAACACTTGCTGTTCCAGGGTGTGGTGCTGGGTGCGTTGTACCTGCACGGCCTCATTCAGCGCACGTTGAGCTTCACGTTCCTCCGTCAACATGCGTTCGCGTGCCTGTCGTTCGCGTTCTGCATGATGCAATGCCGTTTCTTGTGCATGGAGTTTGAGATAGCGTTCGGTGTTCAGACGATCGGCCAATGCAAAGGCAATCATAGACATTTCAATGGCAAACCCCGCCAACAGGGCATGCTCTGCAAGTAAAGGTGTGACGACAAAACCAATCTTGTTCAGCGCCAGCAACAGAACACCGGCAATTAACACCAGCCAGCCGATACAGAAAATCCTCACAGTTCTGCCACCGCCCGCAAAACTCGATAACACGGTAATACTAATGCACAAGGCGCTCAACGACGCTAACAGCATGGCAATTACGTTGGATACTACTTCCGGCAGAAACCACACCACCAACAACAAAGCTCCACACAGAAAGCGAACACCACGAAAAATGGAATACAAAAACACCTGTCGCCGCTTCAGCCCGAGGTAATACTCTGCAAACAAATTGCTGAAAAAAGTGGCCAACAACACCATGACAGCCACTTCGCGCGCCCGCCAATGGGGATTCTCAGGAAACACATGCTGCGCAGAAAACCCCTGCAACACCACCAGAAACAATAACGCCGACAGTGCATGCAACGAAAACAGCAGGTAGCTGCGTTCCCGCACCATCAGATACAGCAACAGGTTGTAGCACAGCATGATGGCGGGCACCCCCAATGCGACACCCAGCCACATGGCCGAGTGCTCCTGCACGCGCATCAGCGCAGCGGGCATCATCAAGTTCGCAGGCACCTGCACCGAGGTTTGTGAGCGCACCCGCATCCACAGATCCCCGCTGCCTTTGGCTGGTAATATCAGCGGAAAGATAAAATGTCGATGTGCAATAGCGCGTGCCGAAAACGGATAGTGCAGCCCGACTTGATAATTTTGTGGGGGGGAGCCTTCTGGTTGCCACACCACCTCCACTTCAGAAAGCAACGGGTTATCAATCTGCAAATACACCGTTTGCCGCCACAGCAAGGTCGAGTAAATTCGGGTGTGAAACCAGAATGCGCTGTCCGAAAATCCCATGCTGGGCATGTCTTGCTGTGAAGCGCTCCATTCGTTTAATGGCGGCAGCGCATCAAAATCCCCCCGCACGTCTTTGTCCTCCCATATCTGCCAATACGGGCCAAGCGCGAGCTGGGTAAAGCCACCAGAAACAATCACCTCAGTGGGGTTTGAAAACGCGCGGCCACACACGAGCATTAACAGTAAGCACACTATCCACCCGCGATGCTGCCGTTCATGGCTGGAGCGTTTCATGCGTAGGCCCCCACATCACGGGCCACCCGCACACAATTGCGTCCGGCTTTTTTGGCGTCATAAAGCGCCTTGTCTGCCCCGTCGAGCAAGCGTTCTGGTTTATCGGTGCGGGTGGGCACCCACGATGCAACCCCTACGCTGACCGTTACTCGCATCATGCGGCCCCGCAGCATCCACCGCTCGTCGGCAATGGCTTGGCAAAGGGTTTCCGCCAGCGTCTGCGCTGCCACGGCATCGGTATAGGGCAAGAGCAGGCAAAACTCCTCGCCCCCGTAGCGCGTTACCACTGCACCGGGGCCTGTCACCAGACGATCCAGCAAATTGGCAACCGCTTTCAGGCAGTCATCCCCTACCAAATGCCCAAACTGATCATTGATCTGTTTAAAATGATCGACATCCACCATCACCACCGATAACGGTATGCCATCACGGCAGGCACGGGCATATTCTTCAGGCAAGCGTTCATTGAGAAAACGACGATTACGCACGCCAGTCAGCGGGTCTTGTCGCGTCAGTTCTAGCAGGCGCTCATTCAGATCTTCCAGCGCCTGATTGCGTTCCTGCACTTTGCGCTCAAGCAAGGCGTTATTGTCTTTTTGCAGATTGAGGGCAATTTCTTGCGCTTTGCGGGTCAGGCTCTCATGGCGCAAGGTTGCCGCATGCGCCTCCCTTTCTTTCCGCTCAAAACTGATGGCGCGCGACTGCGCTAATTCTTTCTGGGTACGCTCTTGGTTGATACGCTCCCCCAACGCCAGCGACAGCATCAACAATTCGATCAGCGCGCCGGTCAGCATCAAATGTTCAGTCCAGAAGGTGTGCGGTATCACTCCCAGCTTGTTAAAGGAAAACAGCAATACGCCCAGCAAAAAGAAAAACCATCCCAGGCAAAAAAACTGAATAGCGCGATCGTTGGAGGTGTAGTGCCGCACCACCAACACCAACGTATACAATGAGCCAAACACCACCAGCGCGACACCGCTGAGGGTGATCACCTCTACCTGTTGAAACGCAGTAAATCCCAGCAACAGCAGTGCCATCCAGCGCACCGCGCGATAACCCCAGCGCAGCGGATCTTGTTGGGCTTCAAGCTGTAAAAATTCATCGCAAAACGCGTTGGCAAAAAAGATCGAAAGCCCAATGGCTACAGGCAGCACCTGTGCATTCCAAAACATGCGATCGCCCGCTAAAAAGCGCGGGCCCAAGCCATGAATGGTCAACTGCACCAGCAGCATTCCCAGCACCATGCCGGCATAATGAAAATACGCGCGATTACGGCTGGTAACCGCAATAAAAAAGTTGTACAGCAGCATCGCCAGCATCATTCCCATCGCGCCACCCACCACCAGGGTTTCCTGCGTGTCAGCGGCAATGAATGACGTCTCTTTCACCAACATCACCGGGAACTGTATCGACCCACTGGCATCCACACGCACCAGCACATCGAGGTCGCCCTGCATGCGCTCTAACGACAGGGAGAAGTGGCGATTATGCAATACCGCGCCGCCTTCCCGTTCATAGAAACTCGCCAGCAACCACCCTTGCCGATAAAGATAAAAATCCGCTTGATTAAGAATCGGGTAAGCAAGTTGCAGCAACCAACGTTGCTCGGGTTGCGACGAAAACCGCAGCGGCAACGCCAGCCAGAAGACACCCTTGGTGATCCCCACACCCGGAATATCTGCCTCGGGTTTTCGCCAATCGCAATGGGTAATCACTTGGTCTGGCGTCCAGCTGACCTCATCGGGTTGCCGGCAAATATGCAGATGCTTGCCGAGCCACTGGCCTTGCAAACGCTCCACGTCAATTCGCTCTGCAAAGATCTCGTCAGCGCCGTAGGCAGGTTGTGGCGTGAGCACCCACGCGGTGGCAGCCAGCGCCGCGCTCACTGCGCCCAGCCCAAGGCACAGACGCAACAGCACCGTCGACAGCACTCGCCAGCGCGCAAACAGCCTGTAAAAAGGGAGAAAATTCATCGGGTTGCAATCGACACGCCAATAACGCCACGAGAAAGGATATCGTTAAGCGTAGACCGATTTGGCGCGAGTCGACCAACTCTAAAACACAGGCTCAGATATAGGCGTTCAAAAACCGCCATCGCCACCCAACGGCTATCAGGAACGTTCAGCCAGCCATTGCGCGGTCAATGCCCAGGTGTGTTCCTTGGCACGTCCGCCAGCAAACACCCCCGCATGCCCACCGGGCACTACCTTGAAGGTTTTGTCCGTCGAGGCTAACAATTCCATCCCCTTACGGGCCGCCCGAATGCTGACAATGGTATCCGTCTTGCCGGCAAACGCCAGATAATTGCTTTTAATGCGGGTGAGATCAGCCGTCTTGTCGCCCAGTTTGACCCGCCCTGAGGCCAGCGCGTTACCGATGCAAAAATCAAACACCAGGCGCTGCACGGTTGCCCCTGGGTAGTCCACCATATTGTTGAACCACTCGTGCGTCGTAAGATGTACTTTTACGTAATCACGATCAGAAAGATTGCGCACCAGATCGAAATAGCTGACCACTCCGGCAAATGGATTGGTGAGTTTAAACAATACCGATAAAACATCCCCCGGCACGTGGAATTTTTCCGGCGCCAGCTGCTTGCGCCAGCGTGCCAGCGGTTTACCGCCAAGATTACGGGCACCTGACGACGCCATCGCCATCAATTTGCCGTAAAAATGATTGGCATGAAAATCCAGCGGGCTGGCAATCGTCACCAGATTCTTGATTCGCCCCTGACCCTGCTGACTCTCACCCTGCAGCCTCTCACCTTGAACATCATGAGCGCCAGCATATAACAGACACAGTAAGCCGCCCATGCAATAGCCAACCAGCGAAATCTGGGGTTGACCGCTATGTTGCTGCACGGCTTCAACTGCGGTCGCCATCCATTGATTGACGTAGTTTTCCAAGGTCAGCTCACTGGCATGATGGCGCTGTGGTGCCCCCCAGTCGACGAGATAGACATCAAAACCCTGCGCATTCAAAAAACGCACCCAACTGCGTTCAGCCATCAAATCATAGATCCAGCCGTACACGCCCAGCGGCGGCACCAGCAACACGGGCACGCGATGACGTGTTTGGGTCGGCACTACCACTTGATCGTCCAGCCGAAAAGCATCGACATCCTGATGAGGGTAATAACGCACCTCCATGATGTCGTCGCCACACAAGCGCTGGTACTCGGTCTTGCCAGAAACGATAAACCGCTCCTTGTGAGCCCGACGTTCCCAGGCATGGCGCACAAAACGCGATGCAGAATCCAGAAAACCACCACCCACAACTGCTGAATTACTCATGGGCCTTCCCAAAAAAATCAATACGTTAACAAAAGCAACTCACCCATCCTGCCCCCATCAGCGTCGCCAAGGCACCAACAGGCATCTAACGGCGTCACCACGTTCCCAAACGGGCAGGACTCTTGAAAGGATATAGGACAGTCCAAAAGATACAATGGTCGTTTTGATCACACGGCTGAGCGGTCACGACACCAAACGTGCTGCCAACCGCCGCTTCGCAGTGGAAATTAGGGAAAGCACCGGGGAACTTGGTAAACTCCTTACAAACCCAACCCCAAACCCAAATACCACAAGCACTGCACACACGGCGTTGGGCCAAAGTGGCTGGTCAGACGAGAGGGCAATAACAAGAAAACTCATGGACAATCAATCATTTCACCCGGCTTGGTGGTTACCTGGCCCGCACTTGCAAACCCTGTGGTCGCCGCTGTTTCGCAAGCAACCCAAACTCCCCCGCCAGCGTGAACGCATCGAATTGGACGACGGTGACTTTATCGATCTGGATTGGTGCAATCCAAAGCAGGTCACACACGGGCCGTTGACCCTTATTCTGCATGGCCTGACCGGCTCCTCCGATTCAAACTATGCCTGGGGCCTGCAGTACCACCTCATGCAGAAAGGCCAACCCAGTGTAGTGATGCACTTTCGCGGCGCCAGTGACGCGCCTAACCGGCACGCGCGCATGTACCATTCCGGTGATACCGCCGATGTCAGAAAAATTGCGCAACTGCTGTTGGATCGCGGCTGGAAGCAGTTGTTCGCCGCCGGTTATTCATTGGGCGGTAACGTCCTACTTAAGTGGCTTGGGGAAACCGGCCGACGCAATCCAATTACCGCCGCCGTTGCCGTGTCGGTGCCATTTGAACTGAAATTGTGCGCCGAAACGATGGATCACGGCTTTTCACGCGTGTACCGCAATGAGATGTTGGGCAGTCTCAAAAATGCCATTGCACAAAAACGCCGCTGGGCGCAGCAACACGACGCCCAGGTATTTGAAACACTGAACGCCCTTGGGGATGTCAATCGTCACCAGACCTTCCGGGAATATGATCAGCATGTGGTCTCCCCCCTGAATGGCTTCAAAAGTGCCGATGACTATTACCAGCGCTGCAGCAGTCGCGCGTTTGTCCCTAACATTCATATTCCGACACTCATCATTCACAGCGTTGATGACCCCCTCATGGTGCCGCAGGTCATTCCCAAGCCCGATGAACTGCCAGCCGGTGTAACGCTGGAGCTGTATGCCCAAGGAGGCCATGTCGGTTTTGTCGCCGGGCGCATTCCTTTTCGGCCAGAATATTGGCTGGAACAACGTGTCGCTGCATTTTTTGCAGAGAAAAGCACCGAGGGCTGAGCTACCGCCTCTGCTCTCTACCCAAAAAGCGCACTAGCAGGTCATAACAGCCGAAAGAGTGCGGATTGTCCAACAATCATTTACCCCTAAATCTGCGGCTATTCCAGCATCAAAAAATATTTGAAGACTCCCGCACACTTTCAGCATTCCTTACCAAAAATTACAAGCATTGTATCGACACCCCCAGCCTCGTCACTTAACATCCAGGCCGGAATACCGTTACAAAAATGTATTGTCCCCGCGTTCAAATCGCACGCACGTGCATCCGTCTTTGATCCGTTTTTAGCAGCAGGCTTTTTATGTGTTGGAGTTCCGAAGCAAGTTTTGCCTTGGCGGCCGTAGGTTTCACCACGGTAGCAATCGCCGCAAAACAAGGAGAGAAGAAAGAGCTCTTTTTGCCCTTGTTGTGGTTTTCATTGATGGAGTTGTTGCAGGGTTTCACCTATTGGTGGATCGACATGTGCGACAGCCCGCCCAACCAGGTGCTCACCTTATTAGGCTATTTGCACATCGCCTTCCAACCCTTCTTCGCCAACATGATTTCGATGTACTTTTTGCCTGAGAACGTGCAAAAGAAAATCGGCCCGTGGGTCTATGCCATGTGCTTTGCTGGTGCACTCGCCATGGTGGTCGATGTTTATCCTTTTGCGTGGGCCGATCACAGCAAGTTGCATATGCTGGATAGCACCCGTATTTGCTCCGTCTCCGGCGATTGGCATATTGCGTGGCATATTCCGGTGTTTGATACATCCTGGGACAAATTCGGCTTCGTCAAAGAACCGTATATGATGCTGGTATTTTTACTGCCCTTTATTTATGGCTCGTGGAAATTCACGCTTTACCACATTCTCACAGGTGTGATTCTTTCTGTCGCACTGACGAGAGATTCCCATGAAACGGCTGCCGTGTGGTGCCTGCTTTCCATTGGCTTGCTCACCATTGTTGCCAAAACGCCGATCAGAAAATTCCTGTTTACCAAAACCTGGTATGGAATGCGCTATCCGCGCTGGATCGGTGGCGAAGGCAAAGCAAAACCAGTGGAGTCCCCCATTGATAATGACTTTCCTGCGACGCCCACTACAAAAATAGCGACAACGGATCAGTAACGCCGCCGTCCAGGTAAAACGCTTTGAGCTCGGGCACACGCGTGCGTACGTCCGGGCTCAAATAAGGTTCTTCCAGGCAGATGATCTGATAAATCCCCCGCTTCAAGCGCGACCGGTTCAGCACGCTGTTGCGTTGATCCGGTAACGCCACCGCCTGCAAAAAGCCTGACCAGGCGGTAATAATCACCCAGATATTCACAATCAACTCATCCAGTTGTTCGGCACTGGCCACCATCATGCCAGCCTCCACCAAACCCTGCAGAATACGTCGCCCATCACTCACGGCAGCGCGCGCAAACGCTCGATATGCCTCGCAAAATTGCTCGCTCTCCGCCAGCAAATGCTCCATGTCACGGTGCAGGAACCGGTATTCCCACATCGCCTCGAATATCGCCTCGAAATAGCCTACCTTGTCTTTATAGGTCAATGATCGATCAGCCGGTACGCCCAGCGCCTGCTGAAAGCGCTGGCGATAGGCCTCAAACAAGGCAAACACGATGTCTGACTTGTTGCGAAAGTGGTAATAGAGATTGCCCGGGCTGATCCCCAGGTCGGCGCAAATATGGTTGGTCGACACATTACGCTCGCCCTTTTCATTGAACAGCTTGAGCGCCGCCTCCAGGATTCGGTCGCGCGTGCGCGGCTGTGGAGTCAGCTGCAAAACTTCCTGAGGTATCAATAGCTTGGAACCTTTTGCCATGAACGCTAAACACCTTGTATCACAGAGTTGTTGACAGTTTAGAGCAAAAGCTCTAAAAAGAGAAACCGTGTTTACTTGCAGACACTTTCGCACCAGTACAACGCACGACCACGCACGCTGAACAAAACGCATACTAACAACGCACTATTTAACGCACAGCCCACTCCCAGGCGCAGGCTGCACTACAGAGGACATTCCTATGGTTGCCAACGTTACTCATCTGGCTGAACACACGCATCACCGTCAGATCGACCAGATGAAGCAAATCTTCGAAAACCAACGCCGTGCGTTTCGCGCGCACCCCATGCCCAGCGCCGATGAGCGCATCAGCCACCTCAAACGCCTCAAGCCTGCCCTGCTCAAACACATGGATACGCTTATCGAGTGCGTCAACCAGGATTTCAGCAGCCGTTGCCCGTCTGAGACCAAATTCGCCGAGATGATCACCAGCCTCGAAGCCATTAAATACCACGCCAAAAACGTGCGCAAATGGATGCGTGACGAACGCCGTCACGTTTCCATGAATCTGGCGCCGGCCAAGGCGCGCGTGGTTTATCAACCGCTGGGCGTGGTGGGCATCATCGTGCCCTGGAACTACCCGATATTCCTTTCCATTGGCCCCTTGTTGGCGGCGTTATCCGCCGGCAATCGCGTCATGATCAAAATGTCGGAGTACACGCCAAAAACCTCCGAAGCGATCAAGGTCATGCTGCAAGAGATCTTTCCTGAAGATCATGTTGCGGTGGTGACAGGTGAGGCGGATGTCGGCGTGGCATTTTCCAAACTGCCGTTCGACCATATTCTCTTTACTGGCTCGACCTCGGTCGGTCGTCACGTCATGCGTGCGGCGGCTGAAAATCTCACGCCGGTAACGCTAGAGCTGGGCGGCAAATCACCCGCCATCGTGCATGAATCGTTTCCGATGAATGAGGCAGCCGAACGTATTTCATTCGGCAAATGCCTCAATGCCGGCCAAACCTGTGTCGCGCCCGACTACGTCATGGTGCCGCGTCATCGCGTCGACGAATTCGTGACATCCTTTACGCAAGTGGTGTCCACCTGGTACCCCACCCTGCGGAATAATTCGGATTTCACCGCCGTCGTCAATGAACGCCAACATGCTCGCTTGCAGAATTATCTGAAAGATGCCGAGGCAAAAGGCGCAAAGATCATTGTCATCAACCCGGCCAATGAAGATTTCAGCGGCACCCGCAAGCTGCCGATCACCCTGGTGCTCAACACCACCCCTGACATGCTGATCGAGCAGGACGAAATTTTCGGCCCGTTAATGATTGTAAAATCCTACGACTCGCTTGAAGACGCTATCAACTATGTCAACGACCGCGAAAGACCACTGGCGCTGTATTATTTCGACTTCAACCATGAGCGTGCACGTTATGTGACGGAGCACACCCACTCGGGTGGCATGTGCATCAACGACACGATTAGCCATGTCGCTGCCGACGACATTCCTTTTGGTGGTGTGGGCGCTTCCGGCATGGGGCATTATCATGGCCATGAAGGGTTTATCACCTTCAGCAAAGCCAAGGGCATTATTGAAAAAGGCAAGTTCAATGCGGCCAAATTCGTATTTCCGCCGTGGAACAAAGGCATCCACAATTTCCTGTTCAAGAGCTTGTTGAAATAATACCGATTGAAAAACTTGGGGCGGATCTTCCGCCCCGTTTTTTTGGTTATTCGCCCTCCCTCATTCCTGTCACCCGAAAAAAATAGCGAACTCGTCATGCAAAGCATTATGCACAGCCTAACGCACACTCTCATGCACAGCGCCATACAAAGCTCCCCGCACACGCTTGCGCATCCCGCGTCGCAAGTTAACACCTTGGAGCCCGTGACGCTGTCACGCCGATCCCTACTGAAAACCGGCATGCTAGGCACCATGATGCTGGTAGGTGCCAGCGCCCTTGCCCAGCTGCAGGGCTGCGCAACTGTAGCGACCACGTCTGCCAGTACCAGCACCAGCACCAACAGTAAGCCCTGGAAACTGCTGCGCCCCAAAGATCGCGCCATTCTCGGTGCCGTTGCCCCGATCGCCTTAGGCAATGCATTTCCACAAGATCGACAGGCCGCGCTGGAAACTTTTTTGCCCCAGGTGGACACTTTTCTGTTCAGCACCAGCACCGCAAATCATGCTGCACTGCATCAATTATTCGATCTGCTGGATCTGGGCGTAACGCGCGTCCTGCTGACCGGCGTCTGGGGCTCCTGGGAAAACCTGAACGATAAACAAGTCGACGATTTTTTGAATGGCTGGCGTGACAGTTCAATGAACCAATTGCGCCTCGGCTACGCGCAATTGACCCAGGTGTTAAGTTTGGTGTGGTACGCCCAACCCGCGAATATCCCCACCTCGATCTACCCCGGCCCGCCTGCCCATATTCCGATGCCACTTTCACAGAAGCAGTCCAGCGCACAGGAGCACGCGGCATGAGCAAGACCGTACAAGGAATTCCCGATATCGTAGCGCAAGGCATCGCCAACGGCTGGAAAGCCCACGATTGCAGCCAACTGAAAAATAACACCCACATTGACGCGGACGTGCTGATCATCGGCACGGGCGCTGGCGGTGGTACGGCTGCCGAAATTCTCTCGAATGCCGGCCTGAAAGTCGTGATGATCGAAGAAGGCCCGCTGAAAACTTCCAATCAATTCGACATGCAGGAAACCACCGCCTTCACCGACTTGTATCAGGACGGCATGGGCCGCGCCACCCAGGACGGCGCTATCACCATCATGCAAGGTCGTTGCGTTGGTGGCAGCACCACCGTCAATTGGACATCGAGCTTCCGCACACCGGCAGAAACCCTCGCCCACTGGACTGACGTACACGGCCTCAAGGGTTTTACCCCCAATGAGATGGCTCCCTGGTTCAAACACATGGAAGAACGCCTCGGCATCTCACCCTGGGCGTTACCACCCAACGGCAATAATCATGTCATCAGCCAGGGCTGTGACGCGTTGGGGTATTCCTGGCAGGTCATTCCCCGCAACGTCAGAGGCTGCTGGAACCTTGGGTATTGTGGTCTCGGTTGCCCCACCAATGCCAAGCAAAGCATGCTGGTGACCACCATTCCCGGCGCATTGACCAAAGGCGCAGAACTTTATTATCTGGCACACGCCGATGCCTTGATCATCGAAAACGATCAGGTCAAAGGGGTACGTTGTTCTGCCATGAACAAGGATTATGTAACGCATACCGGCATAACGCTGGAAGTGCGCGCCCGCCACACCATCATGGCGTGCGGTGGCATCAATGGCCCGGCGTTATTGCTGCGTTCCGAAGCTCCTGATCCTTACGACCGCATTGGCAAGCGCACCTTCATGCATCCTGTGCCGTTCAGTCTGGGCGATTTTGAACAGCGTATTGAAGGCTTTTATGGCGCACCGCAATCGGTGTATAGCGACCACTTTCAGTGGCGCGACGGAACCACCGGCCCCATGGGCTTCAAAATTGAAGTCGCGCCCATGCAACCGTCGTTTACCGGTGTAGTGATGATGGGGCATGGCCGCTTTCATCGCGAACAAATGGAAAACCTGCCCCATTTGAACCTAATGCTGGCGCTGCTGCGAGACGGCTTTCATGAAGACAGTGAAGGCGGCAGCGTAACGCTCAATGATCAGGGCGGCCCGGTGATAGACTACCCCATCAGCGATTACATGCAAGCGGGCATTCGTCGTGCCCTCAAAACCATGGCCGAAATCCAGTTTGCTGCGGGTGCCAAACGCGTGCGCCCGGTGCACACCCAAAGCACCTATGCCAGCTCGTTACAAGAAGCCCACCAACAAATTGACGCACTGCCACTGCGTACCAATGGCGTACGGCTTGGCTGTGCCCATGTCATGGGCGGCTTGGCCATGGGCGAAGATCCGAAAACCTCTTGTACTGACAGCCTGGGCCGTTTCCACCAACTCGACAATCTGTCGGTGATGGATGGTTCCTTATTCCCCACCAGCATTGGCGCCAATCCACAGCTCTCCATCTATGGTGCTGTTGCAAGGGCCGCCACCCTGCTGGCGAAAAACCTCACCCGCTAACAGCGGTGCACGTCAGTTTGCGCGTTGCAGATTAGCCTGCAGCGCGCAAACTGACGTGCCCCCTTGAAAAAAAGCTTCCCAACAACGGCGTGTTCGTCTCGATCGATAACGCGCCTCACCCCTCTTGTTAACCCACCCGATTTCGAACGGTTGTTGAGGCGATCGCCTGCTAGACTTGCTGCCACCTGTCAGGTTTTTCACCTTCTGTTTCGGCGAACATGCGCATGCCCCTTTTACCTCCTTTCGAACCACGCTTCCTGCATCCGCGCTACTGGCTTACCTGGTGTGGCCTGGGGGCCTGGGCACTCACAGCTCAGCTACCCTATCGTTGGCAAATGTTCTTAGGCGATCGCCTGGGCGATTTGATACGTCTACTTGCACGCTCGCGTGCCCGTATCACCCGCATCAATCTCGACCTTTGCTATACAGAAAAAACACCGCAGCAGCGCGCCGAATTGCTCAATGCCAATTTTCGTTCGGTGGGGCGTGCGTTTCTTGAAATCAGTTTTACCTGGTGGGCGCGCCCGAAAACCCTTGCATCGCTCTGTCATATTTCGGGTGTGGAACATCTCGAAAAAGCCCGCGCACAGGGTCGCGGCGTGATGCTACTGACCAGTCATATGACCCCGCTTGAAGTAGCGGCATACATTCTCGGCACGGCCTGGCCACATTGCGCCCTCATGTACAAAGACTACGATAACCCGGTCTTTGAGTGGGTATCACAACGCAAACGCCTACGCTACATGGCCGCGCTACTCCCCCACAAACAGGTCACCGCCTTTCTTGCGTCGATAAAAGCAGGAGGCGTCGGCATTTACATGATGGATCAAAGCGCCTCGCGTCGACATTGCGTCTTCGCCCCTTTTTTCGGGATTCCCACCGCCACCCTAAAAACCACCGGGGATTTCGTGCGCCAAACCGGCGCCGTGGCGATACCCACATTTTTCGGCCGTTTACCTGGTGGGCGCGGATATTACGTTGACATTCAGCCGCCACTCGTTGATTTTCCCAGCGAGGACAGCGTAATCGATGCGACACGCCTGAATGCCCTCACCGAAGCCAACATTCAGCGCCACCCAGAGCAATATCTTTGGCAGCATCGTCGTTTCAAACATCGTCCTGAAGGTGAACCGGCGATTTATTGACGCTAAAGCAAAGTCCCGGGAAATGCGCACCTATCTCTTCGATGTAGCACCCACTATCCCGATCGGAGTAAAACGGTGAGCGAACAGGCACGAAAAATTCCATTGCGGCAATTCTGCAATCGATCAGCGGTGTCCATCATGACGACCGTTATGAACGGAATGCCGCATTTATTGATGATACAACGCGCCCGTCGCGATGGAGATCCCTGGTCAGGACAGATGGCGTTTCCGGGTGGGCGGCAGTCACCCACCGATCGGAATATTCTGCATACCGCCTGTCGCGAAGCCGAAGAAGAGGTCGGAATCGACCCCACCTCACTCGCCACCCGCATCACTCGACTTTCGGATCTGGTCACACGCAGCCACCAATCCTGGAAGCCGCAGGTTGTAACGCCCTTCCTGTTTGAACTCCCCCATGTGCCGACGTTACGCATCAATCACGAAGCTTATGCAGAACTGTGGGTTCCATCGCATATTTTCAATCAATCTGCCGCCGCATATCCCTGGGCTTTAGGCCCCTTCACAGTCACGTTACCCTGCTACTACCACGCAGATCGGCCCATATGGGGGCTCAGCCTGTTGATGATACGCAGTTTGCAAAGAACCCACCCGTCACTGTTCACACTTTCCACTTAGGCGGCAGATCGGGATGCACGACCGCGACACACAGCGTTAGCGTTTCATCTGCAAATAGAATAGGTTGGCGAGCACTCCAAGAATCAACCTCAAATTCACCCATACTTGACCGAACGCAACAAGCGCCAAAACAGGGCATTTTTCAACGACGTGTCGGCGCCTGCAGATGCAGCGTCATAACGGCAATCACTATTGGCCATCAAGAGTGGCCATCACAAACGGCCAACGCACGGTTACAAAATTTTTTTCGGTGTTTTCCGCAGGAATGCGCATCTGATCACGCCACTACGTTGCGCCGATATCCGCATTTCACTTCAAGCACTTGCGCAAAAACTGCTCGCCGATTAGACTGCGCGTTGCAGGGCGCGCACGCCCTTCAACCAGGTTCATCGCACATTGCAGACATTGCAATCCTGGAAAATTGTCTATTCTTATCAGTGTTGCCTCTCAAATCTTACGTTACGGGAAAGTTATGGGCGTTACAGTATTCAACGACAAATATGTTCGTGTTACTCGGGCTTGGGACAAAGAAGAAACGCAAATCTATGTCCCAATTAAGAAAAGTCTAAAGGCTGCCATCAAGGAAGCCGAAAAGATCGATCGCGAACTGGAAGATCGTCAGAAAGCCTACCTGTTGCGCCAGGAGCTGAGTGGCGAGCGTTACTTCCACGAAGATGGCACCATCGTGGGCCTGCGTATCGTGACCCGTCATCGCGAGGGCCGCAAACCCAGCAACGAAATTACCTTGCGAATCAAAGTGCCTGATCGTGAAAAGCCGTTCTTCAGCAACGTGTCGATCGACAAGCATGGTTTTGACCAAGCGTTCAAACTGGCCGTAGACAAGATCTGCGAGTGGAACAAGCTTGATGGTCGTTCCGGCATTCGTGCTCGCATGCTAGACGCACTCAATCTGCATCGCAAAGAGCTGACGGGCGCCGCCAAAGCGGCTGCCAAAGCCAAACCAGCGAAAGCCGCCAAAGCTAAACCCGCTACCAAGGCTGCAGCCAAGGCCAAGCCAGCCAAGAAAGCCCCAGCAAAAGCTGCGGCCAAAAGCACCAAGAAAGCCCCAGCCAAGGCGGCCAAACCCGTCAAGGCAGCCAAAAGCGCCAAGAAAGCACCTGCAAAAGCCGCCAAACCGGCCAAAACTGCAAAAGCAGGCAAAGCCAAAGCGGCCAGCAAAGGCAAAGGCAAGAAAGACAACGAAGAAATCTACAAAGGCCTGATGCAAGAAGCGAAGAAATTCCAAGGCCGCAAAAAGAACACGATTCGCGGTTGAGGTCGATAATAGCCCGCGGCTGATAGCGGGCATTACCGACGGCCACCTGCTGGCTGGCGCGATGACGTGAATAAATGATGCAAATTGAAAAGAAGGGGCGTAGTGACACGCCCCTTCTTTTTAGCGAACGCCTTTTTCTGTAACATGGTCGCCAACCCATACCGACAGTGGAAGGCATCCATGGCAACCCGCGTACTCTACCCCGGCACCTTCGATCCCCTGACCAACGGGCATCTCGATCTTATCGAACGCGCGTCCCGATTGTTCGACCACATTATTGTTGCCGTCGCTGACAGTAAAAAGAAAAGCCCGCTGTTTACCCTGGACGAGCGCGTCAAGCTTGTCGAAGGCGTTATTACCCATTTGCCCAATGTCGAAGTCACCGGCTTTGATACCCTGCTCGCGTTTTTCTGCCAGCAAAAGCAAGCCAATGTGCTGCTACGCGGATTGCGTGCCGTATCGGATTTCGAATACGAATTTCAACTCGCCAACATGAATCGGGCGCTCGATAAAACCATCGAAACCGTATTTTTAACCCCGTCAGAACACCTCTCCTACATCTCCTCGACGCTGGTACGTGAAATTTCGCATTTTGGTGGCGATGTACGTCCCTTTGTACCGCCACTCATTGCCGACGCGCTCGATAAAAAGCATGGCCGCAGGTAAAGAATCACACACGAACCGTCAGTGGTATCACTGGTCAATCCCGACTACCATAGCGACATTCCATGCTCGTGACGTCGCGCACACGCCACGAGCCACCCCATAAACGTGTGCCTGAACAAGCCGCAGTGAGGTTTTCCGATGGCTTTGATCATCACCGATGACTGCATCAATTGCGATGTATGTGAACCTGAATGCCCCAATGGCGCCATTACCCAGGGCGATGAAATTTACGTGATCGATCCTGACAAGTGCACTGAATGCGTGGGACACTACAACGAACCCCAATGCCAGCAAGTGTGCCCGGTCGATTGCATTCCCCTCGATCCCGCTCATAACGAAACACGCGATCAGCTGCTGGAGAAATACCACCGCCTGCATCCAGGCACTTGACCCGCACAAGAGGCCCCTATGCAACATCGCCTGCAGAACTCCTCCTTTTGGCTTCGTGTTCTGCTCGCGGTGGCCCTCGCCTGGTCTCTGGCTGCTTGCCAGACCACCCCCGAAAGCAAAGCGCCGGTCGTCGCCCTTTCCCAACATGCCATCGCCAGCGCACACCCTCTCGCCACCCAGGCCGGCCTCGATATGCTGGCGCAAGGCGGTAACGCCTTTGATGCCGCCATTGCAGTAGCCGCAACACTGGCCGTCGTAGAGCCCTACAGCGCGGGCATGGGCGGAGGTGGTTTCTGGTTGCTGCATGATGCCACCCGTCAGCGCGACGTTTTTGTAGATGCCCGAGAGAAGGCGCCGCTCTCGGCCCATCGCGACATGTATCTCAATGACAAGGGTGAAATCCAGGTCGAAGCGTCCATCAACGGGCCACGCGCAGCCGGGATACCAGGGCAAGCGGCGGCCTTCGCCCACCTGGCGCGTCTGTATGGACGCTTGCCGCTTGCTACCTCACTGGCCCCGGCCATACAACTGGCAAAAGACGGTTTTCCTGCCCATCGGGTGTATCTCGATATGCTCAAAGTGCGCAAAATCAACCTCAGCCGCTACCCCGACAGTCACCGGATTTTTCTCAACAATGGTCGCGAGATTCGCGAAGGCACCCTGATTCGGCAGCCGGAGCTGGCGAACACCCTGCAAACACTGGCACGCCTGGGCCATGAAGGTTTCTATGCAGGTGCGACCGCCGAAGCCTTGGTAAAAGGCGTTAACGCCGCCGGGGGGGAATGGTCCTTGGCCGACCTCAAACAGTACATGGTGGTAGAGAGAGATCCGCTGCGCTTTGATGTCAGCATACACCCCGAACAAGGCGGAACACCTGTCACCGCCAGTCTGGTCACGGCCCCACCGCCCTCCTCGGGTGGCGTTGCCCTCGCTGAAATGTTCAACATGCTCGACCATTTCGCATGGCCCACACTGAACCAACCCGACCAAATTCACCTGCTGAGTGAAGTCATGCGACGCGCCTATCGCGATCGTGCAGAGTTTTTGGGTGATCCGGATTTTGTAAACATTCCGTTGTCGGTGCTGCTGAGCCCCCAACACGCCGAAGACATGGTTCGCGGCATTACCCCGGAAAAGGCCACCACCAGCGCGGCACTGGGCCGCCTGGTCAATATTTCCTCCGGCCCGCATACAACCCATTTTTCAATTGTGGATGCCAGTGGCAACAGTGTGGCCGCTACGTTATCGATCAATCTGCCCTTCGGTTCCGCCTTCACCGTGCCAGGAACCGGGGTATTGCTCAACAACGAAATGGACGACTTTTCAGCAAGGGTAGGAACCCCCAATGCTTACGGATTGGTAGGCTCAGAAGCCAATAGCATAGCGCCCGGCAAACGCCCGCTATCAAGCATGACGCCTACGTTCATGAACTTCGAGCGCGAAGGCAAAGAGTATTTTGCCGCCCTCGGCACGCCTGGCGGTAGCCGCATCATCAGCATGGTATTTCTGGGCTTACTTGAAGCGTTGCAGGGCGCACCAGTTGAGCAATGGGTGCAACGCCCACGTTTTCATCACCAATATTTGCCCGACGAGATCCAGTATGAACCCGGCAGCCTCGATGCCAATACTCGCGCAGACCTGGCCGAACGAGGACACAAAATGACCGATACTCAGCGACCCTATGGCAACATGCAGGCCGTGCTCTGGCAACGTGATAACGGCCAATTGAGTGCCGCCTCTGATCCGCGAGGCGTCGGCGCTGCAATCGTGATGAATGCCACTCCCGCTCAGCAATAAAGGCGCAAATGAAAAAGGGGCCGTCAACTCGACATGCCCCTTTTTGCACTTATAACCATCGAAAAAGCAATCTCTACAAAAGCAATCTCTGCAAAAACAATCACAGCAACTTCAACCCACCCGAGCCTCCCTCGCAACATCGAGGTGTAGGCTGGCTCAAGATTAAAGCGCTAGAAGCTTAGTAACCGTTGCCTTCCATGTGCTTCATCGAGCAACCCAAGCAACGCACAAAGGTCGCCTTGAAGGGGGTCGCTACCAGCGTGCTGCCCGCTTCTTTAACGTTGCCACCCAGTGCCGAGAAGGGCAGCGAAACGATGAACAAGCCCGTGCCGACCACAGTACTCACGAGCAACAATGGACGTGCCAGCAACGTATCTGCCGCCATTTCCATGCCGCTGGGGCGATCCGTCACGGCGGCAGCATTCACAAAGCCCGGCATCATCGCCCACAGTGCCATTGCCATCGCTACCAGACTTTTTCTCATCATTGCCTTCACCCTTGTCATGTTCAATCCTCTTCGCTTTCGATACTCGTACGTTGTCGCGGCAGCTCTTTCCTTGAAGAGCTTTTCTGGAAAAGCTTTCCTTGAAGAACTTGCCTTGTACAACCTGCCTCGATAGACCACGTCTCTCTGCACTAAGTCTGGCAGAATTTACAAAAAACGGTAGCACGTTGTCCGAGACGCGTCTCACGCAAACTCGACCCACAGGTGCGACAGGGTTCACCCCCTCGCCCATAGACTCTCAAGGTTTGCTGAAAATAGCCAGGTTTGCCATCGCCGCCCACAAAATCGCGCAAGGTGGTACCCCCCTGCTCGATAGAAAACGTCAGCACCTCTCGTATCGCCTGCGCCAATCGTTCATAGCGCTCCAGACTGACTCGCCCCGCCGCGCGCGAAGGCAGTATCCCCGCCATGAATAATGCCTCATTGGCGTATATGTTGCCTACGCCTACCACCACGTGGCTGTCCATCAAAAAGGTCTTGATAGGCGCTTTACGCCCTCGACTGGCCGTAAATAAATACTCCCCAGAAAAGTCATTTTCCAGCGGCTCCGGCCCCAGCGATGCCAGTAACGGATGCTCTGCAATGGGCACGCTACTCCACAACCAGGCGCCAAAGCGCCGTGGATCGTGATAACGCAAAACAATGCCCCCTTCAAAACACACATCCACATGATCATGCGGCTTGGGCGCTAACGGCGATGCTAACACCCGCAAACTACCGGACATGCCCAAATGCACTAACGCCACGCCTCGGCTGAATTGCAATAACAGATATTTGCCACGCCGGGTGACATTCGTCAACGTCTGCCCAGCGAGCGTGAATATTTCGTCAGATACCGGCCAGCGCAGTTGCGATTGCCGCACACAAACGCGTTCGACACGACGGTCTTTGATATGCGGCAAAATGCCACGGCGAGTGGTTTCTACTTCTGGCAGCTCTGGCATAGATAGTTTGGCATAGGTCGTCAGGCATGGGCAGTCAGGCAAAGCCAATGGGCAAGCTCGGGCAAAGACTTTACCGAAAAAAACGCTGATGTGCTATTTCGCTTCACCCACCGCCCTACGTCAACCCATCAACGGCGAAAACGCGACGTACCGCCCGCCTTGGGTGGCGGTGCATTATCCTTGTCACTGCGGCCCACCATTGAATGACGGGCGACTTCTGACCACTGTAACGCTTCAAGATAGGTTTCCCATAAATCCGACGCCGAGAGCCCTTCCATCTGCCCATCATGCCAGCGACCCGATTCATAAGCTTCAACAGCACTCAACACATCGCCGATATCGCCACTGCCATTTAGCAGCGCCATTTCAAGCTCCGCCGACAATGGCATCTGCGTCACAATATCTGCAATAGAGCGATCCAGCAACGCGTCAAGCAAAGACAATAATCCCGCCGTAAAATAGGTCCCCGGATTATGCCGACGCAGACGCTTCGCCAGCATTTCACACATTTTGGCCCGCACCATGGCCGTTATAAGCAACTCATTGGGCTTGTTGTCAATGCTCGACAACACCAGCATGCTGGCCCAGCGCCGCAACTCATAGGAGCCAAGCAAAATAATGGTTTCACCAATAGTTTTTACCGTTCGTGCCAACCCGAATGACGCCGAATTCACCACCCGCAACAGCTTGTACGACAAACGCGGGTCCTGACAGATGATGCGTTCGACACGATCCACATCATAATCATCTTTGGCCAGTTCACTTAACAAGGTCGTTATTACCAATGACGACGCGGGCACCGATTTACCCGACATGACATGCGGCTTACACAAAAAATAGCCCTGGAAGTAATCAAACCCCATGGCGCGATACAACTCAAACTCTTCGTGTGTCTCTACTTTTTCGGCCAACAACTTGCCTGAAACATCTGAGACGGCACACAGCTTTGCCATCTGATCCTTGACGCCTTCTGGTTTCAGCTGGCGCACATCCAGTTTGATAAAGCTGGCTTGGGGAATCAAAGGCTTCCAGTGATCTTTATAGACAAAGTCGTCGAGCGCGATTCGGTACCCCAGCGACAACAGGTTTTTGACCTCTTGCACCACATTGGCATCAACCACCACATCTTCCAGCACCTCAGGAATCAGCAGCTTCTGCAAGCCTTTGGGCAAAAGCCCCTGCGTCAAAATGTCCTGCGTGATATTGACCAATGCAGGCAAACCGCTGGTGATTTTCTCCAGTCCAATCTCTGAAAAGGCGTTCACCATGACCTGCATCGATGCGGCATTGGCATCGCGAATCCCGGCGGCAGAATTGACATGACTGGCGCGATACAACAGTTCGTAACCCACCACATGCAGTTGACGATCAAATATCGGTTGTCGGGCGAGAAAGATATCCATGCAATACAGAAACCCACACTACAGGTGCCCGGCGGGCACACTCGAACCACTAGGATGATTCAAATAAGTGTGGCAGAAATTGGGAGGATGACAGTTTTTTTGATCAATAAGGACACAAACAACACCAGCAGGTGCGACAAAAACCTAACAAGCTCAATGTGCTAGCTCACCGAGGCAGGCATGTGGGCCCGCAGTAAAAACCAGCATACCCTGCTACCGGAGGCAGAGCAAAAATCCAAAACACAAAAAGCCCGCTACCTTGGGGGTAGCAGGCTTCCGGGAGACGTCGCGGGGGCGTGATTACTTGATCTTGCCTTCTTTGTAGATCACGTGCTTGCGAACGACGGGATCAAATTTTTTGATCTCCATCTTCTCAGGCATGTTCCGCTTGTTCTTATCGGTGGTGTAGAAGTGGCCTGTGCCAGCGCTGGATATCAGACGAATTTTCTCACGCATGGGAGGACTCCTTAAAATTTCTCGCCGCGTGCACGCATATCTGCAAGCACTTGGTCGATGCCGACTTTATCGATTACACGCATGCCTTTAGAAGACACACGCAGACGCACGAAACGCTTTTCACTCTCTACCCAAAAACGATGGTAGTGGAGGTTAGGCTCGAAGCGACGCTTCGTTTTGTTGTTAGCGTGGGACACGTTGTTCCCAACAATGGGACGCTTACCGGTCACCTGACAAATCTTGGACATTTTCCATCTCCGGAATGGCAATACACACCCCCGCGTTCACGCTGGATGTCCAGGGAACCGCAGGTAAAACCAACATTTAACCAACGCCCATGGGCACGATGCAGCCAAAGGCAAACCGCAAGGCACTCGACGCACCAAGAAGGGGGTTGCTTTATACCAGAAGGCCACCTGCAAGGCAAGTTTAGCCGTACCAAGCGAAACCGGGAACCTCTCTTCGTCCAAACCAGCGAGTCGCTCAGATAAAAATTGGCGAAGCTACACAGTAAGCACCATCGAATGGACACGCCCAGCTCGCCACAACGAAATGAGCACCTGCTCACATAGCAGATTATTTTTTGACCACTTATCCGTCGAGCCCAGCCGTTCGTATATTAACCATTCGCATGTCGGCAGCCGCCGCCTAGACTAAAAAACAACCAAACACCCAAAGCCGTCGCCACATTGCTGGCTACAACATTATTCAGGCGATCCGAATGAAGAACTACATGGCAGAGGAACGGGGAGTAACGCTGATTGAACTGATGATCGGCATTGCAATCGCAGCGATCCTGGTGTCGGTCGGCGTCCCCTCCTTCAAGCAACTTATGATTAACAATGAAATAACACAAACACGGGACAACCTCTATACAACAGTGATCTCGGCGCGCTCTGAAGCCATACGGAGAGGAAAGGACATCACACTTGCCCGCAGTGGAACCACTTGGGCCGCCGGCTGGAGCCTTTTCATTGACACGGACAAAGATGGCACCGTGGACACGGGTGAAGAGATTCTCAAAGTAGGGCAAGCCAACACCAATGTGATGAGCATCAGCTGG
Organism: uncultured Moraxellaceae bacterium; assembly: GCA_964473645.1. Classification (GTDB taxonomy): domain Bacteria; phylum Pseudomonadota; class Gammaproteobacteria; order Pseudomonadales; family Ketobacteraceae; genus HdN1. The sequence goes on from CAYYPW010000027.1 coordinate 55,330, forward strand.
TCAGGGACGCAAAACTACGTGCGCTTTAATTCCCAAGGTCTACTGACTGCTTCGAACTTGGCAGGCACCTTTACCTTGTGTCATAGCCAGGGTGGGGCAGCTTATGCCAAATCTGTAAACATCAGCACCACCGGAAGACCCATGATGGCATCAAAGAAAGAAGATGGGAGCGCACTAACATGTTCTTAAGCAAGAAAAAAAGGTTACACGTTCATGTTAGTCAGAAAGGTGTTGGTTTAATTGAAGTGATGGTATCTGCGTTGATACTTGCCATCGGGCTTTTGGGTGTTGCTGGATTGCAAGCAAAAAGCTTGCGCTACAATCAGAGCGCCTACTTAAGAACCTACGCAACCATGCTTGCCTATGACATGATGGACCGTATTCGTTCCAATCGTGCATTAGCCATCTCTTCCAACATTTATGACGTAAACAAATCGGATTCTATCGATAGCTCTGTTAATTGCCAAACCACCTCAGCGAATTGTTCAAGAACCAATCTTGCACTTTACGACATAAAGCAATGGCGTGACAATCTCGCCACCTATTTGCCGTCCGGACAAGGATCCATCGATAAATCAGGCACCAACAGTTTTTTGATTACGATTGAATTCGATGAAAGCAGAAATAAAACAGGTACCGAGACGGGGATAACCATACTCGAATTCAAATCGGAGCTCTGAAAATGTGCAAGAATCCGATAACACGCAAAAGCGCTGGAATCACATTAGTAGAACTCATGATCGCAATGGTCATCGGGTTGGTGATTATGGGAGCACTCATTCAAGTGGTTGTTACAACAAGAACTACCTACACGCTGCAGGACACGCTATCACGAATACAAGAAAACGCACGTTTTGCAACAGATATGATGGGGCGAGAATTAAGAATGGCGGGTTATGGCGGATGTGCAGGGAACGGCATGAGTGTTGCCAATACCGTCAGCGGATCCTCCGGCGCATTTGCAAGCTTTAAAAATGGAATTCAAGGTTATGAAGGCGGCGTGGATACACTCCCCAGCGACATAAGTGGCGTACTACCTAATACCGATGTGGTATTTATTCATAGAGTAAGCGCCGATAGTGGTTTTTATGTAGATAGCCACAACCCATCCTCTGCTGTTATCCATCTCAATAAAAATATCACTTGGGCAAAAGGCACGATTCTTGTGATTGTTGAGCAAGACTGCTCTCAAATGGGGATATTTGTAATGAGTGGCCCCAACAGCACAAACCCCGATAACGTTGTACACAATACGGGGGCTTCCACCCCGCCCTATGAAAATTGCACAAAGAAATTGAAAGGTGATTTTGACTGCAGCAATGACTCAGCCGCAACTTCAGGTGCATATGGAACGGGTTCAACAGTCTATCAAATGGCATCCAGTGTTTTTTACCTAAAGAACAATAGTTTTGGCTATCCATCGCTTTATCAAAAGACGATAGCAGGTGTTGATACGGAGCTCGTCCCTGGGGTCGAAGACCTGCGAATTCTTTATGGTGTTGATACTGATTCGACATTTGATGGCGTGCCAAATAGGTATGTTTCTGCAAATGCCATCAACTCAAGTGCGACATTGACATGGGAACAAGTTACCGCAGCAAGAGTTCATGTGCTTGTCAGAAGCATGGAAGCAGTTTTGCCCGCTCCGGAACAGTATGAGTTTGCCGGCACCACTGTTACCCCCACAGATAATTACCTAAGAAAAGAATTTGTTGCCACCATTCAACTCAGAAACCGGAGTGTGCAATGAAAAAGCAATCGGGAGTCGTGTTGATCGTCAGTTTGATTTTTTTGGTCATATTGACGCTTGTTGGCGTAACCGCCATGAATGTGACCAGTCTTGAGGAGCGCATGTCTGCCAACTTCAAAGATCAGCAACTTGCGTTTCAAGCTGCCGAAGCAGCGCTGAAAGAGGCTGAAGACTGGTTGGATGAGAATGCTTTCTCGACGAGCAATTTTTATGCAAACACTTCGTGTGCAACGTCTACAACAAGCAAGTGTTTTAGCACCACGTGCACCAACGGACTATGTTCTCTAGGCACCTTTAGTGCGACACAGGCATGCTTGGTTGGCACTGCAGAGCCCTGGAAAGGAACAGCGTCGACAGACATAAAGCCATGGACCACCACTGGACGCTCAAGAACTGCTACAGAAGTTCCTACTGGTGTTGCGACAGCAGCGAAATTCATAATTGAATTTCGCTGCTACGCCCTGCGTGATCCTGAAACACCAGCACCGGCCGGAACGTCGCCACCTTCAGCTTACCATGCCCCCTTGTTTCGAATAACCACCTTGGCAACCGGTGGCTCAGACAGTGCAAGAATCATGCTCCAAACAACCTTTAAAAAACTGTAAGCAACGGACCTGAGGATACTTTATGAAAATTTCAATCCGTCAATGCCTAATGCCGTTGCTTGCTGCTTCGTTTGTTTTTATGGCAGGCACTTCTGGCATGGCAGCGGTACCCACTGCGGTGAATTATTCTGCAATACCTCCGACACTGACGAGACAACAGCCACCGCTGATTATGCTCGCGCTAGGGGTTGATCATCAGCTATTTATGAAAGCGTATAGTGATTATTCTGATACGAATGGTGATGGATCGCTCGATACGACCTATGACGATTCCTTCTCCTATTATGGCTATTTTGATAGTGGATGGTGTTATAACTACAACACGGGCACCGGGGTGTTTGATCCTGTCTCGGCGGCAACGGGAGCAAACAACCACTTTTGTACTTCAGCGGGTGCTGAATGGAGTGGTAATTTTCTGAATTGGTCCACCATGACACGAATGGACGTGGTAAGACGCGTGCTTTATGGCGGTAAGCGCTCCACCGATACCGATACAAATACAGTACTTGAGCGCGCAGCACTGCCTCGAGATGTTCATGCATTTGCAAAAGTGCTATCTGCAAACGTTACCGACCTTACCCCTTACAGTGCATCGACAATTACGCTTTGTAACTATTCGCAATACAACAGTACAACAGCAAAACTGGTCGAAGGGTTTTCAATGATGGAAACCCCCACCAATCCAGTATTTGAAGTAGCTCAAGACGCATTCCCGCGCTGGGCCGCTGGTGAAGTAACTCAGTGTGTTTACGACGGAGGCAGCAATAGGCCAAGCGCGGCGACACAGCGACTTGCAGCCACGCCACTCGTTGTAAGAGTAGCCTCCTGCGTTGCTACCAAAGATGCCACCACTTCGACCCGTTGCAAGCCCTACTCCTCAGCAAGTAAACCAGTAGGGCTGCTACAAACATATGGTGAAGGTGGGCAAGTTAGATTTGGCCTGATGTCGCGGTCATACGATAAAAATACCAAAGGCGGCGTGCTAAGGAAGAATATTTCCAAGATTAATGGCAACACCGACGCTGCAACAGATGAAGTTAATGCTTCCACAGGGGTATTTAACAGTGGCGTGAATGGCATCATCAGAAACCTGGAAGAATTCCGAATCTTTGGTTATGACTATGTGAATTCCAGGTACCCCGACTGCGGCTCCCCCGGCATTACCGTTGATCAATTCAAAACCGGCGCTGCAGGTCAGACCTGTATCAACTGGGGTAACCCGCTTGGTGAAATATATCTTGAAGCGCTACGTTATTTCGCTGGAGCGAGCGCCAATGCTGCATTTGACGCAAACGACTCTGTTTTATCGACAGGCCTGACCAAAGCGACCTGGAGCGATCCGCTTACAACGGACACTGCGTGTGCCAATTGCGCAATCATCATGCTTTCCGCAGGATTGAATTCATTTGATCGCGACGATCTATCCACCTATACCGACATCAACGGAATTTCCTCTACCGCTACAGGCAGCCCTTTAACACTCGATCAAAAAACCAATGCCATAGGCACGTTTGAATATGGGACCTTCTCAGGATCCTATTTAAGCGGTGGCACCGATAGAATCTGTTCGCCAAAAACGCTTAGTGGTCTTGCTGATGCAACAGGCATCTGCCCCGAAGTACCTGCGCTAGAAGGTGGCTATCACATTGCGGGCATGGCATTACAAGCGAAAACCGGTGACTTAAGAACCACAACGGGATGGAATGGCGATCAGTCGGTAGATACCTATGCCATAGAAGTTGCAGAAAGCCTGCCCAGCTTTACTTTCACTGTAGGCACTGGATCTATAACGTTCTTACCTGCATGCCAAGCATCCTCTGATTCTACAACATGGAGAAATTGCAGCTTGGCAGACGTACAGGTGCTTAGCATCACCAAAGACTCAGGTGGTAATACTACAAGTGGCACACTGCGTTTTTATTGGGAAGATTCCTACTGGGGTAACGACTATGACCTCGATGGGGCAGAAGATATCAGCTTCTGTATCGGTGCTGCATGTGGAGGCGGGGTAAGCGCCAATCAAATCAGAATCACACATGGCACCAATTATGCTGCGGCGGGTCATTCCTTACGCTTTGGTTATACAATAACAGGGACAAGCGGCAAAGACGGCATTATTGGTACTTACACTACTGCTGATGATGGCTGGGTTTTACGTCCCGGCGGGCAAAATTTCGACTGTATTACGTCCCCTGCAACCTGCGTCAAGCCAGCTGCAGTGAATGCCGATAAAACCTTTACTTACACGGCCGGTGCATCCACGGCAAAATTGTTGAAGAAACCACTTTGGTACGCTGCTAAATATGGCGGTTTTAATGATCTTGATGGCTCAGGTATGCCAGGCTACGATGGCTCTGACCTCGATACAACACCCGATACCAGTGACAATCGCGAGTGGGATTCGAAGAACAACTTGACCGGCGCGATTAGTAGCGATGGCGTACCTGACAATTATTTTTTCGCCAATAATCCAGGACAACTTGAAGCTCAACTTGGCACAGTACTCGACAATATTGTGAAGCGCACGTCAGCAGGCACAAACGCTGCCGTGGTTGCAAACAGCTCTTCTGGAGTAGGCGCAGTCTATCAAGCGCTTTACCAACCAAAACTGACCAAGGGGAATTCTGTGGTTGAATGGGGCGGCATGCTTCACGCCTTGTTTATCGACCAAAAAGGCAACTTGCGCGAAGACAGCAATAGCAACGCAGTATTGGACAATTACGCTACAGATAAAATCGTTTCGATTTACTATGACGATAGCGTGGGCGAAACCTTGGTGCAGCGTTATACATCCACCGATGGCCTCACCAAAACGAAATCCGGTTCTCCGGTTGAAATAAGTCAACTCAAAAAAATATGGGATGCGCGCGATAGGTTGTCTGACATTGTTGATGTAAATTCACAGCGCACTTATACGAGCTCTGCACAAGATGGACGCTATATTTTTTCTTTTATCGACAAAGATTATGACAGTGTTGTCGACTCAGGAGAGATCGTCGATTTTACGAGTAGCGCCTTTACCGATTCTACCAACGCCTACTATCGCTATATGCGCCTATCCGCAACAGACGCAGGAAACACTGTGAATTATGTTCGAGGCGATACAACTATTGCTGGTACACGCAACCGTACAATCGACTACGATAATGACGGTGTTAGTGAAAAGTGGCGCCTTGGCGATATTATCCACTCTACGCCAGCAATTGTTGGTCGACCCAACGGTCCCTACTATGACTATTATGGCGATTCAACTTACAAAACGTTTCGTGACAAGTATTACAATCGCCGTCAGGTAATTTATGCAGGCGGAAATGATGGCATGCTCCACGCGTTTAACGGTGGATTTTGGGACTCTGATAACGAAAGATTTGTCACCTCTCTCAATTCGGAAACGGCACACGCATTGGGTACCGAACTATGGGCATACGTACCAATGAATTTGCTGCCACATTTGCAGTGGCTGAGGGATCCAAACTTTAATCACGTTTACTACGTAGATGGCGAACCCGCGACTTATGATGTGAACATTTTTCCCAATGATACAACCCATCCCGGTGGATGGGGCACGATCTTGGTTGTAGGAATGCGCCTCGGGGGCGGAGAAATACGAGTAGATGCAAATGGTGTAGCTGCCGATAACGCAACTGATGTTGATAATCCTAATCACGAAAGAATAATGCGTTCTTCGTTCATGGTATTTGACGTAACCGACCCGGAAAGCCCACCTGTACTATTGTTTGAAGGAAATCGTTCGGATATTGGTTTTACCACTAGCAAACCCGAGTTGGTTTACATGCGAGTTCCAACAATTGATTCAGGTGTTGGAGACAACTGGAGCACCCCATCCAAAAATGCATGGTACTTGGCGTTTGGCAGTGGTCCCACCTCTCTATCGACGTCGACAAGTAGTCAAAACGGCAGATTTTTCCTGTTTGATTTGGCCAACCGCTCTTACTCCCTGGTGAGTGATCTTGGCGTAGCATCTTCGTTTATTGGAGATCCTTACGCGCTGGATGGAGATAAGGATGGTATTACCGATCGAGTCTACTTTGGCATGATCGAAGGTGCGGCTTCATCAGCTCAGGGCAGACTACTGCGTATGGTACCCAATAGCACAACAATCTCTAGCTCAAACTACTACACGATGATCGATAGCGATCAACCCTTCTTGGCAAAACCGTACGCAGAATTTATCGGTGGCTCATGGTGGGTGTTTGCTGGAACAGGTCGCTTACTGGACACGGATGACAACACCAATGCCACGCAGCAAACATTTTATGGTTTGAAAGAACCCACAAACAGTACCGGAACACTCACTAATGGCACACTGACCAAAGCAAGTTTAATCGATATGACATCGGTAAAATTAAAAACTGATGGAACGTTGGTAACGAGCAAGGTAATTGGCAGCACCACAGTGACTAATAATGCTGGCTTGAAAGAAGCTATCGCCGGCCAACCCGGCTGGTATGTGAATCTCACTAAAACCGGCACCACAACACCGACGGGCAGAAGCACCCGAATGCCAGCAAAAGTATTCAATTTGGTTTTGTTTACCGAGTATATTCCACCTGCAGACTCCTGCCAAATTGATGGCGTAAGCTACTTATATGCCATTGACTATAGAACGGGGGCAGCGTCACCCAGTGACAGCTTTAGTGAGAACGATTTAACTGCAACCACGGCTTATGAAGTGTCAAACAAACAATATCTTGGGTTTGGTTTAGCTGCATCGCCAGTGGTCCATCAAGGTGATGATGGATCTCTCACCGCAGTTATTGCAACAAACCGCGGTGAACTCCTAACAAGCAAAATATACCCTGATGCGGTTCTGGCCGGACGTCAGTCCTGGCGGCAAATTTTTGATTTCTAGGAGGCCCTATGAAGCAGTCTTTAGAACAGAACGGCTTTACCTTGATTGAGCTGATTATAACGGTTGCAATTGTTGCCATTCTGGCTGCTGTTGCAATGCCGTCGTATTTAAAACAGTCACAGAAAAGCAATCGGGCTGACGGCACAACAGCGTTACTTAACGTTGCATCTCTGCAGGAGCGCTGGTACACACTACATAACACCTATGCAGACGATATCAGTGATGTAGGGGGCAGCACTACAGAACGTGGTTACTACACAATTGCTGTAACCAATCCTAGCTGTGGTACAACCACTTTTTCGTGCTTCACGCTGACAGCGACTGCAGTGGCTGGGCAACCCCAAGCAAGTGATACTGGTTGCACCACGTTGACCTTAAAACATACGGGAGAAAAGACGCCAACAGCATGCTGGTGACCGGATTATTTGCAGGAAGGGTGTAACATCTAGTTACACCCACCCCCGCTCCGCCAGCGACACCACCTCGGCATCCCCCACCACCAGATGATCCAATACCCGGATATCCACCAACCCCAACGCATCCTTCAAACGACGCGTGATCGACTGATCCGCATGACTCGGCTCCGCCACCCCGGATGGATGATTATGGGCGAAAATCAGCGCCCCTGCATTACAACGCAACGCCTCTTTCACCACCTCCCTCGGATACACCGCAGCCCCATCCAGCGTCCCGAAGAACAGTTCTTTATATTGAATCAACCGATGCTGACTATCGAGAAACAAAGCCGCAAATACCTCCCGCTCATACCCCCGCATCCGCGCTTGCAGATAACGCCCCACCTTCGCTGGTGACGTAAACGCCTCCTCCCGCACCAACGACTGCTCCAGGTAACGCCGCCCCAACTCCAGCGCCGCCTGCAACTGCACATATTTGGCCTCGCCCACCCCTTTCACCACCGACAGCTGCTCAGCGCTTGCATCCATCATCGCCCGCAAGCCCCCAAACTGCCGCAACACCTCCCGCCCCAGTTCCACCGCATTCATACCGGGAATCCCCGTACGAAAGAATATCGCCAACAACTCGGCATCGGTCAGCACCGTCGCCCCTTTCTCCAGCATCTTTTCACGTGGCCGATCTTCTGCCGGCCAAGTTCGAATTGACATCAATCCTCCTTGATTTTCCATACCACTCAGATGCACAAGAAGGCCGGGGTGGGCAAAGGATTTCGGGAACGTCGGCGCCATGGATGGCGCCGTCGAGCCTACAGGGATGTACTTGCGGCGATTCCTGAAAGCATTTACCCACCCCGGCCTTCCATTCCAAGCGTCGCACCCAAGCTTACAAAGACACAACATCCACAACGGCAGCCCCTTTCCAAACGCACCAGCCCCCCCTATAGTTGTCAACTATTGACCTATCGCCCCAAACTCCCCGAAAACCACGGCATTAAGACACCCCATGAGCCTGAACCACCGCAGAATCGTGCTCGGCATCACCGGCGGCATCGCTGCCTACAAAGCAGCAGAACTCACCCGCCGCCTGCGCGAACAAGGCGCCCAACTCCATGTCGTCATGACCGAAGGCGCCCAAGCCTTCATCACCCCGCTCACCCTGCAAGCCCTCTCCGGCAACCCCGTCCACACCAGCCTGCTAGACCCCGCCGCCGAAGCCGCCATGGGCCATATCGAACTCGCTCGCTGGGCCGAACTGATACTGATCGCCCCCGCCACTGCCGACTTTATCGCACGCCTCGCCCACGGCCACGCCAACGACCTGCTCACAACCCTTTGTGTTGCCGCCCGCTGCCCCATCGCAGTCGCCCCTGCCATGAACCAAGCCATGTGGTCTGCCGCCGCCACCCAGGACAATATGAAGATTCTGGCGCGCCGAAGCGTCCACACCTGGGGCCCCGGCATTGGCAGTCAAGCCTGCGGCGATATCGGTGCCGGCCGCATGCTAGAACCCGACGAGCTGGTGAGCGCCACACGTGAACTATTTGAAGAAACAGACCACCAGCCACTCGCAGGCAAAAAAGTCGTTCTCACCGCTGGCCCCACCCGCGAAGCCATCGACCCCGTTCGATTCATCAGCAACCACAGCTCCGGCAAAATGGGATTTTCTCTGGCCGAAGCTGCCGCACGCGCTGGCGCCACCGTGACACTCATCACAGGGCCAGTAAACCTGGCGACCCCCGCCAACGTGCAACGCGTTAATGTCAGCAACGCCATCGACATGCTGGCCGCCGCCCAAACGCACTGCCAAGGCGCCGATATCTTTATCGCCACAGCGGCCGTCGCCGACTATCGCCCCGCCACTGCCGCCGACCAGAAAATAAAAAAGCAGGGAAAGGGCGACCCCATGACCCTCGACCTTATAGAAAACCCCGACATTGTCGCCACCATCGCGAGACAAACCCCCAAGCCCTTCACGGTCGGTTTTGCTGCTGAAACACAGCAAGTCGTGCAATATGCCCGCGACAAAATTCTTCGTAAAAACCTCGACATGATCGTAGCCAATGACGTCAGCCAGTCTGGAATCGGATTCAATAGCGACGAAAACGCCGTGACTGTGATCTGGCCGGAAGGAGAAAAAGCACTGCCGCAAACCAGCAAACAGAACATAGCAAAACAGATCCTCGCTCTGATAAATGAACGACTCATCGCACGCCACTGACCGGCACAGTTAGAGTTATCGCGCAGGGATTGCTAATCTATTAAGCAGCACCTCTGTTTAGAGGAATCTCTATTCATAGAGAATCAGTAAGTATTTTCACAGGATTGCCAGCAACATGTTTAAATTTGGCAAAAAGAATGGCAGCGAGCCGCCCGCTTCAGACGCTCCGTCAACCGACGAGCCAAAATCGGAGCAGAATCAAAGCAAAACAGCCAACAAAGGCGGTTCGCTTTTGCGCGGCCTTTTGCCCGCAATTGCAGGTAGCAGCCTCGTGGTTATCGCGCTTGGGGCTGCGCTGAATTTTCAGGTGATTCAACCGGCGGGCACCAAAGTCACGACCCAAGCGCTCGCGATTGACAGCAAACTCACACAACAGGCCGTTGTGCAGCAACTGGATGTGCTTCAGCAAAACAGCGGGTTAATAGCCCGTGACCCGCATGTGTTACGCAATATTCTGAGCGATCCCACGCAATTGGCCGGATTGGCTGACGACTATCGCAAGGCATTAACCGGTGCCACCAGTGTACGCATCCTGTTGCCACGCCAAGCCCGCAAAGACAATTCCAGCGAGCCCCCCATCAGCTTCGCCCAACTGGAAATGATCAAGACGGCTGAGACTGGCACACTACCACATCCAGAAATTCACATCGCCAAGGACAAGCTCTACATCAGCCTGGCCACCCCGATAAAACAGGGTGACAACGTCATTGCGACACTCTATACCGCCTTCGATTTCAACGAAATCCGCCAACGCATCAGCAAACTGCAACCGGCAGTCGGCTATATGGAGTGGCTACAAACGTTTTCAGGTACACCAGCGTTGGTCGTTGCCACTCTCGGCGACGCCAGCAACAAACTGGGCGAACCGGTGAAACTGGAATGGGGTGTACCTCACTGGTCCATCCACACCTACCCGCAGGCGCAAGGTAACCCGCTCTCGAACATGTCGTTCACGCTGATGGTGGTCATCGGTATTGGCGCAATACTGGTCGCAGGGCTCGGCGCCTTCAGCCTTCTCCTGGTGAATCGACAACTGCAGGCAAACGCCACCATGCTGGCGGGACACTTTCAATCACTGGTCAGTCGCGATAAACACACCGCGGCCTACACCTTGCCGCTATTTGCGTCGCTGGCACAAAGCATCGATCGCATGTTCCACGAACATGACGCCCAGCTTCGCCAGCAAGTCGCTATTGCTAAGCAGGACAGACCCGCAGCCGCTTCCGCAAGCAAAGGCTCCATGCTAGACGATGAAGACCCGCTTGATATCAGCCTGCACGGCGACGATCACGATTTGCTGGGGGGTGTTTCCGAACGCTACGCCAAGGAGGATTTACTTGCACAACCCTCCGATATCGACGCCCTCGATCTTGATGATATCGACATTGCCGAACGCGATGTCACGTTACCAGCCGAAGGGATGCCCGCGGAGATATTTCGCGCCTACGACATTCGCGGCATTGTTGGCTCAACGCTGACCCCCGCCATTGCGCGTTTGATCGGTTGCTCCATTGGCTCGCAGGCTTTGGAAGCGGGGCAACGAGCAATCGTTGTCGCCCGTGATGGCAGGCTCTCCAGCGAATCGTTGCAACAATCACTGGTTGAAGGTTTGATTGAATCCGGGCAACGCGTCATCGACATCGGCATGGTTCCCACCCCCGTGCTCTATTTCGCCACCCATACGCTCGACACGCAATCCGGCGTCATGGTCACTGGCAGCCACAATCCCCCAGACTACAACGGCTTCAAGGTAGTGGTGGCTGGCACCACGCTCTCCAACCTGCAAATTCAAGCGCTGCGCACCCGAATTGAGCAAGGCCGTTTCGCCCGCGGCCAGGGCACTTACGAACGGCAGGATATTCTCAAGGATTACAAAGACCGCATAACCAACGACGTGGTATTGGCCAAACCCATGCGCGTCGTGCTCGACTGCGGTAACGGTGTCGGCGGAGTGATCGTGCCTGACGTGCTTGATCGCCTGGGCTGCACCGTCACCACCCTCTATGGAGACGTGGATGGACGCTTCCCCAATCACCACCCCGACCCGAGCATTGCCGAAAACCTTAAGGACCTGATTGACGCCGTTCGCAGCAAAAATGCAGATTTAGGCATTGCGATTGACGGTGATGGCGACCGTATCGGTGTTGTTACCAAGCAGGGCCAGATCATTTGGCCCGATCGACTGCTTATGTTGTATGTACGCGATCTGTTGTCGCGCAACCCCGGCGCCGATGTCGTCTACGACGTCAAATGCACACGCGATATCATCGATCTGGTCAGCAGCTTGGGCGGTCGCGCCATTCTCAGCCCCACAGGCCACTCGTTGATGAAAGCCAAGATGAAAGAAACCGGCGCCTTGGTAGGCGGCGAATTGTCTGGCCATATTTTCTTCAACGATCGCTGGTACGGCTTTGATGATGCCACGTATGCCGCAGCACGCCTGCTCGAAATCCTGTCGATGGAGCCTTTTGACATCGATGAGGTATTTGCTGAATTCCCCTCACGTGTGAACACGCCTGAGATCAAAATCCCGCTTAGCGAGGCCCGCAAGTTTGCTGTAGTCGAAAAACTGGCGGAACAAGGGAACTTTAGCGGTGGCAATCTGGTGAAAATCGATGGCGTCAGGGTAGACTATCCAGACGGATGGGGACTGATCCGTGCCTCCAACACCACACCTAACCTCATTGCCCGCTTTGAAGGCGACGATGATGGCGCATTGCAGCGCGTCATGCAGCGTTTCCGCGAGCAGCTGCACAATGTGGACCCAGGCCTGACGATCCCCTTCTGATACGTGCCGGCGAGTGTGCCGGCCTTGATATTTTATTTGAACGTTTTTGGGGACAGCCTCCGTGGGCTGTTTTGCTGGCCATGTTGAACAAAGATCAGGCGATGAATGTCGCACAAGTACTCTCCGAGGCGTTGCCCTACATCCAACGCTTTACCGGTAAGACCGTTGTCGTCAAATACGGCGGCAATGCCATGGAAACTGATGAAATCAAGAACAGTTTCGCCCGTGACATCGTGCTGATGAAGCTGGTTGGCATCAATCCTGTGGTCGTGCATGGCGGAGGACCGCAAATTGGCGACCTGCTCAAGCGCATTGGCAAAGAAAGCCGTTTCGTCGACGGCATGCGTGTCACCGATAGCGAAACCATGGATGTGGTGGAGATGGTACTCGGCGGCCTGGTCAACAAAGACATCGTCAACCTCATCAATAGCAACGGCGGCAAGGCCGTCGGCCTCTCGGGCAAAGATGCCCAGTTGATCCGCGCCAAAAAGCTGCAGGTGACCCGCGTACTCTCCAATCCAGAAGCCCCCGACATGCAGGCCTCCGAGATCATCGATATCGGTCAGGTCGGCGAGGTCGAGTCCATTAATACCGATATCGTCGACATGCTGGTCAAAGGCGATTTCATACCGGTAATCGCTCCTATCGGGGTGGGCGAAGATGGCACCAGTTTCAACATAAATGCGGACCTTGTCGCAGGCAAAATGGCTGAAGTGCTCAAAGCCGAAAAACTGATGTTGCTCACCAACATCAGTGGTCTGCAAGATAAGCAGGGCAATGTGCTGACGGGGCTCACTACCGCCCAGGTTGATGGATTGATTGCCGATGGCACCATCTATGGCGGTATGCTGCCCAAGATCCGCTGTGCACTGGAAGCGGTACAGGGTGGCGCGACCAGCGCCCACATCATTGATGGCCGGGTGCCACACGCGGTATTGCTTGAGATATTCACCAACGAAGGCGTTGGAACCCTGATCACCAACAAGACCTTCACGCCTACCTGACACTGAGTAAGCGAGGACACCATGTCGAGCCTGACGGCGCCAGACAGTTCTTCCGATAGCAACGGCAAACCGGACAACGGCAAGCCAGCAGCCAACGGCAAGAAAGTGTCGCGCAAAGAACAGATCCTGCAGGCCCTCGCCAGGATGCTGGAAGCGGAGCCTGGTGGCCGTATTACCACGGCGGCTCTGGCGAAAGAAGTCGGCGTGTCGGAAGCGGCCCTTTACCGCCACTTTCCCAGCAAGGCACGCATGTTTGAAGGCCTGATCGAGTTCATCGAAGACAGTCTGTTCACGCGCATACATACCATTTTGCGCGATGAAGTGTCGGCCTTGTCGCAATGTCAGCAGATCGTGGTGTTGTTGCTGGTATTTTGTGAACGCAACCCCGGCATTACCCGCATTCTCACGGGCGACGCGATTACGGGCGAAAATGAACGTTTGCGGATTCGAGTGATCCAGTTGTTTGATCGAATTGAAACCCAGCTCAAACAGATTTTGCGTGACGCTGAACTGAAAGAAAAACTACGCACACGCATGACTGTTGCAGAAACTGCCAATTTGATGCTGGCAACCGCAGAAGGGAAAATCTGTCAGTTTGTGCGCTCTGGTTTCAAACGCATGCCCACCGAACACTGGGACACCCACTGGCGATTCATGGCGCAGCAGGTGTTTTTTGGTTTACCCGTGGAGAAACCCACCCACGTTTGAATACGGCGCTATTTTTTCGGTGCGTTAGTCGTGCTTTGCTGTAACGCTTTTACAACCTCGGGATGCGCCAACAAGTATTTCAAGCGTTCGATATCCAACTGCGCGGCATCACGAATCACTTGTTTTTCCTGCTCGCGCTTTTTGATGCCTTCGCCTAGCGTATTGATCTGACGCGAAAGACTGTCGATTTTTTCTACTAAATAATCCGGCACTTTTTGACCGCTGCGTTCACGATTGGCCGCTTGCTCCTGGGTAACATCCAGATCGGCCTGCAAACGTGCGACATTGCCCTTATCCACTGAAATCTGTAAATCCAACGCTTCGAGCTTGCGATCGCGCGCGCGTATCGCATCTTCTTTTGTCGAGAAGATAGCCAGTAACCGCCGATCTTCTTCGTCACGTTTTTTCTTGTCTTCCAGCGCTTTCAGACGTTCGGGTTCGCTACGTTTGAGATCTTCGCGCTGCTTGGGTGTCATGGTGGGTGGCACGACTTCCAGCACTGTCCCACCGGGACTGAGCACCGTATACCCACGATATATTTGATCGGGTGGAATCTGAAAATCCAATACAACGACGCCCTTATCGTTGGTATAACGATAAAGCTTACGCCCCGCCATCGGGTCAGCGGACCAGACCGGGATTGAAACCACCAGCGCCAGCACTCCCGCCAGCGTACGAACTGCATTAACAACCATTGACACTACCTAA
>CAYYPW010000028.1:0-70030 GCA_964473645.1 uncultured Moraxellaceae bacterium
TCGCGAATCGAGACAAACAGGAAAAAGTTGTAAATGGCGAGCACCAGGCACAAGCTGAAAAAACTACCCAATAGGAGATTTCGACGCGCATTTTCAAACAAAAAAGTCTGCGGATCATAGAGCATCGTTGGCACCGTAATGGAGCCTTCGCTTTCAACGCGCAGATAGAGCGTTTGTTCTTCCCCGGGTTCCATTTGCAGGGGCAAGAGCAGTACTTCTGAGGGGGTGGGGCGCTGCGAGTAGGGGCGCATCAAGCCGGAATGGTGGGTTGTGACTCCATCGCGCTTGACCAAATGAAAGTCGACCAGCCCCATATAGGCGGTGTCAATTTCGAAGTAAAACGGTGTGTCGGCAGGCATTGAGGAATCGGCCTGCAGGGTTACCACCAACCAGAATGTCGAATAGGAATAGCCTGCCCGAAAAACCTCCCCCGCGTGTGCCGTCCAACGTTCTGCAGGAAGCTCCCGAACCTGTGAGAAGGTCAGATCGCCCCCCGCGTCTTCGAGATAATACAAATGAGGGCCAAGGTTGAGTTTACGCGTCGAGGCTTCGACCTGTGCCGCAGGGAACGCCCCGCCATACGCGCGCACGGGCTCGGCTCCCAGCAGCAAAAGAACGGCTAAAATGAGGACGGAAAGTGAGGTATGCGATAAGTGTTTTAGCGTCATGGATGGCCTGGGGAGAACGCTGGACTCCTAATTGTAGACCAGCGCTTACTTTTGTGGCGTGTAGCCTCCCCGACAGAATGAAAAGGCGAGTGGTTTCACCCGCACTTCGAATCCCCACAATTTAAGCAGGTCATACACCCGTCCATGAAAATCACGGCCTTGGTATGACACTTGGTACACAGTGAAGCGCCGGGCGGAAACGACGACGTGGCATCTTCAGCAACGGGCGCCGGGGCACTGCTCTCTAGCCCCGGTTCAGGCTTTTTTACGGCCAATTCCTGCTTTTTCTTTTCGATAAAGGCTTTCTGGTGTTCATCCAGACCGCCTTTGATCATGCCGATAGATTTCATATGGTTTTCGATCGCTTCACCGATTTCGGCCACCAGCGAGGGCATGAACTTACCGCCGCGCTTGAAGTAACCGCCCTTGGGATCGAATACCGCTTTCATCTCTTCCACCAGGAAGGTCGAATCACCCCCCTTGCGAAACACTGCCGAGATAACCCGCGTCAACGCCAATACCCACTGGAAGTTTTCCATGTTCTTCGAGTTGATGAAAATCTCGAAGGGGCGGCGTTGCTCGTGTTCGGTGCCTTCGTTGAGGATGATGTCGTTGATGGTGATATACAACGCATGATCGGACAGCGGGGTCTTGATCTTGTAGGTCGAGCCCAACAGCATTTCGGGGCGCTCGACGCTTTCATGCATGTGCACGACGTTCGGCGTTTGAGCGGGGGCTGCCTCTGCAGCTTTAGCGGCTTCGGCGGCCTTCACCACTTCATAACCGATAATTTTCTGTTTGATTTCTTTCATGGCGAACACATCCCGCGCTTAAAGTTTTCCGTAGTAACCTTCTTTCAGTGCATCATACAGGTTTGCTGCTGTGTGCACTTCTCCGTCATAGAGAATTTCTTCGTTGCCCTGGGCTTCGATGAGCGTTCCATCGGCCAAGGTAAAGCGATAGGTGGTATTCTCGATGTCTTTCTCTTTCACCAGCACGCCCTGAAATGCTTCGGGGTTGAAGCGGAAGGTGGTGCAGCCTTTCAGGCCTTTTTCATACGCATACAGATAGATATCCTTGAAGCGGTCATACTCGATATCGGTCGGTACGTTAATGGTTTTCGAGATCGACGAATCCACCCACTTTTGTGCAGCGGCCTGAATATCGACATGCTGTTCAGGCGATACATCATCAGTGGCGGTAAAGTAATCAGGCAATTTTTCAGCCGGATTCTCGGAGAAGGGCATCGCATTGGGGTTTACCAGTGTGCGATAGGCCAGCAGTTCAAACGAGAACACATCCATTTTTTCTTTGGATTTTTTGCCTTCTTTTATAACGTTGCGGATGTAGTGGTGCGCGAACGTGGGCTCGATACCATTACTGGCGTTATTGGCAATCGACAACGAAATCGTACCGGTGGGTGCGATAGAGGAGTGGTGCGTATAACGTGCTCCCACTTTCGCCAGTGCGTCGACCAGGGCTGCGTCTTGTTCTGCAATGCGCTGCATGTAGTGGCTGTACTTGGCGTGCAGGATTTTGCCCTTTACCTTGTCGCCTACCTGGTAGCCGTCTCTCACCATTTCCGGGCGTTTGGCCAACATGCCTGGCGTTACGTCGAACTCATCCTCCATGATGGGGGCGGGGCCTTTTTCTTTGGCCAGATCAAGTGCGGTACGCCAGCCGGTGAGGGCCAGTTCGCGGGAGACATCGTCAGTGAATGCCACTGACGCGTCGCTGCCGTATTTGATTTTCAGCATGGTCATGGTGGAGCCGAGCCCCAAAAAGCCCATACCGTGACGGCGTTTGTACTGGATTTCGTGCGCTTGATTGTTCAGTGGCAGGCCGTTTACTTCCACCACGTTATCAAGCAGGCGGCTGAAAATTGAGACCACACTGCGGAATTTATCCCAGTCAAAGCGGGCATCGGCACTGAACGGGTTGATAACGAACTGGGTGAGGTTCACTGAACCCAGCAGGCAGCTGCCGTAGGGGGGGAGTGGCTGCTCTCCGCATGGGTTCGTCGCCCGAATATTCTCGCAGAACCAGTTGTTGTTCATCTCGTTGACCTTGTCGATCAGGATGAAGCCCGGCTCGGCAAAATCGTAAGTCGAGGACATGATGGCGTGCCAGATATTACGTGCAGGCACACGGCGATACACGCGGCAGGCGACCAGGTTTTGTTCATTGGTGATGTAGCCATCATTGCTCGGCCACTCACGCCATTGCACCAGTTCCGGGTCTTGCAAATCGAGTTTGGCGGCGTCGGGGCTGTTGGTCTTGATCGGAAACACCAGCGGCCAAGTGTCGTCGTTACGCACGGCCTGAATGAATTTTTCACTGACCAGCAAACTCAGGTTGAACTGGCGCAGGCGACCGTTTTCACGCTTGACGCGTATGAAGTCGAGCACATCAGGGTGCGACACATCAAAGGTCGCCATCTGTGCACCGCGACGGCCACCGGCAGACGAAACGGTAAAGCAGGTGCGGTCGAAAATGTCCATGAAAGACAAGGGGCCAGAGGTTTTGGCACCCGCGCCAGACACATAGGCGCCACGGGGACGCAGCGTTGAGAATTCATACCCAATGCCGCAGCCGGCCTTGAGCGTTAGACCTGCCTCAAAGTTCTTGGCCAGAATATCGTTCATCGTGTCTTGAATGGTGCCAGACACGGTGCAGTTGATGGTGGAGGTGTCGGATTTATAGGCTTGGGCGCCAGCGTTAGAGATAATGCGGCCCGCAGGAATAGCGCCGTTCTTAAGTGCCCAGAGAAACTTTTCGTACCACTCATCTTGCTTTTTCTTGCCTTTTTCAACGTCGGCAAGGGCACGTGCAACGCGTTTCCAGGTGTCTTCCAGGGTTTGATCAACCGCTTCGCCTTCGCTGGTTTGAAGGCGGTATTTCTGCGCCCAAATCTCTTCTGAGGCGGGCTGGTAGGGGATGTCCATGGTGCTTTCCCGGCTGGAGGCATGCGGTGCAGTAGCTGCTGTCATAGATATGCTCAATCTCTTATCGTCTGTTCAAAGAGGAAACGAAGCCCGTTCCGCGCAAATTTTTTCGCGCAGACGAGTAATGCTTGGGTTTGGTAACGCCGAATCCTTACGGTGTGGTGTAATCCTGCATGGCTGACCCTCGACGTATTCTGGTTGTTCTTGTGTGTCGGTGTAGCGCCAATATTTGACCCCCACGGCACCTTCGCGGCGTGGCGAAGACAGCGGTCGGGAGGCGGAAGCCTGTGTTTTCGAGGTGGACAAACTGTATCCATCTTGACGACATCTAGGTGCGTTCCAGTATGAGACCACAAGATGTTGTGGTGTGAGGGCAATTGTAGTCAAAGTCTTTCAAAGTTCTCAAGTTTTTGTTTCAGTTTGTTTATGGGGAGGGAGGGGGGCACGAGTGGTGGCTTTCGGCACGTTAGTAGACGCTCGCTCATGGCAGTGTGCGCATCCAATGTGGCGGTGAATTGGTCGAATGGTGATCGCTCCGGCAGGTGGCGCGATAGTCCTCGGGTGTGTTTGCGTTCTCAACCTCCTGCGGGCGTGATAACGTGCAGCGCAGCAGACTCTATAGACGGATTTTTCATGCGCGACCCCCTTGTAACTCCAAATTCCCGTGGACGTGTTCTGTTTGCCAGTCTTGTCGGTACCACCATCGAGTATTACGACTTTTATCTTTACGGTACGGCGGCCGCATTGGTGTTCGGCGCGCTGTTTTTTCCGGGCGAATCGACGGTGGCGCAACAGCTGAGTGCCTTCGCCACCTTTGCCATTGCGTTTGTGGCGCGTCCGCTGGGGGCGGCGTTGTTTGGACACTTTGGGGACCGGCTGGGTCGCAAGACGACGTTGGTGGCATCCCTGTTGATCATGGGGATATCAACGACCTTGATCGGGTTGCTGCCTGGCTTCGCGAGCATTGGCGTGTGGGCGCCGTTGCTGCTGTGCTTGCTGCGATTTGGACAAGGGATTGGGCTGGGTGGGGAGTGGGGTGGCGCAGCGCTGGTTGCTACTGAAAATGCCCCTCTGGGAATGCGCGGCTGGTATGGGATTTTTCCGCAATTGGGGGCGCCGCTGGGGTTTATTCTGGCCAACGGCCTGTTTTTGCTAATGACGCAGGTGCAGGGCGAAGCTGAGTTTCGGGAATTTGGCTGGCGGATACCTTTTTTGCTGAGTGCACTGTTGTTGGTGGTCGGGATCTATGTGCGTCTGACGCTAGAAGAATCGCCCGCCTTTCGGCAAACCATTGCGCAAAATACTCGTGTGCGTCTGCCCATGCTGGTGGTCGTGCGGGATCACTGGCGGCCATTGCTGCTTGGCTCGCTGGCAATGGTCGTGTGTTATGCCTTGTTCTACATTTCGACGGTATTTGCTTTAGGGTATGGGACGCAAAGCCTCAAGGTGCCGCGTGAGCAATTTTTGGCGTTGTTGTGTGGCGCCATTGTGTTTATGGCGGTGGGAATTATGGTGTCGGGCGCACTGGCCGATCGGGTCGGACGTAAACCCGTGTTAATAACGGGCGCCCTGCTGGCGGTCGGCGCAGGGTTTCTGCTGGCGCCGGCGTTTAATAGTGGCAGTTTGATGGTGATGGCAGCGTATATTGCGCTGGCGTTGTTCTTGATGGGGATTACGTTTGGCCCGATGGGGGCGCTGTTGCCGGAGTTGTTTCCAACACCGGTGCGATACACGGGGGCAGCGGTTGCTTACAACCTGGGCGGGATTTTGGGGGCTTCGTTTGCGCCTTATCTGGCGCAGCAATTGGTGGCCAGCGGGGGATTAGCGTGGGTGGGGGCGTACATTTCGGTGGCGGCGTTGGTGAGTCTGGTGGCGGTTGTTTTGCTTGCTGAGACGAAAGGACAAGTGTTGGCGAATTGATGTGGGGGAAGGCAACATTTCTTTCGCGACTCGTGCCGCTTATGGTCTGGTTAGGATAGAGTCAGTTTGCAGCGTTGTGAAATAGGGCGCTCGCGTAGGCAAAAAAAAACGGTATATTTTGGGCTGCTATCCGCTGGGCGCTCTTGATGGGATTATAAGTTTGGCTGGATGCTTTCAAGGGGTTGGTTTGAACTCTGGATAACAATCTCGGGATAGCAAACTCTGGATAAAAAAGATAAAACAAGGAACTGTTATGCGCATGAAAAAAACAACGAAAATCTCCTTTGCCATTTTATTATCTGCTGGCGTTTTGGTTGCCTGTAACAAGCCGGAATGGCTGGTGAAATATCAGGATGAAGATCCATACAATAGTATTTCTTATGTGACTACTGTGGATGCGGCAGGTAATTCTATCATCGGTGGCATTGTCGATGCGCGTCCAACAGTTGGAGGGCAGCGTTCTGCGTTTGTCGCTAAATACAATCGTGCAGGGCAATTGCTTTGGGATCGGCGCTTCGAGGGCAATGGTGATGCCAGTGTATCCACATCAGGTGTTCGTGGTCTGTTGAGTGATGCGCAGGGTAACGTTTATGTGGCCGAGCCACGAATGCCTGCCGGAGCAAGCAATTTGGGATTATTGGTTACCAAATTTAATGCTGCAGGCGAACAGCTATGGCAATTTTATGATCCAGAAGCAAATCTTTTGAGCCTGAAATTGTCGATGTATTTTGACGAAGCTGGAAATCTTTATGTGCGCGGTGGTTGGGCCTATGCTGGGCAAATTGTTTCTCTTAGTGCTGCGGGGGCATTTCGCTGGCGCGCGCCATTATACGAAGGTTCTGGCGTAGGCAATGGCGAACTTACTCCATTTCCGGGGCTGACACCTTTAGTGCAAAGCACGACGAATAATGCCGGATTTGATTGGGTGAAAACGGAATCGGGTCTACGTATTGTAGATCTACAAGCTAATCCGCTTGCAGAATTTACGTTGGCGGCGCTGGGTATCGCCAACCTATCAAAGGTTGAAATTCTTGGTAAAAACATTGTGGTAATTGGCGTGGGCGCTGATAGCAACCAACTTGTCGCGAAACTGATTCGGAGTACCTCGGCGGGCTTTATATTTGACGACACAAAATCTCTAGATTTGTCTGTTGTATATCCAACTTTAGGGCGACAGTTTATGTCCAGTGCTGGGGGGCGTGGCATCTGTTTTGCTGCTTCCAGCAGTGATAGCTTGCTGACAACGGGTTACATTGATGCAGAGCTGAATCTGGTGTGGTCGAATACCCACCCTACGTCAACTCAGGGGTTCATGCCGGAGATCTCCAGTGTTGTGGGTGCGGCGCAAGCTTGTTATACACAATACGTCGAGAGTCAGGATGTTGAGCTGATTGTTACTACAGTTTTAATTGAGAGCGTTGTCGATGGCAGTCAGCAGGGTCCCGTCAGCCTCGAACATTTTTTTGCCACTGACTTGGCTGTGCGAGGTAAAGAAATATTCCAGACAGGAATGACTGGCCCTTATTCGGGTGATGAAGGTACTGCAGCCACTCTATCTAAGCAAACTCTCCCGTAATTAATACGCCCGGTAGACAAAATGGTGCCGCTTACATTTGTAATCGGCGCCGTTTTTCCTCGATCGCATGTATGGTCTGCAGTAGTGTCGATATACAGCTATGCATTACAATGGCTGATCAATATCATGCCAAATATAAACTTATACAACATTTTGTGACGTTCTCTTCCCCATCACTCATTGCCACTCTCAACACCCAACTCCAACGCATGCTACCCGATGCGCGCTTGCGTTGGCAGATGCTCCCGCAATGTCCTGCCATCGGGCTATGGTTGCTTGATCCCGACCCTTTGCGCCGTGCGTTCACTGCTGAAGAGATAGCCACCATTGAAACGTTTCCCGCGTATTGGGCGTTTTGTTGGGCCAGCGGGCAGTGGCTGGCACGCTATCTGCTCGATCAGCCTGACATTGTCAGAGGCAAGCGGGTGCTTGATTTTGGCGCGGGTTCTGGGGTGGCGGGTATTGCGGCTGCAATAGCGGGAGCCTCGCAAGTGACAGCCTGCGATATCGATGTCGACGCGATCACGGCATCAAGGCTTAACGCGCAGGCTAATCGGCAGGAGGCTCGTCTGGAGTACGCCGGGGATGTATTCGCGCTCACCCAGCATTTTGAAGTTGTGCTAGCTGCTGATGTGCTTTATGACCGCGCAAACCTGCCGTTGTTAGATCATCTACTGAAACTGGGGGATGAAGTCTGGGTGGCCGATTCACGGATTCGAGATTTTAATCATCCGGCCTTTGAAAAGATCATGGTGGCCGAATCGTTCACATTTCCCGATTTGGACGAATCGGCAGAATTTCGTTGCGTTACGATCTATCGTGGGCAGCGTAAATAGCTCTGGTTTGATGAGCTATCAATTCACTCGGCAATAAAATATATCTGCTGCACTGAATTTATGAAGTAACAAACAGATATATTTTATTGCCGAGTGAATAACCGACGCGACTATGCGTGGACAACCATGTTATCCGCGCATAGCTACACCCGATCGAACATCACCTAACTTGCATTATTGACATGCCGGGGCCACACGCCCATCCGATCCCGTATAAACATAAGCATCTGACACATACTTACCTGTACCGATTCTGTCCCACACATTGGTTGTACCATAGGTGCCAGAAATTGTTTGCCCGGTGGTCTGGCAATAAATAGTCACCTTGGCACCGTCGGCAACGGTATCAACCACGGCATAAGAAGTGCTTGGGCCTGAGCGCACGTTCAGCGACGAACCGCTGGTATTGACAGTGCCGGTGGCATACGACGGTGTCGTCACTTCACTGATATTATTGCGACGAATCGGGCGATAGCTGTTCAGTTGTGACCAGCTCCATTCGCGGGAACGCGCGTTCCAGGGAGTTTGTTCCATCGACATGACGCCGCCAGACACGTATTTTTTGAACAGAATGATGTGATTACTGCTGGCGTTGAGAGCATCCCCCAGCTTAAGGCTGACGTTAGGGCCACTACCAACGGCGCCCAGGCTCGACACATAACCGCCGCTGTTGCTCGCGTCATTTTCAAACGTCCAGGTCGTGTAACGTGAAGGCAGTTTCCACGCCATGCTGGCAAACCCCGAGCAATCATTGCCGAATCCGGTGGTGCCGCCCGCTGTGTTGTTGACAGCATTCAGAAATTCACTCCAGCTCTCTTGCGGATTATTTTGGCTGTAGGCGGTGCCGGTGTAGGTGGTGCCTTTGTAAAAATAGCGATAAGTGCTGCCGTATCCGAAATTGTACATCGTGTTTTTCGGTGTCCAGGTGTTGACCATCATTTTGGTGGCGATCGATTCCATGGTGCTGCGGGTTTCCGAGCCCCAGGTATCACCTGACCAGGCGTGTGACAACGCAGGAGTGATTGCCAATGCGAACAGGGCTGCAGGGGCGAGGGCTTTATGAGAGAGGACTTTTCGAGAGAACATTGTAATCATGAGCAGGTTCCTTTCTTGTTGTTTTACTACACGCAAATTGTCGGAGTAACAATCAAAGCGATTTTTTGATATCGTTCTAAAATTCGTAAGTGGTGAAACTGACCGCATCGGTGCCTGGCATCATCTGGTGGATTTTGCCACTGCTATCAGCCGTTACTGTCTTGATCGACCAGAACGAATAATCACTGCCAGGAAGCGTCAAACTACCCAGGTAAGCGCCACTGGCGCTGAATTTGGAAACGTCGACACGCAATGCCTCGTCATGAAGACTCTCTGATTTAGCGTAGAAATTACCTTGCATGTCTTCGCCAATAAATTCGATGGACACTAGATTGCCCAATGGCAACGAAAGATTTCCCAGCGACAGGCCCTGATTGACAATATTGATCGAGGCGACGCGTTGGTCGCGATCGAGTGTGGCGATGTAGCGTTTTCCGCTTAGGCCGACTATGCCTTCCTCAACGCCATCGACGCCATTGTCGGCGAGCTTGTTGGTGTTGGGTACCCACTTGCCATCCACGCGTTTTCCCAGCGCGAAATCTGCGCTGCCGTTCACGCGGGCGTAAAGCGTGTCGCCGACCATGTGCATGGGGCCGCGGCTTTGCCAACGGGATTCGTCTATGGCAAATTCGCCGCTCAGGGTTCCGTTCGCAGCGTAGTGGTAGAGCGTGCCGCTAACGTCGTAAACGTACAGATTTCCTTGTTCGTCGACCGTTATGTCTTCGGGGGCATCGCCTTTGAGCGCGATGGTGTTCAACCAATTACCGTTAGCGTCAAATACCTGAATGCGACCATTGGCGGTGTCGCAAATATAACGCTTTCCATCCGGTGCGACGAAAAAGGAGGCGGGGCCAATCTGGGCGCCTTCCCCTTCACGAATGGCACCTAGCTGTTGCTTGCCGGTACCGTAAGGAATTTTCATCGACTTAATCGAACTGCTAGGTGCCAGGGATTTGTTGCCGATGCTCACTTCTGTGAGCCTGGTATTGCCATTGGCCTGGCGCATGAACGAGAACACGTAATTGTCGCGTAAAATGCGCTTTAAGCCTTGTTCAAGAGGGAGGTTGGAAAATTGCTGGGTGACGAGGCGATGCTGTGACTCGCTTTCATGAAATGTGATTTTGATACCGGATTGCAAGGCGATTTCTGTCATCACAGTTTGCAGGGGGGCCTCTTTGGCATCGACGGTCAAGGTGTCTTGGTTCACGTGCACACTGAGGGGCGTGCTGAATGCAGCGACGGGGGCAGTCGATAGCAGTAATGCAAGAGCCAATGCCATAGGCGGCAAGCGTGATGTTTTTGTTTTTTTCATTGTCAATCCTGATGCAAAGCGCTCAATGACATTTTTCTTCCCCTGGGATGTGCAAGGCTTTTCCCCAGGGCTGGGCACGGGTCTTTCCCAAGGCGGTGCAAGGCTATTTCCAGAGCAGGGCAGAGTTCTTCCTGGGGCTGGGCGTGGCCAAATTTTACCTGTTGCGTTTGGTGCAAGCGTAACGCACTACGACTCAGCAGGTATTGACTGCGTGAACGCCAGTCAATTTCGCGCACAGTACAGCCTTTCTGTCTATAGCCCAGAATTATGATCAATCCCAGAAGCTCCTGCATGAGGGCGGACGTAACGCATAGCCTATGTTAAAAGCACGATCGAGCAGATGATGGATTCGGCGGATAGGGAATGGAAATGATCTCATGAAAAGCCCCACGCATCATTGGTTTTGTTATCGGTATTTTCTGCGGCGCGACATTCGGCCTTGAATTTATCGCGCAGGCTCGACGGGGGCTTGTAAGTTTTCTGTTAACTTTTGTACACGTTTTTTCAAATATTTTGTACGGTTGTGCAAGAAAATGATCGTCGCCACAAACCTGCTAGGCTTTTATGTATCGCCACTTCTGTGAGCCAAGTAATGAGTGTTTTGCCTGATGCCGCCATGTTGTTGTATTTGTGGAAAAATAGAACCATCTATCTCGGTCATCCTCCGGAAGATCCCGCCTTTACCGCGGCTGCCAGCAGTTTGTTTGCAGGGTTGGACGGCGACCTCACCGTGGACGTTGCCGGCACAGAGGTGAATGCGCCGCTGGTGTTAATCCCGGTCGGTGTGCAAGCAACGGTGCTCTCGCATGGTGGAAAAATTGGCGTGGCCTATCTTGATCCTTATGGGAATGACCATCGGTGTCTGCTGCAAAGTGCGGAGCCGCATTCTAGTGGTGTATTTCTATGGCCCTCGTCACGATCTGATTTTATTGAATTATTCAAGAAAGCCTATGTTGAACAGTCAGCGCCCGAGCAATTGATCGAGGCGTTTGATGCGCACCTTAAGCAAGGCGTTAAAGAGATTGCGCCTGCAGATGCCCGTATCATTAATGCTGTCGATCTGGTGCGGGCGTTTCCTGATCAGTATGAGAATAACAAACTGCTCGCTGAGGCCGTCGGGCTGACACAGGATCAGTTGCGCTTTTTATTCGCGAAAGTCACAGGACTTTCGGTACGCCGTTATCGCCTGTGGAACCGTCTATTTCTTACGGCCCTCTACATGAAAGGGGGCCATTCACTCACGGATGCTGCGCTCGCCGCAGGGTTTTCGGACTCAGCCCACTTTGCCCATGTCTTCAAGGAGATGGTGGGTGTGAAACCCTCTGGCGTATTAAAGGCAATGCACCGGATTCGTATTATCGTCGGGACAGATGCTGGCAGTTGATAATGTTTCTCACTATTTACCGGCTATGCCGCCCTTCGACTTGTGCTTGTCCTCTCTGGACGTGCCCTAATCCTCTACCTCTCGGTAAAAACTTCAAAACTGTAAACTGAACGACAGTCTCATGTTCTCTGTGGCACTATAGTGCCGAGATGGGGGGTGGCTTTGATCAAAGGCCTTATTCCCCTATAAAAACAATAACAATCCGGGGGCAGGTGGGGCGCAAGTGTTGTCGTCGCGCCTGAAAGGGCAGTATGAAACTACATCGCTATTCCATTCAGCATCACGTGTGGTTGGGGGCGCTTGTCGCAGGTTCGACTTTCAGTGTTGGCGCCCATGCGCAGCTGACACACAACATTACGCTGGGTAACCCCAAGGCACTGGCCCTTGCTAACGCCGTTACTGCAGACCCGCCGGGAATCGATTCAATTCATTTCAATCCAGCCGGGCTCGCCAAGATCGAAGGGCGCGAACGTTCATTCAAAGTCATTTTGGCCCATATGACGCTGGAGAGTGATATCGGGCACCAGCACACCGAAGCCCTGGAACAAGCCTTTGAAGATACTTACTGTTCAGCCAGTCGCGATTGTTTTGTAGGCGACCCGGTTGCCAATACTCATTCCGAAACCTCTGATCCATTGGTGATGTTGCCGGGTTCAGGGGTGCAGAGTGTGCCTGCCATGATCGTGCCGTTTGGTGGTATAGCAGTAGAAAGCCCGGATTACGGCTGGGTGTTCGCAACGGCTATTTATTCTCCCGAAGCCATTGGTTATGAGCGCGACGAAAATGATCCTGCGGCATTCCAGGGTTATAAAGTGTCGACGACGCGTCTGACTTATTTTTCGCCCTCTATTGGTGTTGAAGTCAGTGAAGGATTGATGCTGGGGGCGAGCATTGGCTTTTCCTGGCAGGGCGTGGGCGTGCATACCAAATTTCGTGCGCCTGAACAGACGCTGCAATTTGTGGCCGGCACCTTTAGTCAGGAGGCGATACAGAATGTGCTGGATCTGTCGCTACTTGGCCCGTATGACAATGTGGGTAACGTGCAGCTTGAGCTGGAAAACCCCTTGTCACTGACATTCAATTTGGGGGTGTTGTGGGAGCCGACGCCCTGGCTGGCATTGGGTGCGGTGTACCAAAGTGAGGGCAAATCTGAACTGGAAGGCGATTACCGCATGGATAACACGCCTGAATTTCACGAAACTACGCAAGGTATCGTCGATAACGCGCTGCTTAGTGGCTTGATCACGGCGCTGACCCAAACGTCGTTGAATAATCAGTTGGTAGAAAAAGGCACAGTAAAAATGGATTTTACCACGCCGCAATCGTTCGCCTTTGGTACTTCAATGAAGATAACGCCGTCCTTTAAGGTCAACTTCGATCTCAAATGGATTGACTACAGTGTATGGGATTCACTCGATTTCAAATTTAGTCAGCCCGTGGATTTTTTAACCATAGGTTCTGCCATCGAAACGCTGGCTGGCGAGGATGATTCTGATCCCAACGAGTTGCGCATGCCGCGTAATTATGAGGATGCCTGGAACTATGCCATCGGGTTCGAGCATCAATATGATGACAATCTTGTGTTACGCGCCGGTTATGAGCCGCGTAAAAGTTCGATCCCTGACGAGAGTATCGATCTGTTGGTACCTCTGGGTGAGGCGGATTTATACTCTATAGGGTTTGGCTATAACCTCGATCGATACTCACGTGTCGATATGGCATTTGGCTATCTATACTCCAGTTTTGATATCGATTCTGGGGTTTCGAAAAACGCCAACGGCACGAAAGCAGGTGATGTTGTCTACAATCCCTATGCCTATCTTGATCTGTCGGGTACCACAACCGCTTATATCGTTGCGCTTTCTTATGATGAGCGCTTTTAAGAGATAAATTTTGCACGATACAACAATGGTTGGTTGCATCGTGCAAAAAATATCATGCATTCCATGGCGCGCCGCCTGTGCGCCTCTAAACCATTCGCTTTCGCTCGAAAAGCGAGTTTTAGTGCAGTAAATAAACTCAGTTAATATGAAATCCGCTTTTATATTACACAGTTTTTACTGTTGCTGATCTTGTCCGTTCGTTTCCGCACAGACCCACCGCCTCGCAGCGCACAATATTTACATCGGAGGAGCTTGGTTGCGAGTGCTGCCCGCCACCCCATACCGTTCGGTATCACACTGATGTCCGCAACAGAGCTCCTCACCATCACACCTTGAAGAAACTATCGGATACAAGAGTATTCAATGATTGAGCGCACCATCCATCAGCGGGTAACGACAGTGCTTCTGGTCGAATTTGATCAAGCAGATGCTGATCGCATCATGACCGCACTAGCGTCCTCAGATACCTACCCATTTAGTATTAATTGGGTAACTCGGTTGGACGCTGCACTTGAAGCGGTTGAAAGCCAGGCCTATGACATTATATTGCTCGATTTGGTGTTGCCTGACAGTCAGGGCCTTGATGGGTTTGATCAAATGGTCAAAGCGGCACCTAACTCGCTGATTCTGGTATTAAGTGCTTCCACCAATGACGAGTTGGCAATCCAAGCGTTACAACGCGGCGCGCAGGAAACCGTTCCCAAACCCCATGTGGATTCGCATTGGCTGCCACGCGCGCTGCACTATGTGGTTGAACAAAAGAACACCGAGCGTCATTTGCGCATAACAGAGGAGGCGCTATTCGAGGAGAAGGAGCGCGCCCAAGTGACACTTAATTCGATTGGGGATGCGGTGCTAACGACAGATCTGAACGGCAAGGTCACTTACCTCAATCTGGTGGCAGAAAAAATGACAGGCTGGACGCTGGAAGAGGCAATGGGGCACACGCTGTCGACAGTCTTTAATATCATTGATGGTAAGACGCGTAATCCGTCACCGAGCCCAGCAGAGCGCGCCATTGCACAAAATAAGGTCGTTGACTTATCAGCGGATTGTATCCTGGTACGTCGTGATGGCAGCGAGTCTGACATCGAGGATTCGTCTGCGCCAATACACAATCGTCGTGGTGATGTGATCGGTGCAGTGCTCGTGTTTCATGATGTGAGTGAATCGCGTGCGATGGCGCTGAAGATGTCTTACTTGGCCCAACATGATTTTTTGACGGGATTACCTAATCGGTTGCTTTTGACGGAACGCTTGTCTCGTGCCATGGGAATGGGGCGTCGGCATGGCAAGCAAGTGGCACTACTTTTTATTGACCTCGATTATTTTAAACATATTAACGATTCGTTAGGGCACTCGCTGGGCGATCAGCTATTGAAATCGGTGGCGCAGCGCCTGGTGTCGAGTGTGCGCGTCACGGATACGGTGTGTCGACAAGGCGGCGACGAATTCGTGATTCTCCTATCCGAGATCGAGAGACCTCAAGATGTCGTGCAAGTGGTCGAAAAGTTGCTGGCGGCCTTTATTAATCCACATCACATTGCCGGGCATGAATTGCATGTCACTTTGAGTATCGGCGTGGCGATCTACCCTAATGACGGCACCCAGGTGGACACCATCTTGCAAAATGCCGATACCGCCATGTATCACGCCAAGGCCAGGGGGCGGAACAACTGCCAGTTTTTCAATGTCGCCATGAACACGCGCGCCGTGCAACGGCTCTTGATCGAAAACAGCTTGCGTCGTGCACTCAGG
Source organism: uncultured Moraxellaceae bacterium (assembly GCA_964473645.1). Taxonomy (GTDB): domain Bacteria; phylum Pseudomonadota; class Gammaproteobacteria; order Pseudomonadales; family Ketobacteraceae; genus HdN1. Next base: position 15,378 of record CAYYPW010000028.1, read on the forward strand.
TGTCAAGAATTTGTACTGCACTATCAACCCAAGGTGAATCTTGAGAGCGGAACGATGACCGGCGCGGAAGCCCTCATTCGCTGGCAAGATCCAGATATTGGGCTTATTTATCCGGCAGAGTTTGTGCCCATTGCTGAAGAATGCGGTCTTATTGTACCGATTGGCCTTTGGGTGTTGGGGGAGGTGTGCCGACAATTGCAGGTTTGGGAATCCGAAGGATTGCGTAATGTTCCGGTCGCCGTCAACGTCTCTGCCGTGGAGTTCAGGCACAAGAATTTTTTACCCATGTTAGAAAACCTGTTGGAAAAGACCGGATTGTCTCCGCAATTGCTTGAGCTGGAGTTAACTGAACGCATTGTCATGCACGATGCCGAAATGTCAGCTTCTGTGCTGCATGCAATTAAATCCATGGGGATTCAACTGGCTATAGACGATTTTGGCACGGGCTATTCCAGTCTGAGCTATTTGAAGCGTTTTCCGATCGATACACTCAAAATTGACCAATCTTTCGTGCGCGATATCACGCGGGACAGCAGTGATGCCACCATCGTCAGTGCGGTCATCGGCATGGGACGAAATCTCAATCAACGCGTGGTGGCAGAAGGCGTGGAAACCTTTGAGCAACTGGATTTTCTGAAAGCCCACCATTGTGAAGAAGGGCAAGGGTATCAGTTCAGTCGTCCGTTGGTGGCGGACGAATTCGCGCAATTACTGGTCGCAGAAGGAACCTAGTTTTCGCTCATGTATGGCATAACATAAGTCTTAGGGACGCATAGCGATGTCGTATCTTTGTCAGGAACCCAGCGTAATGAGTAAGGTTTGCCAATATTTGGCTTCACTTATCGTTGCCGTTGTGTTTGTATCCATGGTTAATTGCGCATCAACGCCGCATAAAAAGAGCGTGGATAAGGTCAAGGCTGTGAGTTCGATCGAAAACAATACACATATCATGCAGAGAGAACAGAATGTCGTATTTACCCACTGAATTTACCCATCAACAACGTTTACGTCTGAAAGCAGAAGGCAGGCTCAAAAATGGTACAGCGGCCATCGGCAAAGGATTTACGCTTGGCGTAGATGCGTTGGCGGTGCTGTATCAGTTAGCGAGTTCACCTGAAAGTGCCGCTGAGGGGCTTAAATTGTTGCATGAATTGCAAACCCACCAGGTTGAACTGGATTTGCAGAACGAGCAGCTTGCCGCTAATGAGCATGATATCGCACAGAGTTTTTCCTATTATCAGGCGCTGTTCGATTTTGCCCCCATTGGCTATTTTGTTGCCGGCCTCGATGGACAAATTCTGGAAAGCAATCTGGCTTGCGCCGAATTGTTTGATGTGGAATCGAACGAATTTAGTGGTCGTCATTTCGATAGTTTGCTGAAACCTGAAAGTCGTTCGACGTTTTTCAGGCTGTTGAAGCGATTGCTGGAACTGGGCACCAGTACCTCATGTGTGGTGCAATCTGATCTCGCTTTTGGTTGTCGTTCCCTGCAGGTGAATGCGCGTGTGGCCCCCGGTGGTCAGCACCTGTTGATTCTGGTGTCGGAGGTTGATCCATCGATGAATGCTTGATCAACCCCTGGGGGTTACCGCTATGCTATGGCTTCCCAGGCTGGCCAAGAGTGTGTCCCCATGGTTTACCCTTCGTGTATGGATTCAACGCAACCGTCGACATCAACGCGCATAGTTGGTATCGGCGCCTCTGCGGGTGGATTGATCGCGCTTGAGCAGTTTCTGGCGAAAACGCCCGCTGATAGCGGCTTGGCCTATGTCGTGGTACAACATCTCGACCCCACACAAAAGGCGTTATTGCCGGAGCTATTGCAGCGCATTACGCCCATGCCGGTGCATGAAGCCGAGCACGGGATGCGCGTGGTGCCCAATACGGTTTATGTGATTCCGCCAAACACCGAACTCAGTGTGGTGCAAGGTGTGCTGAAGCTGGCACCCCCGCTGGAGCCTCGTGGTTTGCGGTTGCCGATCAATGTGTTGTTTTCATCATTGGCGAGCGCGTTGAATGAGCGTGCGATTGCCGTGGTGCTGTCGGGCATGGGGTCTGATGGTACGTTGGGGCTGCAGGCGATCAAGGCGTTGGGCGGGTTGACCGTGGTACAGGCACCCGAGTCGGCGCAATTCGATTCGATGCCGCGCAGCGCCATTGTGGCAGCGTGCGCCGATATCGTTGACATTCCGTCGGAGTTGCCGGCCCGGATTCTTGCTTACGTTAAACGGGTACAGGCGCTTGGCGTCGCTAATGAAGAGACCGTCCTGGCGCAATCACTAACGTCACCTGTGCAGGTTGATCAACAGAAGCATACACCTCTAGAGCAGATTGTCGGACAGTTGCAGCGGCGTACCCGGCACGATTTTTCGCTTTACAAACCCAGTACCTTGCATCGGCGAATCGAGCGTCGCATGGCGATACACGGGTTCTCATCGTTGTCACAGTATGCCGAATTTCTGGAGTTGAATTCGCAAGAGATTGACTTGCTGTTCAAGGAGCTGTTGATCGGCGTTACCAATTTTTTTCGTGATCCAGCGGTGTGGGAATTTTTGGCAGAGGTTGCCTTGCCCGAATTGCTCGCGAGGCATACAGGCGACCCTAAGCTGCGCGCATGGGTGGTCGGCTGTTCCACCGGTGAGGAGGCTTATTCTCTGGCGATGGTATTTACCGAAGTGGTGCATTACCTGCAGCAACGAAGGCAACAAGCGGTGCTCTTGCCAGTGCAAGTACCTCTGCCGGCGCTGCCGGATTTCAGTTTGCAGATTTTTGCCTCTGATTTGAGCCCGGATGCGATTGCAATGGCGCGGCGAGGCAAATACCCATTGTCGATCAACGCCAATGTGTCGCCGGAGCGACTGGCGCGTTTTTTTACCACGCATGATACACACTATCAGGTCAATCAAAGTCTGCGCGACATGGTATTGTTTGCCCAACACGATGTAGTGCTTGATCCTCCCTTTACCAAATTGGATATGATTGCTTGTCGCAATCTGCTGATTTATTTTGATGCGTCGTTACAGCGCAGACTGCTGCCTTTATTTCACTATAGCCTGCGCCCAGGTGGCCTATTGTTATTGGGCAGCTCTGAAACGGTTGGGCGTTCCAGTCACCTGTTCAATGCGATCCAGTCAAAATTGCGACTGTATTTGCGACAGGAGCAAGTATCGAAAGCGGGCCCTGAATTTCTGTTGTCTTCATTTCCGCCGTTATCGCGACCCATTAAGGAATACCCTGTGACGCCTCCTCATGTTCCCACTCAAGCTGCCAATAATCTGCAAGCGGCTGCTGATCAAGTCTTGTTGCAGGTGTATGCGCCTGCAGCGGTAGTGGTTGGCAGTGACGGCGATATTGTGTATATCAGCGGGCGGACAGGTAAATACCTGGAACCCGCTGCCGGCAAGGCCAACTGGAATTTTCATGCCATGGCACGCGAAGGCTTGCGTGCGCCGCTGTTTCATGCGCTGAAGCAAGCTGCATTACAGAGTGAACCCATGCATCTGCATGGCCTGCAAATTCCGTCGCCCAATGGCGTACATGTCGTCGATGTTACCGTGCAGGCCCTGCGCGAACCGGTTGCCCTGCAGGGCATGACCATGGTCGTATTTCATGATGTGGCTCCGCCGTCGAGTGGACGCGGGCGCCGCAAGTCAAAAGGCAGTCTGGATTCCCCTTATGCGGCTGAACTGCAGCAATACCGTGACGAGATCCAGGCCTTGCGTGAGGAAGCGCGTGCATCCCGCGAGGAATTGCAGTCATCGAATGAAGAATTGCAATCGACCAACGAAGAACTGCAGTCAACCAACGAGGAACTGACCACCTCGCGCGAAGAAATGCAATCCATGAATGAGGAATTGCAAACCATCAATAGCGAATTGCAGACCAAACTGGATGATCTCGCCCTTGCACAGAGTGACATGCAGAACGTGCTCAACAGCATTGAAATTGCGATTTTGTTTTTGGATCAGAATCTGAACGTTCGACGTTATACCGATCGTGCGGCAAAAATAATAAATCTCCGTGAAAGCGATGTTGGGCGACCGCTCAGCGATTTAACCACCAGCTTGCAATATCCCAAATTGCACGAGGATGCGCTCGAAACGTTACGCACACTTGCCTTTTCAGAAAAACAGGTGCCTGCCAGTGATAATCGTTGGTTCACCGTGCGTATTATGCCGTATCGTCGACTGGATAATGTGATTGATGGTGTTGTAATAACTTTGCTGGATATTACTGAGGCAAAAAAAATATCGCCTTCTGCGCGCTAGCGCTCAGTTATGCAGCGCCAGGCGCAGGAGTGTGAGCGGAGACGCACGCATCATCACTTGTAACGGATTTGCTGAGGGCCGCGACGGTGTTCAATCTGGTCGCAGTAGTGATTGGCCGCTGTTGCAAGTGCCAACACCATTCGAGTGAGCAGCATGCGTACTATGATTGCGCGACCGGACTCTGGCTCGGCCAGCAATGCTACCAATTGCGTGACAAGGCGAGCTGCAAGTTCAGGTTGATGGATCAGAATACGCATCGTCACGCTACGCGGAAATTCACTGTCAACGCTATCAATCGGTTTGATTTGTTGTGAAATCTCACCACGCTGTGCTGCCAGCTTTTCGCATAACGCCAAACGTTGGTCGGCGAGCGTGGTGTGATTAAGCGGATTCATGGTCTCTCCTGGGTAAAGCAAGCCTGAGTGCTGCCAGGTCAGCCGCAATTTCTCGTCGTGTTGCAGCAAACGATTGTGCACTTCTGCTTGAATGCTGCTGAAAGCGATAGGCTGCTACGCCAGTACCCGCAGCAAATACCAGCATCAGTGCCAGCAGTGCAAGCGTTCGATACTCGGTGTCCCAGCTCAACGACAGCACTAATACGCCAGCAAACAGCATGACGCACAACAAACAAGCCAACCCCATTAAGGTGGCTAAATGCATCTTCAGCAGTCGGTTTTTTTCTTCCGCCCATTCGATTTTGACCAGTGCAGCGTGCAAGGCCGCTTGTGTCAATAGCGAATGGCCGGAGGTGTCGAGCAACTCAATGATGTCTGCCCAGTGCACGGCAGGAGGTTTGGTTGTGGCTGGAGTGTCCTGCCGGGAATACGACGTCTCTGGTGTCTGCGCATTGTCATGCTGCATCATGATGACAATAATCCGTGTTTAACTGCGGCGGGCCAGCAAAAAACCGACCAGTAAGCCGACAGCCGCCCCTGTACCAATGGCCTGCCACGGTTGCTGATGCACGTAGTTGTTTGTCGCACTGGCGCCATGGCGAGCTTGCTCGGCAATTTCCCCACCCAGTTCCTCCACTGATTTTTTTGCGGAATCAATGCGTTGATTGAGTTTGGCTTTCGCCAGATTTAATTCGTCGCCAGTGAGCGAGGTTGCTTCTTTGATCAGATCCTCCATGTCAGCGATAAAATTGTGAAATTCACCGGATACATTCCCACCTGCTTCTTTTTTGGCAGCAAGCGTATGCTTCGAACTTGAATGGGCATTTTCTATAGCGTCTTTTACGTTGGCGTGGATATTCATGATAAATTCCTGATGAGCGTTGCTGATTGCTGCCTGTGGTTGGCAGCATTTCATGAATAGAGAATAGCCCCGTGTGCTCATCGGGTCTGTGCGTCAACGAACACTATATTTCAACGCAATTTGTCATAGCAAATCGGTTAGCAACACGCCCACGCCAATACGCTGATGGCGATAGTTGTAGTCAATCAGGCTTTCACCATAACCGTTAAAATACTGTGCAAATCCCCGCAAACGTCCACCCAGTGGAAAGCTGATGCCAAACTCAACAGCGCTGCGATTGTCGGAACGTAAGTTGTTGCGCACCAAGGTTGAATACTGAAACTGTCGATACTCCACCACGGCTTGAATATCAAAGTAACCCATGTAATCATCAATGTCCGGATTGTCGTCACCTTGTGTGTCCAGTTCGTTTTTCTTTTTGTCTTCCGGTATTCGATACCAGGGGCGAAAGCTCACCAGATAGCTGTCTTTTGCATAGAAAAATTGCGTATAAACGCGGTTCCAACTGCGGCTTTGTGAATAAGCGCCCCCATTGGATTGGTGCTCGATTCCTAGCCGCGCCGCTGCTCCTCTGCCTTCATCCGATACGCCTGATGGCATGGTGTAAAATAATTCGGGTTGATAATTGATTTCACGAAACGATGCAGAGGTTTCGCTGTTGTAGATTTGCCAGAACGATAGCATGGTGAAACCAAAATAGAGGCTGTCACCCTCGATCAGCAAGTCGTCTTCCAGAATCGGCACTTTGAAGCTGATCTGGATTTTGGCTTCCTGGTTGTCGAGGTGGTCGTCGTTTTGCAGTGGGTAGGAGGCGTCGTTGGGGGCCTTCATGTAGGTATAGGGCAATAGATAGTTTTGTTTGTGGGCGGTAATGACCGTGGGATTCCATTCGGTGCGCTTTTCCATTTGCAGGCGCTTGATGGCGGTGGGGATGAGATCGGGTGATGGTTGTGGGCTATGCTTCAATTCGCACTCGGATTGAATTTCACCGACGGTGAGGGTTGGGCCAGCGGTTTTTACTCTTTCCTGCATACAGCGCTCGAGCGTTTTTGCTGCGAGCGCTGGGGATATGGCCATGAGCAGGAGTGCTGTCAGAAATCGAATATGCATAGTGTTCCCTCCCAGGACTATTGGCGCTTTGCTTGAGGCAACAGCGCCAAATAACGCCTTATGTGGGTGGGAGCTTAGAACTTGAGATCTTTCGACTCCACATTCTTGACACCACGCACATTTTGCGCGAGTTCAACAGCCAGTGCTTGTTCTGCACCGCTGCCCAATTTACCACTCAGCGTGACGATCCCGTTTTTGGTTGCCACCGAAATGTCAGAACCCGCCACATTGTTGGAGTACATGAAGGTGGATTTGACTTTGGTGGTGATCCAGCTATCAGAAATGCTTTGTCCCGCTGTGTTCGCAGCCATTTTGACATCATCAGACGGCGAAGTCTTGGGTTCGCTGATGGTTAGCTGATTATCGACAGTATCGACGCCTTTGGTGTTGTTGGCCAGTCGGCCTGCCAGTGCTTTGGCGTCTTCGCTTGCGGCAGTTCCGGTCAGTTTAACCGCGCCTTGCTTGGTTTCAACCTTGATGCTGCTCGCATCAGTGTTTTTGCTCCATAGCAACTTGGATTTTACGGCGGCCGTTATACTGGCATCGTTTACCTTGTCACTGTAGCTCTGTGTAGATGCCGTTTTGGGTGGATCATAGTTTTCGTCGACCTTGATTTGATTGTCGACATCCTTGATGCCACTTACGCCCAGCGCAATCTGTTGGGCCAGTTCCTTGTTGACATCTTCGTTGACTTTGCCTGTCAGTGTGGCTTTGCCTTTGTGCACCGACACTTTTAAATCGCTGGCACGCAAGTAGGGGCTGAGTACGTAGGTGGTCCAGATTTGCGTTTCCTGGCGGGCATCAGTGAAATCCTGCGTCATTTTTTCTTCGGCAAACGCGGGGCTGCTGGTAGTCGAGAGAGCCAGCACGATGCCAGAACCGTGGATGAAATTGCGAATGCTTTTCTTCATAATCAATTCTCACTCTAGTCAATGAATTTTTATAAATTGCGTTTCAAACGTTGCGGTAATAAACAAGATGGGCAGTGTGTACGTGGGGTGTGGAGGCAGCCGGTTGTCTGCCCCCAATAGGTCTGTGTGTTACCTGCGAAGGTTTTCTCAAGAGCGATAAGTGATGGTTTACTTGACAGTGTCTTTGGCTTTCTCAAAAAAACTTTTCACCTGCTTTTCAGCTTCGTCGCGGGTGATCGCATACCGTTCCTGAACAATGCCTGCCAGTCGCTGTGCGTGGCCTTCAGATTTAAGAATTTCATCTTCGGTCAATTTGCCCCAGGCAATTTTGGCGGCCCCTACTTTTTGCTTCCAGTCACCTTTTATTTGATCCATGCTCGGTAGTGATTGTTTATGCTGTTGTGTCACTTCCTGTGGCTGGCTTTGCGGCTGCTGATGTTGCTGTGAACTCTGTTGGCGAGACGGCGATTGCTGGTTGGGCTGTTGCTGCTTTTGTCCCGGCTGCTGCCCCGGTTGTTGCGGGCTATTCTGAGGTTGATTGGGTTGTTGCACCGGCTGCCCCGGCTGTTGTTGATGCTGCGGCTGCCTTTCTGGCTGTTGTGGTTGCTGATGCGGTTGCTGCTGTTGGGGTTGAGATTGTTGGGCATTCTTGATGCTGCCTGGCTTACCTTCATTTTCGTTTGATCTGTTCATGGTGTCCTCGAATCATTCTTACACACTACGAAATTGTAGGGTGTCAGCACGATAACAATGCGCCTGATCACCCAGTGCGTCGGTGCGCTGTCGCACTTATCAATGTGTGTAGACTCGCAAGCCATCTGCGAAATTTCAAGCCGCTGATTTTGATTGAAATACTTTTTTGTTTGTCTTTTTAGAATTGCGTGCCACTCTGCCGCCGCGTTGCAAAATTTAAAATTCTATTTTCTGTAGTGCCTGTGCAATTCGCGCTGCCCATATGGCAGCAGCCGTGGGTAGCTGAATTTCATTTTGACGGATTTCTAGCATTGCACAAGGCAGGCCGCGACCTTCACCATGAACGGGAAGGGTATAATCAAATTCATCTTCAACGGCGTAGGGTTGGTTATAACCAACGTTGAACAAGCCCATGACGATATCGGGATGTTGCAGCAGCGCTGCATACAATTGTTTGGCAAGCCGCTCATCGTGTCGACAGGCAACGCCAATATGCCAGGGACGCGGGATGCCGTTCAGGTTGGCCGTGAAACTATGAATGCTGAGTAAAGCAGTTGGGTCTTTGCGTGAATTCAGTAGTTGCGCTATAGCTTCATGGTATGGGTAGAAAAAGGTAGTGACGCGACGATCGCGATCATCAGCGGTTAAATGTTCATTGCCTGGAATAGTGACACCATCGCTTTGTTCAACAATCAATTCCTTGCTGTGTAGTGGTCTATTGCAATCGATCACCAGTCTCGAATAGCCACTGAGCACCAGCGGCGCATCAATCAGCACGGACAACATCCTTGCTACGTCGGCGGCCCCCGAATCCCAGCTGATATGATCCGCCAGTTGCTGCGCAGTGAGTCCCAGGTTGTGCAATTTTAATGGAACGCGGTTGGATGCGTGATCACACACGAGTACAAACAGGCTTGCGCCTGCCGCATTCACGACTTCAAACGCTGGGGGATCGGTCGCTGCTAACAGAGAACAGGGAGTTGGCATGTGGGCGCGCCGACTTCGTCTGTCCAGACTTTAAAACTTTTCAACAGATTGGGACCAAACACGTTGCTGATGGGTACATCAGTCGCATCGCGCCCTTGTGCGATGAGTATATGCCCTATACGCGGCACGTTATTGCGCGGATCAAAGGTATGCCAGCGACCATCAAGATAGGCTTCGAACCAGGCCGAAAAATCCATGGGCGCGTCCGATAGCGGCACGCCGATATCACCCAGATACCCAGTACAATAGCGTGCCGGAATATTCATGCAGCGGCAAAACGCAATCGCCAGATGGGTGTAGTCACGGCAGACCCCCGTGCGTTCGTGAAATGTTTCAAGTGCCGTTTTGGTCACACGCGCATGCTGATAACCAAAACTTATATGTGCATGAACATAATCGCATATCGCTTGTACCCGCGCCCAGCCTGTCGGCGTGTTGCCAAACAAAGCCCACGCCATCTCCGAAAGGCGATCAGTTTCACAATAACGGCTACCCAGCAGGTACACCAGGGTATCGGCAGGCAGATCCTGTACGGCATGCTGTTGTGCCTCAGGAAAAACCGGATCAGGTAGCCCGGTATCCTTCACCAGTGCATTGGTGGAAATGCAGATCTCACCGGTTGGCGCGACGATACGGCTGCACCAATTGCCGAAACCATCGCGATAGGCGGTGATCGGCGTAGCCGGATTCGTTACGATGTGATCCGGAATAATAATGTCGGAAGCGCGGGTGTAATGCAGATTTAGGGTGAGCATCATGGGAGTGGGTTGTGGGCATTCGTAGCGTATTTCGTAGCCGACCCGTATGTACACGATGTTCTCCTGCGTCGCGGGATGCACCATACATGGGTGCATCCGTTGTTATAACGCGTTGCCTATGCTAACGGGACGAAGTAGACGTATTGACGATAATGACTTCGACGCGCCGATTTTGCTGCCGCCCCGAAGCCGAGTCGTTACTGGCAACCGGGATATCTTCTCCCTTACCCGATGTTTCTATGCGTACGGACGAAATACCTTGCCCAAGCAAATAGCCCTTCACGGACTCTGCACGCCGCTGCGACAGTGAGAAGTTGGATGAATCGCTTCCAACACTGTCGGTATGCCCTTCAATAACGACGTTGCGATCGGGATATTTGTTGAGAAATCCGGCTAGTTTGCTGAGGTGAGCGCCGGCACTGCTCTTGAGCTCGGATTTGCCTGTAGAAAACAGCAAATCTCCCAGCGTTACGACCAACCCGCGTTCGGTGGCTTTGGCATTGAGTTCATCAATCTGGCGTTGCAATTCCTCGCTCTGCGCATAAGCAGCCTGGGTATCGAGTCTTGCTCGATCTGCATCCATGCGGGCGCTATCAGCTTCGCGCGTTCGCGAATCCAGCCGGGCACCTTCACGTGCTTCGCTCAGCGATTTGCGTTGATCCTCCAGCAGCCGGCTTTCGGCGCGTGCCGCAGCGATGTCGACTTTTCGATCTGCCAGGTACACAAGATGCTGGCCTACTGAGAGGTCTTCTTGCGGTTGTTCAGCAGCAATCACTGCTTGTTCTGCGTCTTTGATGGCAACGGGGGCACGTGTTGCCAATTGCGGATCAGACTGTAGTTGCGACAATTTACTGCGTACTTCGGCAGAGCCTTCGGGTGGGGTGGGCGCCGTCGCACATGCGGTCAACAGCGTTGATACAATGGCGGCGGCCATCATATTCTTTTTATTTAGTTGGGGCGCGTTCATTGTGTGATTCCTGTGTTACGCTGCATTTCCTGCTCCAGACTTCTGGTGCCTTTTTTCATTTCATCATTGACGGTTTTGGCTTTGATGGCTTCGGCTTTGGCGGTTGCCAGTTCTGCATCAACCCGTGATTGTTCGGCAAGACGCTTGGCATCTACCATGTTTTTTTGCTGTGCAGCTGCGTTTGCGGCAGCAAGTTTATCTCGCGCCTCACCCAATTCAGGGGACGCATAATCTGCAACGCGTGCCTGTTCTGCATGGGTAATGGCCAGTGCCGCTGATTGTAATTCCTGATCAGGAGGCAGAGGCTCGGTGGCACATGCAGACAGTGTGAGCAATCCTGCAACAGTCAATGAAAACCTTGGTTTTTTTGTGCGTTTTGCCCTGACAGGTGATGGTTGAATTTGACTAATCATCTTGAATTTCCTCATTGTTTTTTTCTGCGGGGACAATTAGATTCGCTTGCCCTGCAGTACACGGATTAGAACGACAACAATCACTGCAACCAGCAAAAGGTGAATAAATCCTCCCATTGTGTAGGATGACACCAAGCCCAAGGCCCACAAAACCAATAATACAATTGCAATTGTTTCCAGCATGTGAGTATCTCCACGTTTGCCGAGCTGTTATGACGTTGATGCCAGCGTGTGCCTTGTTGCTTCCATCGTTCGGTGCGATAACGCACGCATGGCTGTTTATTATTAATTTTGAGCAAAATTTGTTCGTTTCTGTTGGTGTTAACAATGTTGCAATTGGCATGTAGTGGAAATTAGGTGTACTCTGTGCGCTAACGAACACAGCGTGGTCTATAGTCTAATAGTGCTGTCTGAACTCATGCGATTCAAATTAAAATCTGCAGGAATGTATCAATGACTGAGCATGCTGCAACTCTTTATTCGCCTGTGCAAAATCATCTGCTTGGCGCATTACCTGCTGATGTACAAGCGCGAGTATTTCCCCAGCTTGAGCTTGTAAAAATGCCTCTGGGAAAAGTGTTATTTGAATCAGGTGATACCCAGCATTATGGTTATTTCCCGGTGGATGACGTTGTCTCGTTGCTTTACGTGACATCAGAGGGTGCCTCGGCAGAAATCTCCATGATTGGTAACGACGGCCTTGTGGGTGTGGCATTGTTAATGGATGCGAAAAGCTCGCTAAGCCGTGCCGTCGTACAAAGCGGAGGCGTTGCATACCGGTTGTCGGCAAAAAAGCTGAGAGAGGAGTTTAATCGCCACGGTGAAGCGCTGACGTTGTTGCTACGCTATACCCAAACGCTGATCACTCAAATGGCGCAAACTGCGGTGTGCAATCGCCATCACTCCATCGATCAACAGCTTTGTCGTTGGTTGTTAATGTCGTTGGATCGTCTTTCAGGTAATCAAATCAACATGACTCAAGAGCTGATTGCCAACATGCTGGGGGTTCGTCGTGAAGGCGTTACCGAAGCGGCAGGCAAGCTGCAGAAACTGGGTGTAATTAATTACAGCCGTGGCCATATCTCAGTGCTGAACCGAGCGCGGCTGGAACAACTAAGTTGCGAGTGCTATGCCGTTGTTAAAAAAGAAGCGGCTCGCTTGTTACCTTACACACCGGCTGCACAGCCAGAATTACAACATGAAGGCTAGCGGTAACATCAAAACCGGTCGCAACGCAAGGGTTCGACGTTGTCTCTTAAACTGACCGACGTCAGAAATTAAACACGACACCCGCACTCGCTACATCAACATCAGTGTCACCGTTAATGTCAAAGCCGACCTCGTTACTGCTTAATTCTACTGTGTATCGTTCCAGTTCAAATCGCAGTGCCAGGGTTTTGTTAAAGTAAAAATTGAAACCCCCACCATAGAAAAATTCTTCGCCATCAAACGATCTTTTGAACCCCAGAAAGCGGATATCGTTTTCCCACCATAGATTACCGAGCTTGATAAAGCCTTCGAAACTATCGGTAAAGGGTAAAAATCCTACTGCGGCCACTGAGAATCCTGTTAAATCAGATTTCACGTCGTTGTCGTCAGCGCTGCCATAATCCAGCCCGGCAACCTCAACGCCAAAGTAATCCATGAATTTTCCGCCAGCGAATGCTTTGAGTACATTCGTGTTGTCATCAAACTCGGCATTATCTATCCGGCTCATGCCATAAGCGCCACCCAAATAGAAAGCAGAGTCTGCTGCGATCGCATTCGGTGCCACGAGAACCCCTGTTCCCATAATGACAGCGAGCGTTGCGCCCATTGCGCTTTGCTTGCATGTTGAATTAGTCATACTGTTGTCCTTTTATTCAGGAAATAATCGAAGGTGAAGAGTTGAAACTCCGCCACCAGGTTTGAGAATGCGCTACCGCTGGGCTTTGTTCTGTACGCTTGCACACATACTTAGATAATCAGCCCGGTGCCGCATTGAATGGCCCTTTTGGGCGGCTGTTCTGGAGGGAATTTGCGTTAGATCAAGATGCCGATGACGGCATTCATGTACTACTTTAGGATTGTCTTCACCCAGGGCCACCACCACCTGACCGGAACCCGCATGACCACAAAAGTCACCCTCGATGGCAATGAAGCCGCTGCCTATATCGCGCATAAAACCAATGAATTGATCGCGATATACCCCATTACACCCGCGTCGGCGATGGGGGAATTCGCCGATGCCTGGTCGGCGCAGGGGCGCCAGAATCTATGGGGTAGCGTGCCGCAGGTGGTCGAGATGCAGAGCGAAGCAGGTGCCGCTGGCGTCGTGCATGGGGCGTTACAGGCAGGGGTGTTGGCGACCACCTTTACGGCCTCGCAGGGGCTGCTGTTGATGATCCCAAATATGTACAAGATCGCCGGCGAGCTGACGCCGCTGGTCATTCATGTCGCGGCGCGTACTGTGGCGACGCATGCGTTGTCGATATTCTGCGATCACAGCGATGTCATGGCGGTGCGGGCGACAGGGTTTGCCCTGTTAGCCGCGAGTTCGGTGCAAGAGGCGATGGATTTCGCGTTGATTGCACAGGCCGCCACCCTCAATGGGCGTGTACCGGTTGTGCACTTTTTCGATGGTTTTCGTACGTCGCACGAAATCGCCAAGGTGGATGTGATCGACGATCAAGTGATTGCTTCATTAATCAACCCCGACAGTATCGCCGCTCATCGTGCCCGTTGCTTGTCGCCAGATCACCCGGTGATTCGCGGTACTGCACAAAACCCGGATGTGTTTTTTCAGGGGCGGGAGGCTTGCAGTGGCTTTTATGATGCGTTTGGCGGGCAGGTGCAAGCGGTGATGGATGCGTTTGCCGCGCATACGGGGCGCCAGTATCACTTGTTTGACTATGTGGGCGATCCCCACGCCGAACGTGTGTTGATTCTTATGGGGTCGGCGACAGAAACGGTTGAAGAAACGGTTAAGGTTCTGTGTGCGAAGGGCGAGCGTGTCGGCGTCATTAATGTGCGCTTGTTTCGCCCGTTTGCTGCCGATGTGCTGATCAAAACGCTGCCCGCGAGTGTACAGCGCATTGCCGTGCTGGATCGTACCAAAGAACCTGGAGCGAATGGCGAGCCGCTTTATAAGGACGTTATAGAAGCCCTGTTTTCGGCTGCACAAAAGGGTGAATGGACGGTGGCTTTGCCCAGCGTGGTGGGCGGGCGTTATGGGCTCTCGTCTAAAGAATTTACACCCGGTATGGCCAAGGCGGTTTTCGATGCCTTAAAGAGTGTTGTGCCACCCCATGGATTCACCCTCGGGATTGAAGATGACCTGTATGGCAGCAGTCTGGCGTGGGACGCCGGCTTTCGCGTTATCAATGCGGCGGACGATGCAGCGTCAAAGACATTTCAGGCCGTCTTTTATGGTTTGGGTGCAGACGGCACCGTGAGCGCCAATAAAAATGCAATCAAAATCATAGGTGAGCAAACACCGCTGCATGCACAGGGCTATTTTGTCTATGATTCGAAAAAATCCGGTGCTGTCACCGTATCGCATTTGCGGTTTGGCCCTCACCCAATTCGCGCACCGTATTTGATTGACAACGATGAAGCCGATTACGTTGGTTGTCATCAAAGCGTGTTTCTGGAACGTTACGATGTGCTTGAAAAAGCCCGCGAGGGTGCGGTATTCGTGCTGAACACAGCGCAGCCCGTTGATCGCGTCTGGCAGAGCTTGCCGGTGCGCTTGCAAGCCGAGATGGTGAAGAAAAAAATCAAATTTTATGTGATTGATGCTTATCAGGTGGCTGCCCAATGCAATATGGGTAAGCATATCAATACGATAATGCAGGTCTGCTTTTTTGCTTTATCGGGCGTATTGCCCAAAGAGGAGGCCATCGCTCACATCAAGCAGGCCGTTGAAAAGTCTTATGGCAAAAAGGGGCGTCACATTGTCGAGACCAATTTTCGCGCCATCGATCAGTCGTTGGCTGGCTTGCAACGGGTGCCCTTACCCACATCGTTATCCATCGATGTTAACGCTGCTTCTGCGCTGCATGCGCTCCTGCTGCCCGCAGACACTCCAGCCTTTGTCCGAAATGTCACTGCACGGATTGTGCAAGGGCAGGGCGATCGCATTCCGGTAAGCCAATTGCCTGTGGATGGCACTTTTCCGGTGGGCACCGCCAAATACGAAAAGCGTAATCTGGCGCAGATGATCCCGGTGTGGGAAACCGATTTATGCACACACTGTGGCAAATGCGTATTCGTTTGCCCGCACAGTGCCATTCGCAGCAAAGCCTTTGCTGCAGAAGCCGCAATCGATGCGCCAGCAAACTTTAAGCATGTGCAGATCAAAGGCAAGGATTACCCGCAAGGCGTGCATATCACCTATCAAGTGGCGCCTGAAGATTGCACCGGATGCACACTATGCGTTGATATTTGCCCGATCCGCGATAAGCGGCAAGCCAATCGCAAGGCGCTGAATATGGCTCCGCAGCCTGCCCTGCGCGAGCAAGAAAAACGCAATTGGGATTTCTTTTTGCAATTGCCGGATCTCACTCTCGAGCAGTGTGATATCAGTGACAAAATCAACACCATGAAAGGCGCAATGTTGCAGGAACCGCTGTTCGAATTTTCGGGCGCCTGTTCGGGCTGCGGCGAAACCCCCTATATTCGGCTGGCAACACAGTTATTTGGTGAGCGCATGGTGGTCGCCAATGCGACCGGTTGTTCGTCCATTTATGGCGGCAACCTGCCGACCACGCCTTGGACAAAGAACGCCGAGGGTAGGGGGCCGGCCTGGAGTAATTCCCTGTTTGAGGACAATGCCGAGTTTGGCATGGGCTTGCGACTGGCCTGGGACAAACAGCGAGAATACGCGCTGGAATTGCTGGAAAAACTGCGCCCGTCCTTGGGTGGTACGCTGGTGGATGGCATCACCGCTTCCGGGATGAAGAGCGAACCTGAAATCCATGAACAACGAGAGCGCATCGCTCAACTCAAAACAGCGCTGGCCAGCCTCGACTCCCAACACGCTCAAACCCTTCTCACCCTGGCAGATGCGCTTAACAAACGCAGTGTCTGGATTATTGGTGGCGATGGTTGGGCCTACGATATCGGGTTCGGGGGGCTGGATCATGTGTTGGCCTCCAATGCCAACGTGAATATTCTGGTGCTCGACACCGAGGTGTATTCCAACACCGGCGGGCAAACCTCGAAAGCGACCCCCATGGGCGCCGTTGCAAAATTTTCGGCAGCAGGCAAACGCACCGGCAAAAAGGATCTGGCACGCATGGCCATGACCTATGGCCATGTTTATGTGGCGCAAGTGGCCTATGGCGCCAAGGATGTGCACACCCTGCATACCTTTCTTGAAGCCGAATCCTATGACGGCCCCTCCCTGATCATTGCCTACGCCCCATGCATTGCTCACGGCATGGATATGGCACACAATCACCAACAACAGCAGTTGGCGGTCGACACCGGTCACTGGTCGTTATTGCGCTACGATCCGCGCCGTGTCGCGCGTGGCTTGAATCCATTGCAACTCGACAATAAAGCCCCTAGCGTGCCCTATCGTGCTTTTCTCGAAAGCGAAACACGCTTCAACATGTTGTGGCGTTCGCACCCACAAGACGCCGAACGCCTACTCGAACAATCGCAGGCAGATGTTAACGCTCGCCATGAGACGCTGACACAAATGGCCAGTGAACCGGTTTTGGCCCCCGCCAATGAGGAGAAACCCCAATGAACCTGCAAACCCACTATTTGGGCCTCCGTTTGAAGAACCCGCTGGTGCCGTCCTCTAGCCCGTTGACGGGCGAGTGGGACAGTATTCGTCGTCTTGAAGATGCCGGCGCCGCCGCGATCGTGCTGCCATCGTTATTTGAGGAGGACTTACGCCTGAGTGCAGATACCATGCATCGCTATCTTGATCAGTTGCATGTAGGCCATTACGAAGCAGAAACCTACCTGCAACAGCCTCAGCGCTATGAAAGCGAACTGGATGTGTATTTAACTCATTTGCAGCGTTGCAAAGAAAATCTGTCGATACCGGTGATTGCATCGCTTAACGGCGTGCATGATGAGAGTTGGCTTGATTACGCACGCTTACTCGAAGAGGCCGGTGCCGATGCGTTGGAGTTAAACCTCTACAATATTGCCGCTAGCGCCAACGAAAGCAGCGCCACCGTTGAAGCGCGTTACGCGTCCATCGTGCAACACCTTGCTGCAAAAGTGCGAATTCCACTGACGGTAAAAATTGCATCGCAATTCACCGCCCCCGCCCACATGATCAAACGCCTGGAAACCGCAGGCGCCAAGGGCGTCGTCATCTTCAACCGCTTTTACCAACCAGATATTGATCTCGACACACTGCACGTCGTACCAGAAATCCATCTGTCGAATGAATATGAATCCCTTTTGCGCATCCGCTGGCTGGCGCTATTGCGTGGCCAGGTGAACTTGTCGTTGGCCGGAACAGGCGGCTTTCACTCGCACACCACCATCCTAAAAGGCTTGATGGCGGGTGCCGACGCGATTTACTTATGCAGTGTGCTACTGCAGAAGGGCCCGGCCTTCGTGGCAACACTGTTGGAAAACCTGCTCAGCTGGATGGAAGAACATGAATACGAATCGGTTGAACAAATGCAAGGGAGCGTTGCCGCCCATCATGCCATTGATCCTTCAGCCTATGAGCGGGAGAATTACCTGGCAGTGATGGCGAAGGCGAAACATTATCGCGCGAAATAGCGAACAACACTGTTCAATAATCATCATCTTTCATTCTGCCGCGACGGAGTGCTTTCAGTTTTGCGCTCAGACCATGAAAAAATTTGTGCTTGGTGTTGGCACCTTCATTCACCAGAAAATTGATCTGGATGGATTGTCGTTGGCCTTCAAACGGCACATAACCATGCCAGCCATTATCCGTCACTTTGAACGCAATCAACTGCCCGGGGCCCGCAGAAATTTCTTCGACGTAATCGTTAATATCATGGCCGTTACGCAAAATACGCAAACGACCATTGGGATGCTCCCAGCGCTCATTCAAATAAATCAAAATGGTCAACACCTTGGATTTCGAATCGGTATGAATTTTTCCATCCTTTTGTCGCGAGTACCCGCGCAGCGTCACCATCATCGGTAACTGCATCACATCGACCTCAAATTTATCGCATAGAATCCGCCTGAATTCGGCCGTATCCAATGCTTTCAGCAAGCGATCGAAGTGGGGGCGGATCTTCACATCCCCCAGGTTAAAACTGCCGCCATCCGTAATCCGCGGGAAATCCTTGATCACCGCTTGCACTTCATTCACATCAATGGCCTGATCCACAGTGAAATAGGGAAACGGGTCATTTTTCAGTGGTGCACTTTGCATTGCATCCAGTCGTAACAGACTACTCATATTTCTCCTTGCCAGTGTTTAAGGTATTTACCGCAATTTAAAGCTCAAATTCTTACCGAAATCTTAAATCTTGCGCTGATCGAACGGAATCGCCTCCTGCTTCTGATTACGCTGCACCGAAATCCGCTGATTCTTGGTTGTAATCACCCGACGCTGCCACAACCGCTCAGCACGCAACGCGGCACCGTCAATGGCACGCCACGCCTCTTGCAACAAAAACTTGCCAGCCCCCACCGCATCCGGCGAACGATTACTGATTTCAGCAGCCAATTGTTGCGCCAAGCCCATAGGATCTTCACTGATGTGCGTCACCAAACCCAATTCATGTGCCTCGACGCCCGACAGAATCCGTCCCGTCATGGTCAGCTCCTTGGCCACATCAATCCGCATAAGCTCACGCATCAACGCCACACCTCCCATATCAGGCACCAGCCCCCACTTGGCCTCCATCATCGACAGTTGGGCATCAGGAGTGCAAATACGCAGATCAGCGCCCAATGCCAGCTGCAAACCGGCACCAAACGCATTGCCATGCACCACGGCTATCACTGGCATCGGCAGCTCACGCCAGCCGATACTCCAGGTTTGAAAATCATTACGCATGGGCCACCACAACTGCAGATAGCTCGTCAGTGCCTTCATGGGATCACCCAACACACTTTTCACGTCCAGACCGGCACAAAAAGAGGGGCCGTCACCATGCAGAATCACTGCGCGAACGTCCTTCATCTTGCGGATCTTCTTCTGGGCCGCGATGACCGCCTTGAGCATGGGTAGATCCATGCCGTTGTGCTTATCGGTGCGGGTGAGGGTGACATAACAGATTTCACCCTCAGTGGTGATGCGAACACGGTCATTCATGGGGATAATCTCAATGGGTCAGAGGAACAGCGTGTTGCAAAGACTACCGGGTTTGCGCGGGTGAGAAAACCCCGGTTTCGCCACCCCACTGCGACACAGGCGCCAGCGCGGGATCAATCTGATGTGTCGGCGGGGTCGATTTTGTAAGGTAGCCAAGCGCCGGCTGCTTCAAAGTAGCGTTGGTTGCGCGACTTTTCCCACTCTAGATAATGCGCGATGGCATCGCGAAAGCGGGTATCGGCAATCCAGTGCCAGGAGGTGGTTTGCACCGGTTCAAAGCCCCGCAGCAGTTTGTGCTCGCCCTGTGTGCCCGGATCAAAACGTTGCAAACCGTGTTCAATGCAGTATTCGATGCCTTGATAAAAACAGGCTTCAAAATGCAGACAATCCACCTCGCGCAACGCACCCCAATGGCGCCCGTAGAGGGTGGATTGATCATGAAAACAAAGTGCGCCAGCAATCATTTCGTCGTCCTGAAATGCTTGCACCATCATGATTTGCGCAGAGCGCACTTGCGCCATCGCCATAAAAAACGCTTCCGTGAGATAAGGCGTTTGGCCACGCAAATAATAGGTGCTGCTATAGCAGCGATAAAAAGTCGCCCAGTCTTGTGGCGTCAACGCGTAGCCTTCGCGGCGACGCAAGGTTACCCCCTGTTCGGCGACGCGTTCGCGTTCACGGCGTATTTTTTTGCGTTTACGGGATTTCAGTCGTACCAGGTAATCATCAAAACACGAATAGCCCTGATTAAACCAGTGAAACTGCGTGTCATGGCGGGACAGCAAGCGCGTCGACAGGTGGATGGCCGGGGGTGTTTTATCGGCAAACAATAAATGCCAACCGCTGCTGACGCCTGCCTGTAGTCGCTCGCCAATAAACGATAACGCCAACGACAAAAGTTCATTCTCATTTGCGTCGGGGGCAACCCACCAGCGTGGTCCCACACTGGGTGTAAAAGGAATGCAGCTGACCCATTTGGGATAATAGCGACGTCCTTGATCTTCATAAAACTGCGCCCAACGCTGATCAAATACGAATTCCCCCCAGGAATGGCTTTTAACGTAAATGGGTAGATAGAACACGGGATTGCCTGCGTGCTCGATCCACAGGTGCAGCGGTTGCCACCCAGTTTTGGCGTTAACGCAGCCAGTGGATTCGAGCAGGCCCAGAAAATCGGCATTGAAAAACGGCGAGCATAGGGGCCCGGACAGGGCCGTATGCACGGCCGGTGGCAAAAGCCGAAAGGCGGGTGCGGTGTGAATACGCATCGCAGGAGGGCCTTAACATTCAAGAATGGTCACAGCATATCGAGACTGCGCGACAGGCGCCAGTGGGGGCACGATGCTTGCCGTTTTGATTTTGCCCGCCACGCCCCCCGCTGAAAATAGGGCTGTTCAGCTCACCAGGTAGTGCGTTCGGAACATTTTCTTGTTCATCAGTCTTGTCAGTGCATCGGCGCGTTGCCCACGTAGTCTTGCCTGTGCTTCGTGCCAGGCTGGCAAATAGCGCAGTCGTGCAGGCAAACTTTTCTGCACGCGGCGCCCCACCTTGACCGCCCGCGCAAAGGCGTTGGCGTCATAAATCCAGCCATAGGCATTGCGAAGCGCTTCAGGGTACATGCCGATGGTCATGGTCTTGATCCAGTCGAGCGGCGCTTTGGCCAAACGATTCGGAGGCGTCAACACGAAGTCGGTCAATTGGCGAGTCGATGCATTCACACGCAGCACGCCACCGTTGTACATCTTCTCGCAATAGCCTTGAAACGCAGCCCAGTCGCGTGGCAGCACCTCATCAGGAATCCCGAACAGCCACGCAAAACGGCGCGTTTCCTGGTAGTAGGCGTCTAGCTCGTCGGGCATTAGCGGGCGTACCAATAATTGGTACACGCGGGCAAAAGTGTCCCACATGGTGGCATGTATCCAGAGCATGGCGTGGGCTTCATTGGCCATGTAATGCGTACCGCCCGCGATATTGTTACTGCCTTCTGCCACGGCGCCTTCGATTTTCGAATGCACCCGATGTGCGATCTCGGCCGCTCTTAGGGCTTGCTGTAAATTACCGTAAATCATCTGAAACACGATGAAGTAGGTGCGACGAGCCCGGCCTGCGGCATCCGCCCGAACTTTTGAATGCTGGTCTACCCCGCTGGTCACCCAAGGGTGAGCGACTTGCAAGGTCACGCGGCGGCCCATGCCACCGGCAAACACCATGCTGTGCCGAGTGATTTCCCACATCCAAGACGCCGGCCCGAACACGCCCTGATCCGGGTTGCGGCACTCGTCTCTGATGCGTTGTAGTTGTTGTTCGAACACCGTACGTGTAACGGGGGCGACAGTGTGATGGATAGTTTCCTGAGCGGTCATGGTGTGTCCTCCTGTCTGGCAAGTGTCAGGAATGTACACTATGTTCAACAACAAATGAACACTGTGTTCATTTGTTGTTGTGGGAAAACACTGCGGTATCAAGCGCGCTGGCGTGACGCTCACTACGTTGGTCGAAAAAGGCAGCGGAATCCATGCGTGTATCGAGGGCTATGAGGCCTCGCAGGCGGCTGGTCGCAGGTGCGCGGGTCTGGTATCTTTCTGCTTTCCTTGAACCCGAAAAGCGAGTCCCCGTGAGCACTCCTGTCCCCGCGCCCAAACGTCTCCCCAAAGACCGCCAACGAAAAGAATCGACAGGCAAAGACGCAACACGTAAAGAGGCGGTTAAAGCACGCCTGAAAGCGGCGATTGCGCTTGAACCCAAGGCGAGAGCCAAGGTGTTGACGGCCGCCATTACCGTGTTTCGTAAAAAGGGAGTGAGCGGGTGCACAGTCGAGGATCTGCTGCAAACAGGCAGCGTCTCGCGCGGAAGCTTTTATCAATATTTTCAGAGCAAATTTGATGTGGCTGCCGCCTTGTTCCGGCATTTGCAGCAAATACTGGTCGAGATGACACGCACGGCATCGGCAGGTGAGCGTGAGCCGCTGACCCGATTGCAAAATGCCTTTCAGGTGTACATGCAATTGCAAATCGAGGTGGGCTGGTTATATGCCATGCTGATGGTCGAGGCCAAACAGCCGACATCGCCTCTGGCGGCAGTGCGTGAGGAGGTGTTAAACAATGCCATACGGCTGATCGATCGCACCATGCGCGATCTGCAAGGGCGCGCGCTGGAACCGGATGTTTATTGTGCTTTGATACTGACCATCGAAGAGTTGACGCTGCGTGCACACCAGCAGGGCGCGTTCAAGGCAGCAGATGCAGAGCGGATTCGTGGTGTTATGCTGCCGATTGTGCAGCGTACGCTGGCCAGGCCGGGGGAGGCGTTGTTGGAGTTGCCGATTGTGGATTAAGCATTGCATTTGCGTTTGCCGCTTAGGTCGGGTGTTACCGTTGCACTCTGATTGGGCTAAGCGAATTAGTTTTTGAGTTGGCTCCCCGCTTTTTATTGTTAACGTTTTGGGCGTGACACCTTTTATTTGTGAAAAGAAAAATATGATGAAGAAAAGTGTTTGCATCATCATGCTCGTGGGCAGTGCAACTTCACTGTCTGCAAATGCAGGAAGCGAGCTTGCAGACATGGATCTCGAACAGCTGATGAATATGAATGTGTCGTCGGTATCCAAGCGCGAACAGACCTTTGCCAGTGCCGCCGCTGCCATTTACACCATTACCCAAGAAGATATTCGACGTCGTGGCGCCACCAATCTCGCCGATGCGTTGGCACAAGCGCCTGGCATTGAGGTCGCACGCATTAGTCCTTCCGTGTGGGCGATCACGGCCCGTGGCTTCAATAGCCAGGTGGCGAACCGATTGTTGGTGTTGATTGACGGCCGCACAATATATGCGCCGCTGTTTTCTGGTGTGTATTGGGACGAGCAAATGCCTTCGCTGGATGACATCAAGCGTATCGAATTGATACGTGGCCCTGGTGCCAGTCTGTGGGGCGCAAATGCAGTCAATGGTGTGGTCAACATCGTTACCTACGATTCCGAACAAACACAGGGAGTCAATGTCGTGGCGGGCATGGGCAACGAAGAGCGAGGTTTTTTGCGCACGCGGTATGGTGGTCAGACGGGAACGCTAACGGGGAGAGTGAATGCCCAGATTCGCAAAGTAGATGCGGCGCGTGCACTTGATGGCAGCTCTGCTCAGGACGAGTTCGATGTTCGCCAAGGCGGGGTCAGACTGGACTGGCGACCGCAAGTGACGGATAAAGTTACTTTGGATGCAGGTGTTACTGAAACCCGCCGTCAACAATTTACGCTGGAAGCCCTGTCAATTGCTGATTTTTCGGAGCCACGCAGCCATTTTGGAGCCAATGCGGGTTATCTATTGGGTCACTGGGCGCATGCACTGGAGAGTGGCGATGGGTTGATTATGCAAGCCTATGTCGATGTGGATGATCGCGTTGATCCACTCAACACCTCGAAGCGTTTAACGACTGATTATGAGCTGCAGTACAACGTGATGGCCACAGAGCGGCAGCGTTGGACATGGGGGCTGGAATACCGTTATGTCAGATACCTGCTCGAAGGCAGTTTTGCCGTCGATGTCGCAGAGAAAATGCTGCGGAGCGAAACCATCACTGCTTTTGTACAGGATGAGATTCGTTTGACTGAAACGGTGAATGCTACGTTGGGCGTTAAATTTGAGAATAGTCATGCCGCAGAAACCGAATACCAACCCAGCATGCGTTTGGCGTGGCAACCGCAGAACGATCTGACATTGTGGGGGAGTATTTCGCGTGCGATACGGATACCTTCCCTGTTTGAGAGCCGCAATGTGGTGGAGTATCGGGCTGGCAGGAATGAACCTGAACCCATTTACCGCGTTGCAGAAGGCAACGAGGATTTGCCCGCAGAAGTGTTGTATGCCTATGAAACAGGTGTACGTGTAAAATTGGGCGCCAATGCATTGTTTGATGCGACAGTCTTCGTGAATGATTATCGGCGTTTATACAGCCCGGTTTTGACCGACGAAATCAGAATCGATGATCCGGTGGAATCGTATCGCGGCCAGGTGTCACAATTTGAAGCTGTCTCGGATGCGCGCGGTGAAGGCTTCGAGTTGGCGACGGATTATATGCTAGGCGAAACCTTCCATATCAAATCGGCTTATTCATACCTGCGAGTGGAAGCGCACTCAGAAAATCTTACGGAAAACACGGTACTGCCAACAACGGCACAGCGAACAAAAACCCAATCACCCGAGCATCAGCTGAATTTGATTTTTTACCATGATCTTGCCGATCAATGGCAATTCGATTGGGGTGTACGCTATGTGCATGATATCAATATCAATGGTGCCGATGTGCCGTCGTATGCCGATCTGAATATGCGGATCGGCAAACAACTAACGCCCCATCTGGAGCTTGCATTGATGGGTAAAAATCTGACTGATCGCTCGCGTCTGGAATTTATCGATATTTACTATGGCCCGGCGCCGACGGAGCTTGAACGTAGTGTGTATTTGCAGATGACGTGGCGATAAGCCAATGGCTTGAAAGGTGTGATTCCCCAAAAAGTAAAAGGCCGGTATTCACCGGCCTTTTACTTTATTCAACGACTAAACAACAACGAACACATTACTGTCCGAAAGCAGCACGCTTGCGTGGCGGACGTGCGGTGTCGTTAAAGCGCTTGCGCTCACCGCCACCACGATCATCGCGACGACCGTCGTTGCGGCTGTCGCTAAAGCTGCTACGCGCTGGGCGATCACTACGCTCACCTGTGCTGCGGCGATCACTGCGTGCGGCATAAGCATCACGACCACCGCCATTGCTGGCGCCATCTCTACTGCCACCGTCTCTGCTTCCAAAGTCACGTGGTTTTGCAAAACCTTCACCGGCCGGGCGCTCACGACGCGGCGCAAAGCCGTCGTTAGTACGCGGACGCTGATCGCCAGTACCGCGTTCACGCAACTGGTGCTCACGCGCCTGTTCGCTACGCTCGCGGGCTACCGGAGAATCGCTGTCGCTACGTGGGCGCGAGCTGCCACCACCGTAGCCACCGCCGCCACCGTAACCGCCACTTTTGAAGCGACCACCGCCGCCACCGCTGTTGCTCTTGCCGTAACGACGCTTGGGTGCACCACCATCACGTGGTCTTTCTTCACGGCGGGTCGGTTCCATGCCCGGAATCGTGTGCAGCTCAATCGTTTGGCCGGTATAACGCTCGATATCACGAATGATGCGGCGTTCCTTGAACTCGGCTAGCGTCACGGCAGTGCCGGTACGGCCAGCGCGACCGGTACGGCCGATACGGTGAACATAATCTTCTACCTGACGTGGCGGGTCGAAGTTGATGACGTGGCTAATGCCGGCGACATCGATTCCGCGTGCCGCTACGTCGGTCGCTACCAAGATGCCTATGCGGCCTTGGCGCAGTTTGGTCAGCGTGCGGTTACGCAGGTTTTGGTGCATGTCGCCGTGCAGCGCTTCTACCAAAAAGCCTTCATCACGCAGACTGTTTGACAGGTCTTCTGCACCACGCTTGGTCGCGGTGAAGACCACAGCCTGGTTCATGCTTTCGTCACGAAGCAGAGCACCCAGCAGACGATTTTTGTGAGCCAGGTCGTCAGCCATCAACAGGCGTTGTTCGATTTTGGCTTCTTGCTCGGGTTTTTTCTCGATTTCAATGCGTTGCGGGTCACGGGTCAGCTTGCGGGCCAAACTGCCGACAACGCCTTCCATGGTGGCCGAGAACAGCAGCGTTTGGCGCTCAGGATTGGTTTGCGCCACAATCGCTTCGATGTCATCCGAAAAGCCCATGTCGAGCATGCGGTCGGCTTCGTCGAGCACCAGGGTTTCGATCTGGCTGAGATCCACACGGCCACGCTCGATATGATCCAGCAGGCGGCCTGGGGTGGCGATCAGAATCTCGGGTTGACGCCCCAGATCCTTCAATTGCAGGTAATAAGAGCTGCCACCCACCAGACAGGCGGTGTTGAGGCGACGCACTTCGCGGCCATAGTTGCGAGCGGCTTTTTCAATCTGTTGGGCCAGTTCGCGGGTAGGGGTCAATACCAGCAGGCGCGCTGCGTGGCTTTTTGATTTGGGGGTGTCGATCATGCGCTGCAGGGCAGGCAATAAAAAGGCCGCAGTCTTGCCGCTGCCAGTATGAGAGGACACTAACATGTCACCGCCTTGCAGGGCGGCGGGAATCGCCAGTTGCTGGACTGGCGTCGCTTGCTCGTAACCGAGGGCTTGCAGGGTAGAAAGGAGTTGGGTATTCAGACCAAGATCAGCAAAATTCATAGAATTCCTAAAGCATAAGGTGCGCGTTTAGCCGCGCGGGGTAACCGATTTTTGAGACAACTGTCCCTTGCACGGGAATACTCCCAGGCTGGAATAGATTGTCATGGCTCGCGAAGATGGACTGCGTGCGTTCAGACTGCGCGATTTGTGCTGCATCGGCGCCAACCGAAATATTGTGAGCACGCCTAAATTAAGCAGTGAGGGTTATGGTGTTTACCAAACAGCGGCAATTACCAACACATCTCTGCGCGTCAAACCTTTGGGAGGTTTGAGCCTAGCTGCGTGAAGCTCCATTCTTTTCTGGCTGAACAACAAGGGCGATTTAAACCACTGCGATAGCCGGGGAGCATAAGGTCGGGACGATGACTTTGTCAGAACAAGCCATCAGATATGACACCAGAAACTGGTCAAGGGGGATGGATGCACTGTACACGGCGCGAATGATACAGCAACATGACCGGTTTGGCGACTTTATTCGCGCTTTTCTCACAAGATTCTTGTGGTCGCCCTGCCTCCCCCTGTGCCAAGCTGGTCGTTTGCACAGGTATGTGCTTGAATTGGCAACATTAAAACAATAACTGTCGACGTTAAAACGATAAGACCGTAACCAGGCCAACATAGCATGGGTGATTCCCACAACCGTTCATTGATTAAGCCAGGGCTTGTCATTCTGCACAGCAACCGACTGGAAACGCTGCGCGATACCGCAATCGAGTGGGGGCGTAGCTATCCATTGGCACCCCTCGAAAATGACGTGTTTCTGGTGCAGAGTAACGGAATGGCGCAGTGGCTCAAGCTCGCCTTTGCAGACAAGGGCGCCTATGGCATTTGCGCAGCTCACCAATTTCTGATGCCGTCGCGGTTTTTGTGGCAAGCCTACCGGCGGGTATTGGGGGCGGCCTCGGTTCCTGCAACCTCGCCATTTGATGAAAGCCGATTGGTGTGGCGTTTGTATCGCTGGTTGTCGCAGGTGCTACCCGCTTTCGATGAGACAAGCGAAGAGGCTGTCCTTTATGCCCCGCTGCGCCGCTATCTGAATGACGCCTATCTCAATGGCCGCCAGGATGCAGGTAAATGTTTCGGGTTGGCGCAAAAGTTGGCGGATTTATACGATCAATATCAGGTCTATCGTGCCGACTGGCTCAATGCCTGGCAGGTAGGGCAGGATATTCTACCCGGTCAGACCGACGATAGACTAACGCTGCCCCTAGCTGGCGGCACGACTGCCCCCGTCGTACCCGATGCGCAACGCTGGCAACCTGCGTTGTGGCGAGCACTGACAGGGGAAGTCCCCGAGGGCTTGCAACAAAGTGGCCGCTCACACGTGCATCGACGCTTTATCAATGCCCTGCAGGATGTGCGTTGTCCGGTGGGTGGCTTACCGCGACGGCTGCAGGTATTTGGCTTGTCGTCGATGCCAACCCAAATGCTCGAAGCCATAGGGGCCTTGTCGCGTCATGTACAAGTGCTGGTTTATGTGGTCAACCCTTGCCCGCATTATTGGGCAGATATTCTCGATGGCAGCGAATTGTTGGGGATTACCCGTCATCGCCATGCCCGCAAACCCGGACTGCCGCCACTATTGCCCCTGGAGCAGATGGCTGCCAAAACCAACCCCTTGTTAGCCGCGTGGGGTAAGCAAGGGCGAGACTTTATTGGATTGTTGTACCGCTACGATCCTGATGAAACCTCACATGCCAAGATTGATTTGTTTGATTCACCCTTGCAGGCGAGTTCGACGCTTCTTCAACAGCTTCAGCATGCCATCTTTGATCTGCAGCCTCTGCCAGCGCAGTCTGAACAACGTTGCGTTGTTGCCGTCGACGATCGTTCGTTGCAGTTTCACCTGTGCCACTCACGGCAACGAGAAGTTGAAGTGTTGCATGATCGCTTGCTGGATCTGTTTGAGCGCGACCCGGATTTGCAGCCGCGCGATGTGATTGTCATGGCCCCGGATATTGACCGTTACGCTGCTCATGTTGAAGCTGTTTTTGGCAATATGGCGCGTGACGATGCGCGTTATATTCCTTTTACGCTGGCCGATCGTCCCGAGCGGGCCTGTCACCCCATGGCCAAAGCGTTGGAAACATTGTTACGACTGCCAGAACTACGCATGACAGTATCCGATGTGCTGGGCTTGCTGGAAGTCGCAGCGGTGCGCGAGCGCTTTGGCATTAGTGAACCGGATTTACCCGTCTTGCAACGCTGGATGGTGCAGTCGGGCATTCGCTGGGGGTTGACCGCAGAACAGCGCCATTCACTGGACCTGCCTGCCGATTTGCATATCAATACCTGGCAATTTGGATTGCGTCGCGTGCTGTTAGGGTACGCCTGCGGGCGGGGTGCAGCCTGGCAGGGGGTGGAGCCTTTCGGCGCCGTTGCGGGTGTGGAAGGCGCATTGGCTGGCAAGCTGCTGCAAGCGGTGAACGTGGTGGGAAACACGTGGCAACAGCTGCAACAAACGCATACCGTGGAGGTTTGGTGTCAATGCTTGCAATTATTACTCAAACAGTTTTTTACGCCGCAAGATGCTGCCGATGAACTGCTGTTACGCCGCTTCGAGAACGCCATCCATGCATGGCAGCAATCCTGTCACGAGGGCGGCATTACCGACGAAACCTTACCCCTGGTAGTCGTGCGTGAAGCCTTGATGGTCGCGCTCGATAGCGAAGGGTTGTCGCAGCGTTTTCTTGCAGGCTGTGTGAATTTTTGCACGCTGATGCCCATGCGATCGATCCCCTTCAAAGCAGTGTGTTTGCTAGGGATGAATGATGGCGAATATCCGCGCCATCGGGTCCCGATGGATTTTGATTTGATGAATGGGCGTTACCGGCCTGGAGATCGTTCGCGTCGCGAAGATGATCGCTATTTGTTTCTTGAGGCATTGCTGTCAGCGCGCACCCTGTTTTATGTCAGTTACATTGGTCGCAGCATCCGCGATGATAGTGAACGGCCGCCTTCCGTTTTGGTGGCACAATTGCGGGATTATGTGTCGGCCGCCTTTCAATATGAAAACGACGTGGATGTCGCAAACGCATTGACCTTGGTGCACCCGTTACAACCCTTCAGTTTGCAGTATTTTACCGGATTACCACAGTGGTTTACTTATGCGGCGGAATGGCGTGATATTCACCAGACGCCACAGATGCCCGCGCTTGCTTCGTCTTTGCCGGCGTATGTGCGTGACGAACCGTTGACCATCAATGACTTGTATCGGTTTTTACGGCAACCGGTCGTGTATTTTTTTGAGCAGCGATTGAAGGTGCGATTCCCCAAGGATGAGGGGCAGAATGTTGACTGTGAAACCTTTGTGCTCGATGGATTGGAGCAATATTTACTGGGACAGGATTTAATCGAGCAACGATGGGTGCAAAGCACGGATTTTGTCGACACGGTTGCACGCTGGCGACGGGAAGGTCGTTTGCCCGCAGGCGTATGGGGCGATCTGGCCGTGGCTCCCGTGGTGGTGGGGGCAGAAAGCGTGTGGCAAGCCTTGCAAACACATGCCGCTCGTTACCCGACTCCTGTAGATCCTGTTGAAATCCGATTGCCCTGCGCCGGTCTCACCATTGAAGACTGGGTGAATGGTCTCTGTCGGGGCCCTGAAGGTTTGGCGTTAATGGAATGGCGCGCTACGGCATCACGTGGCAAAGGCAATGCCGGGGTGAAATACCACTATCTGCTGTCGTCGTGGGTGAAACAAGTGTGCCTTGCCGCGCAAGGTGTGAATGTGCAGTCGGTATTTTTGGCACCCGATCAGGTATATATGCCGCCCTTATTGACGCAAACCCAAGCACAAGCACAACTGCAGCTATGGCTGGATGCCTGGCGGCAGGGCATGTCGACGCCGCTACCGGTGGCGTTTAAAACCGCGCTGACTTTTTTACGTACCGCCCATGCCGGCAAAGTGGACCCCTGGGAAAACGCCGAGAAAATCTATGCCACCGAGGATGCCTTTGCACGCGCAGAGCGTGATGAGGCCCCTGCCTTGGCGCGCACTTTCAACAGGGTGTATGACATGAGCGGATTTGAGCATTGGACCGAACGGCTCTATGGTGGCTTGTTCCGCTGGATAGCCGAGGGGGCGTCGGCATGAAAGAGGCAATACATGGGGTAATGCCGCTTTCACCTCTAACGTTACCGCTACACGGCATGCGCTTGATCGAAGCAAGTGCGGGCACGGGTAAAACCTTCACCATTGCTGCCTTGTATTTGCGCTTGGTGTTGGGGCATGGTGTCGTGAGCGCCGACCCTGCTGAAATGACGGCGTTTTCTCGTGCGCTTTCGCCACGCGACATTTTAGTCGTAACGTTTACGCGGGCGGCAACGGAAGAGTTGCGCGGTCGTATTCGTACCCGTTTGCAGGAGGCCGCCAATGCGCTGCGCCTGGATGCATTACCTCAAGACCCGATACTCGCAACATTGCATGCAGACTACGAGGCACGCGGAGAGCGCATGCGTGCCGTCTATGTGCTGCAGCAAGCCGCCGAAAGCATGGACGAAGCGGCGATCTACACGATTCACAGCTGGTGTCAGCAGGTGTTGCAACAACACGCGTTTGAAAGTGGTGCCGGCTTTAATCGCCGTTTGCAGCAAGACCAGAAAACCCTGTTGGAAACTTGCGTACAAGATTATTGGCGTAGCTATTTTTATGCACTCGATAGAGCCCATGTACAATGGCTGCGCGCGCAGTGGAAATCCCCCGATGCGTTGCTCAAGGTCGTGCAAAATGCGCTGAAACACAACGAAAAACCGCGTTCTTTGACTGCACCACTAATGCTGGAGGCGTGTTTCGAGCGCTTACGGGAATTGCAACGCCTGTGTGCTCATTCAGCCGGGAAGATTGCACAATGGGTTGATGATGTCATTGCACGCGATGTGTTGTCCAAAACCAGTTATCCCGAAGAAAAGTTGCGTATGCAGGTCGCGCATTTGTTGGCGTGGAGCCAACTGGATTCTGTTGCATACCCCGAGCATGCCATGGTGGGCGCGCAAGGGCTCGAGTGGTGGTCGTGGCGACAATTATTGAGTAAAGCCAAGAAAGGCAAATCGTGTGAGGCAGTCGATTTTTTCGTTGCAGTCGATGCATTTCTGGCAGAGTTTGTTGATAAGTTGATGGTGATCGATTGTATCGAACACGCAGCGAGTTGGGTGCAGCAGCGTCTTGCCAACGAAAAACGGCGCTTGGCGACTTTGCATTTTGATGACATGGTCAATGATGTTTATTTTGCCTTGACTGGGCCGTATGGGGAGCGGTTGGCAGAGGCTTTGCGAGGGCGCTTTCCAATTGCGTTGATTGATGAATTTCAGGATACCGATGAGCGCCAGTATGCAGCGTTCAAGGTCATTTATGCCAATGCTTTAAACAATGGTTTGTTGTTGATTGGCGACCCTAAACAGGCCATTTACAGTTTTCGTGGGGCCGATATCTTCACCTATTTGCAGGCGCGTAAAGACACGCAGGGACGGCATTATTCTCTCGATACCAACTATCGATCGGTGCCCGCATTGGTGTCTGCGGTCAATCACGTATTTGATCTGGCTGCGCGTGGGGTAGGGCAGACGCCCTTTGTTTTTGAAGGAATTCCGTTTGTGCCGGTGCACTCGCGACCAGCGACAGAAAAATTAATGCTGCGTCGTAAGCGTATTGCCCCGATGACGTTGTGGCAATTGCAAGGCACCGATATTGCACCCAAAGTTTACCAACAGCGCATGGCAGAACACGCTGCCGACACGATCGCTACATTGCTGCTTGAGGCCCGACAACAACAAGCGGGGTTTGTCGATGGCGAGGGTGGATATCGGCCCCTGAGAGCGGCCGATATGGCAGTGCTGATACGCAATCGCAACGAAGCCTCGGTGATACGCGAAGCCTTGTCCGATCGTGGTGTGCGCAGTGTTTATCTGAGTGAGCGTGACACGGTATTTGCTACACAGGAAGCGCACACATTGCTGGCGTTACTGCAAGCCGTGGCCATGCCCGAAGATGAACGTCGCCTGCGTGTGGCACTGGCAGAACCCCATTTGCGCTTGTCGCTGACGGATCTTGATGCGCTGCAGCACAACGAATTTATGTGGGAAGAAAAGGTCGAACAATTCAAGGAATTTCGCCAGCATTGGCAGCAACACGGTGTGCTCCCTATGTTGCGCTGTGTGTTGCAAGCGTATGGGGTTCCGCACTATTTGCTTACCCAGGCGGGAGGAGAGCGGGTATTGACTAACCTGCTGCACTTGTCGGAATGGTTGCAGTCCGCCGCAGCGACCCTCGAAGGCGAACATGCCTTGATTCGTCACCTACAGGAAAAAATTCGTCTCGCGGAGCAGGACGACAATAATGAGGAGCTTACATTACGCCTCGAAAGCGACGAGCAGTTGCTTAAAATCATCACCATCCATAAAAGTAAGGGCTTGGAATATCCGTTGGTGTTTTTGCCCTTCGTGTGCAGCCCGGGGCGCGAATCCAAACCGCCCTATGTCTATCATGACGCCAACGGTCATAAACAGGTGTATTGGGATGATGGCGATCAGTCTGCCCGCGAGGCCGCCGAAACACTCTACGAAAAGGAACAGTTGGCAGAAGATTTACGCTTATTCTACGTGGCGATGACGCGTGCCAAACATGCCTGCTGGTTGGGAATGGCCGAAGTCACAACCTCTGCCGGAAAAAACAAACCGTCACGCGTATTGCATCGTAACCCGCTGGCCTGGTTGCTGGCGGGTAAAGCAACATTGTCGGCAGAAGAATATCGTACTCAGCTCCAGGCGCTGGTAGTGAGCGGCTCAGGCTTGCTGTTATCCCCCGTTCCGCTAGCGTTGCCGCAGAGTGAATTACTATTACCCGCGGTGGCCAACGGTCCGAGCTTGCACGATGCCCGCCAGATGTCGCGTTCGCTGGTGCAACGCTGGACGATCACGAGCTACACCGGCATCGTATGGGGTGCGATTGAAACCGTGGTGGAAGCAGAAATTTTGTCATCGCCCCTGCTTTCCTCGGTTCCTGAAGAAAATGTACTGCAGGAGGAGCATCTGCTCGATCAGCAAATTGCCGTCGCGACGTTATTGCCGTCAATGCTTGAGTCGACAATGCCGATCGCTGAGCTTGAGGGAATGCATGGATTTCCTGCAGGTGCACAGCCGGGCACCTTTTTGCACGAAGTGCTGGAATGGGCCGGGGAGGAGGGTTTTGATCGATTTTGCATGCAATTGCAAAGCGACACCGCTCGTGCAGGGATCAGTGAACAACTGCTGCAGCTCTGCCAGTTACGCGGCTACGAAAAATGGCATCCATTATTGTTGGAATGGTTGCAATCACTACTGCAGTTGCCTTTGTCGGTGCATGATAAAGTCCCGATAAACACGCCGCTCTCTACTGAAAGCGCGATAGTGTTTGCCACGCCCAGCCCCACCCCTTTGCAGCTTGGCGCGCTTTCACTGGATCAATACCAAATCGAAATGGAATTTTGGCTGGCACTCGATCATCTTGATCAGCAAGCACTGGATCGTTGCGTGTGTGCTAGTGAATTTCCCGGGGTGGTGCGCCCGCAACTACGAGCGAATACGCTTGAAGGTATGCTCAAAGGATTTGTCGATCTGCTGTGCGAACACGAAGGCCGCTATTACATTCTCGACTACAAATCCAACCGGCTCGGTACTACCCATCAGGATTACACGCAAGACGCAATGCGCGATGCCGTGCTGCACCATCGTTATGATGTGCAATATGCGCTTTATACGCTGGCACTACACCGCTTATTGTCGGCGCGATTGGGGAGCGCCTATGACTACGATACGCATATTGGCGGCGCGATTTATTTGTTCTTGCGAGGCGTCGATGCCGAAGGTCATGGTGTATTCGTCCGGCGCATACCCTATGCAACCATTGAAGCGCTGGAAAATTCGTTGGGAGGGGCAGCCCAATGAAAGTGTCTCCGCACTTGCAACAATGGCTGGACGAAGGTTGGTTACGTCCGATAGATGCCGCATTCGCGGGTTTGCTCACGGAACTTGGCGGCGAAACCGATGAACGTGTGTTAGTGGAAGCCGCATTGACCAGTTTTCATTTGGGGGCTGGTCACGTCTGTATGGATCTCAAAGCATTGCTGGAAAATCCCGGCATGTTTTTACCCGGCCTTTCCCTAAAAGATGGCGAGCCGGTGATTGGGTGGAAACCTTTTGTGGAGGGGCTGCAGTCCCTGGGACTTAAAAAACTATTACAGGTATTGCAACATTCTGAATCCATACGCACTGCCTGTAAAAGCGGCAGTAGCGATGGCAACGAAGCTGGCAATGACGATAACGCCCAACCCCTCGTGTTGGATGGCCACCGACTCTACCTGCGGCGCTATTGGGCCTATGAAAAGCAGGTGGCGGCGGCATTGATCGCGCGTATGCGACCTCTGCCGAGCATGCCGAACGTCGATGAAAAACAAGACCTCCTCTCAAGGCTCGATGAATTATTCGCGCCACAAGATAATGAACTAGATTGGCAGCGAATCGCGGCTGCGATCACCTCTCAACAGCGTTTTGCTGTCATATCTGGGGGGCCTGGTACGGGTAAAACGACGACCGTGGTCAAACTGCTTTCGCTTTTGCAAGGACTGGCACTGAGCGGCCAAGGTCGAGCGTTACGCATTGCCCTGGCGGCTCCAACCGGAAAGGCGGCGGCTCGCTTAACCGAATCCATCGGTGGTGCGGTAGCTCGCTTGCCGCATCATGAATATATCCCTACCCAGGTGACTACCTTGCACCGTTTATTAGGTGCTCGCCCGGATACGCGTGAATTCGTTCGCCACCGAGGCAACCCGTTGCACGTCGATATTCTCGTAATTGATGAAGCCTCGATGGTAGATCTTGAAATGATGGCGGCGGTGGTTGATGCGCTACCGGCTCAAGCGCGTTTGATTCTGCTAGGCGATAAAGATCAGCTTGCCTCCGTTGAGGCCGGTGCGATTCTCGGTGAAATTTGTCGAGACGCGCACCTCGCGCGTTATAGTCCGGCGCTGTGTCAGGCGTTACAAGCGCGGGCAAGCATTCATCTGAATCCACACAAGGATGCGCAGGCGCTTGATGACCACATCATTACGTTGAAAAAGAGCCATCGTTTTTCAGCGCAGGGTGGCATAGGTCGATTAGCGTTGGCCATTAACGAGGGGGATACGCGTACCGCACTGAAACTGTTGGATGGCAACGATGCGCAAGTCAGCTTTTTGCGCAAGGATTCCATTGATGGAGGGGTGAAAACCCTGGTGCTGGATACCGTCAATGGCTATGTGCAATATTTGATGCTGGTAAAAGCAGGTTGCCCCGCAGGGCACTCACCTGAACAATGGGCGAGTGCCGTTTTGCATAAGCTGGGAGGCTTTCAAATTTTGTGTGCATTGCGTCAAGGCCCATTCGGTGTGGATGCACTGAATCAACAGGTTGCGCACCTGTTACAGGAGGCGGGTTGGTTGTCACAGACGCAGGGTTGGTATGCCGGCCGACCCGTGATGGTGACACGAAATGATTATGCGCTGGGGCTCATGAATGGTGATGTCGGCATTACCCTGCCAGATGCCACCGCCAATGGCGCTTTACGGGTTTTCTTCGCGCAACCGGAGGGGATCAAACGCGTGTTACCCAGCCGGTTAACGCAGGTGGATACCGTGTTTGCGATGACGGTGCATAAATCCCAAGGCTCGGAATTTACGCATACCTGTTTGGTATTGCCTAATTCCGTGAGCCCGGTGCTGACACGTGAATTGATTTATACGGCAGTGACGCGCGCCAAACAGCGCGTGACCTTGCTTGGCCAACGGCAGGAAGTGCTGGAAATCGCCTTAAAACAGCGAGTATTCAGGTGTTCCGGTTTGTGGGAGCGCTTAAGCGGCAATTAAACCCGAACATCAATGGTTTGGCCCATATTGCTGCCATCAATAGCAGCAATACCTTGCGACGGGTCTATTGAGGCCAATAGTTGCAAAGCCCCTTCGGCTTGTATATCGATAGCTTTTTTAAGTACTGCGGTTTCTTGTGTCTGCTGCGCGCGGACATTCGACAATTGCGTAGCCATGTTAGCGATATTTGTAACGTCCACGGGTAGCCTCTTGCTGTAAACACGTAAATAGCGGGCAGGTAAATTGTCAACGGTTAAGCGCTGTTCGTAATGTTATCGGCCAGCCTGAATCAATCTTTAGGTAAATAGTGTGCGCATTGGTCATCGCGCCCACTGCTTTGACGTCTGCGGTCATTTGCAAACCCCCGTTACGTCGGTAGTCTCGCTGTCAACAAAGAAAAACAGCAGCGAGAACAAGGGGCAACGCGTGAGTACAATGCAGAAAGAACCCACTCCAACGATTACACAATCCCTTGAATTTCAAAGTGCCAGACAGCTGCTGCAGCGCCTGCAAAAGGGCGAACTGCGCAGCCGCGACCTGTTGGAAGCCAGTGTTGCGCAAATCGCTCGCTTCAATCCTGCGATCAATGCAGTGGTCGCCACCGATCTGGAGGCGGCCCGTCGTCGTGCCGATGAGGCTGATGCTGCCACGGCGCGTGGCGAATCATGGGGCCCCCTGCATGGCTTGCCCATCACCCTTAAAGACACCTACGAAGTACTGGGCATGCCTTGCACGGCAGGTGCTTCGTCATTGCGTAACCATGTACCCGAAAAACCTGCAGTGGTGGTACAGCATTTATTGAATGCCGGAGCCATCATCATTGGCAAAACCAATGTGCCGCTATTTGCGTCTGATTTGCAGAGCTATAACAAAATCTATGGCACCACCCATAATCCTTGGAACACCGCACTCACTCCCGGCGGTTCTTCTGGCGGTGCAGCAGCGGCGTTAGCGGCAGGATTTACCGCGCTGGAATTGGGGAGCGATATTGGGGGTTCGATCCGTATTCCTGCGCATTTTTGTGGGGTGTATGGGCATAAAGCCACGCACGGCATTATTTCGATGCGCG
This sequence comes from uncultured Moraxellaceae bacterium, assembly GCA_964473645.1. Classification (GTDB taxonomy): domain Bacteria; phylum Pseudomonadota; class Gammaproteobacteria; order Pseudomonadales; family Ketobacteraceae; genus HdN1. The sequence continues at coordinate 53,182 of CAYYPW010000028.1, forward strand.
GACACGTCCCTGGGCCCCCAGGGGCATTGGGCGAACCTGATTTAGGTGTGGCGGGCCCCATGGCTCGCACGGCAGAAGATTTACAGTTACTTCTCGATATCGTGGCAGGCCCGTCACCGTTGATGCAACCCGGCTGGCAATTAAAACTACCGGCCGCCAAGCAGAAAAAATTGCAGGATTTTCGTGTTTTGCTTTGGGTGGATGACCCGATGTGCCCCATTGATACGCACATGCGCGATCTCTACCAACAACTCAACACCACCTTACAGAATAACGGTGTCACTGTGACGCAAGGCGCGCCCTTGGGATTGGGGCTTGATTATTTCTATCCGGCTTATCTTGCACTGATGGGTAGCATCATGGGGGCGTCGCGCAAGAAGTTTGAACGTCAGGCGATGGGCTTGGCGGCGCCATTTTTGCAGCGCTTTGGCCATCATTTCGATGCCCCTAAACATTTTGATCATTTTTTCGCGGGGGCGGCGATGAATCATGTCGACTGGCTGAAAGTCGATGAAAAGCGCCGTCGTATCCGCGAAAAGTTTTTACGTGTGTTTGAGCAGTACGATGTCATTCTCATGCCGCCGGCGCTAACCACCGCAATACAACACGTTCAAGCGCTGGAGTTGCCGCTGCGCAAAATTACGGTGAACGGTGAAAAACGCAATTATGCCGACTTGTTGATGTGGATCTCACCTGCAACGTTAATGGGGTTGCCGGCCACCAGTGCACCGCTGGGACTGACACCCGAGGGCTTGCCCGTGAATCTGCAGATCATGGGCGCGCCGTTTGAAGACAAGACCACCATCAAATTTGCAGCCTTGTTGGCGAAGGTGATGGGCGGCTTTGTGCCGCCACCCGCCTGCCTAACAAAAGGGTAAAAACTCCTTAATAGGCAACCGCAGGTAATAAATAATTGCGCAGCAGTGTATGCAGTTGGGGGGCTGCAGATTCCAGGTAAAAATGCCCACCCGGTAATAAATGCATGGGTACGGGATGGCTGCTATGGGTTTGCCAGGCGTGCAAGCCCTCGCTTGGCACTTCCTGTTGGTCATCTTTACCGCCGAGTGCCACCATTTTTACCGCCAGCGGCGCTTCCGGTTGGTAGGTATACCGATCCAGTAAATCAAAATCAGAGCGCACCGTGGGTAACCACAAGGCCATGAGTTCCTGGTCTTGCAATATCGCGTCGGGCGTGCCGGCAAACGAACCCAGCATCGCTTTGAGTTCGAGGTCACTCATTTGCGCAACGGGTTTTTTGCGCAAACTGGTATCGGGTTTGCTCAGATGGGGGGCAACATAAGACGACAGAAAAAGGTGACTCGGCAACGCGGCGTGGGTGCGTCGCAGTTGTCGCGTTGTTTCAAAGGCCAGCAATGCGCCCATGCTGTGCCCCAGAAAAGCAAAGGGGCGTTTGCCAATTTTAGTCGTAATAAGGTGGGCGGCTTCAGTAACGCCGGCCATGATGGATGACCACGCCGGGGCATTATCGCGACTGAAGGGGCGGGCGGGTAATTGCAACGCCCACAGATCCAGATCGTTCATGAGGGGCTTTCCCCAATTGCGAAACACCAGGGAGGAGCCACCTGCGTTGGCAAAGCAGATCAGCACGGGGGCGTCGGGGGTGTGTTTCAGGTTCAACAATTCGGTGGGCATCGATTTCTCCTCTGCAAAGTCCGTTTCGTGGGGCGCCATGATATACCGTCGGCAAAACAAACGGGGCGCCGGTGGCATTGCCCCCCATGAGTTGCTACAGTTGCCACATTCCAAGCTGTGGTTATGAAAGCGTTTTTTCGTGCCACCTTGTTGGTGACAGAATGGTTCGTAACTGAATCGTTCGTGCCAGAATAGTCCCGCACCTCTTGGTGTTGAACTCCCTAGTTGTCGGCTTTACCTGGAACTGACCCCACGCATGACAGACACTGTTGAAATCTCCGCCGACGGCGTCGAACGCCTCCCACTCAAAACCTACACTGAGCGGGCTTACCTCGATTACTCGATGTACGTCATTCTCGACCGCGCCCTACCTCACATCGGTGACGGCCTCAAACCCGTGCAACGCCGCATCGTGTACGCGATGTCGGAGCTGGGCCTCAAGAATACCGCCAAGCACAAAAAGTCGGCCCGCACTGTCGGTGACGTGCTGGGTAAATACCACCCCCACGGCGACTCGGCCTGCTACGAAGCCATGGTGTTGATGGCGCAACCGTTCTCATATCGCTACACGCTGGTCGATGGGCAAGGTAACTGGGGGTCGGCAGATGACCCTAAATCGTTTGCCGCCATGCGTTATACCGAATCGCGTCTTACCCCTTATGCCGACGTGTTGTTAGCGGAGCTGGGCCAAGGCACGGTCGACTGGCAGCCCAACTTTGATGGCACGCTCGATGAGCCGACCCTGTTGCCATCACGCTTGCCCAACGTGCTGCTCAATGGCGCGACGGGTATTGCGGTGGGGATGGCGACGGATATTCCGCCGCATAACCTGCGGGAAGTCACCCGTGCCTGTATTCGTTTGCTCAAGGACCCAGGCTGTTCGCTCGATGATCTGTGCGAGGATGTGCAGGGGCCGGATTACCCCACCGAGGCGGAGATCATCACGCCACGCCATGAAATCATCCGCATGTATGTGACCGGTCGTGGCTCGATCAAAATGCGGGCGGTGTATGTGCGCGAGGGTAACGATATCGTGATCACGGCACTGCCGCACCAGGTGTCTGGCGCTAAAGTGCTGGAACAGATTGCCCAGCAAATGAATGGCAAGAAATTGCCCATGGTGCAAGACCTGCGCGATGAATCGGATCATGAAAACCCGACGCGGCTGGTGATCATTCCGCGCTCCAACCGGGTCGACGCCGAAGCCCTGATGGGCCACTTGTTTGCAACGACTGACCTGGAGCGCAATTATCGCGTCAACATGAACGTCATCGGTCTCGATGGTCGCCCACGCGTGCGTGGTCTGTACGAAATGCTCAGCGAGTGGTTGGAGTTTCGTATCACCACGGTGCGTCGCCGTTTGCAGTGGCGCCTTGATAAGGTGATGGAGCGCTTACACAAGTTGGAAGGCTTGTTGATCGCTTATCTCAATATCGACGAAGTGATACACATCATTCGTACCGAAGATGACCCTAAACCACGCTTGATGGAACGTTTTGGTTTAAGCGATATTCAGGCTGAAGCCATTCTCGAATTGAAGCTGCGCCATTTAGCCAAACTCGAAGAAATGAAGATTCGTGGTGAACAGGACGAGCTCGAAAAGGAACGCAAAGGCATCGAGAATATTCTGGGGTCGAACTCACTGCTGAAAAAGAAAATCGTGCAGGAGCTGACGGCTGACATGGAGCGTTATGGCGATGCACGTCGTTCTCCGATCATCGAACGCGCCGAAGCCAAAGCCATGGATGAAACCGAGCTGGTAGGCGCGGAGCCGGTGACCGTTATTCTGTCGCAAAAGGGCTGGGTGCGCGCTGCCAAGGGGCATGATATTGATGCGGCGGGCCTGAGCTATAAAACCGGTGACGGTTTGCTGGGAATCGCACAGGGCAAGAGCAATCAATTGGTGGTCTTTTTTGATTCGACCGGGCGCAGTTATACCTTGCCAGCACATGGGCTGCCTAGCGCACGCAGCCAGGGCGAACCGCTTACGGGCAAATTGACGCCGCCCTCCGGTGCCACCTTTGAAGCCTTGTTGATGGGCGCTGACAGTGACCGTTATTTGATTGCATCAGATGCCGGCTATGGCTTCATCATGAAGCTGGAAGACGCACAAAGTCGCAACAAAGCGGGTAAAACGCTGTTGACCCTGCCTGAAAACGCGAAAGTATTGGCGCCACGCAAGATCACCGATATTGATAACGAGCATGTGGTAGTGGCGGCAAACGATGGCCGCCTGCTGGTATTCCTCATCAAGGAACTGCCGGAACTCCCGCGTGGAAAAGGCAACCAGATGCTCAGCATTCCATCGGCCAAAGCCAAATCCCGTGAAGAATTCATGATTGATATGGCGTTGATGACACCGAATGATCAGTTGTTGGTGTACGCCGGAAAACGCCATTTATCGCTCAAATTTAGCGATTTGGAGCATTATCTGGGTGAGCGTGGACGGCGCGGGAATAAGTTGCCGCGTGGCTTCCAGAGTGTGGATAAGCTGGAAGTGGTCAAGGGCAGTTAACTCGCAACAATCCCTTCAACTCCATCGTCCTGCCCAAGTGGCGATCAAAAAAAGTGGCGATCAAAAAGATAGTGGCGACCCAATTTTGCATTGTGCTTGCAAAATTGGGTCGCCCCCTCGACAATAACGCCAAACTTGATTGCCAACACCAAGGAGATTTTCATGAAAACGCGTGCTGCTGTTGCCTGGGAAGCCGGCAAACCCCTAAGCATAGAAGAAGTCGATCTCGAAGGCCCGCGCGCCGGCGAAGTGATGGTCAAACTGGTTGCCACCGGCGTTTGTCATACCGACGCTTACACCTTGAGCGGGGCTGACCCGGAAGGGGTTTTTCCCTGCATCATGGGGCATGAAGGGGCGGGGGTTGTCGTTGAAGTCGGAGCGGGTGTGACCAGTGTTGCGGTGGGCGATCATGTGATTCCGCTTTATACCCCCGAATGCGGAAAATGTAAATTCTGCCTGTCGGGTAAAACCAACCTGTGCCAGGCCATTCGCGCCACGCAGGGCAAAGGTTTAATGCCTGATGGCACCACTCGCTTTAGCAAGAATGGCAAACCCATTTATCACTACATGGGCACGTCCACATTTTCTGAATACACCGTATTACCCGAAATCTCGGTCGCCAAAATCAGTAAAGAGGCACCCCTGGATAAAGTGTGCTTGCTGGGGTGTGGAATAACCACCGGCATCGGTGCCGTGCTCAACACCGCCAAAGTGCAGCCTGGGTCTACTGTTGCCGTATTTGGTTTGGGCGGGATTGGGTTATCGGTGATACAAGGCGCGGTGATTGCCAAAGCGGGCCGAATTCTTGCCGTTGATATCAACGAAGACAAGTTTGAAATGGCGCGTCAGCTGGGCGCGACTGATTGTGTGAATCCCAAAAATTACGATAAACCCATCCAGGACGTGATCGTTGAGCTTACCGACGGTGGCGTTGATTATTCCTTTGAATGTATCGGTAACGTGCAGGTGATGCGCTCGGCGTTAGAGTGCTGCCACAAAGGTTGGGGGGAATCGATCATCATCGGTGTGGCTGGCGCCGGTCAGGAAATTTCAACCCGTCCGTTCCAGTTGGTCACGGGGCGCGTGTGGCGTGGCAGTGCCTTCGGTGGCGTCAAAGGCCGTAGTCAGCTACCCGATTATGTCGAGCGTTATATGCGCGGCGAAATCAAGATCGATGAATTCATTACCTACACCATGCCGTTGGATCGCATTAATGAAGCGTTTGACCTCATGCATGAAGGCAAGGCCATTCGTTCAGTGATTCAGTACTAATTTTTCACGAAAGCGAAAGCCTGGGAGCGACACATGCAGATACTCGAAGATATCCGCACATTCGATGGCCGTCAGTTGCGTGTCCAGCATGCATCGACGGCGTGTCGCTGTGACATGATATTTTCGCTGTACTTGCCCCCGCAGGCCGACACCCGCAATGTGCCGTTGGTCTGGTGGTTGTCGGGGTTGACCTGTAACGACCAGAACTTTACCACCAAGGCGGGGGCCCAGCGGGTCGCCAGCGAGCTAGGTATCGCCATTGTCGCGCCGGATACCAGCCCAAGAGGCGAGGGGGTGCCAGGTGATGCAGAAAACGCGTGGGATTTTGGCTTGGGCGCAGGGTTTTACGTGAATGCAACCCAAGCCCCTTATGCGCAGCATTATCATATGTACGACTATATCCAGCAGGAATTGCCCTCGCTATTAGCCGAGCGTTTTCCGCTGGATATGACGCGTCAGAGTATCATGGGGCATTCGATGGGCGGGCATGGAGCACTCACGCTCGCCCTGCGGCATCCAGCGCAGTATCGCGCCGTCTCTGCGTTCTCGCCTATTTGTGCGCCGTCGCACTGTCCGTGGGGCGAAAAAGCCTTATCAGGTTACCTGGGTTGCGATAGATCGGCCTGGCGTAAACATGATGCTGTCGCCCTCATCGAGGATCGTGGTTATGACAAACCCATTCTGGTAGAGCAGGGATTGGCAGACAAATTTTTGCAGACACAATTGAAGCCAGAGTTGCTGGAGGGCGCCTGCCAGAAGGCAGGGGTGGCGCTCCTCTTGAATCGTCGTGAGGGGTACGATCACAGCTATTATTTCATTGCGACATTTATTGAAGCGCATTTGCGTTTTCATGCGCAGTTTTTGTCAAGTCATTGATTTTACACGGGCTCTCCACTTCCGTCTGAATGGCGTTTTTCTCAACAACAGCTAAGCTTTAGCCCAACTGTCGTTCGCTGCGAAGCAGCAGCGTTGCATAACAGAGTGGGTTTACAAGCATGACTGGACATATCCAATACACCTTTATCAGCGCCCATCCGGACATACCGCGCGACACCTTCCTGGTGAATCATTACAAAAGCGAAGAGTTTCTCTCCGCGCCCTACCGTTATGAAATCGAATTAAGAACCACGCGAAAAGACATCAATATTGAAAAATTGATGGAGAATAATTGCCAGTTCAAAATTGTTTGTGATGGCGAAGAAAAGCGTATCAATGGCTTTTTGACAGATGTTCAGCTGCTGGGAAAGCTCGATGATTTTGTGAGTTACAAAGTGGTCATGGCGCCTCGGATCGCCGGATTAAGCCAGTTCTATGTCAATGAAGTCTATCTCAACAAAACAGTCACCGAAATCGCAGAAATGATTTTCAGCGAAGCCGGGTTGACGTTGGAAGATTACGAATTTCGATTGAATCGTAAATACAATGCCTGGCCCTATCGCTGCCAATATGCCGAAACCCATCTGGATTTTCTGAGCCGATTGTTCTCGCGGGAGGGTATCTACTATTATTTCGAACAAACCGACACCCATGAAAAAATGGTCATTGTTGATCACTATATTTTTCATGAACGCATTAAACAGGCGCAGATAGAATTCTCACCCTACACGGGGCTGGGTGATACCCACTATCAACACTCCATTAAATCCTTGGTGTGCAGCTACAAGAAAATGCCGCGAGTGGTCGTGTTACGCGATTACAATGATGACAAACCCTCGGTGGATATCAAAGGGGAAGCCATTGTCGATGCGAAGGCCATGGGCGAGGTCAATATCTTCGGTCTGAATATTGCCTCGCTTGAAGAAGGCGCTGAACTTGCAAAAGTACGGGCAGAGGAATTGCTCAGCCATAAAACGGTTTTTCACGGTGAAAGCACAACGACACGTTTGTTGCTGGGGTACTTGTTTGAGCTGAGAGAGCATTTTCACTCGGAGAACAATCGGGACTATTTGATTACCAGTCTCACCTCAGAAGGCCATGACCCCTCTTATCTTCGCAATTTTGCTCGCGCTGATACCAATTACAGCTGTGCTTTTACTGCTCTTGCGGCAGACGTTCAATATCGTCCGCCTACTATCTGCCAAGAACATCGGATACACGGCACACTGGATGCAATGATCGATGCAGAAGGCGATGGAACCTACGCAGAAATTGACACCGAAGGGCGGTATAAAGTTATTTTGCCGTTTGATCGGCAGCAACGCAGCGAAGGCAAAGCGTCTCATTGGGTGCGCATGAGCCAGGCGTTTGCCGGTGAAAATGAAGGGATGCATTTTCCATTACGCAAAGGCGCGCATGTGCTGCTCAGTTTTATCGGCGGTGACCCGGATCGCCCGGTCATCACAGGTGCCATGCCCAACGCAGGGCAACCGAGCGTGGTCAATGCCAGCAACCAGAAAAAAAGCAAAATTCAGACGAAGGCAGGCAATTTGCTTGAAATCGATGATGAGGCCAATTCCAATCGGATCAAGCTCTTCAGTCCGCATGAAAATACCTATTTTCATTTAGGCGCAAGCAACCATCCAGGCGATGGTCTGGTGTTTCTCACCGATGGTATCGAGCGCAAGGAAATTAAAGGCGGATCTCAACTTACGCACCTGGTGAGGCTAAGCAATGCGGCGGATGTATCTGTCTACAGCTCGGGCAGAAATGATGCGGCCACCAGCAGCAATATTACCGGCGGATTGGATCTGATTAATGAGCAACAGGTGTTCCAGTTTTCACGACTGGGAAGCGATGGTGCGTCTGCGGGGGATATGACGGCGACTGACGAATTGAGTGGGGCCTATCATCTCAATCGTCGCGTGGGCCCCACGTATTCCTATGTGAGCGGAACCCAGTATGAATACATTAATAATTGGGTAACCTATCGCTTTGGCGCTGGCACCCACGAAGTACATGCGGAATATGCATCGGCCACTAATAAGGGCGTTACCACTGGTGACAGCTTCGATATACCGGGGGCCATCACTGGCGGTATGAGTTACTCCCCTGCGACTGCGCAAAAGGAGAAAGTCTGGTCTGACAAAATGAGCTATCAGGCGGGTAATAATTATGCCTGGGGGGATACCTGCGATTATGAATTTGGTAACGGTTATGCTGAGAGCCACGTAGTGACTGGTGACGATGGCGTTCCTGTGAATGCCTTGAACAAAACGGATTGGGCGCACGATAAGGCGGGGGCACCCAGTTCAGGCACGGGAGGGGATCTGGTCTACAGCAAGGATACGATCGACGGCAGCAATATGACGCTCGACATGGGCGCAACCTTGGTCGAGAAAACCATTGGTAATTCCTACGGGTATACCAACGGGAAAACGCTGGAAGTAACGGTTGGTGATTCAGAAAGCCATACCATTGGCTCCTCGTGGGAATATGTGACCGGCAATAGCTATAGCTATCTTAAGAGCGGCAGCGCCACATTGTTGAGCGAAAGCACCACCTCTGATGCCAGCCATGTGGCGATGAATATGACGAGCAATGTTGTCGTCAATGACAATTCGAATTTCAATGCCGGCTTCAATAATGTCAATAATTTTAATGGATTTCTAAAAGAGAATGCATTCGTTAATGGCAACATGAACACGAATACGTTTGTCGAAGGCATATTATCTGACATTCAGTTCGTGGCGGGTATCAATAACGGCATGTCCTTCAATGCCGCACTCAAATTGGATTTTACCCAGGTGTTGGGGATCGATATCGAGTTCAATATGGTGGCCGGCATTAAGGTCGAACTCGATTTCTTTGCCGCCAAAGTGGCGCAGGATGACAGCGGAAAAATAGAGTTCAAAGCTCCTGCGTTTAACTTCACCGGCATGGGTGGGCTCGATCTGGATCAAAAGGCACTCAAAATTGGTCAGGCGGGGTTATCGCTTGTCACGTGCGGCTTGTATGTGATGACCTGAGCATGCAAATCATCAAATCGCTTTATTCTTCATTATTGAATAGAACGCTGCAGGTGCACGGCACCTATGTGGCGTTCTTTTCTGTCGGATTTTTCTTTCGCTTGTCGGATGGCAAATTACTGCTCGATCCCAAAGGCTGGGAAGCTATGGTAAAGGGCGGCTACGGCATGTCCAATTTCGACGAGGCCGTGCGCAAGGATGTAGGGGAATTTATCGTGCTGGGCAAAGCCATCGCTCCAGCGGGCAAAGCCGTTCGCCAGCTTCCGGTTCAGGTGCGCGTGGGTTCCATTGAAAAGCGCTTGATTGTCAGTGGCAGACGCGATTGGGAGAGTGTCACAGGCACGCTCGGCCAACCGGGCGAATTCGTTGTTCAGGATATCGGCTATGAATATGCGTATGGTGGTTCGGTCTTTGCGGAAAACCCTGTGGGCATCGGGGCAGAGGTGAAAGCGCTGGTGAGCGATTTTAGCGGGCAGCCGTTACCGCAGGTGGAATATCCTGGCGACCCCATGGTGGCGCGGAATCGCCCGGTAAAACCTGCCAGCTTCGCTCAGGTTCAGGTCGCCTGGCCGCAACGCCAGAAATATGCTGGCACTTACGATGAGCGTTATTTGCGCAACGATATGCCGGGTTTTGCCCGAGACCTGGATTGGCGTTTTTTTCAGATCGCGGCTCCTGATCAATGGAATCAAGGTTATTGGAAAACCGACGAAGCCTTTGAAATTCACCACATGAATGAAAAAATGTCGCTTATTAAGGGCCGTTTACCTGGCGTGCTGGCGCGCTGCTTCGTCAACAAGGTAAGCGAAGGGGAAAGCCGCCTGTCCGAAATCCCGCTACAGCTAGACACGGTCTGGCTTTGTCCGAACGACGATTTGGGATGGGTTTTATTTCGCGGCAGTACCGGCACCGACAGCCTGTTCACAGAAAATATCACGGCGGTGTTGTGCGCCCTTGAAAACGCCAACGATGCACGGCGACCCCTGGCTTATTACGAAAACGAGTATCGTCTGCGATCTGATCCCAATGAGCGCTTTAAATACCTTATGTATGAAGCGCCGCTTTTGCCCGATGGATTCACGCCGGATCTCAGCGAATTGCTGGGCGAAGAAAAGGCCGGTGAGATCAATACCTTTGCCGATGCCATGAAACTACATGCCGAAGCACAGAAAAAGGTAGCGGCAGCCCAGTTTCCTGAGGGGCTGAATGCGCGGCCCAATACTGAAACACCTCCGCTGGTGGCGGGCCTGGATGAGGCAAAAATTCAGGCGTTGATTGACAAGGCGTTTCCGCCGCTGAAAGATGCGGCGGGCAAAGTAGTGGGCATCGATATGCCCCATATGGATTTACGCGCACTGGACGAACTAAAAGCGTATTTTCGGGACGTGCAACAGGCGGGCAAGGCCGATATGTTGCTGCAACTCAAAACGCAGCGCGCGCAATTGGCGCAACAGCCTGCCACAGAAATAACTATTGCAATGATGGCATCGCTTGACGAAGCCATCAATGCTGTTCAAACCGGCCCAAAATTGACGCGCCCCACGCTCTCGACCCAACAAATCGCGCTGCAGGAGTTTATTGAGCAATCCAGGCAACGGGTTGCCAAACTGGTTGCTGCGGGGCAGGCCACGAAAGAGCAACTCGACAAACTCGAAACCGACTACGTCGAGATGGAGAAAAAACTGGCGTTCGCAGCGTTATCGATCATGCAAACTTACCGGGACGGTGCGCATTTAAGCGCGCGTTCGACATCGCCACACCCAGGCCAGGAAGATGGCAAGCGCAAGGAGCTTATCGCCCGCCACAGCAAAGGCCTCTCGTGCAAAGGAATGGATCTCGCCTTTTGCGATCTCTCGAACCTCGATTTAACGGGTATCGATTTGAGCGGCGCATTTCTGGAAAACGTCGTCATTCATGATACAAAACTCACTGGTGCAAATCTTGAAAATGCGGTGATGGCGTATTCGGATATCATGAACGCGGATTTTTCGGGCGCCAACCTGGTGGGCACTAATCTGGGTTCTGCCACGATAAAAAATGTTGCCTTCCTTGATGCACGAACAGACGCAATCATCCTGGCTCAGTCCGCCCTCGAACAATGTACTTTCCGTCAGTGTCTGTTGTTCAAAAAACTGGATGGTATGCTTAATACGCGGCTGCACTCGTGCAGCTTTAGTCTGTGCGATATGACAGGGCTTACGCTGAACGCCAACACACTGGAAAATTGTTGCTTTGATCAGTGCGTTCTCTCAGACGCCAATTTGATCAAGGTAAACGCGAAACATGCGGTTTTCAACGAGTGTATGCTGAACGCGACCAATCTGATTGAGTGCGATTTGCAGTTTGCAACGTTTAATCGCTGTTCGATGAAAAACGCAAGGTTTCTGGCAGGCTCACGCCTGCAGCGTGCCACGTTTACACACTCGGATATCAGTGAATCAAATTTTCGCGAATGTCAGGCAGATTTTGCAGTCTTCACGAGTACCATCGCTCACCTGACGGATTTTAGTGGCGCACAACTGAAGAATTGCGTATTCGACAAAATAAATTCCAACCAAATGCAAATGACGGGTGCCCAGCTTGCAGACAGCTCCTTTCGGCGAGCCAATCTTTTTGGCGTGTCCCTGATGCAGGCGGATATTCGTCGCTGCAATTTTTTCGAAGCCAATCTCTACAGCGCCAATTTTCTTAATGCCACATTGGGCGACAACGAATTCGTCGGGGCGCAACTGGGCAACACGATCCTGAAAGACTGGAGACCGGCTTGAACAAACAGCAACTGGAAAGCCTGATCAGCGGTAAATCAGGCGAATTACCGGTCGTCAGCGAGGTCGACCTGTCCGCCCGCGATTTTTCAAAGGCACAATTGGCAGGCGCTGTATTCCAGAAAGTTGATTTTCGTGGCAGTAATCTCGCGGGTGCCGACCTTCGCGCTTCCATTTTCAACCAGTGTCGTTTGGACGATGCGTGTCTCAGTGGCGCCCAGGTCAGTAAAACGGTATTCAAGGATTCGTCGTTGCTGCGCGTGAATGCACGCCAGCTTCTTGGCGAAGCAATGACGGCCCACATGTGTGACATGAAAGGCGCGATGTTTGAAGAATCCTCGCTGACTCAATGCAGCTTGGTGGATTGCGATCTTGCCGGCGCGAATCTGTCATCCTCTCTGTTCCGGGAATCGAATCTGGTCAATCTGTTGTTGGATGAGAGTGTGTGGCAAAAGGCGCATTTTTTTCGCACCAATCTCATCCATCCCGATTTACGACGCGCCAATTTTTCAGGCGCAACCTGGGAAATGGTTTTTTTTCAGGGGGCGCAATTAACTGGAATGGATTGTCGCGCCATTCAATTCAAGGTGTGCCAGTTTCGCGAATCCATATTGAATCAGATCAATTTTTCCGGGTGTAATCTCAGTCAATGTGGCTTTATGGAGGCACAACTGGAAGGCGCTGATTTTTCGTCGACGCATGCCAACAATGCGCTTTTTATCAAGGCAAAACTGAAAAATGCAAATTTTGCAGGCGCGTTGCTGCAGCAAGCCTTGTTCAATGAAGCTTCGCTCGAAAATGCGAGCTTCAGCAAGGCGAGTGCGCCGATGGCACAATTTACTTCGGCAAATGCAAAACGCGTCAACTTTACCGGCGCGGATTTGTCCTTCGCTGATTTTTCAAAAAGTGACGTGTCGGGTGCCCGCTTTGCCCAGGCTAATGTGCTCAGAGCCAATTTTCACGACATGATTGAACGTGATTCAGAGGGGCTGACCGCAGACTGGACAGGCTGCAACCGACTCCTGGCCAATGCCACGAATCAGGAACGATTGAAGGCGGAACGTTTTGTTCCGTAAAAAAAACACTGTATTGGCGAATCCGCCCTTATTTAATTGAGGCTACTAATCGAGGCTACAACATGGATAACAACGTGCACGTACTGCCAACGCCCCGATCATCTGACGGTGCGATTCACTGGATGAGTGGGCTTGTCACGGGTGAACAGGGAACCGGTTTTCTGATTACCTGTGAGGGCACGACCAGCTATGCCGTCGTTGCCTTCAGTTGTCTGGTACGCCCGCTGCTGGGTGATCAGGTCGTGATTGCACGTACCGTTGCTGGCGATCATATAACGCAGATACTGCAGCGCAAGCAACCAGGCATGCAGCTAGTGGTGACAGGTGATCTGAGCCTGGAATCCCTGCAAGGCCAGATTCACCTGAATGCTGCCAAAGGCATACAGGTGTCGACGGCAGAAACCTTGTCATTGGCGTCGACCGTGTTAAACCAATCCAGTCGCAGCAGTACGTTTCAAAGCGAGAATACGCGGGTGCACAGCAGAGACCTGAGCGTGTTGGCTGACAAGACGCATTTCGTGGCGTCAGTGGCGTCTGTCGTGGTCGACGATCTTTATGCGCGAGCCCAGCAGGTGGTCAGGTGGGTCGATAAACTTGAACGCGCAACGATTGGCACCTTGATACAAGAGGTCAAATCGCACATGAATGTGCGTTCAAAGAATATGGTGATTACCGCCGAAGAAGACGTGCGTATCGACGGCGAACGTATCCACATGGGTTGATCCGTTACAAACGCTTTCGTTTAAAAAGAGAGACTGCGATGCCTTTTGCCAATACTCAAATGGGGGGAATGAATATGGCATTCCCCGACGTCTGCTTAACACCGATTCCTACGCCTGTAGGGCCCATTCCGGTGCCGATTCCCTATCCGAATATTTCCATGCCCTTGGCGTCGATACCCTCGCAATTTAAAGTGTTTACGTTGTGCATGCCCAATCACAATCTGATGACCATCGCGCCTATGAGTTTAGGCGATATTCCGGGGTTGATGATGAACCCGCTGTCAGGCATGGTCATGGGGCCTTCCCGGCACTTGTTGGGGAGTTTCAAAACCCTGGTGGGCGGCTTGCCGGCGACCAAAATGCTGGCATTTTGCGGTCAGAATGGCATTTCGCCGGGCGCATTTGGCCTTACCTTGGTGCCATGTCAATTTAAATCGTTGATTCTTGTTTAAGCGCGTTTACCAGGGAATCATGGTGCCGTCATACGCAATGAACATCCCGCTTTGATCTTTCGTCAGACCACTGATAACGCGGCGCATGCCGCTGACCGATGCGGGGGCATCAATTAATCCATTGGGCCCGCCCATGTCGGTACGCACCCAGCCAGGGTGCAGAATAGCCACATTGATATGCTCCCGCCCAAGATCAATCGCCAGTGATTTTGCTGCCGCATTCAGCGCCGCTTTCGACGAGCGGTAGACATAACTGCCACCCGAGGTGTTATCGGTCATCGAACCCATTTTACTGCTGAGAAAAACCACCGTAGCGTCTTCGGCGGCCGCCAGATTAGCGCGCAACAATTCGGTAAGTTTGATCGGCGCAATCGTGTTCACCTGCAACACGTTGAGCCACACCGCTTCATCGATCTTGCCCAGCTCACCCCAGCCCCCAGAAACCCCGGCGTTATTGATCAGGATATGAATCGGTTGACTGTGAATGGTCTCGGCGAATTGCTTGCGTGAGGTGGCGTCACTGACATCCAGCGTTTTGATGGTCAGGGTGTTGCCAAAGCGTTGCGCCAGCGCGTCAAGCGCTGCGACTTTGCCCGCGTCTCGCACAGTAGCGATCACGCGGCAACCCTGTTCGAGATATTGTTTGGCGAATTCAAAACCCAGGCCGCGATTGGCGCCGGTGACAAGTACGGTTTTCATGGAAGCCTCCAGTGTCTGCTTAGCCGACCCTTGCTGCAGGTGGGGCGTTATTCATGCCCGATGATCCCTGCTCCAGTATTGGAAAGTCAACATGGAAACAGGTTCCCTTGCGCGGATCGGTGGTAAACCCTATGTGCCCGCCCATGTGTTCGACCAGTTCTTTGGTAATCGCAAGGCCTAACCCGGTTCCGCCTTTTTGCCGTGTATCGCTGCCATCGGCCTGGGTGAATTTCTGAAAGATCTGCGAATGAAAACCTTCAGGAATACCTGGGCCGTGATCGATCACGTTGATGCGTGCAAGGGTGCCGTGTTTTTCAAGGCGTACCGTCACGACCTCCTTCGGTGGCGAATATTTGATAGCGTTGGACAACAGATTGGCCATGACTTGCATCATACGGGAGGGATCGAGCGACAGTTCCAACGAACCTTGCGCGATATCAACGGCGTTATCGAAGGTGAGCGCGAACTCGTATTTGTCGGCATAGGCGCGGTTTTCGTTAATGGCCTGTTCCAGCAAGCGATCGATTTCGCTGATGCGTGACGCCTGCCATGCGCTTAGCTCGGCCAGGCCCAACAAAACGACAAGTAAAAGCCATTGAGGCCAACGCACCAGCGTTGTCTCAACCAAGCATCAATAGAAAAGCGACTGACCCAAGCCCCAACAACCATGCATCCATTCTCCCCTCTATACCATTGCAGAGTGACCCTTGCAGAGCGCCCGCATTCAAGCGACGGGCACCAGCAAGTATAGATAGGGAATCGCCTGCAGGTATTACTCGGTGGCGCCGCGCTGGCGGGCAATCTCGACATAAGCCGGTTGGCCCACATTGCCCACAATGGTTTTCAGAAAGGTGCGCCCCGCCTGATCACGCGCGTTGATGTTGCGCCCGGCCGCCAGAAACAAATCCAGAAAACGACCGAACGGCTCTGGCGGCAGGCCGCGATAGGCTTTGGTCAACACGTGAAAGTCGGCATTCTCATCGCCGGCGGGCTGCATGTCGAGGTAACGAGCGACTTTCGTTTCGTCCAGTTCTTCGCCGATGACTTTGGCTTTCTCGTTGGCCATGGCTGTTTCTCCGCTGCCTTGAAGTGTAAAGGGCGGCGATTCTAACACAACTTACGAATCACTCACGTCCCCTCACAGGCGGCCTACGCCTTAATAAACGCTAGCGCCACTGTTATAAACGCTAGCGCCATTGGCCCAACCACGCCATTAGCTGTTGTGTGGGTAGGGCACCTGCCTGGCGCGCGATCTCTTTGCCATTGCGAAACACCACCAAGGTCGGAATCGAGCGAATGCCAAAACGGGCCGCCGCTTGTTGCGATTCGTCGACATTCACTTTGGTCAGCTGCATGGCGGGTTCCAGTTGTGCGGCAGCTTGCGCATAGGCAGGTGCCAGTGCGTGACAAGGCCCGCACCAGGTCGCCCAGAAATCCACGACCACCGGAATATCGCTGCCGTTCACATGGGCATCAAAACTCTGATCATCCAGTTCCACCGGCTTTCCAGCAAACACCCCTTGCTTGCATACCCCACAGCGCGGGCTGTCTTTCAGTCGGTCAGCAGGAAGGCGATTGCGGGCGTGGCAATGAGGGCAAACAACGTGTAACGACATGGCAATTAAATCCTTGGAAGGCGAAATCGAAGCAACAGGGGTGTCGCTATACACAAAGAGATGAGGCTGACGAGGTTGATTTCAAGCGCAGCTCTTTTCAAACACAGCTCTTTTCAATTACAGAAAGGCCAACATGTCCCTACACTCCTATGTAAAATAGCGTCCCAACTTATT
>CAYYPW010000029.1:0-68780 GCA_964473645.1 uncultured Moraxellaceae bacterium
CATATGCTGGAATACAGCGTTGAAGAGATGATAGGCAAGCACATGGATTTTTTCATGGATGACGCGGGGCGTGAGCTGGCCCGCACCAACATGGAAAAACGCCGAGCCGGGGTTGCCGAACAGCACGATTTTGAATGGATCACCCGCACCGGCAAGCGAATCTATACCGTGATGCAAACCGCCCCCTTGCACACCGAAACGGGGGAGTTCAGTGGCGCCATTGCGGGTGTCATGGATATCACCCAACGTCGCGAAGCAGAACAAATCATCGCCCGACAAGCCAACTACGATGCGCTCACGCAACTGCCCAATCGTCGCCGCATGGGCGAGGTCCTGGAAAAAGAAATGATGCGCGCCCGTCGCCATAATCATATTGGTGCGGTGCTGTTCATCGATCTGGATCACTTTAAAAATATCAACGACTCACTCGGTCATCCGATCGGTGATGCGTTGCTGGTTGCCATCGCCAAACGCCTGCAAGAACACGTCCGCCAAGAAGACACACTGGCCCGCTTAGGCGGCGATGAATTTGTTGTACTGCTGCCCGAACTACACCATGAAGCCGGTAACGCGCTGCTGGATGCCCAGCGCACAGCCTATAAGTTACAAAGTGCCATCGCCCAGGGCTTTGAGGTAGAGTCCCATACGTTGAGCGTTACCTGCAGTATCGGAATTGCCATCTACCCGCTGGAACAAGACACCATCCACGATATTATCCGCCAAGCAGATACCGCCATGTATCGCTCGAAGCAAGATGGTCGCAACCTGGTGCGCTTTTTCACCCACGAACTGCAACAAGAAGCAGAGCGCACGCTCGAACTGCAGTTGATGCTGCCCAAAGCGATTGAAGAACAACACTTTGAAGTGTATTTCCAACCCCAGCTTGATCACCAGCAACGCCTGATAGGCGCTGAAGCCCTGTTACGCTGGCCGCATGCTGAGCGCGGCTTCATCTCCCCGTTATATTTCATTCGTGCTGCCGAAGAATCGGGTTTGATACATCCGCTGGGTGACTGGGTGATACGCAAAGTCTGCGAGGCCCTCAAGAGCTGGCAGCAACAAGGCCTGCCGGAATCCTTCGAACGCGTGGCCATCAACATCAGCCCGCGTCAGTTCATTGTCGACAATTTTGCCGAGCGCGTGTTTGAGCACGTCACCGCCGCTGGCGTTGATCCCTCCTGGGTCGAACTGGAAATCACCGAAGGCATGTTGATGTCGAATCTGGATAGCAATATCGCCAAGATGCAGGTGCTCAAGGAAAAGGGTTTTTACCTTTCCATCGATGACTTCGGTACAGGCTATTCGTGCTTGAGTTACCTGAAGAGTTTGCCAATTTCCAAACTCAAGATCGACCAGAGTTTCACCCGTGATCTCTCGGCCGATCGTAACGACCGCTCCATCGTGCAAACCATTATCATGATGGCGCAGACCTTAGAGCTTGATGTATTGGCTGAAGGCGTGGAAACCCGTGAACAATTCGAGTTTCTTGATCAGCACGGGTGCCACAAATATCAGGGCTATTATTTTGGCAAACCGGTAAGCACCCGCGAATTCACCCAGAAGTGGATAACGTCCCCACAAAGTGGCGTTAAGCAAGGGTAGAATGGCAGTGCGTCGACGCGATTATAAATAGCCCCATTGTTTCAGTCGAGCGTAGGCATATTGCGCCTGCGGCCCCTGATTGACCACCTGTAGAAACCGTCGGTAATGCTCAGCCGCTTGTGGTGTTTGCTGCATCATTTCGTGGCTGTAGCCTTGTAAAAAGGTAGTACCCGGGTTGCCCGGCATGAGCGTGTCATAGGCGGTAAATTGTTCCAGCGCGCGTTCAGGCGCTTGCGTCAGCAAATAAGTCATTCCCAATAAATTGTGCGCCTGTGCTTCTTCAGGGTAAATCGCCACCGCTTTTTCCAGATGGGGGCGTGCTTCCGCTGGCTTGCGTTGGGCGAGCATGCATTTTGCCAGCAATACGCGAGCACAATAATCTTCTCGGGCACGGTGGATGGCGTCCCTCAGCAGGGTTTCCGCGCCGACAAAATCTTTCTTGCCCATTTGCCGTTCGGCCTGCTCGAGCGTTTTGATGGCGGGCGCGAGGGCGCGCAAACGAGCTGTTTTATCCATATAACGTTCACGGTGCAGGGGCTGATTTCCAGCGTAAACATACTGAGTGTTGGCGGTCTCCTGCGCATTGGCGAATCGCTCGTCACTCATCGGGTGGGTCGAGAACATCAATTCCAAGGCTGACGGTGACTGGCGGTGCAAACTTCGCAACAAATCCATCAACCCTACCATGCCCTGCGCCGAATACTGAGCTTTCACCATGTATTCCATGCCTAGTGCATCGGCCTGGCGCTCGTTATCGCGAGAATAACTGGCCAACAATACTTTGCTACTCACTTCCCCGACCTGTTGCAACAGATCCCCCAAGCCGCCCTGGCCCGGCTGCTGTCCTGTGACAATGCTGATGCCTCCCAGCGCAGCACCCAGCACTGCGCCCCGACTCATGCTCGCAGCGGTATGGCGGGCGTTCACATGTCCCAATTCATGCCCGAGTAAGCCAGCCAATTCCGCTTCGTTGTCGAGCGAAATCAAAATTCCGCGAGTCGCTGCAATACTCCCGCCTGGGAAGGCATAGGCATTTACGTAATTAGCGTTCACTACCCGAAACGAATAGGGCATATGGGGACGTTGCGTCTGACGCGCCAGCTCAAGGCCCAGCCAACTGATATAGTGCTGCAGGGCCGGGTCTTGCACCACGCCATAATCCGCCGAAAACTGGTGCGGCGATTGCCGCTTGTCGATGCCGATTTCTTCCTCTTCAGACATCAGCATGAACTGCTGTCTGCCAGTGACCGGGTTGACCGCGCACCCGGTCATTGAGAGGGTCGAGGCCCCTAATGCAGCCGCACCGCTCAACAGCAAAAAGTGACGTCGCGACAATGACGAGTCAGACAATAGAGAGTTCATTTTTTGCATCATGCAACCTCGGCAGGCACGAACTTGAACACAAGCAACATGATAGCAAACCTGCATCCGATTCCGAGCGCGCAACAAAGGCGCCAATATTGATACAGGCCGGGCAGAGTCAGTAGGCGACAGGTAAACTATCTGCAGTGTCCCATTGAATAATCATCTCACATGACTGAACTCCAGATACTGGCAGGATTCATCAGCGGCTTGGGCCTGTTCCAGGTCGGCATGCTGTGGCTGGAACAGGCGTTACGTGCGCTTAGCTCCAATTCCTTCCGGCGGGTATTGCGCATCACCACACGGCATCGTTTAGCCGCCATCACCAGTGGCGTGTTTGTCACCATGCTGGTTCAAAGCAGCACCATGGTCGGCTTGATGTCGATGGCGCTGGCGGGTGCCGGGGTGATTCCGCTGTATAACGCCATCGGTGTGATGCTCGGGGCTAATCTGGGCACCACCTTTACCGGTTGGGTGGTCGCTACACTGGGGTTTAAATTGGATTTTGGCGCCTATTCCATGACCCTAATGGGGTTGGGCGGCCTGGTCATGGTGCTGTTCAACCAACGTGAGCGTATTAACGCCTGGGGTCAAATGCTGGTAGGCATCGGCTGCTTGCTGTTAGGGCTTACCCTGATGAAACAAAATATGATGGGGGTGGCCGACCACTTCGATCTGGGTTGGATACGCGAATATCATTCCTTCATGTTTTTGTTGGTCGCCATGGTGATGACCGCACTCATGCAGGCCAGTTCCGCCACCGTCATGATTGCATTGGCAGCGCTTAACTCTAACATTATTGATTTTGAAGATGCCGCTGCCATGGTGATCGGCGCCGATGTCGGCACGACATTCACGCTGGTGTTGGGAGCACTCAAAGGTAGCCCGATCAAAAAGCAACTGGCGGCGGCACAATTTATTTTCAATGTGTGTACGGGCTTGTTTGCCTATTTATTGCTGTTTCCGTTCGCTCGTCAATTGGTGGCGCTGGCGGGGGTCACCGATCCGCTCTATGCATTGGTGGCATTTCACAGTTTGTTTAATGCCCTTGGGATTCTTTTGATGGTGCCTATCATGCCCTGGTATGCCCACCAAATGGAAAAGCACTTTCAGCGTGATGATGAAGACGTGCGCCAGTACATTAATAACGTGCCTCCCCGCATGACGCAGGACGCCATCACCGCCATAGGCAAAGAAACCTGCCGTTTGCTGCATCAAACCATCGCCATCAATTTACGTAATCTTAAGATTGATCCGCACAGCCTTACTTTGTCTCATCAGGCAGAAGATGATCTACAAAGCCTGTTTCCGCCGAATATCACGTATAACGACAGCTATGCGGCGGTGAAAAAACTCGAAGGTGAAATTCTTGCCTATGCCGGCGTTGTGCAAGCGCAAGCCATCAGCACGCCTCAGAGCCAGCATATCTTGCGATTGTTGTCGGCGGTGCGGCACGGTGTCTATTCCGCCAAATCACTCAAGGATATCCGTGAAAATCTGGCCGCATTCCGTCACGCAGATTCGGCCTCCGTTGAAATACTTTATGCCGAACTTACCCAACAGCAGAAGGCCTTTTACACCCGTTTACACACCTTACTCGACCACGCTGCCGATTCCATTTTCGTCGAGGAGGAGGGCACCAGCTTGCTCAAGGATCTTGAAATCGCCTACCAGCGTGTGCAAACCGATTTGTTCCAGCGCGGCTTGCGTGATGGTGTTACCGAAACCGAACTTTCGACCAGCCTCAATATCAATCGCGAATTGTATGGCGCATTGAAAAACCTGGTCGAAGGTGTGCTTGATTATGCGGCGCCATCACCTGCCTGACCGCCATTGCTGATACCCTTTAGGCCAGACTTTCTATTCAAGTTTGAT
This sequence comes from uncultured Moraxellaceae bacterium, assembly GCA_964473645.1. GTDB lineage: Bacteria > Pseudomonadota > Gammaproteobacteria > Pseudomonadales > Ketobacteraceae > HdN1. Next base: position 4,840 of record CAYYPW010000029.1, read on the forward strand.
TGCATAATCCCGCGAATGCGTAGGCGTGTAGTCAGACCCCATGCAAAGCACACGCAATTTGTTGGTGATGCCACGATTGTGGTAAAGCTCATACAGAATTTGCGCCATACCCGCAAATGCCAATCGTAGTGGATTCATATAAAGTGTCGGCGCGCCCTGCAAACCCACCTGCGGACGGTACGGCGTGACTGGGCGAAAAGTGCCAAAAACTCTATCCCACAGGAAACCCATTCCACCCCCGATATTTACCAGATTGCCGCGGGCAGAGTTCTCATTGTTCTCAGCGGAATGATGTAAATAATGGTATGGCCCCTCCGACACCACCACGCTTAACCATCGTACCCAGCGATTGCCCTGAGCAAAATCGTATAACGCACTTTGATGACTGAATGTCGTTGCGAAGGCCGCAATCATTTTGTAGAAAAAGATAAAGCTTATAACAGCAGCGATATCGTGCGTTATCAGTTTTGCAATAGCAGTAAAGACAAACACATAAGGTATCGCGACCACCAGAAACAAGGGAAATGCAAAAAATACGGCTTGTGCGGTCGGTTGAATCAGCTCCGGCGTCATATGATGGGTGCGATGAAACAGCAGCCAGAATAGCCTACTCTCGTGTGAAAGCCGGTGGGCCCAGTAATGAAAAAAACCGCCAATATTGGCCACTAACAAAAAGGCCAACCACGCTGGAACCTCAAGCAGCGTCGGGATGCTCAATGCCTGCGCGTGTGTCCATTGCAACACGCTTTCAAAGGCACCATATGCTTGTTCAAAGCGCCACCCCATCAGCCAACCCATAACGCCAATAGTGCCCAGCGTGAGTGCAATCAAAACCGAATTGATACTGTTCAGCGCAAAAAAGGTGAATAGCTGTTGCAATGGATACGGTCGTTTAAATTGAGTGGGGTAGCATAGATATCCCGCTAAAATAATGCCGGCTGTGGCTATCACATTCAGCGTTATCAGCAGCAAGAGTCCAAGTTGGTGAAGCGTAAATCCCACCAGTAAACCCTCTCGCCCCGTTTGAGGCCCAACCTGTTGCCATAGGTCTCGCAATGGCGCCAGTGTCCAGTTATCGCCCAACCCCGGCCCCAGATAGGCAACATAATGTGCCCAACCCAGAAACCCAACGGCAAAACCAAAGGCAAACAACAGCATGAAGAGTGTGCCGATCCATTGGTATTTCACGCTGAAACTGGGTGTTTCAGCACGCCATAGTGCATTAATTCCAACGCGCAGTCGAAAGGGTCGGTCGCTCATAAGCACTCCTGGTTGGCATGACAGAAAGGTCTCCACATCCACTCGACATGGCTGGCTGTGTGATTAGTCAGCCAATGTTACACTGACTAACCAGACTGTCAATTGCTATGATGCGCCCAGGCAAAGTTCGTAGAGGGGAGTTGCATGCAGAGTGAAAAGCCGCGCGCCCAACAGGCAGAGCGAGTGAAAACCGCAATTCTCGACGCTGCAATACCACTGTTCGCCAAGGGGTTTGAGAGTGTTTCGGTGAAGCAAATTGCGGCGGCAGCAGGGTATAAGCATTCGTTGGTGATGTATCACTTTGGCACCAAAGAAACGCTTTGGGAGCAGGCGGCCAAGCGGCTTATGCAACGATTTGATCAATCGCATCTATGCTATTTTGCCAAGCTTGCCGCAGCCGATTCTGATCGGGAGACGGTGAATAACCAGTTTTTGGCGTTCATTCAGGCCCTGCGTGATCTGCCTGCCTATGGGCAAATATTGTTGAGTGAGGGCTCTCAAACCACCGAACGTCTGCGGTGGCTGCACGACAACTACTTTCCATCGATTCTCGGGCAAACACAGTTTGCTGACAATCGAGTCGGCAACGCACTTAAGAAAACCACGTTACTGCGGAGCGCAATTGCAGGGGCAATGCTTTATACCGTGGTGGCAGCGCCGCAAATTGCGCGCAGTGCCGAGATGGAGGGGGCTGATACGTCTATGGATATCTACCCGTTGAGTGATGCAGCAGCGACGCACTTGGCGCAAATGCTGACAGACCTGCTGTTCTCTCATCTGGATTCGCCCTGATGGGAGACTTCTATCCTGACACAGGGGGATGTTAAACATAGTCTTTTGCATGGTTCCCTGCGGTGTGTATAAAGGCAGTTAAATAGAGCCAACCGGGGGAACACGCTGTATCTTATATTACCTATATGGTACTATCGTGCAGTAATTTGGGGCTAGCCCTCAGATGTACACCCAGCAAGGCCCCGGCGAGAATCAGATCAATGATGAAATGGATAAAACGTACGCTCATAACCTTCGTACTGGTGCTGCTGGCGACTGTAATCGGCGGCTCCATCGCTATTTGGCCAATGAACAGCCTGCCCACGAGCACGATTCATATCAAGCAACCTCCACAGACTGAGAGGCGTATTCTTCCAGCACTTACACAAGCACTTAAGCCAGCACCCGCAGCCACCGAAGATTCAGCCCAAAGTACCGCCCCGAGCGTGCTGGCAGGCATCGCCGAACGCGACATCACCACCCCCATCGGGATTCCTAAAATGGGCTACTCGGCTTGGGCGCGTGAGGCCGATGGATTTCGCACCCGGCTCAAGGCGCGAGCATTTTATTTGAAAGGCGAGGGCAGCCAGCCGGTCGTGATCGTACAGGCCGATCTACCGGCATCGTCGCTAGTGCTGCGCCACAAAGTGGCCGAAACCGTGGCCAAAGCGACCGATATTCCCTTTTCAGCGATCACCATCCACGCCACCCATACTCACAGCGGCCCTGGTCAGTATTACGAAAGTGACTTCTACAACACCTTCGGCTCAAATAAGCCGGGTTTTGATCCGGACGTCTTCAGCTTTCTGGCGCAGCAGATCAGCGACGCCGTTATCGACGCCTGGAGAACCCGCCAACCTGCGCGCATCGCCGTGGGCGAAACCGAGATCTACGGCGCCACCAAAAATCGCTCCATCGGTGCCTATGTCCAGAACCATAACGTTCAAGATAAGCGGGCGGATGATGCCGCCGCGTTACGGGCCGTCAACCCGAAAATCACACTGGTGCGTATCGACGTTCAGGATAGCGATAGCCAATGGAAACCCCTGGGCGCGTTCAGCACTTTCGCCATCCACGGCACAGGTATTCCGCCTTTCACCCATCCCTACCACGGCGATGTCTGGGCATTCATGGAGCGCGATCTCGAAACCCGCATTACCAATCGCTATCACCCCAGCTGGAAACCCATTCACGGCCCCTTCGAAGCCAACCATGGTGACAACAACCCCAATTATCACACGGGGCTGCGCGGCGACAGCGAAACCCGCCGTATTGGTCTGATGATCGCCCGCCAAACCTGGGCGTTATTCCGCGAACTTGACAGTCAATTGAAAGACAACCTGGTCATTCGCCATGCCATGCGTGAAATCGACCTGCTCAATCCTCGTGGTGACGAAGCACAACCCTTGTGTGATCGCGCCATCGTCGGCGCTGCTACCGTTGGCGCCGCCAAGGGCGACGAAGTGTTCCCGATTTCTTACCTGCCGCCTTTTGCCGCAGGCTGGCCGAAAAAAATCTTCGCCGACAATTGTCATGCGCAAAAAAACTGGATGCTGTCCTGGTTACAAGTCTGGGGCCTGCAATCCAACCGTTATCCGCATCGCGTCAATGCCAGCGCATCGCAAATCGGCGATCTCGTGCTAATAGGTCTCCCCTTTGAAATCACCTTCGAATCAGGCAACCGCATTCGTGCTGCCGTGCGCCAGGTACTGGCTCAGCAGGCGCTGCAACAACAAACAGTTCCCCCAACGTTCATTGCCGTTAGCTCCCACACCAATGGCTTCTTCGGCTACAGCACCACTCCCGAAGAATACAGCCAACAATATTACGAAGGCGGCCACACCATTTACGGCCCAGGCACTACCGAGTTCCTTTCGCGTACAGCTGCAAAACTGGTGACGGATATGACCACCACCGATGGTTTCAGCGATCTGCCCCTGGTATGGACATTTTCGCTTGCCACCGAGCACTATTTTCCACCTCCACGCACCGCCAAAGGTCAACGCAGCGAAACTCGGGCAGCAGTTTATACCGACAACAAAATGGAGCGGGAGGCCTATTGGGCAATGGAGTATCTCGACGTTAACCCCTCACAGTTGGCGTTACACGACCCTCTCCTGCGCGTTGAAATCCGTCAAGGCAATGACGATTGGGCACCCATGCTGCAAAATCACCACCCATTGACAGATCAGGGCTATGATTTGCAAATTCGCCATCTAGACGAAGCCCCCGCTGATATGGGGCGTTATGAAGTGCGCTGGTACAATCCACCGGTCGCCACTGGCGATACACAATACCGAATCGTAGTCGCCGCCAGAGCGGGTCAGGCAGAATTCCGATCCACCCCTTTTGGCGTATTAAGGTAGCCTTGAATCTTTAACAAAGATGGACGGTGCAAATACTACAACGTGTGTGCAATCTCACCCAGCGTTTGCATGGCTTGCTCCATCTCGCGTCCCCAGGGATAACCATAATTCAAACGGATACAATGACGAAAATCTTGTGTCGCCGAAAATATCGGTCCCGGTGCGATACTAATGCCCGCCGCCAGTGCAAGACTAAAAAAATGCAGTGAATCCAGCGCCCCAGGCAACTGCAACCAAAGGAAATAACCACCGGCAGGACGACTGATGCGCGTGTTGGCAGGAAAATACTTCTCGATGTCCGCCCGCATGTGATTTTGTTGTGCTTCTAATTGATAGCGCAATTTTCGCAAGTGACGATCATAGTCACCAAACTGCAAGTAGTCAGCAATCGCCGCCTGCGCCGGAATCGACGCCGACAGCGTCGTCATTAATTTTAGCCGCTCAACCTGCTGCGCATATTTACCTGCCGCCACCCAGCCTACCCGGTATCCAGGTGCCAGGCTTTTCGAGAAAGAACCGCAATGCAACACCAAGCCCTGCTGATCGAAGGCTTTAGCGGGCAAGGGTTGTGTCGCGCCAAAATACAGTTCGCCGTACACATCATCCTCGATCAGCGGCACCTGATATTGCTGTAATAACGCCACCAGTGACTGCTTTTTCTCCGACGATAATGAGGCACCCATCGGGTTCTGAAAATGTGGCATGAACCAGCACGCCTTGATGGGATAACGACTCAACGCATCCCGCAGATAATCAATCTCAATACCCTCGGTGGGTGACACCGGAATCTCCACCGCTCTGAGTTGCAATCGTTCCAATGCTTGCAAACAGGCATAAAACGTCGGTGATTCAATCGCCACCAGATCCCCGGGTTTTGTCACCACCTGCAAACACAGATTGAGTGCTTCCAACGCGCCACTGGTAATCACCAGTTCCTCGATAGGGGCAGAAATTCCCGCCACGCCATAACGCAGCGCAATCTGACGGCGCAGGTGTTCATTACCCGGCGGCAGATCCACCACCAACGAGCGCAGATCCATTAAACGAGTCGTTTTGGCCAGCGACTTGGCCAGGCGCTGCAGCGGGAACAGGGTAGGGCTAGGAAACGCCGACCCCAATGGCACCACACGCGGGTCGCGAATCGAACTCATGATCGAAAATACCAGCTCGCTGACCTCGACAGGCGTTGATGCCGGCCCCTGTTTCGCAACGGCATTTGTTGGCAGTGCCCGCGTCGGTTGGCCACAGACAAAGTAGCCTGATTTCGGACGCGATCGAATTAAACCTTGGTTTTCCAACAGGTAATACGCCTGAAACACCGTCGCCGGACTCACGCCATGCGCTTCGCTGGCCTTACGGACCGACGGCACGCGCCGGCCGGGCGCGAGCACACCCGTGCGTATCATTTCGGCAATGTCCTGTGCCAGTTGTTCGTAACGTTTCACGAGTACCTCGTGGGTGAGAGCATTGGGTTGGGGGGAGGGCAAACTGATATGGTCTTTTTTACCAAATCTGATTCTGTTATGGCCAGCGTAGCCGATCGACAATGGCAATGAAAGTCGGGGAATAGCCCTGTTTCCCACATGCCTCAGCATTCGAGGATGCTCATGTATCAATACGACGATTACGACCACCAACTTTTGTGGGAACGCGTTGCCGAGTTCAACGATCAGGTGAAGCGCTACCTCGCCTGCAAACTCTCCGACGACGAGTTTCTGCCGTTGCGTTTGCAGAATGGGCTTTACCGACAGAAGCATGCCTACATGCTGCGCGTTGCCATTCCTTATGGCACCTTGTCGTCCACACAATTGAGAGCGCTAGCCACTATTGCCCGTCGTTATGATCGTGGTTTCGGACACTTTACCACCCGTCAGAATATTCAGTTCAACTGGATAATGCTGGAGCAAGCTCCGGAGATATTCGAGCAGTTAGCCAAGGTCGGTATGCACGCTATCCAAACCTCAGGAAACTGCGTGAGAAATATCACCACCGAACAATTTGCTGGCGTCGCCGCTGATGAAGTGGTCGATCCACGCCCTTACGCTGAAATATTGCGGCAATGGTCAACGATAAACCCGGAATTTCTGTACTTGCCACGCAAATTTAAGATCGCGATCATTGCCTCGTCGCAGGATCGGGCGGTGACGCACGTGCACGACATTGGTCTGCAGCTATACCATGCTTCATCAAATGGTGCGCTCATGGCGCGAGTGCTGGTGGGCGGGGGGCTGGGGCGAACCCCTATGCTGGGCGTTATTCTGAATGACGCGCTGCCTTGGCAACACTTGCTGACGTATATCGAAGCTATTTTGCGCGTCTATAACCGGTTCGGGCGTCGGGATAACAAATACAAGGCGCGCATCAAAATGCTTGTGAAAACCTTGGGCATCGAAAAATTTGCTCAAGAAGTCGAAAGCGAATGGCTACACCTTAAAGACGGCCCAGACACTTTGACTCCGCAAGAGGTGGAGCGGGTGCGTACGCAGTTCGACAGGCCCGCGTATGTCCGCTACACATCAGCGTACCTCCGTTCTCAAAACGAAATCACTCGCGCATTGACCACCGACACATCACCGGATTTTACCCGTTGGCTCAAACGCAATGTCCATCCGCACAAAATGCCGGGCTATGTGTCGGTGTCGATATCAACCAAACCCGGTCCGACGGCTGCACCGGGGGATCTCACTGCTGCTCAGATGGAGCAGGTCGCTGGCTGGGCTGAGCGCTATGGGTTTTCTGAGGTTCGTGTTACCCACGAACAAAATCTGCTGCTTCCTGATGTGCGTGAGCCTGATCTGCACATGCTGTGGCAAGAGGCCAGCCGCGCTGGCTTGGCCACCCCCAATATCGGTTTGGTTACCGACATTATTGCTTGCCCCGGTGGCGATTTTTGCGCATTGGCAAATGCACGTTCTTTACCGGTGGCAAAAGCGATTCAGCAACGATTTGATGATATCGATTTCATTCATGATCTGGGCGATCTCAGTGTGAATGTATCGGGGTGTATCAACGCCTGTGGGCATCACCATATCGGCAACATCGGCATTCTCGGTGTCGATAAAGATGGCGAAGAGTGGTACCAGGTGACCTTGGGGGGCACGCAAGGTTTTCCGGCGCGCTTGGGCAAAGTGATGGGGCCTTCGTTTAGTGCAGCACAAATACCTGCGGTAGTTGATCGTGTGCTGCAAACCTTCTGTGAGTATCGTGTCGACAAAGAATTGTTCATCGAGACCTTTTCACGCATTGGTATGGAACCTTTTCGGCAGCGGGTTTATCAAGCGCACGTACTGGAGCAAGCGTTGTCATGAAGCAGATTATAAAACTGCAAGATAAGGTGCCGGTGCTACTCGCTGATCGATGGCAGTTGATTCGTGACATGCAGCAATTGCCGTCGATCAGTGTGAGTAGCACCTGTGTGGGGCACAAGCCTTTGATTCTGCCTTTTGCTGCCTGGTGCGTTGCACATCCAAACCTGCATGCAACCGGCTTACACAACAACATTGCACCGTGGCTCGTTCCCGCTGATTTCGAGCCAGCGTCATTGCCTGGCATCCTCCAGACGGCACCCATGATCGCTATCGATTTTGCCGATTTTCGCGATGGTCGTGCCTATAGCATTGCCCGCTTGTTGCGCTCCCGTTATGGCTATGTTGGTGAATTGAGAGCCATCGGCGATGTGATGCGTGATCAACTAAAACACATGCAACGCTGTGGCTTCGATGCGTTCGAGGTGAGAGAAGACAAGGATATTCACGATGCCATGAAAGGCTTGCAAGGTTACACCGTTCACTATCAAACCTCAGCGATTGAATCGCTGCCACTGTTTCGACGTCGTTAACTATTTGTAGGGAGCGAGCCAATGAGCAACAGAATTCCGCTTCAAAATCTGCCTGCACAGATTTACAAGCCTGACAGCAACCCGTTTGGAAAAATATACACCCGTAGCTTTACCGGTCTTTACCGCAATTATCGTCGCTTGGGTGCAGCGTTATTATTCCTCCTCTATTTCGGCACCGTCTGGCTGCAATGGAACGGCCGCCAAGCCGTCCTATGGGATCTTGAAAGCAGTAAATTTCATGTCTTTGGCTATACCTATTGGCCCGAGGATTTCACGCTGCTGGCCATTTTACTTATCATCGCCGCCACCGGGCTCTTCTTTGTCACGGTGATCGCTGGGCGCGTTTGGTGCGGCTATGCCTGCCCGCAAAGTGTTTGGACATGGGTATTCCTCTGGGCTGAAAAAATCACTGAGGGTGATCGTAATGCCCGCATAAAACTCGATGAAGCAGCATTAAGCCCAAATAAAATTAACAAGCGCGTGCAGAAGCATGCGTTATGGCTATTGATCAGTGCCGCCACTGCACTGACGTTTGTCGGCTATTTTACACCGATTCGCGCGTTGATTCATGACATCAGCACCGTGAACGCAGATGTCATTTCTCTATTCTGGGTTGCCTTTTTTACCGCAGCAACGTATATCAATGCCGGCTGGTTACGAGAACGAGTTTGCATGCACGCTTGTCCGTATGCACGTTTTCAAAGCGCCATGTTTGATTCCCACACCCGTGTTATTGCATACGATGCTCAGCGAGGTGACCCGCGTGGTTCTCGCAAAAAAGACACTGATGCCAAAGTGCAAGGCTTGGGAGATTGTATCGATTGCCAACTTTGTGTGCAGGTGTGCCCCACAGGCATCGATATTCGCAATGGACTACAAATGGAATGCATCGGTTGCGCCGCTTGCATTGATGCCTGCGACAACGTCATGGATAAAATGCATTACCCAAAGGGCCTCATTCGCTATGCCAGCGAACAAATATTACAAGGAAAGCCCTCCCCAATACTGCGTCCACGATTGTTAGCATATGCTGCCGTATTGATGCTGTTCAGCGCCGGGTTCGGCTGGATGCTGGTGGAACGCCCACTTGTGTCACTGAGCGTAGTGAAAGATCGCACGCTCTACCAACAAGACACTGCCGGAAACATCATCAACAAATACCAATTGAAAATTCTCAACAAAGATACCCAAGCACGCACGTTCTCACTGCAACTAGTGGATTCCATCGGGCTGCAAATGACGGGATCTCAATACGTTCACATCCCTGCAGAAACCACGGCAACGGTGCCCCTCACCTTGAGCGTTGGCTCCGAAAAACCCTTGAGCAAAATGCACGACATCATCTTTCTGGTGACAGCGCAAGATATCAGTGAGATTCAGTCCAAACAGCCCAGCAAATTTTTCGCACCAGGCATATGAATTTTCGCTTATCCCAAGCAGCACACACGCAGTTTTCTGACGGTCGTGTTGGTAACGCGCTGAAGAAAAGGGTTGAAACGCCGACGGCTATCCACAGTGCAATACGATATCTTTTTGTGCGTTAATGCAGCCCTGATCCGGCTCTCAAAAGAGGATTGTCGTCCTCAAAAAAGATCGAATAGTTTTTCAGCGCGTCCATCACCTTGGCGGCACCTTGTTCGCGAGACAGCGATTCATGCTTTCCCGCCATTGCGTCCGCACCGAGCAACAGCTCAGCGATAACAAGATGTAGCTGAGCATCAGTATCGGGAGGTAGCTTGCACTGGCTGACCATATTAGCCACTTCCTGTTGAGTGGTAGCCGCGAGAGCGTCATAAATTGTGTCGCTCAGAGTGCCATGGTGAATCTTCTCCAGCGCAGCCGACATCGTCTGATAAATATTCGCCATAGCGGCACGCAATGGCGCATCCGTTACCCATTTGTTTCCCGCATTTAGTTTTAACGCGGCAACACCTTGTGGCTCATGATGGCTGTGTTTAACACCGAGCGGGTGTTTATCATGCGCGTGCTTCTCATGCGTCTGCTTATCATGGGTGTCAGAAATCACCGCTTCTGCAATTGCGCCCTGCCCAAAACCCCAAATCGTCACTATGGCAAATGCCACCACCCATTTTTTCCGCGTCATGAATTCTTCCTATTTGGATCACATGGTGATGATGAGTATGACGCAGGCTTACGCATTCGTGCGCCACATACGTCTTAATCGGTATAAACGCCAGATAAAAAGTATTAGCGTTCCAACGCTTCTTCCAGACTTTCCGCCAAGGTCTTCAATACTTCAATCCGCCCATGACGCTTACAGTTAGTGGCAATCAAATGCCAGGGCGCATATTCCGTGCTGGTGTATTTGATCATCTCATTGGCAGCCAGTTCATAGTCATCACGACGCGAACGATTACGATAATCCTCCGGTCCGATCTTAAAACGCTTGTGCGGTGTCGTTTCGCGCTCCTTGAACCGACGCAACTGCTCATCCGCATCAATGTGCAACCAGAATTTATTCAGCACCATCCCGTGCGTTTTCATCTGCTCTTCAAAATCATTGATTTCATAATAAGCACGCTGCCATTCCGCCGTGCGAGCAAATCCCTCCACGCGCTCCACCAATACCCGCCCATACCAACTGCGATCAAAAATCACCGTATTTCCCTGGAGGGGCAGATGCTTCCAAAATCGCCACAAATAATGCCGTGCCAACGCCTCATCTGATGGCGCACTGATCGGCACTACCCGATAAAACCCCGCATCCATCGTCGCCGTAATCCGCCGAATTGCACCTCCTTTTCCCGCAGCATCCCAGCCTTCAAACACCATCACATTCGACAAACCACGTTTTTGCGCCGCCATAAACAACCGCGCACATTTGCTCTGCCACTTGTCCAGTTTGCGTTCGTAATCAACCACCGACAACGAGGAAGACAAATCCACCTTATCCAAAATTGTTTGTGGATTCGCTTGCCGAGCAGCCTTAATCATACTGCGGCGATCTTTTGCCCCCAACGCCTCCATCCGCGCTGAAATGGCCTCCAACAAAATTTCCCCCACCTTCAGGTTGCGATAATTATCATCTGTGCTCTCAATAATATGCCACGGCGCCTCCGCCGTATTCGTCAATCGCAACACCTTCTCTGTCAGCGTTCCCAATGACTTGTACTTCTTTAAAATACGTTCATCCGTCTGATTCACCCGCCAAAACTTTTCCGGATTCTTCGCGTGCTTCTTCAAACGCGCCTTGAGTTCATCCTTAGGCAAATGCAACCAGCACTTCACGATCAACGCGCCGTCCTGCACCAACGCTTTCTCAAACCGATTAATAAAATACACACGCTGATCCATGCGATCGCTATCAATAACGCGATCCATGCGTTGCGCAATACTGAACGTCGCCCAATCCCTCAAGTAAATCCCAATGCGTCCCTTGGGTGGCAGGTCCCGCCAATAACGCCAGAAGAAGGGGCGAGCCATTTCCTCCTCGGTTGGCGCCCCATAGGCATTGGCTTCCAAAAACCGAGGGTCCATCCATTCATGCAACACATTGATCGTCTCATGCCTTCCAGACCGATCATCCCCCGCAATCACCAGTATCACCGAAAAATCAGCCTTCATCAGCTGATACTGCAGATCCAGCAGTTGCCCACGCAATTTCTTGACGCGCTTCAGGTAATCCTTGTCACTGACTTTCAGCCCCAATTCCGCTGCTTCAAACATATGCTGCACTCCTTTGTCATTCGCCAATCACTTAAACGTATCGCGAATGGCGCAGGATGCAAATGATGGCGATCATAGTGAGTGAATCCACTACAAACAAAAGAATAGTGTGATGAGTGTTCTTTGATAAAGCCTTGGCGGAACTTGGTTGCTGGAAACGGGCTAGGCGCCCCCCCGTAAATACGTCCCTGTAGGCTCGACGCCGGCATCCCTGCCGGCGACGTTCCATCAACCAAGTTCCGCCAAGGCTCCCAGGACATTCAGTGGTATTTTTCTTTGACTATATGAAGTTAGCGTGCTGCTGAAAGATTCGCGGCCGGCTGAAAACTAGGTGTAATGGTAGGGTTTATAGCCGAGGAGACTATAATTTGAGCGCGCTGTGGGTTACACATGAATTACCACAGGGAGTCAGGGGCCTATTGTGGGAGGTTGGTTCTGGAACGTCGCCGGCAGGGATGCCGGCGTCGAGCCTACAGGGAAGTATTGGCGGGGGGGCGCCTAGCCCGTTTCCAGAACCAACCTCCCACGATAGGCCTTTGGAAGGAGTTGCAGATCTATTTCTACCGCGTCTGAAATCGCAACAAATTCGACAATTTGGGATTCGGCTTCTTCGCCGGCCGATACAACAGCGCCATCTTCCCGATCATCTGCACCACCGAAGCCCCACTCGCCTCGCATAACGCATCAACCACCAGCTGCTTATCCTCACGCTCCAGCACATTGATCTTCACCTTGATCAACTCATGATCCTCAAGCGCACGATCCAGCTCCATCACATGCGTTTCGCCAAAACCTTTATCGGTAATGATAAGAACAGGTTTCAGGTGATGCCCGATCCTGCGAAAATACTTCTTTTGTTCCTGATCTAAATGCATGGCCAACCAACCGTCCGCTATAACGCCGCTATAAGGTATAAAGAGCAAATTATGAATAGCAATTCATAAAAGGCAATCGACCATTGTAACCAGATCAGCTGCAACCGACATCAAAAATCCGCCGGAGGTTCACCCATGTCCCGTTCTAAAAGCAGCTCGCGCTGGCTGCGAGAACACTTCGACGACCCCTACGTCAAAAAGGCCCAACAGGAAGGCTACCGCTCCCGTGCTGCCTACAAGCTCATCGAAATACAAGAAAAAGACCGCATTCTCCGCCCTGGCATGACCGTCCTCGACCTCGGCGCCGCCCCCGGTGGCTGGAGCCAAATCGCCGCCGATTACGTCGGCGATCACGGCATCGTCATCGCCTCCGACATCCTCCCCATGGACTCCCTCCCAGGCGTCACTTTCATAGAAGGCGACTTCCGAGAAGAGGCCGTGTTCACACAACTGCTTGAAATCATAGGCGATCAAGGCGTAGACCTTGTAATCTCCGACATGGCCCCCAACATGAGTGGAACAAGGGCTGTCGATCAGCCGCGTGCCATGTTTCTCGTCGAACTGGCACTCGACATGGCAACCCGCGTACTAAGACCTGGCGGTGATTTCCTGGTAAAGGTCTTTCAGGGAGAGGGCTTCGATGCACTCCGCAAGACCACCCAGCAACACTTCCACAAGTTGCAGACACGCAAGCCCGATGCATCACGCGCACGCTCGCACGAGACCTATTGGCTCGCACGTGACTTCAAAGGGTGAAACAAAGGAAAGGGTAAAACAATGGGTGAGCCCCCCGCAGGTTGTGTGGAAATGCTGCTGAAAAAGTGCCATTTCCTCCAAAAAGCCTGCGCTAAAGTAGCCGCTTCCTCGCTTTATATAGTAAGGTTAGAAGTGGCATCATCGAATGCGTGGCGATCCTTTAGCCTGCCACGCGAAACACAATGAGGGTACTCCCTTGAACGACATGGCAAAAAACCTGGTACTGTGGATCGTCATTGCAGTGGTCCTGTTGATGGTATTCACCAACTTCAGCACGCATAACGCGCCCAACAGTGTGAGCTACACCGAGTTCATCCAGGATGTAGAAAACAAGAAAGTAAAACGTGTCACCATGCAAGGGCAGATGCTCCTGGGGGAACGCGTTACCGGCGAATCCTTCCGCACCGTATTGCCTAATGTCGCTGACTTCGATCTTATCCCCCGTATGTTGCAGGGTGGTGTCGATGTTGATGTGCGCGAGCCTGAAAAGCAAAGTATCTGGGCGCAGTTGCTGATGGCAACTTTCCCGATCTTGCTGATCGTTGCTGTCTTCATGTTCTTCATGCGCCAGATGCAGGGCGGTGGTGGTGGTCGTGGTGGCCCCATGACCTTCGGTAAAAGCCGTGCCCGCTTGTTGAGCGAAGACCAGATCAAAACCACCTTTGCCGATGTTGCCGGTTGCGACGAAGCCAAAGAAGAAGTGAAAGAAATTGTCGAGTTCCTGCGCGATCCTGGCAAGTTCCAGCGTCTTGGTGGCAAAATCCCACGTGGCGTGTTGATGGTGGGCTCACCCGGTACCGGTAAAACCTTGCTCGCCAAAGCCATCGCCGGTGAAGCCAAAGTACCGTTCTTCCATATTTCTGGTTCTGATTTCGTTGAAATGTTCGTCGGTGTCGGCGCATCCCGCGTGCGTGACATGTTCGAGCAGGCCAAAAAGCAATCACCTTGTATCGTCTTTATCGACGAGATTGATGCCGTGGGCCGTTCCCGTGGCGCCGGTCTTGGCGGTGGTCATGACGAGCGTGAGCAAACCCTCAACCAGTTGCTGGTCGAGATGGACGGTTTCGAACCCAATGACGGCATTATCGTCATCGCCGCGACCAACCGCCCCGATGTACTGGACTCTGCCTTGCTGCGTCCTGGCCGTTTCGATCGCCAGGTGGTAGTGCCGCCGCCCGATATCCGTGGCCGTGAACAAATTCTGCGCGTGCACATGCGCAAAGTCCCGCTGGCCGATGACGTTGATCCTTCACGCATTGCCCGTGGAACACCCGGCTTCTCCGGTGCCGATCTCGCCAACCTGGTAAACGAAGCTGCACTTTTTGCTGCCCGCGCCAACAAGCGTTTTGTCTCCATGGCCGAATTCGAACTGGCCAAGGACAAGATCCTGATGGGCGCCGAGCGCAAGAGCATGGTCATGTCCGAAGCCGAGAAGCGCAACACGGCCTACCACGAGGCCGGCCACGCCATTGTGGGGCGCCTGGTGCCTGAACACGACCCCGTCTACAAGGTGAGCGTAATTCCACGTGGTCGCGCTTTGGGTGTGACCATGTTCCTGCCCGTAGCCGATCGCCATAGCTACAGCAAGCGCTCACTCGAAAGCATGATTTGCAGCCTGTTCGGTGGTCGCATTGCCGAAGAGCTGATCCTGGGTTTCGAAGGCGTCACTACCGGTGCCCAAAACGATATCCAGCGCGCCACCCAAATGGCTCGCAACATGGTCACCAAGTGGGGCTTGTCCGAGAAAATGGGCCCGCTCATGTATGAAGAAGAAGAGGGTGAAGTGTTCCTGGGCAAGCAGTACACCAAGAGTAATGTCCTCTCTCCTGATACTGCCAAGTTGATCGATCAAGAAGTACGCGCCATCATCGACGGTTGCTACCAGCGGTCTTTGCAAATGCTCAAAGACAACATGGACAAGCTGCATGTCATGGCTGACGCCCTCATGCTCTATGAAACCATCGATGCTGAGCAGATCGACGACATCATGGAAGGCAGAAAGCCGCGTCCGCCGAAAGACTGGGACAGTCCAAAGGGTGGTTCCGGTGGCGATGTGGTGGAAGATACCAAACCCACCACGACGCAAGGTGGTGACACCATTGGTGGAGCCGCAGGTTCGCATTGATTCTTCCGTATGAGTCCTGCTCCTTACCTCACCTGTGGCCGACAGACACTCGATCTGTCGACGCCGCAGGTGATGGGAATCCTCAACGTTACTCCTGATTCCTTCTCTGACGGTGGGCGCTTCAACTTGCTTGACGCGGCCATTGATCACGCCCAAACCCTGGTAGAAGAGGGCGCTACGCTGATCGATATCGGCGGTGAGTCAACCCGCCCAGGTGCTACCCCCGTTCCCAGCCAAGAAGAAATTGACCGCGTATTGCCGGTGCTGGAAGCGTTGACGGCGCGTTTTGACGTCGTCTATTCCATTGATACGAGCAATCCGGCGTTAATGCGGGAGGCCGCCTGTCGAGGGGCCGGCATGCTCAATGATGTGCGTGCGTTTCAGCGCCCCGGCGCGGACTCTGCCGCTTTATGGGCAGCCACCGAGCATAGACTTGCCCTCTGTCTGATGCACATGCGGGGCGAGCCTACCGATATGCAGCAATCGCCCCGGTATGCAGATGTCACATCTGAGGTATACAATTTCCTGCAGTCACGCTTGGAGGCGTTGCAGGGGGTAGGCATTGCCCGTTCACAGTTATTGGTCGATCCCGGTTTTGGCTTTGGTAAAACCTTGGCCCATAACTACACCTTGCTGCGCGACTTGCCACGCTTCGCTGCTTTGGGGGTTCCTGTGTTGGCAGGTCTCTCACGCAAGTCCATGATAGGCGTTCCGTTGAGTAAGCCTGCGAACGATCGCGTTTATGGCAGTGTTGCAGCCGCCTTGCTGGCAGCGGAGCGAGGTGCAGCAATTTTGCGGGTGCATGATGTCGGGCCAACTGTGGATGCCCTAAAAATACTGGCACAGCTTAATTTGCAGTCCTAACAGCCACAATTATCTTTGAACTCACTACAAAAACGACAGGAAGCTCGCAATGTCCAAGCGTTATTTTGGCACCGATGGAATCCGTGGCACCGTTGGCGAAAAGCCTATAACACCTGATTTTATGCTCAAGCTGGGTTGGGCCGCAGGCAAGGTTTTTGCCGGCCAGGGCAATAATGGCCACACGTCACATGGCCAGAGCGGCAGCGGCCAGAGCGCTCGCCCCAAAATTCTCATTGGCAAAGATACGCGTATTTCGGGTTACATGTTCGAGTCTGCGCTTGAGGCCGGTTTGTCGGCAGCCGGTGCCGATGTGGTGTTGCTTGGTCCCATGCCTACGCCAGGCATAGCCTACCTCACACGTACCTTTCGTGCGTCAGCCGGCATTGTGATTTCTGCCTCCCACAACCCTTATCAGGATAATGGCATCAAGTTTTTTTCCAGCGAAGGCAAAAAGCTGGCGGACGATATTGAACACGCAATTGAGGACGCGCTTGATGCCGAAATGACTATTGTCCCCTCGGACAAAATTGGTAAAACCAAGAAGCTCGAAGATGCTCGCGGCCGCTATATCGAGTTTTGCAAGAGTACCCTGCCCAGAGAACTGACCCTTCGTGGGCTCAAGATTGTTCTCGATTGTGCCAACGGTGCTACCTACCACGTCGCCCCCGCCGTTTTTGAAGAGCTGGGCGCAGAAATTGTGCCGCTGGCGGTCAAACCCAATGGGCTTAACATCAACGACAAATGCGGCTCTACCTCGCCAAAGGTGCTGCAACAGGCAGTGTTAGAGCACAAGGCCGATCTCGGAATCGCTTTTGACGGTGACGGCGATCGAGTGGTCATGGTGGATAATAACGGTGAGGTAGTAGATGGCGACGAATTGCTTTATGTCATGTGCTACGGGCGTGCAAAACAGTCGCAGATGGTCGGTGGTGTTGTCGGTACATTGATGACCAATTTCGGTCTTGAAAAAGCGCTGGCCAAGCTCGATGTGCCTTTTGTTCGCGCCAAGGTGGGCGATCGTTATGTCATGGAGCAGCTCGGCGAGCGGGGCTGGCAGTTGGGAGGTGAATCGTCTGGTCACCTGGTTTGCCTCGATAAAACGACAACGGGCGATGGCATCATTGCAGCCTTACAGGTATTGGCGGTGGCAATTTCAACCGGCAAGCCGCTGGCATTGCTAAAACGTGGCATGACCAAAATGCCTCAAACCATGATCAACGTTCGACTGCCGGAAAAGCGCGACGTCATCAATCATGATCGCGTTAAGGAATCGGTCGCTCAGGTGGAAGCTCAATTGGGTGGGCGTGGACGCGTCCTGTTGCGTCCGTCCGGCACCGAACCACTTATCCGCGTCATGGTCGAGGGTGAAGATGCCGTGGAAGTCCAGCAACTGGCGCAGCAAATAGCGACCGTTGTCACGGATGTGGTTGCGGGTTAGTCGCTTGTGCGCCACTGGCATCTCGGCTAACATTCCCCGCTTCTTTTGGTGGAGGCTGGCTCTTGGCGCGTAAATTCTTGGTGGCAGGTAATTGGAAAATGCATGGCACGCCAGCGTCGGTCAACGTGTTGCTTGAGGCTATGCGGCGTTTTTCCGATACGCACGCTTGGCCCTCAGACCGAGTAGATGTGGCTGTGTGTCCGCCAACCTTGTTTGTGCCTGCCGCGTTAGCGGCATTAGCGGGGTCATCGGTGGCTGTTGGCGCTCAAAACGCCAGCGAGCATGAAGTCGGTGCATACACCGGCGAAGTGTCGCCCCAGATGTTGGCTGCAATGGGCGTGCGCTATGTCATTCTCGGTCATTCAGAGCGTCGCAGTCTTTTCGGTGAAGGCGATGCATTGGTCGCAGCCAAGGTGCAGCAGGCGTTGCGAGCAGGGTTGACCCCCATTCTGTGCGTCGGCGAAACCTTGAGTGAACGCCAGCAAGGTGTGACTTCGGCTGTTGTGCAGCGTCAGTTGGATGCGGTGATCGCGTTGGTAGGCATTGATGCATTGCGTGAGTGCGTAATCGCTTACGAACCCGTTTGGGCGATTGGAACGGGCATGACGGCAACGCCAGCACAGGCTCAGGAAGTGCATGCCTTTTTGCGCACGCATTTGGCAACGCAGTCGGCTGCAATCGCAGCAAAAATACAAATTCTTTATGGCGGGAGCGTCAAGGCAAGTAATGCCGCGGAGCTCTTCGCCTGCGAAGATATAGATGGCGGATTGATCGGTGGAGCCTCTCTCAATGCTGAGGAGTTCTTGGCAATTTGTCAGGCGGCTCATTAAAGGTTCAGGAAAATAAAATGTTAGAAACAGCAATTTTGATTGTGATGGTTATTGTCGGGTTGGCAATTGTCGGGCTGATCCTGGTTCAACAGGGCAAGGGCGCGGAAATGGGCGCGTCGTTTGGCTCCGGTGCGTCAAACACTGTTTTTGGCAGTCAGGGCTCGGGCAACTTTCTTACTCATACCACGGGGATTTTGGCAGCCGTATTTTTTGCATGTTGTTTGGCGCTTGCATGGTATGGCAACAATAAATCGGATCGGGTCAGCGGGATTGATTTTTCTGCGTCTGAAGTGCAGTTGAAGGAAATTCCTGCCGCGCCGGATGTGCCCACGGTAACCCCAACGCAACCTGCTTCGGGTGATGTACCGGCAGCACCTGCAGCAAGCGGTGCTGCTGTGGAAGTCACTGTCCCCGCAGCCGCTGGCAGTGCCACAGCGCCTGCTGTTGACGCCGCTGGAACGCCTGCGAGTGCCGCACCTGAAGGTGCTCAAAGCGCCCCTGCAACTGCTCCGGCTGCAGAGCAAAAATCTCAATAAATACGTGTCAGGGCTCTGGTAATTGACCGAACAAGCCAGTAATATGTGCGCCTCTTTGCCGAAGTGGTGAAATTGGTAGACACGCTACTTTGAGGGGGTAGTGGCCTTTTGGCCGTGCCGGTTCGAGTCCGGCCTTCGGCACCAAATCTTCTTTAGGCCAGAATGATTTGGAAGAAAAACACGAACTTTGTTGACAAATGATTTAAAAATCAATAAAGTACGTAACTCGTTGATGCGGGGTGGAGCAGCCTGGTAGCTCGTCGGGCTCATAACCCGAAGGTCGTTGGTTCAAATCCAGCCCCCGCTACCACATTTAGAAAGCCCCTTTTTAGGGGCTTTTTATTAGGTTGGTGTTTTACAGCAGTCGTACGGTCGCGATCGCTTTGTTGTCGCGAACCGTGCATAGCAAAGTGGGCCGTCGTGCCCATTTTTCGTTTCTGGGGATCGCGTTTCTGGGGAGCAGATTGCGGATGGCAGCACCAGGCAGACTGGAAAATCTAAGAACCATGCTTGAGCCGGCAGCGAAGGCTGCGGGCATGGAGTTGTGGGGCATAGAATTTCTGCCTCAAGGCAAACATTCCGTGTTGCGTCTATACATAGATTCCGAGCAGGGTGTGACGATTGAGAACTGCGAAGCAGTCAGTCATCAAGCCAGCGCGATCCTCGATGTTGAAGACCCCATTTCCGGCGAATATCATCTCGAAGTTTCATCTCCTGGTATGGACCGTCCGTTGTTTACCTTTGAACAATGTGCGCGTTATGTCGGAGACGATATCAAAGTGCGGTTGAAAGTGGCCCAAAACGGCAAACGCAACTTCACTGGCAAACTGGTGGAAGCGGCAGAAGGCAACTGTGTATTCGAGATCGACGGAGAGCGACTCGCGGTGACCATGTCCCAAATTGATAAAGCTAATCTGGTTCCAAAGTTCGACTGATGCGTTCACGGTTGTGTAACGCTCAGGGTGAGGCATGAGGCATTGAAATGAGCAAAGAAATATTGCTGGTAGTTGAAACTGTTTCGAATGAAAAAGGCGTGGCCAAAGAGGTAATATTCGAGGCCGTTGAAACAGCATTGGCGACGGCGACCAAAAAGCGCTTTCACAATGAAGATGCCGATATCCGCGTAAGTATTAATCGTCAGACTGGCGCATACGATACTTTTCGCCGCTGGACGGTCGTGGCCGACGAAGATTTCGAATTTCCAGGTCGCCACATGACGCTTGATGAAGCGCATGAGCATGACACCAAGTTTAAAATTGGTGACGTTTACGAAGAAAAAATTGAATCAATCGAGTTTGGTCGTATTGCAGCGCAAACTGCCAAGCAAGTCATTGTTCAGAAAGTGCGCGAGGCAGAACGGGCACAGATTGCCGATGCCTTCCTCGACAAACTGGGGCAATTGGTGAATGGCACGGTCAAGAAAGTAACGCGTGACAATATCATTTTGGATTTGGGCAATAACGCCGAGGCTCTGCTTCCGCGTGAAGAGCTGATTCCCAAAGAAACCGTGCGCGTCAGCGATCGTGTTCGTGGTGTGTTGTACAGCGTCAACAAGGAAAGTCGTGGAGCGCAATTGTTTGTAAGTCGCACGCGCCCTGAAATGCTGATCGAACTGTTCAAGATTGAAGTGCCGGAAATTGGTGAAGACATCATCGAAATCAAGGCGGCTGCCCGTGACCCGGGTTCGCGCGCCAAAATTGCGGTGAAAACCAATGATCAGCGTATCGATCCGGTGGGCGCTTGTGTGGGCATGCGTGGTGCGCGTGTGCAAGCCGTGTCCAACGAATTGGGCGGCGAGCGTATCGATATCGTGTTGTGGGATGACAATCCTGCTCAATTCGTTATCAATGCCATGTCCCCGGCGGAAGTTGTGTCGATCGTAGTGGATGAAGAAAGCCACGCGATGGATATCGCAGTTGAAGAAGAACAATTGGCCCTCGCGATCGGTCGCGGTGGTCAAAACATCCGGTTGGCAAGTGAGCTGGCCGGCTGGGAACTCAACGTCATGACCGTGAAAGATGCTGAGAGCAAGCAGCGTCAGGAATCCGAGAGCTACCTCAAAGGGTTCATGGATCAGCTCGGTGTCGACGAAGAGTTAGCTCAGGTTTTAGTGGACGAAGGTTTCACCACAGTAGAAGAGGTGGCCTACGTTCCCAAAGAAGAAATGCTTAACATCGAAGGATTCGACGAGGATCTGGTAGATGAGCTGCGCGGTCGTGCCAAGGATGCCTTGCTGACCCGCGCGTTGGTAGATGAAGAGCAGATTGAAAGCGGTCATACCCCCGCTGACGACCTGCTCAACATGGAGGGGATGGACAAAAACTTGGCCTATGCATTGGCCAAGAATGGCATCCTCACCATGGAAGACCTGGCTGAACAGGCAGTAGACGATTTGGTAGGAATTGATGGGCTTGATGCCGAACGGGCAGCCAAGTTGATCATGACGGCACGGGCGCCCTGGTTCCAGTAATGGCCAGGCTCCTTATCCAGATCAAAAAAATGAAGAGTTAAGCAACAGACGAAGGTGCATGACGCATTGCGCGCACCTGACGGGAGTGAGAGTCAAATATGGCAGAGGTTACCGTAGCACAGCTTGCTGAGGTAGTAGGGATTCCGGTGGAAACCTTGCTCCAACAGATGAAAGACGCTGGGCTTCCCCATGGCAAGGCGGAGCAGTCCGTAAATGATGGGGAAAAACAGCAACTGCTGGCTTACCTCAAGCGGTCACACGGAGATCGTGTTGCTGAGCCGCAGAAAATTACGCTCAAGCGTAAAAGCGTCAGCCAGATCAAAGTGTCGAACTCTCAAGGCAAGAGCAAAACCGTCAGCGTGGAAGTTCGCAAAAAACGCACTTACATGAAGCGCAGCCTGGTAGAAGGCGAAGCTCCCGGAGTGGAGGACGAAGAGCACGGCTACGAGGGCGATGAGCAGCTGGAAACGGCCGTTCAATCGCAAGAAGAGGCGGCTCGCCAGGAGCAGGAGCGCAAGCAGGCTGAAGAGCAGGCGCGTCGCGAAGAGGAAGAGCGCAAAGCCGCTGCAGCTGCAGAAGCCGCCCGCAAGGAAGAAGCTGCCAAGATGGCACTGCTTTCGCCGGAGGCACAAAAGCAGCGTGAGCAGGAGCTCAAGCGTCAAGCCGAAGAAAACGAGCGCAAGCGTAAAGAGAAAGAAGCCAAGCGCATCGAAGAAGAGAAGCGCAAAGCTGAAGAACAGAAGAAGCGGGACGAGGCTCGTCGTCGTGCCGAAGAAGAACTGGCACGTAAAACCCTCGAAGATGCCAAGCGCATCGCCGAACAGCTCGAAACACGTCGCAGTGACAGCCCTGACTCCGAAGAAGACTACATCGGCACCAACGATTTCATCGTTCGTCGTGCCTATGAAGACAGCTTTGATGAGGAAGAGAAGCAATCTCGCCGTCGTCGTAGCAACAAGAAGAAAAGCAGTAAAATGCAGCCCGAGCGCAAGATGCCGCAGCGCGAGCTGGTATCCAGTTTGTCGGGTGAGCATGGGTTCCAGGTGCCAACGGGGCCTGTCGTGCGTGAAGCGGCTATTCCTGAAACCATTACGGTAGGCGATCTTGCTCAGCGCATGTCCATGAAGGGCGCTGAAGTAGTCAAAGCGCTGTTCAAAATGGGCGTGATGGCGACCATCAATCAGGTGCTCGACCAGGAAACGGCGATTCTCGTGGTTGAAGAGTTGGGTCATAAGTACAAGTTGATCAAGCACGATGCCATCGAAGACTCTCTGGTGGAATCGGTTGCGCAAGAAGTCAAAGGTGATCTGGCGCCACGTGCTCCGGTCGTTACCATCATGGGTCACGTTGACCACGGTAAAACCTCGCTGCTCGATTACATCCGTACCACCAAGGTTGCTGCTGGCGAAGCCGGTGGCATTACCCAGCATATCGGCGCTTATCACGTGGAAACTCCACGCGGCATGGTGACCTTTCTCGATACTCCAGGCCACGCGGCGTTTACCGCCATGCGTGCCCGTGGTGCCAAGGCTACCGATATCGTGGTGTTGGTTGTGGCGGCCGATGACGGCGTCATGCCCCAAACCGTCGAAGCGGTGAACCACGCCAAAGCGGCTGGCGTTCCCATCGTCGTGGCCATCAACAAGATGGACAAGCAGGGTGCTGATCCAGATCGCGTCAAGAGCGAGCTCGCGGCCAAAGGCCTTATCCCGGAAGATTGGGGTGGCGATACCCAGTTTGTTAAGGTATCTGCCCACACGGGTGCAGGTATTGACGACTTGCTTGAAGGTATCCTGATTCAAGCCGAACTGCTCGAACTCAAAGCGGTTGCCGTTGGCCCCGCACGCGGTATTGTCATCGAGAGCAGCATCGACAAAGGTCGTGGTGTCATGGCCAATATCCTGGTGCAATCAGGCGAACTTCGTCGCGGCGACATGCTGTTGGCGGGTGAGCATTACGGTCGCGTTCGCGCACTGATCGATGAAGCCGGGCGCATGGTCGAATCTGCAGGCCCTTCAATTCCCGTCGCGGTATTGGGTCTGGCGGGTGCACCTGATGCGGGTGAAGAGTTCCTGGTGGTACCTGATGAGCGTAAAGCCAGAGAAGTGGCTGAGTTCCGTCAGAAGCGGGTGCGTGAATCGCGCTTGGCGCGTCAACAGGCGTCCAAACTCGAAAACCTGTTCGAGAATATGGGCCAGGGCGACAAGCCAACCGTCAATATCGTTCTCAAGACCGATGTCCGTGGCTCGCTGGAAGCACTTTCAACCGCGCTTGGCGATTTGTCGACCGAAGAGGTCAAAGTACAAATCGTGTCGGGTGGTGTGGGTGCGATCAACGAATCCGACGTGAATCTGGCAATGACCTCGCGTGCGGTCATCATTGGTTTCAACGTGCGTGCTGATGCTTCTGCCAAGCGTATTTGTCAGGAAGAAGGCATCGACCTGCGTTACTACAGCGTTATTTACGACATCATTGACGACATCAAGAAGGCCATGGGCGGTATGCTCTCGCCCGAGATGCGCGAGCAGATCGTCGGTATCGCCGAAGTTCGCGACGTCTTCCGCTCCTCGAAATTCGGTGCAGTGGCTGGCTGTAAAGTTGTTGAGGGTACCATTTACCGCAACCGTCCGATCCGCGTATTGCGTAACGACATCGTGGTATTCGAAGGTGAGCTGGAATCGCTGCGTCGTTTCAAGGACGATGTCAACGAAGTGGCTCAAGGTATCGAATGCGGTATCGCGGTGAAGAGCTACAACGATGTTCGTCCTGGCGACAAGATCGAAGTGTTCCAAGTGACCAAAGTAGCAAGAACCCTTTAAGGGGCGAGGCCAAAAGTAGTGCGTCATAGTCCTCGTGGGTACAATCGTACCGATCGTATTGCCGACCAGATCCAGCGGGATCTGGCGGTGTTGTTACAACGCGAAATCAAAGATCCGCGTGTTGGCATGGTCACCGTGTCCGGTGTCAAGGTAGCGAAGGATTTATCCTTCGCAGACGTCTACGTGACGTTCATGACATTGGAAAAAGATGATGAAGTGAAGGAAGCGTTGGCAGTGCTTGAGCATGCCAGCGGCTTTTTGCGCTCCATGTTGGCCAAGAGCATCAAATTGCGGGTCATGCCACGTTTGCGGTTTCATTTTGATCAAGTCATCGTGACGGCGCCGCGTATTTCCAATTTGATCAGCCAGGCTATTCGTGAAGACGAAAGCCGGCATCATGCCTCGTCTGAGCAAACCTCTTCCGGCACAGGCTCTCCTGAGAAAGTCGATCTCGAAGAAGGTAAGCCTAAAGATGAATAACCGACGCAAATCGCGTGGGCGTGACGTGGATGGCATAGTCATTCTCGACAAGCCTACTGGGCACACTTCGAACGATGCCTTGCAGCGCCTCAAAAGAATTTATGGTGCCGCCAAAGCGGGACATACTGGCAGCCTTGATCCCTTAGCGACGGGTGTCCTGCCAATTTGCTTTGGTGAGGCAACAAAATATTCTCAGTATCTGCTTGATGCAGATAAAGCTTATGACGTGACGGCAAAGCTGGGGGTAAGAACTGCTTCGGGTGATTCTGAGGGTGAGGTGCTAGACACCAAATCTACAGACGGCATCACCCGCGAGCGTCTGGAAACTGTGTTGCCCATGTTTCGTGGCGCCATTGAACAGATACCTTCGATGTATTCGGCACTCAAGCACCAGGGGCAGCCGTTGTACAAGCTGGCCCGCCAAGGTATCGAGATCGAGCGGCAAGCCCGACCGGTGCAAATTTATCGTCTGGAACTTACGCATTTTGATGGCGATGAGTTTAAACTGAGCGTCCAGTGCAGCAAGGGCACCTATGTCCGCACGCTGGTCGAAGACATTGGTTTGGCGCTAGACAATTTCGCTCATGTCATCCAGCTGCGCCGTACGCAGGCGGGCCCCTATACGCTTGCGGATGCTCATACGTTTGAAGAAATTGCAGCCTTGCTGGAAAGCGGCGGGCATCAGGCGGTTGACAGTCTGCTCAAGCCGGTAGATTCCAGTGTCGCGCATTGGCCCGAGTTGGTACTGACCGAAAGCACTGCGTTTTACCTGAAAGCAGGGCAGGCCGTCAGAGTGCCGCAATCGCCGGAGAACGGCTGGGTGAGACTTGCCGGACCAGGCAATGAATTTATAGGCGTGGGGGAAATACTCGACGATGGTCGCGTGGCTCCCCGGCGCCTTATAAAGACTTCGTAAGCTACATTCGTTTAGAGATAAACAGGCGTTTACAGATAAACAGACTTTTTCTGATAAGCGATGTAGTGCGAAGGGAAATGAAGTGATGAGAAGCTACTGTAAATATGCGTGGTAGCGATTCATCTGAAGTTAAATGCATATTTGGAGAAAAACCATGCCATTGACTGCTGAAGAAAAAGCCAAGATCGTACTCGACAACCAACGTGCTGAAGGCGATACCGGATCTCCCGAGGTTCAGATCGCATTGTTGACCGCACAGGTTAACCAACTTCAATCGCATTTCGAAGCTCACCCGAAGGATAACCATTCCCGTCGTGGTTTGATTCGCATGGTAAACCAGCGCCGCAAAATGCTGGATTACCTGAAGCGCATCGATCAGGGTCGTTACACTACCCTCATCCAGAAGTTGGGTATCCGCCGTTAATCAGGGCAGGATACGGTCATCGGGTGGGCATGTCGTTACGCATCACAACATTCGTTGGTGCAATACGACAGCCTGCTTCTAATGGCAGCAACGGCACTTATCGTAAGGTAAGTGCCGTTCGTTTTTTTGGCGCAGTCGGCCAGCCGCTTTCACCAGACAAAGCAATTACCAACCAAGGTAAGCAGTGAATCGTCTGTGAGAGCAAAACCAGTGTGATGTAAAAATGAACAAGTACCCTGCACAAATGACACGGGTACTAGAACGGAAGGTAAATATGTTTAACGTGGTAAAAAAAGAATTTCGTTTCGGTAACCAGACCTACACGTTGGAAACCGGAAAAGTCGCGCGCCAGGCTACTGGTGCCGTCGTTGTATCTACCCCCCAAGTGACTGTGTTGGTTACGGTGGTTGGCAAGAAGCAAGCTGACCCGAACAAGGATTTTTTTCCCCTGACAGTGAATTATCAGGAGAAAACCTACGCTGCCGGCCGTATCCCCGGCGGTTATTTCAAGCGCGAAGGTAAGCCTTCGGAAAAGGAAACACTGACCAGTCGTCTGATCGATCGCCCGTTGCGTCCACTGTTCCCGGAAGGGTTTCTGAACGAAGTGCAAGTGATTGCTACGGTTCTTTCTACAGATAAGAAGACTGATCCAGATATAGCTGCGATTCTCGGTGCTTCTGCTGCGTTGGCAATTTCGGGAATTCCGTTCAATGGCCCGATCGGCGGCGCACGCGTTGGTTTCGTTGACGGCATGTATATCGTCAATCCGACCTATGCTGAACTGGAGCGTTCGCAGCTGGATCTCGTCGTTGCCGGCACAGAACACGCCGTATTGATGGTGGAGTCCGAAGCTGAAGAGTTGACGGAAGACCAAATGCTGGGTGCTGTGCTGTTTGGCCACCAGGAAATGCAGGTTGCTATCGAAGCGATCAAAGCTTTTGCAGCCGAAGTGGGCACCCCCCGCTGGAATTGGCAGCCACCCGCAGAAAATACCGAGCTCAAAAATCAGATCAAGGAAGGTTATGAGGCGGCTCTGCGCGAGGCCTATAGCGTTACTGAGAAACTGGTGCGTTATGAGCGTGTCGCGGCCGTAAAGGCACAAGCGATTGCGGATCTGGTGAAACCGGATCAAGCACGTCCAACCAAAGATGACGTCAGCAAATTGCTGGGGGATCTTGAGTATTTCGTGGTGCGTGACAATATCCTGTCCCAGCGCCCCCGTATCGACGGTCGTGATAACAAAACGGTTCGTCGCATCGCAATCGAAGTGGGTATGCTGTCAAAAACTCACGGCTCATCGTTGTTCACCCGTGGTGAAACGCAGGCGATTGTCACGGCAACGCTGGGCAGCATGCGTGACGCTCAGAACGTCGATTATCTGGAAGGGACGCGCAGCGAGCCTTTCATGTTGCATTACAACTTTCCTCCGTTTTGCGTAGGCGAGACGGGCGGCCAGTTGGGTCCTAAACGCCGTGAAATCGGCCATGGCCGCTTGGCGCGTCGTGGTGTTCAGGCCGTATTGCCTGAACCCAGTGCGTTCCCCTATGCGATTCGCGTAGTGTCGGAAATTACTGAGTCAAACGGTTCTTCATCAATGGCTTCGGTCTGCGGTAGCAGCCTGGCATTGATGGATGCTGGTGTGCCGCTCAAGGCGCCTGTTGCTGGTATTGCCATGGGTCTGGTGAAAGAAGGCGATCGCTTTGCCGTGTTGTCGGACATTCTCGGTGATGAAGATCATCTGGGCGACATGGATTTCAAGGTGGCCGGTACCTCACGCGGTATCACTGCACTGCAGATGGATATCAAGATCGACGGTATCACCGAAGAAATCATGGAAGTGGCTCTGAATCAGGCCTGTGAAGGTCGTCTGCATATTTTAGGTGAAATGGCCAAGGTGATTTCTGCACCGCGCGCCACGATCTCCAAAGATGCACCGGTCTACCTCACGACCAAGATCGATCCTGACAAGATTCGCGATGTTATCGGTAAAGGCGGTGCCACGATTCGCGCGATTTGCGAAGAAACCTCTGCCACGATTGATATCGAAGACAGCGGTGTCGTTCGTATCTATGGTGAAAACGGCGGTGCTGCGGATGCCGCATTGGCCCGCGTTCTTGCCATTACCAGCGAGCCAGAAATTGGCGCTATCTATGAAGGTAAAGTGGCACGCATCGTTGATTTCGGTGCGTTCGTTACCTTCATGCCGGGCCAGGATGGTCTGGTGCACATCTCGCAGATCGCGGATGAGCGCGTCAACAAAGTCACTGACTACCTGCAAGAAGGCCAGGAAGTTAAAGTGAAGGTGCTCGACATCGACAATCGTGGTCGTGTGAAACTGAGCATCAAAGAAGCTAAAGCAGAAGGCGCCCCCACAGCCTAATGGCTTGTGGTATAGCCTGCTGCCGCTATCGGTGACAGCACGATAAAAAAGGAGCCTTCAGGCTCCTTTTTTTTGCGACTTAATGGACTTTCCGACGAACGTAAACTAGCCAGTTTGGGCGTTAGCCCTTCATTTCGGAATCTGGGCACAAGTGTTTGATTTCGAGTATGAAAGCCGATTTCTCTAGGTGTTTGCAATGGTTTGGTCGCGCAAGCGCAGCGACCTGGTTGAGTACCAGCAAGTCACGCACGCTCAGGTTGTGACGCTGTGCGCCGTTCGTGAACTTGTATTTGTTAAAACCTATGCGGTAAGCTTAGAAGAATCGTTCTTGCTTATAGCAGATTGGACTTGCATGGTTGACTTGAGGCGCACCTCTAGCAATCGGCAGAACGCAAAAAAATAATACGAAGTACAACAAAAAATCAGAACAACAAGATATGGAGGTAAGGGATATGCCGGCTATCAATAATGCAGCCAAATGGGCGTGTGTATTGCTGGGTGCAACGCTGGTCAGCG
Source organism: uncultured Moraxellaceae bacterium (assembly GCA_964473645.1). GTDB lineage: Bacteria > Pseudomonadota > Gammaproteobacteria > Pseudomonadales > Ketobacteraceae > HdN1. The sequence goes on from CAYYPW010000029.1 coordinate 34,191, forward strand.
GTAACGCCCTGGCAGAAAGCTGGAAGCTAGAACTCGACGAAGGTGGTGTAAAACTCTACACCAGCGAAAGCGAGCGCAGCCCTATCAAAACATACAAAGTCACCACTACCGTCAGAGGCAATCTGTCTTCCCTGGTAGCCCTTCTTAATGATCACACTGCCCAGCCCAAGTGGATGGACAAAGTCTTGTCTGTGGAGAAACTCCAGCAGATGAAAGACGGTGAAAACCTTTTCTATACCGTTTTCGATGCGCCGTGGCCTGCCAAGGATCAGGACAATGTTCTGTATTCCAAGTGGCACCAGGATCCTGCCTCCTATGAAATGGTGCAGACGGTGATGGCGGAGCCTGAATATCTGAATGAGGCCAAAGGCCGTCAACGTCAGGCGTTCTACAAGGCCGAGTGGCGATTGCTGCCGATGGGCAATGGCAACGTGCATGTTACCTATCAGGCAGAGGTCGATCCTGGTCTGAAACGTGTCCCAGACTGGATGAAAAACATGTTCGTCTATGAAATGCCAGTGAAAACCATTCAAAACATGAATGCTTTATCGCTGGAGAATTACATGGACGCCGCTTTCGCCTACGTGAAAGAACCTGTGGATACGGCTGTTGCTGCCAACGCTATTGCTGTGGCTAGCGAAGAATAGTTGACTGCTACTTCAAGGTGGCAATGCAAAAGGGCGTGAAATCACGCCCTTTTGTCGTTTTGGTGGGGCTCGTTAGTGTATTGCAGTTGCATAGGCGACTTACACATAGTCGATTTACACATAGACGGCTAGCTTAAATGTGCGATCGGTGGGCGTCAGGAATGGGTGCAGTTGGGGCTCATTAACAATGCGGTTGCCCAGAGCGCGCGTAGCATTGCCTTGGCTTCTTCACCAAAATCCATCGCCAAAATCTCGAGTGCAGGATCTTCCATTAAACGGGTTTGGATCGGAGTGGAGGGAATTAACTGCGCGACGCCCAGCAATATGGCGTAACTGCGCAAAATCATTCGCGCGGCTTGCTTCTCATCAATCACCGTGAAGCGCTCATGTAGCAAACGGGCTGCGTTCTTCAGTTGGCAGACCAGATTCATCTTGAATTTTTTGACGGCTTCTTCTTCGGTATTTTGCTCCAGAACGCCCGCCATCAGTGCGCCCAGTTTGATAAGCATATGATCCTTGTGGAACTTGCGTACAAACAGATCGACATAACTTTCCAGGTCGATTTCTTTTTGCGTCAGGGAGTCGTTGAGTTCCTGGAAGAATTCGCTGAGTGCGCCGGCCATCAGCTCCAGGAACAGCTCTTCCTTGGTTTTGAAATAAATATAGAACGTGCCTTTAGCCAAGCCTGCTGCTTGCACGACTTGTGACACGGAGGGCATTTGCCCATGCACAAGAAAGAGCTGCCAGCCGGCATCCATGAGTGTTTGCTTGCGTGCCAGTTTCTGGTCGCCGTCGCGTGCGCGTATAGTGGGTGAGCTGCTCATTTCTATAGATAGTGCGGAATTGCGGTTATGATTAGTATAAGCCCCTGAAGAGTGTAGGGTCTGATGGTCTACTATTCTGATGGCGCGAACTCTAGCACCGTGCGAGCTGACACGCTAGCTTAAAAAAGACACCGGTCGGGTTTATACGTTTTATTAAGCTAATCAATGGATATAAAAAGCTGTCCATAACAAGATCTGGAGGTGGAGGTGAGTAAAGGGTTCTGGGCCCGATCCATTATGTTGGTGGCGTTGTATTGGCTATCGGCCCAGTTTGGATTGTCGATGGCATTACCAGGTACAAACGTCACCCCAGTCTGGCCGCCAGCAGGTATTGCGCTGGCAGCCCTGATGCTTGGTGGGTTTCGTTACGCCCCCGCGATTATGATGGGCGCCTGGCTGACGAACTTGACACAGCTCACGGGTGTGCAAGGCTTTGCGCTAGCGTTGATTAACAGCATCCCCATTGCCTTGGGCAACGCGGCTGAGGCCGTGGTTACTTTTTTCTTGATGAGCCGGTTGGCAGCTAGCGGTCGATCCTGGTTTGACAATATTCGCTTTGCGGCATTCTTTCCGTTTGCTTGTTTGATAGGTGCCGCACTCGCAGCAACGGTGGCTACCATTACGTTGTCATCTGTTGCGCAACAGGCCGGTACGTTCCGGTTTTTCGCTATCTGGCTGCTGGGGGATGCCGCCAGCATGGTGCTGTTGGCGCCTTTGGTGTGGTGCTGGGGGGCACAGTTTTTTGGCAACGTCACTAATCTTCCTCATGTGAAGGCGGAGTTTGGTAGCCGGAAGCGCATCGAACGGATTGCCTTTTACTGCTCGCTAGTAATTATCCTTGTGATTTTGTTCACGCCTGGGATGTTCCCCTCATTTCCGTTTGTGCCTTTGTATCTCATGTTCCCGGTGTTGGTATGGGGATGCCTGTCATTTTCGTTTGCCGAAATCTCCCTGGGTTTGTTTGTCATGGCCGCCTATGCGATCGGGGCTACGATCGCCGGTTTCGGGCCGTTTCATGCGCAGGAAGCGCCGATGGGATTGTTGCAATTGCAGACCTTTATGTTGGTGGTTTGTAGTGGCGCGCTGGTGCTTTCGGTCGGCGTGATTGAACATCGAAAACTCAATCATCAGTTGCAGCTCAGTAACGACCATCTTGAGGAGCGAGTGAGCGCGCGTGTCTCTGAACTGGAGGCGTTGAATCGCACTTTGGCGTCCGAAATCAATCACCGTGAGCATGCTGAAAAGGTATTTCTTGCCGAGAAACAGGTGCTCGACCAAATGGCGCATGGCGCGCCTTTGGCGCAGATGCTGAATGCAATCAATGCCATTATTCCGAAAGCGATTGCAGGTGGCATAGGCTCTGTCGTATTGCTCGATAGTGATGGCGTCACCATGCGTTCTGTCGCCGCTCAGGATCTGCCTGAAGCCTATAACGCGCTGGTGGATGGAATGGCCATTGGACCTATGGTCGGGTCATGCGGTGCTGCTATTTTTCTGGGGCAGCAGGTCATTGTGAGTGATATCGCAATACACCCGAACTGGGCTGGCTTTCTGGATTTGATTGCGGAATTTGGTTTGGGGGCGTGCTGGTCGACGCCGATACGCAATCGTCAGGATCAGGTATTGGGTTCATTTGCCATCTACTTTAAGACACGGCGCGAGCCCTCCGCACTGGAGTTCGAATATCTCAATCGTTTGTCGCATCTTGCCGGTATTGCGGTGGAATACTGGAATACGCAAAACGCGTTGATCCTGAGTGAGCACAAGTTTCGCAATCTTTATAACGATAACCCTGCCATGTTTTTCACGCTCAATGAAGTGGGTGAAATCCTGTCGGTGAATGAGTTTGGGGCACGCCATTTGGGTTGGGAACCGAACGAGTTGGTTGGCACCCATTATTCGTCGTTGATGGCGGAACCCGATCGCGGTTTTGTGGCGCAAACCATTGAGCGTGCGATAGAATTGACCGGTGATGTATTTCAATTCGAGACGCGCAAAAAATGCCGTTCCGGCCAAGTAATATGGGTAAAAGAAAACTATCGTATGGTGAATGCTGCCAACGGTGGTCACGAAATTCTGGTGGTATCGGAAGATATCACTGACATTCACAATCTTTCGCGAAAGCTGGCACATCATGCTTCGCACGATGCCTTGACGGGGCTCATCAATCGTCGGCAATTCGAGATTGAGTTAGCGAAAGTGGTGTTCTCTGCCCGACAAAACAAATTGCAGCATGCTTTTTGCTATCTGGATCTTGATCAGTTCAAAGTGGTAAATGATACCTCCGGGCATGTGGCTGGTGATGAGTTGTTACGTCAGCTTGGACGCATGCTGGAAGAAGTGCTCGGTGATCGGGGCATGCTGGCGCGACTGGGCGGCGATGAATTTGGATTGATTTTGTTGAATACCTCGCCCGCCGCTGCAGAAATCGTGGCCAAGGAAATTCGTGATGCGGTTTCGTCATTTCAATTTGTGTGGGCCAACCACAGTTATCATGTGGGGGTGAGCATTGGTATCGTACATATCGATGCACAATGTTCGACACCGAATGCGTTGATGAGTGCGGCCGATGCCGCGTGTTTTGCAGCCAAGGAGGCGGGGCGCAATCGCATACATATTTATCGTGAGGACGATAAAGTGTTAGCGGAGCGTCGCGGGGAAATGCATTGGGTGAATCGGATTCCGCGTGGGATCAGGGATCGGCGTTTCGAACTGGCAGCACAGGATATTTTTCCGTTGCAATCCGATAGCGGTAAGCGGATGCATACCGAAGTGTTGATTCGCTATCGTAATTCTGCGGGGCAATGGGTGTCGCCAGGCGTGTTCTTGCCGCCCGCGGAACGTTATGGCATGGCCACGCAGATCGACCGTTTTGTTGTGTCGGAAGTCATTGATCTGTATAAGCGCGCTCCGGTGGCATTGCGCCGTCAGCGGATCATGAACATCAACCTTTCTGGCCAGTCTCTGTCGAATGAGGAGTTTCTGGCATTTCTGCAGGAAAAAGTCGGGGCGGGTGAACTCCCGGCTGAAAGCATCTGTTTTGAAATCACCGAAACGGCAGCGATTGCTAGCTTGGCGTCAGCCACAACCTTTATGCGTGCGATGAAGTCGTTGGGCTGTCAGTTTGCGCTGGATGATTTTGGAAGTGGTTTGTCATCCTTCGGCTATTTAAAAAAGCTGCCGGTCGACTATTTGAAAATCGATGGGATGTTTGTGAAAGATGTATTGGACGACCCCGTCGATGATGCCTTGGTAAAGGCAATACATGAAATCGGACATGTGCTGGGCAAACAGACCATTGCTGAGTTTGTCGAAAACGATGGTGTGCGTGATCGCATCAAGGCGATTGGCATCGATTATGGCCAGGGTTACGGCCTGGCGCGCCCTATGCCGCTGCCCGAATGGTTGGAGCTACTGGCAGCGGATGAAAAAGAGCGCGCCGTGCAGGCTTGAGATCAAGCCAACAAGTGTTCCAGTTTGCTTTTTACCTGCGGCCATTCGTCGCCAATGATACTGAACCACACCGTATCGCGTTGATAGCCATCGCGCACCTGCATATGTTGCCGAAAAACCCCTTCTTTTACCGCGCCAATGCGGGCAATGGCGTTTTGTGAACGCAGATTGCGACCATCCGTTTTCAATTCCACACGAAGCGCTCCCAGTGTTTCAAAGGCGTGCTTCAATAGCAGGTATTTTGCTTCGGTATTGACCGGGGTGCGCTGAAAATCGCGACCCAGCCAAGTCCAGCCGATTTCCAGCGCGCGATCACGTGGGCGGATGTTCATGTAACGGCTGCTGCCCATTACCTTGCCCGTTAGCGGTTGCACCAATACAAAGGGCAGTTGATGGCCTTCGTGACGGGCTTTGAGGGCTTCTGCGAGCCAGCGGTAGGTGTCTGCAATATCGGACAGGCAGGGCCGTGGCAGGTATAACCAATCGGGGTCGTATTGCCCAATGGCCAGCAAACCCTCGGCGTGAGCCTGTGTCATGGGTTGCAGAATGACATGTTGACCCTGCAGGGTGAAGGGGGAAACGTCCATGATAATGACTCCTTGCTGAATTACCCCAGTACCATTGGGGCTGCTACTTGATCGGCCAAGGCGCTGCCAGCGAGTGTCTCGACAATAGCGAGAGCAAACTCTATGGCAGTGCCTGGTCCTTGACTGGTAATGCAATTGCCGTCAATGACCACACGTGCATCTTTGAAATCACGTAAGGCTTGAGTGAAGCCAGGATGTGCCGTTGTCGCATGCCCCTCATCCAGCCCGTGATGCGAAAAAACGACCGCTGGGCTCGCGCAAATGGCGGCAAACACGCGTCCTGCCTCTTTTTGTTGTCGAAGCAAATCGATCAGCGGTATGCAGTCGCGGAGGTGGTTTGCTCCGGGTAAACCGCCTGGCAAGGCAATGGCGTCAAACGTTTGGGTGAGGCATTCGGAGAGTAACGAGTCGGCTACGATGCGTGTGCCACGTGCTGCGGTAATCTGGCATTGTGGCATAACGCTTGCCACCGTAACGTCAAACTGGGCACGACGTAATACATCGATAATAGCAACGGCTTCGATATCTTCTGAGCCATCGGCGATGGCTACCAGTACGCGTGGGGTCGTCATGGGATCTCCTTGAGTGAGCAGGGGTGACCGCCCAGCAAAAGAATGAGTGCCGCCATCGCTTCCCAAACATCGCCAGCGGCCCAGCCTTTAACAGACCGGTCGATACGTGCGATCAGTTGCAGGGCGGTTTCGAGTTGGGTGAGCGGCTGTTTGCTCAAGGCACGTTGCACAATGGGCTTGCGTTTGTCCCAAATACGAAAATCCTGAAATAACTTGGCCAATTGGGCGCCTTTCTGGGCCTGGTATTGGATCGCAGTGAGCGTACGCAACTCTTTGGCGAAGGCCCATAATAATACAGGTGGTTCTTCGCCACTGGCACGACAAAAGTAAAGCATTTTCAATGCGTGCTCGGTTTGTCGGTCGATGGCTTGATCAACCAAATCGTAAATGTTGTAACGGGCGTGGTCAGTGACGGCTTGCGCAATCGCCTGCGCATCAATATTGCCCGTGCCGACCAATAGTCGCAACTTTTCGATCTCTTGGGCGGCGGCGAGCAGGTTGCCTTCGACCCGTTCTGCTAATAACGTGACGGCTTCACGGCTTGGGATCATGCCATTGGTGCGCATGCGGGCATCGATCCAGGCAGGGAGTTCACGCGTTTCCATCGGCCAGATCTGTATGTGGGTGGCGATGTTCTCGATGGCAGTAAACCACTTGGTGGAGGTGAAGGCTTTTTCCAGTTTAGGCAGGATGATCAGAATGACTGTGTCGGGATTGGGACGTTCCAGATAATCGCTGAGCGCTTTTTTGGCAGAGTCTTCGAATTTAGTTTTGTCCTGCCGGATTTCGATCAGCTTGCGATCACCGAACAGCGACATACTGTTGGCAGATTCCAGCACGGCGTGCCAGTTAAAATTATTGTCGGCAGGGTAGACTTCACGTTCGAGGTAGCCGGCGGCTTTGATCAGAGCGCGCAGGGTGTCACAGGTTTCCTGAATGAGCAGGGGTTCTTCGCCGCTGACGATATAAAGCGATTGCGGGCCGGCGCGTTCAACGTGTTGCTTGAGTTGATTGGCGCGCAGTTTCACGAAACGGGCTCAACGTAAATGGAATCAAGTTTGCGGATAATGCGCTCGGCAAGCTCCTGATCCATTTCCTGCCAGAGCAATACCTCTTCGTCCTGTTTACCGACGACCTGATCTTCACGGAAAAGCAGGTGACGGCGGCTGAACATCTCCGTTTCTTTCACTTCCTCTACTTTTTGCGAGGGGCCGATGATTTTGAACGTAATGGTGCGTTTCAGCTCGAAACCGGCACTTTTGGCGCGGGTGCTGTAGGCTGAGACGCGGCGCTCGGATTCTTCGTCGAGTAGCAATATGGTGTAGGGAGCGCTACTGTCGATTTCGACACCGGATTTTTCCAGCTTGCCGACCAGAATCTGGCGAAACGCCTGACCCTCACGGCCTTCGATGGACAGTGTCGAAAACGAGGTATGTAATTTGCTCTCACCACGCAAATGAAAGCCACAGGCACTTAGGCTCAGCATTATCACTGCAGCCAGCACCATACGTAGCCACACCATACCCAATTGCCATGTGCCAGGCTGCAATACAATCGACTGCAATGTAACAGGCTGCGATGGGCTAAACCGCTGGGTTGTTTGCCGTGGCATGCTTTTGCGCGTTTGAGTCATCAACTACACCACGATATTCACGAGTTTGCCGGGCACAATGATCAACTTGCGTACCGGTTTGCCATCGATGAATTTGACCACGTTTTCGTTGGCCAGTGCCAATGCTTCCACTGCTTTGTTGTCAGCATCGGCTGCCACGGTCACTTTACCACGTACCTTGCCGTTGACTTGCACCACCAGTTCGATTTCATCGCGTGCGAGCGCGGCGGTGTCGACGCTGGGCCAAGGCGTATCCACCAAGGGGGTTTGTGGGGCGAAGTGTTGCCACAGCGCATGCGTAACGTGTGGGGTAATGGGCGCCAGCATGATGACGATGAATTGCAACGCCTCATTCACCACTGCCCGCCCTTGCTCACTGTTGTCATCAAAGCGGCTAATGGCGTTTAACAATTCCATAACGGCTGCAATTGCAGTGTTGTAGGTAAAACGGCGAGCGAAATCATCGCGCACCTTTTGCAAGGTCTCGTGAGTTTTGCGGCGCAGCTCTTTCTGCGAAGCGGTGAGATTTTGTGTGTCGCTGAGGGCACTGAATTCCAGCGTTGCATCGGTCCCCTGTTGCAGTTGGGTATGCACCTGTCGCCACAAACGACGCAGAAACTTGTTGGCGCCTTCGACACCACTGTCAGACCACTCCAGCGATTGCTCTGGGGGCGCTGCGAACATGGTAAATAGGCGCACCGTATCCGCGCCGTACTGGTCAATCAACGCCTGCGGATCAACGGTGTTGCCCTTTGACTTGGACATTTTGGCGCCGTCTTTCAGCACCATGCCTTGGGTGAGCAGGCGGGTGAACGGTTCATCGCTGCTAACCAAACCCTGATCGCGCATCAATTTGTGAAAGAAACGTGCATACAGCAAGTGCAAAATGGCGTGTTCGATACCCCCGATATATTGATCGACCGACAGCCAGTAATTGCTGCGTTCATCCAACATGGCGCCTTTCTGGTCGCGGCAGGTAAAACGCGCGAAATACCAGGATGACTCCATAAAAGTGTCGAAAGTATCGGTTTCACGTTCAGCGGTGCCACCGCAGGTCGGGCAAGTGGTGTTGTAGAACGACGGCATTTTCTTGATGGGTGAACCCACACCATCAAAGGCAATATCTTCAGGCAATACCACGGGCAGATCTTTTTCTGGCACCGGCACTGCGCCACAGCTTGCACAATTAATGATAGGAATCGGGCAACCCCAGTAACGCTGACGGGAAACCCCCCAATCGCGCAGACGGAAGTTAACCGTGACATGCCCCTTACCTTCGGCGTTTAACTGGCTGGATATGGCTTTGAACGCGCCATCGAAATCCAGACCATCAAAGGCGCCTGAATTCACCAGTTTGCCCTTGGCAGTAAAGGCTTCTTTGCTCAAATCGATGGCTTCATCGCTGAGCGGTGCAATGACTTGCTTGATCGGCAGGCCATACTTGCAGGCAAATTCATAATCGCGTTGATCGTGCGCAGGCACAGCCATTACGGCGCCTTGGCCGTATTCCATCAACACGAAATTGGCGATCCACACCGGTACTTTTTCACCGCTGATCGGGTGCTGAGCGTAGAGGCCGGTGAACATGCCTTTTTTCTCGATGGTCGCCATGTCGGCTTCGGCCATTTTGATGGCGTTGCATTCTTTGACGAAATCGGCAACTTCATGATTGGCGGCTGCGGCTTTGCGTGCCAATGCATGCTGAGCAGCAACGGCCACATAGGTTACGCCCATCAAGGTGTCGGGCCGGGTGGTGAAAACGCGCAGGGGGGCTTCGCCATTGATGGCGAAATCCAGCTCCAGACCTTCGGAACGACCGATCCAGTTGCGCTGCATGGTTTTGACCTGTTCAGGCCAGCCATCAAGTTTATCGAGGTCGTTGAGCAGCTCATCGGCGTAGGCCGTAATCTTTAAAAACCATTGCGGAATCTCTCGGCGCTCAACCGTAGCGCCTGAGCGCCAGCCTTTGCCATCGATCACCTGTTCGTTGGCCAATACGGTCTGATCGACCGGGTCCCAGTTCACCAGCGAGGATTTTTTGTACACCAGACCTTTTTCGAACAGCTTGGTGAAGAACCACTGCTCCCAGCGGTAATACTCCGGGTGGCAAGTGGCTAGCTCACGGCTCCAATCGTAACCAAACCCAAGGCGCTTGAGCTGGTTGCGCATGTAATCGATGTTTTCGTAGGTCCACTTGGCGGGCGGCACGCCGTGCTTGATGGCGGCGTTTTCGGCAGGTAGGCCGAAGGCATCCCAACCCATCGGTTGCAGCACGTTTTTGCCCTGCATGCGCTGGAAGCGCGACATGACGTCGCCAATGGTGTAATTGCGCACATGCCCCATGTGCAGACGACCGCTCGGGTAGGGGAACATCGACAGGCAGTAGTATTTCTCTTTGCTGCGGTCTTCTTTCACCTGGAATGTTTTTTGGGCTTCCCAGTGTTGTTGGGCGGTGGCTTCCACCTGTTCTGGGTGATAAATCTCTTCCATCACGATGCGGCTCTCTCAGGGGCTCTCTCAAGCGGGGCGAAAACCGCCAAGGATACCGCAGCGGACGGGGTAGGGGCTAGGGTGAGCCTTCTTCAACTACGGGTTTTTATTGTGATTCAGGCACGCCAACACCAGCGCCCAGAACTCCGAAAAATCATTCACCACGACATGGGGCTTGTGTGGATAGCGCTCATTGCCCGGGAATATCTTGTTGAGCCAGCCCTGATCCCACTGCGCGCCATTGAAAAAAACGCTGGTAATGCCGGCTTCGCGTGACGCGATCACATCGGTGGTACTGTCGCCCACATACCAGATATCGGTCGTGGGTTCGCATTCGAGCAGCTTGGCGGCCAGCAGCACCTGATCAGGATGTGGCTTGCGCAGCTCGGTGTCATCGCCGCAGATCATGGCGTCGAACAGGCCCGCCCAGGAACCATTTTCAACCGCATTCACTTCATGTTCGAAGAATTCCCGGTCGCGGTTGGTAATCACACCCAGTTGCAGATCCAGCATCCGCAACCCCAACAGCACCCGGCCTACGCGCGGCTCAAAGGGGAGCACCGTGCCATAGTGGTTGCGATAATGATGATTGAACACCTTGTGTGCGATTTGTTTGGCTTCCTGATCTTCACCGAATAAAACTTCGAAAATATCGGTACGCGAAATTTTGCGGTCTGCTTTGATTTTGGGGTGCAATTGCGCATAGCTTTGCACGTATTCCACCAAGCGCGCATCTTCGGGCGACTTGCTTTGTGACGGATCGACTAAGCGGCTGAGCAAACCAAGTTTTTGCAGTTCGGGCAGCATCTCATCAACGGCGTGATACATCGCATCGAGGGTGTCCACCAGCGTTGCATGCCAGTCAAACAGAATCACTTTCGGTGGTGTCAGTTTTACCACCGACGGGTGCCAATCCGGTTCTATCCGTGGCGGCGGCGGTATAGGCCCATTAAAGTGCTGTGGGCGTACCTTTTTCACAATTTTGGGGAACGCGAGCGGATCGTGTTCCTGCACTGTTTGTAATAAATCCATCAGCTCATCGAAACTATCGATGATGGCATCGGGTTTGTGCTGTGGGTCATACAGAAAGGTGTCGAGGATTTCGTCGTGATCACGACAGGTGCTGTTATAAAAAATACCGGTGACCCCCGCGTTTTTCGCGGTAACCATATCAAGATGGCTATCGCCGATATACCAGGTGTCGGGACGCGGATACGTGTCGATACTGGCCAGCGCATAACGGATTACCTGCGGGTCAGGCTTGTAGAGCGTGACATCATCGGCACAGGTGGTGAAATCGATCAGGCGTGGCCACGACCCGTCATCGACGGTACTGATTTCATGATCCAGAAATTCACGACTGCGATTGGTGGCAACCCCGACATTCAGCGCCAGACGTTGCAACGACGCCAGATATTCTCGTACCCCCTCCTGATACGGCTTTACTTTGCCGTAATAATTTCGGTAGCACTTGTTGTACGCACGATGGGCCAGGTGCTTGGCTTCGTTGTCATGCCCAAAAATCGCATTAAAAATTTCGGTGCGACTAATACGTCGTTCCAGTAAGATTTTGGGATGCAATCGGCGAAAAATACGAATATATCGCACCAGCTTGACGTCTTCCTGATGGCGGCATTCCGCCTCGGGGATCAGCCGTTCCACCAAGCCCAATTCTTCCAGTTGATCGAGCATTTCCTCCATTGCGGAGGTCATGGCATCTTGGGTGTCGACCAAGGTGCCATGCCAATCAAATAGAATGGTTTTGGGTGTGGGTAATACGGGCTTTTCGGATTGGGTCATGGCGCGTCGATATTTGAATGCCTGCGTCTGCTGGCGTAGGTGTGTGAATTCCCTCAGTGTAAACCAATGGACACAAGCGTGCCCACGACAGACGGTGTAAGGGTAGGGTAATCGCCGCAAGAGGATTACAATGGACGTTGTTAAACCCAATTCATGACAGGGAGTAGTAACACGATGACACGCTGGAAATCGATGTTGCTGCTGATATTCATCAGCCTGCTCACTTGCGGGTGCGGTGGCGGGGGCTCCAAACCTCCAACGGTTGCGCCAGAGACAGAAACGCCCGAAGGCCCGAACGGGCCGAACAACCCCGGCGGACCGAGTGGGCCAGACAATCCTGATGGCCCAACCCCGACCGATACCATCGGGCTCACAACACGCCCTGCCAATAGCGACTGTCTAGCGATGACGCAATCAGGCACTGGCACCGTCAGCACCGAGCGCGCATTCCCGGCCCTGAATCTGGGCGGTATCATCACCGGCCTCTATCAAGCACCCAACGACACCAGCCGTTGGTATGCCACCTTGAAATCGGGCAGCATTGTCATGTTCAACAACGACGATGCGGTTTCCAGCGTAACCCCGATCACCGGCGAACCCAGCGTCGACGATCGCAGTGAAGGCGGCCTGCTATCGATGGCCTTTCACTCTGACTTTGGTAGCGCCGGAAACCGTTTGGTGTATCTGTCTTACACGGCAACGATTAATGAAACCGGCATGGAATCGCGCATAACGCGCTATGTGCTCGGCGCGGACAACAGCCTGAGCAGCCCACTGCAAATACTGTCACTCGTGCAGCCCGCAGATAACCATAACGGCGGAAATATCGTATTCGGCCCGGATGGCTATCTTTATATCGGTTTTGGCGACGGAGGCGGTGGCGGCGATGAGTTCGGCAACGGCCAGAATCCACAAACCTTTCATTCGAAAATCCTGCGTATAGACGTTAATAACGGCAGCCCTTATGTCGTGCCCACCACCAACCCCTATTTCGGAAGCACCACCCATCTCAATGAAATCTACGCCCAAGGTTTTCGCAACCCCTGGCGATTCAGCTTTGATCGCGTCACCGGCGAATTATTCGTAGCCGACGTCGGCCAACACGCTTGGGAAGAAGTCAACACCGTCGACCCCGCCCAAAATTTTGGCTGGCCCATCACCGAAGGCAACCACTGCTATAACGCCGACACCTGCAATACCACCGGCCTCACCCCACCCATTTTCGAATACAACCACGACATCGGTTGTTCAATCACCGGTGGATTCGTCTATCGCGGTAGCGCCATACCCGAACTGCAAGGCCGATATATCTATGGCGATTGGTGCATGACCGGCGCGCATTCCTTCTTGCCCAGCAACCCCGCAGGCACACGAAGCGCCATCCCCGCCACCGGCGATACCCCCGACAACGTCACCACCTTTGGCGAAGGCCTGGATGGCGAACTATTGATAGGCACCGCAGGCGGCGGCGTCTTCCGTTTCATACGCACCGGCGTAACGACCGAGCCGGTTGTTCCAGAACGCCTGACCGAACACCCATGTATTGCCAATGCCACCATGCACCAGCTGAGTAGCGGCGTTATACCGTACTCCATCAATAACCCCTTGTGGTCAGACGGCACCACCAAACAACGTTTTTTCGCCATTCCTGATACCAGCACCATCACAGTCGATTCACGCGGCGATTTCATCTTCCCGGTAGGCAGCGTATTGATCAAAAATTTTCTGCATGACAATCGCCTCATCGAAACCCGCTTTCTCATGCACCACGAAGGCGGGTGGGGAGGCTATAGCTACGAATGGAACGAACAAGGCACCGACGCGACACTTTCCAGCGGCGCACATACCCGCGCCATTGACGAGAGTTACACCCATATATTTCCGAGTAGCACCCAATGCTTCCAATGCCACACCCAAGCCGCCAACGTCATGCTCGGCCCCGAAACAGCCCAACTCAATCGCAATCATTTATATGAAAGTACCGGCATCACCGGACATCAGCTAGATACCCTGGAGTACATCGGATTATTTACAACAGATCTTTCCAGCAACCAGCGCAGCCGTGTATTGCCAGCGTTAGACGATACCACCGCATCAATAGAGAACCGAGCACGAGCCTACCTGCACAGCAATTGCAGCGGCTGCCACCAACCGAACGGATTTCCAACACATATGGATTTACGCTATGACACAGCGTTAGCAGAAACAGGCATTTGCAATGTCGCACCCACCGCAGGTGAATTAGGCATAAGTGGCGCCAGACTACTATTGCCGGGAGATGTTAATCGTTCAGTCCTGTATCAACGCATGGCACGTAGAGACAGTGTACAGATGCCACCGTTAGCGACAGGCGTGGTGGACACCGCGGCACTAAATATCGTTTCAGAATGGATCCTAGGTTTGAGCGAATGTAATGACTAAAAGCGCTAATTCAGCAGCATTTAGCATTTGTTTGATAAATCAGCGGCCATTCAATAAACGCTAGAACAAAAAAGGTGATACCACTGAACTTGAGAGGGGCAGGGTGGGAGATTGGTTCTGGAACGTCGCCGACATGGATGTCGGCGTCGAGCTTACAGGGACGTACTTGCAGCGTTTCCAGAACCAATCTCCCACCCTGGCACTGTACACAAATCTAAGTGCAGAGAAATTTTAAAGCAGAACAATCAATCAAGTGCCCGTCGACGATAGCCCGTAAAGGCACTCACTCCCACCAACACCCCACAAAGCCCCAACAAAGGCCAATACCCCCACCGAGCAAACGGCGTCTCCCCCACCGTACGAAACACCTCCCCCCTCAAAACCCCTTGCTCAAAACTCGGCAACCGCTTCACCACCACCCCCTGCGGATCAACAATCGCAGTAATCCCCGTATTCGTCCCCCGAATCAAATACCGCCCCATCTCCAGCGCCCGCATCCGCGCCATCTCAAAATGCTGCAACGGCCCAAATGAGTGGCCAAACCACGCATCATTACTAATCGTAATCAACACATCCGCCTGCTTACCCAACGTCCGCACCAACTCCGGATAAACAATCTCATAACAAATATAAGGCGCCAACGAAAACCCCTTCGCCAACAACGGCTCCTGATCCCCAGCCCCCGGCGTAAAACTCGACATCGGCAAATCAAAAAACGGAATCAACCCCCGAATCACCCCCTCCAGCGGCACAAACTCACCGAAAGGCACCAACGTCTGCTTATGATAAATACCACTCCCTTGACCGGCCGCAAAAATTGAATTGTGATAAATCACATCGTTTTCACCCGCACCCGGCTCCCAAAACGGCACCCCCGAAATAAACGCCGCGCCCGCCTGCTCAGCCTGCAAATCAATAGCACCGATCAACGGCAACGCATCCGAATAAAACACTGGGAATGCCGCCTCAGGCCACACCACCAAATCCGTCGAGCCCCACAGGGGCGTCGTTAAGGTTGTATAAGTGCGAATAATATTTTCACGCTGCGCCGGGTCCCATTTCATCTCCTGGGCAATATTGGCTTGCACCAACGCTACTCGCAGCGGTGTTTTTAAATCCGGGTATGTCCATTGCGTACTCTGCAGCTTTTGCGCACCGATCAGCACCAACACCATCACCACGATCGGCGTCATGAGCATCACTCCCCGGCGCCGAATCACCTCCAGCAACAGGTTGCCCATCATCACCACCAGAAAACTGATCCCCATCACCCCCAACACAGGCGCAAAGTGTTTTAGCGGCGTATCGATAAATCCATAACCAGCAAACAACCACGGAAACCCGCTCAAAAACCAAATCCGCATCCACTCCATCAACACCCACAACGCCGGGAAGCTGAGTACATGCCAGCGTTGCAACCGCAGCGCGCTATAGAGGTAGCCCTGCACGCCATGCACGATGCCCAGCAACGCCACAAACGCAAAGGTGAGAAACACCGAAAGCGGCAAACTCGTCCCGCCAAAATAGTGAATGCTCACATACACCCACGAAGCCCCAGCCCCCCAGAACCCCAGGCCATACCACCACGCCCGCACAAAGGCCTGCCGAGGCGATAAGTCCCGCAGCACATGTGCCAGCACAGCGACAGAGATAATGATGATCCACCAGAAATTCAGTGGTGCAAGACCCAAGGGGAATGCGGCGCCTGCCAACAAGGCAAGCGCATGACCGGCCCAACCGCCGGGGGGACGAATTTTGCTCATGAATGTACTTCTATTCCGACCCAGTTCAATCCACGGGCGTCACCTGCAGGAGACGTATCGTGCGCTGGTCGGCATTTAACACCTTGAAGAGGAATTTGCCAATCTTTATAGACTCATGGCGTTTCGGCAGGCGCCCAAAATGGCTCAGTACGATCCCACCTATGGTGTCAAAATCTTCGGTCTCAAACTCGGTGCTGAAGTGTTCGTTGAACTCATCGACCGGCGTTACCGCCTTGACGATGTACTCGCGCCCATGGGCACGCTTGATCATGTGGTCGTCTTCGAAATCGTGCTCGTCGGCAATTTCACCCACGATTTGTTCCAGAATATCTTCGATGGTGACCAAGCCCGACATGGTGCCATATTCATTGATAACGATGGCCATGTGCGTGCGGGAGTGGCGAAATTCGCGCAATAACACGTTAAGGCGTTTGCTTTCGGGAACAAACACCGCAGGGCGAATCAGCTCTTTAAGAGGGGTTTTGTCGAGTCGATTTTTAGCCGCGAGATCAAGCAGGTCTTTTGCCAACAGAATGCCGACCACTTCATCCTGTGTTTCATCATAAACGGGGTAACGGCTGTGAGCAGACTCTACGATGGTGGGAAGGTAAACGTCGGGGGTGACGTTAACATCAATCATGGTGGCTTGACTGCGCGGGATCATGATTTCCCGTACTTGCATTTCCGAGACTTGTAACGCGCCTTGAATGATGTTGAAAGCTTCGGGGTCGATCAATCCGTTTTCCTGTGCCGAATGTAAAACTTCGACCAGTTCCCCTTTATTTTGTGGCTCACCCGAAAGAAAGTTGGCGATCTTTTCTAGAAAATTACGCCCGGATGAGCCGTTTCGACTGTCGTCGTTCATGGGTTTTCATCATCTCCATAAGGATCAGTAATACCGAAGCCTGCCAGCAGCTTGATTTCAAGCGCTTCCATCTGATCGGCTTCGTCGTCTTCAATATGGTCATACCCCAGCAGGTGTAGCGTGCCGTGTATCACCATGTGTGCCCAATGGGCCACTACGTCTTTGCGTTGTTCTTGCGCTTCTTTTTTTACGACATCGGCACAAATGGCCAGATCCCCCAGAATGGCAACATCAACCTCAGGAGGGGCTTCAAACGGAAAGGACAACACATTGGTGGGATAATCCTTCCCGCGATAATCGCGATTGAGCTGCTGACTTTCAGCAGCATCGACGATGCGTATGGTGAGTTCGTACGGTCCATCCCGCTCGAATTCAACCTCTGCATCATTTACTGCTGCTTGTGCCCAGCGTAAAAACTGCTCGTCAGCGGGTATGTCGACAAATCCGCCGTCGTTTTGTATCACCAGGTCGAGCGTTGGCATTAATGTGCGTCCCGCTTGGCTTCCGCGCCCCTATCCTGCGTACCTTTATCCTGGCGTTCGCCTTTTTCTTGTTTTTCGAAGACGTCATACGCTTCGACAATGCGTTGCACCAAGGTATGGCGTACTACGTCTTTCGAACTGAAATGGGTAAAGCCGATACCATTGACGCCTTGCAGTACATGCATGGCATGTACCAAACCTGATTGAATCCCGCGCGGCAAATCGACCTGAGTGTAATCCCCGGTAATGACAGCTTTGCTACCAAAACCAATCCGCGTCAGAAACATTTTCATCTGCTCACGCGTGGTGTTTTGGCTTTCATCGAGAATGATAAAGGCGTTATTGAGTGTGCGACCGCGCATATACGCTAAAGGGCACACCTCAATAATTTGTCGCTCGATCATTTTGGCAACGCGTTCGAACCCCATCATTTCGTAGAGGGCATCGTAGAGCGGGCGCAAATACGGGTTGATCTTCTCTGACAAATCGCCCGGCAAGAAGCCCAGTTTTTCACCCGCTTCAACGGCAGGGCGCACCAGTAAAATGCGTTTTACCTGTTCTTGCTCCAATGCGTCGACCGCGCAGGCGACGGCCAGATAGGTTTTTCCGGTGCCTGCCGGGCCAATCCCAAAATTGATGTCGTAACGAAAAATGTTCCGCACATAATTTTTCTGGTGTTCACCGCGGGGTTTGATGGCGCCTTTGCGGGTGTGGATGGAAAGCTCGGCACTTTCGGTGTCCAACTCAGCCTCGTCGGTGGGGAGGTGGTCGACGTGTTCGGTATTCATCTGCGACTCTCGAAGGTGGAGATGCACCGCGTCTGGCGTGATCTCACGGCCGCTCGCGGTGTCTTTGTAAAGGGCGTCCAGTACATGGCAGGCGGTTTCAACAGAATCGGGTTGACCTGAGAGCTGAAATTGGTTGCCGCGGTTTTTGATAATGACCTTCAGCCGGGATTCGATTTGCATCAGATGGGCATTGAACGTGCCACAGAGATTGGCAAGACGGCGCGCATCGTGCGGCTCAAGGACGAGATTCTGGACAGTACTGGGGGTGGGGGTGGCAGCGCTCAAGGTAGCTCACGTAACCTCATGATGATGAACATGAGCTTAAGGATATACCGGCAGGGGGGGGCAGGGGAATCCCCGCCCCCTCCCGGCCACATTCTCGACCTATTCGGCCATGCCCGCAAACAGCCCGCGCAGGGAGTTGGGCAGGGCTTCTTCGATGCTGATATTGACGAATTTACCAATCAAATCGTCGTCATCATGACGGAAGTTCACCACCCGGTTGTTCTCGGTGCGCCCCTGCAATTGGCCAGGATCTTTCTTGGAATAGCCGTCCACCAGAATGGTTTGAATGCTGCCCACCATGCGCCGCGAGATCTCCTGCGTATTCTGGACAATACGATGTTGCAATATGGCCAGACGGCGCTTTTTCTCTTCTTCCGGAGTGTCATCGGGCAAGTCTGCCGCCGGGGTGCCAGGGCGTGCACTATAGACAAAGCTGAAAGAGTTGTCGTAGCCCACTTCTTCAATCAGCTTCATGGTGTCGTTGAAATCAGCCTCGGTTTCCCCCGGAAACCCGATAATGAAATCCGACGACATGCAAAGATCAGGTCGTACTGCCTTCAGTTTGTAATAGCGGGCCAGATAATCCGCAGCAGTATGGTTGCGTTTCATCGCCGCCAAAATGCGATCTGAACCACTTTGCACCGGCAGATGTAAGTGGCTTACCAGCTTCGGCACGCGTGCATACACGTCAATCAACGCATCGTTGAATTCCATTGGGTGCGAGGTGGTAAAACGAATGCGCCCGATGCCAGGCAGGGTGGCAATGTGTTCGATCAATTCGGCCAGATCGACAATCTCACCCTCGGCATTCTCGCCACGGTAGGCATTTACGTTTTGGCCCAGCAAATTGACTTCACGTACGCCGAGGGATTCAAGATGGCGAATCTCCCGCATCACATCCTCGAAGCGACGGCTGACTTCCTCGCCACGGGTGTAAGGCACCACGCAGAACGAACAGTATTTGGAGCAACCCTCCATGATCGAAACCATGGCCTTGGGGCCTTCCACGCTCGGCTCGGGCAAGGTGTCGAATTTTTCAATTTCGGGAAAGCTAACATCCACCACCGATTTGTGCGTTTCGCGCACTTTGCCAATCATGTCTGGGATACGGTGCAGAGTTTGTGGCCCGAAGACCATGTCCACATGGGGGGCGCGCTTCAGTATGGCGGGGCCTTCTTGGCTGGCGACGCAGCCGCCTACCCCAATCACGAGATCCGGGTTGCGTTGTTTCAGACGCTTCCAGCGACCAAGTTGGTGAAACACCTTTTCCTGCGCCTTTTCGCGTATTGAACAGGTGTTCAGCAGAATGACATCGGCTTCATTCGGGTTGTCAGTGCGCTCGTACTCTTCGGTGGTGCCGAGCAAATCCGCCATGCGGGCGGAGTCATACTCATTCATCTGGCAACCGTGAGTTTCGATAAAAAGCTTCTTGGCCATGACACATCCACTCAAGCAAGCATCCCGACCGGCGAGCGGCCATTGGGAACACAAAGGGTAAAGAATTCGGTAAAGGCCGGCGATTATACCTGCTGACCGGTGCCCCCGCACCCCTATAAAACCGATGTGCCCATTGCTGCCGGGCCGACATCAGATACAATGGCGGTTTTCCACACCTTGGGGAACACGCATGCGCATGATATTGCAGGTAATGCTGTCGATAGCCTTGTTTGCTGTAATGTCTTTGGCGCAAGCCGAACCGCTGCCCATCAACACCCGTTTAGGGGGCGATTTTACTTTGTTGTCCACACAAGGGGGTACGCAAAGCCTGTCCAGCTTCAAGGGTAAATTGGTGCTGCTGAATTTTGGCTACACCCATTGTCCCGACGTTTGCCCCACCGTTTTGCACCGTATGTCGCAAGTCATGCGAGCACTTGATAAGGACGCAGTCAAAGCGCAGGCCCTGTTTGTCAGTTTTGATCCCGCCCGTGACACCGTGCCGCATTTAAAATCCTACGTCACCGCTTTTTATCCTGATATGGTCGGCATGACGGGCACCCCTGAGCAAATTGCAGCGGCAGCAAAACAATACGGTGTCATTTATTTTGAAGAACCTGGGAACGCCTCGGCGGCAGGCAAACTGTTTGCACACAGTGATTTTATTTATTTGCTCGATACTCAAGGCCGAGTACGGGCGCTTTTCAATAATGAACAAAGTATCAGCGCAATGGCCGATACCGTAAAACAACTACTGCGGGAGGAATAAAAATATGAAGGCCTTTCTGAAAATGTCGTTGGCCCTGGCGCTGCTGATGCCCTTGAGTGGCTGCGTTACCGAACCATTGAACAACAAACCCGACCTACCGCCAGCACCTGTAGTGGTAAAACAGGAGGGTTGGGTACGTTGGGTGCCTCCAACATCGCGCAATAGCGCTGCGTATTTCACGATTGAAAATCCCAGTCTCGCCAATGATTTTCTGGTGGCCGCCAGTTCACCACGAGCCCGTGTTGCCGAATTGCATAAAACCGTAGAAGTGGGTTTGGCGAAATCCATGCAGCCGGTAAAAGTCATTCCGGTGAGCGGCGCTACCCGTTTGGAGTTGAGCCCCGGTGGCTACCATATCATGCTGATTGACTTGACGGCGCCACTGCAAGAGGGCGAGAAAATCCCCATGACGCTGGAGTTTAAACGTAGCGGCAAGATTGACGTCAGCTTTCCCGTCATGATGATGTACGGCGGCGATCAGAACGAACATCAACATCAACATCAACATCATCATTAATTCATTTCGACGCAGGAGTTGTTTATGGCATTAACGCCGCTGCCCGGGTTCAAGACGTTTGATTTTGCCCATAACGGCCACAAGCATACTGTTTATAAAAAAGGCGAGGGCGACAGACCTGGCGTATTGATTGTGCAGGAGCTTCCTGGCGTCACCCCGGAAACTGTCGCCTTGGCAGAGCGCCTGCATAGTGATGGTTTTACGGTGTATGTGCCATTGTTGTTCGGGGAGATGAATATTGCGGCTGAGCCGCTTAAAAATCTGGGACGCATCTGCATCAGCCTGGAATTCCGCGTGCTCGCCAATCGTCGTAAAAGCCCGGTAACGGATTGGCTGCGTGCCCTTTGCCGACGTATGCAAGAAGAAACAGGTGGGCAGGTCGGTGCCATTGGAATGTGCTTGACCGGTGGTTTCGTGTTGGCGTTGATGGTGGATGAATCGGTCGCTGCGCCGGTACTGAGCCAGCCTTCGCATATGGGTGGCATGTTCAATGCGCAAGCCAATGCCACATTGGGGATGCCCGAAGATGTCGTTAAAGAGGCGGTTGCTCGCTCCAAACGCGATAATATTCCGGTATTGGGCCTGCGGTTTGACAAAGACATTATGTGCACGAAAGAACGCTTCGACAAACTGAGCGAAATGTTTGGCGAAAACTTCCGTCGTATTGAGATCGATCGTTCGCTCTATGCGAAGCATCGCATCAAAACGATTGCACACAGTGTGCTGACATTGGAATTTGTTGATCGCCCGGGGCACCCTACTCGCGATGCTTATGAGCAGGTGGTCGGGTTTCTGCATGAAAGATTGGATCATAAGCGCGCCTGATGGCGCGCCAAACGTCAGTCGAAGCTTAACTTCTCAATCAAAACCCAGCTCGCGCGAACACTTCACCCCCGCTACGTTGGATTGCTCACACACCTTGTAGCGGTCTTTCGCACCTACGAAAGAAAACAACGTGGCAGACCCTTGCGCTGTGCCTTGCATGACAGCGTTGTCCTTTTGATAAATCGTCACGGGGCTGGTTGCATTCCAAGTCAGCTTAACGCTGCGAAAGAAAAGAAAGTGGCTTTCACTCGCATGTAGTGTCACCTCGCCGCTGTCACCACTCTCGTCCGGGTAATTAAGCCCCACCATTTTGCCACGCAAAAATATCGGGTGTTCGCGACGAGAAATCTGTTCTGCGAGTTCAGCTTTCAGTGTGTCCAGTTCTGCAGCTTGGTAAGCGCTGTTCGCAACCACTACTGCGAAGTGCAGATCGTTGGCCTTTGAGTCGTTCGCAGAGGGTAGAGTCAAACGATAACCGGTCAAACCATCATTGAATTCCGCTTGAATACGGGTATCGCCTTCAAGACTGGCGGCCACCCCGGTATCCGTGATCAAGCTGGTCGTGGCGGGTGTGAAGCTTGCAGGTAGAAACAATTCGCTGGCCTTGCCGTTTCCTCCTTGCCAGATAACCAAAGCAAAACGATGATCGGCAAAATAACGCCCACTCTGGATGCGAATTTCTGCCCAGTCGAGTGTGTTGCCGGCGCCATCCACGGCGAGATCATTGAAATGAAAGCTCACCAGATTACCATCGATGGCGCGAGGGTAAGCGCGCTGCACGCCATTGGCATGCACGGTAAGGGTGTCGCCCTTAACGACAGAGAAATCTTCACCGTTCCAGCCATCACCTTTAGTGCGCAGTTTTTTCAAATTACCGTTTTGATATTCGCGGTGGTTATCTTTATTGATATCCCAATGCCACTGCGTCCCTGAAATAGCAGCGGTGTAAAAATCCGGGCGGCGATCTTTGGCGGATTTGCCGATATCGCTGATTTCCATGCCTTGATACGTGCCTTTAACGATACGGGCGTGATCGCGTGCACCGCCATTCTGGTCCTTCAACCACATGCCGAACTCACCCAAAACGGTTGGAATTCCCAGAAATCGTGCCTCGTCGCGTATCGTATCCAGATTACGGAAATACTCACCGTTATAGGCTTTGTTTGCGTTGGTCACACCCATGCGGGCAGCATCATAGAAATGCGGTGCAAACACAAATCCTGCACCTGGCTTTTGTTTCAGATAGTGTCCCCCTGTCGCAGGCGCAAAAAAGCCGGCATTGGTATCCCAGAACACCATGGGCTCAGCGTAAACCCACTTGTCCTGCCAGCCAATGTCGTTCATTAGCTGTCGTGAGCGTTGGTAAAATGGCCAGAGCTTTTCATTATCGAATTCTGACGCCCGATTTTTATGCCCGTAACCGTATATTGGTTCGTTCATCGGTTGCACACCGGTGATCCACTCGAATTCTTCTGGCGTGAGTTTGCTTTTCACATACTGCAAGACTTCTCGCATTTGCCATAAAAATTCATCTTGCACGCGCCGCTCACCCAACGCGGTACTGATGGTGTTGTTATCAAAGAAGTTCCGATACCCCAATCGCACTGCGGGGTCCATCACGTTATGTTGCCCCCAGGCAAAACATACGGGCCCACAATTGCTTTTAGGGTAAGGGCTGCCAGCAATAATCCACTCAGGCGCACCGTTTCCAGTGTATTGCGAGGTTTCGTGAAAAACATGCCGCGAATAGAGGTCGGTGTGGTAATCCAGAAAAATATAGATTTTCTGGCGAAAGGCTTCGCGCATCTGTTCAATGATTGCATCGACATAGGCGTAATCAATCTGGTCAGGGCCAGGGTGCGCGCCTTCCCATGAGACCGTAAATCTCACCAGATTGGCGCCGGTATGTCGCTTCATCAGTTCGAAGGCTTTGGCTGCGTCCTCGGGAGATTCGAAGGGTTTAAAACCGCGCGACGCCAATTTCACTGAGCCGGAGACATTCCAGCCCCGTAGATACACTTCGCGCCCTTGATCATCGCGAAAGGTGGGTTCCCTAATTTGTGTATCGCCCAATGTCACCGTCCGCTCACCGATGTGAAGGTTAGCGGCGGCGTGACCAAGAGAGCAAAGGAGTGAGGTTGCCAGCAATGCAAGGGTCCAGTGTTTCATGACGATCCTGAATCTTATTATTTGGTACGATCGTACACGTGCTCGTGCAGGGCTGCAAGCAAAGGGATACCCTTGAATGAGATATTCAGCACACTTGTTTTAAAGGGCACATAGAGCGCGCTGGGGTAGGGGCTTTATTTCAAAGGCTTGAAGTGATTCGTGACCCAATTACACAGCGGGGTCACATCAAAACTGCGGGTTCTCGGGCCTATATTGGTAGCGTGGGTTGTCCACTGCCAGTCGGTCTTTCGTTGTCCGCAATAAATGTATCCAGATGTCCTGCGAAGATAGATCCTGTTCGCCCGTGGCAATTCGTAAACAAAGCTGGCGATTGAGCCTGTCCACATTCGTGCAATGCGTATCATCGAGCAGCGCTTGCAAACGTGCCGTTTCTGCGGTAATTGCGGGTTGACTCAATTGCAATTCACGACCAAGGGTGTCGAGCAGGTGGGTCGCTACTTTTAATAGATAGGCGCTGCGCGCATTTACTTGCGGGGCGATATCTTTCTCCAGAAATACACGAAGGGTATCCAATAACGTATTGGCTGAGGGGAGGGCATCAGGCATGTTGCACTTCCATATTTAATAGGTCGCGGGGGCAAAGAAGCATCAACAAGTCCATTTCTACCTCGGCAATGCGACGTCCAATCGCTGCCAGTTCCAGGGAAAACTGCACGCCACGTAAATGCGAAAACACTTGGAAAAGACAAATTATACCCCAACGCAATGTGCCGAAGACTTCCCAATAGTGCAACCTGTGGCGTGATACGCTCCGTCCCGAATACCGCGCATAAGCATTCAACAGCGCTTCGCGTTGCCCAAAACCACCGACGGGCAGCGCAGTATTACCAAAGCGCCATGCGTTCACGCACAACCATCCCAAATCTTCAACGGGATCGCCACGATGCGCCAGCTCCCAGTCCAGCACGCCAGTGAGGCCGTTAGTCGATACCATCAAATTGCCGTTGCGAAAATCGCCATGCACCAACGTCGTTTCATGCGTGGTCGGCGCGTTTTCTTTCAGCCAGCGAAAAGCGACTTCAAACACCGGTGACGCGACATCGTAATCCCGAGACAGGCGTTCAAGCTCAGCAAGCTGTGCTGGGGCGCTGTAACTCGGCAACGCGTCAGTGACAGCGGTCGCATGAATCTCGGCAAGTGCTTTTGCACACTGCTCTGTCAGGTTCGCTCGCGCTACCTGAAAGCGTTCATCTCGTAAAATTTTGCGTGGCAGCGTTTCACCCTCAAGACGCTGCATCACATAGCCGGATTCAAATTCAAAGTAAGGTGTTGCGACTGGCACATGGGCAGCTCTGGCTGCCATCACTACAGTAAATTCCATCGCTTTGTTAATACAGAGCGACATCGAATCCCCGACTTGCACAGCGTCCTTGCGCAGAATACAAGGGTAACGCACCTCCTCAGTGACAAAATCAAATTGCCAGGTTTCAGCAGAAGCCCCCGTCGAAAGACGACGAAGCTGTTCCAGCGCACCCTTACAGCGCCAGAATTCGCTCGCACGAGCTATCAGGGCTTCCTGCCAAACGGGAGCGGGGCTCATAACGGGTAGCCTACAGGGACACCCTCTACCATCTGGTCGAGGTATTCTGTCATTCCAAATCCTGTCAAACCCTTGCAACTGAATTCGGTGTGACCCTCAATAATGCGTGTCTGCATCCAATTGCCATCATCCCGCTGGCGGCGATTTCGTAATGGAATCAACGACAGCACTCTGGCCGACACCTCATACGTCTCGTTAGCAGTCTTGACGTGGGCGGAGTATTGCCATGGGTAATAGCGCTCATCGTATTCGGTGGTCAGCGTCGCGGATTCAATTAATTCATATTCACCGTTTTTCAGTACCATTCCCCACACGTGTTGGCGCCCACTGGCCATTTGCACGATAGCGATGTTCATGGCGAAATCGCGGCCAAAATTCATCGGTAACCAGCGATACCAGTAAAGGTTTTGCCAATAACGTGGCCCCCAGGAATGATCACGCAAGCCAAAGCCTTGCAGCTCATGCTGCTCGTCACCTACCTTGATGCGTCCGTGGCCACTCATATGCTGTTCATAATGCGCGCGCGCAAAGGCTTCGTCGGCTGCTTCTTCTATAGGTTTGCCGTGTTCATCCACGGCTTCGCCACCGAAGACCGGCGCTACTGCATCAAAGGTCAGATCGATTTCGCAATCCACGTGGGGGTTATTTTTGAATGCAAGTTTGGGGTCTTCCATATCGAGCGGATTTTGTAGCAAACACACTTTGCCGCGATAAGTGAGAGTAAGACGTTTGAACGGTTCATTCACCTGGAAATGCATACCGCCGGCACTCAGGGCCTCGTTGCCGCTAATGCTGGGGCGCGCAAACATAAAGGCTACCTGCCCACCCGGCAGATACACACAGCAAGACATTTCGGCATAGCCTTCGTTGGGGCGATTTCCTACTCGAAACCAGCCGCCCATACGTTGCTTAGGATCGAAAAGGTTAATGTACATGCTCTCATTGAAGTTACGGGCGGCTTCAATAGGGTGCGTATATTCGTCCGCAGGCGCCAAGCGCAATTGTTGCGATTTTCCCAAGTCCATGACGATCGTTACTCCGACTCTAAAAATGTAAAGCAACTATACGAATTGGGGCGGTGGAGCACAAGCTCTGCAGCGGACGATCGCGGAGTGGATTGATACTTACACCGGCTGTTTCAATACCGCTAACAGCACCACTGCAACCAAAACCAGCACAGGCAACTCATTGAAAAAACGATAAAAAGTGTGTGAGCGCGTGTTGCGATTTTCTGCGAATTTCATCACCAGCCGTCCGCAAGCGTGATGATATCCAATCAATAGAAATACCAAGGCCAGTTTGATATGCATCCACGGTGCATGGCTGAAATAGTCATTCCAACCCTTTGCCAGCATCCAGAAACCTAAAACGGCAGTGATGAGCATCGAAGGTGTCATAATCCCCAGATACAGTTTTCTCTCCATGATCTTGAACCGCTCCACCCCGCGTGTATCGCCTTCGGCTTCGGCCATTGCGTGATAAACAAACAGTCGCGGTAAATAAAACAAACCTGCAAACCAGCAGACCACAGCGATGATATGAAACCCTTTAACCCAAAGCATCCGCCAAACTCCCCACGCTTTTTCTCAAGAAAACAGTCTATTATCAAATAAGTGCGCTTTGCACCCCTGCGCTTTTCATCTGTAAAGCATGGCGAGCAAAGACTCCTCAAAGATTCGCAAACGTATTGAAACAGGAACCGACGTAACAGGTAAGGTGAGATCGTGATTAAAGTGGGCGTAGTAGGGGGAAGTGGCCGTTTGGGCGTTGAATTGCTCAGACTATTGGTCATGCACCCTAATGTCAGAATTCAGGCCGTCACCTCCCGCACTTATTGTGGGCAACAAGTACAAGATCGATTTCCGATCTTTCGGCATCATTTTGAGGCACAATTTGTTCCGCCGACAGTGGATCAATTCGCCAAGTGTGATGTGGTGTTTTTTGCCACACCGGCCAGGGTGGCGCTAGAACTGGCTCCCCCTTTGCTTGAAAAAAAGCTGAAGGTGATCGATTTTTCCGGCGATTTTCGCATCCGTGACGCCGCAGTTTGGCAGCAGGTGCACGGCAAACCGCACCCCCACCCATCGCTTCTTAGTGAAGCCGTTACGGGTTTCCCTGAAACCCAGCGCGCGCATTTACGTAAAGCCCGGCTGGTCGGAATGCCCAGTGCTGAAGCCATCGCCCTCCAGATCGCATTGCTTCCTCTTCTCGACAATGCCTGGCAGAACAAGGCCCAACTAGAAAAGGGTGTGCTTGAAAACAATCACATTACCGGCACGTTAATCTCAGGGATTGGTCATGCCTCTGCGTCCACAGCGGCATCTTTGGACCTAAATTCTTATCGGGACAGCATCCGTTCTACGACATTCGATGCCAGTACCCGCCACGAAATCCAAGCAGGCTTGCACGCACTCGCCGGCGACGAGGTGGGCTTAAGCGTCATCCCGCACCAGGTTCCCGTCATGCGTGGTATGCATGCCACACTGTTTGCCCGCCTGCGCGAATCCATGGCCGTCGATCTGCAAACGCTATACGAGCGCTATTTCGATGAGGAACCCTTTGTCGACATCCAACCCGCTGGCCAAACTGTGGACGCGTGCACAGTGCTAGGTGCCAACATGTGCCGCATTTCAGTACAACAATCAGCAGATCAGAAAACAGCCATTATACTTTCGGTTATTGATAACCTGGTGAAAGGCGCCGCAGGACAGGCCATTCAAGCCATGAACATCATGTACGGCATCCCTGAAACCATCGGTCTCAAACATCTGGCGTTGATGCCTTGAATACCAACGATACGACCGGCAACGATGCCGAAGCACGCTATATCGTCGTCCGTCGACAGCATCACTACCTTCGCAATCGCCGTTTGCTGTTGGTCGGCGCGGCAGTGGCGGGGTTGGTCATTGGTGGTGGTGCAGGGTATCCGCTCGGATATTCCTTTGCCGAAAAGGCCAAAGTCGACGCAGAGCAAATGGAGGTGGCACTGGAACAAACCGGTGCTCAGGTTGAGACTATTCGCAGTGAACTCGCCGTCCATAAACATGGCGGTGAGGTAGAGCGACAGGTCAGTGAGCATCTCCGCAAAGAGATTATTGACCTGCAAAATCGTTTGGCCGAGCAAGAACAGACCATCGCTTTCTACAAAAGCATACTCGACCCGGAGAAAAATCAGACGCTCTCTATCCATGCACTAGAATTAACGCAGGCAGCTGTGGCGGGTCGCTATATGTACAAGCTGGTGCTGATCCAGCCGCTGGGTAGCGACAACGAGATTACGGGCAATGTGACCATCAGTGTGTCGGGGTTGCAGTCCGGCAAGAAAAAAGTACTCGACTGGAAGGCACTTGCCGCTGGCAAGCCTGCACCAGCCTTCAAATTCAGGGTTTTTCAGGAGTTGAAGGGTGAATTGACCCTGCCAGAGGCGTTCATTCCCGAGACGCTATCAGTAAGACTTGCGCCGGGTGGGTCCAAAGCCGGCGAGCCGCATGACTTCCCTTGGACGATGGCTGGCCCTGGGCAATAGTTTATTCAGATCAACTGCCAAACCCGGATCACACCCCGGACAACAGAGGAGACACCCTGATATGTGGGGCAAAACCAAAAACAAACGCGTTGATTTCGATCGCCATCTCGGGCGGACCACAATGATTGCTGTGGGCACAGAAATCCACGGCGACATTACCTTCGATGGCGGTTTGCTCATTGAGGGTGTCGTGCATGGCAATGTGCGGGCAAAACCCGATTCCGAAGCCCTGCTGCGCATCGCTGAAGGCGGTGAAGTCTATGGTGAAATCAGCGCGCCCAATGTGGTGATCAACGGGCGTGTTTGCGGTGACGTCTACTCCTCCGAACATGTGGAACTTGCAGCAAGAGCTATCGTTAATGGCAACGTTAATTACAGCCTGATCGAAATGGTCATGGGAGCAGAAGTCAATGGCGCACTGGTCCACCTGCGCGATCCGGTGCCGCTAAGCGAAAAACCTGTGCGTGAAAAAGCGTTGGCTGCCCCGGAAAAACTGCACCTCGCGCCCGCATACAGTGATGCAGCGCCAGCCAAAGAGCGCCCAGTGGCAGAGAACCGATCCCTGGATGCATCCTTCTAGACAGAAGCGGCATTCAATCAGGTCTCTAGAAAACTAAACTTGACCAAAACGCTAGGATTTTAAATAATCCCAAGTTGATACCTCTTGGATTGGTCAATCATGACAGACGTAGATCAAGCGCCGATCCGTTTCAGCAGTAATGCTGCCCGGAAGGTAAAAGGCCTCATTGAGGAAGAAGGAAACGACAACCTCAAATTGCGGGTGTATATCACCGGCGGTGGCTGTGCGGGATTCTCGTACGGGTTTTCCTTTGATGAAAGCATCAAGGACGATGACACCATCATCAGCACCGATGGGGTCACCTTGTTGGTCGATCCCATGAGCGTGCAATATCTGGCGGGTTCCGAAGTCGACTATACCGAAGGTTTGCAAGGTGCTCGCTTCGTGGTGCATAACCCCAACGCAACCACCACCTGTGGCTGCGGCTCGTCCTTCTCCGTTTAACCTCTTCTGAATTCACATTCGTATCGAGTGCGTAATAGCGTCATCTGATGCGAATGTTTCGTCTGCGGTTAGAAGAATGTCAGATGCCCGTTGGGCTACTCGGCATGAAACAACTCATTCGGCACTAATAACGTGCTTGTTCAGGCATGATAGATGCCGCCCAGAATTCTCGGGCCACTCGCGCCTGTCACCGAAGCGACATTGCCCGGAAGGGTTGCCAGCCTCGCATGTGCCAGCCAGGCAAACGCCATAGCCTCAACCCAATCAGGATCAATCCCCAAAGCGGATGTAGAGGCAACAGGGCGACCACTCAATTTGGCCAGCTGCTGCATCAAAAAGCCATTGTGCGCACCACCACCGCAAACAAACAGCTCATCAACACCTCCGCAAAATCGATCGATCGCATCGTATATGCTCCAGGCCGTCAACTCAACCAACGTAGCAGCGACGTCCACGGGTGCATGTTGCGCCAGTTGTGGCGTCCTCTCCCACAGCCAGCGAGAATTGAATTCTTCCTTGCCAGTGGATTTGGGTGGTTGCCGAGAAAAATAAGAATCCCTTTTCCATTCATCAAGCAGCGCGGGAATGATCCTACCCTGGCGTGACCAGTTGCCATTCTCGTCGAATGCGCGCCCCTGATGCGTAGCGCACCATGCGTCAAGCAAACCATTCCCCGGCCCGGAATCAAACCCAAGCAGGGGAGAAAGCGGTGCCAGCAGCGTTACATTACCGATCCCGCCAATGTTCACCACCGCGCGACGACGATCAGCAGCACGAAACACCGCCTGATGAAATCCAGGAACCAAAGGTGCTGCCTGCCCACCGGCTGCCATATCCCGCCGTCTGAAATCCGCCACTGTTGTTATGCCCGTCAGTTCCGCGATCGTATTCGGATCACCAATCTGCATCGTAAACGGGAACGGAAAATCAGGCCGATGCCGAATAGTCTGCCCATGGCTACCAATGGCGCAGATATCGGCTGCGGACACACCCGCCAACTCAAGCAGCTGCCTAGCCGTAGACGCGAAGAATCTACCCACCTCCACATCCAGTTGTCCCAAAGCATCCACAGCATCATCACCCGGCTCAAAAAAGCCAGTGATCTTGCAACGAAGCTCGGTCGGGTAGGGAAGGCAAAGGCTATGAACAAGGGTAGGGTGCTGGGATTCAAACGACACCAGTGCAGCGTTCACGCCGTCTGCACTGGTACCGGATATCAAGCCGATATAGAGATCTGCGCTCATTGCTCTTGTGCAAGTGCCAGCTGTGAGCCCTCATAAGCACCAGCAAAGGTCTCAAGTTGCTTGAGAATGCCCTTGGCCTGGCTGTTGAAAGCGACGCGCTCTGGGCCCGCGATGGGAAGCGTTTCAGGCAACGCGACCGTCACCGGATTGCGTACCTGACCGTTGATATGGAATTCATAATGCAGATGCGGGCCGCTCGCCAAACCGCTGCTTCCCACATACCCAATGATTTGGCCCTGACGCACTCGCGAACCGTTGCGAATTCCGCTACCAAACTTCTGCATGTGCGCATAAAGAGATTGATAGCCGCGTCCGTGATCGATAATCACAACGTTGCCATAACCACCTTTACGGCCCGCCAGTTTGACACTGCCATCGCCAGTCGCTTTTATGGGAGTGCCATGGCGCGCGGCGTAATCAGTGCCTTTGTGCGCCCGCAAGGTGTGCAGCACTGGGTGCATGCGAGCCAGACTGAAGTGAGAGCTTATCCTGGCGAAGTCGATGGGCGTGCGCAAAAACGCCTTCTTCAAGGTATTGCCCTCAGCGGAGTAATAATCAAAAGAACCATCTTTCCGCTCGTAACGAACCGCAGAATACTTTTTGCCCTGGTTCACGAATTCGGCCGCAAGAATTTTGCCATCGCGCACTTTCTGCCCATCCACAAACATTTCTTCGTAGATGACGCGGAACGTATCGCCTTTTCTAATATCAAGCGCGAAGTCGATATCCCAACCAAAGATCTTGGCGAGCTCCATCGTCATGAGCGTATTGAGACCCGCCTCTTTCCCTGCCAGAAACAAGGATGAACGGATTTCACCCTGGGTGTAAGTAGTAAATGGCTTCGGCTCCTTTTTATCCCAGCCGATGTTGAACGCGCTATCCGATTTGCGTGAGACAACCAGCGTATCTGTCAGGCTGACTGCAAGCCTCAAGCTCTCAAGCGCACCAGCAGGGGATGTTTCAACTTCAAATCGTTGCCCGGGCTTCAAGCGCGAGAGCGCCTTGGCGGCCTGCCGATTGGACAAAATCTGCTCCATCTCAGCAGAGCTAAGCCCTGCCCGCTGGAAGATTTGTGAAAGCGAGTCACCGCGTTTTACTTCATAAATGCTAGGTCCCGCTTTGCTAGGCGCGCTTGCGGTTTCCGGTTGGGTGATAACCCCTTGAGCCACAGACTCCTTCTGCTCAGGCGCCGCTGCATCGACTAAAACGGAAGCGTCATTTGAAAGGGGAGTGTTTTCTGAAATGCTTGAAATTACGGGGGTTGGCAGGTCGATAATGACCCGTTTGGCCGACGCATCGGATTTCGGTGCGATCGACAGAGCAAAACCAATAATGATCCCGACAGCAGCGGCAAGCGCAATATGCTTACGCGGATACTTGCCATTTGAGCTGGGCTGGGTGGTTGGCGTATATATCGTCATCGTTACGTTAGAATCCACACGCAAATGTTGAAGACTTATCAAGTAATATCAGAACTTGTTAAGAATTACTACAAAATGTAACAAATCTTACCAATCCAAACTTCGACGTAGGCCGCAAATAAGCACCTTTGCAAAGAAGATCGTCCCCCAAATTTCGGGGGTGGCGATGATAGAATGCCGCGTTGTAAACAGACTAGGGAGCATGAGCGGGTGAGCGAAAAAATTGAGAAAGCATTGAGTTTGATCAAGAGAGGAGCCGCAGAAATTCTTCTCGAATCAGAGCTTAAAGACAAGCTCAAAGAAGGGCGGCCATTGAGAATCAAGGCAGGATTTGATCCTACCGCCCCCGACCTTCACCTGGGTCACACCGTGCTTATCAACAAGCTGAAGGTGTTTCAGGACTTGGGCCATGAGGTCATTTTCCTCATTGGTGATTTCACGGGCATGATTGGCGACCCCACAGGCAAAAATCAGACCCGCAAACCGCTGTCGGTCGAGCAGGTAAAAGAAAACGCCAAAACCTATGAGGAGCAGATCTTCAAGATTCTGGATCGGGGCAAGACACAGATTGTCTTTAATTCAACCTGGCTCGAAAAATTGGGTGCTGCGGGCATTATCCAATTGGCAGCTAAGCAAACCGTTGCCCGCATGCTGGAGCGTGATGATTTCAGTAAGCGGTACAAGTCCGAACAACCTATCGCGATTCACGAGTTTCTCTACCCGCTAATTCAAGGGTATGACTCCGTCGCTCTCAAATCCGACATAGAGTTGGGCGGCACTGATCAGAAGTTCAATCTCTTGATGGGCCGCGAGTTGCAAAAAAGTGCTGGGCAACCAGCTCAAAGCGTCATCATGATGCCGCTTCTTGAGGGCCTGGACGGCGTTCAAAAGATGTCAAAATCTTTGGGCAACTACGTAGGTATCAGTGACGCACCAGGCGAAATGTTCGGCAAGCTGATCTCCATTTCCGATGAGTTGATGTGGCGCTACTTCGAATTGCTCAGTTTCCGGTCTGACGAAGAGTTGGCGGAATTTCGTGACCGTATTGCCAAAGGGGAGAATCCTCAGCAGCTCAAAATCCTCTTGGCAGAAGAGTTGATCACCCGGTTCCATGGGGAAGAAGCGGCTAAAGCCGCCAGTCGTAGCGCAGGCAACAAGTTCAAATGGGGAGATGCCCCCGAAGACATGCCCAGCTTCGACTTGGTTACTCCCGACCAGGATGGAGTGGTGATCGTTAATCTTGCGAA
This sequence comes from uncultured Moraxellaceae bacterium, assembly GCA_964473645.1. GTDB lineage: Bacteria > Pseudomonadota > Gammaproteobacteria > Pseudomonadales > Ketobacteraceae > HdN1. The sequence goes on from CAYYPW010000029.1 coordinate 68,517, forward strand.
GGACGCAGGCCTGGTCGATACCACCACCCAGGCACGTGCTCACGTCAAACAGGGCGCTTTGCGTGTCGATGGCCGCGTCGTGAGTGACGCAACTGAGAAGCTGCCCCTTGGCGGGCCTTATGTGCTGCAGGCGGGCAAGAAGAAATTCGCCCGAGTCACCCTAAGATCCGAAAATTCCTAACAAAAACATTTGACAGTTTTTTTACAATCTATAGAATGCGCACCACTCCGAAGCACACAGCGCCGAGCTGGTGCGAAGGGGTG
>CAYYPW010000030.1:0-65652 GCA_964473645.1 uncultured Moraxellaceae bacterium
ATCACGGAGAAGTTCAACATCGGGATTCAGCAGGTAACGGCGGTGTTATAGGGCCAGGTGATGTGCAATGGATGACAGCGGGCGCGGGCATATTGCATGAAGAGTTTCATTCTCAAGCATTTTCGCACCATGGTGGGTTACTCGAAATGGTGCAGCTGTGGGTGAATTTACCGGCCAAGCACAAGATGACACCCCCACGTTATCAAGGCATCGTTGATAGCGATATCCCCAACGTAACGCTAGCAGAGGGGGCTGGCCACGTCAGAGTCATTGCAGGTGAATACGCGCGTTATAAGGGGCCTGCGCAAACCTTTTCTCCCGTAGATGTGTGGGATGTGCGTCTGCATGCGGGGCACCCCGTCAATTTTACCATCGCACAGGGACGCACCCTCGCGGTCGTCGTATTACATGGCAGCGCCATGATCAATGCATCGCAACCGGCACATGAGGGTCAACTGGCTGTCTTTTCGCTGCAAGGAGAGGATTTCTTGATAGAGGCCACCAGTGAGGCGACGGTACTGGTGTTAAGTGGCGAGCCGCTGAACGAACCGATTGCGGGTCACGGGCCTTTCGTCATGAATACAGCGGCTGAAATTGATCAAGCCATAGATGATTTCAATCACGGGCGTTTTGGTCGTATGAATCGCTGAGCAGTATACGAACGCCCGATTTCAACAGCAGTAACTTGCAACAAACCATAGTCATTTCCACTTTAAATAACACTAATCTACGACATGAGGATAATTATCATGAGCAAGCCATACGTTCGACTCGATAAAAACCAGGCAGCCGTTCTCCTGGTTGACCATCAAGCAGGTCTATTGTCACTCGTACGCGATTTCGAACCCGACAAGTTCAAAAACAATGTGCTGGCATTGGCTGATCTTGCGGACTATTTCAATCTGCCTACCATTCTTACTACTAGTTTTGAAGACGGGCCCAACGGGCCGCTAGTACCCGAACTCAAGGCGTTATTCCCAGAAGCACCGTATATCGCAAGACCAGGGCAAATTAACGCCTGGGACAACGAAGACTTTGTCAAAGCAGTGAAGGCCACAGGTAAAAAGCAGTTAATCATTGCCGGCGTGGTTACAGAGGTGTGTGTCGCATTCCCGGCGTTATCCGCGTTGGAGGAAGGCTACGATGTGTTTGTCGTAACCGATGCCTCCGGCACGTTCAACGAGGTCACGCGCCATGCCGCCTGGAATCGCATGGCTGAAGCCGGTGCCCAACTGATGAGTTGGTTTGGTGTCGCCTGCGAGTTACACCGTGATTGGCGTAATGATGTCGAAGGGCTGGGAACCTTGTTCTCCAACCATATTCCCGACTATCGCAATCTGATTACCAGTTATACTACGCTGAAAGGCAATCGTTAAATTCTAGACTCCCTGTTCGCCTGCAGTGTTTCACCGCTGGCAAAAATCGCCAGGATCGCAAATTATTTGCAATCCTGGCCTGCATATCCCTAAAAATTGCACGGCCATCATTCAAAAGGATTTTCTTATGACCACGTCCCTTCGTGTATTGGGTATTTCCGGCAGTCTGCGTCAAGCCTCGTACAATTCTGCAGCGTTGCGTGTCGCCCAGTCATTGGCGCCAGCGGGCATGCACATCGACATTGCAGACATCAGTGAAATTCCAATCTTCAGTGAAGATATCGAGAAAAAAGGTTTCCCCCCTGCGGTTGAACGTTTCCGCAATCAAATTCGTGCCGCCGACGCGTTGCTGATTGCCACGCCCGAATATAACTATTCCATGCCGGGTGTTTTGAAAAATGCCATCGATTGGGCGTCACGCCCACCCGAACAACCCTTCGCTGGTAAACCTGCCGCTATTATGGGTGCCAGCCCTGGGCGTCTCGGGAGTGCACGCGCTCAATACCATTTACGGCAAACACTGGTTTCTCTGGATGTGCACCCGCTCAATAAACCTGAGGTGATGATTAGCAGTGCACACCAGGCGTTTAACGCCGAAGGTCAATTTCAGGATGAATCCACCGCCAAGCTGCTGCGCAACCTCTTACAAGCACTTTACGACTGGACACTCAAACTGAAGCACTAACGGTTAGTACTCTGCTTTACCCTCAGCAAATGCACGCACATTAATATCGATCCGCACCCGCTTATACGTGTTTGGAGCCCCCATTGGAACATAGCGACAATTTTCTCGGCTCTGCCGTTATATTTCTGTTGGCTGCCGTATTTGCCGTGCCGCTTGCCAAACGCCTCCAGTTAGGGGCCGTCATGGGCTACCTGCTTGCAGGTTGTATCATCGGGCCTTCGGCATTGGGGTTAATCGGTAATCCTGAGAATGTGGCACATATTTCTGAGTTGGGAGTTGTGTTGCTGCTCTTTATCATCGGGTTGGAGCTTTCCCCCAAACGCCTCTGGGTCATGCGCCGCTCCGTCTTTGGGGGCGGCTTGATGCAGGTGGTAGTAAGTGGCCTGGCCCTGGGTGCAGTGTCCTATTGGGGGTTTCAACACGCCTGGAACACAGCGCTCGTGCTGGGGTTAGGTCTTGCATTATCGTCAACCGCGTTCGGCTTGCAAATATTGGCCGAAAGCAAACAGCTCAACAGCCCACAAGGCCGATTGGCCTTTGCGATTTTACTATTTCAGGATATCGCAGCGATTCCGCTGATCGCCGTCATCCCCCTATTAAGCATGACAGACGTCGGCTCGGGTAACGACAATAGCATTTTACCCTGGTTGAAAGTCATCGGGAGTATCGCGCTGGTCGTGCTGGGTGGGCGCTATTTATTACGCCCAGTGTTTAGAATCGTGGCCAAAACCGGTTTACCCGAAGTATCCACAGCCACGGCACTTTTGGTAGTCACAGGCACTGCCTGGTTAATGGAACTTGCAGGGGTTTCCATGGCGTTAGGCGCGTTTTTGGCCGGGTTATTGCTGGCGGATTCAGAATATCGTCATGAACTTGAAACGCAGATAGAACCCTTCAAAGGATTGTTATTAGGGTTGTTTTTTATCAGTGTTGGCATGAGCGCTGATTTAAGCCTGTTGCTCAACGAACCCTTGGTCATGCTGGGTTTAACCGCCCTGCTGATGCTCATAAAAATGCCTGTTCTCTATGGCGTCGCCTGTTTCAACGGCGGATTAACGCCACGCGCGGGCCTGCACCTTGGCCTGCTGTTGGCTGGTGGTGGCGAATTCGCGTTTGTCGTCTTTAAATTAGCCCACGAACAGGGCTTGTGGGATCAAGCGCTCAACAATCGACTGGTACTGGCCATTACGTTATCCATGGCCATAACGCCGCTGTTGCTACTCGCCGCTGGCAGATGGCTGGTGAGCGATACACCAACTGCCCGCAAACCACCGCCAGAATATGAAAATATCGAAAGCGACGCCCCCCGCGTGGTTATCGCCGGCATGGGCCGGATGGGACAGATTATAACGCGTATCCTGCGCGCACAACGTGTCCCTTTTGTCGCCCTCGACACGTCCGTGGAGAGTATTGATCTCATGCGCAGCCTGGGTAAATTCCCGATCTTCTACGGTGATCCCTTACGCCCTGAAATCCTGCGTGCAGCGGGGGTTGCCGAGGCTGAGTTTTTTGTAGTGGCCACTGATGATCCTGATACCAATATCAAAACGGCACGCCTGGTACGCGAATTGTATCCGCACATCAAAATCATTGCCCGTGCTCGCAACCGTCGCCACGTATTTCATTTGCTGGATAGCAAAGCCATTCCCGTACGCGAAACCTTTCATTCCAGCATGGAAATGAGTCGACAAGTACTCCTCGGTCTCGGTCTAAACGAGGAGCAGGCACAAGCAAGACTTCGCCGATTCCAGCGTCATGATGAAGATGTCCTCAAACAACAATATCTGGTTCACGGTGATGACGATGCGGTGTTGCAGTCCGCGCGTGAAGCCCGCGCGGAGTTGGAGACCCTGTTTGAAGCCGATTTTCTCGAAGATAATCCTGCATTGAAACGTGCTTCTACCTGAAGAATCGGGGCAGTTATTAACGCAAATCTGCCCCGATGTTGTCAGTTACAAACAGCGTATTTTACAATATGTGCTTTTTAAATTTGCCTCAAACTCCTACCGATTCCAGCCGCTGTGACTCCTTCTTACACTCCCCGTCCATGATTGGCGGCAATAGCTTATACATCACCGGCGTAATAATCCGCGCCAACAAGGTAGAACTGACCAACCCGCCGATCATCACAATCGCCAGTGGGGAATACAGTGCTGAATTCGACAACGCCAACGGCAACAAACCACCGATCGCCGTCACCGATGTCAAAAACACCGGCAAAAATCTCAACTCACCTGCCCGCTCAATCGCCTCGTTAAGCTCCACGCCAGCCACTCGCAATTGATTCGTAAAATCCACTAAAAGAATGGAATTTTTAATCTCCACCCCAATCAACGCCACAACACCCAAAATAGCCATATAGGAAAGGTTATACCCCGTCAAATACAAGGCAATCACCGCACCCAACATCCCAAAAGGAATCACGCCCACGACAATCAACGTCGACCGGAAACTACCAAATTCCAGCACCAACACGGCCAGAATCCCAAAAATGGCTACCAATGCTGCCGTACCCAATCCACCCAAACTGCGCTTGGCCGCCTGCGCTTCACCCCCCATTTCAAAGCGATAGCCTGGCGGCAAATCGATCAATGCCAGCTGGTCATACACCGCTTTACTGACTTTGCTGGTGATAAAACCCGGTTGCACATTCGCCGTCACCGTCACCATACGCTCACGGTTTAAACGTTCAATGCGATTCGGGCCACTGACCAAGTGCGGCTCAGCAATTTGGGAAAGTGGCACTGTCGCGCCTGTCGTCCGACTGGTAAAGCGCAAATCGTCCAGCGTATCCAATTGCGGATGCCCGGTCATTGGCAACCTAAGCGTAACGTTATATTCATTGCCTTCATCATCCCGATATTGCGTAGCCGCGTAACCTGCTACCGCAATACGCACCGCACGATCCACATCCAAACTGGAAATCCCCAGCAAGCCCGCTTTCTCGATATCGATACCCAAGTCATAGTCAATACGCGGTAAACGCACCGGGTTGGTCACATCGCGAGTACCCGCAACATTGCGCACGGTGTCTTCCACTTGTTTCGCAATCTGTCTCAACTCACCGATTTTCGGGCCGACAACCCGCACTGCGATGGGGGCTTCAATCGGCGGGCCATTCTCAAAACGTTTGATAATGATCTGGGCTTCGGCATAACCCGCAAAACGTTTACGCAAGTCTTCAATCAATTGCGGCGTCTCTTGCGAATGCCAGCGCGTCAGGCTGACAAATATCTGACCTGCATTCGATTTGGTTTCAGACGGAAATACGTTGTAATAAATATACGGGTTACCCTTGCCAATATTGCTCATCACATGCTGCACTTCGTCGTGCTGGGCAAGCTCCTTTTCAACAAACGCGACCGCTCGCTCTGTGGTTGCATGCGATGAGCCGTCTGGCGCTTTCACTGTCACCAGAAATTGCGGTTTGTCCGCCGACGGGAACAATGAAAATCCAATACGTGGCACCAACATCATTGATGCAGCAAATAGGGCAAAAGCCAAAATCAAGCTGGTTTTCGGCGCATCCAGCGCCCGCCGTACTACAGGCGCATAAAAGCGCTGAATACCTTTATGAACAATGCGTAAAAACCAGTTGCCTTCCGCCGCCTCATGCCTTGGCAGCATACGACTCGCCAAAAATGGCACAATAGTGAAAGCCACCAACAACGAAGACAAAATTGTCAGCACCACTGCCAACGGTAGCCCGCGGGTAAATTTGCCTGCACCTTCTGGCAAATTGAGCAAGGGTAAAAACGCTAGTATCAAGGTTGCTGTGCACCCGAGCACCGCGAGCGCGATCTGATCGGTGGCAGCGATGGCTGCACGCGCACGATCCATGCCTTCCCGCAAGTGACGCGTTATGTTTTCCACCACAACGATCGCATCGTCTACCAACAAGCCGAGCGCTAGCACAAACCCCGCAATTGATATCTGGTTGAGCGAAAATCCTAAAAACCACAATCCCGCCAGGCCCATCGCCAATGACAGCGGAATTGCAATCATCACGATACCAGCAGCGCGCAACCCCAGGGGCAACAAGGTCAACGCCACCAGTCCCAATGCAATCATAAAATCCATGCCCAAACGCTTTAAGCGATCAGCCACGTTTTTATATTGCTCAAAGCCGCGATGCAGCGTGACATCATCAGGCAGTTGGTCAGAAAACAATTCTAGTTTTGCGTCGATTTGCTGTTGCACCTCAAAGATATTCTCACCGTCTTTCATATTGGCGGTGACGAAAGCCGCACGCTTACCGTTATAACGGCCCAGGTAATTGGTTTCCTCGGTTGACCAGCTCAGCGTAGCCACATCTTTCAGTTTAATGATGCGGCCATTGCGAGAAGCCACGACGGTTTCAGCAACTTCATCCAGACTTTCATAATCGCCGGTGGTTTTCAGGTTAAAGCGACGGGCGCCGACATTTACCGCACCCCCCGGCACACTGCTGCCCTCGCCTTCCACGGCCTGGGCAACCGCATTGATATCAAGCTGCAGCTCCGCCATACGCGGCAAATCGAGCGAAACACTGATCTCGGGTTGCGGGTAAGCCCAGGTTTCCGAACGGCGGATACCCGCTATGGTTTCCAGCATTTCTTCGAGCCGCTCAGCCTGTTGCTTCAAAACCAGCGGAGAGGCGCTTTCGCTCACCAGCGCCAACTGCACGATATTGACCAAACCGGGGCTCGATTTACGCATGGTAATGTCGCGCACTTCTGCTGGCAGACGATCGCGCAGCGCGTTTACCTCGCGCACCACCTCGTCATATTTTTTATCGGCATCCACCGACCATTCAAATTCCACCCACAGCACACCCAGACCTTCTTCACTGGTCGAGCGCATCTCCTTCACATCATCCAATTCCGCGATGGCATCTTCGATGGGATCTATCGCCAAGCGTTCCACATCCACCGGGTCCGCCCCCGGAAACGCCACCACTACAGGCACCACCGGAATCGGAAAGCTCGGGTCTTCCTGCTTGGGTATCGCCTGAAAAGCAAAAACCCCCAAGGCCACCATCATGAAAAACATCACCAGGGTGAACTGCCAGCGTTTTACCGCAAAATTCCACACGCGCATAAAACACCTCTTTACTCGGTCACCAGCATGACAGTTTGCTGATCATTGACATAAGGCGCACCCGCCACAATGATCGAATCCCCCATGGCAACCCCATCGGACATCACCACATTTTCGCCCAACAAACGCAGCACCTTTGCCGCCCGCAAGCGGGCTTTTCCATCTTCCACCACGTAAAACTTGGCAGCACCTTTATCGATATCGATTAATGCAGAAACCGGCACCAACACACCCGCAAGATCGTTTTTGACATTGATATCTGCGCGGCCGATCATGCCACTGCGTAACACGTTCCTGGGGAGCGCATCGAGCGCCAGCTCCACTTCAAACGCACCCGTCAGTGGATCAGCCATGCCTGCAATGCGATTGACGGTGGCAGCAAAGCGTTTATCAGGCCAGGCGTCCACGCTCACCCAAGCTGATTCGCCCGTGTTGAGTTTTACCGCATCTTTGTCAGCCACCGTGGTACGCAACAACCAACCACTGCCTTCCCCGCTCACGGTTAATACCGGAGCGCCCGCAGCCACCATTTCACGCCCGCGTACCAGGCGTGCCAGCACGCGACCATTAGCGGGCGCCACAATCGTTGCATGCGCCTGATTAAAACGTGCAGCCTGCAGGCCCGCTTCCGCCACATCGACCGACATACGCGTGTTGTCATGAATTTCTTGTGAGACCAGCCCTTGCGCATGCAACCGATCAGCACGCTCGCGATCACGCAACGCTTTCTGATACGCCTCTTCGGCACGTTTCACTTCGGCATCGACCTCGGTGCTGTCCAGGCGTGCCAGCACCTGTCCCTTTTTAACGTTATCGCCAATGTCCACGTTAACATTGGCCACAACACCACCGGTTTTGAAAGACAATTGCAGTTCATCCACCGCCTCGATTCGTCCCGTAACGCCGAGCTGCAGGGTCGCTGGTAATGGTGCCGGTGTTGCGACCACCACAGGCACTGCCGGTGAAGTCATTGTTTCAGCAGCGGCGCTGCCCGACGCGCGAGCCTTATCCGCAGACGTCGCATCATTACATCCTCCCAGCAAGGTGACGACCAGCAGTAAAACCGTAACTCTCATCATGGCGACTCTTCCCATTGTTAACCATTAGACAGATGTCTAATTTCCGGTCAAAAACTTTCTACCTAAATCTCGCTGTTTAAGACTCTCGATTTGGATTTCTCGAATTAGCTCTCTCAAACTAGAAGCTTTCGAATCAGCTCTCTCGATTTAAAATCGGCTTAAGTAGCACTCAGCGAACGTTCCACCATAGAAAACGCATGCTCGATCAGTACAGATTGGCAAATACCTTCATCCACGAGTTGCGGCCCTTTGGTTGCAACAATCTGAATAATGCCGTGCGTAAAGGCCCAGAGCGTCACTGCGATCAAATTGGAATCCCCTGCATCGCTGCGCACCGTGCCATCTCGCTTGGCAAACTCGATGGTTTCCACCATCAATTCATGCACTTTTCGATGTCGTGCCAACGCGCGTTGCTCGCCTTCGGCGGTATCTTCGGTCGCCGGCTTTGCTTCAAACCGGCTGACGGCTTCAAAGTAATGGGGCAGCTCCTGCGCAAAGGCCACATACGCGAGCCCAATGGCAACCAGCTTTTGATAGCCCTGCGCATGGCGCTCGGTCGCCTCTCTAAAACGCTGATAAAGGGTATCGCAAGCCCGCTCCCACAGAGCCGCATGCAGATCACTCTTGTCCTTGAAATACAGGTACACCAGCGCCCGCGATAGACGTGCCCGCTTAGCCACCCCATCGACTGTCACGTTATCCCACCCCTTTTCGAACGCAAGTTCCTCAGCGGCCTGTACAATCTCGGCACGCCGGCGTTCTTTTTCTTCGCTTTTACGGGGGTAAGGGGTTTTCATGACCAAATCATTGTCCACAGACTAGACAGGTGTCAAACGAAGATTGCCAACCGGGGGAACAACATACTGTTCCACCCAGGCGACGAATTACTTTAACTTGATGATCTTGGGGACTTCGAGGAGCAGGCGGCCGGCGTTAAGCAATTGTTTTTGTATCAAACTCCAGTTTTCTTCGCGCTTACGCGATTCCATGCAGCGGATAAAGCGCACGCGTTCCGCCGCTTCTTCATGTGAGAGAATGGCCGCCCATAACGCATCATCGACGTTATAACGGCGATCCTCCGTCAGACACACCGGTACAATATCTTCCGCGGTAACATCCAGATCAGCAGCCACCGCCGCCATAGCCTCGACGATATTCCGCGCTTTCTCATTTTTGGGATGGGCAAGATCATAAGGGGGACGCCATTCGCGCGCCGGCCGCAACTGATCAATATGACTCATCACGACCACCATAGGGGGCGGGCGCCGATGCGGTTGCTGGTTGATCCATTGTCGAATCTGCTGCAATAAACGCTGTTCTTCCCCTCGGTCAGCACGATTCGCCGCAGTGACCCACAGTAACAAGTCGGCTGACAATACCATCGATTTGAGCGTTTTCTCGGTCATTAATTCACTATCACATCCCGGCGTGTCGAAAATCAGCGCTTCCGTTTGCTGTTCTCGTTCCAGTTTGTAAGGCGAAATAAACTGCGTGGTCGACGGCAGATCATCGGTAGGCGCTTTCAACTCACCAAACAACGCGTTGATCAAACTGGATTTTCCTGCATTGGTTCGCCCCAACACGATGATACGCAGAGGTTCGGGCTGGGCAGCAATGGCAGCAATTCGCGCCGCTTCTCGTGTGTCCTTGCGTGAGCTTTCAGTGGGCGCCCGCGTGGGATCGCCTTCATCCAGCAGCAGCCGACCACTATAAAGTTCGATCGCGTAGTAGCCCACCTTGCGCACATATTCCTGCAATAACCACAATTGCACACGCTCGGCGCCATACCCCATGATGCGATTGCCCATTTCACGCCGAAACTCGCTGAATAACACCGACGTCGGGTCGAGTGCCGCGCGGCCCAACCGATAAGCGGTTTCCATTTTGGTGGCAAAATCTCTCAGACGTTGCACGCGTGCAAGATCTCCCAAGGTCAGCTGGTGACTCAGGGGAATATGCTCACTGATCTCAATGCGCAATTCGCGGCTGGCACGTTCAATGATTAACAGCGCATGCGGTACCGTCAATTCCAGCAACGGCTTTTGCGTACCCGGGTGAAACTGGCGGGCCACCAGTTCCAGCGTTACTTTACCCAACTGCCACAAGCGATCACCATCACTCAATGGCCAGTCCGTCGGTGTCACTTTCTCGGCCCAAGCATTCACCGCCGCCCAAGGCGAATCGGCAGCAACCGGCCAATGAGGATCAGCGTGCGTCGATGCCGGCAAAGGCTTGCGCGCATCGCGCTTCACCATCACCCAATGCAACAAATAGCCGCATCCACCAAAGGCAGCCAATCCCAGCATCCAGTAAAGCAGGGTATCGGTTTGCCACAACCACATCAGTCCCAGCACCGGCAACACCAAAAACGGTATCGCTGTCAGGATGATGGCAATCAGGCGAAAACGTCCGAATTTTTTGATCAAAGGAGTCACGGCAACCGCTGCTCCTGCTTGCTAGTGTCCACACTACTTTCTTGTATGCTGGCGCGTTCCGGCGCTGTCTTTTCATCTGCCTTGGCCAAATGCATGGCCAAGCCCTTCTCCAATGCACCGGCATACACCTGTTTTAACGCCGCACTGTCGATCGGCACGCCCATGCCCTGACGCGACAAATAGAACACCGCAGCCTTCCCCAAGGCGAACGTTATGGCGGCACTGGTCGATGCCCCCCAAACCGCACCCAAGGTTTGCCCCCAGGCTGGGATCAATTTCACTAACCCACGCCCCACCCAGCGCAACAGCAATTCACTGAAAAAGCCGGCACCCAATGCGCCAAAAAACTCAGAGATCGTGCGTTGCGTCCAGGGCCGTTGATAAATGGAGGCGAGCGTATGCAGCATTTTCATCTGCAATGCGGGCACCAGCGCCAAATCGATCAAAGGCAAGGCACCCATTCCACCGGCCGCCACACTATAGCCCACGATATGCGGGTGGGCGGCATCCGCGAACGCATCGCGTAAACTGCTGTCAGCCTGCAAACGTGCGCGCAAGCCAAGCGATGAAACAGATTCAATACACTCCCACAATGCTTCAATGCCATAGTCCTCTGGCGAGTAACCGTCATCGGGATGCGTCAAATCCACCGCCACATGCATGATGGCGCCCGGGCCTGGCAGCTCGGGCAATAACGCCCGCTGTGCGTTCAGGGCGCGCTGCAGGGTTGCCGGTACAGCGGGATCGGCAAGATCGGTAAAGGGGTATGGCTGGGGATGTTCCGCATTGTGTGCATAACCCTCATGCAGGCAGGTATGTACGACCAGCAACGGCCATTCCGGGTGACGTTTGCGCACCGCAAGCAGCACCTTGAACACCTGTTCCTGTTGCAAATCGAGCGCCTTCATCACTGCAATCAACAAGTGGGATTGGGATTCGCAGACCTGAATATCTTCGCTGGGATCATAGTCGACTTCGCCCAAGCCGCGCGTGTCCAGAAACCTTACAATCGGCGTTACCGCCGGGAAGTCATACAAACGCGCCGTGCGCGTACAAGGGCGAAAACCATTGCCGATCTCCGCACTGTCACAACCCGTAAGCGCTCTGATAATGGAGGTTTTACCCGATTGCGTCTTACCCAACAACCAAAGCACAGGGGGTGGTTGGCGTAGCGACGCATCCACCAGCGCGGTTTCCAGCGTTTTGCTGTCAATCTTGGGGGAGATCAGCGCCTCGCGTACTTTATCCAGCCACGAAGTCATATTCGACGACCACTGCACCATGACAAGTTCCCGGTTAACGCTATGGTTAATTGGCAGGATGGCTAACGCTCTCGATCTGGCGTTTCACCGACATGGGATCAGCAATACGATGAAACACCAGATCGCTGATCCCGCGCCCGGTCACCTTCACATCGCCAAAACCGAACAAACGCCCCGCGATGGATTGCTCGATCTCCACGGTTTCAATCGAGGTCAATTTCATCTCATCGGTAGAGCGGCTGATAATACCTTTCTTGAAAATCACCCGTTTATTGGTCACACCCTGCTCGGTATTGCGCAACACCAGATACTGATAAATGGCCACGGGAATCCCGATGATCAGCAGGGCATAAAACACCACCGGCACATAAGAAAACCAATGGGGATGAAAAATACCCACCACGTTCTCGCCAGCAGAAAGTGACTCTTCGATATAGGACATGACATAACCTCGGTCTGATGCGATGGCCGATTGTCGCACGCCTTCCCTTGCCACGCCAGCCAAGCCAAAACCATCGCCCGCCCCCGCAAGCCTCTTCACAACCGGCGTGAATCGATCAACTATCCCACGAGCATTTGATCTGACGCATACGCAAGCACTCCCGTCTGCGCTAGCATACGAGTGGCGTCATCCCACCCACCTACCGCCTGCAAGGAACTGCCCCATGCCCGATCTGGCCCAGAAAAAAATCGAACTCACTGAGAAACGCGACCAGCTTGCCGCCCGCCTGAATGCCATCAACCTGGATTTCCGGCAAGGCCTTGACCGCGATTCCGAAGAACAAGCCCAGCAACTGGAAAACCATGAAGTGCTAGCCGAAATTGCCCGTGTGACGGCAGAGGAGCTAAACAAGGTTGAAGCCGCTCTTAACCGAATAGAGCTAGCGCTACGCAGCGAATAATACGATCAAGTTCTAACCCGTTTTCTTGCGTCCTGAAACATCGTGGCCACCGAGCCGCTCAGGACGCTCGATACCATACCCCTGAGCGTAATCGACCCCCAACGCTTTCAGCTTTTCGATGGTGAAATCATCTTCGACAAATTCGGCAATGGTTTGACGCTGCATCAAGTGGCCCAGCTCATTGATGCTCTTCACCATCGCAAAATCAATGGGATCGTTGGCCATCTGCTTGACGAATTGCCCATCAATTTTAACAAAATCGACAGGCAGTGAACGCAAATGTCCATAAGAGGAAAAACCAGCCCCAAAATCATCCAATGAAAAGCGACACCCCAGGGCTTTCATTTTTTCCATGAACTCCAGCGTTTTCTGCAAATTTTGAATCGCCATCGTTTCGGTGATTTCAAAACAGATTTTCTCACCCGCCAGGTGAAACTCATGAAACTGCTTCAATACAAAATCACAAAATTGCTCGTCACACAATGAAGCACCTGAAACGTTGATAGAACACAGCCCAATCGCCTGCCGTTTGCCCGCATTCACTGCAATCCACTGAAACGCATTTCGCACCACCCAACGATCGATCAGCGGCATCAGGTTGTAGCGTTCAGCGGCCGGTAAAAATTCACCTGGCGGAATGATCTCGCCTTCTTCGCCTAGCATACGAATCAACAGCTCGTAGTGCAGCCCGTCCTTTTTGGCTTGTACAGACAAGGCATCAATTTTCTGTGCATAAAGTACAAAGCGATTGCTTTCCAGTGCCGAGTGAATGCGACTGAACCAGTGCAATTGATTTTGATGGCGAGCCACCAGCTCATGGCCGGCATCATAGACCTGAACCCGGTTGCCACCAGCCTCTTTCGCGGCATACACGGCCGCATCTGCATAGGCCAGGCAGACCTCTGCAGAATCGACTTTATCATCGACCGGAACGATCGCAACGCTGGCTGTCAGCGGCATCAATTTCTGTTCCCACATGAATTTATGTTGGGCAAGATCGTGGGTGATACCCTCGGCGATACGACGTGATATTTCGAGTCGGCAATTTTTTAACAGAATACCGAATTCATCACCGCCCAACCGGGCCACCACATCATTCACCCGTACACTTCGTGTCAGTAACTCCCCCACCTGACGCAAAAACTCATCACCCGCCGAATGCCCCAGGCTGTCATTAATGATTTTGAAAAAATCCAGGTCGATCAACAATAACGCGTGGCAACGCTCACTGGTAATGGCGTTATCCAAGGCTTGACCCAAATGTTTCTTGAATTCTTTACGATTGTACAAATTCGTCAGCACATCACGGGTATTCTGAAAGCGAATGTGTTCAAGCAAGCGATGCGAGGCCGACACATCATTCAGCACCAGAAGATACATTTTGTCCGGGTCCAGACAACAAAGGGAATAGGTCACCCACAATTTGCGCCCATCGACGCAGGCGCATTCCATTTGCTGTTGCGACTCCACCAATTGTTGAGGTTGGCGTGTGCTTTCATTTTGAACCCGTTCAAACCGATGCACATCATCGGCCGACACAAAAAGTTGGTCAACCCGCCCGGTCGTACTTTGGCCCATACCGAGAATTCGTTGCGCACCTTCACTGACTTCCAAAAAATTGCCATCCTGGTCAAACACCACGATGGCATCCGTTTTTTTCAGATTGGAATAAATTCGACTCTTAATGGCATCGATCGAATCCGACTGTGGCTTGCGCTGCAGGTGGGTAACGCTGATAGGCGTAAAAATCAGCAACACCTGATCCAGCGTGGATTCATGCCCGGCCAATGGAATAATCGCCAAATGGTAATGATGAGTGGCAACATCAAAATCGAGGGAGATATGACACTCGCTATCCGTTCCGGCATTTTTCTGCAATACAGATACGGCGTCCACAAACGCTTCAATCGAACGTACAGACAAATGATCCAATAAACTCTCGTCATCGGCGATATGCTGGGATTTCAAATGCCGTTCAAGCGCCCCGTTACGCAAACGAGGCGTCAGTTTACTAAGCACCTGCCCCGCCAGATCGGGTCGAGACGCCACAAATCGCGCACAGCTCAGCATGGCGGGCGATGGCGTAAGCGTCGCAAGAAATTCTTTCACCTGCGACAGATCATAAATCGCGATGGGCAACCGCGATGCCGTAAACAATTGCTGAAAATGCTTTTCTGTTTGCTGAGCTTGCTGCAACGAAGCGTCACGCTCTGCCGTTTCCATACGCAAAAGTTCCACCGCAATTTCCAGTGGTGCGTTACGTTTTTTGGCAGTGGCGGTAACGGGCTGTTTAAGATGCGAGTTTACGGCATCAATAGCAAGTGACACTGTGTCCGGTACGACTGAATCGGTACCGTTTTCTGTTTCGGCAAGTCGTTTGAGTGCTTCCAGACTTTCAACCGTGCGAATCCGCATGCAACGGGCCCCAATACAAATACAAAAATTGATTAATTCTTATACTTGCAGTGTAGTTCACCCATGAGGGATTGAAAGCTTAAAGCGATTGTAAAACAGGTAGGTAGGGTTCACCCTTCGACAGTAAACATAACCAGGTTTTCTGTGTCCTTTTCGGCCGGCTGACCCAGGCTGATCGAACCCCGCCCCTGCATAATCCACTCCCGATGGTGCAAGCGCAAATTCAGCCCATCATAGGTGCGCTTACCCGGGTCTGTAATGACGTAGGTACCGTTGGTGCTGTGATCAATCAATACCCAATCGCCCCATCGATATTCAATCTTGGCGTGCGATCGTGACGCCATGTCAGAATTCACTTGCACATCACATTGTTGCCCGCGCCCAAGCACGACCGTGGGTCGCCCAAGGCTGAGTTCATAGGGCTTACCCTGGTAGTTCAGCAACACTTTGCGCACTTGCGACAAGGTGGGTTCGCCACGCGCAGCCAGCGTGCCGGTAAAAATCGAGGTTGCTTCCTCTACGTCCCAGATCAGCTCATACGTCGACAGAGGTTCGGCTTTACCTTTGACAAAGGTTTTCACAAAAGGGCGAATATCGAATGGAAACGAGCGGTTATTGCCCTTTAAGGCAGCCTCGGTAAACACTGTCTGACCGGCCTGAGCTAAAGCCACCACACGCGCCGCCGTATTGATCGAGTCACCGAAGGGATGTTGGTTAACGTCATACTCCACCGGGCCATAATGAAACCCGATGCGAATGCCCATCATGTGCCCAGTCTGCGACGGGCGCTGCTTGAAATCCCCCTGAATATCGACCGCAGCACGCGCCGCGTCGATAGGTTCTACAAACGTTGCCATCAATTCATCACCGATGGTCTCTACCACGCGGCCACCGGCCCGCTCAATCGAGTGACGCATGCGATTCAGCGAGTCGACGATGCACTTATGGGCAATGACATCCCCTTCTTTTTCATAAAGACGGGTGGATCCAGAGACATCGGCAAAAAAAATGACATGTTGCTGTGCAGACACGCGCTCGCCCCAAGCTTGTTATGCTCTTTCTAGAGTATCAATTGTAGTGTAACAAAACTTTCCTGAGTTACCGTGTGATCTTGCAAGCGAATGCTGTGGTGAAAACGATATAATTCTAGCCTGTTCAAAAAAGCGCTCGAAAAGGTGCTCAAAAAAACGCTAAAGCAGGATCGCAGCATGCAGCTAAAATCTCTTGAGAATCAGGCCACTGGTTACCGTGCTGACAAATCCGCATTTATTGATGCCTTACGCTGGAACGAAGACGGATTGATCCCGGTGATTGCACAGCAATACGATTCGGGTGAAGTGCTCATGATGGCCTGGATGAACCGTCAGGCCCTGCTGGAAACCTTGACCGAGCATCGCGTTTGCTACTGGTCACGTTCACGCAACCGGCTCTGGCGCAAAGGGGAAGACAGTGGCCAGGTGCAACGCCTGGTAGAAGCCCGCGCCGATTGCGACGGCGACACCTTGCTCATGATCGTCGATCAAACCGGCCCCGCCTGCCATACTGGGCGAGCCAACTGCTTCTTCTGGAAATTTGAAGGTGAGGAAGTGGAACTCGATCGCTCACCGCTGGTGGACCCGCGCGATCTCTACGGAGACAAATAGGTGACACAATCACTCAATATACGCAAACAACGCGCACTGACAGCACACGCAGATTGCAAAAACAGAAAAGGGGAGCCGAAGCTCCCCTTTTCTGTTTAATGCCCAACGAAACGATAAGTCTTACTGGCCGTGGTTTTCCGCCAGATAGAACCAGGTATCGAGCACCGAGTCAGGGTTCAGTGACACGCTATCAATACCCATATCCATCAGCCATTTAGCCAGATCGGGGTGATCCGACGGGCCCTGGCCGCAAATACCGATATATTTACCGGCGCGGTTGCAAGCTTCGATGGCCATCTTGAGCAGCATTTTCACCGCCGGGTCACGCTCGTCAAACAAGTGCGAAACAATACCCGAATCGCGATCCAGACCCAGCGTCAACTGGGTCAGATCGTTCGAACCGATGGAGAAACCATCGAAATGCTGGAGGAAATCATCCGCCAACAATGCATTGGTCGGCAGTTCGCACATCATGATGACGCGCAGACCGTTTTCCCCACGCTTGAGGCCGTTTTCTTCCAGCAGACGCACGACTTGCTCGGCTTCACCCACCGTACGAACAAAGGGCACCATGATTTCAACATTGGTGAGCCCCATTTCTTCACGTACTTTCTTGAGTGCGCGGCATTCCAGCACAAAGCAATCACGGAAACTGTCAGAGACATAGCGCGATGCCCCCCGGAAGCCCAGCATGGGGTTTTCTTCTTCTGGCTCGTACAGTTTGCCGCCGATCAGGTTGGCATACTCGTTCGATTTGAAGTCAGACAAACGCACAATGACGCGTTTCGGATAAAACGCCGCAGCCAGTGTAGAGATGCCTTCCACCAGTTTCTCGATATAAAACTCAATGGGGCCGGCATAACCTGAAATGCGACGCTCGATCGACTGCTTAACGTCTTTCGGAAGTGTGTCGAAATTGAGCAGGGCTTTCGGGTGCACACCAATCATACGGTTGATGATGAACTCCAGACGCGCCAAACCAACGCCTTCATTGGGCAGTGACTGGAAGTCAAAGGCGCGGTCGGGGTTACCGACGTTCATCATGATCTTGAACGGCAGCTTGGGCATCGATTCGATGGAGTTGGTCTTCACATTGAAATCGAGTTGGCCTTCATACACCAGACCGGTATCGCCTTCAGCACACGACACCGTCACCGCCAGGCCTTCCGTGATGATGTCGGTAGCGTCGCCGCAACCCACCACCGCAGGAATCCCCAGCTCACGCGCAATGATCGCCGCGTGGCAGGTACGACCGCCACGGTTGGTCACGATGGCAGAGGCACGCTTCATGATCGGTTCCCAATCCGGGTCGGTCATATCGGTGACCAATACATCGCCCGGCTGCACCTTGTCCATTTCACGCAGATTATTGATGATCTTGGCCTTACCACTGCCGATCTTGTGGCCAATACTGCGGCCTTCGACCAGCACCTTGCCCTTTTCGTTGAGCAGGTAGCGTTCCATGGTATTGCTCTGGCGGCTTTTCACCGTTTCAGGGCGGGCCTGAACAATGTACAGCTTGCCGTCATCACCGTCTTTGGCCCATTCCACGTCAACCGGGTGGCCGTAGTGTTGTTCGATAATCACGCACTGACGTGACAGCGATTCGACTTCTTCATCGGTAATACAAAAACGGGCGCGCTCGTCTTTATCGACCTCTACGGTCGATACCAGCTTGCCGCCGTCTTTGGCGTAAATCATCTTGATGGCTTTGCTGCCCAGGTTACGGCGCAGAATCGAGCTGCGACCAGCGGCCAGGGTGGGCTTGTGAACATAGAACTCATCCGGGTTGACCTGGCCTTGTACGACCGTTTCGCCCAGACCGTAAGATGCGGTAATGAACACCACTTCACGAAAGCCCGATTCAGTGTCTAGCGAAAACATAACGCCGCTGGCGCCGGTTTCGCTGCGCACCATGCGCTGAATGCCCGCAGAGAGCGCGACATGTTTGTGATCGAATCCCTGGTGAACACGATAGGCAATGGCGCGATCATTAAACAGCGAGGCAAAGACTTCATGCGTGGCTTTGACGACGGCATCCGCACCGCGCACGTTCAGAAACGTCTCTTGTTGACCAGCGAACGATGCATCCGGCAAGTCTTCAGCAGTTGCAGAAGAACGCACGGCCACCGCCAAATCAGCATGGCCACCTTGCATGGTTTTAAACGCATCACGAATGGCCTTTTCCAGTGCCTCCGGGAATGGCGTGTCCATTATCCACTGGCGGATCTGTTTGCCGGTTTCGGCCAGTGCCACGACATTGTTAACGTCGAGGGCATCGAGGGCCTTGTAAATACGTTCATTGACACCGCTTTGTTCCAGAAACTCGCGGTATGCAGACGCTGTTGTCGCAAATCCGTCGGGAACGGTAACACCGGCTCCATTCAGGTTGCTGATCATTTCGCCCAGTGATGCGTTCTTGCCGCCCACCAGGTTCACATCGGTTTTTTTCAGATCGCGAAACCAAACGACGTAGTCTTTCAAGGTCGTTCTCCCTACCCTGCCAAGTTTTAAATATGCTGCACTTTTGGTGCGTTAAGAAACGTTTGTGCGTTAAAAAACGTTCATGCGTAAAAAGACAAAGCGCGAACGGTTAAGCGCCTTGCCTGTGACCGGACGGTACGAACCCGACCGTTCCAGGTCTTGCAACGCCGTGTTCCGGTGTGGACTAACGCCGCTGCAGGAGCTAAAGCTTACCGTATAAAACCGGAAATTCTACTAGAGAAGTCAATAAATTACTCGTTCAAAATCGCTTTCCAAGCTAAATTAACAGGTACCTATCCTAGCGTGGCCGTAAGCCTATGAAACCAAAGCGCACCGCCTTTTTCGTATCCGATGGAACCGGTATCACCTCAGAAACTCTGGGTCACAGTCTGCTCGCCCAATTTGAGAGTATAGACTTTGATCAGATCACCATTCCCTATGTCGATACCATTGAAAAAGCGCACCGCGTTGTGGAACGCATCAACAAGGCGGCTGAAGCCGAAGGCCAACGCCCACTGGTCTTCGATACCATCATCGATCGCCATATTCGTGAGATCGTCGCGGATTGCAAAGGTTTCACCATTGACGTTTTTGCAACCTATCTGGAACCGCTCGAACAGGAACTGGGTACCAAATCGACCTACTCCGTCGGCAAATCCCACGCCATCGTGGACCGCAAAAGTTACGAAGTGCGCATCGACGCCGTGCATTTCGCGCTGGATAACGACGACGGTGCACGCACACGCCATTACGACCAGGCCGACGTCATTCTTGTTGGCGTGTCGCGCTCGGGCAAAACACCGACCTGCTTATATCTGGCGTTACAGTTTGGCATTCGCGCCGCCAATTACCCCCTCACCGAAGAAGATCTCGATGAACTGGAGTTGCCGGCAGCACTCAAACCACACCGCAGCAAACTCTTTGGATTAAGCATCGATCCGGAACGCCTTACCGCGATCCGCAACGAGCGCAAACCTAACAGTCGCTATTCGTCTTACAACCAGTGCGTCGAAGAAGTACGCCACGCCGAAGCCCTTTATGCCCGCTTTGGAATTCACTACCTCAACAGCACTCACGCCTCCATCGAAGAGATTTCAACCCGTATTCTCGAATCTGCGGGGTTGAAGCGTAAACTGGCATGATGCGCAGGGAACGCACCCGCACCTGATGAGAACACACTTTTGATTGGAAACGCAGGTAAATGTTAAACCGGATCACGCTACCCAGAATGACGGATGTCGGGTGGCGATTGCAGCAAGGGTTCGGCAATCAATTGTGGGTACAACTGGAAGGCAGCGGATGGTGTACTGAGGCACTTCGCTGCTACGCCATTGCCCCCGCCGAAACGCTGAATATCACCCCAGAAAATTCTGTAGACATTTGGCAACTATGGCGGCAACGATGTCGGAACCGTTGCAATAACGCGAACACCACGGGGCCACACTTACGCTGCCTGCCGTCCACAACACCCGGCCCCCTGCCCGGCTGGTATGGCTACCTCGGCTATGAAGCCGGACGCAAGCCACGCGCCGACAACTCACATGCGCTGCCGTTGGCATCGCTCGGGTTTTTCCCTTGTATTGTGGTGGAACTCGAGTCTTGCATTGAAATACGTTACCTGGCTTCGCATCAATCCACCGCTATACAAGTCGAACAAGCACTTACCGCATCGGTGACGCCTGAAAATTATCGTTTAATTTCTTCATTCACTGCAGATGCTGATTTTTCGCACTACCAAAGCGGATTCAAACGCATCAATGACTACATTCATGCAGGTGACTGTTATCAAGTGAATTTCGCGCAGCGATTTTCAGCACAGTTCAGTGGCGATATTTATGCGGCGTATTGTCGTATCCAGGCGCTAATGCAAAGTCCTTTTGCTGGATTCGTGCGTCACCCACAGGGAGCTTTGCTGAGTTTTTCGCCCGAACAGTTCATTGAGATCCAAGGCCAGAGCATTAAAACCTCTCCCATCAAGGGCACACGCCCCCGCGATGCAGACCCTCTTCAAGATGCCAAAAACGCCACAGCGTTGCACGATAGCACCAAAGATCAGGCTGAAAACCTGATGATCGTGGATTTGCTGCGTAACGACCTCTCTAAGGTGGCAACACTGGGGAGCGTCAAGGTTCCGCGCCTGTTTGCCATCGAAAGCTTTACTCACGTGCACCATATGGTGAGCACCATAGAGGCGCAATTGCGCTCGGAATACAATGCCATTGATGCGTTGCAAGCATGCTTTCCCGGCGGCTCCATTACCGGTGCCCCTAAAAAACGCGCCTGCGAAATCATCGATGTGGTTGAACCGTTCCCCCGCTCCGCTTACTGCGGAAGCCTTTTTTACGCGGATGTCGCCGGCAACTTACAGAGCAATATCCTGATAAGAACTGTTGTGGCTGAAGCCAATCGGCTGTATTGCTGGGGTGGCGGCGGTATCGTCGCAGATTCAGAATGCCAATCGGAATTCGATGAAACCCTGCACAAAGTGGGACAGCTGATGCAGCTCTTCGAGAATCATGAGCGCTAATTGCCTCATAACGACAAGCAAAAGTGGCAACAAGCGTCACAAACGAAAAAGGCAGCCTAGGCTGCCTTTTTTCTCATGCGCTATTCAACGCTCAATTCAAGAACCGCTCAATTCTTGAATCGCACAACAGCTCAACCGCGCAGGTTGCGACGCGACGCCTTGATAAATTCTTGCTTCAGATCGTCATAGGTATGCACCGACGGAAACTGCGGAAACTCTTTGACCACGTTTTCAGGCGCGTGGAACAGTATACCCTGATCAGCCTCGGCCAGCATTGTCGTATCATTATAGGAATCACCGGCAGCGATAACCCGATAATTCAGGCTGTGAAAGGCTTTTACGCTTTGGCGTTTAGGATCTTTCTGACGCAGCATGTAATTTACGATACGGCCTTTATCGTTAACTTCCAGCTTGTGGCACAACAACATGGGCCAGGCAAACTGCTTCATGAACGGCGCCGCGAATTCATAATAGGTATCGGAGAGAATAGCGAACTGAAAATTTTCTTTCAGCCATTCAATAAAGTCCAATGCACCCTCGAGCGGTTGCATGGTCGAAATTACTTCCTGGATCTCGTTCAAGCCCAGATTGTGCTTGTCCAACAAATTGAGCCGGTGCTTCATCAGCACATCGTAATCGGGAATGTCGCGGGTAGTGAGCCTCAGCTCGGGTATGCCTGTTTTTTCAGCAAAGCTGATCCAAATTTCTGGAATGAGTACGCCTTCCAGATCCAGACATGCGATTTCCACGACAAACTCCCAAACTGTTCGATAAAAGTTGGGCAACTCTAGCGATGTTTGCGGGTTCTTGCAATGGGGCAACGAAGGATCAATGCCGTGTCGAATGCCCGTCAATATTGGCATTCCTGAGCCTGTCCACCAGCTCCATTGATTTTCTTGTCGTTGACCCTACTGTCATTATGATGACTGTCGTTGTCCTTCCTAGGGCAACTCGCCTTTTGCTAGACTCAACGCGGTCCCACCGGCACCACACACTTACACATGACCGGGGGTTTTGCTGAAGCACAGCACCCCAACGCCCTGGCCAAATGCAGGAACCCACTCAGCAGGAGCCCACTCATGAAGATTACATTGGTCAAAAAGATTCTTGCGGACGGCAATCCTTGCAAAAAATGCCGCGAAGTTGAAGAGCTGATGGAGAAGCATCAACACAAGTCGCGCGTCGATGAGGTCGTGGTTGCCGATGAGCGCAACCCATTGAGTGAAGGGATGCTGCTGGCTGCCCAACACAAAGTTGATCGTGCGCCTTTTTTTATCGTTGAGTGGGACAATGGGCGGACTGACGTGTACACGGTGTATCTCAAGTTCGCCAAAGAGGTGCTAAACCTCCCCGACGCAGAACTCAAGAAAATGTTTACCGCACCTTAGATCTGCGATCAGCAGCAGCGTAGAGCCACAATCTGCAGAACAGCAGCTGCATTTAGCCACTAAGCTGCCGACCCGCTCTAATCACTCGTGACAATCAATAGGTCGGCAGTTCGATGTGACTGAACAATTCGTCCAGCTCCGAACGGGTATGACGTTCAACCGCCTCATCTACCACCGCCTTGGTCAGATGGGGGGCAAACAGTTCGATAAAGTCATACATGAAACCACGCAAGAAGGTGCCCTTGCGGAACCCAATCTTGGTCACACTGGGTTCAAACAGGTGAGATGCATCAATTGCCACCAGATCCGAATCCGCTTCGGAACAGGCCATCTTTGCGACAATCCCTACACCAAGCCCCAATCGTACATAGGTTTTGATGACATCCGCGTCAGCGGCAGTAAAGACGACTTTGGGCGATAAACCCGAGTTGATAAAGGCATCGTCCAGCTTCGAACGACCGGTAAATCCAAACGTATACGTGACAAGGGGCTGACGGGCCAGGTCTTCGAGCGTTAACTGAGACACCTGCGTCAACGGATGATTCTTGGGCACAATGACAGCCCGGTTCCAAATGTAACAGGGCATCATGATCAAATCGCCGAACAGCTCCAAGGCTTCGGTCGCAATAGCAAAATCGACCGTGCCATCAGCCGCCATTTCCGATATTTGAATGGGCGTTCCCTGATGCATGTGCAAAGACACTTCCGGGAATCGCGTAATGAATTCCTGTATCACTTTTGGCAGTGCATAACGCGCCTGGGTATGCGTGGTGGCAATCGACAGACTGCCTTTGCTCTCATCTGAAAATTCCTGGGCGACCTGCTTGATGCTGTCGACTTTTCGCAGTATTTCCCCAGCGATCCGCAATATCGCTTCGCCGGCGGGGGTGATGCGGGTGAGGTGCTTGCCACTACGTGAGAAAACTTCAACGCCCAGCTCGTCCTCCAGCAGGCGGATCTGCTTGCTGATGCCGGGTTGCGAGGTGTAGAGACTCTGCGCAGTAACGGACACGTTAAGGTCGTGTCTGGCTACTTCCCAGATATATCTCAGTTGCTGAAGTTTCATAGTGGTCCCCTGGCCCCAAATACCCAATGGATATTAAAAACGTCGAAAATATGACTTTCTAGCATAGGTTAAGACAGCTGTTTTTACCAATCGCTTCTGACTGGGGGCTATCTAGATCGTTTTCTTCTAAAGTAGAAGATAAATCCAATAGCGTCTATGCAAGTGGGGTATGAGAAAAGAAAAAAATGAATAGCGCCGGGTAAATGAGGGTGAATGCTCAACGCAGATGGGCTTGTAACATGCGGGTGGTGCTGGTGGGCACCAAATAAACTGGCACCCGCGCAAGTTGCAGCACTTTGTTGGCCACCGAACCCAGCGCCGTGGTTGGATTGGCTGCACCACCATGGGTACCCAAAACGATCAGATCAACGCCCAGGCGCTCGGCCTGTTTGAGAATCACCTCTGCAGGCGATCCATCCACGACATGCACATCAGCAATCCAGCCCCGATCGCCTTCAAAGTCGATAAAGTCATCTTCAAAGGCATGCTTGACCTGCAAACGAATGGCATCCCGCACCGATTCAATGCCGCCCTGCTGAAGTTCAGATTTAATCGTGTCCGGAATGTAGGTCTTTAGAATGGCGTCGGCAAACAAACCGATGGGTTCAATGGCATGCACCACATGCACCTGCGCACCGTGCCGACGAGCCAGTTCACAGACATGCTCCAGCAGAAAGGGCCCATAGAGCCCGAGGTCGGTTGCGTAAAGTATTGTTTTGAGCATTTAGTGCCTTGTTTTCATGATGCAGTCATCTTGGCGTGAAAAACTCGCCGACAAGCATGCATACAACAAGCGTAGCAAATTGATCATCTTTTGCTCAAACGGATACAAAACGGCACATTTCGCCTACTGAACTGTGACCTGATAGTCGTTATCCTTTTATCTGCCGGTCAAAATTTGACCTGACGCCCAATTCCAAAAAGTGGGGCTCGCGGGCGGCCAATCGCAGGACTAGATTGATCACATAACAAGCAAACAAGATCATTCACACACAGCGCGGTAACACGGTATGACCACATTACGCAGTTCGGTAATCCTGGCCACCCTGGTAGCAGGCATGAATGTCGCCTTCGCTCATGCCGATGACAACAATTTGTGGATGAACCAAGCGGCTGGCCCAGACATGCTCAACACCGGCGCTGCAGTCAATGCCCTCCCCCTCGTCAGCATTAGCCTGGGTGCGGCCAGCCAGATCGTTAACAGCTACAGTGTCGACGTCACGGCAGTGGTCAACACCTGGTCAGTCAACAAACGCTACGAACCGTCCTTTGCGTCACATCGCGTCGATTTCGCCGTACAACCTGGTCAGAAAGATACCGTGGTGCTGAAAACGCTGGAAATGAAACAAGCCGAATCGCCACAAACGATGCTCGACAAAATGTTGATCGACGGGGCCCTTACCCTCAACGTTGTCTGGTGATTCATTCATTGGCAACGCCATGCGGAACATGTCCCGTCGGTACGTGTTGACTCGCCGACACGCAATGCCCCATCTGGTCGTCAAAGAAAATATCCGCGCCGAACGCCTTCAGAAACACACCCTTTTCCAGCCCACCCAAAAACAGAGATTCATCAATACGAATGCGCCAATCGCGTAGCGTACGCACTACGCGCTCATGCGCAGGGGCCGAGCGCGCGGTGACTAACGCCGTGCGTATAGGGCATTGATCGACGCCAAATTCCTGCTGCAAGGAATGCAACGCCTGCAGAAACGGTTTGAACGGCCCACCGCGCATAGGTTCGTGAGCCGTGGCTTTTTCGCGGCGGGCAAACGAATCCAGCCCTTCGGTTTTGTAAACCCGCTCGGAATCATCAGCAAACAATACCGCGTCGCCGTCAAAGGCAATTTTCAGTTCGTCGCTCTCGCTGCCACCCGCTTTGACAGGAATGATGGCCGCGGCCGCGACATTCGCTTCCAATGCAAAACGCACATCGTCGCCTTCGGTAGAGAGAAACAGATGCGCGCCAAATGCAGACACATAGGGGTAAGGGCTACGCCCGCCACAAAAGGCCGCGCGAATGATCGGCAACCCGGCATTTTCAATCGAATTGAAAATGCGCAGGCCGGTATCGGCAGAATTTCGAGACAGCAGAATGACTTCGACCCGGGGATCACCCGATAACAGTGTATTGATACGCAGGAGTTTGCGCACCAGCGGGAACGCTTGCCCCGGCGCCAAGGGCTCATCCTCATGGGCGATCTGGTACTCCTGATAGGCGGCAAGCCCCTGCTCCTGATAGATGCGATGGCTTTCACTGAGATCGAAAAGGGCACGTGAAGAAATGGCGACGACGAGTTTTCCGTCAAAGGTGGTAGGCATTAAAACGCTCCAGAGAGGGCGGTTGCTGCGAGTTTATTATTCGTTTGGACGATTTTCCGATACAATTCAGGTCTATCTTTTCCAGTGTAACTTAGTAAAAGCCTCAACCAAAAAAGCATTCACCAAATAGGGAGTCCCAATGACTGCGGGCAGAATAGATAACGTCAATGTGGTGTCACAGGAAGTCCTGGTGACCCCTGAGCAGCTGCGTAACGAGCTTCCTTTGTCAGAAGCCGCGCGTGAATCCGTATTGGCCGGGCGTCAGGCCATCAATGATATTCTCGACGGCAAGGATCACCGCCTGTTTATCGTTATTGGCCCCTGCTCTATCCATGACGTGAATGCTGCCAAAGAATATGGCCAACGCCTGAAAAAGCTTTCGGATGAAGTAAAAGACGAAATCCTGCTCGTGATGCGCGTGTACTTTGAAAAACCTCGCACTACCGTCGGCTGGAAAGGCCTAATCAACGACCCTTACCTGAACGATACCTTCAAGATACAGGACGGGTTACATATTGCCCGCCAGTTACTGATCGATCTGGCTGAAATGGGCCTGCCACTCGCCACGGAAGCGCTTGACCCCATTTCCCCCCAATACCTGCACGATGCCATCAGCTGGTCGGCCATTGGCGCCCGCACCACGGAATCACAAACCCACCGCGAGATGTCCAGCGGTTTGTCTTCTGCGGTCGGATTCAAAAATGGCACCGATGGCGGGCTGGAAGTGGCCGTTAACGCGCTGCAGTCGGTATTGAGCCCGCACAGTTTTCTGGGTATCAACCAGGCTGGACAGGTGTCGATCATCAATACCAAAGGCAATCGCTATGGTCATGTCGTGCTGCGTGGTGGCAATGGCAAGCCGAACTACGACTCTGTCAGTGTCGCGTTGGCAGAACGAGCCCTGTCCAAAGCAGGTGTTTCAGGCAAGATCATGATCGATTGCAGCCACGCCAACTCCAACAAAGACCCTGCTCTGCAACCGCTGGTGATGGAGAATGTTACCAACCAGATCCTGGAGGGTAACCGCTCCATCGTTGGCCTGATGGTAGAAAGTCACTTGTGCTGGGGTGCGCAAAAAATCCCCGCGGATCTCAATCAGCTTAAATACGGTGTGTCGGTTACAGATGCCTGTATCGATTGGGAAACGACGGAGAAGGCGGTGCGCATGATGAGCACCAAACTGAAGGATGTGCTGCCCAAGCGGATAGTAGATTAAGCTGCTATCTTGTTGATCAACCTGATAAAATACTTAGAGTGCCGATCTACAGGGCCCACATTTTTGGGCTTTGTACATTCGGATAACACTAAGGTCTACTCTAATATATCTATCAAAATATACTGATGCCAGGCTGTGCAACACAGTCTGGATTGTTTAATATTCGCGCTGTTTTAACCTCGGCTACACGCCAAGTCGCTCCCATCATGTTGCTCGCAGCATTGCAGGAAGCATTCAGGCTACACCCTAAGCGCTATCGATCTTTGATGGTACACAAGTAGTGGCCTGTTTCACACGGAAGTGGCGGTGATTGAGATTGTAATTATCACTCAATTAGGAGCATTCACCAGATGAAGCAACATCGTATGCTTGAGCTCGATGCCTTACGTGGCATCGCAGCCTTGTCTGTTGTTTTATATCACTATTTTTTTCGATACAACGAAATATACGGCCACGTGGGAATTCCCGCTGCATGGGCAGAATTTGGTCAATATGGCGTTCAACTGTTTTTTATGGTTAGCGGTTTTGTCATCTACTGGACCCTGGGTCGCATCGCTACCCCGATGGATTTCGTGGTGTCACGAGCCAGCCGCCTCTACCCTGCCTACTGGATTGCAATCCTGCTCACCTTCACCATCGTGAA
The DNA here is from genome assembly GCA_964473645.1 of uncultured Moraxellaceae bacterium. GTDB lineage: Bacteria > Pseudomonadota > Gammaproteobacteria > Pseudomonadales > Ketobacteraceae > HdN1. The sequence goes on from CAYYPW010000030.1 coordinate 28,523, forward strand.
CATTGCGGGTCTACCGGGACGCGAATCGAGCGTGTTTGAAGCACTCGTCAATACCACCATGCTGCAAGAATTCGTGCGCGTCGATTCTGTAGACGGTGTTTATTGGACACTGACCATTGAGTTGATCTTCTATTTCTGGATGTTCGCGTTCTATTTTGTTCACCGGCTCCACTGGGTGGAAACCTGGTTATCCGCTTTGGTACTGCTTTCCGTTGGGCAGACCATGGGTTGGTACGAGTTACATAGTGCTATCGATAAGTTGTTACTGCTCGACTATGCCGCATTCTTTCTTTCCGGTATTTGCCTGTACAAGGTAGCAAGCGGTAGTGCAGGTCATCTCACCTATGCACACCTGGCGCTAGCGTTAAGCTCCACGTTTCCCAGTGTTTCATTACACGTTTGGGCGATATTCGTGTTTATACATATCGCTTTCTATCTGGCTATTACTGGCAGAATGCATTGGTTGGCAAAACGTCCTTTTGTTTTCTTGGGCACAATCTCCTACTCGCTCTATCTGATCCATCAGAACATTGGCTACACCATTATTCGTGCCGCATACGGGTATGAACTCCCTCCAGTCGTGGGCATTCTGGTCGCCCTTGCATTTTCAATAGCACTGGCCACTGCTGTAAACCGATGGGTGGAAGTACCAGCGATGTCATGGATTCGCGAAACCTGGAAGCACCGTGCGAGCGTGAGATTAGCAAAGCAGGTCGAAGGGACGGCTTGAGTTGTCAAAAACGAGAAAGGGAGAGTGCTATGCAACACTCTCCCTTTCTCGTTTTTCTATCAGTTACACTGTCGAAACAGCTTGCTTACACTCAGATATAAGCGTTTTCTTTCACCGTGTGGTCCGTTACATCGGTCACGCGTTTCAATTCTGGCACGCGTTCCAGCAAGGTTTTTTCGATGCCTTGTTTGAGGGTAACGTCGACCATGCCACACCCCTGGCAGCCACCACCAAACTTAAGCACTGCAACCGTATTTTCTTCGATCATTTCCAGCAATTGTACGTTGCCGCCGTGTGATGCGAGCTGCGGGTTGATCTCAGAATAAAGAATGTGGTTGATGCGCTCTTCAATGGAGCTGTGTTCACTGACTTGTGGCACTTTGGATTTAGGTGCACGAAAGGTCAACTGCCCACCCAGGCGATCCTTGGCATAATCGATAACGGCGTCTTCCAGGTACGGAACGCTGGCCGCTTCGATATAGGCTACGATCTGATCGTGTTCGATCTTTTCATCAGTAGGTTCATTTTCACCTGCCGCACAATAGGCCATGCAGCATTCCGCATAGGGGGTGCCGGGCTTTTCAACGAAAATTCGCACGCCCATGCCAGGGCTTTGTTGCTTGGCAAGCAAATCGCGCAAATACTCTTGGGCAGCGGCGGTGATAGTAATGGGTAGAGCGGTATCGGTCATACAGAGGTTACCCTCGACGGGTGCAGCTTAAAGAGGATGGTTCAGCGCAAAGTTTAGCTTTTCAGCCGGTAAAAACCAAGCAAATTAGTCGGAATCCCCCGTACGCAACAAATGAAGTTAGTGATAGCATAATTCTATATCAAAATTTTTTGATATACTTCTGAACTTCTTTGATCCGAAGGAACACTCCCCATGACAATTCCACGCACATCAGCCATTTACGACGCGATTCAAAAACGCATTCTGATCCTGGATGGCGCCATGGGGACGATGATCCAACGCTACACGCTGAACGAAGCCGACTTTCGCGGCACACGGTTCAAGGACCATCCCTCCGATTTGAAAGGCAACAATGACCTTTTGATACTGACGCGGCCCGATGTTATTTCAGCGATTCACCGCGCTTACCTTGATGCCGGTGCCGATATTCTCGAGACCAATACCTTCAATGCGCAACGCATCTCCCAGGCAGATTACCACCTGGAAGAGATCGTCTATGAACTCAACCGTGAAGGTGCCCGCCTTGCCCGTGAGGCTGCCGACGAATTCACCCTCAAGACGCCAGACAAACCGCGTTTCGTCGCCGGAGTGCTTGGCCCGACCAACCGCACCGCCTCCATGTCGCGTGACGTCAACGACCCTGCTGCGCGTGCGGTGACGTTCGACGAGCTGGTCGACAACTACAAAGAAGCGACCCACGGCTTAATGGACGGCGGCTCAGACATCATTCTGATCGAGACCATTTTCGACACACTGAATGCCAAGGCAGCGGTATTTGCTGTGCGGCGCGTGTTCGAAGAGCGTGGTGTTACCCTGCCAATCATGATATCCGGCACTATCGTCGATCAGGCCGGTCGCACCCTGTCAGGGCAAACCGCCGAAGCGTTCTACAACTCCTTGCGGCACGCTCGCCCGTTAAGCATGGGTTTCAACTGCGCGTTAGGGGCCGAGCAGCTGCGCCCCTACGTGGAAGAGCTTGCTAACAAAGCCGAATGTTATGTCAGCGCCCATCCGAATGCAGGCTTGCCCAACGTCTTCGGTGAATATGATCAAGATGCCGGTTTCATGGCCGAAATCATTCGGGAATTTGCTCAAAGTGGGTTTCTCAACATCATTGGCGGCTGCTGCGGCACCACTCCAGAACACATTCGCGCGATCGCCAAAGTGGTCGCCGAATACCCACCGCGCGCACTGCCGACGATCAAGCCTGCTATGCGCCTCGCTGGCATGGAAGCGTTCAATGTCGACGAAACGTCGTTGTTTGTTAACGTCGGCGAGCGCACCAACGTTACCGGTTCTGCCAAGTTCCGCCGCTTGATCAAAGAAGAGAAATACGAAGAAGCCCTTGAAGTGGCCCGTGAACAAGTCGAGAACGGTGCACAGATCATCGATATCAACATGGATGAAGGGATGCTCGATTCCAAGAGCGCGATGGTCACCTTTCTCAATATGGTCTCGATGGAAACTGCCATCAGCCGTGTTCCGATCATGATTGATTCGTCCAAATGGGACATCATCGAAGCGGGCCTGAAATGTATTCAGGGCAAGCCCGTTGTGAATTCCATCAGCATGAAAGAAGGTGAAGCGGAGTTCCTTGAGAAAGCCAGGCTTTGCATGGAATACGGCGCAGCTATTGTGGTGATGGCCTTTGATGAGAAGGGCCAGGCGGACACGTATGAGCGCAAGATTTCGATCATGCAGCGTTCCTACGATTGCCTGCTTTCCATCGGTTTTCCGGCCGAAGACATTATCTTCGACCCGAACGTGTTCGCCGTGGCAACCGGTATTGATGAGCACAACAATTATGCGGTCGACTTCATCAACGCCTGTGCTTTCGTGAAAGAAAACCTCCCGGGCGCCAAAACCTCTGGTGGCATTAGTAACGTCTCGTTTTCTTTCCGTGGCAATGATCCGGTGCGTGAAGCCATTCACGCGGTGTTTCTCTACCACGGTGTGAAAGCGGGCCTGTCCATGGGGATCGTCAACGCCGGCCAGTTGGCCATCTATGAAGACATTCCATTGGATCTGCGCGAACGCGTTGAAGATGTCATTCTGAATCGCCGCAACGACGGCACAGACCGTCTGCTGGAAATCGCTGAGCAGTTTCGCGGTGGTGCGGCGCAAAAGACGAAAGAAGATCTTAGCTGGCGCGAATGGCCCATTGGCAAACGTCTGGAACATGCGTTGGTGAAAGGCATCACGACCTTCATCGTCGAAGATACCGAAGCGGCTCGCCAGCAAGCCAAGCGCCCCATCGAGGTGATTGAAGGCCCGTTGATGGATGCGATGAACGTCGTCGGCGACCTGTTCGGCGCTGGCAAAATGTTTCTGCCACAAGTCGTAAAAAGTGCGCGCGTTATGAAAACCGCCGTCGCGCATTTAGTGCCATTTATCGAAGCTGAAAAAGGCCCTAACGCCGAGACTAAGGGCAAAATCCTGCTGGCGACGGTAAAAGGCGACGTCCACGACATTGGCAAGAACATTGTCGGTGTGGTGTTGCAGTGCAACAACTACACCGTGATCGACATGGGCGTAATGGTGTCCTGCGAAAAAATCCTCGAGATGGCCCGTGCTGAAAACGCCGATATCATTGGCCTAAGCGGCCTGATCACACCGTCGCTCGATGAAATGGTCCATGTGGCGAAAGAAATGCAGCGTCTCGGCTTTACCAAGCCATTGCTCATCGGTGGTGCAACGACATCCAAAGCGCATACGGCCGTTAAAATCGAGCCGCAGTACAAAAACAATATCGTGGTTTATGTGCCCGATGCGTCTCGCGCCGTCGGTGTTGCCACCCAGTTGTTGAGTCCGGAATTACGCGATGCTTACTCGCAAGAGCGCCGTGCTGAATACACCATCATCCGCGAACGCAATGCAGCCCGTGGCAAAGCCAATACGCTTATCCCTTATGAGCAGGCGAAAGCCAAGGCGCCCGCACTGGAATGGCAGGGATATCGGCCCGCGACGCCCAGCTTTACCGGGGTCAAAGTGTTTGACGACTACCCCCTGCAAGAACTGGTGGAGCGCATCGATTGGACGCCCTTCTTTCTATCGTGGGAATTGACCGGAAAATACCCGGCCATTCTGCAAGACGAAGTGGTCGGTGAAGCGGCACGCCAATTGTTCGACGAAGCCCAGAAAATGCTGGAGCGGATTGTCGCCGAGAAGTGGATCACGGCCCGCGCTGTCATCGGCTTCTGGTCAGCGCACAAGGTTGACGGTCGAGACGACACGCAAGTGCTCGATGCGAATGGCAATACCCTTGCGACCCTGCACCATCTGCGGCAACAGTCTAACAAAACCGGTGACGGTGTCTGTCGTAGCCTGGCGGACTTCATTGCGCCACGCTCAGTCGATGCACAAGATTTCGTCGGAGCTTTCGCAGTCAATGCTGGAGAAGGCGTAGATGCCCGCGTTAAAGCCTTTGAGAAAGCCCATGACGATTACAGCGCCATCATGCTTAAAGCGCTGGCGGATCGTCTGGCTGAAGCCTTGGCAGAGCGCATGCATGAACGTGTTCGCAAAGAATTCTGGGGCTATGCGAGGAATGAGCATCTCAGTAACGACGAGCTGATCAAAGAGAAGTACCAAGGGATTCGCCCGGCGCCGGGTTATCCCGCCTGTCCCGATCACTCCGAAAAGACCACCCTCTTCCGCCTGTTGAATGCAGAGGCGAATACGGGTCTCATTCTCACGGATAGCTACGCCATGTACCCGGCGGCAGCGGTGAGCGGCTGGTATTTCTCGCACCCGGAATCGCGCTACTTTAATGTAGGAAAAATCGGCAAGGATCAGGTCGCCAATTACGCTGAGCGTAAAGGCGTGTCTGTAGCGCAAGCCGAAAAATGGTTGTCGCCGACACTGGGCTACGATCCCGAGGAAAGCTGAGGGTGGGTATTCCCTCATTGACCAACACCCGTTAACCGGGGTAACCCTGCGCATTGTCTGGGAATAGTGATATTGCAAAATATTACTTTTCTGGACAAAGTCATGCTGGTACCCTTCCGCGTTCGAAACCTGCCGACGGTTCGTGTATACCTGCACGTACGTCGGCGCCGCCCGCCAACTGACCGGAACGGGCGGAATTGCAGTGGTAACGACGCCTTGTCGAGAGTGGTATTTCATGTACGTATACACCCCTTACGATCAACAGATACTCAATGAACGCGTAGCCCAGTTTCGCGATCAAACCCGCCGTTTCCTGGCTGGCGAACTGGCGAATGAAGAATTTCTGCCACTACGTCTGCAAAATGGTCTGTATGTACAACGCCATGCGCCCATGCTGCGTATCGCTGTGCCCTACGGCATGATGAACAGCACCCAGTTGCGCAAGCTGGCCCACATCGCCCGCACCTACGACAAAGGGTTTGCGCACGTCAGCACCCGTCAGAACATCCAGTTCAACTGGCCCGAATTGTCCCGCGTGCATGAAATTCTGGGCGAACTTGCCAGCGTGCAGATGCATGGCATTCAAACCAGCGGTAATTGCATTCGCAATACCACAACGGATCAGTTTGCCGGCGTTGCACGTGACGAACTCGAAGACCCCCGTCCTTACTGCGAACTGATCCGCCAGTGGTCAACATTTCACCCGGAATTCGCATTCTTGCCGCGTAAGTTCAAAATAGCGGTGAGTGCCACGGAAGAAGACCGCGCCGCCATTCTGATGCACGATATCGGCTTACGCTTGGTGAAGAACGCCAGCGGCGAGATAGGCTTCAAGGTATTCGTGGGTGGCGGACTTGGCCGTACCCCGATTATCGGCGAAGAAATTTGCGCTTTCCTGGCGAAAGAAGATTTGCTCTCTTACCTCGAAGCCATACTGCGCGTTTACAACCGTTATGGCCGCCGCGATAACAAGTACAAGGCACGTATCAAGATTCTGGTGCGCGCCCTGGGTACCGAGGCCTTCCGCGCCAAAGTCGACGAAGAATGGCAGCACCTGCGCGACACCGTGATGAAAGTGCCAGCCAGCGAAATCGAACGCATGAAGCAGTTTTTCACCGAGCCTGCTTATGACTCGCTGCAGGACAACCCCGCCTCACTGCAGGAACAACGCGCGGCATCGCCTGGTTTCGACAACTGGATTCGCCGCAATTGCCGCGAACACAGAAAACCCGGTTACAGCATTGTTAACCTGTCGCTGAAACAAACCGGCATTGCTCCGGGCGATATTACCGACGAACAATTGGACAGCGTCGCCGATCTGGCAGACCGTTACAGCTTTGGTGAAGTTCGCTCTACCCACGAACAAAATCTGGTGTTGGCGGATGTACGTCAGGATCAATTGTTCGACGTATGGCAGGCACTCAAAGCATTGGGCTTTGCAACGGCTAACATCGGCTTTCTCACCGACATTATCTGCTGTCCGGGTGGGGATTTCTGCTCGCTGGCCAACGCCAAATCCATCCCAATCGCAGAAGCGATTCAGCGCCGATTTGATGACCTGGATTATCTCTATGACCTGGGTGAAATCGATTTGAACATCTCCGGATGCATGAATGCCTGTGGCCACCACCATGTGGGACACATCGGTATTCTGGGCGTCGACAAGAAGGGCGAAGAGTATTACCAGATTTCACTGGGCGGTAATGCCGGCTATGACGCGTCGCTGGGCGATATTCTCGGGCCCTCGTTCTACGAGTCTGACGTGCCCGATATCATCGAAAAAATCATTTCGGTGTTTGTCGAAAAACGCCACGAAGGCGAGCCGTTCCTGTCTGTCGTCCGCCGTGTCGGGATTCAGCCGTTCAAGGAGCGCGTCTATGCGTAACATCATCAAAAACAAACAATTGATAGAAGATACCTTTGCCGAGTGGCAGGGGGAAGGCGATTTGCCGGCCGCCGAGGGTGACCTGATCGTTTCGCTGGCGACGCTAACCGCCCATCCGCAATTGCTGGAACGCACGGGCAAGCTGGGCGTTAAAGTGACTGGCGACACCGAACCCCAGGCCCTGCTGCCTTTTCTGAACAAGCTCGCGCTGATTGCCGTGGAATTCCCCAAGTTCAGTGATGGGCGCGGTTACTCACTCGCACGCCTGCTGCGTGAACGACACCATTTCAAAGGGGAATTGCGCGCGGTCGGTGATGTACTTCGCGATCAATTGTTCTTTCTGCATCGTGTTGGCTTTGATGCTTTCGTGGTTCGCGAAGATCGTTGCCCGACTGACGCTCTGCAATCGTTCAACGACTTCACCGTCACTTACCAGGGCGATGTGCATGACAAACGCCCCATCTATCATCGTCGCCCACACTAATACTTCCTTTTTAGGAAAATCAGCTTCATAGTGCTATTTTTATGAAGCTGTTTTCCTTATAAATTCAATTTTGGTAAGCCGGTGTGATCCCGGTTTATCGCCCCTTCCCCATCGCGTTATACGGCCTTAGCGAGCCCAGACCATGCGTGATTCTGTCAAAGAGTATTACGGTTCCACCCTCACCTCCAGTGACGACCTGAAAACCAACGCCTGTTGCACAGCGGAGTCCATTCCGGCTTACATCAAATCGATCCTCGGCAAAATCCATGATGAAGTCATGATACGCTATTACGGCTGCGGCCTGGTGGCGCCTGAACTGCTTGAAGGGGCTCGTATACTGGATCTGGGGGCCGGCGCGGGCAGAGACTGTTATGTGTTGTCAGCACTGGTGGGCGAACGCGGAGAAATTGTCGGCGTCGACATGACCGAGGAACAGCTGCAGGTGGCCAATCGTCATGTGGCCTACCATCAGGATGTGTTTGGATTTTCACAACCCAACGTAAGCTTTTTGAAAGGCTATCTGGAGCACCTCGATCAATTGCCCCTTGCTCCGGCAAGTTTCGATGTGATTGTGTCCAACTGCGTGATCAATCTTGCTGTCGACAAAAAAGCGGTCCTCACCCATGCATGGAACTTGCTCAAGCAAGGTGGCGAAATCTACTTCTCGGATGTTTACTGTGATCGCCGATTACCTACAGCGTTACGCGAAGACCCCGTGCTTTATGGGGAATGCCTGAGCGGCGCCCTCTACTGGAACGATTTCGTTAATTTGGCGAAAGCCTGTGGGTTTGCCGATCCCCGTCTGGTGAAAGACAGCCCGATCGAGATCACCGACCCTGCGCTTAAACGCAAATTGGGCAACGCGCGTTTTTATTCCGCAACCTATCGCCTCTTCAAACTCGATGGTCTGGAACCCGCCTGCGAAGATTACGGTCAAGCCGTGGTGTACAAAGGCACCATCGAACATGCCGAAGACATGTTCACCCTGGATAAGCACCACCTCATCCAGACCGGCAAAGTGTTCCCAGTATGTGGCAATACCTGGCGCATGCTACATGACACGCGCTTCAAACCGCATTTCGACTTCATAGGTAATTTTGACACGCACTATGGCATCTTTGAAGGCTGCGGTACTTCGTTGCCCTACGATGCAGGTGGAATCGGCGCGCAAAACGCCAGCGGGGGTGGCTGCTGCTAAGCCACCCCAAAATTGTGTTGGCTCCCAAAATTGTATTGAATGGCCAGCCAGAGTACGCAATAGTGTGAAGGGAACTGTTTACCTTCGTCATTTTTATTGCAACCACCCTGCGCCGGCCCAACATGCACGCTGATACCTTTGTTTTTTCTGTCTTCCTGATCTTTGCAGGCGCAGCGATTCTGGCGTCATTGGCACTCTTTTCCCGCCAACCGCTCATCATCGCCTACATCGTACTTGGCATGCTAATTGGTCCGCATGGGCTTAATTTCGTTGAAGATTCCCAAACGCTGTCGAGTATTGGCCGTATCGGTATCATGTTCCTGTTGTTTCTGCTCGGGCTCGATTTGCAACCACGTAATTTTAGCCAGATTCTGTCCCGCACTGCGATCGTTACAGTGGGCAGCGCACTTCTATTGGGCGGAATGGGGTTTGTATTTTGCTATCTGCTCAATTTCACCGTGCTCGAATGCATCTTGATTGGCGTCGCCATTGGATTTTCAAGCACCATTATTGGGATCAAACTGCTTCCAACGACGGTGCTACATCACAAGCATGTCGGCGAAATGCTGGTGGCGATTCTTTTGGTGCAAGATATTCTCGCCATCGCCATGCTCATCGTTATGTCGAGCGTCGCAAAGGGTGGTGGCGATGCCGGGATGGTGATCAAACTGGTGCTGGGGCTGCCCGCGTTGATTATTGGTGCATTCCTGGTCGTTCGTTATGTGATTCTGCCCCTGATCATGCGTTTCGACCGCTTTCAGGAATATATATTTTTACTCGCGATCGGCTGGTGTCTGGCGGTAGCACAGGTAGCAGAAACGCTGCATTTGTCTTTTGAAATCGGTGCATTCATTGCGGGTATCACCCTTGCCAACAGCCCCATCGCACAGTGGATAGCGACCCATTTAAAACCCTTGCGGGATTTTTTCTTGATCCTTTTCTTTTTCACCATTGGCGCCAGCATCAATCTGTCGCTGTTGGGTGAAATCTGGTGGGCGGCTATTTTACTTGCTGCACTCGTGATTGTGAGCAAACCCTGGTGTTACCGATTTTTTCTGGTGGCATCGGGCGAAAGCAAGGGCACAGCGTGGGAAGTGGGCTGGCGGTTGGGGCAAATCAGCGAATTTTCGCTGTTGATTTCTTATATGGGCCTGGAGACAGCCTTGATGGGCGAGCGCGCTGCCAGTCTATTGCAAACGGCAGCGATTCTTACCTTTATGCTTTCAACCTATATCGTCGTGCTGCGCTACCCCTCGCCTATTGCAGTATCAGACAGGTTGCGACGAGATTAATCGTCGCAATCTGTCGTGCAATTACTGGCGGTCGTGCAACTACTGGCTGTCGTGCAACTACTGGCTGTCGTGCAATTACTGATAAGTGCGCGCATGAGTGGCTTCGGCTTGGGCGCGCTGAATCAAACGGCGAGTCAATGTCTCCATGTGAATGCCGAACTTCTCGGCAATGCTGCGTTTGATCTCATACTTCACCTCAAACAGTTCGGCGTTTTTGCTGAGATCAAACAAATAATCGTCGCTAGTCCCCAATTGATCGATTAACGCATTGGCCAGCGCATGTGAGCCGTACCAGTGCTCCCCGGTGGCAATTTGGTCGATCTCCAATTGTGGGCGGTGGCGATGCACCAAGGCTTTGAACAAACGCTGGGTGTCTTCCAATTCCTCTTTGAATTTACGAATGCCATCTTCTGTGTTTTCGCCCATCAAGGTCACGGTTCGCTTGAACTCCCCTGCAGTGTAGACGTTATAGTCCACATCGAAGCGCTTCAACACCTTGTTGAAATTTGGCAGTTCTGCAACTACGCCGATCGATCCGAGAATGGCAAAGGGGGCAGCGATGATCTTAGTGGCGACACACGCCATCATATAGCCACCGCTGGCAGCCACCTTGTCGACACACACCGTCAACGGGATTTGTTGCACCTTGAGTCGTTCCAACTGGGACGCCGCCAATCCATACATATGGACCTGCCCGCCAGGGCTTTCCAGCCGCAACACGACTTCGTCCTGAGGGGTGGCAATGGTGAGAATGGCAGTGATTTCCTGGCGCAGGCTTTCAACGCCCTCGGCTTTGACATCGCCATTAAAGTCGAGCACATAGACTCTTTTGGGGGTTTCACTGACCTTGTTTTTCTTCTCTTCTTTGGCCTTCTTCTTCTCGGCCTTGGCTTCAGCTTTCAACTCGTCTTTGGTGAGAATGCTGTCCTTGAGTATCTGGGTCATTTCCCCAATGCTGTCATTGAGAAAATTGACGGTAATCTCCCCCTTGTGTATGTGGCGATTACGGGCAGATGCCGCGGCGATCATTCCGATGATCATCATAAAGGCGACCACTACCGTGGCGGTTTTCGCCAAGAACATCCCGTATTCTGTGAAAAACTCGGTCACAACAACACTCCATCAATGGTTCTGAAAAGCAGGATAAGACGTGCCCACCGCGTTCGCAGTCAAACACTTGGATGGTCACTATAAGTGATTTTCAGCGCAGATCAATAAGCGACTTTATTTGCAGGCGAGCGAGTTCTTTAGGCGAATGGGTTGCTAAGCGACTAACGCTTGCAGGTGAAGCACTAGCGCCACTCTTTCACAGCCAGCTCTGCGCGTTCGTTGACCGGGCGAATGATGACGCCCGTCGAGGTGAGCAGCAAACTGTAAATGGCGCCGTCAGCGAGTGGGGTATAGCGGGTGGTGTGATGTTCGGGGCGTATCCAGTGTAAAACCATGGCTGCCCCTTCCAGCCAACTCCAAGTATCGATAATCAAATCCGGTTCACTGAGTAAATGAACCTTACGGTCGTTGGTGGTTTCCTGTTCCAGGGCCAGGTAGCGCCCCCGGAGGTCTTCGAGGCGAAAGCCGGTTTTGAATCCAATGGCAGAAGGCAGCCCCCCCCAATTGATGGTGCGCAGGTTAATCTGCCAAAGATCTCCCTCGATATCCTTGATCTGTTCATTCCCTTTACTGTCAGTCACCAGCGCCCGAAAGTGCTGCGGGCTTTCCTGGGTAATACTGAGTGTCGCCACCGGCAGTTCCGGGTTATGCAACTGATAATTAAAGATATTAACGGCAAAAACGGCGAGCGCAATGGCAACGCATACCAGCATCAAACCGCTGGTTCCCCGCAACCAACCCAATATCCAGCCGGGACGAGACAACACCAATCCGCCCAGGAACAGAACAAAGAGCCCCAACAATACGATCAGACCAGCCACCCATTCATATCCCATCGCTGTCTACCATCCTCTGTGGGCGGGATTGTGTGCGTACATTTGCAAATAGTCGTCGATCAAGCGCCTGGAAATCGATCCCTTCGGCGGAATCGGCGGCAACTGCGACAAGTGATACCACCCGGCGTCAGCCAGTTCATGCGGATCAACCTGAATCTCCCCCCCCGCGTATTCCGCCCAGAACCCCACCATCAACGAATGCGGAAACGGCCACGGTTGACTGCCCCGGTACTGCAGATTCTTGATCACGATACCGGATTCTTCCCATACTTCGCGATGCACTGCCTGTTCGAGGGTCTCACCGGGCTCAACGAACCCGGCTAACGTCGAGTACATCGGGCGATTGAAGTTGGCTCCACACGCCAACAAGACATGATCGGCACGCGTGACCAGCACGATGATGCAGGGCGAAATGCGCGGGTATTGGGTGTAACCACAAGAGGGGCAAATTTTGGCAAAATCGCGCGCATGGTCTTCGGTACGGGTACCGCAGCAAGAGCAAAAACCATGCGAATGATCCCATTGCACGATTTGCAGTGCACGGCCCGCCATCGCAAAGAGGTCATCATCCTGCACCTCCATGGCGAAACGTCTCAGATCAACCGTTACATGGCCCTCGGGTAACGGCAAGCCTGCAGGTAGCTCACCCGAAAAACAGCCTTCGCCTTGCCACAGGCCGAGAAAGTGCTTGTGATTGATGGGCAAACCAAATTGGGTAAAGGATTCACAACGCGGCACCGGCCCGTTTGGGCCCATGTCGACGATCAAACGGCCTTCTTGAAACACGAAACACAGGGCATCAGCGCCTTGTTGGGTGTGGCGCGCACCGGCGACGAAACGCCATTCCGAGGGGGCATCAAACGGGGTTCTCATGCAGCCTTCACCGGAAACCCGAGTTCTTGCATACTTTCTTCTGCGACATCGAGAATACTCTCACCAATAGGTTTATTGTCTTCCATACTCTCGAGATAGTAATCGATACTCGTTATCGCGTCTGCCAAAGTTTCCATGGTGTGCGCATTAGGAGTCGTTTCGCGCTCTTTGATTAAACGATTCGAGATAAATCCTTCACAGGAACGCAGCACCTCAGCGGCGCGCCCCATTTGCAAAAAGATCAGGCCTCCCCATACGGATTTGAGGGTGGTGGGCACATTGGTGAGGTGCATGCCATCCCAATTGGAATCCATGTACGAGGTAATGGCGCGTTTCGCCAGCGATAATCCAGCACGAGATTCACCCACCACCAACTTGCGAGCCTCATCAAGATGCGACAGCGACATGCCACGTTGGCGCAGCTCATCCATCTCGTCATTAGCAGCGCCCAGCGTTCCCGACAAACGCGGCAACAACATGGCCACCGAATTCTCAACATACAGCAGAACATCGGCGACTGACTGAAACTCCTCGCTCTCGCCATCGACGGCATCCTTGTCCCATCCGGCAATGACATCCACTTTGGATTTCAGCGCGGCGGAGACTTCCTGCTGCCCCAACAAGTGGAGCGTATTGGCGATTCTGCTCAAGGCTTCGGCGACACGGGCAAAGCCGTCCTCCTCTTCTTGACCACCACGAGCTCCCAGATCCAGTTGCTCTTTGATAAAGGAAAGCTCTTCACGCAATGCTTCAACCACTGCCCGCATGACGGAGCCACCGGGGCCAAACATGGTGTCGTGTTGCGTTTGCAGGCGTTCGTCGGTCAGCCGATCCGCCGGAATCGCATAGGTTTCAAGGATTTGTTTGGCCACCCCCCCAGGTTTTGCGGCCAACGCAACAACATAGAGGCATTCTTTAACCAAGGATTGCACGGGCTCACGCTGAAGCGTTCCCAAGCCCTGAAATACCAACGCTTTGATCTGACGATCAATCATACCCAGCAAGGTTTTACGCGGCGTCGTAACAGTGATCTGGCCTTCCGCCATTGCCTCTGTCAGCCCACGTCCTAGCCACCACAACTTGGATAGCGGCGCATTCCCTGACAGTGCCTCAAGGCGCGTCAATGCGCGATTCATCATCTTGGCATGTGTAGCAATATTGTGCCCTTGAAACACCCCCAACATCCCCACTTGATAGAGATGTCGCAGGCGACGCCCGTTCTGCTCCAACTGGGCGTGATCTTCGGGTTCACCCCCACTCAGCACGGGGCGCTCCCCGGTGACAGGCAGATCAAAGAAGGTACTTTCTGGCAGCAAGGGCTTTTTGAGCAGCGTACGAATCTCATTGATCACCGGGATCAACAACACTGGCAGAGACTGTTGTTGCAACTGCACGAATTCGAGATATTTATTTACCACCATCAAAGCACCGCTGAGGGTGCCCAACGCATGGTCACGATCCTTTACCCGATGCACCAGCAATAGATTGACCAGATCAATCAACTCTTCCACCAGCATCGCGGCGCCGTGCAATTCAATCAATCGCAGCACCCCTCTCACCTGAGCGAACTGCTCAATACACCCACGCAAGCGTGATTCGTTGTCAGGCTCTTCGAGATATTGCTCAAGGCTGGTTTCGGCCAGTTTCAGCGATTCGTCGAGCTGTTCTTTAACGATGTTGAGAGAGGCGGTACCTTCGATTGTTACCATCGGGGAATCCTTATCAGTGCCCGTAAACCGAGTGGCATGCTCAGGCCGCAGAACAGTGTCTTTGCACTCTGCGCTACCAATACAAAGCAAGCCCGACTGATCGCAGGCCCCGATTCAATCTAACAATGAGACCTGGATAGTAATGAATGAGTATAGGCAAAAGGTTTTTGGTTTGTCTTTATTGCACCTGGCGCAAATCCCCAAAACATGAAGCAGATCCCTCAGCGTTGACCACTAACCCGACACAGGGGGGATCGCCTCCAGCTTGCGCCAGACAGTATTGCCTCCCGATTGTTTGTCGACGGCCTTGAGACGCGTCTCGTGAGCTTCAAGATCGGCCTCGGAAGCCGGAATCACCTTGAGCCTGGGACGATCAGCACTCAATCGACGTATGGTTGCACCCACGGCACCACCCGCCTGATCACCTTCATCACCGCCATGAAGTACCAGCGCGGTTTGCCCACCTGTCATGGCCAGATAAACATCTGCAAGAATCTGGGCATCGAGTAATGCACCGTGAAATTCGCGATGCGAGTTGTCAATGTCGTAACGCCGACACAAGGCGTCGAGGTTGTTTTTCTGGCCAGGGTGCAGCTTGCGCGCCATCAATAAGGTGTCGAGTATGCTGCAATGCTGCTCGACCCGGCCGAAACGATTCAACAGCGTGAATTCGTGATTGATAAACCCAACGTCGAAGGCTGCGTTATGTATGACCAGTTCTGCACCATCGATAAAGGCAAAAAAATCATCTGCGATCGCTGCAAAGCGAGGTTTGTCGGCCAAAAACTCGTTGGTGATACCGTGCACTTCGATAGCACCCGCATCCACCACCCGATCGGGATTGATATAACGGTGAAAGTGATTGCCCGTCGGCCGACGGTTGAATAGCTCTACACAACCAATTTCGATGATGCGATGGCCTTCAGAAGGCTCAAGCCCTGTGGTTTCGGTATCGAGGACGATTTGTCTCATGCTTTTGCCTGTGGTTTTGTCGCAGCCGCAGCGATAGCCGCATTCGCTAATTGATCAGCAGCTTCGTTTTCAGGATGCCCGGCATGCCCTTTCACCCAATGCCATTTCACTTGGTGACGCTTGGCCTCAGTATCCAGTAACTGCCAAAGATCAGCATTTTTGACGGGTTCCTTGGCTGCGGTTTTCCAGCCATTTTTTTTCCATTTTACCATCCACTCGGTGATTCCTTTGCGCAGGTATTCCGAGTCGGTGGTCAAATGCACACTGCACGGACGCGTGAGCGCTTTCAAGGATTCGATAGCCGCCATCAATTCCATACGGTTATTGGTGGTATGAGGTTCATAACCCGACAGGGATTTTTCCACCCCCTTAAAACGCATCAACGCGCCCCACCCGCCTGGCCCTGGATTGCCCTTGCAGGCGCCATCGGTAAAAATCTCAACAATATCGTTCATTTAGCCTCTTCAGAATCAGCGGAACCGGCGTGGATATTCCGCGAAGTCGGCTGCGTTTTCAAGGGGATAGGAATCAATGCGGGTTTGGCGGGCCGCAAAAGCGGGCGAACCGGCGTAATACGTGACACCTGTTTGGTCGCCACCATCACATAGACAGCCCCCATGTGATTCCATAGGCGCCCCCCGAGATGATTGAGCCATGCATTAAACCCCGAGACCCGGGGGGATGCGGTTGGAACGCCAAATTGCGTGGATTCATAGCCATCCACATGCAGATCCAGCACGCCCAACCAATCCGACAAACGATAGGGGCTCAAGAAACGCCCGCACCAGGGAACGTTGGCCGACTGGATTTTCATCAAGCGCCACAAACCCCACAGGCTGACTGGGTTGAAGCCGACGATAACAATTTTCCCGCCCGGAATAACCACCCTCGACACTTCACGCAACACCCGCTGCGGGTGCAACGTAAAATCGAGGCAATGATGCAAGACCGCGACATCAACACTGTCGGTCGCAATGGCAAGGTCATCCAACCCTGTTACCAATAGCGACGCCTCGCTTTGCATCATCTTTTCCGCAACGTACACACGATGATGAATCGGGCTGCTTTCCCACAGTGGATGCGGCGCCCCAAAGCCCAGTTGCAACAGATGATAGCCAAACATGTCAGGCAGAATTTGTTCGCACAGTGCGCGCTCCTGTCTTAACAGGTCTGCCCCTTGGGGTGACTCAAACCACTGGTTCACCAGGTCATGGATATACCCACCACGCAAAGATTGCGGGGATTTGAACAAGCGTGGCAATCTCATGGGCATCTCCTCTGTGACGTGGTACTGCCTTGAGGTAAGCATACAATGAGAATTGAAGCCATCCCCACCTTTAGAGACAATTATGTATGGCTACTGCACGATGCGCAAAACGCAATCGTCATAGACCCCGGTGATGCACCTCCCGTAGAGCAAACCTTGAAGTCCCGAGGGCTACATCTACGCGAAATCTGGGTGACGCACCATCATCCGGATCATATCGCCGGGATCAGCGCATTGCGACGCACTTTTCCCGATGTCATCGTGCATGCACCCACCGATAGCCCCCTTGCCGATGTTCAGTGTCATCACCGGGACAATGATCATTTTTCGCTGCTGATTCAACCGGATATTCAAGTCACGGTCTGGTTTATTCCTGGTCACACTGCCGACCATATCGCCTATATGGTTCACCTGCCGGCGCAGCCATGCCTCTTCTGCGGAGATACGCTCTTTGGCGCAGGCTGCGGCCGTTTGCTTGGGGGCACGGCAGATCAGCTTTTTACCTCGCTGCAACGCATTGCAGGACTTCCTGATACCACACAGGTGTATTGCGCGCATGAATACACGGAAAGCAACCTGCGATTTGCCCGCCATGTTGAACCCGATAACCCGGACATACTGGCCCGTTCAGAAAGGGTTCATCTACAACGTGTAAAAGGGGAAGCGACGGTTCCATTTCCGTTGGCCGAGGAACGCAAAACCAACCCATTTTTACGAACAGACACTCCTACCGTTCGTCGGGCTGTGTTAAACCAATCTCTTAAGAAGATTGTCTATCCTAATGAAATATTTAGGGAATTGCGTCGCTGGAAGGACACCTTTTGAAAACGCCTACATGTTTCAAAATGTGAAATCAAGCATTGCCATTGGTTACATATGGAAATAGAATCGGGCCGAGCGTGAGAAATTAGGCCTGGCACTGCACCGATTTTTGGAGCTTTTGAGTGCAAGGAAATCAAAAAGACATGAGGAATGTCGAATGGCTATGTATAAGAACTTGCTGGTCGCAGCATGTTTGGGCACGCAGCTTACAGGATGTATGACGCAGCTACCCGACAGAGGTGAAAGTGATCCACTCCGACACCCCTACTCGAAGCTAAGTCAAGAATCAGTAAGCCCGGCAACAGAAAACCCAGACGATGTAAGACCCGAAGTAGTTAAAGCACCTGGTAAGCAAAAGAGCTTAAAGGTCGCCGCAGAAAACGACACCGATTTCTGGAGCGACTTTCACAACCAGATGAGTATTGCACCCCAGCTCAACGCATCGTTGCTTGCCGATGAGATTGCGTGGCTGGAGCGGCACCCCAAATATCTGCGCAACAATTTGTCGCGCGGCAGCCAGTTGTTGCCCTTCCTGTTGGAAGAGGCGGAACGTCATGGCTTGCCTGCGGAAGTTGCGTTGATCCCCGCGGTCGAAAGCACCTATAACCCGAAAGCAGTATCAGGCGCTGGCCCCACCGGCTTGTGGCAGTTCACTGCATCGACGGCACGCAGCCTGGGCATCAAGACCAATGCACACTTCGACGGTCGCAAAGACGTCGTAGAATCCACCGAAGCAGCCTATCGTTACTTGTCTCAACTTGGAAAACAGTTTGACAACAACTGGTTACTGGCTTTTGCTGCTTACAATTGCGGTCCCGCTTTGGTAGAACGTGCGGCCCGTGGGCCTTACAAAAACATTGATGTCGACCAGTTCGAGCGCCTGCGTATTCCCTCACACACCAAGCGCTACGTGACCAAAATCATGGCCATGGCGTACGTGGTACACAAGAATACCGCCACGCGCGGCGTGCTTCCTGCAGTAAGCTGGAAAGATGGTTTCGACATTGTCGATTTCTATCACGCGGCTCCTTTATCGCAGATTGCCAATCAGGCGGGCGTGTCGATGAACGACTTGGCGCCCTTCAATACCGGCCTGACGCGTAATGCCACCCATCCCACAGCGCCACAACGTTTGTTGATCGACAAACAGGTGGCTTGGAAACTGGGTGCGGTAGATTGGAACATTAAGAGGTCACCACAACCGGTCTATGCCGAAGGGTATGTTTACGGGACAGACCACGTTGTTAAAACCGGGGATACGCTGGTTGCACTGGCCAATCGCTATGGCACGTCGCCCGAGTATCTGCGTAAGGTCAATCGGTTGATGAGCGATCAGATACGCGTGGGCCAAACCCTGCGGGTGCCTGATCTGAAAGCAACCCGACTGACAGCCGATAAAAATACTCCGCTATGAGACTGAACGCATGCTGGTCACAGAGGTGAGCACCATACTCACCTGCTGTACCAGCATGCAAAACCCGCTGTATTGAGCGTCACTGATCTCGTTGTTACCCTCCCCCGCATCCGCATAGAAGACACCGATAGGCTTCCCCGTCACGATAATCGGTGCAACCACGCATTGGTTGGTTTTTATCTTTGCCTTGATGTCCGGCGTCAGTAAGTAGGCGCGTCCAGCCATCGTGGAAGACCCCAGCCACAGAGGTTGGGCACCGCGAATGGCTTGGCTGAACAGATTCTCTTTATCCATTGAGATATTCATGACCTGGCCAAACTCTGCCGGTTTGCCAATGGCCGTCCGCGCATTCAACTGCTTGCGATCCTTGCTGAGGAGTGCCAGGCCAACCCGCGACAACCCCAGTGAGCTTTGAATCCCGTCCAGCGCCGTGCGAAACAGTTCATTGATATCAAATTTCTTGGCCTGTATGAACGCGGAGAGCGTTTGCATCATCTGCATCTGCTTGGCTTGGTCGACGATGATACTGGTCGGTTTGCCGCCATTCTTCGCTTTTCCTTTCTCCAGCGTAAAGTGATCTGGCACGATGAGCGGGTTGTCGACTGTAATGTCAGAACCGGGTATCAGGTGTTTGACCTTTGCCGCTCCGTAGTGGATCGCCAATTCTCGTGCAATATCAGCCACATCGAGTATTTTCTTTTGGCAATCCTTGGTCGAGGCGTTGCGGAACTTGGCGATTTTCTTGATTGTCTCCTGGACATCCTGATGATCCCAACCCAACGTTGCGCGCTCACATAATTCTTCGCCGAGCAGGATCGCTTTGACAGCAGAGCGAGGCGATTCTGATCCCGAAAATGACTCGGCGATCATAGGGCTCAGGCACCACTTGCGCGCCAGCCCCACCGTTATGTCGTCAAAGCTGCAACCCAACACTTCCATTGACGCCTGATAGGGTGACTTTCCTTTAACATCTATCAGGTTGTTTAACTTACGGCTCACCTCATCATCGCGCGAGAGAAATGCCATCTCTCCGACATGACGCAACAATGCTGATATAAAGGCTTCTTCTCTATCGGTATGCCGGACTTCGTTCACCATCCAGCTCGCCTGCATCGCAGTGTGGTAGCTCAGCGCTATCTGCTTTAATAGATGTTGCGAGGGGTTGTGCTCCAACATCGTGTCGAGCACCTTCATTGACAGGGTGATATCCCTCACCGTGGTGAAGCCCAACCAGATAACGGCGCGACTAATCGTCGTGACAGCCCCCCCGGGGCAACGGTGCGTCACACTGTTGGATATCTGAAGCAGGCGCGACGTAAGGTTCGGATCTTTAAGTACCTGATCGGTCAAAGCAGAAACACGAACGTCCTCCGAAGTCGTGAGGTCATTCAAATTCTGAACGCTCTCGGCAAGTACCGGCAGTTGATCATCACTGAGGTACTCAACCCAATCTTCAACATTTAAGGATTCAGACATCCGCTTACCGCATCCAAGATTACTCGTTTAAGTATAGACATTAATGATTGATGTGCCGGCAGATTGCTCAAAAGTCAATTATTTGTCTGGGTTGGCGCAAACAGGCTAATTGAGGTACATTCTCCATCCAATAACAGCAATAACATCAACAGGTAGCGCCTTTTCCCTTGCGAATACCGAAACGTCCTTTGCTCATGTGCTTGCTGGCGGCTGGATTATCAATCTCCGTCACCCACTCTGTTCATGCCGCCAATCGCTACCAGGCGATTGCACTTTATGGTGTTCCCAAGTACAACCTGCAGTCCCACGCATTGGCGCATACCAGTAAAGACGCCAAACCTGGGGGGCGCATTGTCCTGCCCGCGTTTGGCACCTTTGACACCCTCAACCCGTATTCACTAAAGGGCGTTAACCTGAGCATCGCCTCCGACCAGCGAATGTGGGGCATCGACGCACTCAACGAAACACTGATGACAGGCGGCAATGAATATCTGTACTCGCCCGATGAAGCACAAACGGCCTATTGTCTGATCTGCGAGTACATCGAATATGAAGAAGACTATGGCCAAGTCAGTTTCGGTATCCATCCCAACGCCCGTTTTCATGACGGCTCGCCCATCACCGCACGTGATGTCAAAGCCAGCTTCGAGTTGCTCACCGGGGACCAGGCCCATCCACGTTTTAGCGACATTTATAGAGACGTTGAAAAGGTAGCGTTGGAGGACGATCGACGAATTACCTTCTATTTGAAACCCGGTGCGGGAAAACAAATGCTCTTCCGTTTGGGCGAATTGCCGGTCATGTCCGCAAGCTTCTGGGAAAAGCATCCATTTGGAGAGGCGCTCACCACACCGCCGCTGCTGAGTGGGCCGTATCGTGTGTGTGACTTCAAATTCGGGCATAGAATCGAACTCTGTCGGGTGAAAGACTTTTGGAGTCGTTCCCACTTCTATTACCAACGGCAATTCAATTTCGACAAAGTCAGCTACGAGTTTTTCCGCGACCGGACTGTCGCATTCGAAGCGTTCAAATCTGGCAAACTAACGGCTTGGGTGGAGTACATCGCCAAGAACTGGGCAACCGCTTATGACTTTCCTGCGTTGAAATCAGGTCGAGTCATCAAGCAGCAGATTCCTCATGGCATTCCGGCCTCGTATCAGTTTTTTGCATTAAACCTGCGCCGGTCCCCATTTGGTGATCTGGCCTTTCGGAAAGCCATAACGTTGGCATTCGATTTTGAATGGACCAATAAGTTTCTTTTTAACGACGCCTATAAGCGGTCCAATACCTATTTCCCCAATTCTGCGGCCGGAGCAGAAGGCTTGCCTACCGATGCCGAAAAAGCGCTGCTCCTGCAATCCGGCGTTCCCGAAACCCACCCGATGCTCAATGAGCCATTTGCCCTGCCCCGAACTGATGGCTCAGGCAATCCCCGACCACAACTCAAAGAAGCCATCGCGCTGTTAAAGTCGGCGGGATATGTCCTGGAAAAGGACCAGTTGCTGACACCTAACAAAACGCCCGTGCATATCGAATTTCTTATCGATCATGCCTCCATGTCTCGCGTTATCCAGCCATATATTCGCAACCTCAAAAAAATGGGGATACGCGCGAGTATTCGATCTGTGGATGACTCCCAATACAAGTCACGACTGGATAAATTCGACTTTGATATAGCGGTCACCAGCTTGGCACAGAGTCAGATCCCGTCATTCGATTTGCGATTGTTTTTTCACAGTACCCAAGCAGAGGTAAAAGCCTCCTACAATTATGGCGGCATTCGCAACGCTCAAGTTGATGCGTTGCTGGATAAGCTGCCCGATGCCGATTCCTTGGAAGAGGTGTTCACTATTACCTCTGCTATCGATCGTGTGTTGCTCTGGAACTACTACACCATCCCGCAATGGTATCTCGGTAATCACCGTATAGCTTACCAAGCGAGCTTGCACCGTCCTGAATCTACGCCACCCTACAGCCTCGGTTTTGCGGCCTGGTGGAGCACTCAATGACAAATTGTTCCATGACAAGATATGCCATGACAGGAACCCCTATGCGTCAACATCGTACTTTCTCTGCTTCGTTTTTTGCTTCTCTTTTGGCGGCGGCCTGCAGCTTGAGCGGTAGTGTGCAGGCTGGAGTTGAATATTCCCTTTCCATGTTCGGTGACACCAAATATGGAAAGGATTTTACCCACTTTGACTATGTCAATCCGGATGCACCCAAGGGCGGGAAGGTGGTGACGTCGGGGTTGGGCACCTTTGATTCCTTCAACCCCTATACCGTAAAAGATGAAGCACCGGCGACTATAGGCATAACGTCAGCAGACATGATGATCAGCTCCGATGACGAGCCGTTTTCGCAGTACCCCTATTTAGCGGAGAGTGTAGAACGAATCGGCCGCAACGAAGGAATAATATTTAATATCAATCCAAAGGCTACCTATCATGACGGGACGCCGGTCACAGCCAGCGATGCAGTGGCTACATTCAATTATTTGCGCGCACACGGGAAACCTTTTTACGCGGCTTACTATCGCGATGTAGATAAGGTGGAAGCCATCGACAAGGATTCGGTGCGATATACATTCAAGCACAATGAAAACCGCGAATTGCCGCTAATTTTGGGTCAATTGCCCGTTTTGAAGCAAAGCGAAATTGATGCCTTGTCCACAGAAAAGGAAAGAAAGCCTTTCACCGGCAACGGCCCTTATAAAATCAAAGAATACAAAATGGGCCAATATATCGTTTATGAAAGAGTCAAAGATTTTTGGGGGCAAAATCTCCCTGCATTAAAAGGAAAATTCAATTTCGATGAGATTCGCGTGGATTACTACCGCGATGAAGACGTTGTGCTTGAAGCATTTAAATCGGGGCGCATTGACTACAATTTTGAAAACAGTGCAAAGCGCTGGGCCACCTCTTACTCAGGGGAGAAATTTGACAGCCAAGACATTCGAAAAATTGAAATTCCTCACAAAAGACCCGCAGGTATGCAGTCTTTTGCTTTCAATACGCGGAGAACATTGTTTAGCGATCCCCGTGTACGCCAGGCTTTAGGGTATGCCTATGATTTTGAATGGGCCAATACCAATCTTTTTCATGGTGCCTATACCCGATCCAACAGTTTTTTCTCCAACTCGGATTGTGCATCAATCGGGCTCCCTCAGGGCGATGAGTTGGCGTTGCTGAGCCAATACAAGACGCAGTTAAGCACCGCAGTTTTTGATCAGCCATATATCGTTCCGACCACCAAGGGTGATGGCAATGTGCGGGACAATCTGCGCAAAGCCGTCAAACTGCTCACCGAGGCAGGATGGAAGATTGAAAATAACCGATTGGTGAATACTGCCACCAAGCAGCCTTTTGTTTTTGATCTTTTACTCTATAGCCAGGATTTCGAACGCATTGCGCTTCCATTCAAAGCGAATCTGGAAAAACTCGGTATCACTATGAATGTTCGGCTGGTCGATATCAGCCAATACATTAAAACCGTGCGCGCGTTTGAATTCGATATGATCATTCATTCGGTTCCCCAATCCGTTTCACCAGGCAATGAGCAACGCGATTTCTGGCACTCCAGTCTGGCTGATCAACAGGGCAGCCAGAACGTGATCGGGATAAAAGACCCGGTCGTTGACTCCCTCATCGAAAAGCTGATTAATGCCAATTCACGACCTGAGCAACTCAATGCGTGTCGTGCCTTGGATCGGGTTTTGCTGCATGGGCACTATGTCATTCCCCAATGGTACATAGCAGTCTATCGCGTCGCCTATTGGAATAAATTCGAGATGCCACCCACCAGTCCCATTTATAATGATTTCGGTTTCTATAACTGGTGGATCAAACCTTCGGCGCAGTAGCAGGAATCAGAGCGAACCATGACGACCTATATTCTCAGACGCCTCTTGTTGATCATCCCGACACTTCTGGGAATTCTCGCGCTCAATTTCATCATTATCCAGGCCGCCCCCGGCGGCCCGGTAGAACAGATGATAGCCAAACTCGAAGGCATGGAAGGCGGTGCATCCGAACGCATCGGCGGTTCAGCGCGCGCCGAGGTGAGTTCCAGCAATTCGCAATACCGAGGCAAACAGGGCCTCGACCCTGAATTGATTGCCAAAATCGAAAAAATGTATGGCTTTGACAAACCAGCCAGCGAACGCTTTTTCGACATGCTGTTCAATTACGCGACGTTCAACTTTGGCGAATCGTTTTTTCGCAGCAAGGCAGTGATTGATTTGGTCGTCGAGAAGATGCCCGTGTCCATTTCCTTAGGGCTCTGGACAACCCTGCTCACCTACCTGATTTCGATTCCACTGGGGATACGAAAAGCGGTCAAAAACGGTGAACGCTTTGATGTCTGGACCAGCACGGTCATTATTGTGGGTTATGCAATTCCCAGCTTTCTATTTGCCATGCTCTTGATTGTTCTGTTTGCGGGCGGCAGCTATTTTACGTGGTTCCCACTGCGTGGGCTCACCTCCGCGAATTTCGAAGAGCTATCGATGATCGAGAAGGCACTCGACTATCTTTGGCATATCATCCTGCCGGTCACGGCGTTGGTGATCGGCGGTTTTGCGACGCTCACCATGTTGACCAAGAATTCATTTTTAGATGAAATCGGTAAGCAGTATGTCGTCACTGCACGCGCTAAAGGCCTCACTGAACGGCAAGTGCTGTATAAACATGTATTTCGGAATGCGATGCTGATCGTTATCGCCGGATTTCCAAGCGCTTTGTTGGGGATTTTGTTTACAGAAGCATTTCTTATCGAAATTATTTTCTCGCTGGATGGCCTGGGACTGCTTGGGTTCGAGTCTGTGCTATCACGCGACTACCCGGTGGTATTCGGCACGTTGTTTATTTTCACGTTGATCACGCTGCTCATGAATATTGTCAGTGACGTCGTCTACACCCTGGTTGATCCCCGTATTGATTTTGAAGCGAGAAGCTAGGCCATGCTGTTCAGGCTCAATCCCGTCAACCAGCGACGCTGGCAAAAATTCAAGGCCAATAAACGTGGTTTCTGGAGTCTTTGGATATTCCTGACACTCTTTGTGATCTGTTCAGGTGCAGAATTCATCGCCAATGACCGTCCGCTGGTCGTGAGTTACAAAGGTGATTTCTACTACCCGATTTTCAATCGCTACGCCGAAACCCAGTTTGGTGGAGAAATGGAAACGGAAGCCGATTATCGAGACCCTTATGTCATCGATTTGATCCGCGAAGACGGCTGGCTATTGTTTCCACCCATTCCATTTCGCTTCGACACCATCAATTACAACCTGCCCGCCCCCGCACCCTCTGCTCCGGATGCTGCCAACTGGTTGGGTACCGATGATCAAGGGCGGGATGTACTTGCCCGCATCATTTATGGGTTCCGTATCAGTGTCGTATTCGGTATTTTGATGACCATTTTAAGTTCGATCGTTGGCATCATCGCGGGCGCTCTGCAGGGCTACTATGGTGGTTTGACCGATTTGATCGCGCAGCGATTTATTGAAATTTGGTCGTCGATGCCGAAATTGTTCTTGCTGATTATTCTGGCGTCTGTGGTGGTGCCGACATTCTGGTGGCTCATGTTCATCATGCTGTTATTTAATTGGATGGCATTGGTCGGTGTCGTACGCGCCGAATTTCTACGTGGTCGCAACTTGGAATATGTAAAAGCGGCAAAAGCATTGGGTCTGTCAGATACAAGAATTATGTTTCGGCATATTCTGCCCAATGCCATGGTGGCCTCACTGACGTTTTTGCCGTTTCTTTTGACCTCTTTTATCACGCAGCTGACAGCACTCGACTTTCTCGGATTTGGTCTGCCTCCAGGTTCGCCGTCGTTAGGGGAACTCTTGTCACAAGGTAAAAATAACCTTCAAGCCCCGTGGCTGGGCATTTCAGCATTTGTGGTGTTGTCACTCATGTTGAGCTTACTGGTGTTTGTCGGTGAAGCCGTGCGTGATGCCTTTGATCCAAGGACTAACTAATCATGGCAGACACCCCTCTTCTGCAAATTGAAAACCTGTCTGTCACCTTTCATCAAGGCGCCCAGGTCGTTCAAGCCGTTAAAAACGTATCGTTCCAGATTAACCCCGGTGAAGCACTCGCGCTCGTCGGTGAAAGTGGTTCGGGGAAGTCGGTGACTGCCAACGCCATATTGAACCTGCTTCCAACAAAAACGGCGCGCATCGGTGGCAGCGTTCGATTTGAAGGCAAGAATTTACTAGGCGCCAGCATACGAGATTTGCGTGCAATCCGTGGGGCCGCGATTTCCATGATTTTTCAGGAACCGATGACGGCACTCAATCCACTCCATACGGTGGAACGCCAAATCGGTGAAATCATCGATCTTCGGCAAAATTTATTGCCGGATGCACGCCGCGCACGCATCACCGAACTGCTGAAAATGGTCGAAATCAACGACCCGGAAAACCGTTTGGGGAGTTACCCACATCAACTGTCGGGCGGCCAGCGTCAGCGCGTCATGATCGCCATGGCCATCGCCAATCAACCTAAATTGTTAATCGCAGACGAGCCCACAACAGCCCTTGATGTCACCATACAAAAGCAGATACTTGAATTAATACGCAAGCTACAAAAAGATACTGGCCTGGCAGTGTTATTGATCACACATGACCTAGGGATTGTGCGACATTTTTCTGACCAGGTTGCGGTCATGAAAGGTGGCGAATTGGTGGAGCTAAATGCAACGCAGCAGTTGTTTGCATCCCCACAACATGCCTACACACAGCGACTGCTAGCATCCGAACCGACAGGGCACCCTGCTCCCATTGAAACGGACGCAACCGATATTGTTGATACCAACGCATTGAAAGTCTGGTTTCCCATTAAACGCGGATTTTTCAAGCGCACTGTCGGCTTCGTCAAGGCGGTGGATTCGATTTCTCTCACCCTCCGACAAGGGGAAACCCTCGGTATCGTGGGTGAGAGTGGTTCAGGTAAAACCACACTGGCACAGGCCCTGCTTCGACTGATTGATAGTGAGGGTGACATACGTCTTCACAACGTGCCTATCAACGCACTCAATCGTAAGCACCTGCGGCCTTACCGTCGATTAATGCAGATTGTATTTCAGGACCCGTTTGCCAGCTTGAGTCCACGCATGAGTGTAGGACAAATTGTCGCGGAAGGATTGGAGATACATTTTGATTTGAGCGACAAAGAAATCGACGAAAAAGTGTGTGAAGCCTTAGTCGAAGTGGGTCTGGACCCCTCGCATCGCCACCGATATCCACATGAATTTTCAGGCGGGCAACGCCAACGCATCGCAATCGCACGAGCACTCGTACTAAAACCCGAACTCATTATTCTCGATGAACCAACTTCCGCGCTGGACCGCACCATCCAAACCCAAATTATTGATTTGTTACGTGATCTCCAGAAAAAGTATCGCTTGAGTTATTTGTTCATAAGCCACGACCTTAAAGTCGTACGGGCTATGTCGCATCGCATGATCGTTTTGAAGAATGGCAAAGTCGTCGAGCAAGGTGACGCCGAAGACATTTTCAGGGCACCTGCTGAGGAATACACACAGCAATTATTAAAGGCGGCCTTTCTGAAGGATTGATTGTCTACACTGGAAGCCCCATAACAGAATTCAAAGTATGTTGAATTCAAAGTATGTTGTTTAGCGTTTCCATTGAGCTGCTGAAATAAAAAAAGGGGCATAAATGCCCCTTTTTTTTACGCTTGGACGTGCAACCTACTTAAGTTCATCGCTCTCGTATTTCACGATATCTGCCTTTTCCTGCAGCGAAGCAATAAAACCTTCCATTTCCATAGCGCCATTGCGATACGCTAAACCTTTAGAAAATTGCTGTTTTTCCGCATCAGTGCGATCCAGCACCTTGGTCGCTACATTGCTTACCGAAATCAGCATAATGTCACCACCAGGGCCTTCGACCTGAGCGTTCGAATATTTACCTTGTTCGGGCTTAGGAAGTTCGAAAGCTTTCTGAACCACTTGTCTTGCGGGTTTTGCCGCCGTGCGCTCCACGGCAGGATTGGCTTCCCAGCTCAAGTTTGCCGCTGTTACGACAGCATTGCGGTCTTCCCCAGCCTTAAGCTTGGCAAGAATTTCGTCCGCCGTCGCTTTGGCCTTCTCTCTGGCCTTTTCAACCAGCAAACGCTGCGACACTTTGTCTTTCACCTCTTCCAGCGAGAGTTGACGTGGGGCCTCATGCGCTTTCAGACGTAACAGAATCATGCTGCCATCATCCAGCTCAATTACATCGCTATTGCGTTGTTCCTGAATGGTGGCATCGCTGAAGGCAGCATCCTTGACTTTCGCTTGAGCAAATACACCCTCACCGCCACGACGCGTCAACCAATCAGACACCTCAATTTTTTTCTTGTACTGTTCAGAAATCACCGACAAATCGCCCGACTCAAAACCGAGACGATTCAGTTCATCAACCGCCAACGTCATTTTTTCCTTCGCTTGCTCCTGACGAAGTTCGGCTATGATCGCGTCGCGATTAACATCGGTTTCTGGCACTTCAGGGGATTCAATTCCCAGCAATTTAATGACGTGGTACCCGAACTCCGTTTTTACCACACCAGAAAGCTCATCGACCGACTTGAGCGAATACAGCGCTTCCTCAAAAGCCGGGTCATAAACGCCTTTACCAGCGAAGCCTAAGTCCCCACCACTTTTTGCAGTCGCAAAGTCATCTGACTTTTCCTTTGCCAACGCATCAAACGCCTTGCCCTCTTTTGCATCCTTCAACACTGCTTCGGCAATAGTTTTTGCTTCTTCATCACTGCGTTTGTCACCCACTTCAATCAATACATGCGCGGCACGACGACGTTCGTTTTGCTTGGCCTTTTCGACCTTTTCCGCAATACGTGTGCTAATTTGTTCATCACTGATGGCAGCATTCGTATCAACAAAATCAGCTTGGGTAAAATGGAGATATTCCACTTGTACTTTTTCGTCTGAACGAAAATCCCCAGCGTTCTTCTCATAAAACGCCTTGATATCGTCATCGCTCAAATTAATGGATGCCTTAAAGCTTTCAGGTTTTATGACAACGACATCGATATCGCGCGTTTGCTTATCGAGCTCAAGAATTCTTGTAACGTCCTGCGGAATAGCAAACGCGGATTCGCTGATGCCGCCTTGCAATTGCTCCGTCACCATGTCCGCACTGACTTCATTGAAAATACGCGCACTCGAAAATCCTGCCTGAGCGAGAAAACGCTCCAGCTTTTCTTGCGAGAAAACACCTTTCTCATCATGAAACTGCGGCAGTGAGCGCACGTAGGACTTCACAGTCTCAGGCGGCACATACAAACCTTCTGTTTCAGCGGCTTCGATAATCAACTGGCGTTGAATCAGTGCCTTTTCTGTGGCAGGTTTTACCATGTCGGCGGTGATCATGGCCGGATCAACCCCCTCACCCATGCGCTCCAGCAATTGTTGACGGCGGTTTTCGACCGCTTGATCAAATTCTGCTTTGGAAATTTCGTGGCCGTTGATCTCGATCGCAGGTTTATTTCTACCGCCTCCCGTAAAGACACCTTCAATGCCTACGATAGCGAACGGCAGGATGATCAGCGCCAGCAGCGCCTTACCGACCCAACCGCGCAGTAAATTACGAAACGCGTCCATTTGAAACTCTCCGGGTGATTAGCAATATGCACATTATTAGGGTGATAGGGTTACATTTCTTATAGGCACATTTACATGGGGCACATCTACAAACAAAAAGCCCACAACCTTGCGGGTGTGAGCTTTCTCGTATTTGGCGGAGCGGACGGGACTCGAACCCGCGACCCCCGGCGTGACAGGCCGGTATTCTAACCGACTGAACTACCGCTCCGAACACGTTTCACATTAACCGTTGCAGGCATCCTTCAATGCTTTGCCCGGCTTGAATGTGGGAATTTTAGCTGCAGGAATATCGATCGGTTGACCCGTTTGTGGGTTGCGACCACTGCGCGCTGCTCTTTCTTTCACCGAGAAAGTACCAAAGCCTACGAGAGCGACTTGATCATCTTTCTTGAGAGCCTCGGTGACCGCTTCAATAACTGCATCGAGAGCACGGCCAGCCTGAGCCTTTGGAATATCAGCTGATGCGGCGATGGCATCAATGAGTTCGGATTTATTCACAAGACTCCCCTTTATACATTGTCTGAGTGAGATTGATTGGATTTGTGCGAAAAACTATTAATTTAAAAAACTTTTTGGGTAGCAACACGTTTTGCAATTCTGGCCCATCCAGCGCGGCGGATGGCTTTTATACCAACTGGCTAAAATAGCTGTCAAGCACGGGGTATTTGGGGCAGACAAATAATTTTTTTCAAGCTGAAACAAGGATAAACATTAAAAAAATACCTCGATTTCCGCGCAAAAATAAGGGGTAGCAGCGACTGCTGCTACCCCTCACAACGCGTTTTAGTGGGTACTGAAGCGTTCCTGATCGTCTTCTTCACTTTCTTCACGGGCGACGACCAAAGCCGGCCTGGGTGCCGCTACATCGCCTTCAGCCACTGCCAATGGCGTTGGAGCACGCTGCAGCGCCAATTGCAGCACTTCATCAATCCACTTCACACAGTGTATATGCAGTGACTTTTTGATGTTTTCAGGAATGTCCTTCAAATCCCGCTCGTTTTCCTCGGGGATAATGACCGTGGTGATGCCACCGCGATGTGCCGCCAACAACTTTTCCTTGAGACCACCGATCGGCAACACCTGCCCGCGCAAGGTAATCTCGCCGGTCATTGCCACATCGCTCTTCACGGGGATATCCGTCAGCACCGACACCAACGCTGTACACATCCCAATACCGGCACTCGGGCCATCCTTCGGCGTTGCCCCTTCGGGAACGTGGATATGGATATCGTTTTTCTCAAGCAAATCTGCGGCGATTCCGAGCATGCGTGCACGGCTTCTGACCACCGTAAACGCCGCCTGTATCGATTCCTGCATAACATCGCCAAGTGAACCGGTACGAATCTGGCGCCCCTTGCCTGGCACCATCGCCGCTTCAATAGTCAGCAGTTCGCCACCGACTGACGTCCACGCCAAGCCAGTGACTTGACCAATACGATCGGTTTCCTCTTTCTGACCAAAGTTGAACTTGCGAACACCGCAATAGCGTTCAACCAGCTCAGGTGTGATCAATACCGACGAAAGGTCTTTAGCACCAGACAACAGATACTCTTTCACATGTTTGCGGCAAATTTTGGAAATTTCACGTTCCAGACCACGCACGCCCGCCTCTTTGGTGTAATAGCGCACGATGTGGCGAACGGCTTCTTCGGAAATCGCCAGTTCTTCCTTGCCAAGGCCATTAAACTCCTGCTGTTTAGGCACGAGATATTGACGAGCGATATTCACCTTTTCGTCTTCGGTGTAACCCGGAATACGGATAACTTCCATACGATCCAGCAAAGGTGCCGGAATATTCATCGAGTTGGAAGTACACACGAACATGACATCGGACAGATCGTAATCCACTTCGAGGTAGTGATCGTTAAAGGTTGAGTTTTGCTCGGGATCTAGCACTTCCAGCAAGGCCGAGGCCGGATCTCCCCGCATATCCACGCCCATCTTGTCGATTTCATCGAGCAAAAAGAGCGGGTTTTTCACCCCTGCCTTGGAAATTTTCTGAATAAGCTTGCCGGGCAATGAGCCGATGTAGGTACGACGATGACCACGAATTTCTGCTTCATCACGCACGCCACCCAGCGCCATACGCACAAATTTACGATTGGTCGCCTTGGCGATGGATTGGCCTAGCGATGTCTTACCGACCCCTGGGGGCCCGACCAGACACAACACCGGTCCACGAATTTTCTTAACCCGGCTTTGAACCGCCAGATACTCAAGAATGCGCTCTTTGACTTCCTCAAGCCCATAGTGATCGTGATTGAGAATTTCTTCGGCACGCTTGAGATCGTGGCTGACCTTGCTCTTTTTCTTCCAGGGCAGGTTTACCATCCAGTCGAGGTAGCTTCTCACGACCGTTGCTTCCGCCGACATCGGCGACATCATCTTGAGTTTGTTCAGCTCACTGCGAGCTTTGTCCGCGGCTTCCTTGGACATGCCCGATAAACCGATTTTTTTCTCGAAGGATTCGACTTCATTGGCGCCGTTATCAAGATCCCCAAGTTCTTTCTGAATGGCCTTCATTTGCTCATTCAGATAGTACTCGCGCTGACTCTTCTCCATCTGCTTTTTAACGCGACCACGAATGCGTTTTTCGATCTGCAACAGATCGATCTCGCCTTCCATCAGCGCCATCAGATGTTCAATACGCTCACGCAGTTCAAATATTTCGAGGATTTTTTGCTTTTCAGGCAGTTTAAGCGCCAGATGCGCAGAAATCGTATCTGCAAGCCGCCCGGGTTCCTCAATGCTGGACACTGAGGTCAAAATTTCAGGCGGGACCTTTTTGCTTAATTTGACATACTGCTCGAATTGCGACATGACCGAACGCACCAGCACTTCTGCTTCGCGATCGGGCATACGCACCGTAGGGATCTCTTCGATATCAGCAGCCAAAAAACCATCGAGCGGCTTGATGCGTTTTACTTTGGCGCGCACCGAACCTTCAACGAGCACTTTAACGGTGCCATCGGGTAATTTGAGCAACTGCAGAATGGTAGCAACGGTTCCCACCCGATAGAGATCCTTGGCACCTGGATCATCTTCGGAAGCGTTCAATTGCGCAATCAACAAGATTTGCTTGTCTTCGTGCATGGCCTTTTCCAGTGCCTTGATCGAGCGCTCACGCCCGACAAACAAAGGAATGACCATATGGGGGTACACCACGACATCACGCAGGGGAAGAAGCGGAATATCCACGTGCACAAGGTTTTCTGAGCGGCTTTGGTCGTACATACTCCAACCTTCTTTCAAAAATCAGGAACTCTGTCTACCTAAGCGATATTGCGCCACAACATGTAATTTCAAGGCGTTACAAATCGCGCCGATTAAAAAAGGGCCTCAACGGCCCTTTTTTTGTGTAGCAGCCTCATTCAGGCGCAGCTTTGGACTTCTCGGTTCGTTCATAAATCATCAACGGTTCTGAGTCGCCCTTGATCACTGCTTCATCGACCACCACTTTTGTCACTCCTTCCAAAGAAGGCGCGTCATACATGGTCTCAAGTAACACATTTTCAAGAATCGAACGCAAACCGCGCGCACCGGTCTTTCTTTCCAATGCTTTTTTGGCCACCGCAATAAGCGCATCGGCACGGAAGTCGAGTTCGATGTGTTCCATATCAAACAGCTTTTGATACTGCTTGGTAAGTGAATTGCGTGGTTCGGTCAGGATTCGCACAAGTGCCGCTTCATCTAGCTCATCAAGCGTTGCAATTATCGGTAAACGACCAACGAACTCAGGAATGAGACCAAATTTGACCAGATCTTCAGGCTCAACATCTTTCAATGTTTCACCCACATTCTTCGAGG
This sequence comes from uncultured Moraxellaceae bacterium, assembly GCA_964473645.1. Lineage (GTDB taxonomy): Bacteria > Pseudomonadota > Gammaproteobacteria > Pseudomonadales > Ketobacteraceae > HdN1. The sequence continues at coordinate 62,610 of CAYYPW010000030.1, forward strand.
CATCTTTGCTCTTAACGTTAGCCACAAAACCGATGCCACTCTTCTCGGAACGATTCTGTATGACCTTTTCGAGACCCGCGAATGCGCCACCGCAAATGAACAGGATATTGGTGGTATCCACCTGCAAGAACTCCTGCTGCGGGTGTTTACGCCCACCTTGCGGCGGCACCGATGCCACTGTACCTTCAATCAGTTTCAATAACGCTTGCTGTACGCCCTCACCTGAGACATCACGGGTGATGGAAGGGTTCTCAGATTTGCGTGAAATCTTGTCGATCTCGTCGATGTAAACAATGCCCACCTGGGCTTTTTCAACATCGTAATCGCACTTCTGCAACAATTTCTGAATAATGTTTTCTACGTCCTCACCGACATAACCTGCTTCGGTGAGCGTTGTCGCGTCAGCAATAGTGAATGGTACGTTGAGCAAACGTGCCAAGGTTTCCGCGAGCAAGGTTTTTCCGCTACCGGTCGGGCCAATCAGCAGAATGTTGCTCTTGGCAAGCTCCACGTCAGCATCGCTACGCGTTTTTGCACTTTTCGCGCTACCTGAACGAATACGTTTGTAGTGGTTATACACTGCAACGGCGAGAATCTTTTTGGCGCGATCCTGACCGATTACGTAGTCATCAAGGATTTTTTTGATTTCCTTTGGTGAGGGCAGACGATCACTCTTATTGTCGACGTTTTCTTCCTGCACCTCTTCACGGATGATGTCGTTGCACAAATCAACGCACTCATCACAAATGAATACCGATGGCCCCGCGATCAGCTTGCGAACCTCATGTTGACTCTTACCGCAGAAAGAGCAGTACAACAGTTTTCCGCCGTCGTCTCCCTTTCCAGACCGATCTTCAGCCATTTCATACCTCTTCTGGGCTTTTTCTAAGTAAGAAGATGCAGCCACCCGCCCCTTTTTTCAAGGGGTGGCTCTTACCTTTTTACCCTATCATGCGACACCTTTGGCAAACAACGTGTTGTTTTACCTTCAGATTCGCTTTTCTAGCACTTGGTCAATCAGCCCATAATCTTTTGCATCCTGGGCACTCATGAAGTTATCACGGTCAGTATCAACGTCAACCTTATCGTAGGGTTTGCCGGTGTGCTTGGCCATGATCTCGTTCAGACGTTTTTTCATGGCGATAATTTCACGCGCATGGATTTCAATATCGGATGCCTGCCCCTGGAACCCGCCCAGCGGCTGGTGGATCATCACGCGCGAATTAGGTAACGCATAACGCTTGCCATTGGCGCCCGCGGTCAACAGCAACGCACCCATGCTGCAGGCTTGCCCCACGCAGATAGTGCTGACATCGGGTTTGATAAACTGCATCGTGTCATAAATTGACATACCAGCAGTCACAGAGCCACCCGGCGAGTTGATGTAAAGGTGGATATCTTTGTCCGGGTTTTCGGATTCAAGAAACAACAACTGCGCAACGATCAGGTTTGCCATATGGTCTTCGACCTGGCCAACCATAAAGATCACACGCTCTTTCAGCAGACGCGAGTAGATGTCAAAGGAGCGCTCGCCCCGTGCAGTTTGTTCAATGACGATGGGTACGAGTGCATTTTCAATGGGTTGCGAATTCTTCTCGAAGCTGTCGTACCAACGGGTCATGCGTAGATTCCTTAATATGGTTAGGCTCAGGATGTTGACACTAGACTAATTAGCAAAGTCTCAACATACCTTAATTGGTCTCCCAAGTTAATAGTTAATATAGGCTAGACCACGCGGATGGCACTAAAAAAATTAACGCGGCATAAGCCGCGTTAATTCTGTAAACATGGGAATAGACGTCCGATTACTCGTCGTCACCGCCTTGAGATTGCGGAGGCTTGACGGCCTCTTCGTAACTGCATGCCACGTCGGTCGTTTTGGCCGATTCAAGGATTTTCTCGACCGCCTGATCTTCCAGGACAGCCGCTTCCAGTTGACGCAGTTGCTGGTCGTTCTGGTAGTACCACTTCACCACCTCTTCAGGATGCTCGAAGGGTTCAGCCAGTTCTTCAATGGTGGATCGAACGCGGTTGGCATCCACTTTGATACCAGCTGCGCGAATGTAGTCGCTCAGCAACAACCCCAATTTGGCGCTGCGGGTCGCACGATCGGTAAACAACTCTGCAGGCAGCATTGACATGTCGAAGTTGGCGCCCTGATTGCCAAACTGTTGCAGCATTTGCTTACGCAGACGGTCAATTTCCTGGTTAACAATGGATTTGGGAACTTCGATTTCGTTTTCCCGCACCAGACCGTCAAACACCTGAGTCTTGACCTTGTTCTTGACTGCATTCTTGAGCTCACGCTCCATGTTCTTCTTGATTTCGGTGCGGAAGGCATCGACAGAGCCATCAGCCACGCCAAAGAACTTGATGAATTCTTCATTGATTTCAGGCAGCTGCTTCTTCTCTACCAACGAAACCGTGGCTTTGAATTGTGCAGGCTTACCTTTGAGGTGCTCTGCGTGGTAGCTCTCTGGGAAGGTCACGTCAATAATACGCTCCTCACCTGCCTTCACACCTTCCAGCCCTTGTTCGAAACCGGGAATCATGGAGTTTGAACCCAGCACCAATCGATGCCCGCTCGCTGAACCGCCTTCAAACGCCTCACCATCAATGGTACCAACGAAATCCAGGGTTACCTGGTCGCCGTTCGTGGCACCAGCGTCTGTCTGGATAAATACTGCGCGTTGCTGGCGAAGCTTCTCGATCATTGCATCAACATCGCTTTCATTGATGTTGGCGACCGGCTTTTCAACCACAATGTTTTCGAGGTTTTTGATTTCAATCTCAGGGAAAATTTCGAAGGTGGCGACGTATTCAACATCATGCCCAGGCTCATCTTTGGTGAACGCTATATGGGGCATACCCGCCATATTGAGTTTTTCCTGAGTGATCGCCTGGTAGAAAGACTTTTGCACCAGATCACCCAGCACCTCTTCGCGAATGCCTTTGGCAAAACGACGGCGGACTTCTTTCATTGGGATCTTGCCGGGGCGGAAGCCATCAATCTTGACGCGACGGGCGGTATCTTGCAGCTTTT
>CAYYPW010000031.1:0-65364 GCA_964473645.1 uncultured Moraxellaceae bacterium
ACTCAACACTTTCTCTTTCATCATGTTGGACATCGCAGTGCCCTCCTCGGCTGACTGATTATATGGGCGGTACTTTACCTCACCCGACAAAATCGTCAAAATGAGTTATATCCATAAACATAATCGATTTTACAAATAATGAAATTCACCCTGCGCCAAATCGAAGTTTTTCTGGCCACCGCGCACTTTGAAAATATCACGCGCGCGGCGGACAGCCTGGCCATGTCGCAATCTGCCGCCAGCGCCGCACTCAAGGAGCTGGAGGAGCATGTGAATGTGCAACTGTTTGACCGAGCGGGTAAACGTCTGCAGCTCAATGAGCTGGGCAAGGCGCTGAGGCCACGGGCTCAGGAGTTGCTGGAACGGGCACAGGCGCTGGAACATTCCCTGCTGCAACATGCCACCGTCGGCGATCTGAAAGTGGGGGCGACGCTGACCATTGGCAATTATCTGGCGGTGGGGGTCATGGCACGCTTCATGACGCTGCATCCGGGCACCCGCGTGGCGCTCGAAGTCGCCAACACCGCCACTATTGCCCGCAAGGTGGCCAATTTCGAACTCGATCTGGGCTTGGTCGAAGGCGAACTGCAACACCCTGCGCTGACGATTCAGCCCTGGCGCGACGACGAGCTGGTGGTGTTTTGCTCCCCCGATTACCCACTCGCCAGCCAAGGCGTTCTGAGCGAAGACGATGTTTTGAATGCACGCTGGATTGTGCGGGAAGGCGGCTCGGGCACCCGCCAGACCTTTGATCAGGCAATGCGTGGGGTGTTGCCGCAACTGCAGATTGCACTCGAATTGCAACATACCGAGGCCATCAAACGCGCCGTTGAAGCGAATCTGGGCATAGGCTGTCTGTCACGAGTGACGCTGGAGGAGGCTTTCAAGCGCGGCAGCCTGGTGGAATTGAAAGTGCCGCATCGGGATTTTCGCAGGAAGTTCTATTTCATCCTGCATCGAGAAAAATACTTCAGTGAGGGGATCAAGCGCTGGCTGGAACTGTGCCGGCAAACGCTTGATCGATAGCGTCAAACTTACTTGCCGAACAGGCCGTTCAGCTTTTCGTTTACTTTGCCAGTGGCAGCATTGGTGGCATCGTTCGCTTGCTGCGTTGCATTGGCAGTCGCATCAACCGCCTTTTGGTTTGCTGCCGCCGCCGCATTAGTGGCAGTAGCAGTCGCTGCGTTGGCCGCACCTTGTGCAGTTTGTTGCGCGGCACCGGTCGCTGCAGTCGCTGTACCTTCAGCCGTTTGCTGTGCCGTTGTTGCGGTAGCGGTGGCGTTGGCGGCAGTTTGCTCCTTCACAACATCGAGAAAGCCGGCGTTAGCCTGACCTGCAATGCCCAGACCTGCGACGACTACCAGACTTGCCAACTTCAGAGAGGTTTTCATGATCAATTCCTTACTTGCGATCGTTTTGCACTACATGAGCTCCCTCGCGACACCAACCCTACCCCGATGGGGAAATGTCAGCGCCAGGGAGCGAGGCTGCCGGCTGCAGGGTAGAAACCGTCTGCAGCGGAGTGCACTTTTTATCCAGTTATCACCCGCATCGCAAGGGTATTTTTACCACAATCAGGGGCTGGGGCAATTTGCACGATGAGGGTGAGAAATCAGACACATAGTGACAGTTTTACGACACGATGTGTGCAAGATTCAGGTGCGATACAGCGGCGAGAAGTGGGATCGAGACGGTCTGGTGCTATTTATTGAGGGTAACAATAACGGCCCCCATGATCACCATGAGGCACACACAGACGATGGCAGCAATGCGAAGAACGCGCATGGGTTTGTCAGGGTCTGCTCCCATTTGCGGGGGTTCATGCACTTTTAAACTTTCAAGCAGGGGGACTTCGCCCGAGAAGCGCGCGATCAACTCGCGCCGACGGTTGCGGTATTCCTCTTTGTTGAAGCGGCCATCGGCATACTGACGAGCCAGTTCCCGCATGGCGTGACTGCACTGCTGTTCCTGTTCAGAATCCATGCGTCACATTACCTGTATAGCAACAACAGTCACATTATCACGGGCGCCATTTTCCAGCGCATCGTCGATCAGGTGCTGGGCGCACTGATCGACGCTGGGCTCTTGCAGGCGATTCACTATCTTGTCAGCCGCGACCGCACCATAGAGCCCATCACTGCACAACAAGTAGATATCCCCCGCCCTTAACTCGAACAAGGTCAAGTCGAGATAGAGCGTTTCCATGGCGCCGACCGCGCGGGTGATGACGTTGCTGGCAGGATGGTTGCGGGCTTCTTCTTTGGTCAATAAACCGCGTGCAATCATTTCGTTGATCTGACTATGGTCTTCGGAAATTTGTTCAAGCTGGTTGTCACGCAGGCGATAAAGCCGCGAATCCCCGGCCCACATGCAAACGCCAAGCTCGCCTCGCACCAACATGGAGACGACGGTGCTGCCGACCGTGCGGCCGTCGCATTGGTTTCGGGAATATTGGCGGATGCGTTGATGCACATCGAGCAGGCTGTCTTCGAGAGTATCCACCAGATCTGGTAGAGGCACGTTGCAGGGAATGCGTTCCAGGCAACCGGTGATCATATTACTGGCCACTTCGCCAGCGTCATGCCCCCCCATACCGTCCGCCACCGCCCAAAAACCATCTTTCGGGCGGGACAATAAGGCATCCTCGTTCATGGTGCGAACAGCACCTTGATGGGTGAGCGCGTGGCTTTCCCAGCGCAAGGGGTAGGTCAAATGAACACCTCGTCTTCAAAACGGTAATGGCAATCCGGTGTTGACAGGGGCTTATGCGTAAAAGCCCTCCCTTCACTATAGCTTGGCAATTTGCGAAAGAGAAAACTGCCGACCAGCGCAGGGTTTACTTCTTTCCCTGAAAGTCGGCCGCCAACACATATTGCTCATACACTTCAGCGAACTCCTCGCCAAACAAATCCTGGAATGCATCATCCATGTTGTCGGTCAATTCCCTATAGAAGGCTTCATAACATTCCCAGTAATGCGCCTTGCGACTTTGCAGCAACCCCGTCTTGCCACCAATCTTGTCGAAACGGTCTTGCAACGTGGCGGGGCTAAAGCGCGACATCATATGCTCGAAGGCGGCATGCATGCCAGTGATCATTGCCAATTCATGCATGGCAACATCATGAAAACTTTTGCGCACTGCCAATGGCCCTGGCATATAGGCGTTACTGCGCACGGCAAACATGTTACGCAAAGCTTCTTCAAGATTGGGAGAAAATTTGAGCGGGTTATTATCCATCGCTTGGATGCCCGTCAAATTGATGCGAAATTCATTTTTTATAGCATTGCGCGCACCTAACGCTTTGAGTAAGCCGTGGGTGGCTTCCCTGATCCATTCCGCCACCAGCGGCGCGAAACGGGCCCGCGCTTCTGGCGTTACAGTGGCCGGGTCGATCCCGAGTAAACGCATCAATTCATCGTTGAAGGCGAGCGAGGGTTCTGCGGTGTTGCCGGGGTGCAGGCTTCCGGGATGAGCGCGGCCAGAATGCGAGCTTGCAAAAGATGATTGCCCAGGATGCGCGTGTGCATGACGCTCGGCACCAAAATGCGCCGCATCGAAACGTTCGTGTGAATGTTCCCCAGTCGTACCGCGCACTGTCGGCGGGCGGGTTTCAGCGGGCGCGGGTGCCATCACGGTGGCCGGGCTTTGACGAGTATCGGCCATGCTCATTTGGGGCCCGGTGCCACGCAGCGACGCTTGAGGGGACGGCCCCGGTACAAACTCAACCACCAATTCATAATCGCCTAAAAATATGCGGTCGCCTTGGGAGAGACGCACTTGGTTGCCGGCCCCCAGCGGGCGCTTGCCGTCGTTGACGAATACACCATTGGTACTGGTATCGACCAGAAAATAACTTTCTCCCGTGCACCGTATCGTCGCGTGCGATGCGGATACCAAACGTTTCGGGTCGGGCAGTTGCCAGGTGTTTTCAGCCGCACGCCCGAGCGTGCCGCCTTCTGTGCCAAACACTTTGCGCAGCTCGGGCACGAAACTGCCCTCTGGCGAGCGAGCGATGGTCAATACCAGCGCCATGACCGCACCTGGGGCGTTATCCGCACGTTTATGTGCGTTTCGCGTTTGTTACGAGCTATGCTGTGCTTGTCTATTGCGATCACCTTGCTTTTTATAACGAAAATCACGAAAACGCTGATGGGCCGTTATTTTTACCCGGGTTTGCCAATGCTAAATGCTTACTGGATGCTTGCCGTCAGTCTGTTATTGCTGAGTGGCTGCGCTGCGCCTTCGTTATCAACCTGGGGCGAGCATTACCATTGGCAATACGTTTCGATTAACAGCACCCCCATTCCCGTTAAAGCCTTGATATCAAAGCAGGTACAGACACACTCGTCAAACCCGCTGCACGTCTATATTGAAGGGGATGGAGAGCCGTTCTTGAATGCATTAACGGTTTCACCTGATCCTACCCCGCACGATCCATTGATGCTGCGCCTGATGGCGAAAGATACTGCCACCAGCATTTTTCTTACACGTCCCTGCTACTTTCTGCACGAGAGCGTGAAAGAAAGCCTGCAAGCGACCGGACAACAGATGGCATACGCGAGCGGGCAAGCACAAATGTGCTCATCCTCTTTATGGACTTTAGCTCGCTACAGTCCAATTGTCGTGCAAAGTCTGGCCAGCGCGATTGAAAAGCTTGCCCATCAGCATGACAAGGTGGTGTTGATTGGTCACAGCGGTGGCGGCACATTGGCAGCATTGCTGGTGCCACACCTGCCCAAGGTCACCCATCTGATTACGCTCTCAGGCAATCTCGATATTGATCGCTGGACCGCTCACCACGCATTGACACCGTTATCTGCATCGCTAAACCCCATGACGGAAGCGCCACTGCCGGCCCGCGTTAGACAAATTCATTATGTTGGCGAGCAAGATAAGAACATTTTGCCACAATGGGCACGCGCCTATGCCCGCCGCCAACCTGATGCACAAGTCATTGAGCTGAAAGCATTCGATCACCAATGTTGCTGGGAAGAGTACTGGCCAGCACTGCTGGCACAAGCACTCACGCCTGCTACGACGGTCGCGCCCCCTGCTCTGCTCTCGCCCCCATAATGCTAGCCCTGGCACGCCCGTCTGGCGTCTGCAATTGCAGTGCTTATGCATGTGGAAAAATTACGCGCGACAGTATGGCATCGCACATATACTTTTGTGTGGATAATCTGCGCCCACCACTCCTGTCCCTGTAAAAGAGGCTCGCCATGACCCGGTTACGTTTTGCTTTAAAGGCACGTCAATTCCTGCATGCGGCAACGGCGTTCAGCGTCGTTATGTTGGCAGCTTGCGCCAGCCAGCCTGAAAAAGGGGGTACGGCAGCGGCCACCGGCGGCGTGAAAAATGCCGATGATTTACTGGTGGTGGATTGTTTGCTGCCTGGGCAGGTGCGTAAATTAGGCGCAGCCTCCACTTATCTGACGGCACGTCGCCCCATTAAAACAACGGCCGTGGATTGCGAAATCCGGGGCGGTGAATATGTCGCTTTCGACCGCGCCGATTACGCGACAGCTTTGAAAATCTGGTTACCCATTGCCAATGGCGGTGATCCTGAAGCACAGACTTATGTCGGTGAAATCTTTGAAAAAGGTTTGGGAATTCAACCGGATTATGCCGCGGCCTCTACCTGGTATCAGAAAGCCGCCGCACAGAATTACAGCCGTGCACAAATCAACCTCGGCAATCTCTACGAAAAAGGGTTAGGGGTGCCGATGGACAAAGCGATGGCGTTGAATTGGTATCGCCGCGCCTCCGGCATCAACAACGATCAGATTGCCTACAGCTCGACATTTGAAGTACGCGCGCAAGCCCAGCAGCAGGAACTCAATCGCCTGAAGCAGGAAGTCACCGAAAAGAACATTCGCCTCGAACAGTTGCAATCGCAACTCGCCAACACGCAGCAACAATTAAAGACTCAAAAAGAATCCCTGCTGGTGGCACAAAAACGCCAACATGAAAAAGAACTTGCCCTGCTCGCCCAGGAATCCAAAGCAATCAACCAGCAAAGCAAGGAAATGATCGCCAAACTCAAAGCAGAATTGAACGCAGCGAAAGCCGACGTCACCCAACAACAAACCCAACTCTCCAATTTGAGCGTGCAGGCGGAAAGTGTCAGCCGTCAGTTGGCCAGCGCCGATACGTCGTCGGCCCTGTCACAGCAGCAACTGATGGCGTCGGTGGATTCTCCCGCAATCGAAATCATTGATCCGCCCATGTCACTGATGCGTGGGGTGCCTACCGTCACTTTGCGCACGGGCACCACCAAGAAAGAAATTGTCGGCAAAATCAAGGCGCCAGCAGGATTGCGCTCGCTCAAGATCAATGGCGAAGTGCAACCGGTCGATGATTACAGTCTGTTCTGGGTGGAAGTACCGGTGCGCGGTATTCGTACCCCGGTGAAAATCGAAGCCGTCGACAAGAAAGGTGAAAGCATTGCTTTTGATTTCTCTCTGGTCACCGAGGAACAGAAAGTCGATAAAAGCGAGAAGCAGGTTCAAGCTGCTGCGTTAAATGTCAGTACCGACACGAAGCTGGGCAATTTCCATGCGTTGGTGATCGGCAACAACACTTATCAGTATTTCCCCACGCTGCAGACTGCAGTGAATGATGCAGAAAAAACGGCGGCGTTGTTGCGGGAAAAGTTTGGGTTCAATACCACCTTGATCAAGAACGCCAATCGCTATGAAATTCTTTCGGAGCTGAATAAACTGCGCGAAACGCTTAAACCTGAAGACAACCTGTTGATTTACTACGCAGGTCATGGCGAACTCGACGAAGCCAATGATCGCGGTTACTGGCTGCCGGTCGACGCCGCACCGGGCGATACGACCAACTGGATTTCGAATGTGTCGATTTCGGATATTCTGAATACGCTTGCCGCCAAGCATGTACTGGTGGTGGCCGATTCTTGTTATGCCGGTAAATTGTCGCAGGCGGCTGTTCCACGCGTGGATGTAGAGATGTCTGCTGAAGCCCAGCAGGAATGGATACGCATCATGTCGAAAGCACGCGCACGTACGGCGATGACTTCAGGTGGTGTGCAGCCGGTTTTGGACAGCGGTGGCGGCGGGCATTCGATTTTCGCTGGCGCCTTCCTGGAAACCCTACAGCGGCAAGATGGAATCATCGACGGGTATTCCTTGTACCGTGAAGTGCTTGGCAAAGTGCGCGTGCGCGCCAAAGCGCTGAATCAGCAGCAGGTGCCGGAGTATGCGCCCCTGCGTTATGCTGGCCACGAAGCCGGGGAATTCTTTTTTCAGACTCGTTAACTTTTATTCGGAATAGTTAACGATTTCACCACGTGACCTTGGCGTGAAAGACGCGGGATAGCGAAACGGGAATAAATGATGGAGCAAGTCGTTGAATTGTTTGGGCGTTACCGGTCACGTGAAATTGCGTTCAAGGAACTGAACGCAACGCTCAAGACCTTTCTCGGCAATCACCCGCAAGCGACCCGCCAAGGCTTGGGTTGGCTCGATCTGGCACAACAACGCCAACCCATGCCCGTCACGGAATTCATTCAGTTGCGGGCCGACATGGATTATTTGCTGCGCTCATTGGCGTTGCAGTCCCCTGAAATTGATCCGACCCGCATCGGCAATGCCGCACCTCGAACCATCACGCTTCCCAAGAGCGATGCGCAGAGCACGGTGGTGCAACGTGCTGCTGAGTCCCTGGATGCAACCGTGGTCAATAACGCCGGGGCTGTCGCGGCAGAGAAAGTGCCTTCGGACAAAGCGACTCCTGAGAAAACAGTTTTACAGAAACCAGCATCACAGGAAGATGAAGCCACGCATATTGCAGTGAATGTACGCGCGGATGACGACGCAACCCGCATCGCGGCTAAAGCATCTGCGGACACCGAGGCAAACGAAGACGCGACCCGCATTGCAGCCGTTAGCGCTCCCATTAACAGCAGCCCAACGACACGCCCGCCAGCGGCTAGCAAAGACAGTGAAGCAACAGTGGTAGTCAATGCTGCGGCACCTGCTGATGAACGCACTGTCATTGCGACCCCCAAAGTGGCTGATCCAACCATGATTGCCACGCCACGTTCCGCAACGCCCAGCGAACGGGGGGAGGACGCCACTCGCGTGGTGACGCCGCGCGAAGCGGTTCCGAAAATGCCACACAGCCAACGTGTGCCGCCCCGGGTGCTGACAGCGCCGGAAAAAACTGCACCCCCTGTTCCGCCGGCACCTCGCAGTGCATCCCTGGTGTTAGGGGTCGTTGCAGGCATTGCTGCCGCCATCGTGCTGGTCGGCGGATTTGCCTTATGGAAATCCACGCGTCCGCCGTCAGACGCGTCTGCAACCGTCGAAGTCGATGCTCAGCCTCAATCCGCTGCGACAACCGCCAGCGACAACACGCGCGATACAGCTTCCAACACAGGCTCTCGCCCAGTGATCTCGACTAAAACCAGCGGTGCAAATACGATAGCAACCGTGACCACCGGCGCCGACGAAACGGAAACAGTGATGCTGCAACTAGAGGTCGTGAGCGATAGTTCTGTGGTGGATGGTTCAGCGGTGCTCCCCAGCACCGCCCCGCGCCCCTCAATGCAACCGATACCTGCCAAGGAACCGGTTGAACCGCTGCCCACCGATACCAACGGCCTGCTGAGCAGCGTGAAAAACCGCGTGGAGAAAGGCCGTTTGTTACCCGCAGACGACCCGAATTCAGCCACCTTTGCCATTAAAGCACTGATCGCCAAAGCACCTGACAGTAACGAAGTGAGTGAGGCGCGAAAAATATTGTCACAAGCGCACCTGGAACTGGCACGCCAGGCACGTGAGAAAGGCGATCTCGATGCTGCGCAAACGCATCTGGATAACGCCTTTGATGTGCGGCTGATGCAGTAGTAAGAAAATCTCGACGAGCGGATTAACCGCCCGCCATCAACTCCGTCAGACTTTCCGTGGCGTCATCTTTGGGGAACATGACTTTCGCCAGCTCCAGATGCAGGCGGGCTTCGTCTTTCTCCCCACTTTTCCAGAGAATTTCGGCACGCTTGAAAAAGCGCTCTTTCGCTTCGGCCTGGCCTTTAAGCGCCTGCTCGTTTTCGGGATCGAGATCCAGCACCATTTGATAGGCTTCATAGGCGTTGCTGCCTTGCGGTGAGACAAGGCGACCGACCATGAAGTGGGCCTTGGCAATATCGAGCATGTCGTCGATTTTTTTCTGCGTTTCCGGTGCAATGCGAGGCGCGGCCGGCTCGGTGACAACGGCCGTGGTCGGTGGCTCTGTGGAACGACTGGCCAGCCAACCCCCACCCGCTGCCAACACCGCGAGCAATACGCCAGCGCCGATCAACACGCCATGCGACGGCCCACCCACCGAAGGTACTGTGCCCGCCCCTACCACTTTGAGCAGATCCGAACGGAATGCTTCGGCCGTTTGATAGCGTTGATTTACATTTTTGGCGAGCGCCTTCTTGAGCACCGGATCAAACGCGGCCGGGACTTGCTTATTGAGGCGTGAAGGCGGCTCAGGGTCGGTGTTAATGACGTTGGTCATGATCACCGTTGACTGCTCCCCTCGAAACGGCTTTTGCCCGGTGAGCAGTTCATACAGCATGACGCCCACCGAAAACAAGTCGGAACGCGCATCGACCACCGACCCCACACATTGCTCCGGCGACATATAAGAAGGCGTTCCCAGTACCGTGCCGACTTGTGTCATTTCGGAATCTTCTAGCCGGGCAATGCCGAAATCGGCGATTTTGACCACGCCTTTGTCGGTAATGAAGATGTTGGCCGGTTTGATATCACGGTGCACAATACCAAGCTCGTGGGTATAAGCCAGCGCCTGCAACACGGGATCGATAATACCGACGATATCCTTGGGCGACAGCACCCGGCCATCCTTGACGACGGTCTTGAGGTCTTTGCCCTCCACAAACTCCATCACGAAATACGGCGTGCCTTGATCCTGATCGAATTCAAAGATGCCGACGATGTTGGGATGCGTTAATCGCCCAACGGCCTGCGCTTCGGTACGAAAGCGGGCGAGCATCTCGCGCCCCATTTCGGTATTGAGCAGGTTTTTGTGGATGGTCTTGATTGCCACATAGCGGGCAATATTGGGGTCAAAACCCTTGTAAACCACGCCCATGGCGCCTTTGCCCAGCACCGATTCGATCTGGTATTTACCCAGGTTTTGAAAATCAGACATAGTCACCCTTTATGTTCAACGGCGGTGCGCGTAGCGTTATGCGCAATAGCAGACGCAGGCGTATGCACATCATTATCGGACATGCAGACCGAGTTCGCACGCAACTCGCTCAGGGTTTTCCCAGGTATTTTTCGTCGTCGAAGGTTTTGACCAGATCGGGTTTGAAGACGGTGATGGAGGTCAACAGCATGCCATTGAGAAAACCTTCGGCATACACCATCAACCAATAGACGGAGGAGTGTTCCCACAAGGTTTCTGCCAGCGGCAGTTCGAACACGACCAGATAGCCGCCGAGCAATAACGCGGTGACTATGCGTACGCCCATGGCGCCAAAAAAGCCGGCCCCGAGAATATAGAAAAACAAGTTGCGGGTGCGTAAACGCAACACCCACCGCAATACACCAAAGCTCAAGGTGGCGGGCACCACCACCTGAAACAACAAGGTTAACGGTAAACCCTCGACGGCCCAGCCCTGGTAAGCCCACAGGCTTGCTCCCACCAGCAAGCCACCCAACACCGCGAGACTCCACCCGAACACAGCGGTGTACACCATAAATAGCAGTAGATGCACGTGCACGCCGCGCATGACCTCGGGCCCCCAGTTCCAGGCGACAGCCAGGGTCAGCGTTGAGGCAAACCAGAGATGTTGTCGCGCCGGGGCGGCAGCGAGCGCGCGCAACGGCGCGTTCCATAACGCCAACAATGCGGCGACGGACACTAAAAGCATGGACAACGCCACGCAACTCACAGATTCCAGAGACAAATTAAACTGCATAAGCGCGATTCTGGCGTGATTGGCCTGCTTTGACAACTTTCGTTAACAAGCTCAGGTAACGCCGCAAAATGACCCTCGGTCATATCCGTTGTGCCAACATGACAAAGTGACCAATCTAGCCTAATGTGTTTCAGTAAATCCGTGATTTTATTCGTGTAGCGCTCCTGTCCGGAGACGCCCACCAAAGGCCGACGTTATGTTTCGAGCACCGTTGATTGTTCTGCTTTCTCTACCGTTGCTGTTAAGTGCTTGCCAACCACCGGAACAAACGCCGCTGCCACCGCGCGCGGTGCGCACTGCCGTGGTGGCGCTGGCCGATGTAGAACCGGCATTTCAACTGGCGGGCGAAGTGAAAGCACGCGTGGAATCCCGACTGGGATTTCAAGTGAGCGGTCGCATTACCCATCGCAATGTCAACCTCGGACAACAGGTGAAACGTGGTGATGTACTGGCCAGCATTGACCCGCGTGATTTAAGTCTGGCCTTGCAAGCTGCACAAGCACGCGTGGAAAGCGCACGCGCTGAACTCACACTGGCGCAAACAGAGCGCGACCGTTTTGCCGAATTACGCCGCCAGGAGGTGGTATCGCAAAACATCTTTGACGCCAAGGAAGCCACTTTGAGCGCCGCCCGCTCCCGCTTTGAAGAAGCCAAAGCGCAACTGGAAATGCAGGACAATCAGAAAAATTACGCGCATTTGAAAGCCGATGCCGACGGGGTTGTGATCGGTGTGGATGCTGATGTCGGTGAAGTCGTATCGGTGGGCCAACCGGTGATTCGCATCGCCAATAAAGGTCAACAGGAAGTCGAGGTCGTCATTCCCGAGGATAAATTACAACTGGCGAAAATTGCCACCGCGAGCGTGACCTTGTGGGCTGCGCCCGATAAAAGTCACCCCGCCACCCTGCGCGAAATGTCTGCTTCGGCTGATCCGGTAACGCGCACCTTTGTTGCCCGTTATAGTCTCGATGCTGCAGTTGCCGATGTGCAACTGGGGCAAACGGCCATTCTGAAATTGAGCGCACCGACGCGCAAAGCGGTGACCTTACCCACCACCGCATTGCTGGAACATGAAGGGAAAAGCCAAGTCTGGCTCTTTGATGCAGCGAAAAGCTCCGTACACCGCCATGCCATTGACATTATGGGCGTTAATGGCAACCAGGTACTGGTCGCCGGTGTTGAACCCGGACAGATCGTTGTAACGGCCGGTGTGCACGTATTGATGGAAGGCCAGAAAGTCACGTTATTGAAGCAAAATACCCGCGCCGATGCCGCCGACACGCAGTTTATGCGGTAAGGGAGCCGATCATGCCTTCGAGTTCGCGTTTTAATATTTCACGCTGGGCCATTCAGCAACCGGGATTGACGGTCTATTTGTTTGTGGCGCTGCTATTATCGGGCGTGGCGTCGTATTTTCAGCTTGGGCAAGACGAAGACCCCCCGTTTGCGTTCCGCAATATGGTGGTGCGGGCTTACTGGCCGGGCGCGACGGCGATGCAAATCACCGAACAGGTCACCGACAAGCTGGAGCATACGATACAGCAGATCACCCAGATCGATCGCATCAAAAGCTATTCCAAGCCGGGCGAGACGACGCTCATTTTGCGCATACGCGATAACGCCAACCCGCATGACATCCCTAACGTCTGGTATACGGTGCGCAAAAAACTCGGCGACATGAAAACCAGCCTGCCCGCTGGGGTGCAGGGGCCATTTTTCAATGACGAGTTTGGTGATGTTTACGGGGTAATGTTTGCGTTGGTGTCGGATGGATTCAACTATGCCGAACTCAAGGAATACGCCGACTTTGCCCGTCAGGAATTGTTGCGGGTGCCGGATGTTGCCAAGGTTGAATTGTTTGGCATGCAAAGTCAGCGTGTCTATGTCGAAATCTCGCAGCGCAAGCTGGCCCAGATGGGTGTGGATGTGCGGCAGGTGATCAACGCGATCAACGAGCAGAACAGCATCAACCAGACTGGCGTGCTGCGCACACAGGATGACAGTGTTTTTCTGCGCGTGTCCGGGCAATTCGATGCGGTAAAAGATCTTGAACAATTACCCTTGCGCTTTAATCAGCGCACCTTCCGCTTGGGGGATTTCGCCCATATCGTGCGCGATTATGAAGACCCGCCCGCACCAAAAGTTCGCTATAACGGGCAGGAGATTATCTCGCTTGGCGTTTCCATGGCCAAAGGAGGCGATATCATCCGTTGGGGCGAAAACCTGGAAACCGCCGCTCGCCAGTTACAGGCGTCGTTACCTGTCGGCATTGAATTGCACAAGTTTCAGGATCAACCCAAAGCTGTGTCGCGTTCAATCAACGAATTCTTGCGGGTACTGGCAGAAGCTTTGATCATCGTACTGCTGGTGAGTTTTATTGCCTTGGGCATACATACCCGCCCCTTCCGCATTGATATTCGGCCTGGGTTGGTAGTGGCGTTGTCGATACCGCTGGTCATGGCGGTCACCTTTCTGGTGATGGAACGCAGCAACGTTTATCTGCACAAAATCTCGTTGGGTTCACTCATTATCGCGCTGGGATTGCTGGTGGATGATGCCATCATCGTGGTCGAAATGATGGTGCGCAAACTCGAAGAAGGCTATGACAAATTGCGCGCCAGCACGTTTGCGTATGAGGTGACTGCGATGCCGATGTTGACCGGCACATTGATCACAGCGGTCGGCTTTTTACCGATCGGTTTGGCGCGTTCCGCCGTCGGGGAATACACCTTTGCGATTTTTGCCGTGACCACTGCGGCATTGATCATTTCGTGGTTTGTCTCGGTGTATTTCGTACCCTATCTCGGGTTCAAGCTGCTCAAGGAACATCGCAAACACCTGGAAGAACGCAAGGAAATGTTCGACAGTGGTTTCTATCGCAGTGTGCGATCGATGGTAAACGCCTGTGTCGAACATCGTTGGCTTACGCTGGGCGTTACCGTCGCCGCCCTGGTGCTGGGCGTGATCGGCATGAAGAAAGTCGACAAGCAGTTCTTTCCTGATTCGACCCGGCCGGAAATTCTGGTCGATCTGTGGCTGCCGGAAGGCGCCTCGTTTTTTGCCAGCGAAAATCTGGTCAAAACCGTCGAAGCCCGCTTTTTGAAAGAAGCCGGTATCGTCAGCGTGACCAGTTTTGTGGGTTCGGGGGCACCACGGTTTTATCTCTCGCTCGATCAAACCCTGGCCCAAAGCAACGCATCACAGTTATTGGTATTGCCGACAGATCTAGCAGCCCGCGATCATCTGCGGAAGCGCCTGCCGCAAATCTTGTTACAGGAATTTCCAGAAGCACGCGCTCGCGTAAAAATTCTCGCCAATGGCCCGCCCGTGCCCTACCCCGTGCAATTTCGTGTCATGGGTGAAGACACGGCGATGATACGCAGCGTGGCCGACAAAGTGAAAGACATCGTGCGCGCACACCCAGCCATGGTGGGCGTCAATGACAACTGGAATGAATCCATCAAGGTATTGCGTCTCGACGTCGATCAGAACAAAGCTCGCGCGCTGGGCTTGTCCAGCCGCGCCATCAGCCTCTCATCCACGACGTTATTGGGCGGATTAACGATTGGCCAATACCGGGAAAAAGATGAGCTGATCGATATCGTGTTGCGGCAACCGCTGAACGAACGTGACAGCCTGAGTGTGCTCTCCAGCTCTTATATTCATACCGATCATGGCAAGGCGATCCCGGTGAGCCAGGTCGCTCACGCCAAACTGGTGTGGGAGCCGGGCGTGGTTTGGCGCGAGAACCGTCAGTTTGCGATCACCGTGCAAGGGGATGTAGTCGATGGTGTGCAAGGCGCAACCGTTGCGACAGCACTCGACAAGCAATTGGCCTCACTGCGCGCGACGTTACCGCCGGGGTATCGCATTGATGTTGGCGGCATTCTTGAAGAATCCGGCAAGGGCCAGGGTTCAATCCTGGTCAATGTGCCCCTCATGTTGTTCATTACATTCACCCTCTTAATGCTGCAGTTGCGCAGTTTTTCACGCAGCCTGCTGGTGTTTCTCACTGGCCCGCTCGGGATTATTGGCGCGGCGGCAACCTTGTTATTGATGGGGCGTCCCTTTGGGTTTGTGGCCATGCTGGGTGTGATTGCACTCAGCGGTATGATCATTCGCAATTCAGTGATTTTGATTGACCAGATCGAGCAGGATATCGCCCGTGGCGTCGATCGCTGGACGGCGATTGTGGAAGCCGCGGTGCGTCGATTCCGCCCGATCATACTGACGGCGGCAGCGGCAGTGTTAGCCATGATCCCGCTCACCCGCAGTGTGTTCTGGGGGCCGATGGCGGTCGCCATCATGGGCGGTCTGGTAGTCGCTACGATGCTGACCCTGCTTAGCTTGCCTGCGCTCTATGCAGCCTGGTTTAAAGTCAAAAAGGTTCCTAACACTCCAGCAGAAGCCGACTACGCTTGATAAACGTATAACTGATCACCCATGACAGGCTAACGATGAGAAAACCGCGCCCATTGCCCGCCCTCTTGTTGACCCTGACCCTTTGCCCTGGTCTGGCCCTTGCTCAAGCCAAAGAAGAACCCAAAGAAGGTGAAGGGGAAGCCGGGGAAACAGCCAAAGTCGCTTATGTGGCCATGGAGCCATCTTTTGTGACGAACTTCACCGATGAGAAAATTCGTTATATCCGCACCGATGTCTCGATCAAGGTAAAAGGTGAGAAAACCAAAGAAGCGATCATGGCGCACACCTACGCCATTCGCCATCATCTGGTCATGCTGCTCAACCGCCAGACCGAGGAAAACCTGCGTTCTGTCGAAGGTCGTACCCAGTTGGCACAAGATGCCACCGCCGAAGTTATCTCGGTATTGCAATCCGAAGACAACCCGACCGACGTTGAAGAAGTTTTGTTCACCTCGTTTGTAATCAATTGATTGCTGGGATAGGATGGCCCTCTTTCCGGAGGTCCATCCTGTCGCATGTCGTCACCCGCTGCCCCCACTGAAAACACCACGCCTGCCGCTGTTCAGCACCCGATGCTGCATGGGCCCATCGCGCCTTTATTGATACGCATGACCGGCCCAGTCGTGCTCGGCATCATGCTGATTCTGTTTTTCAATCTGGTCGACACCTACTTCGTGGGCCTGCTCGGCACCAAAGAATTGGCCGCCCTTAGCTTTACCTTTCCGGTGTCCTTTATCGTCATGAATATCGGCATGGGGTTGGCTGCGGCAACCACCTCCGTCAGCGCCATGCGGTTAGGCAAAGGCGAAACTGTGCGTTCCAGTCGCATCAACCTGCATGCCCTGTTCATGGTCGTCGCGCTCATCGTACCGATCAGTTTGATTGGTGTGGCCACGATCGATCCCATTTTCACCCTGCTCGGCGCCGGTGCTGATTTACTGCCGCTGATTCGGGATTACATGGTGCCCTGGTATCTCGGCGTTATTTTTCTTGCACTGCCCATGACCGCTCATGGCGCCATACGCGCCACCGGCGACACCCGTACGCCCAGCATCGTGCTAGGCATCGCCGGGCTGATCAATGGTGTGCTGGCCCCGCTGTTCATTTTTGGGTTTGACTGGGGCATGCGCGGTGCCGCGCTCGCCACGGTGGTGTCGTGGATGGTTGCCAGCGTGCTCGGGATTCGCGCGCTTTACCGCATAGGCCATTTATCGCTGCAACCCTTGCCGACACAGACGTGGTGGCGCTCCTGGCGGGAGCTTTCGCACGTGGCGGTTCCGGCGGCGGCCACCAATCTGTTGGGCCCGCTGTCCGCAGCCATCATCACGGCCATCGTCGCCAAACATGGCGCTACCGCTGTCGCGGCCTTTGGAGTTAGCACCCGTATCGAGGCACTGGCGCTGGTCGTATTCATGGCATTGGCCTCAGCCGTTTCGCCTTTTATTGGCCAGAACTATGGCGCAGGCCATCATCACCGCATCTCCACGGGCTTGCGTGTCGTCTTCCAATTAAGCTTAACCTGGGCGTTACTCTCGGTGGTGTTGCTGTATTTTGCTGGCGCCTGGCTAGCGCAGCTATTCAGTGATGATGTATCGATACAGCAGGATGTTGCACTGTTTCTGAAAACCGTGCCCATGGGTTATGCAGGCCTGGGACTGGTCATGATTATTGGCGCGACGCTCAACGCGTTGCGGCGCCCGGTGCTGGGGACAGCCATCAATGTCGGGCGTTTGTTTCTGCTGGCGCTGCCGATTGCCTGGGTGGGCGATTATTATTGGGGGCTGACCGGCCTGTATATCGGCCTTGCAAGCGCCAACCTGCTGGCCGGGCTCGCCATTGCGATCTGGTTTCGCACCAATATTCGCTCACGCGCTTTCACCACATTGCGACCGGAAACCGGCGATTAGTTGTCATCGATATTGATCACTCGAAAAGCTACGCAGCCTTTTTATGACGAAAAGAAAAATGAACAAAATGGAATGCGGTCAAAAATTACCGATCATTTTTATGATTAGGGTCTTCACCAAAATCTTTCCAGCCAATGACATCGGCAGCTTCACGCTCAAAACTCTCTGCGCCCCCATAAATGACAAGCGGCTTGGCTTGATTACCGGAAAGCTTCTGAAACAGCTTTAGCCCCTTCATCCATTCGGATGCGAAGGTGCTTCCTGACTTGACCTCAATGGCGCGTAACCCCCGATCTCCTTCGGTAATGAAGTCAACCTCGTCGCCTTTATTGTCACGCCAAAAATAGGTATCTAAAGGCTGCCCTTCGTTAAATCGCTGCTTCATGATTTCAGAGAGTATCAGCGTCTCGAACAGCGCTCCACGCGCCGGATGCGTTTCCATCGTTCGGGCATCACGTATGCCGAGTAACCACGCCATTAATCCCACGTCTAGAAAGTAGAGTTTTGGAGACTTGATGAGGCGTTTGCCAAAGTTCTGAAAATAGGGCGGCAGTCGAATGGCCAAATAGCTTGTTTCCAAAACGCCCAGCCACTCTCGTGCGGTGACGCCGGAGATGCCACAGTCATTTCCAAGCGACGTGAGGTTGAGCAACTGGCCAGACCGGGCGGCGCAAAGCTTCAAGAACCGTTGAAATTGCTGGAGATCACGCACTGCAATCAGTTGTCTGACATCACGTTCGATGTAAGTGGCGACATAGTTGGTAAACCAATCGTTGGGATGAATATGTCGGTCGTATATTGCCGGGTAACCGCCCGTCAACATGTGACGATCAAGATCCTCGTGCAGCGAACCATGTTCGCGGAGTTCTCTGTTCGACAAGGGCAGGAGCTCCACCCGTCCTACGCGACCGGCAAGACTCTGGGAAATGCCGGCCATCAACTGGAATTGGGCCGAGCCCGTGATAATGAAGTCACCCATAATACCACGCTGATCGACGTGGCCTTGTAGCCAGGAAAGCAGTGCCGGCACTCGTTGAATCTCGTCCAGAATCGCCCCATCGGGAAAGCGCGCCAGAAAGCGTTTGGGATCAGTCTCGGCGAACTCGCGGTCGTCAGGGTTTTCCAGCGACACATAAGGCTTTTCGTTGAATAACATGCGTGCCAGCGTGGTTTTACCGGATTGACGAGGCCCGGTGATCGCCACCACGGGAAAGTATTTTGACAGTCTTTTCAATGTGTTACCTGCATGACGCATCAACATGATACAAATCCAAACTAAAACTTTAAATTTGTACCATGCTAGCATGACAGCGCAACAGATAGGAAGAATAAAGCCCTTTTTGAAACCGTAGCAGCAAAATCGTTGGGGGATTAGATCGGTTGGCCGATTAGTTGCCATTTCCGTTGATCGCCCGAAAAACTAAGGAACTTGGCACTCCTGAGCATTTAAGACGAATAAATCAATTCTTGGCCCGCTTGATCACGAAGGGAGCCGCCGATACTAGTCTTGTGAGAGGGCCTTCGCGATAGCGGTACGGAGGTCAGCCCTGGCAAAGGGTTTGGCCAATGTGGTTTTAACCCCTACCAATGTAGCCGATTCAAGATTAAACCCGGCAGTGATTGATCTTCGTCCTCCGGAAATTGCAATAATGGGAATGGTGCTACCGGCAAGCGCTAATGCAGAAATCGTCTCTATGCCGTCTTTGCGAGGCATGAGAATGTCTGTAATGATCAGATCGGGTTTGTGCTTCTTGACGAGTTCTAATCCTTCTTCACCGTCGCGCGCAAGGGTAACACGATAATTATCCTGACTGAGCATCTGCACCAACATGCCGCTGAATTGTTCATCATCATCTATAACCAAAATATGAAGCATTTTAATCTCCCTTTATTGCGCGATTTCTAATGTGATAACGGTAGAATCACTCTGATTTCAGTGCCTGGCCTAATAAATCCAGTGCGGCTTTCAATCTCAATAACACCACCAAGCCGGGCGACAATGCCATATACCACCGACAACCCTAAACCGCTGCCCTTGTTCGGCGCCTTGGTGGTAAAAAAAGGATCAAACACACGCGCTTGTATCTCAGGTGTCATGCCACAGCCATCATCTGCAACGGTTAGGCACACACCTGATTGCTGTTCCCCTCCTTTGCTCTTACTGAAGTCAATCGGGGCAATTTGGATAACAATAGTGCCGTGGTCACCAATGGCATCAGCAGCATTGATGCATAAATTCATCATGATTTGTTGTACGCTTGCCGGATCAGCCAAAATTGTCGCGTGCTTCATCTCTGTCTCAAACCGGAGTGATGCGGTGGAGTTTAAATAGGATTGCAGTAGGGGTAACGCCTCACCTACTTCTGTGACCAAGTCTAAAAGTATGGGTGTAACAGGGCATTGCCTGGCAAATGCCAGCATTCTCGTTACCAGATCACGCGCTTTAAAGCTTGCATATAACACTTGGCGTATATGTTCTTTGCCTGGTGTTCCCTCCGGAATCACATCCCCAACCATTTCCGCGTAACCCACAATACTACCGAGAATATTGTTAAAATCGTGGGCAATGCCTGCTGCGAGCGTGCCGATGGCTTCCAGCTTTGCTGATTGCTGTAAGCGTAACAAGTCTTGATAGCGCCGCTCTATTTGTTCGCGGAAGGCCAAGCCATAGGCCATAGACATTTCCATTAGAGGTCTTGTCATATGATCAGCCACCTCGATTAAAGTGACGTGCGGATACTCCGATGCGAAGCTCAAAAATGCCGTATGATGAATGCTTATGACTTCATCCGGCGGCACCTCCTGATCTACCAGTGACCGCCCTAATTCAAAAGCCTCTGCAAGAAGGGCTTCTATCCCATCAACATCAGTTTCGAAAACCACTTTTTGAAGAATGCAAGAATAGCGCTGTTGTATGAGACTTAAATGCATATCAACCATGACATGTCTCGTGCTGATATATTAAAACAGCGGCATCATCATCGCGGCGCGCCCAACGATCTAGCACTGCTTGCGCTTTCTTTTGCGGGTTCAGGTCTTCTCGACAAAAATATTCCCGAATTGAGAAAAACTCATCTATACCGTCAGAAAACATGACCAACACATTACCGGGTAACCATGTCAGGATTTCAGGCACAAACCGACCGTATCCAGCCCCCACAATACCGCGTACGCTGCCAAGGCGCAGATCACTTGGTTGCCGGAGCAATAAAGCACGAATATTGCCGACGGCTCCAAAGATAATGCGATTGAGGCCAGGCTCGACCACAGCGATTGCCAAGGCCGCCCCTCGGGTATTTCTCAACCCTTTATCACACTCGGCGAACATCTCTTCACAACTGACTGCAAGATTGGCCTCGATGCAGTCCATGGCGGCCAGAGCCGCATACGCAGCCTCTGGTCCATGCCCCAAGCCGTCAGCGACCGCAAGCACAAACCGATCCGGCAAGCTCCACCAGCCGCAGACGTCGCCGCAGACAGTCTCTCCTTCACGCGGTCGGGTAGCGCAATCCACGATCAACGCCATTTCCGTGTCCTCACCTGCGTACCCTGCCCCACTCGGCTATCAATCTCTAGCTCATCCATCAAACGTTTTACACCGGACAATCCACACCCCAAACCGCCCGCCGTACTGAAGCCTTCCTGCATGGCTTGCTCCAGGTCGGCAATACCCGGCCCTTGGTCATGAGTAACCAATTCCACCCCGGCCTCGTTGGCCAGAGTGCGAACGGTAAAAACGCCACCGCCCGCATGAATGAAAACGTTTGAAGCAAGTTCAGAAGCAGCCGTGGCTACGTAATAGGCGTTCACGGTAGAAAAACCCAAGGCTTGAGCTACGTGTCTGGCACAGCGTACGGCTTCGGCAATGTCGGGCTCATGCGTAATGCATATAACAGCTTCTTTCATCAATGACGCCTCTTCTTCAATACCGTCGCCTGCTCATGCCTACGATAATACGCGTATACCCTGGCTCAGATTCGATATTGAAACTATCCATCAGCCGACGTGTGCCGGGCAATCCTGCACCGAGCCCGCCACCGGTGCTGTAACCGTCCTGCATCGCTTTATTGATATCAGCAATGCCCTGCCCATGGTCTTCCACCATTATCGTGATACATAAAGTGGATTCTTCAGATTGGTCATCGATGTGGCACACGCCTTCCCCGGCGTATTGCAAAACATTTCGCGCCAACTCTGACACCGCCGTTGCAATGCGGGTTTGATCGGCCAGGCCGAAACCTATTTTGCCTGCTACCAGGCGTGCTGCACTGCGAGCTCTGACAATATCGCCAGCTTCTTGCAACGCTACAGACTCAGGCTGGACCCGTTCGCGCATAATCGTCTCCTTGCATCAGAGCAGCGTCGCCACGGATACCAATACGAGCCTTCAGCAAGGTCAATCCCTGATCCAGATTAAATGCGCAATCGGCACCGATTAAATCTCGCCCCATCTCAACAAGCGTCATAGCAACAAAGGGTTGAACCCCGCAGATAACCACTTCTGATCCCAACAGTCGAGCCATGCTGGCCGTGTCATTGATAACGCGGGCCATAAAGGAATCCACCACTTCCAACGCGGTGATATCAATGGCTACGCCTAATGCCTCAATCTCTGCGATTTTGCGCACCAGATCGTTCTGAAATTGCATGGCATCTTCATCTACCAGGTCCACTTGAATAGAAACGAGTAGAATCTTGCCAAGACGAAGAATGGGGATTCTCATAGGCCGACACCCTGATTGACTATGCGTTTACCTATCATTTGGAGTGCCTCGGCAACCCCGGCCCTCAAAGAAGCGCGGCATGTCACGCCACTGAAATTAAGGCCAAGTTTAGTGAGGGTCTGAGCGCTTTCCGGGCTGATGCCGGTCATCACAATACGCGATCCCAGCAATTGCGCGGCATCTACAGATTTCATGATGTGGCGGGCCACACTGGTATCAAACACCGGCACACCGGTGACATCAATGATGGTGACGATCGCCTCGTAACGACTAATGGCCATCAATAAACTTTCAGTAAACTGACGGGCTCTCGTGGTATCAATGACACCCACAAGCGGCAGCAATAACACCTGATCCCAGAGGCGAACAACGGGCGTGGTTAATTCTTGTATCGATAGACTTTGCTGCGAGATTACCTTTTCGCGGGTTTCAATAAAGGATTCGAATACCTGTAAAGACATGTATTCCAACACCTCATTGAGTGCTCTCAGACAGTCGGCCAGTGCCGAGGATGATTCGCTCAACGCATGCACCAAATGCCGCGTTAATACATTTTTAAGCACGAAAATATATTGCGCGGTATCGGCCGCCTTAAACCCCATCATGGCGCGAGAGACACTATATTCACGCGCGATTTTCACCAAAGCACGATCCGGTGCGAGTTTCGATGGTACAGATTCTGCCGGCGCAGCAAAAGTAAGCGCGAGTGCATCCAATACCAAAACGGATTGCTTGCGCAAGTCTTCTTCATTCGTCAGTCCGGGATAGCGCTGGCTCCAAACCTGAAGGACACCTGATAGCCACTCTTGAATAATGTCTTCTTTGTTAGCCCAAAGTTTTTCTATGGGAGCAAGCGGATGCATCGTGATATAGCCTCTACAATAAAATATTTAAAATCAAAACAATTCGAGTTTCGGTAATGCTGTGACGGCTGCATCCGCAGAAGACGCGTGCCTTGATTCTTCGGTTAAATAGGCCTCCAATAATTCACGCATTTGTTCAGGAATATTCTCCCATTCCTTGCGTGAAGGAGACGGCTGTTCAGAAAGCTCATAAAACAAATCATTGCGTTTGATGAAGACAGATCCCATTCGCTCGATGCGCTGACGAATAACGTCTTGATATTGAATCTGGCCTAACATATCGGCAATTTCGCGTGCCAGGTGCGTGTTGTGCTGAGTGACTACCGTAAACAGCGTTTTGTAATACTGGCGCATGTCTTCGTAGTTTTCTTGCAGATTGCGGATCGAACTGATCACTTGCGCTGCCTCAGACATTTGTTGAGCAGATTCTTCAAAAAAACTAAACTTCATTCCATTTTGTACGGCACGCTGTGCTGCCGCCAAGCCCTTATCGATCATGGCGGCGGCCTCATTGGAGCGATTAGAAAGTTTTCGCACCTCGTCGGCGACCACTGCAAAACTTCTTCCGTTCTCACCGGCTCGGGCCGCTTCAATGGCGGCATTGATGGCTAATAAATTGGTTTGTTTGCTGATGTCTTTGACGATGGCTACCAAACCGCCCAGTTCACTGATGTCTTTGGCCGCTTCTTTTATCGTTGCCATATCCTGCTGTATCCGTTCGGGCAGTTCCTGAATAAATCTGCCTATTTCAATAATGAAATCGACGCTCCCGCTAATTTCCTGCTCCAGATCGGTCGCCTTCAGATTGGAATTTCCGAGGTAATAGACAAGCTGCGTTGCCGCATCATTGAGCTTGCTTACCTGGTGAATTTGAGCCATCGCCGCTGCCTCGGTGTCACTGATCACCGAGCGCAATTGGCCGTTAATGGCATTATCCAATTGAATGTTATTTTTCAATAAGTCTGGCACCTGCTCGCTCCAGTTCAGGCTTTCTCCCGGCGCGTCTTGTTCAATGGATTTATGTAACGCAGACCGTCGATGCCTCACCACCCCAAGCAACACCAGATTGGCAGACAAAAAGATAACAGCAGCTATCACCAATACTGCCAAATCGTGCCGCAACCCCCACAAGAACTCAGGATGGCTGCCTAGCAACAGAACTGCCAGCCCGAAAAGAACCAGCGCTATCATGGTGCTCCGCCAAAGGTGTTTGCCCTCCACTAGCGCTTGGTCAGGAACATCTCTGCTGATTTGGTTTTCAGGTGGCATCACGCATCAGGCTCCCGGCAGCACCTGCTTAATGACATTCAACAGATCCGTCCCACCTACAGGCTTCACCAGCCACCCCGTGGCCCCCAGTTTTTTAGCCTCATCTCGCTTTGCCTGCTGGCTTTCGGTGGTAAGAACCAATATCGGTGTGAAGCGAAAGCCCGGTAAAGCACGGGCGTTTTTAATCAACTCAATACCGTTCATGTTGGGCATATTGATATCGGTGATAATCAAATCAGGCTTGTTCCCTGTCTTCAATTTGCTTAGCGCTTTTACGCCGTCTTCGGCCGTTTCCACTTTGAAACCGTTGACTTCCAAACTGGTCTTGACACTCATCAGCATGGTGGCTGAGTCATCTACGATCAGAATCGTTTTTGCCATGGACTTACCCTCGCTTGAAATTCAGGACAGATTCCAGCCACGCACGCAAATCCACATCTTTTGGCCAGTGGGAGACAAGCGCATTTGAAGCCATCAACACTTGTAAAATGGCTGCATGCAAATGGGTACATGACGCCAGATCCACCTTTCCCTGTGGATTTTTTTGCAACCAATCCAGTAATCCGTCTGCATCCTCTACGGAAACGGTGTCGCGTAAAAAAGCTGCCTTTTTTTTGTATTCGATGGCCATTACACCAACTCCCTGGGATTTAACACCATCAACACTGAACCATTACCGAGTAACGCCGATCCTGCGTACCCAGCGAGCCCGCCGAGAATGCCTGCCATCGGTTTTAAGATGATGTCTACCGCCTCACGAAAGTCGTCTACGATGATGCCCAGGTGTTCACCTTGAACGCGCACCACGAGGGTCGCCAACTCACCCTCTTCATTGACACGCGGCTCTGAACCGAGCGCCAGCAGGTGATTCAGCGAGAGCAGTGGCACAATGCGTTCGCGCAATACGGTAGCCTGACTGTGTTTGATGGTCATAATGGCACTGTGGGGGACGCGTACAGTTTCTACAACCACGTCCATCGGCACACCAAAAATCTGTCCGTCGGATTCAACGACCATGACATTCGTCACCGCCATCGATAAAGGCAAAGACAGACGCATGCGGGTTCCCTTACCCACCTCACTGTTGATGCTCACGGTGCCGTTGACCTTTTCCACGGCGTTTCGCACAACATCCATACCCACGCCACGCCCGGAAAGATCTGACACTACCTCGGTCGTCGAAAAGCCGGCCGCAAAGATGAGATTAACCGCCTCCTGATCCGTCAATCTATCCAGCACGGATTCATCAATCAGCCCCTTTTCATAAGCTTTGCGCTTGACTAAATCGGGGTCGATACCCTTGCCGTCGTCGGCGATCTCGATCAATACCCGATCGGATTCCTGATTAGCGCGAATCGTGAGTCGCCCGGTCTCCGGTTTACCCGCTGCACGGCGAACGTCAGGGGTTTCGATGCCGTGATCAAGGCTGTTGCGAATAATATGAATCAGTGGATCAGCCAGAGCCTCAACGATATTCTTGTCGGCCTCGGTTTCCTCCCCTTCGAGCACCAGATGCACTTCTTTGCCCAGTTTTCTGGAAATATCCCGCACCAAACGTGGGAAACGTTGAAAAATAAAGGACACCGGCATCATGCGTACCTGCATGATCGCATCCTGCATTTCCTCGGCAATGCGGTTGATCACTGCGTATTGGGCTTTTATTTCCCTTGAAAGCTCCCGCACACCATACTGATCTTCGGCACGACCGGCCAAGTAGGGCAAGCTGTTTTTCGCCACCACCATTTCACCGATAAGGTTCATCAGGCGATCGATTTTGGTTTGCTCAACTTTCAGCGTTTTCGAGCCTGGATTCGTATCGTCGCTGCGACGGCCAAATTTGATTTCTGACTCGCCCTCGGCAACGCTAACGGAAGGCGGAGAGGCGGCAACACGTGCTGCGTCTCCGCCTCCCGCTGTCTCGCTTGACGTCGGCAGGCATCCATCAAGCCAGGCAAGCAGCGGGGCCGCTTGCCCGGCATCGAGCGCAGTCATTGCCGCTGCATTCAATTCTTGCAGCGCAGCGTCCTTGCCTATGGCTCGGTGGGCAGCCGCCAAGGTCGCAACAACCGCTTTTATCCGGCCTGCAAACCAAGGGTCTCCGTTTGGCAGACTGAGCACTTCCCGCTGCGCCTCCACGATCACATGGAAGCTCCGGGCAGCATCATCCGAGAGTTTTTCTAAACCAGTCGCCGTGGCCGCTAATTTTTCCTGTCTGGATACTATGCCACCACTCGGCAATGTTTGGCTGCTCAAAGAGTCAACCAGCATACGCAGAGCATCACGGTTGTCGGAATTCAGCTCCAGCATCAAGAGTAACCAGCGAAGTACCGATGCACCCCACGCGGCCGGCGCCAATGTCTCCAGCAGTGTTTTTGCGGACTGCGCCACCCCCTCATGGTCAGCGTTATCCAGCATCGCCAGCGCTTCGGAAACAAAGCCCTGCGACACCGGCGTTTCGCTCACATCACCCTGCGGTATCACCAGCGCCATCGGGAGCACAGGCTGGATGCTGACCTGCTCCGGCACATAACGAAACAGCAGTTGCAAGCTGGAGGGTTCTCCAGTGCTGAGCACGCTGAAAACGAGCCGACAACGGTAGGCATCCAATTCCGCGAGTGGGGGCCATGGCTGTTGCGCCCGAATGCTTGCCCATGCCACGTCAGGAATCTGCCTGCACAGATAAAAGGGGTCTTCTCCCTTGAAGAAGCATTCTTCTTCCGGGGTATATTCCAGTAAGGTGAGTGGCAGGCCTTCCACCGCACTACGGTAAAGATGCATGCGAACGCTCTCCGGCACGGCATGCAAAAGCTGACCTACATCGTTATTCAAGGGGGTAGTATCCCTGCCACCAGTAAGTACTGTTCCTGTTACAGGCATGGCCGCTGCCCCTAATAATTGCCGCAGAGATTCTGCGACACAAACAGCGGTGCCTGCATGTTGAACGCCGATGGCGCCTGATCGCTCGATTTCGTCAGTCAGCAGCGAAACAAAATCCATCGCATCCAGGAGACGATCAGCCAACGCTTGTGAATACTTGACATGCCCATTGCGAACAGCGTCAAGCAGATCCTCACCAGCGTGTAGCACACGGGTCATTTCTGGGAAGTCAAACAGTCCGCTGTTACCTTTCAAGGTATGTACGAGGCGGAACAATTCATTCATCAAATCGTCACTGCCTGGATCACTTTCCAACAGCATGAGCTTTTCACCTATGCTCTGCAGAAAATCCCGCGCTTCCGAAAAAAATTGCTCAAGCAAAGGGGTCACGGGCAAGTCTCCCCAAGCAGAAGCCTGACGTATGTCAAAAGCTGATCCGGCTTTACCGGTTTTATAAGATATAGATTGGCGCCGGCCGTATAAGCCCTCTTATGATCATTTACACCTGCTTCCGTTGAGACCATCACGGCGGGAGCTTGCGGTAAGTCGCGGCCTCGCAGATCTTTTAGAAAGCCATAACCATCCAACTTGGGCATATTGATGTCCACCAGATAAAGATCGAATGGCGCTTGAAGGGCTTTTTCAATCGCTTCAATTCCATTGATTGACTCTTCCACCTGGTAACCGGCGGATTCGAGAATATTGCGGTGGTAGAGGCGCACGGTGGCGGCGTCATCCACAATCAGGATGCGTTTCATCATCGCTCCTCCCACGGTTTTTGGTAGACGATTGCGTCGGGAAACTTGCGCACACGAAACAGCGAGGAAATCCGGCTCATCGATTCCGAGTGGCCCAGGCAAACAAAACCGCCTGGATTCAACGCATCAAAGAAGGTGTCGGCGGCCGCCCTGCGGGACAAATCATCGAAATAAATAAGCAAATTACGACAAAAAATGACGTCGAAATTGCGATAAGCGCGGGTGTCCGCCGGCTCTGCCAGGTTTACGCGCGTGAATTCCACCGCTTGGCGCAATTCATCTGAAATCTGATATTCATCCCCGAAACGAACAAAATGCTGTCTTAATATTGCTGCAGGCAAGTGCTGCACCGAGCGGGCCGAATAACGCCCTTGTTGCGCTTTTCGCAAGATATCCGTGTCAATATCGGAGGAAATGATTTCTACATCCCAGCGGTCAATGCCAGACCAGTATTGCATCAGATAGAGCGCTATAGAATAAGCCTCCTCCCCGGAAGAAGAAGGAATGGACCAAATGCGAAGGGGTGTGGAATTTCGCTTTTTCGCCGTAAGTTCGTCAAGCATCGGTCCCACCAGACACTTGAACTGGTACTCTTCGCGAAAAAAATAGGTTTCATTCACGGTCATTGCGTTCGTCAGCGTCTGTAATTCTTGCTCAGAGGCTTGAAAACGCAGCATGGTAAAGTAGCTGCGAAAATCGCCCGCGCCGCTGGTTTCGATCCGTTCGATCAAACGTTTGTCCACAAAGTAGCGTTTCGAATCTTCGAACTGAATACCTGTCTTGCGATAGAAGTACTCCCGGAATTTACGGAAATCCTCCTCAGTGATGGTGATGTCCGCCATCTTTCCTTAATCCTTGCCTATTCGCTTCAAGGCCAGATCCACTGCAAAGCAGATATAGGGTTCATCGGCAAACCGAAGCCTGAGCGCTTCCAATGCCGAGCGTGCATTGGCTGATCCGACCTCACCCAACAGATCCACAGCCGTAGCGCAGACATTGACATGCGTATCCTGTGTGATCACATCAATCAGCCACGCTTCCACCTGGGGATGACGTAACGATTCCAAAACATTCACCGCAAAAATGCGCACATCCGGGTCGGCGTCGTGAAGCAACCCTTCCATCATGGGCGCCACTTCATCGGGCAATTGTTTCAGCGCCTCAATCGCTTCGTTACGCAATGCCGCATCTTCGCAGCGCAAGTATTCCACCAGCCCCGTCACGGCTATGGCGTCACCCAAACAGGTGAGACTGGTAAAAACCGCTTCCCGCACGCTGCGGTTATCCTCACGTTGAAGGCGATTCAGCAAGGCCTTGGCTGCCTCGCCATTTTGAGTCGGATGGAAATGCGCCAAATCGCGCGCCGCCCAGCGGCGTGTCAGGACATTGCTCTCTTCCAGGGAAGCCACCAATCCGTTGAAATCCCTTGGGACTTGCCGCGCTTCACCCCCGTCGATAGATGGCGTTTCTCGCTTCTTTATAGGCATAAATCGTTCCTTGTCTTGATCTATCCGGCCCAAGCCATAATTTGGTTAGCAATCTTGTCAGCCGGCAGCACCACTGTCGCACCACCGCGCTCGATAAGTTCTGCAGGCATGCCGAATACCACGGCGGTTTGTTCGGACTCGGCAATGGTGCGCCCTCCCCGCCTCTTGATCTCGGCAAAAGCGTCGGCACCGTCATACCCCATACCCGTCAACATGACCGCCACCACTTTTGAGGGTTCGTAATGTTCAAGCGCCGACCGTCCCAGCAATTCGACCGAAGGGTGCCACAGGAAGGCCGCATTCTCCGGTTTGGCTATAACACTCAGCTTACCGGCCCGCTCCACCAACAACATGTCCGCCCCGCCTTTTCCTATGTAGATATTGCCTGCTTCAAGCTGCATCGGATGAGCCGCTTCCACCACTGACAGTTGACACAAATCATTCATGCGATTGGCAAAAGGCAAGGTAAAGCTTGCGGGCATATGCTGAGCCACCAATATCGGGCAAGGAAAATCCGCGGGAAGTTGCGGCAAAATGTCTTCCAATGTGCGTGGCCCGCCGGTTGAAACACCGATAAGGACCATACCGCAACTGGGGGCGCCACGGCGAATCGGTGCCCGGATGGCAGGCGGCCGTTTTCGTTCTTCGCGAATTCGCGTACTCAGGCTGCGGGCGCTCTTGAGCCGCGCACCCGCTGCCGCACGCACTTTACTGATTAATTCGTCTCGAATGGCGCCTATCGAGAGTGAAATCGTTCCCCCTGGTTTGGCGACAAAATCCACCGCGCCCAGAGCCATGGCTTCGAAGGTGGCCAAAGCTCCCTTCTCGGTGAGAGAAGACACCATCACCACGGGCACCGGCCGGTCCGCCATCAAAAGGGACAAAGCGGTCAAGCCATCCATTTCTGGCATGTTGATATCCAACGTGATGACGTTAGGCTGGAAGGCCGCGTTTTGTTCAACCGCCTCCTTGCCGTTTCGCGCCAGGCAAATCTCGAAGTCTCCCTCAGATTCAAAGAGGGTGACCAGTTGGCGTCGCATCAGCGCCGAATCGTCGACAATCAACAGCTTGATCACGCAACTTTCTCCTGAATTCAAATGCCCGCCATGGCCGTCAACCCTTGCAGATCCCGCTCCTCTACCAACCGAGACGGATCAATGAGCTGAATCAAGCGCTTCTGCTTTTCCAGATTCGCCACTCGGCTAATCAATCGTGCTTGCTCGCCTGATAAATGCGGGGCGGGTTCTATTGCTGCTCTGGGAATCTTCAGCACTTCCGCCACTGAATCGACGATAAAACCGGTACGCATGCCATTGAACAAAAACACCATAATGCGTTGTCGGTCGCTACGGGCCACCGTGGCAAGCCCGAATCGACGACGCTGATCAATCACCGGCAGCACAACACCGCGCAGATTGATAACGCCTTCAACAAAGGCCGGCGCTTTGGGTATATGGGTCAGCTCATCGGGTATGCGTACAATCTCCTGAACACTTTCGATGGGTACACCAAACTCTTCCTTGTCCAGGCGGAAAACCACCACCTGCTCCTCATCGTCGGCGATTTGATCTTCTTGATCAGTGGATTCCATTGCGGTTTCCTCTTGTTGCAGGTGACCCACGGCATTCAAAGCCTCTTTC
The DNA here is from genome assembly GCA_964473645.1 of uncultured Moraxellaceae bacterium. GTDB lineage: Bacteria > Pseudomonadota > Gammaproteobacteria > Pseudomonadales > Ketobacteraceae > HdN1. Next base: position 30,909 of record CAYYPW010000031.1, read on the forward strand.
ACCGCGCTGTGACGAAACATATTTCTCGCGGAAATAATTGACACCAGCCGTTTGCCCCCCTCCAATCTGCAGATTTCCGCAATATCGGCAAGGTGCCCATCGCGAGCCAGTAAGCCCGGCATGGCATCCACCGCGCTTTTGTGCACCCGCAGCACTTCATTGACACTGTCCATGACCACGCCGACCGCTGAGAGCCCCAGAGAAACCACCACAATGCGGCTCTGTTCGTTGGCATCTTGAGAGGGCAAAGCAAACATGCGTCGCAACGACACCAGGGGCAACAGACGGTTACGCAAAGTCATCACGCCGAGCACATGCGATTCGGAATGAGGTACGTGGACGATATGCTCCGGCACCTGAACTATCTCTTGTACGTCTTCAATAGCAATCGCATATTCCTGCCCCGCCACTTCAAAACTCACCAATTGCAGCTCGTCACTAATGGCCTCTTCTTCTGCGTCTGCCGTGCAGGAAAGGGTGCCGGACACACCCGCCCCCTTGGTGATGGCGGCGATATCCACGAACTCCCGAGCGATCAGCTTGGCGAAGTCCAGCACCATGATCATGGCATGCCCCCCCACATCCTTGATCAGGCCGGAAAGAATTTCGGTATTCACTGTGGCACGCAGAGCCCCTACGTCCTCTATTTTCTCAGGCTCAACCCCCACCACACTGGATACCCGATCGACCACAAAGCCCAACGGTTGTCCCTGATCGATCACCACTGCACGGGTAGAATCGTTGTAGTCGAGCTCATCAAAGCCAAAGATTCGACGCAATGAAATAATAGGCAGCACCTTTCCACGGAGGTTAGCTAAACCTTCGAGCGTGGAAGGAGCCAAAGGAACCCGCACCACCTCCGGCACACGGATAATCTCCTGCACGGGTTCCATATCCACGGCGAAAACTTCATTACCGGCGACAAATGTCACGAACTGGCGAATGTCGGATTCTTTCTCTACAAAGTTATCGTCACCGATGTGCGGCACGCCTGCAGGTTGCTCCAAGGTTTCCGTAATCATATCAATCTCCTGGAATCGGGTAGGCTTACGCGCTTTGTAACTCGTCGGCGAGGGAGGCGATCTCTTCGACAGCTGCGGCCAACTCCTCTGCGCCTTGCGACTGTTGCTTAGCGGCCGCGGCGCCTTCGGAGGCAGCCTTTTCAGCCTCTTGTGCGGCCGCCGAAATTTGATCAACGCCGGTTTTGACTTGGCCGATCGCTGCACCGATTTCAACGGAAGTGGCAAGAATTTCCTGAGTGCCAGTCTCTACCGCATTGATGTCTACTTCGATCATGAGCAAATTAGTCGTCGTGACTTTTGCCTTTTCCGCTTCGCTCAATGAAATAGCCATGATTTCCTCAAGATCACGCCCGACAGCACCAATTTGATCCTGTACTGCCTTTACCAGATCCTTGATTCGGTCGGCGTTTTCCGCAGAATCGTGGGCAAGATTGCGAATATCCGTCGCAACCACCACAAAACCTTTCCCAAACTCACCCGCGCGGGCCGCTTCAATCGAACCGTTGACAGCCAACATATTGGTTTGAATCGAAACGGTGGTAATGGCATCAACGATTTTATCGATACGACGCGATACCAGCTCCAATCCTTTTATCTGCTTTAAACTGGACCTGGAGGTATCGACAGACGAGGCCACGCCGCCGATTAAGGCATCCACCGATGTTTTGTTGGTGCTCAGCAAGTTTTTCATCGCGCTAACTTTTTCCGCACCGGTCTTGGCACGCTCCTGTGCTACTTCGAGTCCTTTTTCGATTTGGGAGATCGCCGCCGCGCATTCCTCGGTACCGGCGGCCTGAACCTGAGCACCCTTACTGATCTGATCGATAGCCGCCATGATCTGGGTACCTGAACGATTGATTTCCTGCACAGCAGAGGACAATTGTTCTGCCGAGGAAGCCACCTCCTCTGCACTCTTGGTCACATCAGTGGAGTTTTTCAAATCCTCCGCCAGTTCTGACAGGCTTTGTGCAGCCTGCTCACACTCCGCTAATGCACTGGCCTGCTCAGCCACTGTTTTTGCAGCTTCTTCCGCAGCCGCCGATTGTTCTTCCGCAGCCGCCGCAATGTTTTCAGACCCTTTCAATGCTTGCTGCGACGCAACGCTGGACTGCTGCGCGCCAGTGGCAATTTCGCGTACGCCCTTAACGATATCAATCGCATTGATGCGGATTTGCTCCAATTGAGCCACGATGGTTTTGCCATTTTCCACCTCACTTTCAACAGTTTTGGCAGACGTATTTATACCCTCGGCAATCACCTTCACTTCTTGCTGAATCTGCCCCACCAGCTCCTGAATTTGTTTGGCGCTTTTCTCCGATGTTTCGGCCAGCGTGCGAACCTCATCTGCGACCACCGCGAAACCTTTACCGTGCTTTCCTGCCCGTGCCGCTTCGATGGCCGCGTTCAATGCCAATAAATTGGTTTGATCAGCAATTCGGGCCACCGCTTTAACAATGTCACCAATGCTCGCTGCTTGCTTTTCAAGTGCAGCCACCATCTCCACCGACGCCGCCTGACGTTGCGCTGCAACACCGACGTTAGTCACCAACCCCGTAACATCCGCAGCGGTTCTACCTACCAAAGTTTGAGTTGCCTCCATTTTGGTTTGGCTCACATCCGCACTTTGTAATTGCCGAGCAATGGCCGACATCACTTGTTTGAATGCCGCCAGTGACTCCTGAGCCGCACCCGACGCTTCTTCAGCACCGGTAGCAATCTGATCGGAAGCTCGTTTCAGCTCTTCGGCAGCCGATGCGGCTTCGTTGATGCCTGAGGCCAACTGCCCTGTAGCGGCGGCGATACGCTCAGCCGCCTGTTGCTGTTTGGCAAGCGTGCGTGCCTTTTTACGGGCTGCGTCGGCCTCACGGGCGGCGCTTGCTGAGCGGTCCTGTGATGATTGGGATATTGATGCAACGGTAGACTTTTTTACCAGGGCCATGGGCTCTCTCCATGAAATATTAAAATGACAATTTTCGATAAAATACGCTTCCAGCTTTTGCCACCACACCTTTCGGGGGAAGCAGGCGCCAAACACTGCTTAATGATTTTCAAAAATAATCCACGTTCCCTCCTTAATTCAACACAGCTTCAAATAGTCGCAATTTAATATAGGCCTTGATTGAAATGACAAAAACAGGCAACATTCATCGCAATGAAAACCTTAGTTAATTAAAAATATCTCTATTTATTAACGAATTTTCCTGCGGCGTTAAATTCTGCAGCCGTCAATGACAATCATCAAATACACACATTCCACTGGCAACTTCTCTCAATTTTTATCCACCGCAAGCGTGCTGCATCCGCACACAACAATCACAAAACCAATTGCCAGAATTAACACTAGAGCAGTTTAAAATTTATACAACATGCATTTGCATTTTTTTCTTATTGAGAAATGCATATTTTTATTTCTCAAATATTTCAGGGCACACTTTTACCTGCAAAATTTTATATTTAATTTCACATAATTGAGATTTTATTGGGGAGAATCAACATCTCGACACTGCCGTATTTACTTACGACAAATCAAAGAAGAAAGCCGACAAGCCCTACCAACAATAGAGCATATATGGAAGCCATGACTAATTAACCGTCACTCTTGAGCTAAGTATGGCCATGAGCTTTTGACATATCGCGTAATGATCCCCCTTTTTTTGCGTAAGGAAAGGACTACACAAACACACCCGGCATCATTACGAGCGCCGGGTTATAAAAGCTGAAAGAATTTATGTCGAAGATTTTTATCTTGCCAATCCGTTAGTAACGGCGTATGCGAAAAGCTGAGCATTATTAACTACGCCCAATTTTTTCATCAGTCTGGCTTTATGGGTACTGACTGTCTTATCGCTGATAGAAAGAGTTTCAGCAATCTGATTCAGGCTCATACCTTTAACAAGCAACCTTAGTATTTGGAATTCCCGATTGGTCAGCTTTTGATGCAAAGAGCGGGAAGAATCATCGTCAGATTCAAATGCAATTTTTTCTGCAATACGCGGAGACAAAAAACGCCCTCCCGCAGCCACCCGCCTAACGGCTTCGATTAGGTCATGAGGTTCGCAATCCTTGCTCAAAAAGCCAGAAGCGCCAGCCTGTAATTTACGTTTGGCAAAATCAGGTTGGTCTTCAATGCTCATTACCAGTATGGGTAAGGTAGGATTTGCACACCGTATTCTGCCAATGAGCTCTGCGCCGCTAATTCCTGGCAGATCCGCCTCAAGTAAGAGCACGTCGTAAGCACTCCTCCTGACCGCTGCAAGCACCTCGCCCCCTGTTGATGCTTCACCCGTAACCACCACTTCACCTAAATGATTAAAAAGCTGTGTAAGGGCCTTGCGGAAGAGAGTATTGCTATCCGCCAACAACAATCGAATCATTTTGGATGCCCACTATTTAACATGCCATGAATAAACCAGAGCCTTTGCACACTAAACCTGCGATGCCCAAAGCTGGGCAGACAGCAGCCAGCCTTGAGTCAACACAACCGGTCGGCCGCCACCACTGCTTTCGACGTGCATCCTGTGACGGAATGCCCTGAGCAGCGAGGATCTGCTCGGCAAGGTCTTACCGGCATTGGTGCCGGCACGGTGGCTTCATGCGCCCCTCCTGGGTGCTGTGAAAGGTAGAGTGACTTTACGCCCGCGAAACCAGGGCCGTCTGTGCGCCAGCGGACGATCATGCTTACCTGACATGGGTCGACGCATAACGGAACCCTAAGAGCAATTTGGGAAGCACGGCAATGGATTGCAACTCAAGGCAGCCCTTGAATTCTGCAAACACCGGCACGGCTTACGAATGGCGAATATAAAAACGCTCATGTTCATTCATGGCACGAATGCGGTCTTCTATGGCATAGAGCTTCTTGATAAACCGAATAGCCTCTGAAGCATCGCACTTTTGCTGAGGCGCACCGACACTAATGGTGTTGGTCGGGGGATTATTTGTTTCAGCATAGGCTGCAAGCGTGCCTGCATCAAACAAAGTCACCGGTCACAGAATACTGCTTCGAAACGCGTTCTAAATTGTCGCGTCAGCAGAATGATTCCCAATAGCTGTTCTTTCGAATGTTGCGCTATAGTTAAGGCGCTACATTGTACACACCATTCGCGTATTCGTCATGAAGATCGGGCGACTTATTCAAAATTTAGCATTTCGTGAGGCTTTAACTTCATCACGTCGTAGCTGTCGATTTGTTTGCGCAATCCATAGGCTGTGAAAAAATATATACATGTAGTGAGCTGTTGCTAGGGCGAATCATGCTCTTGACTCCAGCAGCGAAAGCACCTTGCCCAAGAGTGTTTCGTCAGTCTCGTACTTAAAAAGTATTTCCATGCCATTGATCAATAGGGATACTGAAGCAGGACTGCATTCAATTTCATTCGTAAGGTTTGCAACGAGCAAGAACTCTCCTTTATCTACAGGAGACGTCATATTTTCAAGACGGTTTTTCCAGCCTTAGAAGCTACCGAAGTTGATGCCCTGCTTATTGTGCCGCGTAATCGATCCGCTCCATCAAATAACACAAACAATCCTGCCGCACCGCACACTCATCCAACGTAAGCATGGCAGGCATGACCGGCTTGCGTAAATGCACAGCACTGTCCTTCAGCACAAAGTAATCTTCAAACAACGCCCCACCCTGCTCGTTGCTGACCTCAAAGGGAATAACGCCCTGTCTCACCTGCCCCCACAAAGCGCCGGGGGCCTGATCAACGAAATTGGCGCAGTCGAGTTCGGCGAGCAGATTCACATCACGATCATCGGTCCCATACCCAAAGCTCACATGGGGCGGCATTTTGACGGTCGCCACCGTATGGTAAATATCAACATCGCTCTTGCGCGGGCCATGCATTGGAAATTCGGCCAGATGTAGCGCTGCATCAACCAAAGAGGCTGCATGTTCATCGCCCACCGCCGCCCCCACCTTGCCGCACTCCACCGTAATCGACGGACATAACGGAGTCATTGCGCCGCATTGCACACCACGCGGACAGGTAAAAAACACCACGATGCGAGAGAACAAGGTCGCTAGATATAAATTGTGAGCAGTGAGCTCACTCACGCAGGAGTAATGTGGATTGCGCCCGGTGTTGTTGTGAATATCGATGCTAGCGAAAGGTTTACGCGCACGCATGATTTCAACAACGTTGGCCATAAGTGACGCTTCGGGCGTATCGGGGTAATCGGTGCCAGGCCAAACGCGATTGTAATCGGGTTGATTTTCGAGCCGGCGCACACCGGCACGAGCGGCATCGATGTTGCCGACGAACAGGGATAAGGAACGCGGCAGTTCGCGCCCTTGATAGCAGCTCAACACGTGTTGCATGGCACGTAAGCCCGTATCTTCGTTGCCGTGCAGCAATATCGATACGAATAATGGCTGTTCGCGGCGTCCCGGCAGGTAGATCAGGGTTGGGGATGGCAGTACTTGGTGTAGGTCCCGTGCGGTTGTTGTTAGAAATCCTGCCGGAAGTGATTCCAATACGGTCAACTTCATAGTGCTCTCTCAATAAAACGGCTCATGTTGAGCGAATTTTTTCTACCGATGCAAATGCGAACGCTACCACTGAACATTGAGGGGGCTTGGTGGGAGTTGGTTGCTGGAACGTCGCCGACATGGATGTCGGCGTCGAGCCTACAGGGACGTATTCACGGCGTTTCCAGCAACCAACTCCCACCAAGCGCCAAGCCCCGGATTTATGCCTCAAACCAAGTCGAGCGGCCTGCATCATGATCTCGCAACGCTCAAGCAATCTCCCACTCATGCACCGGATTCCCCTGCCGCTGATGTTCAAGATATCGCGCCGTCAATCCAACAAAATCTCCGGCGTGATCCGCAATATAACGCTGCTGCCACACGGCACCCGTTTGGCCCGTTTCAACACGACAGCGAATGATATCAAGCAAACGCTCACTATCCACCCGCGCGATGCCTTGTGCCTGCAAGCCTTGCTGCGCCAGTGGCAACAAGTGTTGCAGCAACAATTCGCGGGCCGTCATGGTCTGATGGTCTGGCCATTGCAATTCGGCATCCAGACCATCTTGGGCTGCGGTATAAAAATTCGTGCGCACCTTCATGAAATCAATGGCCTGTTCGGGCGCACTGTCGGCGTACGCAAGCGCATAAATTGCACCATAAAAAAGCGCTGCGTTTGCCAACATATCAATAAAGCTTGGGCCGGCCGGCATCACGCGATGTTCCAATCGGATATGCGGACATCCGACGGTATCTTCACCCAGCAGCAAGCGGTTCCAGCGCCAGATGGTGCCGTTATGGAGTCGTACATGCGAAAATCGCGCCGGGTTTCGATCGCACTGTAAGGGTAACAGCGGGGGAAAATGATGCAGATTTTCGTAAAACAGTTCCAACGCGGATTGTTTTAACCAATCGGTGCCAAAGGTGACGCGGGCGCTGTCAGGATGGCTACCAGCACCGTCGACGGCTTGTTCGAACAATGGAACCCGGGTTTCCGCCCATAACGCGTGGCCAAATAGGAAGGGTGAATTGGCCGACACGGCAACCATCGGGGCGGCCAGCAGTTGGGCGGCGTTATAAAAACGCACGGCTTTCGACACAGGCATTTGTACATGCAGCTGGAAGGAAGTGGTGCCCGCTTCCAACATGACATCACCGTGCTCTAGCTGCAGGTGATCGCGGCCACGAATATCCAGTCGCATCGGTTTGCCGTTGCGATTGCGCATGACCTGATCATTGAGCGCAAGGTAGCGATTGAGTGGGGAGACGTTGTCCATGCATAAATCGCATTCACGCAAGGTGGGCAATATTCCAATCAATAATAATGTTTGCTCGCGGGCATGCGCGGCGTCCTGGCAGCGTTGCCACAATGCGCGCAAATCAGATTCAAGACGCCGGAATACGCATTGCACCAATGGGCGCGGTTGGCAGTTCATTTCGATGTTGAAACGCGCCAGTTCAGGGACGACCAAGGGCTCTGCCAGGGTGGATAGAAAGCGCTCGTTATCGGCGACAGGGAAATAATGACGATCGAGCAACCAACCTTCGATTTCAACGCCTGCCACACAGGGGCCATGATCGCAGAAACGCCCGGCCTGCAGGTGGTCAGCAAGCAATAGCGTCTCGTCACGCAAGCGCGCTGCAAAGCGGGCGAAATCCGCAGTATTAAATTGAATTCGATCGATTTCCTGACCCATGTTGTCGCTGTCCGATTTGCCTAAGTGCATTAAGCGAATACAGTCACGCATGCCCCTAAGTATCGCACTTGATCGCGCATGCTGCAGAAATACTGGTTGTACGGTCAAAGTTCGCAGAAGAAACAGTCTGTTGCCTGGAAAGTTCGAATTTTCGTTTTATGAGCCAATTCCTACTATGAACGAGAGCGCGTAGAATGGGTCTCACCTACTGGCTTAGACGCATTCTCGCAAAATTGCCCTTGTTGTTTGAATTCGGGCTCAGCAGCCAGCCGCATAATGCACGCTTTTCAGTAACAGGACGTGACATGGAATCCCCAAAGAAAACCATCGATGGAACCCGAACGTTTTTTCGCACCTTGTTCGATTTTTCGTTCTCCAAATTCATCACCGTACAAATGTTCCCCGCTCTCTACGGGATCATTCTCGCGGCGAGCCTGGTCGGCATTTTCTATTACATTTTTGAAGCCTTCATGGAGTCCCTCTGGAAAGGCTTGTTTTACCTGACAGTAGCAGGTCCGGTGGCTTTTATTGCAATCGCCGCCATCACCCGTGCCTTGATGGAACTGTATATCGTGATTTTTCGCCTGGCCGAAAACGTCGATGAAATCTATCTGATGTCGCAAAAACTGTCTGGATTTTCCAATACAGTGGATGGTATGCGTGATCTTACCCGCAAGCTGCCCATCTGGAATCTGGTGAACAGCAGCAAGGCTGAAGATCGCAAAACGCAGCCAACACGCCCTGAAGAGAAAAAAGACACCAAAGAAAAGCCGGTTGAAAAAGAAAAGGCGCGCAAACAGAAGGATATTAATTGGCCGTATTGAACTTATGGTCTGACTGGCATTTATGCTTCGACAGGCACTAGCGCTTTGCGTTCGACCACAGCTTTTCGTTTAAACGTAGCTTTTCGTTTGAACGGCGCATAGCGCTTGACCGGCGTCAGCCCGGTTACGCCGGCTCATACTCCCTGTCGTGGAGCACATCTGTTGCATGCACCTCTGCCGCTGGCAAGGGGCGCTGCCCCAAAATCATGTCGGCGGCCTTCTCTGCAATCATCATCGTCGGTGCATTGGTATTGCCGCCCACCAGGGTTGGCATTATCGAGGCATCCACCACCCGCAATCCACTGACACCCCGCACCCGCAATTCTTCATCGACCACCGCGAGTGCGTCATTCCCCATTTTACAGGTGCCCACGGGGTGGTAAATGGATTCTGCCGAGCTGCGAATATAGTCAGCAATTTGCTGGTCACTGAGCGCTTTGGGCCCTGGCAAAAATTCTTCGCCGCGATAACGGTCAAACGCAGGGGCATTCAGCAACCGCCGCCCGATATGCACGGCCCGTATCAATACATCCAGATCTTTGGTCGATGACAGGTAATTCGCTTGTATTACTGGCGCATCACGGGCGTCGGCAGACGCCAGGCTTACCGTGCCGCGGCTTTCTGGGCGTAGTTGGCAGGCATGCAACATAAAGCCATGCCCAGGCGTTTTCTGGCGGGCGTGATCGAGCATAAGAGCAGGAATAAAGTGATATTGCACATCAGGAATCGGCAACGCCGGGTCAGTGCGCACGAAAGCACCCGCTTCCAGCCCGTTCTGGCTACCGGGGCCGTGCCGGGTCATCAGATAGCGCATCAAGGTGAACATGGCCACGGGCAGACGGGTTTGTGAAAACAGGGTAATCGGCAATTTGCAGTGATACTGCACGCTGACATCAAGATGATCCTGCAGGTTTTTGCCTACCCCCGGCAAATGTTGCACTAGCGGAATACCATAACGTGATAGCTCAGCCGCGTCACCAATCCCTGACAACATCAACAATTGAGGTGACTGCACGGCGCCTGCACAGAGCAGAATTTCACGCTCTGCCCGCACGGTTTTCATCTGTCGCCCCTGCAGGTAACGCACCCCTACGGCTTTGCCTTCATCGAACAGAATTTGCTGCACCTGCGCATCGGTTTCTATGTGCAAATTACTGCGCTGTTCTATGGGGTGCAAATAGGCGTTGGCGGCACTTTGACGCACGCCGTTATGAATAGTGAGTTGATAGGGGCCAACGCCTTCCTGACTATCACCATTAAAGTCGGCGTTATAAGGCAATCCACAGGATTTGCCTGCCTCAATGAACACATCAAACAATTCATGCCCGGATTGTGGGTCTTGCACATGTAAGGGGCCATCCACCCCATGATAAAGGCTGGCGCCACGATGCTGATGCATGCCACGACGAAAATACGGCAGTATCTCGGCGTAACTCCAGCCCTTGGCGCCTGACGCGGCCCAGTGATCGTAATCCCAGGCATGGCCGCGAACATACACCATGCCATTGATCGAACTCGATCCCCCCAGCCCCTTGCCTCGCGGCCAATAAAGCTGGCGATTTTTTAATTGCGATTCGGGGGCAGTATCAAAGCACCAGTTATAGCGTTTGTGACGGCCTTCGGCCTTCAACAGTTCTGCAACACCGGCCGGCATGTGAATGAAAAGCGATTTATCGCGAGGACCGGCTTCCAGCAGTAAGACGCGAGGACGTGCTTTTCCGTTCGCATTCACGTCGCTCAAACGGTTTGCCAGCACGCATCCTGCCGACCCAGCCCCAATCACGATGTAATCGTACATGTTGCTTTCCATCCCTATTTATCGATCTACAGGTATGGCAGAAAACTGGTCAGTTCGCAACTTGATCAACGGGCACAAAAAAAGCGCCAAACAGGCGCTTTTTTCGGGGGTGAGCTTTTTACGAGCTCTTTTGACGGGCTCGTTTTGGCGTATGTCAATCAGGTGGGCTAATTAAGCCTGAAATACGCGGGTCTTGATCTTGTTCGCTGGCGTAGCCAACGGCTCAGGCAGGAAGCTGACCAACTTTTCGACCAGCACCTCGGCTTCATCGCGTGCTTTCTGAATACGCGCTTTCTGCAAACCGACATGCAATTCAAGGCGCGTCATTTCACCCTTGAAACGATCTTGCTGAGCCATCGCAAACGCGACGATGTCATGACGATTCACCTTGTCGGTGATGCCATGTGAACGCAACTGGAAGCCAACGTTGTCTAGCTGTTGCAATGCCAGATTAGCAATTTTCTTGGTATTCATGCATTTAACCTTCGTCTGCGGGACGACTTCCTCGTCATCCGGGTGAACCTCATTTCCGGAGCGGAGAGTACCGGGATTTTTTAGAACTGACAACCCAGGACGGACATGGCCAGGTCATTTTTTATACACCCACCTCTACCCAAAACCAACCCTATCCACCTTAGGTAAACTTTTGTAAAAGAATTTTGTGCCTGGCTTGGCGTTTTTGCAAGGGGTCGCCTATTTTTCAGCAGTGAGGGCACAGCCAAGCCTTTGTGACCAGCAGCCGTTGTCCTACCACTCCATTCCCCACCGGGAGGCCATCTATGCCGGTATTTGCAGATCAAACCGTTTTTTCGGGCATTATCACCCTTGTCACCATGACCGGCGTGTTCGTTGGTATTGCTGTCGCCATCGTGCACGACTATCGCTCACAGCACGCGCGCTTGCGCAAACACCAATAACGTCGACACTCAGCTTACGTTATTGAAGCGGAAAAATCACATAGAACGTGCTGCCCTTTCCGGCGACGGAATGATAGTTGATGTAGCCTTGCATGCGTTCGACCAACACTTTGGTGATGCTTAATCCCAAGCCGGTGCCACCGCGCTGACGTGCATCGGTGGCATCCGCTTGGGCAAATTTCTGAAATATCCGGTCGCGGAATTCCTCAGGCACGCCAGCCCCCTGATCGCTGACCTCTATTTTCACACTGTGCTCAGCCAGCTCTATGTTTACCGTTACATCGTGCTCAGGTGGCGAGAATTTAATGGCGTTCGAAATCAGGTTCGCCATGATTTGTAAAAATCGTTGCTGGTCGACCAACACTTTGATAGATGCAGATGTCGGTGGAGTTTGATCCAGTCGTAAGCGCACGCGATAGCGTTCTGCATAGCCTTCATTCTGTTTAATAGCCAGCCGTAACAAAGGCAACACTTCCAGCACTTCTGGCTTGATATTGATTTGCCCCGATTCCAGACGTTCAATATCCAGTATATCGTTAACGATTGCGATCAAACGTTCTGAATTGCTTTTGGCGATATCCACCAACGATTGTGCTTTATCGGGGAGCAAGCCAACAACGCCGTTGGCCAACAATCCTAACGCGCCGCTAATGGAGGTCAGGGGGGTGCGCAATTCGTGACTGACCGTTGCAACGAATTCACTTTTGAGGCGCTCCATTTTTTTGCGCTCGCTGACATCGTGCCCCATACAGGTGTACGTGCGCTGCCCATTGATATCGACCAGACTCAAACTGACTTCAACCGCGATATTTTGGCCATCAATGCGATGCGCACTGAATTCACGCGTTAATCCCAACACATGATCGCGCTCCTGTTCCAGCGCCGGGATCAGGGTGCATAGGTTACGCCCGGTGAGCGTGGTATTGTCACATCCAAACAAAGCGCCCGCAGAAGGGTTGGCCGCCAGAATCTGGTAACGGTTGTCGAATGAAATAATCGCTTCCACTGCATTGCTCAAAATCGAACTCAATGCCAAGGTGCGCTCATTCACCAGTTGTTGGATGCGATAGGTGCGTCCGCTGGTGCTTAGCAGAAAAGCTCCCAACAGGCTGGACAAGATCAAGCCCCCTGCAAGAATCGCCCAAGACTGCTGGCTATGTTGTGTGGACAAATAAGCCAGACTGGGTGCAATCCGTAATTGCCAGACGCGCCCCGCCACACTCCACTCTTCCTGCCAGATCATGCGTTGGGCGTAGGGGGGTAATGCGTTGATGCCTCCCACGATCAATGCTTCTCGTGCAGGCTCGGTGACATCCAGCAGTTGTAACTGATAATTCTTCGAAGGGTATTCTGCGAGGGCGATATGGATCAAATCGCCCATACGTACTGCAGCGGTGGCGAAGCCGCGAATGCTGTTTTCACGCTCAGCCTGAGTGGCAGGAATGTCACCCTCTGCATAAACGGGATAATACAACAGTACACTTTTTTGGGCCTGGGCTTCTTGCAAGAGCGTGACAGGGCCCGAAATAGCCAACTCACCCAATGTGACTGCACGATGCATGGCGCTATGGCGAACCGAATCGACCGCTATATCAACCCCTACTAGTTTTTGGTTTTCCGGTTGTGGTTCGATATAGGTCACGACCACGTATTGGTCACGCTCGCCAGCCTTGATCCATTGGCCTTGCTGATTCCTTTCCAGAATACCGGTCTCCGAGAGGCCCTCCTCGCTCATCCAGCGCTCAAAATCATTGCGCTGACCTGCACGCACGCGCGGGTTCCAGGACAAGGCGTGAATGCTGGGATAGGTGGTTTTCATATCTGCGACAAAACGTGAAAACTCCTGCCGGCTGACGTTTTGCGACGAGCTGAAAAAACGTTCCAGCGAACGCACGGCGTTGATGTTGAGATCCAACCGTTTTTTTACGCTGGAGGCCATCATCTGCGCCTGTTGAAAAAAGCGCTGGGAATTTTGCTGTTGTTCGCTCTTGCTGGACCAGAGAAAGGCACAGATCACCAACACGCTGGCAATCAGCAATGGAATGGCGACAGTGTTGATACGCGCACGCCACACATCGCGAGGCTGCGCGAAAAAAATCAACATTAACGGCGCCATGACCAGTACGCCAATGCTATCGCCCACCCACCAGTTGAACCAGTTACGCATGACCTCGGCGGCAGGCACAATATTGGCCGCATGCAGCACCGTCACCCCGACCGAAGCCCCAATCAAGCAGGATAACGGCCCGCCCAGCAGTAGAAACAGCACGATATCGCGTTCATGACGTAAGGTAAGGTCTCCACGCAGGGCAACCCGTATCAATAATGCCCCTACCCCCACCTGAAATGTGGAACCTGCGGCAATCCCCATGGCCACCGGCAGCAAGCCGATCGACAACGGTGCCCCCGCAGACACACTGATCGAAACGTTGAGCATCGTGGAGCCAATGAACGCACCGATCAGCATCGGCGAGCCCCCGATCAGCACCGCACCCAGCGCGATGCCAACAGGCGGAAAAATGGCGCTGGCAAACCCCGGCGGCACCGCCAGCAACATCGATAAACGACCACTGAGGGCATACACCAATGCCAGCAGAACGACTCGCACCACCCAGCGCAGTACAGGGGGCGTAGAGGAAGTCATAGATTACCCTTGCGAACAGAATTCGGCGGAGCCCTTCGAAAAGAATTTGCTGCAGAATAGTGTAGGCAAGCTTGTGCGATCGCGTCAGGGGCAGGCAGAGATAATCGTGTCTCAATCAGTGAAATAGGTGTGCGGCACGCTATACACCTGTTCATCGGGGCGTTCGATTTCAGAAATAATGCCCGAGTTGCGCCGCGTGCGACCGGCTGCAAACTGAAAGCCGGGCCCTGCCATCATTTCGTCACACATCAGGCAGGGGTTGAGTTCACCGTTCTCATCGACCGGGGGTTTGTTTTCAGTGCCCGTCAACAGTGGAATCAAACCATAGTGCGCCACACAAATCAGCGCACACGACTGCCCTGTTTTGGTGGCGTTATAAGCCCAGGCTTCAGCACAGGCCGGGGTAAAACCAATCTCTTGCATACAACTGAGTTTGTCGTCGAATTGCGTTCGCTTGCTGCAAACCTTGGCCATGCGGGTGAGATCCAGCTCGCCATAGATGGCCAGATCCTGCAAGGTTGAGCAGGCGCCGCAGGCTTGATAGTGGGTGAGTTGATAGCCCTCTGCCGCGGCCAACTCGACACGGTTGGCAAAGGTTTTCAGGCGATAGCCGGTGCGCGTTTCGTCCTCGAAGCGGATACCGCAGACCGCTGCCTGCTCGGGTGGCAATGCACGCTGGGTCCACCAGTCATACACCATGCTCTGCGCCGGAAACTGGGGCGGTGACATCCAGAAGCGTGTCAGTGCGTAATTACAATTCGGATCTTGCTGGCAGGCCGCCTGGCTCATCGGCATGCCCGGCACATAGGGGTTGAGAGTCAAGCGGGTACCGCCGTTCCAGAGGCCTTGTTCGGTGAGCATCTCTTGGAGGTTGGTCGGCGCTGTCTGATGCAGTTGCAGCAGCGTGTTGGCGCTGAACGCTGGCGCTTCAAGTGGGATGCGTTCAAGGGGTTGCTTACACGCGGTAAGCCACAGCGCAAGGGTCGCCAATGCCAGCCAATGGGAGAGCAGAAATATCTTGGGTTGATCGCGCATAAACAGCACCGACTAGGACGTTCGTCCAAACCATAACACCCTGCTCACCACCCTGGGAAGCCCTATTCTTCCTTCCACTTCTCCTTGATTTCGAGCACATCGGGCATGCATCGCATAAACAGTTCAGCCAACGTGGGATCGAAATGTCGGCCTTTTTCCTTTTGGATCAAATCGATGGCTTGTTCGACAGGCCAGGCGGGTTTATAAGGACGCACGCTGGTTAATGCGTCGAACACATCAGCGACGGCAACAATTCTGGCTTCAATGGGGATGGCTTCTTCTTTCAATCCTTTCGGATAACCACAGCCGTTCCATTTTTCATGGTGCGATAACGCCACCCGTGCGGCCATTTGCAACAGGCTGGAGTTATCGCCGCCCAATAGCTCCGCGCCAATTTGTGGATGTTTGCGCATGATCACCCACTCGCTTTCATCCAAACCACCCTTTTTCTGCAGGATGGCGTCGGGAATTCCGATTTTTCCGATGTCATGCATGGGGGCCGCGCAAAGCAATTCCTCGGCTTCGTTTTCATCGAAACCGGCGGCCAGTGATAACACCCGCGAATAATGACTCATGCGAATCACATGCAAACCGGTTTCGTTATCTTTATATTCGGCCGCTCGCCCGAGTCGCTGAATCACCTGCAAACGGGTTTGCCTGAGCACCGTGGTATTGACCAGGGAAAGATGCGTGCGCACCCGTGCCTTCACAATGGCAGGGTTCACCGGCTTGGAAATATAATCCACCGCACCTAGTTCGAAACCACGCGTTTCATCTTCAACGTCGCCCAATGCGGTGACAAAAATAATCGGAATGCCCGCCGTCGCCTCATTGTCTTTCAAGGCTTTGCATACCGAAAAGCCTGTCAATCCCGGCATCATGACATCCAGCAGCATCAATGCAGGATGCTCTTGTTGTGCAAGCTGAATAGCCTTCTCACCATCGCGCGCAAAGATCAATCGGTACTGGTCTTGCAAAATATGCTTCAAGACCTGCAGATTCACCGGTTCATCATCCACCAACAATAGCGTTAAACGTTTATCAATTCCGTGCGCATTCATGGGCTCAACTCCCGTTGTGAAGCATCCTCCTGAATCTTCTCCCGCAGTTTGATCAAGTCCTGGCGGGCACGATCAAACTCGAAGTTATCCAGGGCTGTAAAAATGACCTCGGTCTGTGTGGGTGATAACGCCGCATCCAGTTGGCTGATGGCGTCTTCGTCCAGCTCACTGTGCTGCAAGGCGTCGAGCAGCTGGTCGATCAATGGCACAATGTCTGCGCCCGCTACTGCCGACACTGATTCAGTGCCTTTTTCTGCAGCCGGGAGCATTTGTAGATGGGCTTGCACCTCATCAAACGCCAGTAACACCGCTGCCAATGCGGTGTCGATGTCTCCCTCGGCATTGACTTTCAATTTATCCTCCAGCACGGCGCTGGCACGAAACAACCGAATCAACGATAAATTGCCTGCAGCGCCACGTACTTTATGTGCCCACAGCCCTATATCGTTCCGACTGCACGTAGGTGCAATAATGGCGGGAATCTGGTCGTTGCTGACACGTAAAAAACCCTCAATGGCTTTGGTCAGTTTGGCTTTGTCACGCCACAGCTGCAGGCCCGCTTCCCAATCGATAACCGGACTATAACGATCGGCGTGGGTGGCCAATGCCGTGGTAATGTCTGTAGTATGGCCCGTTACGCGGGCAATTTCCTGCATTAACAGATCTTTCTCGACCGGTTTGCCGACAAAACCATCCATGCCTGCATTGATGGCTTCAACGCGATCTGACTGCATGACGCTGGCAGTCAATGCGATAATGGGGGATCGTGCGCGTTGCTGGTCAGATTCAAAGGCGCGCAATTGACGTGCGGCTTCCAGCCCCGTCATCACCGGCATATACAAATCCATCAGAATCACATCGAAACGGGTTTCTTGGGCACATTGCAACGCTTGAGCACCATTGTGTGCACTGGTGACGTGATGCCCATCACCGCCGAGAATCAGCTCCAACAACTCCAGGTTTTGTGCAACATCGTCAGCGATCAATACCTGCATTGGCGGGAGTTTTTCGTGCAACGAACGCTTTTGCAGACCGGGGGCATTCCCTTCCGCCAGCGGCAGGCGCACCTCAAAAATACTACCCTGGCCGGGAATACTGCTGACACTCACTTGCCCCGCCATTAACTCGGCAAGCTGTCGGCAGATCGTTAAACCCAGGCCGGTGCCGCCAAATCGGCGTGTCATGGAGGCATCAGCCTGTGCGAAAGGATCAAAAATGCGTTGCATGCGATCGTCGGGAATGCCAATGCCGGTATCGCTGACCCTGAGCAAGACGGTTTCATCGTGACGTTCCACCTCAAGTTTGACCCAGCCGCGCTCAGTGAATTTCACCGCGTTACCAATCAAATTCAACAGAATCTGCTGAATACGCAAAGCATCGCCACGAAAGAAAGGGGGTACGTCGATCGAATATTCATAGCGTAGCTCGATCCCTTTTTGAACTGCGCCAAGCTGCAAGGAGTACAGCACTTGTTCGCACAAGGCACGCAATGAAAAATCGGTTTCGTCCAGTTCGACGGCCGCGCCTTCAAGTTTGGCGGTATCGAGAATGTCGTTCAGCAAACCCAACAGCGATCTTGCGGAATTGCGTATGGTTGTCAGTTGATGTTGCTGGGAGGGGGTCAGGTCGCTTTCGAGCAGCACTTCCGAAAAGCCGATAATGGCATTCATGGGGGTGCGGATTTCGTGGCTCATATTGGCCAGAAAGGTGCTTTTCGCCGCTGCGGCCGCTTCGGCTTTTTCTTTGGCATCCCGCAGGGCGATTTCCATGTTGCGACGCTGTGACAGATCGTTGGCAAACAGCATGATGCGTGATGGCTTGCCATCCATGTCATACACGGGGTTATACGAGGCCATCACCCAAATAGATGCACCGCTCTGCGATTGCAAACGATATTCGCCCGAGGCGGTATGCGCGGTAGAAAGCTCATTGACCAATTGCGCAAACAGCGCCGGATTCGGTTGTTTTGAAAAGCACAAACTATCGTGATGACGCCCTTTCACTTCCTCTAACGAGTGCCCCAACAATGCCAGAAAAATGGAATTGGCATTGATCAGATTGCCTTTCATATCAAATTCTGCCACCGCGAGGGCGTGATTGATGGCATTGACCACCCCCTCAAATTCGGCGTTACGGATCTTCTGTTGGGTGGTATCCACGATCACCCCGTCGATCCACAAAACCTCACCATTTTCATCACGCACGCCGCTGCCGGTTTCTGAAACCCAACGTTCGGAACCGTCACGACAAAGCAGGCGATATTCAATATTGTAAGGCTGGTTCTTCGCCAATGCCGCCCGCACTTCACGATCTACGCGTTCGGTGTCTGCAGGATTGATAATCGATGAAAACGCCCACTTTCCTTCGGTGAACTCTTCCGCTTGCCAACCGGTCAGTCTTTCGATGGCATCACTGATGAATTGCATGGTCCAGCCGCTATCCACGTTACAGCGAAACGATACGCCGGGAATATTGGCAATCAGCGAACGAAATTGCTGCTCGTTTTTGCGCAGCGTTTTTTCCATGGCCACGCGTTGACTGATATCGGCAACGAACCCGACAAACACGGGTTTTCCGGGAACACCGGCTTTACCCACGGCAAGCCGAATAGGAATCGTATTGCCATCCGCGCGCAAGCCCATCACATCGCGCGCATAACCGATAATTTTGGCGTGCTGGGTATGCAGGTAATTGCGCAGGTAACCATCGTGTTCAGAATGTTGAGGCTCTGGCATCAACATATTGATGTTCTTACCAATGACCTGATGCGCCTTCCAACCAAAAATACGCTCCGCCGAGCGATTGTAACCTTCAACGATGCCCACACTGTTGATACTGATGATGCCGTCGATGGCCGTATCGACAATCGCTCGGTAACGCGATTCGCTTAGTTGCATTTCTCGATACAACTGCCGATATCGCAATAACGAAACGACGACGCCTACCAACAAACTGACCAACACCGTTACCATGGCGATGGCGACCGCCAAATAGAAATGATCTTGGGCGTCGATATCGAATTTCGGATCTTCCGCACCGATAAATCGCGTTGCGGTCATGGCGGTGTAGTGCATGCCCGAAATCGCACCGCCCATCACGACACCGCCAAGGACGATGGCACGGTGTCTGGTCATTCCCAATCGATGACTTAATTCGAATCGCACCCATAACGCCAACATTGCCAGACACACGGCCACCACAATCGAAGCCGAAAAAAGTAACGGGTCATAGCGAAGCACCGGCGCCATGGTCATTGCCGCCATGCCACTGTAATGCATAGCACCGATGCCGGCGCCTACCAGCACGCCGCCCAGCACCAAATCCATCTTGGAAAGTTGCTGCTGCGACACGATTACCAGTGCGACCCAGGAGGCCAACACACCAGGCAACACCGATAGCACTGTCAGCAAGGCGTCGTAGGTCACGCGGGTGCATAAATTGAATGCCAACATACCAATAAAATGCATCGACCAAATGCCACCCCCCAATGCAAGGGAGCCGCAAATCAATGCCAAATGACGATGCGAAGGTTCGGTAAGTCGGCCGGCATAGTCGCTTAATTGCAACGCCATCGTGGATGACATCACCGCCAGGCCAATGGACAGCATCACCAGCCACGGATCGTAACTACCCACTAATAAAAGCGATGGTTCAACCTCGGAAACAAAGAAGGCTTGCGCTGAAATGCCTGTCATGGCTGCCGCCCGCGTGACGATGCGTCAAACTGCAGCGACATTTGATTCACCTGTCAGCAAAGCCGATATCTTGAAGAAATCGCGCCATTTCTTTCAAATATCGCCCCTGATCCAAATGCAATACATGATTGCCCGGAAACCAGTGCATGCGCGGGCGCCCCCAATGATCCCACAACAAATGCGAATGCTTGGGCGGCGCAAGTCTGTCCCCTGCGCCACCGATCACCATCAGCCGCTCTTTCGGAATTTTGCTCGGGTAGGTCAACGGGCAATGCACCGCCATCATGTGCCGACCCTCGATGATGCTGACATTGGCCAATTTCAACCCGCTGCGAATCACCGTGCCCGCGGGTTCCCACTGCAACATCAAATCAAACAGACTCACCACCGGTACATTGGGAATGCTGAAATACAGTCGCTCTTCGACCGCCGCCAATAACGCCGAGGTATAGCCGCCCAGACTGATACCCGTGACCCCGAATTTTTTAACCCCTCGTGATTCCAGATAATTGAGAAAAATGCGGAAGTCGTAGATCGAATGCGCGACCGTTTCATTGATGTGAGAGATTCCCCACGAAAAATAGCCGTGGCCTGAAAAAGGTGAGTACTTCCATTGTCGGCGCCCATGAAAGGGCAACGTGTATAACAAAATGTCATACCCTTGTTTGTAGAACCAGGGCAAAGACAGAAATACTCGGTTCAACCAGTAAGGGTCTGCCATAAACCCATGCACGACACAGATCGTCGGACGCGGGCCATCCTGATGATGCCAATATTGTGCGCAGGCGATGCGATTTTCCTTGTGACGCAGATAGCGGTCATGCAATTTGAAATTCACCGGCTCGAAGGGGCTCTCAAACGACAGCAGTTTGCATTCTCCATGGGTCGGTGCAAAATGCAGAAAGCCTGGTTCTGTTTCCTTCACCTTTACATCTTTGGGTGGATCTTGAAAAAAAAGGTGGGGGTTACCTTGGTTGGCATATTCACGATACAGCGTATCAGCGATGTCGGCCCGCAATTGCAAGGGATTGGCACTCAAAGGTAGTGCCAGCGCCGACACTAACGACGCCGCTGCGGTGCGTAGCGCCAGATCGACAACGGCAGTACCTTCAACCATCAGTTGGGTGTGGGGGTCCAGCTCGAAGGCATCGGGCAATTGGTAGAATTCCGGGTCGAGATTTCTCCACCAAGGTTGCGGAGGCATCATCCGGCGCGAGTGGCGGTAGGTCTCTTTGGCAACGCGTGAAACGATCTCGCTAATGCTTTCCATAAGGCTCTACCCCTGCTCCTCTTGATCATGAACAGAAACGCATGGATTTGCGTTCACACGTTTACTTTTCATGATAGAAGTCAGAGCGGAGAGAAGCCAGCCAGCCCAAGCGTCTGTGATCGCCTAATCAAAGTTATGTCGTGGCGGTATCAACGAAATAAATGACGAATAGATCAGGCGGTATAGGGGCAGGAATTATTTTGTAAACGTGATAGCAGGACCGCGACATCCATATGCCCATCACGGGTGAATTCGATATCCGACAAGCTCACGACTTTCAACAATTGTTGTATCAGGCCATTGATGGCCGGCCAACGGCTCTCCATGTCGCAGGCACCTAACCGGTCACAATCGGGCTCGACATCGCAGCACTCGGTAATCGCGACCGGGCCCTCAATCGCGTTGATAATCTCGGCGACGCTAATGAGATCCGGCAAACGCGATAATTGATAGCCACCGCGAGCCCCTCGCTCGGATCGCACGAGGCTGGCGCTTACTAATGTCCGCATCAATTTTCGTACGGTCGGTAATGGCAGTTTGGTGGCGTCGGCGAGATCCTCCATTCGCCATTGGTGGGAGGCGCGCGAGGCCATGCAACTCATCAAAATCAGTGCGTAATCGGTCAATTTTCCAATACGAAACATAGGCTTACATCAACCCGCCAGAAATGAAAGAGAACCTGCCCTGATGCACTCCTTTGCTCCAGATCATTAAAGCATACCAAATTGGTATTGATTTAAAAATCTTAGTATTTTACTCTGGTATGGAGAGAGGGGCAGTCTCATGACCGAAAGATTGCCGATACGCTATACAGCGAAGGTCTAATTCAGCACAATACGCGCCGCTTGGCGGGTGAACAGCCTGTGAGCGCGCCCAGGCTGGGTTGCGTATTTGTGCAAACAGCCAATGGCAGGTATGGCACCGCCCACACTGTTTTTTTGTCAGTTGAAGTTGTGTCAGTTGAAGTCATGCGTCTGACGCCGTGGAGTAACAAGGTATGGCCAACCCAGTCGAACCGATTGCCGAACCGATAGCCGATCTGATCGGTCGCGAATATGCTGCCGGTTTCGTTACCAGCATTGAAACCGAAACCATCCCACCCGGCTTGAACGAAGACGTCATTGCCACCATTTCTGGCAAAAAAAATGAGCCCCAGTGGCTGCTCGAATGGCGATTGGCTGCGTATCGCCAATGGCAAGCCATGACGCCACCGCAATGGGCACACTTGCATCATCCGCCAATTGATTACAACGCCATAAGCTATTATTCCGCGCCGAAATCGCAAAAAGACGGCCCCAAAAGTCTCGATGAAGTCGATCCGGAATTGCTGCGTACCTATGAAAAATTGGGAATTCCGCTGCATGAGCGCGAAAAACTCGCGGGCGTCGCGGTGGATGCCGTGTTTGACAGCGTTTCGGTCGCGACGACCTATCGTGAAGATCTCGCCAAAGTCGGTGTGATTTTCTGCCCGATTTCCGAAGCCGTGCATGAATACCCCGAGCTGGTAAAAAAATACCTGGGAAGCGTAGTACCGGTGCGCGACAACTTTTACGCTGCTCTCAACTCTGCCGTGTTCAGTGATGGTTCGTTTGTCTACATTCCCAAGGGCGTGCGATGCCCCATGGAACTGTCGACCTATTTTCGCATTAACGCCATGAATACCGGGCAATTCGAACGCACGCTGATTGTCTGCGACGAGGGGGCTTATGTGAGCTATCTCGAAGGCTGCACGGCGCCCATGCGTGATGAAAATCAATTGCACGCGGCAGTGGTTGAATTGGTGGCCCTCGATAATGCGCAAATCAAATATTCCACGGTTCAGAACTGGTACCCCGGCGATGAAAACGGTCGCGGTGGTATTTATAATTTCGTCACCAAACGCGGCGTTTGCGCGGGTGTGAATTCGAAAATTTCGTGGACACAGGTCGAAACCGGGTCAGCCATCACCTGGAAATACCCCAGCGTGATTCTGCGCGGAGATAACAGCATCGGTGAGTTTTATTCGGTCGCGCTGACCAATAACTACCAGCAAGCCGATACGGGCACCAAGATGATACATCTTGGCAAAAACACCCGCAGCACAATTGTTTCCAAAGGCATATCAGCCGGTCGCAGCCAAAACGCCTACCGTGGGCTGGTGCGAGTATCACCAGGGGCCACCAATGCGCGTAATTACACGCAATGTGATTCATTGCTGATTGGCGACAAATGCGGTGCGCACACGTTTCCCTATATCGAAAACCGCAATAACGACAGCATTGTGGAACATGAAGCGACGACCTCCAAGGTCAGTGACGATCAATTGTTTTTGTGCAAGCAACGCGGCATTGACGCTGAGAAAGCCGTATCCATGATCGTGAATGGCTTCTGCAAAGAAGTATTCAAGGAACTGCCCATGGAATTTGCCGTTGAAGCGGGCAAATTACTGGAAGTCAGCCTGGAAGGTTCGGTCGGTTAATTGCAGTTTAGAACTGCTGTCGTTTAAAAACGGTAGCGCTTAGAAAAGACATCGCCTTGAATAGAATAGTGGGCCATCCATGTTGATCATCAAGAACCTGACCGCACAAGTTGACGGCAAAAACATTCTCAACGGTTTGAATCTGCATGTCAGAACCGGTGAAGTCCACGCCATTATGGGCCCCAACGGCTCCGGAAAAAGCACGCTCGCCAATGTATTGGCCGGACGCGACGGCTACGAAGTGACGGGCGGTGAAGTCATTTTTGAAGGCAAAAACCTGCTTGATATGGCGCCCGAAGTACGCGCACGGGAAGGCATATTTTTGGCATTTCAATATCCGGTTGAGATTCCCGGCGTAAGCAATCTGCAATTTCTAAAGGCCTCGGTTGATGCCATTCGCTTGCATCGCCATCAGGATGCGCTGGATGCGAGTGCATTCATGCGGTTGGCGCGTGAAAAATGTAAATCATTGAGCCTTAACCCCGATTTTCTGAAGCGCGGCGTTAACGAAGGATTTTCTGGCGGCGAGAAAAAACGCAACGAGATCCTGCAATTGGCGTTACTAGAACCCAAATTGGCCGTACTGGATGAAACCGATAGCGGTCTCGACATTGATGCACTACAAGTCGCGGCAGAAGGCGTGAATGCGTTTCGTCGTGCAGATCGCGGCATTGTCATGATCACCCACTATCAACGCTTGCTGGATTACATCGTGCCAGACTACGTGCACGTATTGGCGGGTGGCCGCATTATCAAGAGCGGTGGCCGCGAACTCGCGCTCGAGCTTGAAGACAAAGGCTACGGCTGGGTGCTCGACGAAGCGAAGGCAGGCTGATATGAGCGGTACCGCATCTCAAGGCACACGGGCCCAACACGCACAAGCACTGAAAAACCTCGCCTGCCAATGGGCTGACCAGCAACCGTTGGCTGCACCAGGCGCCTTGCGCGATAAACAACAGGCGGCCCGCACCCAATTGCATGCCATGGCCTTCCCCGATCGCAAAACCGAAGCCTGGAAATACACGGGCCTCACCGCACTCGAACAGGCTGCACTGTGGCAATCCCCAAGTGTATCGAACGCTCATCGCCCGGTGGAAAGCATTGCCACTGACTCTGCACTGCGCTTAACCGTGCTGCACGGCGAAACCCAGTTGGAAGTTTCCGCTACCGCGACCGCCGGTGTGGAAGCCAAATGCCTGCGTGATCTTGATGACACCCAGCTGCAGCGTTATTTGCCGCTGCTTGCACTTGATCCCCGCTGGCAGGAGCATCCGTTCGCCCAGTTGTGTGAGGCCACCCTCGATTATGGCTGGTTGATCGTAGTCAAAGCCCGCCAAAAAGTGGAAAAACCCATCGTCATCGAGCAATGGGCAAACACAGACGATAGTGGCGTCAGCGGCCATGACCAAAGCACCAGTTTTACCAGTAATTTGCGTGTATTGGTCGTCGTGGAAGCCGGTGCCGAAGCCACACTATTGCATATCACTGACAGCCCGCGCGACGCCCACACATCTCTGCTTAACGGTTTGATTCAGGTACACGTGCAAGATAATGCGTCGCTGCAACATATTCATCTGCAAGTCGCCGATGAACGCAGCCAACAAGTGAACGTGACCCAAACCACGCTCAACCGCGACAGCCGCTATCAACACTATCTGATTTCGCTGGGCACGGCGTTAATTCGCAATGACCTGCATCTGCTGTTCACTGCGGCTGGCGCAGAGGCGCAACTCAATGGCGCGTTTCTCAGCAAACATGCCCAACATGTCGACAACCATTTGAATCTTGAGCATATCAGCGGTCGCTGCCAATCGACCACGCGCTATAAAGGTCTCGTTACCGACCAATCGCGTGCGGTATTCAATGGGCGCATTCACATTCACCCTGATGCACAAAAAACCGATGCGCAGTTGAACAACAAAAACCTGCTGCTCTCGCGTGAAGCTGAAATCGATACCAAACCCGAACTGGAAATCTATGCCGACGATGTCAAATGCGCACACGGCGCCAGCATCGGCCAGCTCGACGAAAAAGCCCTCTTCTACTTTGAATCCCGTGGCATCGACAAGAGCACCGCTGAAGCCATGCTGAGCTTTGGTTTCATCAACGAAATCGTTGAAACCCTGCCCGTGCCAGGTCTTGCAGATGCCGTGAATCAACGCCTGATCAATTACTTCCGTGATGTGAAGCAGTTGGGGGCCTTATGGATAGAATAGAAAGAGTGGATAGAATAAAAGGAGCGGCTGCAACAGAAAGCACGGCAGCCTCCCCTGCAGCCGGTTTTCTCGACGCCGACACGTTGCACACGCTACGCACGCAATTTCCTATTCTGCACCAACAGGCTCACGGCAAACCGCTGATTTATTTCGATAACGCGGCCACCACGCAAAAACCGATCGCCGTGATACAAGCGGTCGATCATTACTACCGGAAAGATAATTCCAACGTGCATCGTGCCGCGCATGTCCTCAGTGATCGCGCCACACAGGGCTTTGAGAATGCGCGCATTGATGTTGCACGTTATATCAATGCCGCCAAGCCCGAACAGGTGATCTGGACCCGTGGCACCACAGAATCCATTAATTTGGTGGCACAGAGCTGGGGGCGTTCCCACCTGCACGCGGGGGACGAGATCCTGATCACCGCCATGGAACACCACGCCAATATCGTGCCGTGGCAAATGGTATGTGAAGCCACTGGTGCTGCATTGAAAGTCATTCCGGTTAGCCCCGAAGGTGAACTCGATATGGACGCGTATGCGCGTCTGCTTTCACCAAAAACACGTCTGGTATCCGTGGTACACGTTTCAAATGCTTTGGGCACAGTCAACCCCGTCAAGGCAATCATCGAACAAGCCCATGCGGCAGGCGCGCTTGTGTTGGTCGATGGTGCGCAAGCCCTGCCGCACTGGCAGATAGATGTGCAGGCGCTGGATTGCGATTTTTACGCGTTTTCCGGGCACAAAATGTTTGGGCCCACTGGTATCGGTGTGCTCTACGGCAAAGAAGCCTTACTCAACGCCATGCCACCCTACCAAGGTGGCGGCGAAATGATTGCGAAAGTCACTTTCGAGAAAACCACCTATAACGAGCTGCCCTACAAATTCGAAGCCGGTACGCCCCACATTGCAGGCGTTATCGGTCTGGGCGCTGCCGTGCGCTGGCTCGAAACCCTTGATCGCGTGGCGCTGGCCCGCCACGAAGACGCTTTGCTCGCCCATGCGCAAGCACAAGCCGATGAATTTCCAGGACTTACCCGCATTGGTCGTGCCGCCCGCAAAGCGGGCGTTATGTCGTTTCTGCTCCAGGGTGGGCACCCGCATGATGTGGGTACCTTGCTCGATCAGCAAGGCATCGCGGTGCGAACCGGCCACCATTGCGCCATGCCCATCATGGATCAATTTTGCATTCCTGGCACCGTGCGCGCCTCGTTTGCTTTCTATAATACGCCGCAAGAGGTGGATGCGTTCTTCCACGCCTTGCGCAAAGTCAGCACATTTCTCTGAGTGGTGAGGTCTGCATGAGCGTACAAACCTTTGTTCCTGAATCCAGTATTACCTTTACCGTTGCGGCCATCGAGCATTTGCGCAAGCGTTTGCAATCCGACACGCAGGCCAAGGGAATACGCGTCGCGGTCAAACCGAGCGGTTGTTCCGGCTATAAATATGTACTCGACACCGTCGAAACTCCTGCTGAAAACGACGTCACGCTGACGGTCGGCGATGGTTTGAATGTCTATATCGATCGTGAAAGCCTTCCCATGCTCAAAGGCATGGAAGTTGACTATATAAAGGAAGGGCTCAATCGCACGATTCAGTTTCGCAATCCCAACGTGACAGGGGAATGCGGTTGTGGCGAAAGCTTTACCGTTAAATAAATGGCGATATCCGGCATGACTCAGGTGGAATGGTGACCAGCATGATGACCCTGCAGAAAGAACAACGCATGGTAGTGGTACAACGCGATTGTCCTGCTCGCCTAGTGCCATCGGGCGAACCTATCACGATTGCCAAAAACACCTTTATTACTGTAACGCAAGCCAAAGGTGGCACTTACACCGTCACCCATAAAGGAAATATGGCGCGTATCGATGGTACCGATGCCGATGCGCTGGGCTTTGAACCGGCCGAATTGAAGTTCAGCACACCCGATAACGGCAGCTTTCAGGAAAGTCATGTCCACGAGGCATTGGCCACCGTTTACGACCCTGAAATTCCTGTCAATATTGTAGAGTTGGGTTTGGTATACGATGTCGCAACTACGTTGCGCGACGATGGTAAAGCAGATATCGGCATTACCATGACATTGACATCCCCCACTTGTGGTATGGGCCAAGTGTTGGCGGATGATGTCAAATATCGTTTAGGCAAGGTGCCTCACGTCGGTAATGTCGACGTCAAACTGGTTTTTGATCCTCCGTGGGATCGTGAACGTATCTCTGACGAGGCAAAACTCGAATTGGGTTTGCTGTAAGTAAATGCACAGCATAACTAATGACTCAGAGCCAGCGATTGCCTAGCCTGGCTGTTTATTTAGAGAACGTATCACCATGACGCATCCCTTCGGCACCGACATCACCAGCGACATTTTGGTTGAAGACCTGAGTTTTTTCGACGATTGGGAGGAGCGTTACCGCTATATCATCGATCTCGGAAAAAAACTCCCTCCCCTGCCCGACGAGTTCAAGAACGAATCGAATCTGTTGCACGGCTGCCAAAGTCAGGTGTGGATCATTCATCACTTTGACGCCGCCCATCACACCTTGAGTTTTGATGTCGATAGCGATGCCTTCATTGTCAAAGGATTACTCGCGATGGTGCTGGCCGCTTATAACAACAAAACCCCTGCCGAGATTCTGGCGTTTGATGTTGAAGGTTATTTCAATCAAACAGGCTTGATCAAGCATCTGAGCCCGACGCGCGGTAACGGGCTAAAATCGATGGTGAAAAAGATACAGTCGTTTGCGCAACACTACGCGCAATCACTTCATTAAGTTCGGGCTCACCATGGCCTGCGAGCACAAAGCATTTTGTTGCCCGCCACTGATCAAGCACTCTATTTACCACCCACTATCTATTATCAGAAAAGCCCTTTCCAAAGAAACTATCGACAAAAGCACTATCGATAAAAGCACTATGGCTAAAGAACTACCGCCAAAAGAAAAAGGAGACCCTTCATGCGTTCTATTAAAATCCTGGCATTAGCATCGTTATTGTCACTGAGCCCACTGAGCGTCGCCGCAGATCTCAGCGATGCCGAAGTCAACAAATGGGTCACCGCAGCGTCTGCTCTACAAAAATGGGGCAAACAGCACGAACAAAAAGACCTGATGCCCAATGGCCCAGAAGCCGTTGCCTTAAAGAACCCTGCCAAAGCCTTCACCCACGGCATTAATGAAGTCAAAAAAACTCCACACTTCGATGCAGTTCAGGGCATTCTGAAACAAAACGGATATTCCGATGCCGATGAATGGGCGCAACTTGGTGATCGAATTATCACAGCACACGTCGCCAACAAAATGGCTGGCAGAAAAGATATCTCGCCAGAACAACTAAAAATGGCGACCCAACAAATGCAGGAAATGCAAAACAACCCCAATCTTCCCCCGCACTTGCGTGCACAAATGGAACAAGCACTCAAAGGCAGTCAGGCCATGATGGAATCGGCTCAAGAAGCCCCGGCGGCAGACAAAGCTGTGGTTCTGCGTAACGCCAATATGTTGGAGAAATACTTTAAAGGAGAATAGGGTTACGGCTTCTAACCGATTGATTCTTCAGTCGAGCGCAAAGTAGAAACCCCGTAAAAACCTGAGCCAAAAAGAACGCCGCGTGGCGCTGGTAACACGCGGCGATTGTCTATACTGATCAAAAAAGGAGCTAAACAAACTCCACCGAAGCCACCCGACATCCAGCGAGCGATTTTATTATTTCCTGTGCCCATTCATAACGTTCGAACATCTCTTTGGTGTGTGTGCCTGCTGATGCTGCTGTTCGCATCCAGAAGCTCTGCAACCACCCTTGACGAGACAACCGGGCACCTACCGCTGGTGTCAGGCTTGAGCTATTACATGGATGAACAGGACCGTCTCACCCCCCAGCAGGCGCTCTCCGCCACCTCACAATTCACCGAAGCGCCCGATGAGGTTCCCAATTTTGGTCACAGCGAAGCGTCCATCTGGGTCAAAACCCGTCTAGGCCTCAACACCCAGGCGACCACCGCCGACACCTGGTATGTAGAAATCGCCTACAGCAATCTATCGCGGGCCAATATGTACCTGGTGCGAGCGAATGGCAGCATCGAACCCTATCTTTCTGGCTACAGCGTACCGCTGCATGCGCGACCACTGCCCCATCACAACTTTGTCTTTCCGGTGCATCTACAACCCGGCGAGCAAGTGACGTTACTGTTTAACGTGCAACGCAAAGGCGGTGCGATTCAGGTGCCCCTGCACGTATGGAATCGCTGGAGCCTCATGCTCGACGAACTCCGCAGCAATTACCTCTACGGCGCCATGTTCGGAATCATGTATGCCATGATTCTTTACAACCTGTTCCTTTACATAACGATGCGGCTGCCCTCGCAGTTTTTTTATATCGCCTATTTAATGAGTACCGTCATTTCCTTTCATGCATTGACGGGTTACGGGCACTTGATTCTGTGGCCAGCGGCGGCGCAATACAGCGGTTTGATCGCCATATTTTTCTCAACATTCAGCATCATGCTAGCCCTGGCCTTTCTACGCTCCTTCGCACATACCCAGCGCATTTCACCAACACATGATAAGGGCTTACTGTGGCTGATTGGCTTTGGCCCCACGGTCTGCCTGTTGCAATTTTTCAAACTGGATTCTGTGCTCAGCACAACCACATCGATTTATGCCTTGATCGCATCTATCGCAGCCGGCGTGGTAGCCATCGATTGCGTACGCAAAGGATCGCGACCTGCCACCTTCTTTTTATTGGGATGGATTTGTTTCCTGTTGGGCGTGAGCGCTTATTCGATGTCACTGCTCGGTGTGCTTCCGGTAAATGCATTTACCAAAAACAGCATGCCGGTTGGCGCCATCATCGAAGTCATTTTACTCTCACTGGGCTTGGCAGATCGCTTTAATACCGAACGCAAAGAACGCTACCGAGCCCTGGCAGAAAAGCACGATGCGCTAGTGCGACTCAAAGAAACCGAAACCCAATTGATGTTTCGTGCGCTGCATAGCGGTACCACCGGGTTACCCAACCGCAACTTGATGCGGGAATGCATTCGCCAGCTGATTGAAAACGACAAAACCACCGAGACCCGATTCAGCCTGCTTCTGGTCAGCTTCAAGAATTTTCATGAATTCAACAAAACACTGGGCCACCAAAATGGCGATGCGATCTTGCGCGAACTTTCACAACGCATGAATCAGCAGGTCATGCAGAATGAGTTCGCTCACCCTGTTGAAACTAGTGGCAGTCAGGCACACTACGTATCCACGGTGGAAGGTGTTATTTTTGGTTGTGTGATCAAACGCGATGAAATGGATACGGTTTCTGCGTTCGCCGCACATTTGCAGAAGGCCTTGGAAAAACCGTTCTCGTTTCAGAACATGTCCTTGCAAATGGACGTAAGCGTGGGCATCAGCCAATTTCCACGTCATGGCAACACCCCGGATCAACTTTTACGAAGCGCACAGATCGCGTTGGAACTGGCCGGCAATCACCCCGATCAAATCATGATTTACAGCCAGGACGATGATCCCTATAGCGCCAAACGTCTGACTTTATTGAGCGACCTTCGCCACGCCATTGATTCCGACCTGCTTGAATTGTATTTACAACCCCAACTCGACCTTTCCGGCAGTCGCGTGACAGGCGCGGAAGTCTTGATCCGCTGGAAACATCCCCTGCATGGTTTTATTCCACCGGATCAGTTTATTCCATTGGCAGAGCGCACTGGCGTTATACAACCCCTCACTTATTGGGTATTTCGAAAAGCGTTCAGTCACCTGCAGAAATTAAATGAACTCGGCCATCAACTCACACTGTCGGTCAATATCTCCGCCAGAAATTTGCAAGACCCGGGTTTTCAGGACAAAGTGCTGCTCGCCGCCAGCCAGCACAAGATTGCCCCCGCCCAAATTGTTATGGAATTGACCGAAACGGCCATGATGCTTAACGAAAACAGTGGCACCAGCATTCTCCATGATCTCGATCGTGCTGGCTTTGGCATTGCCATCGACGATTTTGGTACGGGCTACTCCTCATTGGCTTATCTCAAGCGCCTTCCTGTGCAAGAAATCAAAATAGATCGCACGTTTATCAAAGACATGGCACAACAGCAGGACGACCAAGTCATTGTAACGACCACCCTGCAAATGGGTCACAACTTGGGATTGCGCGTGGTCGCGGAAGGTATTGAAGACGAGATTACGCTGGATTTTCTACGCAATGCGGGGTGCGATCTGGCCCAAGGTTACTTCATTGCCCGGCCCATGCCTTTTAATGATTTCGTCGAGTGGCTGAATAAACGCAATTCAGCCAACACCCGTCATGCCGCTAGCGTGTAAATTTTTGTAACCACATCATCGTTATCTCGCTACTCCTACTTCTTTATTAGCTTGTGTCTACGTTTGCTTGCTAGCGCATAGATAGATTGCTAGCGAAAAACTTGATTGCTAGCGCAAATTTTAATAGCCAGCGCAAACGTTTACCCTGAGACACTTATTTTCTTAACCTCCGCTGGCACGCAGCCGTTGGGTTTTCAGCCCCTTCCAGGTGGATGCCGACATATTTCGAATTAACGCCAACAGAGGGCTTTCATCCGGGCGCGGTGGTTTTCCTGCGGCCATGCGTTGCAACTGTTTGGTGTACCAAACCGTTTCCATCATCGCCATATCATCGATGGCCTTTATACCAGTGGTGCGCGGACGCACTTTACTCACCACATTCTCGCCTTGCCCGTTCTTGGGAAAAAGAATGCGTCGGCATAAATCCGGTTCTACTGCTAGAGGACGCGCCAATCCCACGACATCAGCGGCGCCCGACGACACCGCATCAGCCATTCCCTGCGCAGTGCGAAATCCACCGGTTACCATTAAGGGCGTATTCACACGCTTGCGGATCTGTTCCGCGTAACGCAGAAAGTAGGCTTCACGAGTGCGCGTGCTTTCACGCACATCCTTGCCCGTCATTTGCGGTGCTTCGTAGGTGCCACCGGAAATCTCCAATAAATCCAGACCGGCATCGGCAAGTATTTCTGCCACGATCATGGATTCCTCTTCGCTGAAGCCTCCGCGCTGAAAATCGGCTGAATTCATTTTGATGCCAATCGGAAATGCGGCACCCACGGCGGCCCGCATCGATCGAAGCACTTCAACCACAAATCGCGCACGGTTTTCTACCGAACCACCCCACTGATCCTTACGTTGATTATGCAGAGGCGATAAAAATTGGCTGACCAGATATCCATGCGCACCATGAATTTGTACACCAGAAAATCCCGCCTGTTTGGCAAGCCCGGCGGCCCGACCAAAACGCTCGATCAACGCCAAAATTTCTTGCTCCGCCAGCGCACGAGGCGGATTGAAAAAATGCCTAAAGCGTGGCTCCAACGCGATAGCAGAGGGTGCGACCGGCGTTTTCACAATCAAATTGGGGGCTTGTTTGCCTGGGTGATTGAGTTGCATCCACAATTGCGTGCCGCCCTGCGTACCGGCACTCGCCCACGAACGCAATAAGCCCATGTCACGGTCATCCTCCAGGGCCACATTACCAGGCTCGCCCAAATGCTCACGATCGATCATGACGTTACCGGTGATCACCAACCCCACCTGCCCCTCTGACCAACGCCTGTAAAGCGTTGCCAGCGCGGGCGTAACGCGATTATCGAGGGTGCCCAATGCTTCGCTCATGGCCGATTTGCCAAACCGATTGGGCAAACGCGTGCCACACGGCAAATCCAGTGATGCTGCAAGTATTTGGGAAGGCTGCATGGCAAAACTCCGTCGACTATTTATGACCGATGGTCATATTTACAGAAAACGGATGTCATCGAAAGAGTCGTAACAGGACAAGGTGTTCGAGTGGTAAAAACAAAAAACGCCCATAGCGGGCGTTTTTTGTTTGGCAGAGCCAGAATCGAATAACGACGTAGTGTCGATTATTCTGCAGCAGGTGCCGGAGCAGCAGCTGCTTTCTTGGGACGACCACGCTTGCCAGCGGCTTTTGCCTTGGCAGGAGCAGCTTTCGCCTTTGCTTTACCAGCAGGACGACCGCGTTTCTTCGGTGCTGCAGCTTTAGCTGCTTTTGCTGGCTTGGCTTTCGCTTTTGCCTTGGCTTTAGCTGGTTTGGCTTTTGCTTTAGCTGCTTTAGCCGCTTTTTTAGCAGCTGCTGCAGCTTTTTTGGCTTTAGCAACGGCTGACTTCAGTTTCTTAACATCAGCAGCCGCTTCGCTAGCCGCTTTTTTTGCAGACTTGGAAACAGCGGTAGCTGCTTTCAGTTTGGCTTGCAGATCAGATACACCACCAGCGGCAGCTTTCTTGGCGGCGGGTTTGGCTTTGCTAGCCGTTTTTTTGGGTTTGGCGGA
>CAYYPW010000032.1:0-64866 GCA_964473645.1 uncultured Moraxellaceae bacterium
CATTGTCACAAGGAAATAAGCATCAGGGAAGGGTGTAGTTGGTTTGACTGATACTACTCTTCACGACTATTCATTAACGAAGCCCAAATTATTGAATTTCATAAGCTTCTTGTTCTACAAACCGAACAACACTTTCTAGCTCGTCCACAAACTCATTGAACATCACGGCACAACATTTGGCCTTGCGCCCAATTCAACATAGCCTTTAGCCCAGGCATGTCAACCTTGAACGCATGCTTTAGTTTAAATATCCAGGATTATTCGAATATATCGTTGACGTAGTCGCGCGGAGGGAGAGATGCTCAATGAAATTTGGAGTGAAGGCCCCAACCTTCACCCACAGACGATTCAATTTATACTGATTCAGAGACGAATATTTTCTTTAAAATTCAGACTGGTAACTAAGCACGAAGAAGTATGCTTTGGTATGCGTTTTCATTGCCAAGCCACCATAAGGGTTATATATCAGATCACCTGCTCCACACGAATTCGCAATAGTGCTTTCACACGCCTTAGCTTCGCCATGAGAATCCAGCAAGCCTAAAGCAACGTCAAGGACCGATTTATCTCTTGTTCTATAGCCCAAACCAAGTCCAAAATAGTTTGCCGGTCCCATCGGGATAATAAGATCCTGCTTGTCTGAATCCGCCATAGATTCGCGATACTCATACCCTGCACGCAAGTCGATGACATCATCCCAAGCATACTCGACACCAACACCATAAGCCCATGTATCTCTGTAATTTCGCGGCAGGAAAAGAGATGTCGGCCCCGCATCCCCCGGTGCTACCAACGATGCGATCCTTAGAAAATCCAATTTCTTGTCAAAATACAGATCAAACGAATCCCATACAGAGTATTCCGTCCACCGCGCGTCTGCATTCACCCTAACCCGAGGAAATAATTGCACGCTGATTCCGGTTTGCACTTCATCAGGTAGTTCCATTTCTAATTTAACTTTACCTTTTTCAGATGCCTGAATACCGTTTGGCAAAATTGGCAGATTTATCACATTCAAGCCTTTCCAGAACGTCTGCCAATTATCTGAATAAGAAAACTCATAATCCCCCTCTAGAGATAATTTTGCCCCCGTACGGTATGTTGCCCCCCAAGAAAACCATTGCGCCGGCTCCCACAAAACCCCCAAATTAAAAGTGGGAGTAAGCCCTTTTTCTACCTCAATGGCCAATGATCCTATGTCTTCGTAAGGGCCGAGAGATGACGCACATGGATCAAATACGTCCTCTACAATCATGCATGCCGACTGCAATGAGGCCAAAATCAAATTCGCGGCACGAAGATCCATATCCATTGCGACACCTGTCCACCCGAAATTCAATGCCCCCCCCATCGCGAACGTCTCTGAAATCTTCATTGCATACGCTGGATTGAAGTACCTGATATTCACCATAGTCACAGATTTACCTTGGTATCTACCCGGATCATCTTCCGACCTCGTGTATCCAACTGCCAGCGGGGAGTACACATTAGTTGCTACTGTTGCCGTCCCATCTGGAAAAGGTATTGCTATGCCACCGACAGGTGCACCCAACACCGGGAGATCGGTGGGGCCCGCACCAGGTATGTAAAGTATTGGTTCGCTGCTATTAAGTTTGCTCGTTGTGTTTTCTAGCGGGTCTTCAAGTTTTTCTATACTTAGCCCCGTCGCCAGAAACTCCGCCAGTTCATCTGCCGCTAAAGCTCTTTGGCCGAACTTTGTCTGCGATTCCAATTTGGCGGTCAATAAATTAATCTGAGCTGTTCTATGCTTTATCTTAACGAGCGCCGCAGGATTAAAATGAATGGCATCCACCGCCGTATAATCCGCAGTTACTGCACTACCCATTGCCATTGCCTTTGCGCTTCCAATAGGAAGGCTATTTAAAAACTGAGCGTTACAGATTGAACACTGCAACAAACTCAACATGCCCGCGGCCAGCAAAATACGCATACTTCCCCCAACTCTTATTATTCTGCTTATTCCCTTGCAACTCACATTAATACACCATTTTTATATAAATATTTTTCTTGTGAGCCGCATGCAATCTAATTGCGGATAAAAATATTAACACCACATTACTATTTCAATTTTAACCGAAAAAACAATAGAGATGCTTGTATACCAACACAGCTGATTTCAGAAAAACTCATCCATCAAAGACGCTTTGTTTTTTGATTTTTCCTCCTCCATTTTAACTGCAATTTCATTCAATTCATGGGCTTTTTCCTCTGAGGTAAATACAGACACGACTCCTATATTTGTCGCAGATAACGCTGCAAATAAAACGATAAGCTCTAACATATGTCATCCCCCGAATGAACCCACCTTTTGTTTGATACTATACTGACACTTTGGCGTATAGAACCTTCCAAAAATCAGGAAAGCGTCATAATGGCGCCACATGTTCCCTTTTGGCGCCAACTGGCACACGGATATATTTTGAGCAATTCTTGATATCTAGTGCCATCCACCGACCGTTAGCCAATCCAGCTTCAGCGTGGTCTGAGATTCCTACACCACGGCCACACGACACTTCCAACTGTCACGACACTTCCAACTTGACATCTAACAAACAAATCAACTAAAATTTGGACGGACGACCAACCACAAAAGGAACCGAAATAAAATCTGTTCCATTTCATAAGCTTGTAGAAACTTATACGTGGGTTTTGTACAGTTCAAAAGATTGAAATGCAGCAACGGTAAGAGATTGAGTGGCATGAGCTTTATTATTTCGAAAAAGGAATCAACGGAGGCTGTGCCACTCATTGTCATACACAGCGTTGTAAAAGCGGCACACGATCTCAATTTTGAAATTGACGAAAAAGTTCGAAAAATTGTTCTGGAGTATCATTTATACAAAGATTCAAAAACATTCACAGATATTGAGCTGTTAAAGCAATTACTAGATAATTTAACAGAGAATGAGAGCTTTCCTGCAGGGATAAAAATCGGAGAAGCGTTTAATCTTGACTTGATACCTGAATTAGAAATATTTCTTTCATCATGCAGCACTCTCAGAGATGCCATGCAAGCGCTAATGATGGCCGTACAGAATTTGCTACCATTCTATAAGATAAGAACAATAGAGTCGGACAATTATTTCAATTT
Organism: uncultured Moraxellaceae bacterium; assembly: GCA_964473645.1. Lineage (GTDB taxonomy): Bacteria > Pseudomonadota > Gammaproteobacteria > Pseudomonadales > Ketobacteraceae > HdN1. The sequence goes on from CAYYPW010000032.1 coordinate 3,113, forward strand.
GGTTGTTAAAATTTCTGATGGCCCAATGTCAAGTTACAGCTGTTTTTTAATTGAAGCACTATTTTCGTCAATCGCGAAGTTTGGAAGAGCGGTTGCTCCTGACATATTCAAGCTGGAAAAAGTTATTTTTGCCCATCGACTTAACGGTTCCATTAGGGAGTACAGAAATACGTTTAACTCCAATGTGTTTGCGGGCAGCACATACAATGCGCTGGTGTTTCCATGCGGGTTAATGGATGCCGATTTCAAGAACCCGATGGCGAAGTACAACAAAAAAGCGAGGGAAGCACTACAAAAAAAGCTTGAGGAATGCAAGGAACGCCAGAAATTATCAGATCAAGTGTCCAAGAAGTTTTTTTTAGCCGATGAATTAAAGAAATACAATATTGAAACAATGTCTGGACTCATGAACATTAACAAAAGAACACTGCAGAGGAGACTCCAAAAAGAAGGTTATTCTTTTAAAACAATTGCCAGCACCTCTAAATGTGAATTAGCGAAGGAGATGCTAACCCACTCCAGCGTGTCTATAGAAGAAATAAGTAAAAAGCTTGGTTTTTCAGACAGAAGAAGCTTCTCTAGAGCTTTTCAGAAAATTTCGGGGTTGTCGCCATCGAAATTCCGTAAGACTAATTCTTAGAGGAACGAAATACAAACAATTGTATACATCACTTAATTTGAGGATTATTCAAAAGAGAAGGATTAATGAATCCTGCGGTAAGCGTGATCCAAATAGTATCAGCGATACCCTTCAAATCATAGCGGCCACCGTGGCGATACCACGTTGCAACCCAGTTGACAGCGCCAAATCCTATTAGCCTTATCAGATTTACATCAATCCCATTTTTAATGTAACCCTGCCTCTTTAATACTGATAGATGCTTCTTCCAATATTGTTCAAAGCGATCACGTTCTTCAATCATTTCACCCAAAGCGTCTCCTTCCAGAGCGCGCCACTCGAACAACAGCACGTACACCATGTCATTTTCGGACACAAGTATTTCTAAATACGCCTGAACGGCCATACGTAAACTTTCCATGGGATCTGAAATTCCAGCGACTGACAACTTTAACTGACGCAACGTTTGATCAATCGCAAGTCTCATCATATCTACCAGAATAGAATCCTTGCTCTTATATCTATAATGAAGACTGCCTGGAAGCATTTTACAAGCTTCAGCGATCTGCCTGACCGTTGTCTTCTCATATCCTTGAGATCGAAACAACTTGGCCGCAATCGTCAAAACTCTTTCTCTCTCGGCATCATCTACAATGACGTAATCTCTAATTTTTTTCAAAATGTATCCCACACATTAAAAGCATACCCTCAATGCGCCTGAAACGAACAATCATTCTGATCGAGTTGCCGCGGCGGACATTCTTCAGCCCCCCATCATGACACAAACTACCCTAACTGCTAAAGCCGTGCTTTAATTAATTGGATGACTGACCAAATAGGCTTGATGAAGCCGCACAAATCAGAAAATAAAGCCAAAGGCATATTGTGCCATAAAAAATTAAAATGTACAGGATAAAAACTATGCCAACTGAGCTCTATTTGATATCTCTAAGCGCCATGTACACTGCATGTATACTAGTATTCGATCAACTTCAAATGATCGACAAACACTGCAAAACATAACCCTAATTGAAGCCGGACATGAATGCAGTTTCAGCCTGAACCTCAACCACGACGAACAAAATCAATTCGCCGTGGATCACAGCTTTTGCGGCACCATTAGGATTAAGTTAAAAAATTAAAAATTTGGGGTCGTTGAAATTTTGGGTGAATTCTTGAACACAACATTGAGCACAAAACATTCCCACCGCAGAATTACGCAGAATTTTTTTTCGTTTATATTGCTAACCTTTTCTTTCTGCGCCAGCGCATCCGATTCAACTCTAAATGTTTATGAAGCCAAAAAATATTCTATTGAAAAATATGTCTCCATTTTAGAGGACAAAAAAAACGATCTAAAAATTGATGATGTTTCATCTAGCAAATTCAGTTCTAAATTCAAAGAAAACCATAAAAAAACAATAAATTTTGGAATAAGCAACTCCATTTATTGGCTAAAATTTAAAATAAAATATGAATCACCAACATCAAAAAAATCCGATATTAGTAAAGAATTTTACATAGAAGTTGCCCGTAGCCAATTTGAAATAGCCGAGATATATTTTGTCGATCAACATGGCAAAATCTCATCGAAAACATCTGATCGCAGAACGCCATACACCCAAAGGGAAATAAAATATATATATAGCGTACTCCCAATTATCTTAAAAAACGGAGAAACAAATCAAATATACCTCAGAATAAAAAACAGAAACTCTTTTTACGCACCCATTATTCTTTGGCCGCCTGAGCTATTTGCCGGAAAAATATTGCATGAAACTTTCGTTTACGGGGTTTTCTATGGATGCATGATTATCATTATTTTGTATAACATTTTGTTGTATTTATCTATACGTGACCTTAGTTATCTTTATTATGTTGCTTTTCTTTGCTCTTCAACCGCTTTCGAATTCATTGAGCTAGGCCACAGCGCAATATTTTTCGAGAATAATCAAATACTATTTCAAGTAGAATCCACCCCTGATTGGATCTGGGCCAGCTGGGTATTTGCTCTCTTGTTTACGCGAAATTTTCTTGACATTAAGAGTCGACATCCATTTATCAATCAAGTTATAAAAGTTCTTATTATATTATCACCTATTTATATTTATTTGGGACACCATGTTAAATACGAAACTGCGCTTTGGAGTACGGTAGTTTTCTCGCTTATTCTATTATTTTTGATACCCTGTCTTGGCATATATTGTTGGCACACGGGTAATAGAAATGCAGCTCTCTTCACGCTCGCATGGATTTTTAATATGGCCGGTTTTGCTATATATGCGACTGTTGTATTGGGTATTACTCCCGCAAATTTATTTACTCTTTCCGCTATGCCGCTAGGAACCGCTCTTGAAGCAGCGCTACTCTCATTTGTACTCGCCGAAAGAATAAAAAGAATTAGAAAAACAATATTAAACTCAAGAAAGCGCGCAGTTGAGAGTCTATCAAGGTATAGATCGGTGTTCGATAATGCATCTGCAGGAATGTATAAAATGTCTATTAATGGGAAATTAAAAGACACCAATTTATCAATGGCAAAAATGATGGGATACCCATCTATTGATCAACTTCGGAAGTCTCGCATCAATGTTGGAAAAATTTTATTTTCTGATAAAACAAAAAATTATTCAATGTTATTGACAAACGGCAAGCATCAAGAGGAAGTTTCTTACTTGAGGATGGATGGAGAGCAAATATTGGCGATTAATAGCGCAAGTATAGCATATGACTTAAAAGGAAAACCTACCCATATAGAAGGCACCTTGATTGATATAACCGAGACAAATAGAAAAGAAATAGCACAAAGAGAAAGGATAATGGAGCGCTGGCGAATGCAGCTGGCAAAGAATGAGTCAGAAGAAAAGACATATTTTCTCAAAAAAATCAGCTTTGAAATTAGATCTACATTGAATTCTATTATGGGTTATAGCGAGTCGTTACTATTCATTAAAAACAACCCATCAGAAAAAATTGAACTATCACAGGCGGTTTATAACAATAGCAAATCTCTTTTGCAATTGATTAACGATATACTAGATTATTCAAAAATAGAAGCAGGAAAAATGACAATTGAAAGTGTTCCTGTTGATCTAGCTCATCTAACAGAAAGCGTGCGTTTAAGCATTAAAAAAGCAGCCTCACAAAAAGGTGTGATATTTGATTTTCTGTATAGATTTCCATTGCCCAAGGAAATCTATACAGATTCAGTACGCATTAAACAAATAATACTCAACATGTGTATCGGCATAATAGAATCAATTGAAGATGGATGCATCGAGTTAAACGTGCTGCACGATAGGAAATCCGAAATTATGCAGTATTCAATTAAGATCTATAATACTGGAGCAATTAAAGAAAAAATTGACTTTTTATTTCAAGCATTGGACGAAGATGTAAGCTTCAATTTAATCAGCAATATGGGTATTTATCTCAGGATTTCAATAGTCAAGAAGCTCATAAAATTAATGCATGGACGCATTAGTGTTGAATTTGTAAAAACTGATGAATACCTGTTAAATATTTACGTTAGCTGCAAGATGGCGGGCAGGATGGAGTTTGTATCAAACATAAACACCGTAGCTGATTCTACGAAAAAAATTGAAACAAATGACGCCGGCAAGCTAATGGGGCATGTCCTTCTTGCTGAGGATAATGTCGTTAATCAGCAACTTATTCAAAGGATAATTCGCAAGACTGGTGCACACGTTACTATCGCCGATGATGGAGAGAAGGCGCTATCTCTTGGAAAACAGCTCACTTTTGATCTGATACTGATGGACGTAAATATGCCCCATATGGACGGCATATGCGCAACAAAGGAGCTTCGTAAGGCAGGTTACTCAAAACCGATTTATGCACTTACCGCCGAACACGACCAGGAACAAATCGATGCGTGTTTAGATGCTGGTTGCAACGGACATCTTAGAAAGCCAATTGAGATGGACAAATTTTTGGGGGTGTTAAATATGGCGTTGAAACGATCTCCATAGGACTAAATCTATCAAATTATAGGGAGGGTGTTCAAAAATCTGTGTCAATCTAGGGGAGCTAAACAATTTTTTATTCCAACGAAGTTTATAACATTGCGGATTCAACATTAAAATGAATATACTACTCTTACAGAATCCAGTTCCACACCTTCACTTACAAAACCAATAGCACTCCTGTTGTTTTTTACTATTTCCAAAACTTCTTGGTCAGATTTTACAATCATTGGCGGTTTGATGCCCCGTGTAAATAGTAGCCTCATCCAGTATGCCCGCGCTTCTAAGTTGGTTTTTCCTATTACTTTCTCGTAAAATTGCTTTGCAATATCACTTGTTTCTTCTCTATTAATTGGCTCAGCAACCGTTCCATCTTTAAATTGCGTTTGTTTTTTTAGATATATTCGCTGAATTTCTTGGAGAGATAGCCTTTCCGCTGGGTTACTGACGCTTACAATAACTAAACCGTCTGCGTAAGACACATCAGCAATCACGACAAACAATAGAAGTAAAATTTTTCCGATATTTGATCTCATCTCCGTCATTCCCTAAAAAACGAAGTCCAAAGCAAAAGACAATAGTTTTGGCTCTTCATCATAGCGGCTGCCGCTCCTGTTGACGGGCTGTCCTGGTAGATCCTTTTGAAAGTCATCACTAAAAGCAGCATATTCTACCTTGATAGCGCTATTTTGGGAGATATCGTAACGCCACCCTGCAATCCAAGAACTCTGTTCCCATGGATTTGAAGAAGAAGGAATCGGTTCAGGATAAGAGAATTTCTCCGTCTTTGAATCTACTTTTGAGTATGTCAGATGAAATGTCGAATTTTCCTTTTTTATCCCTCCTGTCAAATAAAATGCATCTTGGTCAGAGACTAATACATTTCTCGCCCAATCAACCACTGTGTATTCCGCGCCAAAAAACAAATGGTTATTTTCAAAAAAAGCACCAACACCCATGAAATCTGCTGGCTTTTCACTCATCAGCACATCATCAGATACTTCTTCAGGAAAAACCGCACTCAACAACTCTGTTTCGTCGTTTGATGCTGAAAGCTCTCTAGCCTTTCCATAACTCGCTCGAAACCTTAATGAGTTCCACGAAATAGATCCGGAAATTACATATAAATCATTTAAATCTACGCTAAATAGCCTCTTTGGATCCCCAGACAAGGAGTTCTCTGGAATTGGCAGCTCCTGGTCGGCTGCTCCATAAGTAATATTTAAATCACCACTCACATTATCAGTCGACCACTCGTGCACGACACTGAATCCACCGGAAACGGAGGTCAAAGGCAGAAAATAGGTTTCTATCGGGGGACGAATCCAATGGTAGGAATATCCAATTTCCAATGATTCAGAATACTCATAGAAAGGTGTGCGGATCCTTCCGACTCTAATTGATGTTTTTTGACCTAGCTGATAAGAGGCATATGCCCATTCAATCTTCGTTTCAAGATCGTTGATCCCTCGACTCACGAACTGACTAACAAGAGTTATGTTATTTTCAAGATCCACTGACGCTTGTAGGCCAAAAATCGTGTCTTCATTGAAAGATAAGTTATTACCATATTCCAATACATGGTCATTTTTCTTTGCTGTTATTCCGCCTGCAAATGACGCAAAACCATTTATTCTGACATTCACCTCCTCATTTGCGAGCGCTATTTCTGCACTTATACCGAAAACTATAAATAATATCTTTTTCATATTCTTTATTGGTATATATGTTTGACTCATTCGAACATGCCAAGGTATTTTATATTTTTTACATGTAATCAGGTAAGCAGATAAGTGATCACAGATCAATACGGACTTTCTAGTGGACTCAATTCAGTCCGGGTGACTAGTAGGGGGAATGAAGATGGCGTGACCTTACCGCTGTTTGATAACTTTCACTGACCAAGAAGGAAGTCAGTAGTGATATCGACACTGGGCAATGATGACTGTGTCTTCAGTAGCCCTAAATACCAAACGATGTTCTCTGTCGATCCGTCGTGACCAATAGCCATACCAGTTATTCCGAAGTGGCTCTGGGTCTCCTATGCCTTCGAAGGGATGCCGTTTGATGTCCTTGATGAGTTCATTGATTCTCTTGAGAATCTTCTTATAAGTGACTTGCCAGTAAAGATAATCCTCCCATGCTTTTTCAGCCCATGCGAGGATCATTCTTCAATCAGTCCGTGCTTTACTGTCTTACCTGCTTCGATCTCGGCAATAGCTTGGTTGAGACGCTCGGCGTTTTTGGGGCTGGCCATTAAATAAGCTGTTTCTTCGTAAGACTTGAAATCCTCCAGCGACATGATCACCGCCGGCTTGCCGTTCTGCCGGGTAATTAGGATGGGGATATGATCTTCGTTCACTTTGTCGAGCGTACTGGCTAAATGGGTTCTAAAGGCAGAGTAACTGATTGAGTCCATGGTGGCCTCCTTCGAAGTTGTACGCATCATTGTACTTGTACAAATACACGTACGCAAGAAAAGCTGAAATGAACTGAACTCGGTAAACGCGATTTGCGACTTGGCATCAACCCCAGGTGTCAGGATAGTTTGCAGTAACAAGAGTGGTTACTCAGGATTCCTCAGGCGCATATCGTACGTAGTTGGAGGCCAGTCGCCACCCCACCACCATGTATTTTGTATGAAAAAGGCTGATCCGTAAGGGTTGGCCTTTTTTGTTTGTTGGGTTGCCAATCATTCTTTCAACTTTTGGTTAATATGGCACATAAGCGTGCCTTAACACGCCAGCTGAGCCGACGCGCAGCGATCGGATCTAGTTGCTTGTTATGCGACGTTGCGGGCCGCCTGAGCTGTATAGTGGCATTCTACCTTTTGCGGACGTCCTGCTTTTCAGTGGGCGTCGATCTTGCAAATTACCGCCCGAACCGCTTCGGAGCGTCCTGGCCAATTGCGCCAACAAAGCCCACCCCAATGCCGCAATTCTGCATCCTGCCCGATTGAGCAATCTGGCATCCGCGCCCGCCGCGCGACTTAACACCCACCCCATCCATCCACGCTGTCCAATACGCCAAGCAATCGATACACTGCAAGCAATTACGGTATCAAGGGATTGAACCATGTCATTGGCCAGGATGGCCGTGCCTGCTCCGACGCTCCCCTACGAGCGCCACCGGCCGGAAGAAACATTTCTCTATCAACTCATCGAAGCCCATTACCCCGAGTTTCGCACCCACCTCGAAGCCCAAGGACAAACGCTGCCCGTTTTCGCCCAACAGGAATTCGACGATTTCCTCAAATGCGGTCGCCTTGACTACGGATTCTTGCGGGTGTGCTGTGAAGATTGCAAGCATGAGCGCTTGGTCACCTTCAGCTGCAAGCGGCGGGGCTTCTGCCCCAGTTGCGGCGCTCGGCGGATGGTGGAGTGCGCCGCCTTGCTGGTGGACGAAGTGTTACCGGTAGAACCTATTCGTCAATGGGTGCTGAGTTTTCCCTACGAACTGCGATTTCTGCTGGCTCAACAACCCTCCATGATGGGCAAGGTGCTGGAGATCGTCAATCGCACACTGGCCACCCACTTGGTCAAGAAAGCCGGGGTCAACAAGCACACACTGCCCATACAGGTGCCGTCACCCTGATTCAACGCTTCGGCTCTGCGCTGAATTTGAATATTCACTTTCACATGCTTTTTCTGGACGGCGTTTACGCCGAAGACAGATACGGCGTCATGCGCTTTCACCGCGTCAAGACTCCGACTATAGAGGAACTCAACTCCCTGGTGCATCAGCTCTCTCATCGTGTCACACGGTTTCTGGAGAAAAAGGCTGGCTGCAACGCGACGCAGAAAATACCTATTTGCTGCTGGATTCTATCGACCAGAGAATAGGGGCTTTATTCGTCTTATCCCCGTCCTGTTCGATGCACTACAAACCATGAACATCCAGCTTGCAGCTCGGCTGCTGGCCGATCAAGTACAAACTATTCTTTACATGGCTTTTCTTTAAATAGCCCAAAAAACCGGCCCGTTTTGCATTACTACCCACAGCATCTGCGACATCTGAACGTTTTTGCCCCGTCAATGCATACCCGACAACTTGTTGCTGATTCTCATCAACGATGTGTATCGCTTTAGGGGAGTTCTTACCATCAGGATAATATATCCAACCTATTACCTGAACAAAATCAACATCTGGTGCAACATCTACAACTCGATCCAAACTACCCAAGCATTCGGGTAACGATCTGGTTTCTGCACTTTTTCCTATCAACTGCCGAACATCCTTTATATAGAAATGGCCAAATACCGATAAGTTTCTTTCCGAAGACATTTTTGAAGTCATTAGCGCTTCATCAGCAAAGGGGTAAATATGATTTATTTGTCCATTATCTTTTATACCTAGTTCAAGCGCCAGCGCTGCTACCCATCTATTAAAATGTTCGTCCCTTTGTGAAAAAAACGCCTCTTTCTGTACTGGCAGGAATGATACGGGAATAAGCATGATCAGCCCTATAGCTAGATATTTATGACGTTTTATTATGTGTGATAGCGCAGGCGCATATAGTATTAACAAAGCAATCCAAGCCATAATTGCAGGTGTTTGATAACGATAAGACAAGGACTGTTCAATACCAAAAACAACTCTTCCACCCGCGGTGCCAAGGGCAGAGCCACCAATATACAGAAGCAGAGTAATTAGCCCCAAATGGAGCGAACTACTATAGCGAAATTTCAATACATCCTTGCTAAAATAAATTGAACTTGCAATTAAGAATAGACCAGCCAACTGAGCGATTAATTTATGTCCCCCACCCCACATATAATAAAAAGGGCTGCCTAGATATAACAATACATATTGCATTAACTCTATCGGGTTGTTCAGCAATGCCTCTGATAGTGAGCCATGACCGTGAACAGAATGGTAATTCCGAAAATATACGCCAGTAGCCAAACAAGCAAGTATCGCCAAAATCAAGACTCTTTGCCATTTCATCCTCAAAGCCAAGCCAAGCATGGTCATAAGTGGCAATGCCAGCACGCCATTTGCCATTGTACCTATTGACCCAAAACCCATAATACAGGCAAGCAGAAAAAATGCCGTTGAATGCTTCTCCGAAGAGTGGGCGCGATGAAGCAAGTAGAAAGAAAAAAATGGCAGTAGCTGTGCGAGAAAAAACTGGCTTTGAAAGCCCCAGGTAAAATTTTCTCGCTGGGTCCAGCAAAACAAAAGAACTATGATAAGAAACCCTATGATTCTACGAACAAAAACGTCATGAAAAGTGCTAACTCTTTCTTTTAAACACGCAAAAAAAAGTACGCACAACGCCGCAGCTAACAAATAATTAATTATAATTAAAAAATAAATTTTGCCTCCAAACCAAGCAAGATCCACCCAAAACAAAAGACGCGAAAGAAATATGCGGTGTTCATTATGCTGTGCCCACCATTCATGTACATCTCCATTGACAATACTTAAATAGGATCCAAGATAGCCATGCGTAGCCCACATATCCCAGAAGGGCACCGGCGAATAGCCTTTAATCCCTCCCACTGCACACGCTAAGAAAAAAAATGCGGCAAAAAAACCCATAACACCAATAGATACACTTTCTATATCGAGATTAACAGCAAAACGACGCATCATGCATTTCCCAAAATTACTTTATACCGTTCACATTTCAACAATTTTTCTATCAATTTTTGATCGCTCCGCATATCTTGCAGAAAGCTGTAATATAACCATATGATTTTTCAACCTTGTAGCATCCAGATTAGTGGCCACCTTTCTAACCGGTTGATCACCCTTTAGCCATAAAAAAGCACCACTGCAATTCCTTACACCAACTGGAAACTCACTTTAGGAGGGATTCTGAATCTTTTTCCCCAATTGATTCAGTAGTATTTTCGCATTTAATTTCAAGGTATTTCTTAATTTGTATTGCACAATGTTACAAACTATCGAACACAGTGTAATCACCAGCATGGGTGCGCTGATTCGCTTTTCCGATTTCAAGAAAATGAAAACCACAACAAACTAGGAATTTTTAAAAATTGGAAGCCTGGCTCCATATCCTGCTGATTGTTATAATCTTCAGTATCTGAGAATTAGGCCATGCGATTGTAATATTCGTAATCATCTAATCGACGTTGCCCTGCCACTAAACGCTGACTTCGGCACCCCTTTTCCGCGTGTTTCTCTAACAACGAGCATCAAAACACAATAATGAAGAACGCCAAGCTAGAATTTTTTCATCCTCCGTCAGCAATGTGGCGTTTAATTGCATCGCTGTAGCTACAATAAAACGATCGGCTGGGCCTCAATGATCCCATTTCAGGCCGACGGCTGTCAAGGCAAGGCGGCCATCCAAAGGAACCTCTTTAACCCCTGCATCAACAAGATCCGCATGCTGAGGGGGGGGGAACGCGGCGGTTTTGCCGAACACGGCTCTTGATTTTTGAGCGCATTCTCTCATGCCTCTCCGAACATCGTGCGCGGAGATCTTTTGGCCGCGTTGCTTTCGCGGCTCAAAAATTCGTTCTTAATCTCTAAAATCTCCAAATCCGCTTCGATTTTGGGCTGCCGTAAACTTACAAAATATAGACAGCCAAAACAAATATAAAGTAACAACAATAACCGCGCAGGATTAGTGACTCGTAATTCGGCTTCGGCCGTGGATCATTTCATTCGCAAATCGAAGCAAACCCAATGCGGCAATGTGCCATCCGGCCAGCATACTGACGTCTGGCGTCCAGCTTTTTACGGGCGACGATGCGAGCCAAGAAGCCAACGCTTTGCTTTTTACGAGCGAACCCAAGCCAAAAACTGCCTTATGTTAGGAGCCATAACTTCGCGTTAAGTGGATTGGGGGTGCTCGGTCGGCGTTATAGCCTTGGTGAGTTTCATCGGGGCTTTTCGCTTTTTAGGGTTGGATAAATTTTGAGCCCCATATTTTCGTAGCCTTTTCCTACATTGCCTCGCACGCCATCGCAGTAGAACTTACGCTTTTACACTTCACACGCTCGATTTTCCTGATGCGGCTTCAACACACTCATGCCAATTGGTCCTGCTACCAAATCTGCCAATTGCAAGCCTGACGACATCGCCTTTTTATCAGCAATCAGGCATTCACCCCGCTTGCATTGGGCAAACTGTCATTCTCCAAGCGCTGACGAGAGCGTTCAATGGCCTTGCAGCTTTTGTTGCAACACCGACTTGGGTGGTAATTCGATCAAGTAATCAGCCACGTCAATTCCACTGGAATCTAGCTCCAGCAATTCGATCTTCTCCTTTTTTACCACTGCACAAAATAATGCCCAATGGCGCGGCTTCGCCCGGTTCCTGCTCATGTTTGGCCAACCAGCGTATGCAAAGCTCCATCTGGCCCTTATCTGCGGCCTTAAAATTAGCCAGTTTGAGATCAATCGCTACCAAGCGTTGCAAGCGACGGATGTAGAACAGCAAATCAATATAAGAATCATCATTGTCGATCTGTATGCGTTTTTGCCGTGCCACAAAGGTAAAGCTCGCGCCCCCTCCAGCGTTCCTGACTGTACATCTGGGCATATAAGTCGCGTTTGAGCGAGTCTTTAAGGTAGATCAGTTCCAAAAAATGGCTCCATGCCAATTGTCTCGACAGTGTCGAGACAATCTGAGCCTCGGGGTACGCCTCGGTAAACCGCAGCATAGTGCGTAAGTTTATTTCTTATCTATCATGACTTCTCATACTAACCCACTCACCCACCCCGTTTTTTTCGAGTGAAACGGTAGCTAATGGAAGAACAGGAAACGCTGTCCGCATTGCGGGTTGAAAATGCGCGCTTGATTGCACTACTTGAGGTGCATGGCATTGACTGGCGACAATCTGTGCCGCGCCCCCTCATACCAAGCAAAGGTGAGGCTGAACCTTCAAAACTCATTATCAATGAGAAAATTACCCTTTTTCGCTCACTATTTCGCGGTCGATCTGATGTTTGTGCACTTCGATGGGAAAATAAAAAGGGCGATTCTGGCTACACACCCGCTTGTGCCAATGAATGGCGAACGGGTGTCTGCGGCAAACCCACCATCAAGTGTTCTGCGCGCAGAAATCGTGTATTGATTCCTCTCACGGACGTAACGCTCTATGACCATCTGATTGGCAAGCATACGATTGGGATTTATCCACTTCTTGCAGACGATACCTGTCATTTTCTGGCCGTTGACTTCGACGATGCGGATTGGAAGGCCGATGCACAAGCATTCGCGCAATCCTGTCATGAATTGAATGTCCCAGTGGCAATAGAAATCTCTCGTTCCGGCACCGGGGCACTTGCCTGGATATTTTTCACGGACAAAGTTTCAGCACAAAGCGCACGAAGGCTCGGCACGGCGCTCATCAGTCATACCTGTGCACGCACCCGGCAGTTGAAACTTCGCTCGTATGACCGACTATTCCCCAACCAAGACACCTTGCCAAAAGGCGGTTTCGGGAATTTGATCGCCCTTCCACTGCAAAAAAATCCTCGCGAGAAAAACTGCAGTATATTTGTGGATCAAGAATTTCATCCTTATGTGGACCAGTGGGCATTTTTAGCCTCAATGATGTTGAGCCGACAATACTGCGCGTTACCGCGGGGGGGCACCCTCTTGATGTCACCTTTATCGACGACGAGGATCAGAAATAGCCTTGGAAAAGCTCCGCAGCTCTTCCCCGGAAACTCAACGAACCCATGCCATCATCGATCACGATCACGCAAGCCAATCTTCTGTACTTTGAAAAATCTCAACTTCCGCAATCCTTGGCCAACCGCCTGATCCGCCTTGCCGCGTTTCAAAATCCAGAGTTTTATAAAGCCCAAGCTATGCGCCTGTCGGTGTGGAACAAGCCACGCGCTATCTGTTATGGTGAAAAATCGGCTGTGCGGAAAACTTTCCGCACCATATCGCGCTGCCTCGTGGTTGCCTGGATGCGGTAAATGCATTGCTGCACGATAACCATATTCAAAAATTGATTACTGACGAACGCTTCGCGGGTACAACGATCGATGTCACTTTCACCGGTGCACTACACTCGGATCAGGAAACCGCTGTCATGGCAATGCTGAAACATGATGTGGGCGTGCTATGCGCTCCCACAGCATTTGGTAAAACCGTCACCGCTGCTGCAATTATTACCCGACGAGCAACCAATACGCTCATCCTTGTTCATCGCTCCGAGTTGCTCAAACAATGGAAAGAACGGTTGCAAACCTTTCTTGGTGTCGACAAAGGCTTCATTGGATTCATTGGCGGAGGAAAAGCAAAACCAACCGGTAAGATTGATATTGCTGTTATGCAATCCTTGTCACGCCAAGGAAAGATCAGTGATCTAGTTGAATGCTATGGGCAGGTAATCATAGATGAATGCCACCACATCGGGGCGGTATCATTTGATGCAATTTTGAACCGTGTCAAGGCGAAATATGTGCTGGGACTTACGGCAACGCCAATTCGACGCGATGGACAACAGCCTATCATTTTCATGCAGTGCGGCCCGATTCGCCACAGTGCTGCCAAACCTGAAAACGCACCTCATGACATGACAGTCATAACGCGATACCTGAATGGAACAATCGAATTACCAAAGGAGTCTGGTATTCAAGACGTTTTCCGGCATATTGCAAATGATGCTGAACGCACATCAAACATAGTCGCGGCCATCAAGGACGCTTATGATCAAGGCAGGAAGGTTCTGGTACTTACTGAGCGCACCGAACACGTGGAGGGTATTTCATCGGCACTCAAGGAAGTAACGTCGCCGTTTTTTGTTCTGCATGGAAGGATGCCCAAAAAGCAGCGCACTACCGTGATCAATGATTTGAATGCGCTCGCCCCAGACGCACCACGCATTCTGCTCGCGACAGGCAAGCTGGTGGGCGAGGGATTCGATCACCCGCCACTGGATACGCTGGTGCTGGCGATGCCAATTTCCTGGAAAGGCACTTTGCAACAATATGCAGGGAGATTGCATCGTGAACATGCAACCAAATCGGATGTACGCATCATTGATTTCATCGACACTGGTCACATGGCCTTGCGGCGAATGTGGGAAAAACGGCGACGTGGCTATCAGGTGATGGGCTATCGTGTGGAAAACGGCATGATTTTGTCGCTGTTTGATAATGCCCACTGACCATCGAATGCTGGAATTTTACAAATCCATTGTCTGCGTATTGTGGACGGCCCGAGCAATGAATCTCTGCATACCAACCAATACCACACCCATTTACATCCATTTTCGCCAACCAACCTTACTTCCGCCTATGAAATGGGTGTAAATGGGTGTAGTATTGGTTTCATGCTACGTTCTGACTCTCTCAAAATCACCCAAGAGATCCTGGGCCTAATCGCCCGGATCGACGAATTCAAAGGCGCATGGCGGGCTTTGGGTACGCTTGCGCCCGACCGCCTGTCGGCACTACGGCGGGTTGCGACCATCGAAAGTATTGGCTCGTCCACCCGCATTGAGGGAAGCAAGTTGAGTAACCGCGAGGTTGAACACTTGCTTTCCAACCTGACCATCCAGTCCTTCGCAACCCGCGACGAGCAAGAAGTCGCAGGTTACGCCGAACTGATGGACTTAGTGTTTAGTTCGTGGCACGACATTCCGTTCAACGAAAATCACATCAAACAACTGCACCAAATCTTGTTGCGTCACAGTGAAAAGGACTCGCGCCACAGGGGGCAATACAAGACCCACTCGAACAGTGTCGCGGCATTCGACGAGAACGGGGTCCAGATCGGTATCGTCTTCGAAACTGCTACACCGTTTGATACTCCACTGTTAATGGCCGATTTGGTCGTTTGGGTGAATGACGAGCGGGAGAAGAGGCAGCTGCACCCACTGCTGATCATTGCCCTCTTTGTAGTGGTATTCCTTGAAATCCACCCGTTTCAAGATGGCAATGGACGGCTTAGTCGGGTGCTGACGACCTTGCTGCTGATTCAGGCGGGGTATGTCTATGTACCGTATAGCTCCCTTGAAAGCGTGGTTGAGCTGAACAAGGAAGGCTATTACCTGGCGTTGCGCCAGACGCAAGGCACCATCCGAACGGATGCGCCAAACTGGCAACCCTGGCTGGTGTTCTTTCTGCGGTCGCTTGCCGAACAGGTTCGCCGCCTGGAGAAGAAGGTGGAGCGAGAACGGATTGTGCTGGCCGTCTTGCCAGATCTGTCATTGCAGATCGTAGAATTCACCCGCGAACACGGGCGCATCACTATGGGTGACGCCATCAAACTAACCACGGCCAACCGCAACACGCTGAAACAACACTTCCGCAACTTGGTCGAACGAGGTCACCTTACACAGCATGGTAGCGGGCGTGGTGTTTGGTACGAACTGAAGTGAACTGGCTGGACAATTCTGGGCGGCGGTTACTTAGTAAGCCCCGCGCACAAGATCTTGCTATTGGAGCGCTTCAAATCTCGCGAAAGCGTTACCACATAAATCCGCTATCTGAGAAAGGGAATCCCAAACATGCCATTTTCATTACCGCCGAAAGAAATTTTTGCCTTCCGAACCATCGATTTACGTGATCGATTCCCTGAGCCGATACCAACATTTCTGGCAGCGCTTGAAAAGCTCCAGAGCGACGCAGCGTATATGCCAGAAACGGGTGAAATCATTGCTTATCTGGTGGACGGCAGATCAATACCTATCCCCCGAGAGTTCTACATCCGGCACGAAAAGCGTTTTAAATCACGGGCAGAGGCAGAAAAATGGGTTCGCGAGCGCATGGCGAGCATAGCAGATAATCCTCGCCATCGAATATTCGGCATCTTTATTGCCGATCCCGACGCACCCATTGAAGAACAGATCGACGAGGCTATCGGCTACACCGACACATCAGTAGCAGACGTCAGTGAAAATCCGCAGATCGTTGCAAACGTAAACGCCTGGCTGCGAAGCACGGTACGCGAAATGCTGTACAAATAAGACGTCTCTGCGCCAGCGAAACGAAAATTTATCGCGAGACTCGAGAGAACAACCGGCGTACTACTGAAAGAACTTTGCCAAAAACCAGTGATTGTGATCGTCGCCAAGCACGTTACCTTGGCGGTACTCCTGCAGCAAGATATTGCGGGATGACATCAAGGGCTAGCTCGGTTAAAGCGTTCTCTCATTGCTTACATTTAAATTAAAGAATGCTTTAATATGGTGGCAAGCAATCAAAGAGTTCTTTAAATGACTCGTACCACCGACACCTACGAGATCTCTACCACTCTGGGCGAATCGGTATCGGGACCAAACTCACCATGAACTCCACCATTCAACTCACCCCCGCACAAACCTTTGAATTTCTTCTCAATGTCGCGATTGTGCGCCCGGTTTTTATTTGGGGCGCACCGGGTATTGGAAAAAGCGCCATGGTCAAACGTTTTGCTGATGAAGTCGGGCTGGAATGTGTTTCTCTTCTGGGAAGCCAGCTTGCCCCCGAAGATCTGCTCGGCGTTCCAAAAATCGACGGCGAATGTTCCCGCTTTTTTCCACCTGCCAATATCGTCAGGCATGAGCCGTTTGTTTTATTTCTCGACGAATTAAACGCGTCCTCGCATGAAATTCAAAAAGCGTTTTATTCGCTGATATTGGAGCAGCGCGTGGGTGAATATCGGCTTCCGCCCGGCACGATTGTCATTGGTGCTGGCAACCGGGCGAAAGATGCGGCCATTGTCAAACCAATGCCTTCCGCCTTGATCAACCGACTCGTTCACATTCATTTACGCGCTGATCATCGGCAATGGTTGACCTGGGCCATCAACCAAGGTGGCATACATCCATGGGTGGTCGAATATTTACAGCTTCGCCCAGATCATTTGTGGAGCGAACCACCCAAGCATGAGGAACCGTTTTCCACGCCGCGCAGCTGGCATATGTTTTCAGATGCATTGAAATCGTTCGGAGAAAGAATTACCGATGACATGATCGAAGCGCTCGCCTTCGGTTTGCTTTCACCTTCACATGCTGCGCATTTCAAAGGATTCATCAAACAGATTCGTGAGCAACATACACTGAATGCCATCCTCAAAGGTGACCGCCATTGGCCTGCGGCACCTGCTGATCGTGATGTGCTCTATTTTCTGGCGCAATCCTTTCGCACGCATTTACGCAAAGAACTCCCTAACGACGAAGCTTCGGTGCGAACTGAGCACAAAGCTTTGGCAATACGCGCAAAAGACATGCTGCGTGACCTGGCCCGCATCAGCGTAGAGATTGCGCAATCGGTATTGAGTGAAGACGAAAATGGTAACAGTTTGCCCAGTTGGTTTTTAATCGAGATCGCTCGCGATTTGCCACGTCTTGCAGCGCGTGGCAAGGGCGCATAATGAAACGCAATTCAACCCGTGATGCCGCCGCCGAGGCAAGAAACACTGCTATTTTGCAATTGCGATACCACCCGGTATTGGCATTAATCTGCGAACAGATCAGCATTCGTGCCGACACAGACCACCGCTACTTAGGCGAACGTAGCTGGATCGTCGTGCAACCCAACGGCAATATCTGGCTACACCCCAAACGATTGCTAACACCAGAAGAATGGCTGCGACTGCTGGCGTTGGCAACGGTGTGTCTCGGCTTTGGGCTCGTCGTAAAGCGCCAACCCTTAGCCACCTGGGAACTAAGCTCATTGCTGATCGCCAACAGATTTTGTGACGAGCTCAAAATCGGGAGCCTACCAGAAGCGTTAGAAAGCGAATTCCCCGTACTCCCTGCAGGCGGTGCGGAAGCACTCTTTCGCTTGCTCTGCACCAGCGAGATCCACTCCCCACTGTTCAGCTGGCATTATACTCTCACCGGAGGCGGATCTTTCTTTATCAATCTGGAGGAAAAAATCCCCAGCTATTCCAAAAAAGACTGGAAAGCCTTGCTGGCCAAAGGAATCGCGGCGGGCGTCGGGCGCGCACTCAAAGTGGCGGCAGGCCAAGAAATAAGTGCCACGCCAGAACGCCCCAACTCGCCCGCACAACAAGCCAAACGCAGATTGATCGACAATTATCCCTTATTGGGTGCGCTCGCAGCCACCTTCGATCTTGAAGAAGATCATCGTCTCTGCCAGCAATACGGTATTCAAGTTGCCGCCATTGATGTGGGCGCTCGCAAAATCTGGATGAACCCCGGCGCGCACCTGAATAGCAATGAATGCCTGTTTGTATTCACGCATGAGCTGCTGCATGCCGGCCTCAACCATGCATCCCGCCGACGCGGTCGTGATCCGCAATTATGGAATGTCGCCTGCGATTTCATCATTAACGCCTGGCTGATCGAGATGGGCATTGGCTCACCACCTGGCATCGGGCTGTTGCATGACGCCAAATTTCATAATTGGTCCGCAGAAGAAATCTATGACGATTTGGCAAAAGATATTCGTCGTGCACGCAAGCTCGCAACATTACGCGGTGCCGGGCAACCTGATCTGATCGGCGATGAAGAGAGCCCACATTTTACTGATGCCGAGCGTTATTGTCGTCGGGCGTTGGCACAAGGCTTGGAACGCTGTCTATTCAGTGGAATGCGAGGCACGCTACCCGCCGGATTAATTGAAGAAATTCGCAGCTTGAATCAACCGCCTATTCCGTGGGATGTAAAACTGGCCGAATGGTTTGACGAACGATTCCCACCACCTGAAACACGCCGTAGTTATGCACGCCCATCCCGGCGCCAAGCGTCTACGCCTGATATCCCCCGGCCTTCTGCATTGAAACCACCCGAGGAGGAACGGAAAAGTC
The DNA here is from genome assembly GCA_964473645.1 of uncultured Moraxellaceae bacterium. Taxonomy (GTDB): domain Bacteria; phylum Pseudomonadota; class Gammaproteobacteria; order Pseudomonadales; family Ketobacteraceae; genus HdN1. The sequence continues at coordinate 22,415 of CAYYPW010000032.1, forward strand.
GTGTATTTGGCGTCGTACTGGATACCTCAGGCTCCATGGATACGCAATTATTGGGGAAAGCCTTAGGCGCCATTGCGAGCTATGCGATGGCACGCGATGTTTTTGCGGTGCGATTTATTAGCTGCGATGCAAGCGCTTACGATCATGGTTGGGTTGAGCCCGAGAATTTGTTGGACAGATTTTCTATTCGCGGGCGCGGCGGCACCATTCTGCAACCAGGCATTGATCTGATCGAAGCACAAAGAAATCGCGCAGAATTTCCCAAAGAGGGCCCGGTGTTGATCATTACTGATGGTTTTTGTGAAGACCAATTGCACGTCTCCATGGATCATGCGTTTTTATTGCCCGAGGGACGACGTTTGCCGTTTTATCCCAAAGGGAAAGTGTTCTCAGTGTCTTAACGCCCGACCGCGGTCATACAAACATTTATAAGGATTCACTCTTCCACGAATGAAACATCCCGTCTGGATCATAAAGGGTGCGTATTGCTTGTAATCGTGTTTTGTTCTCCGCTGACAAAAAGCGGGCACGGCGGCGGCCAAGATTTTCGTCGGCCAGCTGAATTCCCACGCCAAGATGTTCCATGGATTTAATGTTGTCTGTCGCCCAGCTGGCATAAAGGTCGTCGTCCTGCGGATTTTTCCATTCACCATAGAGAGCAAGATAGTGTTTTCCTTCTACCGAAAAGGCCATGTCCTGGCGTTTTTCCGGGGGATGCCAGCTGATCATCAACACATGACTGGGCATAGGCGGCATGGTCTCGGCAATCGTATGCAGGCCGGGAAGCAATTGCTCCATGGGTGCATTGGTCCACATGTTATCGACGCTCCAGCGCATTTTGGGCGGGAAGATTCTGCGTGCCGCCAGCGTGGACATCACGGCCGTCGAAATCGGCATTAACGGAAAGGGTAAGCTGGCCAGCCGTCGCATCGGGCCGCGCGTCAGAAATGCCGTGTCCTCTTTTGCCTGTTTCCAGCTATGCGTCAGTACCGGAGCAATCACCTCGATCCCCGGAGCAAAAATGCCGTTGGCCTTGCGTGTCAGCAACAATTGGAACTCCACCGAACGCGGTACTTCCGGGCCGATTTTCTCAGCCCACAGAAATACGTCATCAAGATGGCGCATGCGAAAAACATGCGACGCTAACGCTGTAACTTGGGGGCGCGGATGCACTTTCAGGTGATAGCGAACGACGACGCCAAAAAATCCCGGACCTGCGCCACGCGCGGCCCAGTAAAGGTCGGCATGTTCCTCGGCATTCGCGTGAATCAGTTGCCCGTCAGCGGTAACCACATCGATGCCCAGTACATTTTCACAGGCGAGACCCAGCACGCGGCTGTTCCAGCCAAAACCACCCTGCAATAAATAACCGCCAAGACATACATCAATGGCATGTGCAATCGGAAAAAAAAGCGCGTGACGTTTTAGCGTGTTGTCGAGATCCACGCTCCAGCAACCGGGGCCGGCAAATGCCATTTGTCGCTCCACATCGACCTCGATGTTATTGAGGCGTGACATGTCGATCAGCAAGCCGCCCTCGCGCAAATGATTCTGCAGCCAGCTATGGCCACCCGAACAGACACTGATATTCAGCCCTTCGCGGCGTGCCCGTTTGACAGCGGCGATCACGTCAAAGACGTGGTTTGCCTGCACCAGCACTTTGGGGCGAACCCCCGGGTCTGAACCGTTAAATGAGGTGCCGAGCACGGCGGCGTCGAACCCGTCATGGTGGCGGGTCATGGTCTTGCCAACGCTGTGTGGACGTTTCATGGTGTTCTCCCCAATTAGGCCGCTCAGTTCACGCGTTGCGGGCGAAGCTTGCATGTAGCACCGGCAGAATCGCGGCGAGATGGTTCATTTCCTGGGCGTCATGTATCAGCATTTCTTCTGCCTGTCGGGCGCTCAGGCGTTGGGTTTGTGCCGCTATCAGTCCCAGCCATTTGCCGAAACGGTTGTGCACACCCACAGGATTGACGTTACTGCCGCCCAGCCAGAAGCGGGAACGCATTTCGGCACCGTCTGCAACGGGCCGAATGTGATGCACCAGCCAGACGGCTTCCATGGGCAAACCGGCAACGCCGCCTCGCCCGCAAATCACGACTTCACCTCGGTCACGCAGGCGCTCTTCATCAAACCCCAGGGTTGCGGGGCGAACGAACGTGAGAAACACCCGTAAGCGCTTTGCGCCAATGTATTCGACGATATTCGAAGTTCTGCCGACGTAATATTGCAATTCGCTATGACCATCGGCCCACGCTACATCGACGTGGGCGAGGGGGTGCCACAACTTGTAACGTTGTGCCTCACTGCCATGCCAGGAAAACCACCAATCCCACATAGCAGGCGTTACACCCGGCATCTGAGTCAAACAAGCAATGCGGGCTGCACCGTCGGCGGTCAGCGTGTAGCCGGTTTCCAACAGGTGGTAGCCCTCGTCCTGAAGTCGGACGGCTTGCTCCACCGGCGGCAACAGCTCCCGTGCCACCACCCCTTTGGAGAGCGCCTCGAGCACATGCGCAGGCAAAGGTGCCATCTGCGGATTGAAAAAGCGGGCGTAGGGGCTCGATTGCCTTTCTGATTCATCAAAACCGAGATGAAGTGCTGTCATAGAGGGCCTCGTGTGTGGTGTGGTGTTGCGTGTGTGTGGGCTGCTTGAGTGAGTTGCAACTCTGGGTGCTGATGACTGCCTGGAGAACAGATTAATACATCTTAACGCATTATTGCAACGCGTTGCATTTAAAATCCCGAGGCGGCATACTCTTCATGCAATGCGCTCAGCAGGGCGCGGAGTAAGGAATGGCAGGCACGAGAATCACTATTGGGACAAGAACGACCTCGGTGTTACTGGCGTTTTCTTATGTGAAACCGTTCTAACCCAGACAAGCAATCACGGGCCGGTGGTGAGGGTTGCGAACTCTGTCTGTAACGCTGGCGTGCAATGGCGACCCAGGCTGTAGGCCAGCGTCTTCTTTATTTCCATGACGAGTTCGGGTGCAGAAATGAGGGCATTTGCCCATAAGCCCAGCAGGCCGGCAATGGACAGCATAATATGGCGTGCGAGCGCTTCGAGTGGCGTGTCGGGCAATAGTTCCTGGCGTGCCTGCGCCTGTGCCAGCAACATCAGCGTAACATGCTGGGCGCGTTCGAGATTGGCGACGCGGGCGGCAGGGTGATCCGAGGTCATGACGCCCCAGAATATATTACGATAATATTCAATCTCAGGGGCATACAGCGCATAGGCTTCGTCCACCAGACTCAGGCTCGCATGCAAAGCCCCCGTGGCCATTACCACCGGTAGGCGATCCCTTAGCTGTCGCAGTGGATCATCGAGCAGCGCCAGCAATACATCTGTTTTTGAACCAAACAAATTATAGGGGGTGCGGGAACTTACCTGCGCGCGCTCTGCCAGTGTGCGCATCGATAAACCGTCGAGCCCACCCTCTTTCAACAGCTCGCGCGCGGCCATCAGAATTTTATTGCGATTATGCGCCTTGTTGCGTTCACGATTATTCATGTCAGAGGGTGTGTCTCTTCGAAATGGCCGAGCTATAGGTTTGTTTATGGGTGCAATTTATCATGAATCGGGCTCCCCTAAGGCACATGAAACGGTTCTGAATCGACGTAGGTTCCAGCATTGAGCGAACCCGCTTGACCCCTCGCAAGGTTTCCAATATATAAATAGTTCGGCCCCTGTTCCAAGCGAGACATAGCACTACAGGTGTTAAAACCGCGTGGTCGATGTCGCTTCGGGGTAACCCCGAGGGTACACGTTACTTGAGTCATTACAGGGTATGTAAGACGCTGCGTGACACGCAGATTATTACATACAGCAGCAGTCGGGTTGGGCAGGGGTCGGATTTTTCATGAATTATTTGCATTGGATCGCAAGCTGTCTGGCAGATGCCATCCTGACCGGATCATTCACGAAAGACGCTATTCATTACCACATCAGTGAAACACTTGCCGAACAGCCGCTTTGGATAGACAAACTCTGTCGCTATCTTGTTAAAATGGCAAGCAAAGATCCTGCGCTGCAAAATAAAGCGATGCTTGTCCATACTATTGCCAACTTCATTCCTTTTGCGGAGTCTTGCCGACAACAAAAAATTGTCATTCGAAAAATAACTTTGCAAAAGCCCCGTCCCAGTCAAGCGCTGAACCCTGCTGTTCCCCCGCTGAAAACACAAATGGATCTGGAGCAATGGCTCGGCCTGACCAGCAATGAACTGTTGTGGATGCAAGGCCACTGGAAAAGCCATCAACACCCGGAGCGCCCCAACCATCACTATCGCTACCGTTGGATTGAAAAATCAGATGGTAGCCAGCGCTTACTGGAAATACCCAAATACCATTTAAAACAGCTGCAAAAACGCATTCACCAACACATTCTGAAACAGGTACAGCCACATCCATCTGCACACGGTTTCTGCCAAGGTCGCTCATGTCTGACGTATGTCAGCGATCACCTGCAACAACCGATGCTAATCAAATTTGATCTCAAGGACTTCTTTCCCTCCGTTGATTTTCGCAAGGTCTATCGGGTATTCAGCCAATTGGGTTACGATCCCGATATTGCGCGCATGCTTACGCATTTGACTACACACAGCACCCCTTGGTCGATTCTCGACAAAGAGGGAAACCGCATGAACATGGGGCACTATCACCAACCGCACCTGCCCCAAGGGGCACCCTCTTCGCCCTTACTGGCAAATCTTGCGGCGTACCACCTAGATAAACGATTGCAAGGACTGGCGACACACCTGGGCCTACAGTATAGCCGTTATGCTGATGACGGCGCCATGTCAGGTCCGCGACTGTCATCGGCTGCGATCGACCGATTGCATGCAACAATCGCGGCCATCGCACTGGAAGAAGGCTTTACCCTCAACACGCGCAAAACAAAGGTGCTGGGGCAAGGTCAGCAACAACGCCTCACCCATATCGTGGTCAATCAAAAGCCAAACCTGCCACGTCGAGAGTACGATCAGCTCAAAGCGATATTATTCAATTGTGCGCGCTTCGGGCACGCCAGCCAGAACAGAGAGAGGCATATTAATTTTGCCGAGCACCTGCGCGGTCGCATTACTTACGCCGCGCAATTAAATCCCGACAAAGCAGCGAAATTATGGCACCTATATGAGCAAATCCACTGGAATTGATTCAACACTCTCCCTAAAACGAAGACCCCGGTTGTTGTAAAAACTCCAGTTCTTCCTGTGTCGATTCGCGGCCCAACAGTAAATTGCGATGTGGGTATCGTCCGAAGCGAGCAACGACTCGATAATGCTTATCTGCCCACGCATATGCGCCACTACACTCGGGATAGGTTTCCAGTCGTTTAAACAATTTCAACGAGAGCTCCTGATCAATCAATTGCTCACTGTGCTCAAACGGCAAGTAGATGAACCAGCGTTGTACCGGTAAATATTCGGCATCCCAACCTTCATTGACGGCCTTGTGCGTCAACGCGAGCGCGCGGGCATCCCCTGCAAAAGATTTGGCATGGCCACGATACAAATTTCTTGGAAACTGATCCAGCAGTATCACGAGCGCCAGCAAACCAAACGGTGTCTCGGCCCATGCATCCAATTGGCCCGCCAATGCAGCCTCAACATCTTTCAGAAATTGCTCTCGCAAAGCCGCATCAAAATCAGGGTCTTTTTTGAACCAAACCGCCCTCGTCTTGCCGAACTCAGGGGTAGCAGGCGGTGCGAACCAAAAATCGAGAATGTCCTGAGCGCGGGCGTACATATTCAACCTCCTGTTAGACACGTTGCGTTACCACGCTGGACAGCCATCCAGCGCCAATGATATACCTTGAAAATAATACACACAGAGGCCGCGATCCGCGACAACCGACAGTGAATTCCCATACCCTTATCCGTACCGTTACATCCCTCCTCCTACGACAGGCCGAAGTCACCACGACTTCGGCCGCCCTGGGAGAAAACACATGGGTAAAACTCACACTCGCGCAATGCGGCGTCATCATCTTGCCCGTTTAAAAGCCAAACGTTCGGCCTATTACGGGGGTTATATCAAGGCGTTACCGCTAGAAGAGCAACAACGCCATCTCGGCATACTGGCACACACGGCCAGGCGGTGTAGTTGCCCGCTCTGTGGCAATCCGCGTAAACATTGGCATCAGGCCACCTGGCAGGAGAAGCGCCGACAGTCACTTGCATTGTCGCCATGCTATGATTTTGAGCAGGCCGTATAAAAAACCATCGCAAAAACAGCTCAAAAGGAGAGGACTATGAGCAACGCAGCTCAGGATTCGCGTTACCAATATCTGACTCCTGCAGAACGCCGTCACCTACAGCGTTGGGAAATCGACGAAACTACAAAGCACACCTATTTCGTGCCCACTTATGATGGTTGGCAGCTCGCCCTCACTCACACTCCCGCCAATCGGAACACCACAAACCACAATAGCCCTAAACGCAATCTGCCGATATTGCTATGCCATGGGTTGGGTTCCAATCGAATCGCATTTGAGGTCGGCCCTCATGGCGCGTTCAGTCAGTTTCTTGCCGATCAGGGGTTTGATGTTTATGCCGCCGATCTGCGCGGCCACGGGTTAAGCCAAAAACCGGGGCATGCACCCACATTACGCTACGGTTGGGGCATGGAGGAATACGGCCAACACGATCTGCCCGCCCTCATGGACACCGTGTTGCGCTTGAGCGGCGCCCCCCGCCTGCATTTTATCGGGCATAGCATGGGTGGCATCCTGTTGTATTGTCGCGCAGCCCTGGGGGATACCCGAATACAAAGCGGTATCGCCATTGGCTCGTCACTCGATTATTGCGACACCGACACAGTGTTTCGTTTTGTCGCACCGCTGGCACCGATAGGCAAAGTGCTGCCTTCGGTGCCCATCCATTGGCTAGCGCGCACCTCCGGCACCTTGAGTCGTGTATTGCCGCAAGCGGTTGACCCGGTGTTGGCGCATCCGGCGAATGTCGAACTCATCGATTTTCAGCGCCTCACCGCTACCGCAACCCATCCGGTGAGCGCGCAGGTGTTGCGGGATTTAGCGACTGCCATCGATGGTCGTGGCCTTCGTAGTCGCAAAGGGATACATTTTGCAGAACGCCTGCGAGTAAACGACTATCCATTTCCGATTCTGGCGATTTCGGGCACCCAGGATCTGCAGTGTCCTCCGGAGGCGGCCAACCGCTTTGGCACCCACCAGCAAGTGTTTGGGATTTCCGCCGGACATAAAGTGGATTATGGCCACCATGATTTGATTATGGGCCGGCACGCAAACACCGAAGTGTGGCCTTGTGTTTTGGATTGGCTTAACACGCAAGACGCTACCTGACGTAACCTTATCCCAACGGTGAAGACATCATGACTCAACCCATCAATGATGAAGTAGCTCACGATAACGCCACTAAGGTGAAACGTTTAGAGGCGCGCACCTCCATCATCGGCAAAGACACCACCATCAGGCGTGCCCTTCCCCATCGCGAATTGCGCATGGTGGGCGCCTGGTGTTTTCTGGATCATGCAGGCCCGGTGCAATTCCCGCCGGATAACGGTATGCATGTGGGGCCACACCCCCATATTGGCTTGCAAACCTTTACCTGGATGATCGATGGCGAAATCATGCATCGCGATTCCTTGGGCTACCAACAAATCATTAAACCGGGGCAGGTCAACCTGATGACGGCGGGCCGTGGCATTGTTCACAGCGAAGATTCGGTAAGCCATGGCGGGCGTTTGCATGCCGCACAACTTTGGATAGCGCTACCTGATGCTGAGCGTTATCGTGGGCCCGACTTTAAAAACTATGCTCAACTGCCTGTAATACTGCAGGACGGCTTTACAATTACATTATTGGCCGGTAGCGCCCTCGGCCACACCTCTCCGGCCCAAGTATTCACGCCCTTGGTAGGACTGGACATCACCGCCTCTGCAGCGGCAGACACCCAACTGCCGTTGGACCCCCATTTTGAATACGCTGCGTTGGTGTTGGAGGGTTCCGTCTCGCTTGTCGACGAAACGCTGACGCCTGGCACCCTGCTCTATCTGGGCACAGGCCACACAACCCTATCGTTACAAACCAGCAAACCGGCCCGCGTTTTGCTGCTGGGTGGTGAGCCGTTTGGCGAACCCATTCTTCTGTGGTGGAACTTTGTGGCCCGCACCCAAGCCGAACTGGAACAAGCCCTCGCCGACTGGAATAGCGGCGATCTCCGTTTTGGCAGGGTTCCTGGTGCGATCACCGCCCCGCTGCAGGCGCCTACGCTCGACAATATGAAACTAAAGGCAACCTGACCTCTTAAAGAGCCAAAGGCAGGTATGTTCAAGCGGTTGTTCTCAAACAATCGCCAGGGTTACCCCTACAAAGACCTGGACAAAAACCAATCGAAAAGTATAAATTTCGCGCAGCGCTTTTTGGGTGAGAATCTACCCTCACCCATGCTGACTCCCTGACGACGTGACAACGACCGACCAAGGATGGAAGAAAGAGCGCATCATTTCTTTTATTGAAGGGACTTCACATGAACAAATCTCTACTCACTCTAGCTTGCCTGAGCTGTACCCTGAGCACTCCGTCTCTGGCGGGCGATATGCGCTTTGGGGTGGGCCTAAGCTATGCAACAGGTGTCAACGACGTTGTCGACTACTATGAAGAGAACCTCGAACGCGAAGGCTACGAAGTCGACGCCTCAGCGTTTCCACTGGGGATTTCACACACTGGGCATTACCAGTTCGACGGCGGTATGCGTCTGGGTTATGGTGTTGGTCCTGGCTTTGTCATTAGCGGCGACATCGATCATGTAGAACTGCCGCTGCAAGCGAGTATCGGCTACACCTTTGCACCGTCTGCCAACACGTCACCCTATATTTTCGCTGGCCCTACCGTACATTTTCTTAACGGTGATCATGTGAACACCAACGCTGCTACGGGCGCTATTGTCGGTGTGGGCATCGAATTTGCTCGCAACAGCTCAGTGAGCTATGTACTTGAGATCGCCAAAGACACGACGGAAGTCGATTTTGAGCGGGAAACCTACGGGTACTACAGCTACTATGCCAACGGGTATTACTATTCCAATGGCTACGTCACCAGTAAAAAACAGTCTATTGAAACCTACGATACGGTGGTATCTTTCCGCGTGCTGTTTTAAGCCCGACCCCTTAAGAGAGATGCATCATGAGTCAATTCGATAACGTATCTGTGGTAAAGAAAGGCAACGTCTATTTTGATGGCAAATGCGTGAGTCACACTGTGATTCTGGCCGACGGAACCCGCAAGTCCGTGGGTGTGATCCTGCCGTCCACGCTGTTGTTCAACACCGGCGCCCCTGAAATCATGGAACTGATCGAAGGCAAATGCCGCGTACGCCTGAAAGGTGAAGAAAACTGGAAGACTTACGAAGGCGGCCAATCCTTCAACGTACCGGGTGATTCTGCTTTTGATATCGAGACGCTGGAAACGCTGCACTACGTTTGCCACTTCGGTTGAGCAGTATGTTGGGTTGCCAGCACCCTGGTGGATGGCAGCCCAATCCGGTGCTGACCTTGGGGGTGCCTGAACATCGCGCTCAGGCGCTCTCCTGAAACTGCATATCGTAGAGCTTCTTGTAGGCACCCCCCTTGGCCAAAAGCTCGGCGTGACTTCCTATTTCAACCACAACGCCTCGTTCCATGACGACAATTTTGTCGGCCCTTTCAATTGTCGACAGTCGGTGGGCGATTACCAATGTCGTCCTGCCTTGCGTCAACCGCTCCAGCGCTGTTTGTATATAACGTTCGGATTCAGTGTCCAACGCTGAGGTGGCTTCGTCAAGAATGAGAATAGGCGCGTTCTTGTAAATGGCGCGTGCAATAGCCAAGCGCTGGCGCTGGCCGCCTGACAACAACACCCCATTTTCACCCACCAGGGTTTGCATCCCTTGCGGCAAACGATTAATGAATTCCGTTGCGAATGCAGCTTCTGCCGCAGCGGCGACAGCCTGCTCATCGGGCCCTGCAGGTTGGCCATAGGCAATATTGCGTGAAATGGTATCGTTAAACAGCATCACCAGCTGATTCACGAGTGCAATCTGTTTGCGCAAATTACTCAACTTGTAGTCGTTGATCTCAACGCCATCCACCAGAATGCGTCCGTCGGTGTGCTCGTAAAAACGCTGGATCAGGCTCACCAATGTGGATTTTCCGCTACCCGATTGCCCCACCAACGCAACCATTTCACCTGGTTTGATATCGATATTAATGTCGCGCAGCACATCGCGATCGCCATTAGGGTAGCGAAAATTGAGATGCTGGATGCTGATCGCCCCCTTGACGCGTTCCACCTCATGGGTACCGTTATCAGGCTCACCGGGCTCATCGATAAGACGAAACACATCTTCCGCCGAGACGATACCGCGTTGCATCTGGGCGCCAACGCTGCTTAATTGCTTGATCGGGCGAGGCAATAATCCTGCCATGGTGACATAGGCCACCAGCTCCCCCGCCGTCATACCATGATCCGTGGTCAACGCCATATACATCATGCCCGACATGGCCACTGCCACCACAAATTGCAGGGACGGCATGTAAATTTCACGAATTTTGGATTGCCGTAATTCCTGCCGACAACTGCGATCACTCGCTGCGTAAAAGCGCTCGGATTCATACTTTTCCCCGCCAAAACTCCTGACCACACTAAAGCTGGTCAGCGCCTCTTTGGAGACGTGCGCTACGTCGCCCACGGAATGCTGAATCTTGCGCGTCAATTTTTTAAAACGTCGGCCCGCCACGCTCACCATGGCACCAATGATCGGCCCGATGACCAGAAAGGAAATCGTCAACATCCAGTTTTTGTAGAGCAAATAAATCATCAGCGCGATGACGGTGGCGCCCTCACGCACGATTACCGTGCTGGCTCGTGATACCGCGTCATTCACCAGATTCACGTTGTAAGTGAATTTGGTCATGAGATGCGCCGAATTATTGCTATCGAAATAAAGATTGGGTAACACCATCATGCGATCGAACATTTTGCAGCGCAGCTCATGTATCAATCGACGTGATACTTGCGCCATGTAAAATCCGCCTAGAAACGACCCGATACCCCGCACGATATAAATCATCATAACCAACGCAGGAATCAGAAAAGCCACTTCGACAGCCTTGGCGTTCTCCACCACGCGTGGCCAAAAGGCCAGTGAGGCCAAGTGCTGGCCCAGCCAGGAGGATTCACTGGGAATCCACAAAGTCAGATCGTATTTTTTGCCGTTCAGGCCATCGATAAAGTATTCCATGAGCTGCCCCAGCATGGGCTGGGTTGCGGCGTAGAGAATGTAGCCAAAAATACTCAACAGAAAGAAACCCAGATGCGGCTTGATATGGCGCATCAAGCGAAAGTATACGGCTCGCGTTGAATAATCAGGGGGGGTAACTGGTTGATTCATAAGGCGGGATGACGTCTCGATGGCATCGAAGGAAGCGTGGCGCAGCGAAGTGTCAAACCCCGACGCTTATGCACACTCAAACAAGCGTTTAATGATAACACAGACCGGCTTGCACCACCGTCACTGCTACAGCAACCTGACAACGCCCCCGGCAACAAGCAATGGAATTTCCTACACTTAAGTGAAACCCCTGCTCTAGTATATCTGTTCCGACAGCTATGCCGGTTCCGATGCCCTTAATCAAGGACCCTCTGCATGATCATTCTCGGACTCGCCAGCACTCCCCAGGGTGATGCGTCAGCCGCTTTGTTGGTCGACCAGACACTGGTGGCCGCCGCCGACGAAGCCGCTCTCACACGCACCGCACCGCCACAAACCCGTCTACCCTGGGCGGCTGCACACTATTGTCTTCAACAGGCCGGTGTGCGACCCGAACAAGTTGACACCATTGCCCTCGCATCAGCACCGGGGTCACTCTTTGATAGCCTGCATTGGCATTATCTGGCTCGCCTGTGGGCAAACGCACCGCTTAATGCCCTGCTGGCCGTGATCGACAGTAATCGCCCGTATCGCCGCTTGCTGCACGAATACAAGGTGCTGATGCAACAGCTAGGGGTTGATGCCGCACGCACGCCTCTCATCGCCGTGCAAAGCGCACTCGCCCATGCCAGTGCCGGCTTTTTCCTGTCGGGGACGATACCCAACACCCTTTTTATCAGTGCCGACGAAAGCGTTGATGCAACGGCGGTAGTGTTGGGGCAAACTCATAACGGACAACTTAAGGTGCACTCTCGTCTGCCCCAGCCCGACAATTTATTTCAGGTCATGCGGTGTATGGGCGCCTATCTCGGGTTTGGCACGGCACGTGCGGCCGAAGGCATTGCCCTGCTCGCGCGCCACGGCGATGCCATGCGATATGATTTGAGCAAATTATTTTCGTGCGCGGGTGGAGTGGTTCGATTAAACACGGAGTTGATTGATCCTAGTGGACGTAACGCCTGGCAGTTTGCTGGCAAGCGTTATCCATTCACCCAACGGTTGGTCGACTGGCTGGGTCCACCTGCCATTGAAGCACCTGCGTACGACCCTCACGCCCACTATGCCGCAGCGTTATATCGCTTGTTTGAGCAAACCATGCAGACTCAAATCAAGCAGCTGCAACTTGCAATGCAATTGCAAAGTACCCCCAATTTACCCTGCAATGAGTTATTGCTGGGCGGAGACGCCGGACAGTATCGCGCGTTTAATCAACGTTTGCTGCAGCAAGGCAATATTCAACACCTGCATGTCGCCCCCGCAAACGGCGCTACAGGGGCCGCGTTAGGTGCTGCGGGCTGGGTCGCGGCGCAACACGGCATCAAGCTCGACCGGGTTGAACACCCCTACTGGGGCCCCAGTTACATGAGTGAGGAATGTATCGCCGCCTGTAAGCGGCACCCGGCGCAACCTGCCTTTGAAATTGTCAAAGACCCCGCCAAAAAGGCGGCACGCCTGCTGGCCGAAGGGCACGGTGTATGCTGGCTGCAAGGGCGCATGGAAACCAGCGCTTGGCCGCTGGGCGCGCGCGCATTGCTTTACAGCCCCACCAGCCCAAAACGGCCTCCGCACTTTACGCGCAATACCAACACATGGGGGGCCAACCCGCTGATGGCACTTAGCGTGACAGCGACAAGCCTGCCGCGCTACACCACCGATTCGTCGCCCGCCCCCTTTGCTCACCGTTATGTCGAGCTGCATGATGAGGCTCGTGCATGGCTACCCCCTGATTTACATCTGAATGGCGCCGCGCCTTTGCATACCCCACACAAAAAACACGCGCCGCGTTTGCACGCTTTACTCGACGAGCTCGAAAAGCTCACGGGACACGGGATGGTCGTGCAAATGCCGCTGCAAACAGCCCAAATGACCAGTGCCTGCAGCCCCACCGACGCACTCGATGCGTGGGTGAACAATGGCTCGGATTACCTGGTGATGGAAGACGTGCTGGTGAAACGCACGCTATAACCATGTGCCCCAGGAAGCCCGCCTCCGAACGCCGGAGGCCTATGCTATGGTTGTTTTAGTAGGCTATTCACAAGCGTAGATCGAGCACATCCCGGTGTTGAAAAACTCCTTACAAATCAAAGTTGCCGCAACGTTTGTCCTATTTATGGCCATCATGGCGGGGCTGTTTTTTGTATATCAACAGACCATATTGATCCCCGTTTACTCTGCGCTGGAACGGGCATTCGTCGCACGTGAGCTTGAACGTGTCGTAAATGTTTTTCACCACGAACAGATGGGGCTGGCCGCCCTCGCCGCAGACTGGTCCGCCTGGGATGATACCTACGAGTATGCGATCGACCGTAACTCCGAATACGAGGAAGGCAATCTAAACCTGTCGTCCCTGGCAAATCTGAGTGTTAATGTGATGTTTCTTTACGATAAGACGGGGGCGGTTGTTTGGGGTGGCGTGGCGGAACCGGGTGAAGAAACCTGGACAACGTTAGCGGAATTTCCACCGCAAGGCCCCTCACACATTTCCGGGCTATCGGAATTTCCAGACGTGCATGGGGGTAAGCAATTGCGTGCAGGAATGGTGTTCACCGAAAAGGGACTCCTGATGTTGGCCTCTCTGCCCATACTGAATTCGCATGGGAAGGGTGAACCTCACGGTGTACTCGTCATGGGCCGCCTGCTAAAGGGCGAGAACCTGGAAAAGCTGCAAACAGTGGCCGGGTTGGACTTTGAGGTGTTACCCACCGAACAACTGCCCGCCAAACACAAAGCCTTGGCGTTGACACAGCTCAATCATCAAGAAAACGCCATGTATATTGAAGATCAAAACCTCGATACACTGGTCGCCTGGCGTGCGATACACGATCTTTATGGCCAGCCACGCTTTCTCGTCAAAGTCACCATCGCACGCGATCTCTTTCGAACCGGCTATCAGGGATTGCGCAACGGCGTCTGGCTAATGATAGGTAGCATGTTGATTCTGATGGCGGGGCTGATGCTGCTGGTGCAGCGAGAGGTGGTTCGCCCCGTCGTGCGCATCTCACAACATCTTCTGCGTCTGCGTTTGAAGGGTGTCTATGATGAGCCCATCCACTACACCGCCCGTGATGAATTGGGGCGATTGGCGCGCTTCCTGAACGCGCTCTTGTTGAAAGTGGCCGAGCAGTCCACTCAGTTGAAAGATCTCTCGTATGAGGATTCGCTCACCGCTGTGGCGAATCGCCGCTGTTTCAATGAGCAATTCCAACAGCAGTGGATGCGCTGCAGCGCCGAACAATTACCGTTGGCGGTAATCCTTTGCGATATCGATGATTTCAAGCGCTACAACGATCTGTATGGGCATTTGCAGGGTGATCAGTGCCTGCATGAAGTCGCTCAGGCTCTAAAACGCGCGGCAAACAAGCAAAAAGACCTGGTGGCTCGTTTCGGCGGGGAAGAGTTCGTGATCCTTTTACCAGAAACCACCCTTCTGGATGCGATCGCCGTCGCTGAACGGATCTGCACAACGGTTGAGGCACTTCACATTGAACATGGGCATTCCCAGGTCAGCGGCTGGGTAACGGTTTCTCTTGGGGTCGCAGCCCTTACGCCTACCAATGACCTTTCGCCCGAGACGCTATTGCATGCCGCTGACAATGCCCTGTACCGCGCCAAAACAGCAGGACGCAACCGGGTGGCGTCAGGCGCCATCAGCTCTGGACTTTTTTGAACGATTACGTAGGGCAGCAATGCTCTACTAAGTAGCAGCGCTCCAAAAGTGACTGCGCTCCACAAATAACCAAACGCTATTACCGGCATGCGAAAATAGCCCGCACAATAACGTTTGCGCACAGCAGAAGATTACAAACAGTCGAGCAGGAAAGGTACGCGCGAGGGAGGCTGACCGCGCCAAGAGCGACGCGGTCAGTAATACATCATTAAAGCAAAATTAGGGATTAACGTAATTGATCCAGTCAGGGTGGTCGTTACGACGCGCCATCACCGTATCGAAATAGCGGGTCTGCAGAATTTCAGTGATAACGCCGCGCTTACCCGTACCGATCTGACGGCCATCGAGTTCACGAATCGGCATGACTTCTGCGGCGGTGCCGGTGAAAAATGCTTCATCGGCAATATACACTTCATCGCGTGTGATGCGCTTTTCTTTCACTTCATAGCCTAGCTCTTTAGCCAGCGTCATCACCGTGGCGCGCGTGATGCCATCGAGGCACGAGGTCAGCTCGGGTGTATAAAGCACGCCATTGCGAACGATGAAAACGTTTTCGCCGCTGCCTTCCGCTACATAGCCTTCCGGGTCGAGCAATAACGCTTCGTCGCAGCCGCACGCCAGGGCTTCGTTCAACGCCAGCATCGAGTTGATGTAGTGGCCGTTCGCTTTCGCTTTGCACATCGAGATATTGACGTGGTGGCGGGTGTAGCTGGAAGTACGCACCTTGATGCCCACCGAAATCGCATCGGGTGACATATAGGATGGCCACGGCCAGGCAGCAACGATCAAATGCACCTTGAGTCCGCTGGCACGCAAGCCCATGGCCTCAGATCCCAGAAAGATCATCGGGCGCAGGTAAGCATGGGGCAGATTGTTGGAACGCACAGCCGCCAGTTGAGCTTCATTGACCTGCTCTTTGGTGAACGGCACCTTGATGTTCATGATATGCGCCGAACGGAACAAGCGATCGGTATGCTCATGCAAACGGAAGATAGCGGGGCCTTTGTCGGTTGCATAGGCACGCACACCTTCAAACACGCCCATGCCATAGTGCAGGGTATGGGTAAGGACGTGTACTCTGGCATCACGCCAGGGTATGAGTTCGCCATCGAACCAGATAAGACCGTCACGGTCAGCCATCGACATGATGCAGTGCTCCTATTGAGGTGTCGTTTTGAGGGGGCGGTTTCAATTCACCGCGGGGCTGCAGTGCTTTGCAGCAAAGCCTCCAATAGTATCACAATCCTTTGCGGCGTAAGCGCTGAAAGCCAGCACGGCATTTGAAAGTAGCGCGGAACGCGTAAACGTTCGCAGTTGGGGGGCTGCGTGGTAGAATCGCCGGCGATTTCAAGGGGGGCATACGCGTGGCCAAACGAATCCGGGAACTGTCATACGATGCATATTTGCACCCACGCTGGTGGCCCACCTGGGCGGGCATTGGCAGTTTGTGGGCCGTCGGGCGCTTGCCGATTCGCCAGCAGCAATCCCTGGGGCGCGCGCTCGGTAATGCCATGTATGCACTGCTGCCCCGCCGTCGCGAGGTGACTGACACCAACCTGCGCCTGTGCTTTCCCGAGCTGGGTGAGGAGGCGCGCGAACTGTTGTTGCGCAAAACCTTTCAGGCCAACGCGATAGGATTGATCGAATGTGGAACGGCCTGGTTCACTGACCCTGAAAAATTGCGCTCGGTTACCACCGTGCATGGATTGGAGCATGTGCAGGCAGCGCTCAAGCAAAACCGTGGCGTGTTACTGCTGGGCGGGCATTTCAGTACCCTCGATCTGGGGGGTGCCCTGGTGTCGCTTTTTATCGATTTCGATGTCATGCAACGCGACCACAACAACAAACTTTTCAATGCCGTTATGACACGCTCCCGTGAAGGCCGCTTTGGGGTAGCGTTAGGGCGAAAAGATTTGCGCGGATTATTGCGTCGCCTGCAAACGAACCGGGTGGCGTGGTACGCCCCTGATCAGGATTACGGGCGTAAAAACAGTGTTTTCGCACCGTTCTTTGGCGTGCCGGCCGCCACCATTACCGCGACGGCTCGCATTGCGCGCAGCAGTGGCGCTGCAGTGATTGCGATCAGCCATTTCCGTCGTGATGATGGCAGCGGTTACGACATCTATTTTGAACCCGCACTTGAAAATTACCCCTCGGGTGATGACATGGCCGATGCAACCTTGACTAACGCCGTGCTTGCATCGCAAATCCGGCGCCACCCGGATCAATATCTGTGGATGCATCGACGCTTTAAATCCCGCCCTGAGGGTGAGGCAGATCTCTACAAATTTCGCAAAAAGCGCAAACGACGCAAAGCCGTTCCGACCGGGGGCGCGGATGCCCAATAAATCCGGGCCGCTTCGACTGTGGATTTTGGCCGATAAGAAACCCGGCCATACCAGCCAATTGCAAGGATTGGCGCAGCGTCTGAGTGTGCATGCCGAGATCGATATCCGATGGGTGGACGCCGAGGCGGTGCATTCAACGTGGCAAGACTGGCTATTTAAACGCTGGCCTGAGCCCGAATTCCCCTGCCCGCCTGATATTGTGATCGGTGCAGGCTCCGCCTCGCACGGTTTGATACTGCTGGCGCGGCGGGTTTTCGGCTGCATGGCGGCCGTCTTGATGCGCCCCGCCATTCCGCTGTTTTTATATGACGCCGCAATCGTGCCTCGCCATGATCGCCCACCCACGCGCGACAATATTCTGATCACACAAGGCGTCATGAATACGGTACAGCCACGCGCTGCAGGTGTGCAGGCCACAGCGCACACCATGCTGATCGGCGGTATATCGAAGCATTACGCATGGTCGTCGGAGCAGATCATTTCGCAGATCAAGCAGATAGCGAACGCCCAGCCAGACATTGCATGGACGCTCACCAATTCGCGGCGCACGCCAGGCGATTTCGCCCAACAATTGGCAGCCGCAGCATTGCCGCAAATACGTTTTGTGCCGCACACCGAAACACCGCGCGGTTGGCTGGCAAACCAACTTTCACAATCCATCGAAGTATGGGTCACGCCCGACAGTGTTTCGATGGTGTATGAAGCCATCACCTCCGGTGCCGCTACCGGCTTGTTCAGTATGGAGCCCTTACAACAGGGCCGCATTCTTGCGGGGCTTGAGATGATCAAAGCCAAAAGCTTGTGCACACCCTTTGAGCGTTGGCACACCACCCATGAATTACCTCCCCCCGCTGAACCATTATGGGAAGCAGAGCGCGGTGCAACCTGGCTGTTGGCGCGCTACCAGCAGTGGCACCCCCTGCATCATCCCTAATGCAGGGCAATTATCTGTAATTTCAGGCAATTACAGAGTACCACCACAGTCCGACACGGGGCGGCTATACTTTTCTCGAAGGCTCCTTTAATAACCGATCAAGACTGTCTCTTGCCCAGGTGCTGTCACCGAGCTGTAACGGAAAAGCATGTCGCAACTCGCTCCACATTGGATACATCGCTGGCTATTACTTTTGCTGCTTTCACTGCAGACCTTGGCTTGGCCTGCGTTTGCGTCTGACAATACGGCACTGATCCTGACGGAATCCACCAGCAAACAGGTGGTGGGCACGCGTTTTGAATATCGCATCGATCCCACGGGAAAAGAAGGGCTTACCGCAGCCCGCGCCCAGCAGGATTGGCGAATGGATCTGCGCGAAAATGCACCGGTATTTCCCTTTACGCGCGACACTATCTGGATACGCTTTGAGGTTCACACAAACACTGTCCCCGCAGCCTGGATACTGGAAGTATCCAACCCACAACTGGATAGTGTCGAAATTTTTCTGCTGGAGAAAAGTAACGCGACACCTGAGGGCGACGTGGTATCGCAACAGCACGATGGCGACCTGCTATCTCCTGCAATGCGCAAACCGACAATACGCAATCCTGTTTTTAATCTTTCGTTAAAATCCAACACTCGCTACGAAATCTACATTGCAACGCATTCCAACACCACGATGATTGTGCCGATAACGCTGTGGCAGGAGCGCGACTTCTATCGGTCTGAAATGCTGGTGCACAGCATGTTGACGCTGCTGTTCGGCAGCCTGATCGGTCTCTCGCTGTATAATCTGGTGCTGGGATTTTTCACCCGGGATTCCAGCTATTTCTACTATGTACATTACGTGGTAGCGGTCATTGGAGTGCAACTCTCGCTGACCGGTGTTGGTACCCAACTACTGTGGGGGGATTTTTTGTGGCTCAAGCAAAAGAGCCTGCCACTGATGATGGGATACTCGGTATTTGCCGCCTCGATATTTGTTATTAAATTCTTGAACCTCAATCGCAGAAATCCTCTCTCCTTCTGGGTATTGGTCTTTTTTGGCGCGCTCACATTGTTGCAAGCCTGCTCAACCTTTGTATTGCCTGAGCAAACCACCATTCCTGCTGAACAACTGACTGTGTTTATTGCCTGCATCGCCGCCTTGGTGGTCGGTATTCTGGAAGCTAGAAAAGGCAACCAAGCCGCTGTCGTGTTCATTTGGGCCTGGCTGCCTTTGTTACTGGGAACACTTACCGTCGTGCTGTATTACAAGGGATTTCTACCGCGCAATTATTTCACCGAATATTCCCAGTTCTTTGGCGCCGCACTGGAAATGATCTTACTGTCCCTTGGCTTGGCCAAACGGATTTCATCTCTGCGCAAAGCGCAATATGAAGCCACCATCGCCCGCCTGCATGCAGAACAAGAAGCAGAAAACGCCCGCCAGGGTTCGCAAGCCAAAAGTGATTTTCTGGCCAAAATGAGTCATGAGATACGCACCCCCATGAACGGGGTGCTGGGCATATCGGAATTATTGAGCCACACCCCGCTGGATGACACCCAAAAACACTATGTACGCACCATCTATAACTCGGGCGAAGCCCTGGTAAAAATCATCAACGACATTCTGGATTTCTCGAAAATCGAGGCCAACAAACTTGAAGTCGAACATATCCGATTCAATTTGCACGATCTACTTCATGAGTGCATCAGCATTCTCAAACCACGCCTAAAAAGCGCCGAAGTCACGCTTGAGCTGGCGCAAGCATTTACTGAACCCACATGGATCATGGGTGACCCGACCCGCTTGCGCCAGTTGCTGCTGAATCTGGGCGGCAATGCGGTAAAATTTACCGAAAAAGGCAGTGTGACCATCAAAGTAGAAAAGCTGGAAGCACACGCCCATAGTTATTTGTTGCGTTTCTCGATCATCGACACCGGCATTGGCCTGAGTGAAAGCCAAATTCAAAATTTGTTTCAGCCGTTTGCTCAGGCCGATAGCTCCACCGCCAGAAAATACGGGGGCACCGGCTTGGGCCTGGCCATCTGCAAAGAACTCTCGCACCTCATGGGCGGCGATATCGGTGTCTATAGTAACCCGGGCACCGGCTCTACCTTCTGGTTCACCATTCGCTGCAGCCAGGCACAAGAGGCGCCGTCGACACCCACAACACCCGCTGTCGTTGTGCGCTTGCCAAAGGGATTGCGGGTACTGGTGGCGGATGACAATAAAGTCAATCAAATGGTCATTTTGGGGCTCTTACAAAAACTGCATGCGCAACCGACTGCCGTGGATAACGGCGAAGAAGCGGTCCGCATCGCCTGCAGCCAACATGACGCGTTTGATGCCATCTTGATGGATTGCGAAATGCCGGTCATGAACGGATTTGATGCAACGGCGATACTGCGTGGCGAAGAAGTCAATCATGACTGGCCACCACTGCCGGTGATTGCGCTAACCGCGCACGCCCACGAAGAAGCATCGGCCCAATGTCTGGGGTGCGGCATGGATGATGTGCTAACCAAGCCGGTCAATTTGCAACGCCTGGAAACTACCCTTTTTGACGTGCTACAACGCTATGGCCGCATACGCCCCGAAACAAAGGGCGCGGGCGACATGACGCGAGTGTCTTGAGTGCGGGCGTTGCATTGACCCGGATTAGACTTCTGTCAGGCAGACTCTTATCATTTGCCCTCTGGGAATACGAATTCGTCACCTGACGCCCTACCCCCATGATAAACATCACCCCAATTTGAAGGGATTCCAGCATGAGCGACACCGCCCCACCCCAGGCTCCCACGCGCACCTACAGTGTACGCCGAGGCCATGCCGCCAGCGAGATTGCACATATTCAGGCGCTGTGGGCGGGCGCGTTTGCCAGCCTGCAGCACGAAGCCGCCGCCGCCAAAATTAATGCCCAGTATTTGCACAACCCTGCGGGTGATGGCGAATGTTTTTTTCTTGATGTCAGCGACGAGGCCGACCCGGTGGGCGTGCAGTGTCTGGTGATGCGCCGGTTTCGCAAAGACGGGGTTGATCTGAAAGCCGGCACCATGGCCGATTATGTGGTCGACAGCCGCCACCGCTCATTGGGCCCTGCCCTGCAGTTGATGAAAACTTGCATTACGCATGGCAACGCCACACTGGATTTTCTGTTTGGCTTTCCCAATAAAAAAGCCGAACCGATTTTCAAGCGTGTGGGTTTATCGGCATTGGCCAAACTCACCCGTCACGCCAAATTGATGCGTAGCCGGGAGTTTCTCAAGAATCGTTTGACCCAAACGCGCGCTGCGCCGTTACTACCCGTGTTGGTGCCGATCGCCAATCTGGCGCTGATGGCACTCGATGCCTGGCAAGCGTTCTCGCTAGGGCGTGACTGGCGCTGGCAAAACGTAGACAGTTTTGGGGCGGAGTTCGATACCCTTTGGCAACGAACGTCGCTGCCAGGCGTTGTGGTAGGGGACCGCAGCCGCGCCATGTTGCATTGGCGTTATCCACAACGTAACCGTCATCATATTGCGGCAGGATATCTGGCAGACGGGCAGCTGGGAGGATACGTCG
This sequence comes from uncultured Moraxellaceae bacterium, assembly GCA_964473645.1. Taxonomy (GTDB): domain Bacteria; phylum Pseudomonadota; class Gammaproteobacteria; order Pseudomonadales; family Ketobacteraceae; genus HdN1. The sequence goes on from CAYYPW010000032.1 coordinate 44,364, forward strand.
TCTGGTCAGTCAAAGAGGGATTACTGGTGCTACACGATTTTTACTGCCATGACGCTGACAATAAGCTGACCGGCATGCTGACCAGTTTTGCCTGGCACCACCGTCACACAGGTGCCAACAGTATTTCACTGGAATTCAACGGCCCAGCCGCCTTACGCAGCGCCCTGCATGCCGCGGGGTTTCGCCCACGTGATGAAAATCCCGTATTCATGCTGCCCGGACAAGCCAGCACACTGGCCAATCTCGGTGGCGATCATTTATATCTAACCAGTTATGACCGCGATTCGGATTAATTCTGACGTAGTTTGTTCAGGGAGCGATACGCACCATGCAATACAGAACATTTGGCAATACGGGATTGAAAGTATCGGCGCTTGGCTTTGGTGGCTGGGCCATTGGCGGTAATAGTTTTGGCAGTGTCGCCCGCGAAGATGCATTGCAAGCATTGGCTCGTGCAGAGGAACTCGGCTGCAATCTGGTGGATACAGCGGCCGTCTATGGGGATTCTGAAGACATCATTGGTCAGTTTTTGCAGGGTCGCAGAGAGCGTTGGGTATTGGCCAGCAAATACTCGGGGCAACCCCAAGGCATGACGGCTTTGGTCGACGAACAATTACGTCGCTTGCGTACTGATCATATCGATTTTTACCAAATTCACTGGGCGCCACAGCGTGACAAACATGCGCTTTACGATGAGCTGGATGCGTTGAAAGCGGCCGGTAAAGTACGGTTTGTGGGGGTGTCGCTCTATAACGAGGGCGATATCGATTACATTCTCAATCACACACGATTGGATGGCATTCAGGTGTGTTTCAGTCTGCTCGACCCGCGCCCGCTGATCAGTCGGCGGGAGGCGATTGCGCAGCGTGGGTTGGGCGTTATTGTCCGTTCTTGCCTGAAGGAGGGGTTTCTAACGGGTAAATATTCTGCGAGCAGCGTTTTCACTGACCCGACAGATCAGCGGCGTGAATGGAGCAAAGAGAAAATTGCCCAAACGGCCGCGGCAGTGGATCGCTTTCGCTTTTTGGAGGCGGAGGCAGGTTCGTTGTTGAATGCGGCGGTGCGGTATCCGCTGTCGTTTCCAGAGGTGTCGACGGTGGTGTTAAGCACCAAGAATGTTACGCAAGCGTCGCAAAACTTTGGTGTTGTGGGTGATGGAGTGTTAGGCGAGGCAAGCCTTGCGAGAATCGCTGGGATTCAGGATGAATTTGGGCTACTGCGGGATAGTTTGCGGAGTCGCTTAATAGGAAAGGTGAGGCGATTATTAGGGCGTGCTTGAAGCTTAAAAAAAGAAAAACTGCCCTGAGTTTTTTCCTCCGGCCTTTGGTGGGAGGTGGTTTCTGGAATCGGGCTAGGCGCCCCCCGTAAATACATCCCTGTAGTCTCGACGGCGCCATCCATGGCGCCGACGTTCCAGAAACCACCCCCCACCAAAGCCCTCTAAACTTCTGTGCCATACGAGTTTCTTATTGCCTGGCCAATTGCATCAAGCCTTCACCTGTTCATGCCATAATCGGCGGATGGCTTTTCTGTAGTCGATAAACTGATCTGCCGGAACTGCGGCTTTTTCATTCTGTAAGCCCGCGCGGTGCGTATGCTCACGATAAACCAAATACGCATCGTGCAGGATTTTTGCATCTTCTGGCGTCATTAACGCGAGCTTTTCTGCGGTTTCAAATATGCGGACATTGTCTGTCCACTTCGTCATTTCAGGGTGCTGCTCGGCATGACGTAGCACGAGAAATTGCGCAAGAAACTCGATATCGACAATACCGCCAGGATCTTGTTTCAGCTCGAAACTATATTCTGGTGTCAGTAACGCTTCATCCAATTCTGTCTGGTGTGTTTTACTTAAATGTTCAGCCATTTTCTTGCGCATGTCATTCACCTCTTGCGCAAGCTTTTGCGGATCACGGTGAGTAGCGAGAATATCGTGCCGCAGAGTTTCAAATTTTTCTCGTAACTGTGGGCACCCTGCCACCACGCGTGCGCGCACCAGAGCTTGGTGTTCCCACGTCCAGGCCGATTCACGCTGATATTTATCGAGTGCTTTTAGCGATGTTACCAACAAGCCTGAGTTGCCTGAGGGGCGTAAGCGCATATCGGTTTCGTACAACTGTCCCGTCGGTGTTCGTGTGGTGAGCAGGTGAATTATCCTTTGCCCTAAGCGCGCAAAAAAGGTGCTGTTGTCGATACTGCGTTCGCCATCGGTATATAGATTGGAATCGGCATCGTGCACAAACACAAGATCAAGATCGGAGCTGTAACTCAGCTCAATTCCGCCCACCTTGCCATAACCGACCACAATAAAATCCGGGTTACAGGGAACGCCTGGCGATTTTTCAGGAACACCGTGTTTTTCGACCAGCTGCTTCCATGCTACGTCCAGCACGGTTTGTAACAGCGTTTCGGCTAACCATGTGAGATAATCACTGACCTTCATGATGGGCAACGTACCGGCAATGTCCGATGCGGCGACCCGCAATACGTGTGCGAGCTTGAACTGCCGCAAGGTTTCCATCTGCCGCTCTAAATCATCTTCGGGAATTCGCAGCATTTGCTGACGTAATTCATCCTTGAGCTGATCGACGTTGGGCGGCGTAAAAAGCGTGGCCGCATTTAACAAACCATCCAGCAGAAATGGGTGGCCGGTCATGGTGTCCGCAACCCAGGCACTGGCGCCAAACAATTGCGCGAGACGATCGAGGGCTTTGGGGTTTTCAACCAACAACGCCATATAGGCCGAACGGCGCAGAATGTTTTCAACCAGCGGCAAGCAGCGCAACAGGGCCAACTCTCTATTCAAGACTAAATGGCTATTCTGTTGTTTAGCGCAAGCAGCTATCAGCATGGGCATCAATTTATCCAGGCGTTGGCGAGCGGTGGCCTGCATTTGCGATACCACCCGACTGCCTTTTTGTTGCTTGAGCCGGCGCGTTAATTCTGCACAATTTTGATAGCCCAAGGCGCTGAACAAGCTGTTGGATTCATCATCACTCAACTCTTGCTGCCAAAGTTCTGCCGCAGCTTCGGGTAAGGTATCGGGGGTTTCTTCTTCGCCACCCGAGATAAAGTGTTCGAAGTAATCACTCACAACATCGCGTACTTGCTGCAATTTCGTATAGAAATCTTGCCAGCAGGAAAACCCCAGGCTCCAGGCCAGGCGTGCCTGGGCAATGTCATCATCAGGTAGTTTCTGGGTTTGCTTGTCTTTCAATGCTTGAATACGGTGTTCGGTTTCGCGCAAGAAAACATAGGCGTCACGCAGGCCATTCACCATGCTTTCCGGCAACACACCTTTTGCCTGCAATCGTGGCATAACGGTGAGCATCTGTGGCTCGCGCAGTTCTGGTTCCTGGCCACCACGTATGAGCTGCAAGGCCTGCACAATGAATTCGATCTCGCGAATGCCGCCAGCGCCAGTCTTGATGTTTTCTTCATTGCCACGACGCAGCACTTCGCGGTGTATCATGCCTTTCATTTCGCGCAAGGATTCAATGACACCGAAATCCACGTAGCGCCGATATACAAAGGGGCGTAAGTCTTTCAATAATTGCGCGCCGTGACCACGATCGTCACCCACAGCGCGCGCCTTGATCATGGCATAACGCTCCCACTCACGACCCTGCTCTTCGTAATAGGTTTCCATGGCGGCGAACGACAAGGCCAGTGCACCGGCATCGCCATAGGGGCGCAAGCGCATGTCAACACGAAAGACAAAACCGTCTGCGGTATTTTCATTGAGGGCTTTTATCAGCTTCTGCCCCAATTTGATAAAAAATTCCTGATGCGTAATGCTGCGGGTGGCGCCTTGAGTCTCACCTTCGTGGGCGAAACTGAACATGAGATCGATATCTGACGAGAGATTCAATTCCCGTGCACCGTGTTTGCCCATTGCAAACACCACCAATGGCATGGCTTGGCCATCGGTATCGAGCGGGGTGCCGAATACGGCACTTGTCCAGGAGTAGAGCAAGCTCAGGCTCTCATCGATACTGGCATCGGCCAGATCAGTAAGATCCTGCATGATTTCGGGCAAGGGTGCGAGGCGATTGAGATCTCGCCACAGAATACGCAGCATTTGTTCATGACGAAACAAACGCAAGCGTTGCATCAGGTCTTTCTCATCGGCACAACCCAGCAAACGTTGACGCAAGGCTTGGGCGAGTTCGCCCACGGCATATGCTCGCTCCAGCAAACCCTCTTCGATCAAGGCAAGCAATGTTAAAGGTTTGCGAACAATACGTTCAGCGGCATAGTCGCTGGCAGCCAACAGTGTACACAGATGCTGGTAACGCTGTTGATGCAGGACAGACCCGTTCGCCGACACCAAAGCCCCAAAGCGTTCGCTCAACGTGCCTTCTTGCATCGCTTGCTCGATGCTTTGCCAGTGAAACGCGATGACTCTTTCGATGCTGTCGGGGCGAACGAGCGTCGCTGTCGTCATGAACTCTCCTTTTGCCTGTTTAACTATTTTTGTCTGTTAAATCCGGCGTTTGCTGACGAGTGTCGCCCCCATCACAGGTATCTGTCATCAGGGTCAGCGTTAGAGAGCTGCCCGGCGCAGGCCAACGACAAGAGGAGAGCTTGCCTTTATTCCAGATCATGAAACGATAGCCTACATCTTGCAGTGGGCGTGAAAACCGCACCAGGATTTGTGAGGGCACCTGGTCGGCGTTGATTGCCTCAACGGTGATCAACATATCTGTCAACGCTACCGTATCGCCCACCTTGAGGGCTTGACGCGGATCACGCAGCAGGCTTTCTTGCGCGGGCTCATACACCCCAGCGCTGGCTTTCAGACGCAGCTGGAAATCATCGATAACGTCGATCTCGATCGGCGCACGCCCAGAAGAAAGGCTGTAAGTCTTCACAGGGTAAGGCAACCCGTGCCACGCACGAATCCCGCTCAGGTAACCGGCGACGGTGGTCAAGGGCGGATTCACCAAAATCAAACGTTGGTCCTCATTACCGGCCTCCCACTGCAAGGCTTTTGCAGCGCGGTTGATCATGCCATCCATGATTAACCGCATTGAAACGCTCTCAAACGCCAGCAATACGGGTGAAAGCACACAGAAAGCGCCGACCAGCATCACGGCTACCGCTTTGCGAACCACTCCGCCTTGACCGATTTTGTCACGACCTCGCCAGTGCGCCAGCCACATGCCCACCAAGCCGCATCCACCAATGCTCACGCACAGTAGTAAACGACTATGAGGCGTGGTTGCTGCCACCGGTAACAAGCACAGTACTGACGCCACGACAAAAAAGCGCGCCACCGGGCTTTGTTTAACCAGCACGGTGCCATAGGCAAGCACAAAACCCAACACTACAGCGGCGATACCCAAACGTAATGAGGTGGGTAGCATGCTGGCCAGCTCAGGCGGCAACAACAAGAACTGACCATTCAGAAGATCTGCTCCGCGGGTTACCAGCGCCGTTATAAATCCACTGAAATCATGCACGGGGTCAAGATAGTGTCCAGAGCCCTGCGCACCGTATCCAAACATTTTGCGTAACAACAACCACACCACGCCAACCGCCACAAACGGAAGCAATGACAGTACCCTCGCCTGCCATTCCCGCTTATCCAGGCAAAGTGCATACGCAAACAACAGCAAACCGGCACTCACCCCCAACTCGCCACACAGCAATGCCGTTACAAAAGCCAATAGCGCGGGCATCGAAAAGCGCCCTCCCACCCGATGGTGCAACAGCACGGTGAGCAAGACAAAAACAGTCGCCATCAACCCATTGCGATTGGCCAACCACCCCACTGGCAAGCCATGGCTGTAATGCAAAGCAAATACCAAGGTTGCCCAACGAGCCGCATCACTCCCTAACAACAGATCGTAAAGTCGGTGTGCCAGCCACAGCATGATCACAAACCAAAAAATGCTGTGTAGATGCATCAACCATGGCACCTTCGGCCACGCCAGATAATCCAGTGCATGGGTAAACTCAACCACCGGGCGCCAGAAGGCATAACGTATGTCTTGGAGGGCCCACCAAGGCAGCATGCCCTTTTCCATCAATTCCCGGGCGCGCTCTGGGTTGCCATCAAGAAAGCCAAACAAATCGAACATGCTGCCAGGTAAATCCGCCACTGGCAGACCGGCATGCCCTTGCGCCAACGCCCAATGAAAATAATCATCGAGTTGCAGGCCCACCCACACGCTGGGTAACACAAACAACACGGCAATCAATGCTGTGCGACGAAAATAGGGATCAGGACGCCAATAGGGCATTATTCGTTTGGGCATGAAGGCAGACTACTTTCGCAAATTCATGATGGGGCGTTCGATAAACAAATAAAACAGAGTGGCGAAAAATACGGTAATTACAAAACTCAGCAGATACACCACGCCGATGGCCTCAAAGGCATCCCATGGATATTTCTCAGGGTATTTGGTCACCCACTGCCCCACCACGGCAGCGGCCAGCGTCACCGCCAGCACGTGTAGCAAATACATGGAATACGAAAGCTGTGCGATTGGGTACCAAGCCGGGTGCCCCAAGACTTTCCGTAAGGCCCGCGCCAGCAAGCCTTGCTCGGTGGAGACCAAAATCAGAATGGCGATGCTCGCCGCATAGAAATTGCGCGCCGTGGTCTGATAAATAATCGACAACACCTGATAATCATCAAACGCCTTGGTCAATACAGGCAGCACCATCAACACAGTGATCACCGCCACCGCAGCGTAGCCCAAAAGGCGACCTGCCCTGCGATTGAAAAAAGCGCTCACCTGATCGGGATAATAATGTTGATAGTAAGCGGCAATACAACCTACCACCAGGGAACCATAACGCGTATATAAATTGTCGTAGAGCACGCCAAAATGATGCGCATGTGCAGCAGGATCGGCCACGAGAACGCTACCGGGCGTGGTCCGCACAGCCTCGTCACTCAGTATGACAGCCAGGCAAATCACGAAGGACAAACCAAAGGCAAGCCACAACCAGAATACGGGGCGCTGGCTATGTTTCATCGCCAACCCCAGCAATATGGGGTAAAGCAAATAAAACTGCTCTTCGATCGCGAGACTCCAGGTCCAGTTCATGGCCTGATCGTCGTAAGGCAGAAAATTATTCACATAAAGCAGGTTGGCCCAAATGTTATGGATATTAGGGCCATTGATCAGCACATAAATGCCGATGACCACGTAATACACCGGTGTTAACCGCAAAAAACGCCGGAAATAAAAATTGCTCATGCGGATATGACCGACCGCATCGATCTGTCGCAACAGAATGGCAGTGATCAAATAACCGCTGATGGTCAGAAAGATATCGACACTCTTGTCGGAGTTCCATACCCACGCCCATGTCCAGCCACTCTGTTCGACCAACTCGGGCAAGGTGATGACTTTGGGATTCAGCACGGCAAAGACGGCGAAGGAATGAAACGCCAATATCATCATCATCGACAGAGCACGAAACCCGTCGACCGTACCCATGTTGGTGGAGGGTCTGAACAGCAGCAGTTTGAGATTTCGCTTAACAGAAAAAGCAGTGAGTAGACGGTTCATCCTGATACTTCATTCTTATTCTTGAAGCCGGAAATACTACCAGCCTGAAAGCGCAGCGGCGACTCTTATCCGGTCGCAATGTCTATCCCTTCGCAATGCAAAGGGCTTAGCGCCCTGCCGAGGGGGCTACGCGCAACACCTCTTCGGGTGTGGTGAGACCCGCTGCCACTTTATGCGCCCCTGACAGACGCAGGTTTTTCATACCCTCTTTCATGGCGGCTTTGCGAATATCCGACACTTGGGCGTTATGAGCGATCATGTCCTTGAGTTCCTGCGAGAGCGGCATGACTTCATAGATGCCCATGCGACCCATGTAACCGGTTTTGCGACAGGCCAGGCAGCCCACGGGTTCTTTGATTTTGTCGGGTTTGCGCCCTTTCCAGGGGGAGATCAGCATTTCCCAGGTTTCATCATCGATCACAGTGTCACGCTTGCAGTGAGGGCATAAGGTGCGCACCAGGCGCTGCGCCATGACACCCAGCACCGTTGCAGCCAGCAAATAAGGCTGCACCCCCAGATCCACCAATCGCGTCACGGCCGATGGCGCATCGTTGGTGTGCAGGGTCGAGATCACTAAATGACCCGTGAGCGCGGCCTGCACAGCCATTTGCGCTGTTTCGACATCGCGGATTTCACCGATCATGATGATGTCGGGGTCTTGTCGCATCAGGGCTCGTACCCCTTCGGCAAAGCCAAGATTAACGGCATCGACGACTTGCATCTGGTTGAACGCTGGCTCGACCATTTCGATCGGGTCTTCAATCGTGCAAACGTTCACGCTACGGGTGGCCAGTTGTTTTAGCGTGGAGTACAGCATGGTGGTCTTACCCGACCCGGTGGGGCCAGTGACCAACACGATGCCGTTGGGTTGGGCGACCATTTCTCGCCATCGAATGTAGTCGTCGTCAGCCAGCCCCATTTCTTGCGGAGTGCGCACCAGCACTTCGGGATCGAAGATACGCATGACCATTTTTTCGCCAAAAGCGGTGGGCAGGGTCGACAGACGCAATTCGACTTCGTTGCCGCGGGCGCTTTTTGTTTTGAGGCGGCCATCTTGGGGACGGCGTTTTTCGGCGACGTCCATGCGGCCGAGGATCTTGATGCGGCTGGTGACAGCGGCGAGCACCGCAGCGGGCATTTCATAGACATCGTGTAACACGCCATCGATGCGAAAGCGCACGTGCCCGATATCGCGGCGCGGCTCCAGGTGGATGTCGCTTGCGCGTTGGTCGAAGGCGTATTGCAGCAACCAATCGACGATTTTGACGATGTGTTGGTCGTTGGCGTCGGGGGTGGTGAGTTCACCGAGTTGCAGCAGTTGTTCGAAATTGCCGATGCCAAGGCCTTGGCCGCCACTGCCGGTGGCGCCGCGCACCGAGCGGGCCAGGTTGTAGAATTCGAGGGTGTAACGGTGGATGTCGGCGGGATTGGCGACGACTCGGACGATGCGTTTTCCGCGTAGGGTTTGTTCGAGGCCGCTGACCCAGTCACGGGAGAAGGGTTGGGCGCTGGCGATGACGACTTCGTCGTCGCGTACTTCGACGGCGAGGATGTGATGCCGCTCGGCGAAGTTGAAGGACATGACTTCGGTGATGCTGGAGACGTTGATTTTCAGGGGGTCAATGTGGAAGACGCGTTGGTTGGCTTTTTTGGCGAGCCATTCGGTGAGTACGGGGAGTGTGAGTTTACCGTGTTCGTCTTGGTGTTGGTCTTGTAGGTTGTGTTTGGCGACGAGTTGGAGGGGGTTCCAGCTGAGTTCTTCTTTTTCGCGGCGGTAGCCGGCGACGAATTGGGCGTCGCGTTCGCTGATGCGGGCGTCTTCGAGGAGGCCGTCGAGTACCCAGCGTACGTCGATGCGCATGTTGGGGCGGGTGAAATCTGCTTTGCCTTTTGCTACCACTTCTAGGGTCCTTCACTACTGCGGCGGTTTGACACTTATTTCGTCAGCTTCGAGACGGGTTGGGCAGGGAGGCAGAGTTCACCGGACACGCCGTAAATACGTCCCTGTAGGCTCGACGGCGGCATCCCTGCCGCCGACGGTCCGCTGAATCACCCCCACCCCGCCACTACCTCACTTTTGTGCCAACCTGAGCGGCATGAACCACCTGAAAATTACATAACTTACCTAGGATAAAGACTAGCTCGCAAAAAGCCTAGACGCACTTGCCCCGTTACCATCGCAACCGTGATAATGCCCGCATATTTTGGCAACCCATTGAAGTGACTCTGGATTGAAGTGATTATGGAACAGTTCATAGAACGTGCACTTTACGCCGCCCGCTGGCTCTTGGCGCCCATCTATCTTGGGCTGAGTTTGTTGCTGGTAGCGCTGGCGCTCAAATTCTTTCAGGAGATCGTTCACATCATCCCCTTGGTATGGGAGATGCCTGAAGGTGATCTGGTGTTGAAAATGCTGGCCTTGATCGACTTGACGCTGGTCGGCAGTTTGATTGTGATGGTGATGCTGTCGGGCTATGAGAATTTTGTGTCGCAGCTCGATATTAAAGAGGACACGCAAAAGCTGGATTGGCTGGGCAAGTTGGATGCCGGTTCACTCAAGTTGAAGGTGGCGACGTCGATTGTGGCGATTTCGTCGATTCACTTGTTGAAGATTTTTATGGAGGTACCGCAGCATGAGAATGACAAGTTGTTATGGTATGTGATCATCCATATGACCTTTGTGGTGTCGGCGGTGTTGATGGGTGTGTTGGATAAATTTACCAAGCATGAGTGATAAAAAAACCGCCAAAAGGCGGTTTTTTTATGGGGTAGTGCAACGGGTTGTTGGCGGATAACGCTGATGCTATACGGCCATATTGAGTGTTACTGTTGGCTCGCCGCCAGCGCTTGATTCAAATCGGCAAGAATGTCGTCGATGTGTTCGATGCCGACACAGAGGCGTACCATTTCTTCTTTTACGCCTGCTTTTTCCAGCTCTGCGGGGGACAATTGACGGTGAGTGGTGGATGCCGGGTGGGTCGCCAGGGAGCGTACGTCGCCGATATTGACCAAGCGGGTGAACAGTTGTAATGCATCCAGGAATTTCTCGCCAGCGGCACGCCCGCCCTTCAGGCCAAACGTTAAGAGGCCTGAGCCGCTGCCACGTACGTATTTTTTGGCCAGCGCGTGCTCAGGGTGTTCCGGAAGCCCGGCGTAGTTGACCCAGGTGACATCGGCGTGCTGTTTAAGTGCTTGCGCGACCTTCAAGGTGTTTTCGCAGATGCGGTCCATGCGCAAGGCCAGGGTTTCGATCCCTTGCAGAATCAAAAATGCATTCAAAGGGGCGATGCAGGCGCCCATATTGCGCAGTGGCACCACGCGTGCTCGGCCAATATAAGCGGCTGCGCCCAGGGCTTCGGTGTACACCACGCCGTGGTATGACACATCGGGCTCATTCAGACGGCGGAAGCGTTTGGCATGGGTTTTCCAGTCAAATTTGCCGGAATCAATTATCGCGCCACCAATTGAGTTGCCGTGGCCGCCAAGATATTTGGTGAGGGATTCCACGACGATGTCGGCGCCGTGTTCGAAGGGTCGTGTCAGGTAAGGGGATGCGACGGTGTTGTCGACAATCAGGGGCACGCCATGATCGTGCGCGACTTTGGCCAGCGCTTCGATATCGACCACGTTACCGAGCGGATTACCGATGGTTTCGATGTACACGGCTTTGGTTTTTTCATCGATCAGTGCGGCAAAAGAAGCGGGATCACGATAATCGGCAAAGCGGGTTTCAATGCCAAATTGCGGAAAGGTGTGAGCAAAAAGATTATAGGTGCCACCATACAGGGTGGATGAAGCAACGATATTGTCACCGGCTTCGCTGATGGTTTGAATCGCGTATGTAATCGCCGCCTGTCCCGATGCCAGCGCCAGTGCGCCGATACCGCCATGCAGCGCCGCAAGGCGTTTTTCCAGCACATCGGTGGTGGGGTTCATGATGCGGGTGTAGATATTGCCCGCCACTTTCAAGTCAAACAGGTCAGCGCCATGCTGGGCGCTGTCAAAAGCGTAGGCAACGGTTTGATAAATGGGGACGGCAACGGCTTTGGTGGTGGGGTCTGGAGAATAACCGGCATGCACGGCGAGGGTTTCGAGCTTCATGACTTTTCCTTTTTTTTAGGGCGTCCTTTTTTAGAATGCCCTTTATATGAACGAGCGGGGCTCTATCATAGTGCAAAACTCGTCAGAAAAAAGTGCACGCGCGCCGAACTACTCCCAACGGCTACGCAGAAACTCGAACCAAGAACTGTAACGGATGAACTGAGAGGTGGTTTCGGGGAAACTGTGACGGCGAATATTGAACAAATCGGCTTTAATGTCGCTCAGTCGGCAGTTACCTGGAATGGCGGACACCGCTGCCATAAACCCTGCGTCTGCAACCGGAGCGTTATGGGCGCGATTAAAGTCCAGATGCGTACCTGAAGGGTAGGCAAACACTTGTGACGCGGCGGGGATTTCCGTTTGCACACGCTCGCGGGAAATACGCAACTCCTCTCGTACCTGTTCACTCGACAAGCCGCTGAAGACCTTGTGACTGCAACCATGCGCCGCCACGTTCAGGCCTTTCGCGTGCATCGCGCGCAACTCATCCCAACTCGCGGCTTCATAGCCGACACCAGCCTGATGGCTGAGCGGCACCTCAAGCTGCTCACTCACCAAGGCCAGGAAAGGGTCAATTTTGTCTCCTGGCAGATATTTTGTGAAACGCACCAGCGCGCGGCGACTTTCGGTACGTTTTTCCAGCGACGACAAATCCAGCTCAAAGGTTTTGCCGTTAAAGCTGAAAGAGGCCTGTTTACGCGGGGAATTTTGTGCCAGATAGGACAACTTTGCATCCCATGGCCAATCGCGCCCATCCACAAAATCGGTGAGCACAAAAATGGTCGGCTTGGCGTTGTAATGCAATAACACCGGCACCAACTCAGTCACTTGATCGCGAAAGCCATCATCGATGGTAAAACATAAGGTGGGCGCACTGGGGGTGATGCCCTGCAGTGCCATCTGCACGACTTCATCAACGGTGGCAAAGTGAAAATCATGCTCGGTGGCATAGCGCAGGCATTGTTCGAGCATGCCGAGGTCACACCCACGGTAGTGATTCTCACGTGGCTGGGCGCGATGCAACATGAAAATGGTGGTGTAGTGGCCGACCAGTTTCCGTGCCACCCTATCGATCAAACGTTGTCGTGCCAGCCAGGCGATCAGCTCATCCGTCTTCATCTGCAACCTTACCAGCCCCCAATTAAATACCGGCAGTTCCCTATTAAACCGACGGCTCCCTATCGTAACCGATCGCAAAGGCTGCCGCCCGATCCTAGCGTATCGGGCCTGACTCACAAAAAGCTCTGTGCTGCTTAATATATCAGCTTCGCGACAACAAAAGCTGTTTCAATTTACGATTCGCTCCGATGCAAAAAGCACGCTTCATCGCTCGTTTTACACCTGGCAGCCGCCTGGCCTCGATCAAGATTTTCGCACTGTACCGAAAAACAAGCATTTGCCATAAAAATCTCAAGCAAGGCATTAAAGAAGCTTGCTCTTCATGACGCCTCACCCTCCCACTTTTCGTGCCGTTGTGCCACACTTCAAGCAGGTGTCTCGTTGGAGGTGGCCATGGCGAAGCCAGCAGTTAACCCGCAACCCGCAGATGTCCCGCTCAGTGGTGCCATTCGCGAACATCATCTGATGGATGAAGACGCGCTGCTGCGACGTTACCTATTGCACCCAGGCACCAAACTGCCCGCCGGACTGGACGCCACCGCCCTCACCCAATCATTGATCGACGCCATTCGGCAAGCCCCACCCAGTATTCGCATCGAATCCTTGCTCAAGGAGTACAGCCTCAACACCCAGGAAGGCATTACCCTGATGTGTCTGGCCGAAGCCTTGCTGCGCATCCCCGATGATTATACCGCCGAAAAATTTATCGAAGATCGCCTGCAGCGCGGCGACTGGGCCCAACATCTCGGCCACAGCGATGCCTTTTGGGTAAACGCCTCTACCTGGGGGCTGCTACTGGCGGGACGTTTGTTCAAACACGTCGCCCCCACCTCTGACGATAGCCTGAGCACCACACTTAGCCAATTGTTTCACAAGATCAGCGATCCCCTGGCCATCGGCGCCATCCGCCAGGCCATGGCGATTATCGGCCATCAATTTGTCGCCGGTGAAACCATCAGCGAGGCCCTTCACCACGCCCGCAAGGAAAGCGGCAAGGGCTATAGCCACTCATTCGACATGTTAGGCGAAGCCGCGCTGACCGACGCCGATGTGCAACGTTATATGGCTGCCTACGAAAGCGCCATCGTCGCCCTCGCCGCCAAGGAACGCAGTTTGCGACCCGATACCACGCTTTCGATCAAACTGTCGGCCTTCCACCCACGCTTTGAACCCCGCCAACCCGAGGCGCTGGCCGCGTTGCGTAAAAACCTGTTACGCATCCTCGAAAAAGCCCGCGTCGAAGACATTCCTGTCACCCTCGATGCAGAAGAATCCTGGCGGCTGGAACCGACACTGGAAATGTTTGCCTCCGTGCTTAACGAACCGGCTTTTCGACGCTGGGGCAAGCTGGGGCTGGCCGTGCAAGCCTATCAAAAGCGTGCGTTACCGGTGCTGCACTGGTTGGGGGAATTGAGTCGTACCCTGCAGTGCGCCATTCCCGTGCGCTTGGTGAAAGGCGCTTATTGGGACAGTGAAATCAAATGGGCGCAACAGCAAGGCCTCACCGATTACCCGGTATTCACCCGTAAAAGCGCGACCGATCTGCATTATCAATTGTGCGCGCGTTATCTATTGGCAGACGATCATTTGCTGGTGCCGCAATTCGCCACGCATAACGCCCAGACGGTTGCCACGATACTTACGCTGTCGCAATGTTTTCCGCTGAAAAAATTCGAGTTCCAGCGTCTGCATGGCATGGGCGAAGCGCTCTATGATCATGTTTTACTGCACAACGCTGGTGTGCACTGCCGCATCTATGCACCGGTCGGCAGCTTTCGCGAATTATTGCCTTACCTCGTGCGTCGTTTGCTGGAAAATGGCGCCAACACCTCGTTCGTGCGACAAGTGCACCAAGGCGGACATGACGCGCTGACACTGCCACCCGCCGCACAGCTAAAGCGTTATAAAACTCTGCACAATGACAAGATTCCTTCGCCACCCAAACTGTTTCAACCCCACCGCAAAAACAGCCTCGGGCTGGCCATTGAAGAACGTGGAACCCAACAGTGGCTTACCGCGCAGCTAGCCCGTTGGCAACAACACCGCTGGGGGGTTGAACATGACAACAACCTCACCTCCCCTGCCAACCCCAACGATTTGGTCGGTTGCTTTCCTACACTGAGTGACAACGATTGTGTCAATGCGATCGAGCAGGCGCATAACGCGTTCTCAGCATGGCAACAGACGTCCATCGAAGAACGCGCGCTAACGTTGGAGCGCATCGCAGACCTGTACGAACAGAATCGGATAGAACTCATCGCCCTGCTGATGCGCGAAGCGGGTAAAACTTTACCCAACGCGATCAATGAAGTGCGGGAAGCCGTTGATTTCTGCCGTTATTATGCGGCACAGGCGCGCACAACCCTGGCACCGCAACGGCTACCGGGCCCGACCGGCGAATCCAATACCCTACTAACGGCCGGTCGCGGTGTATTTCTCTGCATCAGCCCCTGGAATTTCCCCCTCGTCATTTTGACTGGCCAAGTAGTGGCTGCACTGGTGGCAGGCAACCCGGTGCTGGTGAAATGTTCGCAGCTGACACCGCTTATCGCAGCGCGCGCCGTGCAGTTGATGCACTCTGCGGGGGTGCCACCACCGGTGTTGCATTACTTACCCGCCAGCGGTGGGCAAGTGGAAAGTACGCTGCTCACGCACCCCGCCCTCGCGGGCGTTTTATTCACAGGCTCAAATGCCGTTGCTCAGCGTTTGCAACGGGCGTTGGCGCGTCGAGAAGGCGCCATGGTGCCCCTGATCGCAGAAACCGGTGGCATGAACGCCATGATCGTCGACAGTTCCGCGTTACTGGAACAGGTGGTCAAGGACGTCACCCTGTCAGCATTCGACAGTGCCGGTCAACGCTGCTCGGCCTTGCGCGTGTTGTATTTGCAGGAGGATATCGCTGAGACCACCCTAAAACTTTTGCAAGGCCACTTGAACAGCGTGCGAATCGGCGACCCCTGGCGCTTTGATACCGATATTGGCCCAGTGATCAGCAAGGCAGCGCGCGCATCGCTGAACAACCATATTGAAGCCTTTAAAACCGCGGGACGATGCTTGTTTGAAGCCCCCATGGCGCAAAAAGCGGACGGCTATTTTGTCGCGCCTACAGTATTGAGCCTGCAACATTTGCAGGAGCTGACAGAGGAAATCTTCGGACCTGTGCTGCATGTCATTCGTTTTCGTGGTGATGCACTGGATCAGGTGATCACCCAGATCCGCCAGTGTGGCTACGGGCTAACCTTTGGAGTGCACACCCGCATCGAAAGCACCTGGCAGCGACTGGTGCGCGAGATTCCGGCCGGCAATATCTATATCAACCGCAATATGATCGGCGCCACCGTGGGGGTACAACCGTTTGGCGGGCAAGGCCTGTCGGGCACTGGCCCCAAAGCCGGCGGGCCGCACTATCTGCTGCGCCTGGTGCATGAAAAGACTGTGACCCACAACACCAGCGCCATTGGCGGCAATGCCCAATTGCTGACCGGGGACGAGGCCTGACGCCGCCTGCAGCGTGACGGCCAGCCCAGCGTACACAGCAGTATTTGTCATCCTGCAACGTGCCAGTTATCCTAGCGGCGAATTCACGTTACAGGGCCGACATGAAGATTCCCAACCGATTGCAGTCGCTGCTGGACGAGGGCATGATCGACGAGGTCATCAGCCAGCTCAAGAGCGGTAAAGAAGCGCAAGTGTTCGTGGTGCGCTGCGGCCACGAGATCCGCTGCGCCAAGGTGTATAAAGAAGCTCACCAACGCAGTTTCAAGCAGGCCGCCGAATACCAGGAAGGCCGCAAGGTGCGTGGCAGCCGGCAGGCCCGCGCCATGAACAAACGCACCCGCTATGGCCAGAAAGAAGCCGAAAGCGCCTGGCTCAACGCCGAAGTAGCCGCCCTCTACAAACTCGCGGGCGCGGGCGTTCGTGTGCCCAAACCCTATATGTTCATGGAGGGCGTGCTGCTGATGGAGCTGGTGCAGGATGACACCGGCCACCCGGCCCCCCGCCTGCATGAAGTCTCGTTTTCGCCCGAGCAGGCACGCGCCTACCATGCGCAAATGGTGCGCGAAGTGGTGCGCATGTTGTGCGCCGGGCTCGTCCATGGCGACTTGTCGGAATTCAATGTACTGGTCGATGCCAACGGCCCGGTGATCATTGATTTGCCGCAAGCCGTGAATGCCGCCGGCAACAATAACGCCGGTCGTATGCTGGAACGCGACGTGCAAAACATGGCAAACTACTTTGGCAAATACGCGCCCGAATTGCTGCAAACCAATTACGGCAAGGAAATCTGGAGCCTATACGTCGCGGGCAATCTCAAGCCGGAATCGGAACTCACCGGCACATTCAAACAAGATGAAAAGACAGTCGATCTGCAAGGATTGATGGACGTGATCGACCACGCACTGAAAGAAGAATTCGAGCGTCTGGCGCGTCGCGACGAGGACTTCTGACGGCCGCCTCACAATATTCCCAACCTGATACTGGCAGCGGGCATGCAATGCCCTTCCCATTGCCGGTGTCGGGTTTTATTTGCTATCGGGTCACCCATGCTGCGACTGACTGAAATCAAACTGCCGCTCGATCATGACGAAGCGGCGCTGCAACAGGCGATATTGCACAAGCTCGGCATTTCCGCCACGCAGCTTAAGCATTATTCGGTATTTCGCCGGGGCTACGACGCACGGCGGCGCGATCAGGTGTGGTTGATTTACACCCTGGATGTCGATACGACGGATAACGAAGATTTGCTGAAAAAGCATGCTGATGATTTTCATGTCGTGCCCACGCCAGATACCCATTATCGATTTATAGGACACGCTCCCACCCCATTGGGCAAACGTCCGCTGGTGATCGGTTTCGGTCCTTGCGGCTTATTTGCAGCGTTAATTCTGGCACAAATGGGGTTTCGTCCGATTGTGCTTGAACGCGGGCAACCGGTACGGCAACGCACGCAAGATACTTGGGGATTGTGGCGCAAGCGCACGCTCAACCCCGATTCGAACGTGCAATTCGGTGAAGGCGGTGCGGGTACGTTTTCCGATGGCAAGCTGTACAGTCAAATCAAAGACCCGGAGCATCGCGGTCGCAAAGTTTTGACAGAATTTGTCGCGGCGGGAGCCCCGGAAGAAATTCTGTATGTGAGCAAACCCCACATCGGCACGTTCAAACTGGTCACCATGATCGAGAATATGCGCCACACCATAGAAACCTTGGGTGGCGAAATTCGTTTCGGTGCCCGCGTCACCGATTTGCATATCGAGCATAGCCAAAACGGCAGTCAGATACGCGGCGTAAGCTTGTCTGATGGCACGCACCTGGAAAGCGATCACGTCGTATTGGCCATCGGGCATAGCGCACGCGATACCTTCGAATTACTGCATGAAAAAGGGGTGTATGTGGAAGCCAAACCGTTTTCCATCGGCTTTCGTATTGAGCACCCACAATCGTTGATTGATCGCTGCCGCTTTGGCAAAAACGCTGGCAACCCGATTTTGGGAGCGGCGGATTATAAATTGGTTCACCACTGCAAGAATGGCCGCTCTGTGTACAGTTTCTGCATGTGTCCGGGCGGTACCGTCGTCGCTGCCACCTCTGAACCGGGCCGTGTGGTAACCAATGGCATGAGCCAGTATTCGCGTAATGAACGCAATGCCAATGCGGCGATCGTGGTAGGAATTACGCCCGATGATTACCCGGGCGGGCCGCTGGCCGGCATCGATTTTCAGCGTGAATTGGAAGCGCGCGCATTCACACTGGGCGGCAGCGACTATAACGCGCCCGCTCAGCTCGTG
Organism: uncultured Moraxellaceae bacterium; assembly: GCA_964473645.1. GTDB lineage: Bacteria > Pseudomonadota > Gammaproteobacteria > Pseudomonadales > Ketobacteraceae > HdN1. Next base: position 62,902 of record CAYYPW010000032.1, read on the forward strand.
GGTGACTTTCTCGCCGGCAAACCGTCGACTACGCTGGGCAGCGTGACACCGTCCTACAAGCCGGGCGTTACGCTGGGCGATCTGGCCAGTGCGTTACCCGACTATGCGATTACAGCCATCCGTGAAGCCCTTCCCGCTTTCGACAAAAAGATCAAAGGATTTGCCATGACCGATGCGCTACTGACCGGTGTGGAAACCCGCACGTCCTCACCCGTTCGCATCAAACGCGGCGATGATTATCAGAGTCTCAATGTGAAAGGCCTCTTCCCGGCAGGGGAAGGGGCGGGTTATGCTGGCGGCATACTGTCTGCCGGTGTCGACGGCATTGAAGTCGCCGAAGCAGTGGCACGCGCGATTTTTCAACACACTCACAGGCTCCCGCAATGAATATCGACCCCATGCAACCGCTCGACGACGATGAAATCGAAACCCTGGAACTTTTTCTGCAAACCCTGGAAGCAGACACCGCCGTCATCGGTATTTCGGAGCTGGATGGCTATTTAACGGCCATCGTTAGCGGCCCCAATGTGGTTCCGCCCACGCAATGGATAAATGCCATCTGGGGCGACGACGAAGGCCCGGTGTGGGAAAGCACCGAGCAAGCGGAAGAAATCATCAGCATGATCATTCGCCATATGAACAGCATCGCCGGTGCGCTGGCAGACTCACCAGAAGAGTTTGATCCCATTTATATGGAAGACGAATTTGAAGGCGAGCCTTACTTGAATGTGGACGAGTGGTGCCAAGGCTATTTGAAAGGTATCCAGCAAGATCCCGAAGGCTGGCAGCAAATCGACGAAGAGATGGAGCAAACGCTGGCACCGATCCTGGTGTTTGGTCTGGATACGGGGTTGGATGGCATGGTCGATGCCGAGGACGAAGCGATCGAAGCCTTGCAACAACAAATCGCCCCTGCTGCGCGCCGCCTGCACGCTTACTGGCTGGCCATGCGCAGCGATGCCGTAACGCTGCAATGATGCCATAGCGCTGCAATAACGTTGTTGGCTGGTTAAACCCTCGCTATATCACTATCAACTCGCCCGGTGAAGGTTCACGCTCGCCGGGTGAAGCTTTATACTTTGCCCTCCAAACGCTACGCGAGTCCGCTAACACAACGAGCGAGTCACTACAGAACGAGCGAATCACTTTAGAGCGAGAGAGACACATGGGTGCACAGTGGAAAACCAAGAATAAAGCCGCCGCCGCTGCCGCTAAAGGCCGCGTATTCACCAAGCTGGCCAAAGAAATCATGGTCGCTGCGCGTGGTGGACCTGACCCCGACATGAACCCTCGTTTGCGCATGGCGGTTGAAGCCGCGAGAAAAGCCTCGATGCCGCGCGACACGCTGGAGCGCGCGATCAAGAAAGGCGCTGGTTTGCTCGATGAAGTGGTGCACTACGAAGTAGTCACTTATGAAGGGTTTGCCCCCCATCAGGTACCGGTAATCGTTGAATGCCTCACCGATAACAACAACCGCACGGCACAAAGCATTCGCATGCTATTCCGTAAAGGGCATTTGGGAACGTCGGGATCGGTGTCGTGGGATTTTAAACACTTGGGCATGATCGAGGCCAAGGCGGAGCAGGCCGATGCTGATCCAGAGTTGGCCGCCATTGAAGCGGGTGCGCAGGATTTCGAGCCCGGTGACGATGAGGGTGTGACCTTGTTTTTGACAGATCTGACCGATCTGGATGCAGTCAGTCGCGCATTACCGGCGCAAGGTTTCAGTGTGCTGTCGGCCAAATTGGGTTATCGGGCGAAGAACCCCGTGACAATCACCGATGATGCCGCGCGAGCAGAAGTCGAAGCATTTCTTGAAGCTATCGACGAAGATGATGATGTGCAGAACGTGTATGTAGGATTGGCGGGTTAACTGCCGCACACCTCTTCTCGCCAGGCGCTCGTTTACAGGCGCCTGGCTAGGGATTCACAAACCGCAATCCCAGCCCCGCCGCCTCGAATCGC
>CAYYPW010000033.1:0-64105 GCA_964473645.1 uncultured Moraxellaceae bacterium
CGCTTTTGGGTCTGTATGAAGATAGACCGATAACCGCAAGAGCGCCAGAAATCCAAGGTTTAATGGTGGTATTTCAGCCGAATTGACTGCGTTATAACGCCCACCCCGTTATAACGCCCAACACGCAGGCAGTATTTTTTCTGCAAAATTGTCTATTTTATAGCCAAAGAATGATCTTCCAGCACCGGATTCAGCAACGGTAATTGCACCTCACCCGCCACGTTTACCCCTTCAAACCAGCCCTCGGGATTAAAAAAGAATTGGCCACTGTAGCCTTGCAACACCAGCCCCACCGTATCATTGGCTTCCACCAGCGCGGATATGCCGGGCATTTCGTGCCGCTGCGCGCCATTCCCCACCAACGGAAAATACTGATCGCTGACGACATCCACCGCCAAACTCCCCTGCTTGCGTACCGCGATAGCGGCATACACAACATCACGATTGTCATCACTGCCATCACTGACCACTACATCAATCTTGGGAATGCCCAGTAGTGCGGTATCTTTGCGTGCTACCCACAACGGCACGAACAAGGGGCGCGCCACGCCTCCTTTTGACGATTGATCAGCGGCATTTTCTACCTCAGATGCAGGCAGCACCAAGCTGACCGCTTTATCCAGCGGGTTCATCACCACCTCGAACCAACCTGTCTGAATCAAATTAACATCGGTATTGGTCAGTGCAAAACGTTCGCCACCGACGGGCACCTCCACCAGTGTACGGCCACGCTGATCATCGGGTAGCGTCATGCACACTGACGGGATCGGCTTGGTTTCGGGTCGCTGTTTAAGTTTGAGATCAAACCATTGCAGGATCATCGCCTGCGTATCAAAACTCACCTCGCCACAATCGACGTGTGCATCAGTAGAGAAAAGCGGCATGCCATCGATGCCTTGTGTCGGCCAGGGCAAACGGTGGCCCTTTTGAATCGCTACCAGACGCACATCACGACCTGCCGCCAAACCACAGCGTTGGTTTTCGACCGCTTCATTCATTGACATCATGGTGTCGGTGAAACCCTGCATCAACAGCATGTCCGCCTGCGGAAACTTTTCTTGCGCGCAATATTTCGAGGGGCTGGCACGTTCCAACACTTCGCGCGCTTCCGGTGTCATGGTGCCTGCCACCAGATCGGCGTAGGGCGATTCCAGCATTTTGCCGAAATCAAAGAAACTCGAAAAACCTCCGCCCGCCACCAGAATCGATCCCCAATACGTTTTCATCTGATCATTGGGCGCCAGTGTACGGGCCAGATTATTCCAGGTGGTGATGGGGACGATGGCATCGATACGCGGGTCAAAGATACTCGCCATTAGTTGGACGCCGCCGCCCCAGCTTTCACCCACCATTCCGACCAAGGGATCGTCAGGGGTTTCGCGTGCCAAACGCGGCAAATGGCGGTTGGCCCAGCTGATGATTTCCATGACATCGCGAGGCTCAAACTCAGGTTGCATCATTTCAATGTCGCCGCCGCTCTGACCAAAACCGCGCTGATCAAATGAAATGACCCAGTATTGGTTGCGCCAGGCATTTAAGGTGGCTTCACCGGTCACCATGAACTGGCCGTAAAAGCTGATCGGCCCCGAGGTGCGAAACCCGCCAAAGCCATGTGCAGAGATCACCAAAGGCACCGATTCCCCTGCCGCCAGCGCGGGCTGATATACCGTGGCGCGAATTTTCACGCCATCCCGCATTGGGATATCGACATCGTAGTAGCGCGCCTCTAAAGGCTGTTGCTCAGAAACATTGGCGTATTCTTCCTTGACGTTTACCGTGGTGCAGGCGGCCAAGAGGCACACACCCACCATCGCCACCAGCTGCTTCCACATGCCCTATCCCCTTTGTACTGATGATTTTTGTTATGTGCGGGGCTCCCCGCTTACCAAAGCCTAAACCGCCTAAGTGCAAGAGGCGTTGGCTGTACAGTCAGATCAACACGACCCAAGAGTCAACAGCAAACACTCAGCCAGGACGTTATCACCCCCGCGCTGGCAAGCATCGACTAAACCCCATAGGCAGTTTCGCTTACCGGCGGGCAACGAACCCACCCCAATCGCGGCGACACCAGTTATAATGCGGGCCACCGTTAACCAATCTCACTGGGCCGTCCACATGACCGACAGCAAAGCTTCCAACATCGTTTGGCACCACCATCACATCACCCGCCAGCAACGCTCCGAGCAAAAACAGCAAAAACCCTGCGTACTGTGGTTTACCGGGCTCAGCGGTGCGGGCAAATCCACGGTTGCCAACGCCCTGGAATCTTACCTGTTCGAACAGGGATACCACAGTTACCTGTTGGATGGTGATAACGTTCGTCACGGACTCAATCGTGACCTGGGTTTCACCGATACCGACCGCGTCGAAAACATCCGTCGCATCGGCGAAGTCTCTAAATTGTTCGTCGACGCCGGCATGATCGTGCTGACCGCCTTTATCTCGCCCTTCCGCGCGGATCGTGACATGGTGCGCGCCCTGCTTGGCGAAGGCGAATTCGTTGAGATTTATGTATGCCCGTCACTCGACGTGTGCGAGCAGCGCGATCCGAAAGGTCTCTACAAAAAAGCCCGGGAAGGCAAAATCCCCAACTTTACCGGCATCAGCTCCCCTTACGAAGCCCCGGAAAAAGCCGAAATCGAGTTGAATACGGGTGACTTGTCGCTGGAGCAATGCGTCGAAACCATCTTCAATTACCTCAAGCAACACGGCCACCTGCTGTCGCGCTAGAGCTGTTCGCGGCGAGGGGGCACTCCTCTCGCCGCACTCCCCTATTTTTACTGCGCCAGAGGACTACCATTGGACGCATTCATCGCCCGCGGTTTTATTGAAGGCGGCATCATCACCACCCCCCGCCAACAGCAGATCAACGTCAAACGACTGCCCCCCATTTTGCGCACACTGCTGGTCACCGACGGCACCGTCACCAAAGTGCTGGAAGCCTTTTTCTGGGAACCAGTGAACGTCGAAGCCGTCGAGCAAAAGTCTGCAACCGCCAGCGCCCCCATCGACAACCTGGGCATCGAACAAGGTGAAACTTACCTAAGTCGTGACGTACGCCTGCGCGGCAAGGAATCGGGCGATATTTATGTGTGGGCGCATTCGATTATCCGCACCCGCGAACTGCCGGCCGAGATCACCCGCGAACTCATCGAAGGCCGCATTGGCATCGGTCAGTTGCTACGCACCAAAGGGTTGGAAACCTATCGCGAAGTTATCGACGTGTTTGAAGAGAATAATGTCGGTGCAGACTCGTGCATCTGTCGCACGTATCGCATTTATCTGCACGATGTGCCGGCCATTACAGTGACAGAGAAATTTCCGGTTGCGCTTTATCAGCGCAAGGGCTAACCAGAGCGTTTCATCCCATCCAGATACGACCGGACAATTTCTTGTTATACGCCCCGCTATTTATAAGATCGATTCAATCGCCTTGTAATATTTTTCGGCGCAAGCATTCCAGCTGAATTTTTGCGCCTGCCGACGCGGTTTATCACCAAAGTTCATTGCCAACGCAGTTTCTAATGCTTGTTTATATTCGTTGATATTGGTTACATCACATAAAATTCCGCCATCACCCACAATAAATTCCCTTGATGAATCTTTAGGCGCTACTACTGGTTTGTTACATGCCATGGCTTCAATATATACCAGCCCAAACGGCTCCTGCAGCGAGGGCAGTGTAAACACATCGCACTCATTGTAATAGGCAGGCATGTGTTCGTAAGGCACACTCATCAGTCGGAAGCGCTCAACACCCAGTAACTTTTCTCCCAACTCCCGAATTTCCTCTGCGTTCGCCTCGGAACTCAACACCAGCAAACTCCCTTTTTCCATCTTGGCTACGGCTTCGATGGCCAGATGCAGTCGCTTATTGGCCTGATTGCGTCCAACGACCAATACGATGGGATGCGGCAAATCGATGACAGCGGGGGGAACTTCTTGCGAAAATTTAGTCAAATTTACCCCGTTGGGAATGAATTCAACATTGCAATCGGGGTAATTCTCTTTTACCCAAGCGTACATTTCTTCTGACAGGACAATATACTTGTCAGGCTTGAATTTCAGATTACGCCTGGCAATCTTGCCATCACAGAGAATGCCATTGTGCTCAGTGAAAATCACAGGCTTCTTGGTGAATTTTCTGAATACACTGGCCACCAGCAGCCCACCCCACCCGTTATTTGGATAGACCACATCGTATTTCCCCCGCAACAGCTTAAAAAATACTGGAAAAAACGAACTAGCGTGCTCCGATACAATCTCCGGGTTGGTGACAAATCGCCGCATAATTTTAAAAAATGACTCAACCATTCTTCTTTTGTCTTTGGAAAGCGCTCCTCGATTAATAGAAAAAACGGGCTGACATAGCGCATTGACTTTTCTATGCGAAAAAATTGTTACCTCACATTGATTTTGTAAATGCTGCGCAAGTTCGAGCACAAAAATTTGTGATCCGCCTTGCGTGGCACCGACAGCAGGATGAATTAGCGCTATTCTAGGCTTATTGTCGCTACTGTAGCGTGAGTTCGTCATTGCCATAGCTTATCTCGCTTTCATCCGTGGTCGCCGATATACATCTGTACGTTTTTTCGCTATTTTCAGAGAAAATTGAAGGCTTCGTAGCGCTTATCAGACACCCCCTTAAATGTGGTGTCAAGCACTGGGGCACTTATCAGAGATATTGCTGCCAACATGCCTATCTGATAGTCATCTGCTGAAAAAACTGACGATTAATCGCTCGTATATTGCAAGATTTGACACCAAGGATACGTTCCAAACGATACAGCGCGATAAATGCTCACACCCAAATGATTAAAAAGCCATTGGACGATAAGCATCGTTCAGATCATATCCACACAGGGCAGAAGGAGTTGATTCATTGAAGTGAGAAAGCAACAAGGATGAGAATTTTGTAGCCGCGGGAAAGGGCCTATTCCTGGAGCAGAGTAGTTTGATGCACTAGTGGGTCACGGCATGAGCACCGCCGTGAATGTGGTGGGTATGGGTCGCAGCCTATTTTAAGAATCGATTTGGCAGAGCGCACCCGACGGGTTTCGTCCCCTTCGGGTGGTACATTTTGATGAGACGAAACCTGCATAGCGTCGAGAAAGCAACGGTACCTCACCCCCGCTTCAACAACACCCCCCAAGGCGCTTGCAAATCCCCCGCTGCAATAAATTGCGGCACCAGCAAATCTTCCTTGGTGTTATAACGCATGGGTTGCAGGTCAGGGCGAAAGACTTCCCCACCTGCAGCACTCAGCACGGCATGCGCTGCCGCTGCATCCCACTCACATACCGGCGTTAAACGCGGGTATAGATCTGCTTCGCCCTCGGCCACTTTACAGAATTTCAGCGAACTGCCCATATTGCTCATATGCACTTCAGAAAATTGCGCCCGCAGATCGGCCAACAAAGCGTTCAGTGCGTCAGCCCCATGGCTGCGCGAACCAATCACGGTGATTTCCGTCTTGGGCAAGCTGCGCACACGAATAGGCTCACGCCCTGCATGCCCTTTTTCACGGAACGCACCCACGCCAAGCGCTCCCAAATAAGTGGTGTTAATCGCAGGCGCCAAGACGACACCCAACACCGGCACCCCCTGCTCGATCAGGGCAATATTCACCGTGAACTCACCATTTCGCTTGATAAATTCCTTGGTGCCATCGAGCGGGTCAACCAGCCAGAAGCGCGACCATTTGGCGCGCACATCAAACGCAGGCAGAGGAGACTCTTCAGACACAATCGGAATTGAAGCATCCAGCGCCTGCAGGCCATCCACGATACATTGGTTTGAGCGTTCATCCGCAATCGTCAGGGGCGAGTTGTCGGCCTTGCTCTGAATCTGTAACTCATCTGCAGCGTTATATACCTCCAGTATCGCCTCTCCCGCACGACGAGCGATCGCCAACACCTCATTCAATAATTTTTCTGATGCCAGAGTTTTTTCCACGCCCGTGCTCCTTAAAGAGAAATTCGATTTATCCTGCAAACTATTTTCATAATACTTCTATAAAATAAAGATATCGTCTCAGACTATCTGTTACCGCAACTCCAACCTGCGCACGACCAGTAACAACTAACTCCCTCAGTAACCACTAACGCCCTAAAGCGACTCGCGCGCGGCCTCCCGCTGCTGCCGACGCGACCGCATAATATCCCGCACCATATATAAAGCTGCCAGCGCACGCGCCTCGGTGAAATCGGTTGCATGCACCAGACTGTCCATATCCTCCAGACGATGCTCGACGACTTCGATGGGCTCCGGCTCATCTCCGGGCAAACGCTCAGGGTATAAGTCTTCCGCCAGCACGATATGTATCATGTGGCCCATATAGCCCGGCGACAATGACAGGGGTTTTAGCTCATGAAAGGTACGCGCGCCATACCCTACCTCTTCTTTCAATTCCCGACAGGCGCCATCGAACACCGATTCCGCATGCTCCAAGGTGCCTTTGGGCAACGTCAACTGATAGTTGTCGGTACCACCGGCGTATTCACGTATGAGCAACACGGTCTCCTCATCTTTCAGTGCGACCACCATCACGGCAGGAATCCGCGGGCTGCGCAACCGTTCATAGACACGCTCCACCCCATTGCTAAACTGCAGATGTAACTGTTCCACGCCGAAAAAGCGGCTTTCCGCGACAATCTCTCGCTTTAAAATCTTCGGCTTTGTGGGCATACTCGTCGACCTTGCGCTGATGAGGGCGGCTTGTTTTTAACCGCAACATTTTTTAACTGAAAAAAGAGTTGTCACTTCTGAACACTGACGCCTGTGCCTTTACAGGTACAGTTTTATTAGTACAGTTTTTTGATGCAACGACAGTGCGTTTATTAAGATACGCGTTGAGCAACCCTAAGAGAGTCACTGAAACCAATGATACCTTGGGACACCATAGACACTGTGCTGCTCGATATGGACGGCACCCTGCTCGATCTGTACTTCGACAACTATTTCTGGCTGCACTATTTGCCCGAGCGGTATGCGGCTGCCCGGCATATTAGCACCGCCGCAGCCAAATCCCAATTGATGGAAAACTTCAGTCAGCACCACGGTACACTCAACTGGTACTGCCTGGATTTCTGGTCAAATGCGCTGGGCCTCGATGTTGCCGCACTCAAAGAAGACGTGCGACATATGATCGCACCACGCCCCTATGCCATCGAATTCTTGCAAGCGGTCAAAGCCAGCGGGCGGCAAAGCGTGCTATGTACCAACGCCCATCGTGCCAGCCTCAATTTAAAACTGAGAGAAACCCGCATCGATCTGCATCTTGATGCCCTGATCAGCTCGCACGACTACGGCATGCCCAAAGAAGATGTACGCTTCTGGACCGCACTGCGCGCGGATATCGATTTTGATCCTGCCCGCACCTTGCTGATTGATGATAACGCATCGGTACTGGATTCTGCCCGTCAGGCTGGCATCGCGCATTTACTGGGCATTCGCCGCCCTGATAGCCAGCAACCCGATCTCAAATACCAGGACTATATCGCCCTGGATGACTTTCGTGACATTTATCCGCCAGTGGTCGCCTGATATGTCACGTCGCTCGCAGGATACTTCCCGCCACGGTCATAACGACGAAGAGGACGACGACAAAGTCCGCATCGACAAGTGGCTGTGGGCGGCGCGCTTTTATAAGACTCGCAGCCTTGCCAAAGAAATGATCGACGGTGGCAAGGTGCGATATGATGGCCACCGCGTAAAGCCCAGCAAAGAGGTGCATCTAGGGGCCGAGATTGAACTGACCCAGGGCTTCGACAAGCGCACGGTGATCGTGACGGGCCTGGCCCACAAGCGCGGCAGCGCGGCCGACGCCGCACAGCTATATGAAGAAACCGCAAAGAGCATTGAAACCCGCACAACGGCGTCGGTACAACGCAAATTACTGGCTGACAGCACGTCGCCCCCCAGCCGTCGCCCCACCAAAAAGCAACGGCGCCAGATCATACGTTTTTCTGAAAACACGCCGTCAGAGTAATATTTACCTTAGTAAGCGTGATCTTTGCTTTAAAGAGTGATCTTTGTCTTAAAGAGTAATCATTGTCTTAAATTGCCATTGAGTAACCACCAACATGAATCCTGCCCACCTCATTGAGGTCGATATTTGCCAGCGTTTTCTGATTGAAGACAGCACCGTGCGTGGTGAAATTGTGCTGCTTGAGAGCAGCCTGCAAAATGTTTTTGCCAAACACCCCTATCCCATCGAAATCCAAGGGCTCCTGGGTGAGCTGCTGACTGCCGCTGTGCTGCTGGCCTCTACGGTAAAGATCGATGGCTCACTGGTCATCCAGGCGCGGGGCGGCAAGCACGTTGACTTATTGATGGTCGAGTGCGACACCCAAAAACAAGTGCGCGCACTGGCTCGCTGGAGCGACGGCACTCACGGTTTGGGGTTTCGCGAACTGCTCGAAGGCTCGCAATTGGTGATCACGCTAGACCCCAAACGCGGCGATCGCTATCAAGGCATTGTTCCCCTCGAAGGCAATAGCCTCACCGAATCGCTCGAGTTTTATTTCAAGCAATCAGAACAATTGGCAACGCGCCTCTGGCTCACCCAGGGCGATGGCCGGGCGGCGGGCTTGATTCTGCAACAATTGCCCTTCAATTCAGAAATTCAGCTCAGCAAAGAGCAAAATGATGAAGATTGGCAGCGCCTCACCCTGCTCGCAGGCACCATCACCCAGGAAGAGCTGCTGCACTTGACGCCCACCACACTGTTACAACGCCTGTTCCATGAAGAGAACGTGCGGCTGTTTCCTGCACAGGAGGTGCAATTCAAATGTACGTGCAGCCAGGAGCGATTCGGCTCAGCGCTAGCCAATTTGGGCAGACACGAACTGGAAGACATCATGAAAGAACAGGGCCAGATCACGACCACCTGTGAATTTTGTAACCAGACGTATACCTTTGATCAGGTCGACGTCGAGGTATTACTGTCGCCCAGCGCAAGCAAAGCCCCTGATCGCCCTCAATAAAAGTGCTAAAAAGCAGGGTGACAAACCAATCGCTATAAAGGGTTACAGAAGACCAACGCAATAGTAATAACTCACATCGTTTGCCCGTCGCCTTTTTTTGCGATTTTTGCGATAATGCGGCGCTATTCATCAGGCGCTCGCCCACAAGAGCGGCCGTGCAAGCGCCCAAAAGCGCATGCAACCGTTGGAATTTATTAATTTTTCAACACTCTTTTCAACGAGAGCGCGCCGCCAGATCGCAGGTATGTAACAAAGGATCTTTACCGTCCATTCAGGGCGGGTTACATACTGTAGAGGGGTGCGATGAAGCGATCGCCAATGTTTTATAACTCGCGATTACGAACTGAAATCGGCCACAAGCCGTGAGGATATGGGAAACATGACACAAGCAACACCGAAAGTTTATACCGACCTGAGCACCCCTCTCCTGGTGGAAGAAGCCCTCCGCCGCGGTGAAGGTGAACTTTCCGACACTGGCGCTTTCGTTGCACGTACCGGTGCACGTACGGGTCGCTCTCCGATGGATCGTTTCATCGTTGATGAACCGAGCACCACCGAAGCCATCCACTGGGGCCCGGTCAACCGTCCTTTCCCTGCAGACAAATTCGATCTGCTGTGGAACCGCGTTGAAGCTTTTGTTGCCAACAGTGACTCCTTTGTTTCCCACCTGCACGTTGGCGCTGATCCTGAGCATTACCAACCCGTTCGCGTGACCACGCAATCGGCTTGGCACAACCTGTTCGGCCGTACCCTGTTCATCCGCCCCGAGCGCTTCAACCCGAAGGGCAAAGAGCAGTGGCAGATTCTGCATGCACCGGAGTTTGTGTGCGTGCCTGAGCGTGATGGCACCAACAGCGAAGGCTGTGTGATCCTGAATTTCGCTGCCCGCAAAGTCCTCCTGGCAGGCATGCGCTACGCCGGCGAAATGAAAAAATCCATGTTCTCTGTACAAAACTTCCTGTTGCCTGAGAAAAGCGTTCTGCCGATGCACTGCTCGGCCAACGTGGGCGAAAACGGCGATGTTGCGCTGTTCTTCGGTCTGTCTGGCACCGGTAAAACCACTCTGTCGGCTGACCCCGAGCGTTACCTTATCGGTGACGACGAGCACGGTTGGGCGAAAGGCGCAGTCTTCAACATCGAAGGCGGCTGCTACGCCAAATGTATCGATCTCTCCAAAGAGAACGAGCCGGTGATCTGGGATGCCATCCGCTTCGGCGCCGTCCTGGAAAACGTTGTCCTGAACCCGGAAACCCGTGTTCCTGACTACAAAGACAGCTCACTGACGCAGAACACCCGCGCAGCCTACCCGCTGGAAAACGTTACCAAGCGCTGCATTCCTAACCGCGCTGGCGAGCCCAAGCACATCATCTTCCTGACGTGCGACTTGAACGGCGTTATCCCGCCCGTATCACGCCTGAGCAAAGAAGCCGCGGCTTACCACTTCCTGAGTGGTTACACCGCGCTGGTTGGCTCGACTGAAATGGGTCAGGGTTCCGGCGTTAAAACCACGTTCTCGACCGGCTTCGGCGCAGCGTTCCTGCCACGCCCTGCCAAAGACTACGCTGAACTGCTGATCAAGCGTATCGACGAGTTCGGCTCCAAGGTGTACCTCGTGAACACCGGCTGGACTGGCGGTGCTTACGGCACTGGCAAGCGTTTCTCCATCCCGACGACCCGCGCAGTGGTTCGCGCCATTCTGACCGGCGAGCTGGATCACGTTGAAACCCAACATATCGACGGGCTGAACCTCGACGTGCCTGTGGTAGTGAACGGTGTGGACGACAATCTGTTGGTGCCTGAGAAGAACTGGACCGATAAAGCCGCCTACGCTGCTCGCGTCAAGGATCTGGCTGGTCAGTTCGTCAAGAACTTCGAGAAATACGATGTACCTGCTGCCATCGTCATGGCTGGCCCACAACTGGGCTAATCTGATGATCTGAAGCAGAGGCCCCGTTCCTGCGGGGCTTTAAAAACGCCACCTTCGGGTGGCGTTTTTGTTTGTGCGGACACCCGCATTTTGATGCAAGCCCTCTACCCCCAAAGAGGCAATAGATCAAAAAGCGTCCTACACTCACTGAATCATAAGCACCGGAGTCAGTGACGGATATGTTTTTCAATTCCCAGAAGATTCAGTCCCTCGAAGCGCAAATTCAGGCACTGCAAGCTGAGCAACGCGAATTGCAGGCACAGAAGCAGTCCTTGCAACATCAGCTCGAAGAGGAACGCCGCATGACCGAAGCGCGCATCGACGATGCCTGCGGCAAAGGAAAAGCGTTCTCGGGATTGCTGTTGGAAAACGCCCACCAGGTCAGAGTAATTCGCGAAACGGTCGCCGCGTTCTCGCAAAAACTCGACGCTCAAAACCAGGATTTTGCCACCGCAACCGCCACCTTTGATCAGAGCAATCAAGCCCTGGCGAGAATTTCGCAGGATCTTGCCGCGATTGAAGACGAAGCCCGCAACAGCTGCTCGAGCGTCAACAGCCTGCGCCAAGTCACCAATGACATCACCCGTTTTGTCGGCGTGATCAATACCATTTCTGAACAGACCAATCTGCTGGCATTGAATGCCGCCATTGAAGCCGCTCGCGCAGGCGAACAAGGTCGCGGTTTCGCTGTAGTGGCTGACGAAGTGCGTGCTCTGGCCCAAAAGGCCAGTGAAGCCACCTCTCAAATCAGCGCGCTGGTCGACACCATCAATCGCGAAACGTCCGCGGCTGACCAGCGCATCAATGGCATGGCCAATAAAACCCATGATCTTGCGGACTGCTCCGATACGATAACCAACACTGTCAACGGCGCCTTGCACAAAGCCCGCAACATGTATGAACTATTGGATACCGTGACGCGCGAAAACTTTCTGCAAACCGTCAAACTCGATCACGTGGTGTGGAAGAACAACGTCTATTCGCAGTTCATCGGTCACACGCACGAACACCTCACCGATCACCACGGTTGTCGGCTGGGCAATTGGTATTATCGAGGCGAGGGCAAATCACGCTACGGCCATTTGCGTAGCTTTACGCAAATGGAGCAACCCCATCGCCAGGTGCATGAATTTGGCCTGGAGGCCATGCGCTTGAAAGAAGCCGGCAACGAATCCGCCGCCATCGAAAAACTGCATGCCATGGAGCGTGCCAGTCAGCAGGTGATACAAGCCATCGACAATCTCAGCCGCGAAGTGGCAGGACGTTAAGGCTCAACGCGCATTTTTCAGGAGCGAATCGGGGGGCACCAAAGAACCCGTGATCGGAAGCCAGACAACGGCTTCCAGCCCGCCGCCATCCCGATTGCGCAGCTGAACACGACCATGATGCATGTCCACGACTCGCTTGACGATTGCCAACCCCAATCCCGATCCTTTGGTGCCACGCGAGGAATCCCCTCGCGCGAACGGCTGAAACAAGGCTTGCAGGTTTTCTTCTGACAAGCCTGGGCCACGGTCGGCGACCATGACGCGAATTTCGCCTTGTTCGATGCCAGAGGTAATCTCAACCTCACCGCCGCCATGCCGCAACGCATTGCCCACCAGATTGGCGAACAGTCGTTTGAGCGACAAACGCTTAAGGGAAATTGCCGGTAGATCCTGCAGATCACTGCGAATCAGGGCGCCTTCGGATTCAAATTGCGCCGCCACTTCACGAATGACTTCATTCAGGTCGCCAACATCAACCGTTTCATCACGGCCGTCTCGCACAAAGGCGATGAACTGGTCGAGAATGGCATCCATGTCTTCGATGTCGCGTATCATGCCTTCGGTGAGTTCGCGATCTGAGGCGCCCAGCAGCTCTGCCGTTAATCGCATGCGGGTGAGCGGTGTGCGTAAATCGTGGGAAATGCCCGCCAGCAACAATTGGCGTTCTCGCTCGACCTGCTGCAAATTACTGTTCATCTGATTAAACGCTTCGGTCACTGCCAGAAATTCACGCGGGCTACCGGTGCGGCGAATCTGTTGCATGGCCTCACCGCGACCGATGCGACGGGCAGCAATCTCTAACAGGCGTAACGGGCGATTTAACTGGCGCACATACAAAGCAGCAACCATAAACGCCAGAATCGGTGTCGCAAATAACCATACGATCAACCAAAAGCCTTGGTAACGCCCAAAATAAGGTAGCGGTAAACGAAACCAGATGCCCTGCAATTCTGCCTTGGTAAACCAAACACCAGGGGTAGGATCAAAATGCAGACGCATTTCCACCTGATCGCCGAGCTGTTCGCGAATGGGGTCGATCAGGAAGCCGGTAAAGGCAAATTCACGCGGGGGTGGAATGCGAGAGACATCATCAGTGATGGTCAACCCATGGTCGCGCTGCAGGCCCGCAAGAAACTGCTGTTTGCCCGCCAATGCCACTCCGTTTTGCAGGGTTTCCAATTCCAGCGACACCAGTTCGGTGCTGTTCTTGGCCCCGGGCAGGTAGAAATAGAAATAACTCAACCACAACGTCGACACCTGGCTTAACAATATAATCAACCAGATAAACAACACTGTGCGCCAGAAATACGAAGAAGGAACCAGTTTCACCCGTGCCTCACCATGACAGCCCTGACAACGATGACATCGACCACAGCGACGCCATTAAGGCCCGCAGTCTATTTGTTTTGGCCATCCGGTACAAACACATATCCCACACCCCATACCGTCTGAATATAACGGGCGTTGGAGGGGTCATCTTCTATCAGGCGACGCAGGCGTGACACCTGCACATCGATACTGCGTTCCATGGCGCTCCATTCGCGCCCACGCGCCAGATTCATCAATTTGTCGCGGGTGAGCGGTTCACGCGGGTGCTGTACCAGGGCTTTCAACACGGCAAATTCACCGGTGGTGAGCGCGACGTTTTCACCGTTCTTTTTCAAGCTGCGCGTCGAGAGATCCAGCGCGTAGGGGCCAAACCCCACCCATTCGTCGGCCTGGCTGGGGGCACCCGGTAGCTCCTTCACCTGGCGTCGCAACACTGCCTTGATACGCGCCATCAATTCGCGGGGATTAAAGGGTTTAGGCAAATAATCATCGGCGCCTGCTTCAAGACCATTGATGCGGTCATTATCGTCGCCTTTGGCCGTCAACATGATGATCGGAATACGATTGCTGGCATCGCGTAAACGACGGCAGATCGACAAGCCATCCTCACCCGGCAACATCAGATCCAGCACCATCAGGTTATAAATTTCGCGGCTGAGCGCCTTATCCATCTGGGAGGCATCTGCAACAGCTTTCACGGCATATCCCTGCTCCTCCAGATAGCGCTGCAACAACGACCGCAGACGCGCATCATCGTCAACCACAAGAATCTTGGATTGAAGCTCTGGAGTACCTGCAGTTTCTGCCATGGTGGATTCCTTATCAGACTGCCAGTCAAAAGCCATACCCTAGCCGCAGCTCAAGAAAAAGTCAGGCAGGGATTTGTTACAAGTCATGAACACCCTGGTGCATTTGGTACCGGTACGCCACTCGTTGAATGCTGTACAATACGACAAAGCCGGAACGCATCTGCAAAACAACCCAGCATTACCCAGTTCCGCCAGGACGGATCGAAATGAACATGACACGGAACCGAAATACCCCGCGCTCGCCGCTGATACAACAATTGCAGTCACGTTGCATTGAACGCCTGGGCCAGCGCTTCCGGCAGATGCTGGATCACATCGATGATGTATTTTTCGATCTTGCCGATGGTGCGGCCAGCAGCGATCATCAGAACGAATACTTTCAGGCCATGCGAGAATTACGCATGCAGCGCGAAACGATCGAGGCCGCTTTCAAGAATCTGCTTGCCGATACTTTTGTTTCACCTGCACATAAAGCCGATGCCAGCGAAGAAGACTGGGAAATTCCCGGCGATGTCAAAGTCGCGGTCGAAGAAATGGCCAGTCGGGTGCGCAATCAGCATCCCGCCGCGTTGATGCAAATCGAAACCCGCATGCGAATTCTCCTGCCAGAAATCACCGAGAATGCCGATTACCCGCTGGCACCCGAAAAAATCTGTCGTACCTTTATTGCCAGTCTGCAGGCATTGGATATCAGCCCCAATCCGCAACTGGTATTGCTCAAACATTTTGAGCGCGAAGTATTACCCGAATTTGCCCCGCTACTGCGAGACTGCCTGGAAATTCTGCGCGCCACACGGGCTGCAGAAGCCAATCAAAAAAACGCTCGACAGGAACACGACGGCATAACGTCTTCACCCTCCAATACACCGGCCAACTTCATGCAAAGACTCGAAGCCTTGCAGAAACAGGTGCTGAGCGAAAGCTATAACGCCAGCCCCGAGGCGCAAGCACAATGGCGGCTTCAAATTCGCCAGAGCGCGCAGACCTCGCGGCAAGAAAACACCATCAATGCCGTCTTCATGTTGTTTGAGTTTTTGCTCGAACGTCAGGAATTGAGCCCGACACTGGCAGCAGCGTTTGCGCGCTTGCAGATACCGATTATTCGGATCGCTTTGCAAGATACGCACTTCATTCGTGATGCTGGCCACCCGGCAAGGCGATTATTGAAAACGTTGGCGCATGCGACTCTGCGCCGCAAGAAAATCACCCGTAGCTTTGATCCATTGCCAGCAGCGCTGGATCACGCGGTAAAAACCATACTGCACCTTGATAACGTGCTAAATGAGGCGCAATGCCGACAGATCGAAAATGACTTTCTGACAGCCATCGGGGGCAATGAATCGGCGCCCAAACCCAATAATCATGCCCGCTCATGGGATGCGGCGCCCTATGATTCGGGCCGCGCCAAACCGTTGGTCGATCAGCTGTTACAACAACGCCTGCAAGGCAAGACCGTGCCCGAAGCGTTTGTCAAATTCATGGGCGGCCCATGGACAGCTTGGCTTTGCTACTGCCGTGAAACGCACGGTAATGCCTCCCCTGCATGGCAGGACGCACTCAACATGACCGATGAACTGATCTGGTCGGTACAACCACACCCCGATGACAGCAGCCATCACCGCTGGATGAAGCGCCTGCCCACGCTGGTCAAGAATGTAACCGATGCCCTTAACCAGAAGCTGCCGCCCATGGAGCGCGACAGTGCCATCGAATCGTTGTGGTTAATGCATGCCGCGCTGCTTAAAAGTGACCCGCATTTGCGTTTTGTCACTCTCGATTTTGTCCAGACAGAAGCATCGACCCCAATCCATTAAATCACAGGTATAATGCCTGCCTCTCATGCACTTACGCAGGCCGATCGAGATTTGCACCATGACACAAATTGCTCTGACTATCGCCAACGAACTGGGCGTCAAGGAAGCCCAGGTTGCCGCCGCTGTCGCCCTGCTGGACGAGGGCTCCACCGTTCCCTTTATTGCACGTTATCGTAAAGAAGTAACGGGCGGCCTCGACGATACCCAGTTGCGTAATTTAGAAGAACGCCTGCGTTACTTGCGCGAGATGGAAGAACGTCGTGACGTGATCCTCAAGAGCATCACCGAACAAGGTAAGCTTACCCCCGAACTGGAAAGCGCCATTCGCAGCGCCGACACCAAAAACCGCCTCGAAGATCTTTACCTCCCCTACAAACCCAAGCGCCGCACCAAAGCCCAGATTGCCCGTGAAGCGGGTCTGGAACCGCTGGCACAAGGCCTCTATCAAGACCCGACGCAAAACCCGGAAACGCTGGCAGCCGGTTTCGTGGATGCCGAGAAGGGCGTAGCCGATGTCAAAGCGGCACTCGATGGCGCCAAACACATTCTGATGGAACAGTTTGGTGAAGATGCCGAGCTGCTGGGCAAACTGCGCCAGTTCCTGTTCGATCATGCGCTGATCACGGCCAAGGTAGCCGAAGGCAAAGAAGAAGCAGGCGCCAAGTTCCGCGACTACTTTGCCCACAATGAAGCGCTCAAAGATGCGCCCTCTCACCGCGCGCTGGCGATATTCCGCGGCCGCAACGAAGGCATTCTGCAAGTCGCCCTGGCGCTGGAAAACGAGCAGGAAATGCAACGCCACCCCTGCGAAACCATGATCGCCAGCCACACCGGCATCGAAGACAAAGGCCGCGCGGCGGATCAATGGCTGCAGGATGTGGTGCGCTGGACCTGGAAAGTAAAACTGCTGGCACACCTCGAAGCAGAACTGTTGGCCGATCTGCGTGAACATGCCGAAGAAGAAGCCATCCGAGTGTTTGCCCGCAACCTGAATGATTTGTTGATGGCCGCCCCGGCTGGCCCACGCTCCACTATGGGGTTAGACCCCGGTTTGCGTACTGGCGTGAAGGTGGCGATTGTCGATGCCACCGGACAATTGTTGCACCATTGCAGCGTGTTTCCGCATGCGCCACGGAATGACTGGGATGGCACCATTGCTGTGCTGGCGGTGTTGTGCAAAAAATTCAATGTCGACCTGATCAGTATCGGTAATGGCACGGCTTCACGCGAAACCGACAAATTGGCGGCTGATCTGCTCAAGCTGCATCCTGACATCAAAGCGCAGAAAATCGTGGTCAGCGAAGCAGGCGCATCGGTGTATTCGGCGTCGGAATTCGCTGCGCGCGAGTTTCCGCAACTGGATGTAAGTTATCGTGGTGCAGTCTCGATCGCGCGCCGCTTACAAGATCCGTTAGCAGAATTGGTGAAAATCGACCCCAAGGCGATCGGCGTCGGTCAGTATCAGCATGACGTTTCGCAAACCAAACTGGCACGCATGCTCGATGCCGTGGTGGAAGACTGCGTAAACGGTGTCGGTGTCGATGTGAACACGGCATCTGAGCCGCTGCTGGCGCGCATTTCCGGTTTGAACAAGACCATTGCGGGCAATATCGTGAGTTTCCGCAATAAAAATGGGGCGTTCAAAACCCGTGACGCGCTCAAGCAAGTACCGCGTTTGGGTGAGAAAACCTTTGAACAGGCAGCGGGATTCTTGCGCATCATGATCGGTGAAAACCCGCTGGATCGTTCGGCGGTACACCCGGAAGCCTACCCCCTGGTGGAAAGCATTGCCCGCAAACACGAACGGGAACCGCGCACCATCATCGGTGATAGCAGTTTTCTGCGGCAGGTAAAACCGGCAGACTTTGTAACCGAGAAATTCGGTATTCCCACGATCACCGACATCCTCAAAGAGCTGGAAAAGCCGGGCCGCGACCCTCGCCCCGAGTTCCGCATGGCGCAGTTCAAAGATGGCATCGACACCATGAATGACCTGAAGCCTGGCATGACACTGGAAGGCTGCGTGACCAACGTGACCAACTTCGGCGCTTTCGTCGACATCGGTGTGCATCAGGATGGCTTGGTACACATCTCGCTGCTGTCCGATAAATTCGTGAAAGATCCGCACGAGGTAGTGAAAGCCGGTGACATCGTCAAGGTAAAGGTCATCGAGGTCGACATCCCGCGCAAACGCATCAGTCTGAGCATGAAGATGGATGAGCAGACGGGACAAGTGATCGGTGGCAAAGGTCAGCGCCCGGCGAACGCGCCAAATAACGCTGGACGTCCGCAAGGGGGCAAGCCACAAGCAGCAGGAGGCGATGCCGCACGGCCTCGTCAGGACAAGAAACCGGCACAACCAGCGCGTCAGGCAGAGCCCGCCATAAAAGGGGCCACGTTTGCGGATTTGTTTGCCAAGGCAAAGCAGTTGAAGAAGTAACACCATCGTTCCCGCCCCTTGATTGCATATCAAGGGGATGAATGACTACCCAAGGGGATGCTGAGTATCCAAGGGAACGATGATTAGGAGGTGCAGAGCGTCAATGTCCTGCACCTCCCAAGAACATCAACCTGACAAGCGTCTACAGCCTGTGGAAGCGTTATAGACAGCCGCTGTTCGCTAAGGCGTCAGGCAACTGGCAGGCAAAATGGTGGTGTCGGTAAATTTGGCTTTCAGCGCCTCCAAATTTTCGCACGAAAGCGCCGGGTTATCACTGAGATCGAGTGCAGTCAGCTTAGTTTCATCCAAATCCAACAGCGCTGATACATCCCCCAACCCGACATTGATGAGTTTCAAGATTTGAAGCGCGGAGAGGTCGGCAATCTCTGCCAGAGGATCAATACCTCCCGCGTTGGTAATGGTCAGCGTTGTCAAATTAGCGAGTTCGCCTATACCTTCAACGCTAAAACTGCCGCTGGATGCCACTTCACATTTAAGTGTTGTCACCGTCGAGAGCTTGACCGTCAATGCGATGTCGTTATCCGTTGCACAGTTCTTCAAATCCGCAGACAAACCAGAATCTTCCAGCGTTTTATCCTCGGCAAAGACAGCGCTGACGCGGCGGTTTTTGGTACCGCCGACCACGATACATTGCGTGCCGCTGTCTTCTTCACAACCCTGCCAACTGGCGAAAAAACTACCTTCGGTGGCGGCAGCCGTGAGAATAATTTCTTTCCCCCGTTTCAACTTGGCTTTGCAATCCGACGGGCAATTGATTTTGCCGTTGTCCGACGTCACCGTACCTTCACCAGACACATCCACTGTCAACCGACAACCACCCAACATCACTAGGCTCAATACCAGCAAGGCAGCGTTTCTAAGATCCATTTTCAACGAGTCCTCAAATAAGTTCGGCGTATTATTGCGCAGGTTGGGGCGCCTCACCAGCACAACACGTCTGACGGTCTGGCCCAATGGCAGTTCTGCTGTTCTCTCAAGAGGTTAGCGTATTGGCAGAATTCTGCTTCATGACTGTGCGGCACCTCGCTTTCTTATAACAACAATCAGGGCTATGCTAGGCTAATGGCTGTGACTCTCGTCACAAAAAGAATCGTCACAAAAAAACTCAACACAAGAATCATCACAAAAACCTCACAGCCTGCAGCGGTCGGGGACAACCAATGACTACCGTCGTGGATTTATTTGCACAAGATCGTGTACCGATTCTAGGGGCATTAAGGCAGGATGTCGTCGCCTTCCTGATACAACATACCAGTACGCTGCGGGTTAACAGCGGCGAAATCGTATTTGTCGAAGGCTCGATGGGCGAAAGCCTTTACATCATCGAAGAAGGCCGCATCGAAATCTCCCAGAGTAAAGAAGGTGAACGCCGCACTCTGGCGAACTTTGGCCCCGGCGACTGCTTTGGTGAAATGGCCCTGATCGACTGCCAACCCCGCAGCGCCACCGCCATTGCCCTTGAACCCACTCGGCTTTGTGTCATCACTGGCAACACCTTGTTCGAACTGTACCGCTTCGATGTCGAACAATTTGCTGTCCTGCAAATGAATATCTCCCGCGAGGTGATTCGCCGTTTGCGCCAGGCCGGGTCACGCTCCATGCCGGGCAATAAACCCGCGCGCGCCGCCAACGACGGCGCAGCCTGAGCCACGCAATTACGAATTAACACGCCACGGGCGAAGGCACCAGAAACACCCCGGAAAAGCCCCCTCCCTGTGTTCGCATATTGGTGGTCTGGCCTTGATACACGCGTGCAGCCAATAATTGAATATCCCCCTGATACCCATAGGCGCGCACATCAAATTTGAGCTCACTGTCAGCGCCGTCGATCTGCACGTTGCGCTGCCCCGGCGGGCTGAAGCTTTGCACCAGATAATCCCCTTGCGCGACCAGCCCATCAAACACTTTGCGGGTCAACTTGTCACCCCGATAGGCGGCCTTGCTGCCAAACCCTTGTGCCGGCTTGAAAAAATAACGCTTTCGTTCTGCCCATAGTGTTTCGGGCTCCAATGCGCTCACCGCGCGCGTTACCGGTACCGAACGGCTCAAAACGTCTCGATCCTCTGCGCTCACGCCAAAAGCCATCAACGCTTGTGGATCAGACATGACGGTCAGATTGCGTTTGTCAGCATAGAGTGCATACGCACGCGGATGCGGCGTAATGACGGCGTTATCGTTAAGCCAAGCCTCACGCAACACAGCATGCGAGGGGGACGTAAAATAGAAATCGGTCAGACGACTGTAGACGAGATCAATGGCGTGTTGAGCATACTGCAATTGACCACTAGCGATATGCAATTGTTCTGGCGCCACTATCCACACTTGTAAACCCCGGCTTTCAAACAAGGATTTGAACATCAGAAATTCTGGGTAGAGCCCTTGTTGTTCAGGGTTGTCATCGACGATGGCAATACTGCGTAACGCGCGATCCCCTCGCGCCAACTCCCACTCCTGAAAGAACATCTGCAGAAAACTTTCTTCAACGGTTTCTACTTTTCCCGGCTCAAACAAGGTACTGATATCATCGCAACAGGCCTGTTGGGCACGACTCAGTGCCGCATTGAGCAATCCACCGCCTGCATTGGTGTTGATTTCAATCAGTTGCGGGCCATGAGAACCTATGTGAAAGTCATAACCGAAAAACACACTGTCATGAGCGGCGGCACGCCGTGCCGTTGGATCAGCCTGCTGAAATACCCATTGCTGATAACTGGGCAACGATGCCAACCGGCGCGTTGCCGCTATTAACGCCCGCATGTCATCCACATGTTTAGTATCGATAAACGTGGCTGACGCGCAGAACAAATGAGGATGGCTGATTTCGAGGCGATCAGCAAATCCCGCCTCCCCTCGCTGCTGATCAAGCGCTGCCTTTAGGCGGGCTTTGTCGAGGGTAATGCAGTGGCAATGCCGGTTGAGTGCATCGGACAATTCGGGTTGTGACATGTCAGTACATCCTTGAGAACTCCCTCATTAACATGGGGGTGGATTTGTGCTGGCACAAGGGACGTTGGTCAACTAAAGCGGCTCGGAGCCGCGTTTACTCTTCACTAAAGCTTACTCTTCAATAAAACTTATTCCTAATTGGTCCAATAACCAGGGATCATCAAAGTGACGCTCACCAATAAAGGCAATTGCATGCGTACCCGCCTGTCGCATGGCCCCAGCATTGGGCACACCTAACGGCCAAAGCACAAAGCGTTCCAGGCGAGAAGATTGAGCAATAATCCCGTCTTCACCAAACAAGCTGCGGTGCCCCACCGGAGTCGGCAGCATTAACAGCTGCTGATAGGGTTGCAGGGTATAACGATCAAATTCAGTGGACTGATTGTCGGCATGATCCATGGCACCTGCAATGGCGTTGTCGTTGGCAGAGGTGTTGGCATTCTCGTTGGTCAACGTGGCATCGATCAGATAGTGCGTACCGCTATCGATTTTCAGGCGAACAGTCGTGTAATTGTTTGATGTTGATGACGCAACGTGCGGCGGCGGCAACATAAACGATAGCGGTTTTTCGCCCTCTATCTTACGGATATCGATTGCCGTGCCTTGCGGAAGAAACAACAAGTGATAACAACCGCAGGCATGGATGCTGTCATAAAGCACAGGCTTGCCCTGTGAATTTAGGGTAACCCGCCAAACCAGCGCATCAAGATCACCACCATAAAGATCAAACGAAGACGTTTTTGGGCGCGCGGCAAACCAAAATACATAATTCAACTGCATCAATACCTGCTGCTTATAACGGATGTACGACACATAGGAATAGGCGTGCGGCGCCTCTGTGTTCAACTCGATACTCATATCGTCACGCCAAACGGGCGCGCCCAATTGATCAGCGACACCTTTTTTTTCCACCTGAAGGTCTGGGGCATGCTGGCGAAGGAGCGCTGTAATCTCAGGGTTCTCCCCAAGCGCCGACGCGGAGTCGACACGGTAGAAAGTGGATTGCTGAAAACGCTGACGTTTTCCATGCGTGACCCGATCAGTCATTTCTGTGCGATATTTTTCTATGCTGGAGGCAGCCAAACGCTTGGTAAGCGGATAAACACCCCAGAAACGTTGCGCATTACTGTAATTACTCAACGGCTGAGCCTGTTCAGAAAGCAACGCAATATCCACATCCGGCTTAGACAAAAATACCTCGCTGCATTGTGCAAGCATCCCTGACACATCCTGTGCTGCCAACCGATGCTGCCATTGTTTTTTTACATCATCAGGTAAACGTTGAAATTCAGTGAGATACCCATCCCGTGCCAACGAATTCATCTGTTGTAACCAATTCTGCAGCGCCTCACCCTGCAAGTCGGGAGATGCAAAACTGGCCGCAAAACGGTTGCTGCGTAACAAAGGCTGACCAGGAATCCGACGCAATGCAGGATCGAAATGCGTATAACGATCGATATCAGTGTCGAGCGCAGCCAATCTCGCACCGCAGTCAAGCTCACCCGCTGCAGGCAGCTCATAGCGAGTCGGCAACACACTGCAACCGGAGAGAAAAAACGACACCAGCAGTATCGCAACACCAGAGCGAAACACACCGCTCACTGATTGCATACCAATGTTATGGCAACGCCTATTCGCACTGCCGATGACATGGCAGCGTCTACCGTGCGTGGGACGGCCAATATTCAAAATGCCTGCAAGGATCAAGGTGTCCCCCTTTGTGGCTGCGCAAAAGCACTCTCGCAATCATTATCCGCCATGACAGCCGCTGACGCAGCAGAACTGCCGACAGCCCGCAAAAAGCCTAACGGCGTATTCGCCGGTATCACATAGGCAGACACTTGTTGCTGCAAATTTTTCAATGCAGTGAACGTTGAGCGAATAGCTACAGAATTGGCCAACCACGCAGGAATTCGCCCCCCCGCCTCTATATGACTGCGATATTCAAGCTGAGTCGACTGCGGCGACAAAGGAGTTAGCCGCCAGCACCCAGAATAGGTCTGCAATCGAACCGTGTCGTTTAGCAAAGGCAAACGTTCAGGTTGACTCTCAAATCGTATCCATACCGTCGACTCAGGTGTCTGCACCAACTCAAATCGCGCCACCGCATCGCGCGCCTGAAACGGCCAACTGGCCTGCATCACAAAATGGGCAAACGTCACCCCTTGCGCGGGACGCTCAAAAATCGAAACTGATTTTGAATGAGGAACCCACCGAGAATTGGTGGTAGGATCTTGCAAAAAATTCGCCACTCGAACAACGTCAGCATTAAGCGTCGTAAGCGCACGCACCTCCCGCACCTTCGAGCCTTTAACGGAACGGGAATGAATCTGAATACCGCTGTCATCTTTTTCCAGTTGCCAGTCAGCATACGCATGCGCAACGCTCAAAACACAAAGGAGCACACTCAACAAAACACGCCAGCGACACACAACAGGGTTCATGCGGTGGGCCCCCTACTTAATCTTTCCAGCATCAACGAATATACATGGTCGGTCAATGCCTGAACGGGTTGATCACGCCACCGCTTGGTATCAATAGCAGCCAACACATCGACATGCACCGTGCCAGGATGCAAATCCGTACGACGAGGCCCCAACAAACGCGCAGAATCGTGTATCACAAACGGAATCACCGGCACCCCCGCCTCCACCGCCAACCGAAATCCCCCTGTACGAAACGCAGCTAACGCCTCAGTTGACTGGCGCCGCCCTTCAGGTGCCACCGCAATAATCAAACCACGAGCAAACGCCAATTGCACAGGCAACAACGTCGCACGCTTTTGTTCCTTATCAGAACGATCAACAAATATCGATTCGGCAAACCAGAACAACGGCCCCAACAGCAGGTTGTATTTCAGCTCTTTCTTGGCAATACCGATCACATTGGTTTCGATCACATGGCACACGATGATCGGGTCCAGCCCCGACTGATGATTGAGCACCACCATGGCCGGGCCTTTCAGCCCACCCCTCGGCAAACCGCGAACATCGACCTTCATACCCGCGATCCATGCGCCAAATCGCCCCAAAAATCGGGTAAGAACATTAAGACCGCGTCTTCTGTTCGCCGTTAGCACCGCAACAGTGACGCCCAGACAAAGACCAAGAATCGCCGGAATTAGCACAGCGATGCCAGTATGCAGAGAACGGAGCGCATAGAGCAGCTGTTTACGATTGATCGTCGTTACTCCCTCAAAAACGCATCCACAAGCGCGAATTGCGCTTGCGAGAAACACCATAGGTATGAACAACACGATACCGAGATATACACGTCAGCGCAATTGCATACACTTGTGCTGACGTGCGGAGCTACTGGCACCTCCTGCGTCTGTACATGAACTAAAACCACATGTAATAAAAAAGGCGAACCTGCAAGAGTCCGCCTTTTGATTAATCCGGCAATAAAGAATATCTGCCGCACTGACGATTGAAGGATGTTCGTGGTGTTTTGTTTATGGAACGTCGGCCGCAGGGACGTACTTGCGGCGTTTCCAGAAACAAAACACCACGAACAGCCCTGGCGCACAAATCTAAAAGCAGATGTTCTTTATTGCCGGATTAACCACATCAGCAAAATTACTCAGCCTTAACAGGCTGCCAAACCAAATCCAACTCCCGCGCCGCTCTCACATCATCCAACCGCCTAACGGGCTGATTATACGGCGCCCCCTTCACAAACTCAGGATTCTTCTCCGCCTCCGCCAAAATCTGCACCATCGCCCCCACAAACCCATCCAACTCATCTTTCGACTCAGTCTCAGTGGGCTCGATCAACCAGCACTCCGGCACCAACAAAGGGAAGTAAGTCGTCGGCGCATGATACCCATAGTCCAGCAAACGCTTGGCAAAATCCATCGCCGACACATGCAGCTCTTTATACTGCTTGCTCAGCGTCACAATAAACTCATGCGTCGCACGACGACGCGGATACGCCAACTGGAAGCCCGCCTCCTGCGCCTTCTTCATCATATAGTTCGCATTGAGCGTCGAAAATTCACCCACCCGATGCATCCCCTCACGGCCCAACACCCGCGCATAATAATATGCCCGCAGCAGAACCCCGGCGTTACCCATAAAGGCCGACAAACGCCCAATAGTCTGCGGAATATCTTTCTCAGTCAGCCAACGGTAACGAGCAACACCCTCTACCTCGTCTTTACCGACAATAGGTGTAGGCATATAAGGCAGCAAACGCTCACCCACGCCCACTGGGCCTGCACCCGGCCCACCACCACCGTGCGGTGTAGCAAAGGTTTTATGCAGGTTCATGTGCATCACATCAAAGCCCATATCACCCGGGCGCACTTTACCCAAGATGGCGTTCAGGTTAGCCCCATCGTAATAAAGCAAACCGCCCGCCGCATGCACGACTTCAGCGATTTCCTTGATATTGCGTTCGAACACTCCACAGGTGGATGGGTTGGTCATCATCAGGCCAGCCGTTTGCGGACCTACCGCTTCGCGCAAAGCCGCGACATCAACGTCACCCTCATTGTTGACCGGAATCTCACGCACCTTGAATCCACACATCACTGCGGTCGCCGGATTGGTACCATGCGCCGCCGAGGGAATCAGGATTTCTTTGCGCTCATGATCATTACGCGCAAGATGGTAGGCACGAATCATCGCCACACCGGCAAATTCGCCTTGTGCGCCTGCCATCGGCGTAAGCGATACACCTTTCATACCGGTTACATCTTTGAGAATTTCCTGCAACTCATACAGGCAGCTCATGGCACCCTGGCTCAGCGACTCTGGTGCCAACGGGTGACGTTGCAGAAAGCCCGGCAACATCGCCGCGCGGTGTGCACCACGCGGGTTGTATTTCATGGTGCAGCTACCCAGCGGGTAGAAATGCGTGTCGATCGAGAAATTCTTGCGCGACAAATTGGTGTAATGACGCACCACTTGCATCTCACCCACTTCTGGCAGCAATGGTTTCTGCTTGCGCTTAAAACCGGCGGGAATATCGTTTAAATCATCAGTGACCGACGGTGCTTGTGCTGCCGCACGTCGACCCGGTTGGCTTCTTTCAAAAATCAGCATGATTTCTTTCCTCTAAAACTTTTATCGCCGCTCAAGGGCGCTAAAGCCAGCGCTGACGCCAGCTCTTATACTAAAAGCGACCGCAGGGCTGCTTCATAACGGGCAATATCAGCGTCGTTGCGCATCTCGGTGGCACATACCAGAATGGCGTTTTCATAGCCCGGGTAGAACTCGCCCAGCGCAATCCCACCTGCAATGCGGTCATTGGCCAGTGCCTCGACAGCATCTTGCGCCGCGATCGGCAAACGAATCACCGCCTCGTGAAAATAGGCGCTGGTAAATTCCGCCGTAACGCCCGGTATGCTGGTCAAAGCTGCAACCAGCTTGCGAGTATTGGCATGACACGCTTGCGCCACGCGCGCCAAGCCTTCTGCGCCCAGCAAACTGAGATAGATAGTGGCTGCGGCCATCGCCAAGCCCTGGTTGGTACAGATATTCGACGTCGCCTTGGAACGACGAATATGTTGCTCACGCGCTTGCAGCGTCAACGCAAAACCGGGTTTGCCGTCGAGATCAACGGTACGACCGATAATGCGTCCCGGCATTTGCCGTACAATTTCTTCACGACAACAAATAAAGCCCACATAAGGGCCACCGGAAGATAACGGCACACCTAAGGGTTGCCCCTCACCAATAACGATATCCGCACCCTTCTGCCCCCAATCGCCCGGAGGTGCCAAGACCGCCAGTGCCGTCGGGTTCACAACCGCTACAACCAGCATGTTATTGGCATGCGCCCAGTCAGTGAGTGCGTGTACGTCTTCGAGCGCACCGAAAAAGTTGGGCCAGGGGATAACCAGCGCCGCAAAATCCTGACCGGCAAACGCTTCGAGCGCCTCACGATCGACTGTACCTGTGGTGTTATGAAACGGTACGCCGACCATTTCAATGCCCTGGTTTTCAACGATATTGCGCGCTGCACTACGATAGAACGGGTTAACGCTATCAAGCACCAGCACACGATGCGATTTGGATTTGCGATGCGCGCGCACCGCCATCAACACCGCTTCAGACAATGCAGAACCGCCGTCATACAACGACGCGTTCGATACATCCATTGCGGTGAGATGCGCCATCATCGACTGGAATTCGTAAATCACCTGCAAGGTGCCTTGGCTCGCTTCCGCTTGATAAGGCGTGTATGCCGTCATGAATTCGCCGCGTGAAATGATGTCCCACACTGCGGCCGGAATATGGTGCTCATAGGCACCGGCACCAATGAAGTTAATCACTTGTCCATCCGCTTGGGCGCGTTCAACCATCAAGCGGGTGGCATCCATTTCCGTCAACCCGGGCGGCACATGCTGTAACGCCTTGGCACGAATTTCTGCGGGAATTTCATCGAACAATGCATCAATACTGTCGACGCCAATGGTCTTCAGCATTGAACGGACATCATCCTCGGTATGAGGAATATAAGGCATAACACAACCTCGCAATCGGGGAACCAATGTGGGACTAAGCAGAGGAAAAAGAAAACGGGCTCCCCATGGGCCCGTTCTCGGCGAATCCGGAGCAGGCCGGGAAGCCCGCTCGCTACTCTTTTTGAAAGAAGGTCACTCTTTTCGAAAGAAGATTACTCTTTTTGAAAGGAGATTATTCGTCGTCGTGGTCGTCTGCTGCTTCTTCGAGCTGTTCGGCGTATTCTTCGGCGCTCATCAGATCTTCGAGCTCTTCAGGGTCGGCCAGCTTGATGCGGTACAACCAGCCATCCCCGTAAGGATCGCTGTTCACTTGTTCGGGATTATCATTGAGCGCTTCGTTGATGGCGATGATTTCGCCCGTGACCGGTGAAAAAATGTCAGAAGCCGCTTTAACCGACTCCACCACGCCGACTTCGTCGCCTGCGTTGATGGTGTCACCGACTTCAGGCAATTCCACGTACACCAAATCGCCCATCGCATGTTGCGCGTGGTCACTGATACCCACATAGGCAGTACCGTCGGCCTCCACACGAATCCACTCGTGGCTCGACATATAGCGCAGGTCTGTTGGTATATCGCTCATTACAGGAATCCTCAAACGTTCAAATTGGAAATGCCTTCTCGTGCTGAATCCGGCGCTGAATTTTTTAACGCATCTATTTTACTTGTAGACGCGTTCCCCATTACGCACAAACGGCGGCTTGACGATTTTAACCGCATGCAGCTTGCCACGGATATCGACCTGGGCCTCCCCACTCGCCCCGGCTGGAAGCCGCGCCAGTGCAATAGCATAGCCTAGCGTTGGTGAAAATGTACCACTGGTAATCTCGCCTTCGCCATGGCTAGTGAGCACTTTTTGGTGGCCACGCAGTACGCCTTTACCTTCCATGACCAGACCGGTGAGCACACGTGCCCCGCCTGCGGCTTTTTGTGCTTCGAGTGCGTCGCGTCCGATAAAGCGACGTGTTTCGGGTTGCCACGCCAGTGTCCAGCCCATGTTGGCTTCCAAAGGCGAGATGGATTCATCCATGTCTGATCCATACAGGTTCATGCCGGCTTCAAGACGCAGTGTGTCGCGTGCGCCCAGTCCACAGGGTTTGACACCGTTCTCGATCAGCGATTGCCAGAACGAGGTGGCTTCTTCAGCGGGAAGAATAATCTCGAGACCGTCTTCGCCGGTGTAGCCGGTGCGTGCGACAAACCATTCGCCGACAAATGCGCCATAAAACGTTTTAAGACGTGCGATGGCCGAAGCGAAGGGTTCGCCCAGTGTGTCTGATACTTTTGCCAGCGCTTGTGGGCCCTGAATCGCCAGCATCGCTACCTGGTCACGATGGGTGAGCACAATATCAAAACCTGACGCTTGTGTTTGCATCCAGGCTAAATCTTTTTCGCGGGTGGCGCAGTTGACGACCAGACGAAAGCCGGTGGCGACTTTATAAACGATCAAGTCGTCGATGACTCCACCTTGCTCGTTACACATGGCGGTATAGAGTGCTTTGCCTTCTTCGGTGAGGCGGGCGACGTCGTTGGCGAGGAGGCGTTGCAGGTAGGCTTGCGCGTCGGTGCCGGTGAGGTCAACGACGGTCATGTGAGAGACGTCGAACATGCCGGCGGCGGTGCGGACGATGTGGTGCTCTTCGATTTGTGACCCGTAATGGATGGGCATGTCCCAGCCGCCAAAGTCGACGATCTTGGCACCGGCGGTCAGATGGGCCTGATATAAAGGAGTCTTGTGTCCCATACGGGTTTCCTGTGTTGGAGTGGTTAGGCGTGGCTATGGGGTGTGGTGGCCGGTGCCGATCACAATAACTGCACCATGGTACCAGATTTGGTTTGATGTGACTAGCATACGGGGTCTGCTTGGGGGGCTGACTGTGTGGTTTCTTGGGTGTCTGCGGGGGTTTCGGGTTCGGGGCCGAGTTCGGTGATGATGGGTTTTCCGGATTCGCCGAGGATGACTTCTTCGACGCGGCCGCGGAGGTAGATGTCTTTGATGCCGAGTTCGAAGAGTTGGTTGACGGCTTGGTCATGGTGGATGAAGTGGGCGATGGCGGCGGTTTCGCGGCCGGAGATCCATTCGCCTTTTCGATTTGCGTATTGGCCTTTTTGATTACGGATGACGTTGGTCTTCGACATAATGTGCTCACTGATTTCGCTAATGAGTGCGTTGGCTGTGGATTTGGGTGTTTCGTTGTTAAATGTTTGTTGTTCGTTTTTAGGGTGGTGACAGTAGAGAATATTTGCTTTTTGTTCGGGCTTCGGGCCATTCGTGGTGGGGGGTGCTTTCTGGAAACGCCGCAAGTACGTCCCTGTAGGCTCGACGGCGCCATCCATGGCGCCGACGTTCCAGAAACCACCCCCCACCACGAATGACCTTCAACTTCAGTGCAAGCATGTTTTCTATGGTGTCTTGGCCTTAAAAACAACAGCCCCAAAACTGTCGTTGTGTAATTCGTTACTCTACGCCTGTCGCGGCGCTTTGTTAATCCTGTAAATTTGCAAGCGTATAGCCACTCAGGAGCGGGATAGTACTGCTTTGTACCTGTCTTTACAGGACCGTCCGGATGACGATTCGAGCGGATTTAAAATGCCCGTTTGCACGAACTGTATCGCCCGAGACTCCGTTTGCCCGGACAGTTTCACCCATGCGGCGTGACCTTACTTTTGACATGCTCGATAATCTGTTCGCTGCACAACATTTGCGATGAGCACCTAAATAATGCGACACCGCGCTGTCTGGATATTGCACTTTACAAAGTAACCCGCAATTCTGCACGTGCCATTCGCGGCAGGTCCCCCGCCAATCCCAGCGCTCGCTCCACGACCTGTTGTTTTACCAGCGTATGTTTGTCTACTTGCGACATGCCCCAGTTGCGCAACAGGTGTAACGCCCAGACTGATGGGCCATACATGCGCTTGAAGGTTTCCATGGCGGCCATCATTGTCAGGTTCGGTGTTTGGCGACGACGCTGATAGCGGCGTAATAGGCTGTATTCATCTAGCGGTAATCCTTGCGCCAAACCATCCATCAGCACTTCGGCGAGGATGGCGGCGTCCATAAAGCCTAGGTTAATGCCTTGACCGGCCAGGGGGTGTATGGTGTGGGCGGCGTCTCCAATGAGTGCGACGCCAGGGGTAACGTAGCTTTTTGCATGTTGCTGGCGCAACGGGAAGGCTACGCGGCGATCGAGTATGGTTACAGTGCCCAAGCGGTGTTCAAAGGTTTGCGCCAATGCTGCACAAAAGTCTGCTTCGGATAGTGCTAACAAGTGATCGGCTTGCGCGTCGTCCTGAGACCAGACGATGGAGCAAATATGGCTGTCGCCCTGGGTGTTGTGTTCACGCAGTGGCAGTAGTGCCAGCGGGCCGGTGGGGGTGAAGACTTGCCATGCGGTGTTTTGATGCGGGCGTTCGCAACGCAAGGTGGTCACAATGGCTTTTTGCTGGTAGGGCCAGGTTCGAATACTTAATCCCGATTGTTCACGTACACGGGAGCGTGCGCCGTCGGCGCCCACTACTAACGTCGCCTCTAGTGTGCGTCCACTGGTTAGGGTCAAACTCGGCTGATGGCCTGCCGTATCGAGATGATGCAATCCTTCACCGATAAATGTCACATTGGAAAATTGCTGTAACGTTTGCCATAACGCCCAGGTGGTCACGCGGTTTTCAACCAGATGCCCCAAGTGAGTGACACCTGCTTCGTCGGCATGGAAGACGATATTGCCGGTGCCGTCGCCGTCCCAGACGTGCATGTGCTGGTAGGGGGCGACCCGTAGGTTCGCCATGTGATCCCAGACACCCAAGTGGCGCAGAAAATTTTCTGAGGCAAGGGTCAGCGCACTGACGCGTAAATCAAACCCTGATGCAAATTGTTCTGGCGGCTCGGGGAAGGCGTTATCAAGTACGGCAATCGACTTTCCGGACGGTGCCAAGGCGGCCGCCAGTGCCAAACCGGCCATTCCGGCGCCGACCACAACCACATCGAAGCGTTCCAGGTGGGCGTCGCTATGACTATCGCGATTTTGACTGCGGCTAGTTTGACTAGCGTTGTTTTTGCCGGTATTGCTTTTGTTAGCACTGTCTTGCAGGGCGCTGCCACTCATAACGGTCATCCTAAGGTAGCTGCATGGCGACGGCTCGCCCCATGGCGTAGCGTGCCAAGGTGTGTTTGGCGCCGGGTAATACATCAAATAACGCCAATCCGGTGTTGCGAAGCAATCGCAGGGGGGTGGTATTGTTGCTGAACAGGCGCGTCAATTTGTCGGAGAATTGAATAGTGCTGAATTGATCGGGGCTGCGTTGCTTCAGGTAGTCTTGCAAGACGTGGAACTGCCCCAGTGGTAACTCTCGGCGGGCGGCATCGACCAGTACACGCACTAACACCACGACGTCCCGCAGCGCCATGTTTAAGCCTTGACCGGCGACAGGATGCAGGCCATGCGCCGCGTTCCCCAACACCACCAGATGCGGCCGGACTTGCTCTTCGGCCAGCACGAGCCGTAACGGGTAGGCATAGCGGCGACCTACGCGCTGGAATGTACCGGGCCCGTTACCAGCCACCTGTTGTAATGCTTGCATGAACGCTATGTCGCTGAGGTGCAGCAGGCGTTCAGCATCGGCGTTGTCCACACACCAGGTCAAACCCAGTCGACCTTCGGTTTGCGGCAAAATGGCGAGCGGGCCCTGGGGTGTAAAGCGTTCCCAGGCCCAACCATTGTGTGCCCGATCAGACGCCAGGGCAGTGACAATCCCCTGTTGGCCGTATGCGTTGCGCGTTACCCCTATGCCCAATTGTTCGCAGCTGGGGGAGTCAGCACCATCAGCCACAACCAGTAAACGGGTACGCACGGGGACAGTCTGATTATCGTGCGTGATGAGACCGGTAAACCCACCGGCCACTGCTTTCGGGCGGGAAAACTCTGCGGGCGAAAAAAAGGTAACGCGCTCTGCTGTACGCAAGCACCCCAGCAAGGCCTGTCCGATAAATCGGTTTTCTATCACATACCCGAGTGCGGCGACCCGCTCTTGCTCTGCATCTATCGTGACATGGCCGAATCCACCCTGATCACTGACATCAATGTGGCAAATCGCCGAGGCTTGTGGTTTGAGCGTCGCCCATAGGCCAAGCTGATCAAACAGTTCGCAGGTACCATTCGACAGCGCTGTATTGCGCGCATCAAAACTTGGGTGCATGACCTGATCGAGAGCATCGAAATCAAAAGCAGTTTTCTCGATTAATGCTACTCGCCAATACGCGTAAAGTGACAACGCAAGGGCGAGCGTCGCCCCAACCAGACCGCCACCCACGATGACAATATCGAATGCTTGTTCTGTGGAATCTCCCGAAGTGGATGCCGAGACTTCTGCTGTATGCACGAGGGTATCCTTTCGTTACGCAACCGGCGGTTCCGTTATTTTTTCTTGCGATGTTTGCGCGCTTTGGCCATCAACGCTTCGATTTCATCGACTTCTTTCGGCACGCCGCTGGTCAGCACTTTGTGGCCACGCCCGGTCACCACCACATCGTCTTCGATACGCACGCCAATGCCGCGCCATTCCTCGTCGACCTGGGTATTGTCGGGCGAAATATACAGGCCTGGCTCGACGGTTAGCACCATACCGGCTTCGAGTGTTCGCCACTCACCTTCGACCTTATAATCACCAACGTCATGCACATCCATCCCCAACCAGTGGCCGGTACGGTGCATAAAGAAGGCGCGGTAGGCTTCCGTCTTGATGAGTTCATCGACTTTGCCATTCAGGAGCCCTACCTTCACCAAGCCTTTGGTGATTTCTTTAACGGCAGCTTCGTGCGGTTCATTCCAATGATTACCGGGTTTGACGGCTTTGATTGCTGCATATTGAGCGGCCAGCACGATTTCGTAGATGGCTTTTTGTTGTGGTGAGAATTTGCCATTGACCGGAAAAGTGCGGGTAATGTCAGACGCGTAATGTTCCAGCTCACAACCGGCATCGATCAACACCAGATCACCGTCGTTGAGAACGGCATTATTCTCGCGGTAATGCAAAATGCATGCATTGGCACCACCACCGACAATGCTTGAATATGCGGGTGACCGCGAGCCATTCCGAGTGAATTCATGCAGGAATTCAGCTTCAAGCTGGTATTCGTACATGCCTGGCTCGCACACTTCCATCGCACGCACGTGTGCGGCGGCCGAAATTTCGGCGGCACGCTCCATGACAGCGATTTCTTGTGGGCTTTTGTATAAGCGCATTTCATGCAACACATGATCGAGTGCGATGAATTCACCAGGCGGTTGCGCGCCAGAGCGAACCTTGGCACGTATGGTATTGACCCACTCCATTACGTGCCGATCGAATTCAGGATCGCGCCCCATGGCATAGTAAACACGCTCTTTGCCTTCGATCAGACCAGGTAAGATTTCATCAAGATCAGCAATAGGAAAGGCATCATCCGCACCATATTGTTTGACCGCACCTTCAGGCCCTGCACGGTAGCCGTTCCAGATCTCCATTTCACGATTGCGTTCGCGGCAGAACAACACATACTCACCATGCTCACGCTCCGGAATCAACGCCACGACAGAATCTGGCTCGCCAAACCCCGTCAGGTAATAAAAATCACTGTCCTGACGAAACGCATATTCCACATCACGATTACGAATCCGCTCACGCGCGGCCGGAATAATGGCAATACTGTTGGGCGTCATCATATCCATCAATTGACGGCGACGGCGGGCAAATTCTTTACGCTGTATCATGGAATAGGTGTCCTAAAAAGCAGCCATCTAAAAAGCGGTCATTACGAATACGGTGCCCGGCTAAAGCAAGCACTCAGTGCAGCGTATCGGGTGCCTGACCCTCTGCAGGTGTGACGCGACGACGCAATACACATTCCTGATATAGACTAATCACTGCCATTCGCACATATTCAGCCACTTCAAAGAAGTCGTTTTCACCGTCTTCGCCATCTTCATCGGCTGACGCCACATCAACCTGGCTGATGGCCTGCAAATCTTTGATGGCAGCACCCACTTCATCGGGTAACGGCTCAGAGGGCAATCCGATCGAGCCAAACCCCGCCAGAAACCCCGAACACCATTCGCTCAACGCGTTAAGGCGCGCATCGATCTTCTCTTCATCGTCAGGCAGCAACAAGGTGAATTCCATGTCGTGGTTTTCGAGATCCTCTTCGCAGAAATGCCGCAAACTATAGAGCCGTTTGGTCATGGCGTCCCAGGGCTCGCGCTTAATTCCCAACAAGGGCAAATACTGTTTCAACCAACCCAAGCCGGTCATGCGGCTGCCTGCGCAGAGTTGACCGCATAGAATGCCATGGGCTTCGGCGGCGCTGGCGAGCGCATCCATGGTTTTCAGGTCTTGGCCGAATTCATAAAAATCGAGGATTTCCTCGCGTTCAACGGTCATGTGGGTCGTTATCCGATTCTTTTACTACAAGGCAAATGGCGAGGCCCTGCTACACTGTACAGGGAAACACCTCATTATACCCAAGGTGGAACACTAAAGAACGATGCGCTCGTGTAAAATGCTGTCAGCCTGTCGTTCGCAACGCAGGGACTTACCATGTCAATTGAACCATCCCCGTCAATTGGATCGCTCATGTCAAGCGGATCAACCATGTCGAGCATCGAGCAACATATCAAGAAACTCGAAGAGCGCGTCGGCGAGTTGCTCGCCCTGAGCGAAAACTACAAGCGTCAAAACCGCAGTCTGAAAGCCCGCGAAGCCCAGCTGCTGGAAGAGCGCACGCAATTATTAAAGAAAAACGATCTGGCGCGCGTTAAAGTGGAGGCCATGATCACACGTCTCAAAGCCATGGAGCAGGATACATGAGCAGTACTGATATCAAGACCGTGCAGGTAATGATTCTCGACCGGGAATATGGCATGGCATGCACGCCTGGCGAAGAAGAAGCCTTGCGCGCCTCAGCCCGCATGCTGGATGAAAAACTGCGTGATATTCGCATGAGCGGCAAAGTGATGGGCATGGAAAAAATGCTGGTGATGGCTGGCATTAATATTGCGCATGAATATTTTAAAGCGCAGGCGCAACTGGCACGCCACAACCAGGCCATCGAGCGCCATATCGACCGGCTCACGAGCAAGGTGGAAGAAGCCATCGCTGACGCCCGCCAACTGGAGATTTGATTTTCCCCGGTGGGCTTTCAACATTTATGCAGATGAGCGTGTATAATGAAGTGGCTGCTCCCTGCGGTGTTCGTGCTTTTGGCCAAGTCCCTGAGCCGATGTTTTATTTACCGGGGGCTTCTCGTGAATGTGGGAGTGCATGTCCGCCCGTCGGAAAGCCCGATACGTTTCAGAAGCCACCACCCTTGAACTCTGGGTTCAAGGGCCTACGCCAATAACGGCATTGCGGGGAGCTTTATTCTTGCCTGATATACTTCGGCCTGGCGCCACACCCACCCCCGCTTCTGACACAACCACCCTGGACAAAAAGGCATTACGCAAAACATTGCGTGCCAAGCGCCGTGCACTTACGCCCGGCCAACAACGTGATGCAGCCTTGGGCCTTGGTAGACAATTCAAACAGCTTGCAGCAATCAGCCGTATTCAGAGCATCGCGGTATATTTCCCCAATGACGGCGAACTAGACCCAACCGGCCTGATACGTTGGTGCTGGGCAAGCGGCAAGCAAGTGCTTTTGCCGGTGCTGCACCCGGTGCGAAAACGTGAGCTACTTTTTTTGCCTTATGAACCCTGCACCCCGCTGGCGCGCAATCGCCTGGGAATTCCCGAGCCGGTGTCAAGCCATCGCCAACCACGCCCGCTTTGGACATTGGATCTGGTACTGACGCCCCTGGTAGGCTTTGATGAACAGTGCCACCGCATGGGCATGGGAGGCGGATTTTACGATCGCACACTGTCAGCCGCATTTCGTGGTCAAACCCCGCGCCGCCCGTTATTGATCGGGCTGGCTCACGAAGCTCAAAAGGTAGAAAACCTGCCGACAGATCCTTGGGACATCCCACTGGATGCAGTGCTTACGGATAGAGCGGTTTATTGGTCGCGTGCCCGATGAAATCAACGCCACTTCGAGCGCAGACATGCCCCTTTGTAACGCGCAACCAAAGCGGGAATTGCTATGCAATGCACAATCAGAATGCAGATCCAGCAGAATGCAGATTCAGAATAAATTAGCTGCGGATAAATTCGGGGACAGGAATGGCAGGGGCGACGGGAACGGCTGCTGCTACTCAACGACAGCCGTTAGATCATTACCCATTCGTTATCGAATAATGAACTGGGACGCCACTTTTTCTGGATCGGGTTGATCCGCGGTATAACCACTGGCGATGATCCCCAACCCCAGGATGAAGGCAAGGATCACAAGCACGTCTGGCTTTCTCTTCATTAACGCAAGGCCTCATTTTAGAAACGCTATCCATCATTTACCGCCGACCATCCTGGCAGGACAGCGATCCCTCCCTGGCGTTTGTATCGTCTTCCCGGCTTAGCCGGCGCCAAGTGAATCACGGCGGTAATAGTACCGGAATCGTATCGAAAAATATTCCTTTACAATGTGATGACGGATAAATTTTTAACAATTTAAGCACTTAAACAGTAAGCCTGAGAATTCCTGTCAGCAAAACTGAGTAAGCTTAGTGGAAGTGTAGCCTGTGATTAAATAAGGGCAAGCCCGTGTGTGAGCAACCGCTAACGTTGCACCAATATAGCGCACACGTTCAAAAAATCACCTTATCTTTCAAGCAGTTGCAGATCGCTGCTCAACGTATGTCGAGCTTTTGACGCTAACTGAGTAGTGTATTTTTGTTCGCAATGTGTCTACCGGTTTTTCTGGATTATTGCTCTACAATCAATCGCTTCCTTAGGAGAGGAAAACGCTCACAAATCAACCAGAGGGCAATCCGTCAGCGCTCATTTTAAGAACAATTTATATGCAATATTGTCGGATTCATCCCAAAATCGATAACCGATGTCATCGAAGTAGCCCATGACGATGGATCGCTCCTCCTTCGGCACCTGCATCCCAACCAGCACCCGCCCATAAGCCGCACCATGATTGCGATAGTGAAAGAGCGAGATATTCCAGCGCGAGCCCAGTTTCAGGAGAAAATCCAGCAGTGCGCCAGGCCGTTCCGGAAACTCGAATCGAAACAGCACCTCGTTGGGAATTCCGTGCTGACCGTTGAGGTCGGGCCCCCGTCCACCCACCATGTGGCGGATATGCAACTTGGCCATTTCGTTGTCACTGAAATCCTGAATGGCGTAACCTTCGCCGGCCAACTGCTCCATCAAAGTCTGGACTTCGCCGGCGTCACGCGTTTGCAAACCTACAAACACGTGGGCCTGTGCAGCCTCGGCAAAACGATAGTTGAACTCGGTAATACTGCGACGTCCCAACGCCTGGCAGAATTTTTTGAAACTGCCGGGTTGTTCAGGAATCGTCACTGCGAACAACGCTTCGCGCCGCTCACCCAGCTCGGTACGTTCGGCGATGTGGCGCAAACGATCGAAATTGACGTTCGCGCCACTATTAATAGCTACTAAGGTTTGCCCCTTCACGCCGGACTGTTGCACATACTTTTTCAGCCCCGCCAAAGCAACGGCACCTGCGGGTTCGGTAATGGCGCGAGTATCCTCATAGACATCTTTAATAGCGGCACAAATTTCATCTGTGGTAACGGTGATGACTTCATCCACCAGATCTTTCGCCAGACGAAAGGTTTCCTGGCCAATCTGCGCAACCGCCACACCATCAGCAAACAGTCCCACTTGCGGTAATACGACGCGCTGCTGGGCCTCCATGGCGGCTTTGAAGCATGCGGCGTCTTCGGGTTCGACCGCGATTAAACGAATGTCGGGGCGGAGATATTTGATGTAACAGCCTACCCCTGCCAGCAAACCGCCACCGCCCACCGGCACAAACACCGCGTGTAATGGCCCGCTGTGCTGTCGCAGGATTTCCATGCCGACAGTGCCCTGGCCGGCGATGACATCCGGGTCGTCATAAGGATGTACCAGCGTGTAGCCGTGTTTATCGATGAGATCGCGTGCGTGGGCGTAGGCTTGATCAAAGGTATCGCCATGCAGGATCACTTTTCCACCGAGGGCTTTGACAGCAGATACTTTAATGTCGGGCGTCGTTTTGGGCATCACAATAATCGACTTGATGCCCAGCCGGGTGGCCGCCAGCGCGACACCTTGCGCATGATTGCCAGCCGACGCTGCAATCACGCCATGCTGCCGTTCCGCCTCAGTGAGGTTGGAAATTTTGTTGTAAGCACCACGAATTTTGAAGGAGTAAACGGGTTGTAGATCTTCACGTTTGAGCAGAACCTCGTTGCCCAGACGCTGAGAAAGGAATCGCGCCGGGTCGAGTGGCGTTTCCTGGGCAACGTCGTAAACGCGGGCAGACAGGATACGCTTGATATAACGGGCCGGCATGGGTGACTCCTGGCGGGGGCATTTTTCAGGTTATTCTATGGCCGTATGCGCCGATTGGATAGGCTAAGGCAATGAAACCATTAATATTTGAATCGGATGGCTTTCGTGCAAGACCCGGCTATACTAGCGTGGTTTTCCCTTGCCCTGACGAGTTATTTGCCATGACCCAAGATGAGATGAAAAAAGCGGTAGCCAAAGCCGCCATTGCCTATATCGAAGACGGCACTGTAGTG
Organism: uncultured Moraxellaceae bacterium; assembly: GCA_964473645.1. Classification (GTDB taxonomy): domain Bacteria; phylum Pseudomonadota; class Gammaproteobacteria; order Pseudomonadales; family Ketobacteraceae; genus HdN1. The sequence goes on from CAYYPW010000033.1 coordinate 39,682, forward strand.
GGCGTGGGCACCGGCTCGACTGCTAATCATTTCATCGATTATCTGGCCGAGATCAAGCATCGTATTGAAGGCGCGGTTGCGTCGTCTGAGGCGACACGAAAGCGGTTGGCGTCGCATGGGATTCCAGTATTTGATTTGAACTCGGTGGATGAGATTCCGGTGTATGTGGATGGTGCGGATGAATTTGATCCGAATTTGTGCCTGATCAAGGGTGGTGGCGGCGCGATGACGCGCGAAAAGATCGTGGCTGCCGTGGCGAAAAAATTTGTGTGCATTGCCGATGCCAGCAAGAAAGTAAGCGTGTTGGGCAGTTTTCCTTTGCCGGTGGAGGTGGTTCCCATGGCGCGTAGTTATGTGGCGCGGGAATTAGTGAAGCTGGGCGGTGATCCGGTGTATCGCGAGGGGTTTGTGACGGACAACGGGAATATCATTCTTGATGTGCATAATTTGCAGATTGCCCAACCGGTGAAGATGGAAGAAGAGATTAATAATATTGTGGGTGTGGTAACGGTGGGGTTGTTTGCGAAAAGGGGGGCGGATGTGGTGTTGGTGGGGACGGAGAAGGGGGTGGAGAAAATTGGGGCTTAAGTAACTGGGCGAAAACCAATAGCGGCACTTCAACGCTATTTCTTGCGGTAGCCGCCCACCTGTAATCGCCCCATTTAGCCACCTGAAGAAAACCAGCTGTTAGCGCATCACCTAAACATTTTGGATTTTTTCGACTATTATCAATCTACTTGCCACAGGTTGAAGCGTAACGGTCGAGACGTTAAAGCATTTGAGAGACGCTACCGCAAGTAGCGCAATGAATAAAAAGAACATAAGCCTAAAGCGATTGTTTGCAAAAGGCCCAAACAGCCCAAACTTAAATGAGGTGCCCTATTGCGCGTCGCACAATCTAAAGTTGGCGTTGCAGTGGTCAACTGGAATTCTTCTTCATTATTAAAGCGATGTGCGGAAGCTGTGAGCAAGCAGACTGAACACATTTCGCAGTTAATTTTGGTCGACAATGGCAACCAAAATTTATCCCAAGACATACCTTCACAAACAAACGCAATAGCCGAACATATCGGGCTAAAAATTGGATTCAAACAGAGACTTTGGGGATTCGAAACTTATTTTGCCATGAAAGCGGTTGCGTCATATCAGTTCTTCAACTTGTGGCAGATCGCATAGTGACATTGCACTTTACCCAGGTCACCACAACATTGTGTGAACACATGCATGTAAAGAACATGTCCTCACTACTGTTTGAAATATTGCTACCACTGCATATACTGCTAAACGTTGCCACTTGGTCCTATTTCCTCGTGCGGAGAAAGGGCGAGATGATTCAGAAAGCGAAAAGAGATCCCCTTAATGAATTTCCCACAACGTGGCTAAAACGCAAGCACAGACATCACAAACATACAACCGAAGCACTCTCTCCTACTGAAAGGATGCTGCAATTCCGAGCAGGATTTAGATGGAAAAAGTATCTGTTGTAATCGTCAACTACAACTCAGGCTCACTGCTCAGCCAATGCGTTGCGTCTTGCCTTGATCAAGCACAACAAATTGTAGTGATAGATAACGCGTCAACAGACAGCAGTCTGCATGGAATTGAAACTTCCCCATCGCTACACGTGGTTCGTAATAAAAAAAACTTGGGGTTCGCCACAGCCTGCAATCAGGGGCTGGCGCTTGCCAATGCAGAGTTTCTGCTTTTTCTGAATCCCGATTGCATTGCAATGCCTGATGCCATTAGTGCTTTGATTCAAGCCATCAAGTCCAATGGCAATATTGGAATGACAGGTGGGCTAGTCACAAATCCTGACGGCTCCGAACAAGCCGGGTGCAGAAGATCCGTACCAACACCATGGCGATCATTCGTGAGAGCATTCAAACTGGCAAGGTTTTCTGATCGATACCCACGCATTTTTAGCGATTTTATTGCCAACCACCTGCCTCACAACAATGAAATCCAGGAGGTTGAGGCCATATCTGGCGCTTGCATGCTTGTAAGCAGGGCTTCAATTCGGGACGTAGGAACACTTGATACCCACTACTTTATGCACTGCGAAGATCTCGACTGGTGCATGAGATTCAGAATGAAAAACTGGAAGATTGTATTTGTTCCCAAAGCAGTTTTTGTGCATTACAAAGGCGCCTGCAGCAAGCACAGGCCGTTGTTCGTTGAATATCACAAGCACAAAGGAATGTTGCGTTTTTATCGCAAATTTTTCAGGCACCAATATCCGGGCCTGCTAATGTGGATAGTTGGACTAGGTGTAGCAATACGATTTTCATTAATCGCTGGTCATCACTTTATTAAGGGACAGAAATAGCTATTTACCCAACCAAAAAGCCCCTTTAACTTACAACAATCTACTACGACACTGTATTTTGAGGGGCCACAATAAAGGCCGACACCAAAAGCATGAAAAAAAAGTTAATCGTTGTAACAGGAATGCACCGATCCGGAACCAGCGCAATTACGCGTGGCCTAAAGGTTTTAAATGTTGATCTCGGGGACAACCTTATGGGCCCGATAAAAGGAAACAACGAAAAAGGCTTCTGGGAAGACAGAGACATATACAACCTGAACGAAGCCATCATAAAGAAACTAAATTCCAACTGGGATTCTTTTACCTGTATACAATTCAACGACACAAACAGAGACATTCTCAAGGCCGAAAAAAATGAAGCCCTAAAAATTTTATCTTTAAAATTCAAGGATAAACCAACTATTGGGATCAAAGATCCTCGCTTTTCAATTCTGCTTCCATTCTGGAAGGATATTTTCAACGATCTCGATTTGGACGTTTGTTATGTTATCGCTGTCAGAAATCCGTTTAGCGTTGCAGAATCACTCAAAAAAAGAGATCTATTTGAGCCCGAAAAAGGCTTGTTTCTGTGGATTAAGCATATGGCGTACTCCATCAGGCACACAAACAACGAGACGCGGGTATTTGTCGACTACGATTTACTCCTTAAAAACCCACGCAAAGAATTAACAAGAATTGCACAAACAATAGATGAACCCGCCCCAAACAGAGCCAACGCAGAATTCGCAGAGTACGAAAACTGTTTTCTTTCGACAACGCTAAACCATCATTCAAACACACATACAGATGCATTCTCAATTACTGAAAAGCGGGCGAAAACATTATACCTTAACTTGAGCAAAGTAACGTCAGCTTCCGTCGCCCCCCCAAAAAACATAAAATTCGGGGCACTGAATCTTGAACGCCTAAATTTTTTCTTAAGGAAAATAGACGACCTAAGCAGAGAAAACAGCGAATTAACCTCGCGCTCAGCAATGCTTTACGACAAAACCATAGAACTAGAGGCTTTTGCAAACAAAAAAATAGGAGACTTGACAAAACAAAACGCACAATTAGCCTCACAAATAGAGGCCCTTGAAGATGAGAATAACAGGCTTTCAACAACGAATAGGGAGCTAACAGAGACCATTAAAAAAATATTATCGTCTACATCCTGGAAAGTGAGCGCACCTATTCGATTATTCAAACAAATCCTCATCGCCAATCGAATAAAATCACTTTGGTTTGCCAACCTCACATGCGGCAAGACCAACAAGAAAAGCAAGCACTCACGTTCCACACAAGGCGGATCAAGTGCAAAATGAACTTGCCAAGATTTTCCTCTGTTCACATAGGAAAATCTCACATGAGGAAGCAGCCAATATTTATCTGGGATTCTGCGAGTTTGTTCGCTAGGCCAGGGGCGAGAAAAGGCACTGTTGAATCCACTTGAAGAACGGCTGGCTGTTGGCCCCGAAACCTCAAGAAAGAACTTAATTGCTGGTTACCGCACCTCCAACTCCACCCCCAATTTCGGCCATACCTCCAGCTCCTCCTGCAGCCCAGCCTCTGTCAAAGGCCGCTCAAGCAACCAACCCGATGGAAATCTGACTGCCAGTCGACGTGGCTGTGCATCCAGCAACAAGGTAGGTACCACCGCTTCGTGTCGTGAATGATTCAGCACCACCGCCAAACGCAACAATAACGCCACGCGTAGGGCAGGCAGGCGCATTAGTGGGGGCAAGGCTTCGAATTGGGTGTCCCGCAATTTACGCCGGTGGCTGATCACCAGCGTTGCCAACACTTGCTGTTCCTGTTTGGTGAACCCAGGCAGATCCGAGTGTGTCAGCACATAGGCCCCATGCTTGTGAAACCCGGAATGCGAAATCGCTAGCCCGACCTCATGCATCAACGCGGCCCACCCCAACAAATCACGCCACTCTTCATCCTGCAGATGCCAATCACGCGACACCTGATCAAACATGCCTATAGCCACTGATTGCACGCGTTTTGCCTGTTCGATATCAACACTGTATCGTTTAAGCATGGACTGAATGCTACGCTCACGCACATCTTCAGGTGCTAACCGACCCAGCATGTCGTACAGCACACCTTCGCGTAACGCCCCGTCAGAGGACCCCAAACGATCTACGCCCAACTGCTCACAGATGGCTATCAGAATAGCAAGCCCGCTAGGGAACACCGAACGGCGATCCTCCTTGAGCCCAGGAATATCAATTTCATTGATAGATTTCGCCTTGACCACACGATCGCGCAACTTGTACAACGCATCCAGTGTAACGTTCAAGGTGCAATAACCACACGCCTGAGCGGCGCCCTCAACAGCTCGCACCGTCCCCGAAGAACCGACCACCGATTCCCAGCCCACTTTTTTGCATGCGATTTCAATGGAGGCGATTTCACGCCGAGCTGCCGTGACTGCCTTATCAAATTGTTTTGAACTGATACTGCCCTTATTGAAAAAGCGTTCGCGGTATTCCACACAACCGATGTGCAAACTTTCGGTGATCAGGGCATCAAACCGTTCACCCACGATAAACTCAGTTGAACCGCCCCCGATATCAAATACCAGACGGCGCCCTGGTGTATCTGGCAGTGAATGCGACACCCCTAGATAGATCAACCGCGCCTCTTCGCGGCCGGCCACGACCTCGACCGGGCAATTCAGCACCTCCCGCACACGTGCGAGAAATTTTTCGGCATTACGTGCGCGCCTCAGGGTGTTGGTACCCACACAACGTATCCAATGCGGGTCTATCGTACCTGCCATCTGGGCAAACCGCCGCAAACAGGCGAGGCCGCGCTCCATGGCTTCATCGCTCAGATTGTTTTTTGCGTCGAGCCCTGCCGCCAGCATGACTTTTTCCGCCAATTTTTGTACCGGGCGAACCTCGCCGCCCTCCAATCGCGCCAATACCATGTGAAAGCTATTGGACCCCATATCGATGGCGGCCATGACCTGTCCGGGTTTAACGCCTTTGGCTGACTGCAGATTCACATTCACTCCTGTCCGCGTAGTGGTGACGTCTAACCTGACACAAGGGGAACATCGCCCCTTCAAAGGGTTAATTCATCGATCATAGCAACTTTGATTGCTTTGCATAGAAAGTTGCAAAGAAATGTTTACAAAGAAACTTTCGCGGTAGCGGTGCGCTTTTTTGCAAAGTGCTGGCAAAGAGTTGGTAAAGACTAAAGTAGCACCTATCTTTGAGCATTGAATGCCAGCAAGCGAGAGGGTTACAATCAGGGCAGTATTATCAGCCTGTTATCCCACTCGTGAGCCATCCCCGCGCTGGCCCTACTGGAGAATCCGAATGAGCAGCAAGATCGTTAACGTTACCGACAGTACTTTTGAACAGGAGGTCTTGAGCTCAGACAGCCCTGTCCTCGTCGACTACTGGGCAGAGTGGTGTGGCCCCTGCAAGATGATTGCGCCCATTCTCGACGAGATCGCCACCGAATACGCGGGGCGCCTCAAAGTCGCCAAACTCAACATTGATGACAATGCCGAGACCCCGCCACGCTACGGCATCCGCGGCATTCCTACGCTGATGCTGTTCAAGAACGGCAACGTAGAAGCCACCAAGGTGGGTGCGCTCTCCAAATCGCAATTGACAGCCTTCCTCGATAGCAATATATAATGCAGGCACACCCCGGTTTCGACCGGGGTGTCTCTTGTAGCTACTCGTAGCATCTCGCTCGCTCCCATCACGCGTTTCAAGCTCAGCAGCGTTTTAAACACACAGTAGCGTTTTAAAAACAAGAGTTACCGGTAACCAAGCCCCAAGCGCACCCTGAAACGCCACTGTCTGGACGTTCTCAAAAGGTGCTGCTACAGTGATCAAGAACCCTCTAGCAGTCATGCTTAATAGTGTGTCTGCGATCCTGTCGGCTTCCTCGCCAACTAATCTATCCCTCCTGATAATCGACTTCACATACGATGAACCTCACCGAACTCAAGCAAAAACCAGTCGCCGATCTCGTCCAAATGGCTGAAGAAATGGGCCTGGAAAACATAGCCCGTACGCGCAAGCAAGACATTATCTTCAGCATTCTTAAACGCCACTCCAAAGGCGGCGAAGATATCTACGGCGACGGTGTACTCGAAATTCTGCAGGACGGCTTCGGTTTTCTGCGCTCAGCCGAAGGCTCTTATCTCGCCGGCCCCGACGACATCTATGTATCCCCCAGTCAGGTGCGACGTTTCAATCTGCGCACAGGCGACACTATTTCCGGCAAGATTCGCCCACCGAAAGACGGCGAACGTTATTTTGCCCTGCTCAAAGTCAACGACATCAACTACGACAAACCCGAGAGCACTAAAAGCAAGGTGCTATTCGAAAACCTCACGCCCTTGTTTCCGCAGGAGCGTTTGGTTGCCGAACTTGGTAATGGTTCAACCGAGGACATTACCGCGCGCGTTATTGACCTGGTAGCGCCCTTTGGAAAAGGCCAGCGCGGTTTGATCGTATCGCCGCCGAAAGCCGGTAAAACGATGATGCTGCAAAATATTGCACACTCGATTTCGCGCAATAGCCCCGACTGTATTCTGATTGTATTGCTGATCGATGAACGCCCTGAAGAAGTGACCGACATGCGCCGTTCTGTGCGCGCAGAAGTGGTCGCGTCTACCTTCGACGAGCCGCCAACACGTCACGTGCAAGTCGCCGAGATGGTGCTCGAAAAAGCCAAGCGTCTGGTTGAACACAAAAAGGATGTCGTCATTCTGCTCGACTCCATTACACGTCTGGCGCGTGCTTATAACACTGTCATTCCTTCGTCTGGCAAGGTGTTGACCGGTGGTGTTGACGCCAACGCATTGGAACGCCCTAAGCGTTTCTTTGGTGCTGCGCGTAATATCGAAGAAGGCGGCAGCTTGACGATTCTCGCCACGGCACTGGTGGATACCGGCTCCAAAATGGACGAGGTTATCTACGAAGAATTTAAAGGCACCGGCAACATGGAGATCCACCTGGATCGCCGTATTGCAGAAAAACGAGTGTTCCCGGCGATCAACATCAATAAATCAGGCACTCGACGTGAAGATTTGCTGACGTCGGAAGATGAGCTGAAGAAAATGTGGATTCTGCGTAAGATTCTGCATCCGATGGATGAGATTGCGGCCATTGAGTTCTTGATCGACAAGATGCGCGATACCAAGACCAATGACGAGTTCTTCGATTCGATGAAGCGCAAGTAATTCTTGCGCTTTTTCCACTGCAGCCATGCAATGCAATAAAGGTTGAGGCGACAGCCTTCTGACAAATTCGACATGCAGTACAGGCTTAGCGAAATCGCTCCCCTAAATCACGACGTTACTCGTTTGACACTGACTCCTGTTTTAAATGGGGCAGCGCCAAACGAGTTTGTGTCGTACCTTCCTGGTCAATACCTTGAAATCGTGCTGGCAGACGATATTCGTTGTGCTTATTCGATTGCTTGCGCCCCGCGTGCCGATGGCAGTCTTGAATTGCATGTGCGGGCGATGCCTCAGAGTGAAAATTATGTGCTACTTGCGTCGCGATTGGTGACGGGGGCAATACTCGATATCGCGTTGCCGTTTGGGTCGGTGGTTTTAGCTGATGAGGGTGATCGCGGGCCGCTGTTGTTGCTTGCAGGGAGTACGGGGTTTTCTCAAGCTAAAGCGATGATTGAGGGGTGGTTGGCATTGGGAAGTGAGCGTCCCTTGTGGGTGTATTGGGGGGGGCGGAATGCGCGGGATCTGTATTTGCATGAGTGGATGTTGTCGCTTGCGTCGAAACATGCGTTGTTGCGTTATGTGCCGGTGGTGTCGGAGCCGGATGTGCGCTGGCAGGGGCGGACGGGATTTGTGCATAGGGCGGTGCTTGCGGATGTGGGGGATTTTGCTGGGGTGACGGTGGTGGGATGTGGGTCGCCGCCGATGGTATATGCGGCTTATGACGATTTTATTGCTGCGGGGATGCAGGCGGGGCAATTTCTTTCGGATGTGTTTGCTTATGCGCCACGTTGAGTTCTGCTTTTAATTTTTCAGATTAGAAAAGCATCCTGAGACTGTTCTTGGTACAGGGAGTTCGTGGTAGATGGTTTATGGAAACGCCGTAAATACGTCCCTGTAGGCTCGACGCCGGCATCCATGCCGGCGACGTTCCATAAACCATCTACCACGAACTCCCTCTAAACTTCAGTGCCAGCTTGATTCTATAGTGGCAACGAAATCTGTCTGCCGGATGATGTATTCAAACACCTGGCAACGACGTCTTCAATGCTTGTTTAGGCTTGCGCCTCAGCCTGCTCGTTTCGCGATATCTTCGCTGGCGGCAGCGGTAAATCCGGCAAGCGTTGGGCAATCATGGTCAAACCGTGTTGGAAGCTTTCGTTGGAGGCTTCGTGCTCACCCAGTCTTGCCAGTAAGCGGCCCAGCTCGCCGTAGGCCTCTGCGCTTTTACGTGATTTGATGCTGGCATCAAAATAGTGGCGCGCTTTTTCCCAATTTTGGTTTTGCAGGCATAAGCGGCCGAGCGCAAGCAATAACGCTGCGTTTGAGGGGCGTTCTTTTAGCCAGGATTCGGCGAGTAAAAATTGTTTGTTGGGGTCTTTGCCCTGGATGGTGCCGTATAAACGTACCAGTCGTTCGTCCCAGTCCTTGCGCAAGAATGTTGAGACGACTTCTTCGGCTTCGTTGGGGGCGTCGAGATCGAGGAGTCGCTGGCTGTAGGCCAGCACCAGATTGGCTTGCAGGCGGAGTTTTTTCGGGATGGAATCCCAAGCCTGGTGCAGGTGGCTGCGTTTTTCTTCGTTGCTATAGCCTTTGATGGCGCCTTCGAGTTGGCCTTCGTAGCAGCGTAAGGCCAGGGTGTCGAAGTCGTGGCTGCTGAATACTTCGTGTTTGCGAAGTTCGGGGAGCAGCTCGCGTAGTGCGGCCCAGTCAGCGAGTTCGTCGTAGGTTTTGGCGAGTAGTTTGAGTACGAACGGGTACGCGGGGGATTTGGGGTGGTCTTTGAGCATGCGCAAGGTGGCGAGCGCGCTCTCCCACTGTTGGGAGGAGAGTTGCAGGCGGGCTTTGGCGAGCCCGACGGATTGCTCAACACCGGGGGTGGTTTCGTGGGCCATCAACAGGTATTGGTCGCGTTTGTCGGTTTTGCCTTGTTGGTGCGCCGCTTCGGCGGCGGTTAGGTAGTTGATCAAAGGGGCGTCGTTATAGCCGGCGGAGCGGGCAAGCAGTTTTTCGGCTTGGGGCCAGTTGCCTTCGGCGTAGGCGATGAGTCCTTTGATGGTGTTGCGGTTTGCCATGCGCTGGCGCCAGCTGGCGTCAAATAGCCAGGCGGTCAAGCGGTAGAAGACGATCGATAAGGTGATGGTCAACATTAAACTTAACACCGCGATCAACATGCTGGTTTCCAGCGTGTAATAACGGTAGCTGAGCAGGACGTAGCCGGGGTTGCGGGCCATTTTGGCGAAAAACATGGACACCAGAATGACGCCCAGCGCGAAAAACACCAGGGTTGAAGTACGGAAGGTGAATAGCTTCAGTAGGCGGATCAAGGCAGCCTCCCTTCGGCGTTAGTGTCTGCGCCGGTTTGCGTCGAGGATGCTGCACCGTTTACTGCAGGTGTAGTGGGCGATGCTTGTGCGCTCGGTGTTGATGGAGCTGCAGCTGCGGAGGTTTCACCACCTTGTGCTGCCGATTGTAACCGTGCTGCTGCAGCTTCACGTGAACTGCGGCCTTTGTCCCACGCTTGGCGGAATGCATCAAGGGCCAATAGCGAGCCGCTGATGTTGGGCACACGCTGTTTAACCGGTTGTTGCGCCAGTTCCTTGAGTTCTCGCAGTACGCGTTCGCCCTCTTGTGTGTCAACACGCAGGTAGCGTTGCACGCGGTCGGTGGTCTCCTGCAGGGATAACGTGTAGGTTGAGGGTTCACCGCGCAATACGGCAAGTTGTGCCTGATCCAGTAGAAGCAGAATGCTTTGCTGCAAATAGAATCGCGCTTGTGGATCTACCGCAACATTGGCCAGTGGCTCCTTGTTTTTCTGGAAGCGTACCAAACTGGTAAGAAAGGTTTTTACCTTATACCAGAACAGCTCAAAGCCCTCTTGTGCAACCACGGTGTTTTCGGGCACGACGACTGGCTCGGAACGGAAGGTGGGGCGTGGGGGTTGCAGGGCTTGCACGCTTTGCTTGGTACTGTTGATGCGCAGCAAAAGGCCTTCGGTATCGATCACTTCGGCTTCGGCGCTACGTAGATTCTGGATATCGTTGATCAACGCCTGACGTAAGGCGCGCGCCAACGGTTCCTCCATCGCTTTCACCACGGGCTCGGCAGCCTCAAGCAGTGACAATGCACCGCGCACATCGCCTAATAAGCTGAGTCGACGCTCGGCCACGGACACCAGATGCACGACCTCGGCAAGCATCCAGTCAATACGGGCTGTGCCTTGCAGCATTTCAACAATGCGTTGGTCGACCAGATCTACTTTTTGTTGCAACAAATCGCGTTGGCCGCTGATGTCTTCGACCTGGGCTTGCAGTCGTTTATGGGCCACGGCCTGCTGCTCGATCTGCTTGGTCGCCTGCCCAATTTGACTGGTGGCACTGTAGAGGCTGGCGTCGAGATCATTATTTCGCGTTTGTTGGGCGATCTGCAGTTGTTGCTGTTGCCACCAGAGATATCCTGCCCCGCCTAACGCGCCTGCTGAGAGTAAGAGCGAGAGCAGAGCAAGACCAATAACCGGCCCACTATTAGCACGCGCTGGAGTGACCCGCACAGGTGTGGCAGTCGCAGGAGCGGCAGGCTGTGCGCTGTAGGCAGGACGCTCGTTGGGGAGGGGAGCCGTATCTGTCATGGGAGCCTTGTTGATTGTGATGTTGAAAGTAGGGATTGCAGGCACTGCAGCAACGCCTCGTCACTGGCACCCGCCGCCACATATACCGTTTGAAAACCCTGTCGCTGTGCATACTCAGCCAATCGTCCGCTGACAACCACCAACGGACACTGGCGTAGCGCATTCGCCTGTTCGCCAGCTTGCAAAAGCAATTGGTCGAGACTTTCGCCACTGGTGACCGTCACGACCCGCAAGCCGGTGCCTGTCAGAAACGCTGTCAATTCAACCGGATCATTGGCCACGGGCTGACGCCGGTAAAGTTCCAGATAGTCTACCTGTGCGCCCCTTGAGCGCAAGGTGTCTGCCAGGGTTTCTCGCCCCCCATTACCACGCAAAATCAAAAAACGCTGACCTTCGACAGTATTCAAGGCAGGCAACGCCAGCAAGGTTTCACTGTTGCTGCCAGCCTCGGCGATGAACAGATTCAATCCCCAGCCTTGCAGTGGCTTGCCACTGGCAGGTCCAACGGCATACCAGGTCTGATGCAAAGGCCACTGCGGCCAGCGATCTGCACACAAACGCACGCCCAGTTCCGCCGCTGACGCCGAAATACAAATCACCCCGCTATAACGGTCAAGTTCAGCTATGCACCCCTGCTCATTTGCGGAGAGCACATTGGGTACGATTTCGATAGTCGAATACACATGGGCAGCAGCGCCACACGCCAGCAGGCGTTGAGCCAATCCGTTCGCCTGCGGTTGTGGACGCGTCACCAGCACCCTCACCCCCACCAGGGAAACAGCATGATCACGGTCCGGCATGGGCCCTGCGTCACTCTCTATCATTGCTGATGGTCTGTCATTACGAGTGGCCTTTCAATGCAGGTAGACAGTCATTGCGGGTGGACGGTCATTGTGAATGGTAGAGCGCGTCCAGTATGGTGTTAGCCCCTTGCGATAACAAGGCATCGGCCAGGGCAACCCCCAAGGCATGCGCCTCGGCACGCGGCCCTTGCACCTCTGCCCGGATAATACGGCTGCCATCAGGCTCGCCTACCAGCCCGCGCAACCAGAGGTGATCACCCTGCAATTCGGCAAAACCCGCGATGGGTACCTGGCACCCTCCCTGCAAACGGTTGTTCATGGCGCGCTCTGCCATCACGCGCGTATGCGTATCGCCATGGTTAAGTGGCGCAAGCAATGCCAACGTGTCAGCGTCATTGAGGCGGCATTCGATTCCAATGGCGCCCTGCCCCACGGCTGGCAGGCTTTCGGTCGGGTCAATGGCCGCGCGAATGCGTGTTTCGAACCCCAGGCGTTTAAGGCCAGCGGCAGCCAGCAATATGGCATCAAACTGGCCATTATCGAGTTTGGCCAGGCGTGAATTGACGTTTCCACGCAACTCGATCAGTTGAAGATCGGGGCGACGCGCACGCAACTGGGTTTGACGGCGAAGGCTGCAAGTGCCCACTCGCGCGCCTTGGGGCAAGTCGTCGATAGAAGCAAAATGATTGGAGACGAAAGCATCGCGCGGATCTTCACGCTCCATGATCACGGCCAAACCCAGGCCATCGGGAAAATCAACCGGGACATCCTTCATCGAATGCACGGCAATATCGGCGCGGCCTTCGAGCATGGCAACCTCCAGTTCTTTGACGAACAGGCCTTTGCCGCCGACTTTGGCGAGCGGGGTATCGAGGATTTTATCACCCCGAGTTTTCATGCCCAGCAACTCGACACGCAGGCCAGGGTGGGCATTTTGCAGGCAGGCTTTGACATGTTCTGCCTGCCATAGCGCCAGCGGGCTTTCGCGCGTGGCAATACGAATGAGGTCTTTGGGCATGGATTTCGTCGTCCGGCAGTAAGTGGCGCGCCCCGCAAACGAATGCGGTCTGCTTATGCACAAGGATCAGGGGTGCAAAGGATCAGCGACGCAGAAGGATCGGGGCACGCATAAGGAACTGGCGCCTAAACTACCACCTTCAGCCGGTTTTTTGCAGCCCGCCGGTAGCGAGAATTTGAAGTTAAAGGCCTTTGAGTACCTTTTTGAGGTTGGACATCAGTCGTCGACTGACGGGCAGTTGCTCGGGCACGCCGCGCAGTCGCACATGAACCTGGCCGTTAGCCTGTTCGACGCCTTCAAGGCAATCAAGACGAATCAGACAATTGCGGTGAATTCGGAAAAATAAATTCTCAAATTCGTTTTCGAGATCTTTCAGCGTTTCATCAATCAATACTTCACCGCCAATGTGGCGTACTGTCACGTATTTTTGATCGGCCATGAAATAACGAACATCACTCAACTGTATCAATTCGATGCCGCGATGTGTGCGTGCACTGATGAATTCACGCGCATGACCGTTTTTGCGTGGCACCTCGCTGGTTTCATCGCGCAAGGACGCTAATTGCGCGCGCGTTAATCGGCGCGCTTGCCCCAACGCCTGTTCGAGATCTTGCTGTTTGACGGGTTTGAGTAAATAGCCCATGGCATTCACCTGAAACGCTTTAATGGCATAATCATCGTACGCAGTGCAAAAAATCAATGCGGGGGGTTCATTGAGACGTGCAAGATGCTCAGCGGCTTCAATGCCATCCATACCGGGCATTCGAATATCGCTGATAATAATCTCAGGATTAAGATGAGGAACCTTTTGCAATAGATCGACACCATTTTCGGCTTCGCCAATGCATTCTGCGCCGGGAATTTTGTCGAGCATGCGTTTTAAACGCTCACGCGCCAACGGCTCATCATCACACACCAACACTTTCATGAAATTCATCTCGTCTGTTTTACGGTGGGAGAACCCCTGCACCCGCCCTTTCCCCTACCGCCTATGAAATCGCATAAGGATAGGAAAGATGGCAAATATATCGATTCTGCTCCGCATACGATGTTAACTTTGCACGGTCTCCATAGAGAACTCGCAAGCGATTACGAATATTTTCGAGCGCCATGCGATTTCCTTGTTCGCGATTACGCTCCATTGCGCTACTAGGGTTATAAGGATTCACCACTTTTATTTCGAAAATACCGTGTGCATAGGCACTTTCAATGAAGATTTCTCCGCCTTCAGGAAGTGGTTGAATACCGTGCAATACAGCATTTTCTAGCAAAGGCTGCAAAGTAAGCAAGGGGATTTGTATATTTTCTGGCACATTGTGAGAAACCCAGCGTACTTGCAAGCGTTTTCCTAATCGCAATTGCTCTATTCGCAAATAGCGTTTACATAAATCCAGTTCTTTTTGCAGTGACACCTGATTGCCAGCATCGTTCAAACTGGCACGAAATAATGCAGATAAATCTTCAACGGCTTCTTCTGCAGCAGCAGGATCGATAGCGATCAGGCTGGCGATACTGTTCATACTATTAAACAAAAAATGCGGATGAATGCGTGACTGTAACGCCTGTATGCGGTGTTTTAATTCACTCTGTCTACGCACCATCAGTTGGGTATGCAAATAAAAATAGCGAAACACCATGCCACCCAAGATGGCAGAGACCGCGACATCCCGTAGCACTTCATCACTACACAATAATGCAAGCACTGGCGCGCCTGGGTGATTGATGAATATTGCCGCCAACGCACTGAAGAACCACGTGTTAAGGGGCACCACCAGATAGCTGAGCCACACCCCCCGATTGCCAGGCTGGCGCAACAGCCAGGGCCTCAACTGGCATAACAAAAAAGCGCTGGAAAGGCTGACCCATTGCACGTACAACGAGGTCACGGCCAGTCGCAACCAGTCAAACCCAAGCAGGCCGGTGTTCACCAGCACCAGCAGGATGGCGAACAGTTCGGCAACGATCACCATCATCAACACCGACTCGTTGTTGCACAGATTGGGCAAAAAGAAGTCGTCTTCACTTGGAGCCGGTGGCGTTCGTTTCACATTAGACCCTGAATCCGGTGGAAGGTTGGCAGTGCCGGCATCGCCAGGCACGCGGCTGGCTTGGGCTGCGACGGGGGTGTGGTATACTTGCCCGCCTCTTTGACAAGCCTACGCTCGATTCTCGAACACAGCCAACGACGATGCCTCGTTTCTGACATGTTACGTTGTGCCCAAAACCGAGCGGAATTGCGCTTGCAAGCATTCTCCTAAACCTCTTAGCTGGCAGCAATCTTAATTATGTCGACATCGCAAACAGACAAACCCTGGGGTGGCCGTTTTTCCGAAGCAACCGATGCCTTTGTGGAGGCATTCACTGCTTCCGTTCAGTTTGACAAGAAGATGGCCGAACAGGACATCAACGGGTCAATCGCTCATGCGACCATGTTGGCCAACACCGGCGTACTGACTCAAGCAGAACGCGACCTGATTGTGCAAGGCCTGGAACAAATCCGCAGCGAAATTCGCGCGGGCACGTTTGAGTGGTCGATCAAGCTCGAAGATGTGCATATGAATATTGAAGCACGTCTGACGGAGCGCATTGGTATTGCAGGCAAAAAATTACATACCGGGCGTTCACGTAACGATCAGGTCGCCACTGATATTCGACTGTACATGCGCGATGCGATTGATGCCATTTGTGCTGAAATCACCCGCTTGCAACACGGGCTGCTGGAGGTCGCTGAACGCGAAGCCGACAGCATCATGCCGGGCTTTACCCATCTGCAAACCGCACAACCGGTGACCTTTGGGCACCATATGCTAGCCTGGTTTGAAATGCTGAGCCGTGACCATGAGCGTTATGTGGATGCGCGCAAACGGGTGAATCGTATGCCGCTGGGGTCAGCCGCGCTGGCCGGAACAACCTACCCGATTGATCGATCTATAACGTGCAAGCTGCTGGGCTTTGATGCGATCTGTGAGAATTCACTGGATGCGGTGAGTGATCGCGACTTTGCCATTGAATTTACGGCGGCCAGCAGTTTGTTGATGACGCATTTGTCGCGCTTTTCTGAGGAGTTGGTGTTGTGGACGTCGGCACAGTTCAACTTTATTGATCTGCCGGATCGTTTTTGCACGGGTTCGTCGATCATGCCGCAGAAGAAAAACCCGGATGTGCCGGAGTTGGTGCGGGGCAAGACGGGGCGGGTGAATGGTCATCTGGTGTCGTTGTTGACGCTGATGAAGTCGCAGCCGCTGGCGTACAACAAGGACAACCAGGAGGACAAGGAACCGTTGTTTGATACGGTTGAGACGGTACTCAATTGTTTGCGTGCGTACGCCGATATGATGCCGGCGATTCAGGTGAAGCATGAGGTGATGCGTCAAGCGGCCAAGCGTGGGTTTTCGACGGCAACGGATTTGGCGGATTATTTGGTGAAGCGGGGAGTAGCGTTTCGCGATTCGCACGAAATTGTGGGGAAGGCGGTACGTTATGGGGTGGAGTCAGGCAAGGATCTGGCAGATATGTCGCTGGAGGAGTTGCAACAGTTCAGTACCCAGATTGATAACGATGTGTTTGCAGTGCTGACGCTGGAAGGGTCGGTGAATGCAAGGAATCATATTGGGGGAACGGCGCCAGCGCAGGTGCGGGCGGCAATTGCTCGGAGTCGGGAGCGGTTGGCGGCGCGGAAGTAAGGTTACGGGTTAAGCTTGATTGCTCGGTGTTATGTTCATTTTATGAAAATGATGCCGAGCATATTGTAGATTGTTTCATGGGCCTTTTGTGGGGTGTTGGTTCTGGAAAATAGTTGCTGGCGTCGTTTTGCAGCGCCTTCTGGTTGCGGGCATGCTTAACCCACGGTGATGATATGCATGCGTTCATCACTTTTCACCTCGATTTTTCTCGACAGAAACCGCTGAATAATTTCGATATTTGTCAGCGTATGTTCGCTCAGTGTTGAGCAGGTAAAAGCTCCCTCCCCCGCCAGTGCAAACGGCAGCAACAACTGGTCAGCCAGGTGTTCGCCCACGGCTGCGCCGCTTTCGATATAATGCTTCGCTTCGCGGCATACCTGAGTTGCTATGGTTTCAGCAGGAACGCCGCGTTCGCCAAAACCACAGAACACTTCTTCGACATGGTCGGAGGCGACTGAGACTGCAAGCATATTGCCGGGGTTAGCGGAACTGCCGAGACCTAGGACTTGCAGGTGTTCATCACGGGGTTGCAGTTTTTTCTTCACTACCGCCAATTCGCGTTCGGCAATATGGGTCGGCAAGCCAGCGATATAGGCGTTGGCGCTTACCTTCTGCGTTATACCTCGTGTTGTTAATTGAAGTGGCTGCAGGTGCGTCGCGGGTGTGATATGCACCTCCAGTCGGCCACCACCGGCAGGGAAAAAGCCGGGGCGGATAAGCTTTATCTCTACCTGCACCCCCATGCGCGCCAGCAGGGGTAAAAAGGCGCGTTGCAAGAAATCAAACGGTGGCGCCATGGGATTGTGGGTGCCGCCTTCCAGCACCAGGGTGGAGGGTGCCGAGGCTTGCATTAACAGGGGCAGCACGGTTTGCAAAACCAAGCCCGTGCTGCCAGCGGAACCAATGGAAAAACTGTAGTCGCCGGGTTGTATGTTCTGCGGTACAAATTCCAGGGTACTTGCGCCTAACTGTGCGCCGATCGCTTGGGCGTTAGAAATACGGGCGGCGGCTTGTACAGAGGCCAGATGCTGGCGCAATAACCCTGGCTTTTTCCGTTTGGCACGAATGTGTTCAATGCGAAAGGGTTGCTGGGTTATCGCCGACAAGCTCAATGCCGAGCGCAAAATTTGGCCGCCGCCTTCTCCTTGGCGGCCGTCGATCACTATCACGTTATTCTCCTTTTTAAATTATTATTAAGCACATCCGCGCTTACCCTTTCACACACACAACCTGTCGCAGCGTATGCACGATTTCAACCAGTTCGCGTTGTGCATGCATAACGGCGTCTATGGGTTTATAGGCTGCGGGGGTTTCATCGATTACGTCTTTGTCTTTTCGGCATTCCACGCCTTTCGTTGCGCGCTCGTGATCTTGCAAGGTAAAGCGGCGTTTCGCCTCGGTACGGCTCATCACGCGCCCGGCTCCGTGGCTGCACGAGCAAAAACTCTCGGGGTTCCCGAGCCCGCGCACGATGAATGAACGTGCGCCCATGCTGCCTGGAATAATCCCGTATTCACCCTGGCGGGCGCGCACGGCACCTTTACGGGTGACCAGTATTTCTTCGCCATAATGCATTTCGCGTGCTGCATAGTTATGGTGACAATTTACTGCCATCAAGCGGGCCTGGAAGGGTTTGCTGATAATGGATCGCACCGCTTTTTCGACGCTATCCATCATGAGTTCTCGGTTTTTCATGGCGAAACGTTGCGCCCATTCTACTGCGAACCAGTAATCATCAAAGTGCTCAGTGCCTTCTGGCAAATACGCCAAATCTTGATCAGGCAAATTAATGAAGTGCTTTCGCATATCCTTTTTTGCCAACTCGATAAAGAAGGTTCCGATGGCGTTTCCGATACCTCGTGAACCAGAGTGCAACATAAACCATACGGTCTCCGTTTCATCGAGACAGATTTCGATAAAGTGGTTACCGGTTCCCAAGGTACCGAGATGGTTTATGTTATTGGTATTTTCCAGCTTCGGGTATTTTTTGGTGATACGGGTGAAATCCTGCTCCAGATCGGACCAAACCCGTGTAGCAGCGTTTGTCGGATTGCTCCACGCGCCTTTATCACGACCACCAAACGTTTTTCCGTGGGGAACGGCTTTTTCTATCGCGCAACGCAATGCAAACAAATTATCGGGGAGATCGCTTGCGGTTAACGTGGTCTTTACCGCCATCATTCCGCACCCGATATCCACGCCGACCGCAGCAGGAATAATTGCGCCTTTCGTGGGAATCACACTCCCAATGGTTGCGCCCTTCCCCAAATGTACGTCTGGCATTACTGCAAGCCATTTATAAATGAAGGGCAGATTGGCAGCGTTGATCAGCTGCTTTTGCGCATCTGGCTCTACGGGAACCCCTTGTGTCCACATTTTTATCGGGCGTCCGTTGGGCACGTCGATGACGTCGTAGTGTCCTGTTTTCATTTGAAACTCCATAAAAATAAGGGTTGGCGCTAGTTTATCTTGTCCCTGCCTGTACAA
The DNA here is from genome assembly GCA_964473645.1 of uncultured Moraxellaceae bacterium. Taxonomy (GTDB): domain Bacteria; phylum Pseudomonadota; class Gammaproteobacteria; order Pseudomonadales; family Ketobacteraceae; genus HdN1. The sequence goes on from CAYYPW010000033.1 coordinate 58,824, forward strand.
ATCCAATATACATGCCAACCCGGCATCATTGACGCGACATTATGTATCTATCTGTATTTGCTAGGTTTTTTTAAATATTCAGGAAGAAGAGATAAGGCGGGGTGAGGACTGTAAGCCATAGTTTCTATAGATTTGGATAGACACCTATCTTATTCGATAGACAACGATCCGGTGCTGCGGATGCCAGGCGCCTTACGCGAAAGCAGGTTGTAGACACGCAGATGCGTGTTAGGGATGCGGATAATTGTCCAACCCGACGTTCAGTTTTAAATACATTGTTTTCAATTCACCGCTGGCTATCATTTCTGCCATGCGAGTTTCAAATTCTGCGCGCGCTTTTTGGGCTTTGGCGCTGAGACCGAATCCAAAGCATATGGGATTCTTCATTACCCCTTTTTTGATGACATAGGTGGGCTTGAGATTGCTTTCTTTCTCGGCTGCATGGATGTCGGCTTCGTAATCGGCCACGGCATCGACACGCCCCGTCATCAACATTTGCAACATGCCACTCAAACTGGGTTTTTCGGCGTAGTTAACCCCAGGTCCCAATAAACGGTCGTATCCGTAGTCGATGCGTGCAACTACTGATTTTCCCTGCAATGAGGCTAATCCCTGCCAGTCAGGAAAACGCTCCGGCAAAATGGCGACATCCACAGCGTCCTGTTCGACGATGATTTTGGAGGCTACATATTCTGGCGGTAGATCGGCAGGATAAATGCCAAGCGCAACATCAACCGAGCCGGATTTGATCATGTGAATAACGCGGGAGTACGGCAGATTTTTACGCTCCAGCGTATACCCAAGCGGTTTGAATACCTTGTCAGCAATCTCGTAGTAGTAGCCCGTGCCATCGGGATTGGTGTAACCATCCCACGTATCAGCGGCCAACACCAGGGTTTCAGATCTGACTATTGAGGAGAGCAGCATTAGCAGCAGGACAGCGGGGCAAATCAGTTTCATAACGTTTCCGATGTCATCATGGTCAAAATATTCTCTATTAGTATAGTTGGCATTCCAAATGACGCGTCGCAATCCAAATCGATGACCAGCGTATGTACATCCAGATAATCAGTGCTTCTGATCTATTATTGCGACCCGCCATTGTGCGCAACGCATTACACTAAATGGGAATATGATAGAAATCATGTTAGATTTTCAATGATATGCACCTTGAGTGATACGTTTTAGGGACCACACATTTGGCTAGAACATCAGCAGCAGGATGGGTAAAGACGATTTGGCAACTAGCCCTTGGGGAGGGTATTGATGTGCATACTCTTTTTCTACAATGCGGACTTGATCCAGCGCGTTTGAACAATCCCTATCAGCGCTACGCACAGGACAATATCACTCGCGTATGGAAGGCACTGGCAACCTCCACCGGTAATCCTGCCATTGGTCTCAAATTTGGTAATTACGTTACCCCCGGCACATTCAGTGTGGTGGGCTATGTGATGCTCTCAAGTAAAACATTGCAAGAAGGCCTCCTCTGGGCGTCACATTATGCACGCTCTATGGCAGAGGGCTTGCGTCTCGAATTGGTGGACGAAGGGGATGTCTTTTACTTGAAAATGGATGGTCTCGGCGATCAGGAAGCCATTGCAGAACAAGCAATGGAGGCCAAACTCTCAGCGTTCAAAGCCTATACCGAATGGGTATTGCGCGAACCGATTACGCCACTCGCCGTTTATATGAAACACGCGTTTTTGGCCGACGCAACATTTTATCGCGAAAAATTTCGCTGTGATGTAATTGATCATGCAGCATTTACTGGATTTTCACTGCCACGAGAGTTCGTTCTGCGTGAGCTGCCTACCCATGATCCAATGTTGCTGCAGCAACATCGACGTATGGCTGACGATATGGCTTCCAATGTGTTTCAGCCACTGAGTTTGCAAGTTAAGGAATTATTACGCGAATGGCTATCGAGCAGCGGTTCGTTGCAGACCCGCATTGCCGATATGCTGCATATGTCGACAAAAACATTGCAACGGCGTTTGCAGGACGAAAACACGAGTTTTACCCGTTTGCTTGATGAAACTCGTCACGAAGCCGCCTGTGCCTATTTGTTACAGCCGCATTTACCCCTACAGGAAATCGCCTATCTGGTGGGCTACGCCGATTATAGTGCATTCGCGAAGGCTTTCCGTCGCCAGGCAGGGATGACGCCCGTCGTTTGGCGTGCCGCGAAACACTGATTCTCTCCCGCCACATCCGGTTCGCCGCTACTCGCCCATCGGCCATTTGGCCGAGCCCATATCATCCCTTCGCTCGATACCCTATTGCATTGCGGAGCGTTACGCTGAGATGGGTAAAAACCGTGGAGATCCAGCCATCGTTTTTTTGATGGCCATCACAAAAACAGCTACTCACAAAAAATAATTACAGCCCTTACAGGAGCTTTCTATGCGATTCCCATTTTTTCGTCGCAGCGTGCTAAGCGCGGCACTTGCGGCATGCATGTTTGCAGAACCCGCTTCAGCTGCCTTCAAGGTGGTGGGCTACTTTCCAACGTGGCAGGGGGATGTCAATTCCATTCCATACACCAAGCTTACGCACATCAACTACTCCTTTGTGTTACCGACACCTACAGGGGGCTTACAGGCATTGGAGGGCGGCGGAGATCGTTTGCGAACTTTGGTACAGAAAGCACATGCGAATAATGTGAAGGTATTGATTGCCGTGGGTGGCTGGAACAATGGCGATGATTCTGCATTTCGCAGCTTGGCGGCCAATAGCACCTACCGTACTGCGTTCATTAATAATCTGATCAAATTTGTTAACGATTACCAGTTGGACGGTGTCGATATAGATTGGGAGTATCCCGACGCTGGGGCCGAAGCGACCAATTTCAAGACGTTAATGCAAGCACTGGGCACACAATTGAAAGCCAGTGGAAAGCTGTTGACAGCAGCCGTTACCGCAAATGATTTTCCGGGGAGTATCGATAGCGGCGTCATCAATAGTGTCGATTTTCTGAACTTGATGGTGTATGACCTAGGCACGCCCCATTCAACCTATGCGCAGGCGCAAAATTCGCTAACCCATTGGGCATTTAATGAGGGACTTCCGAAAGATAAACGTGTGTTGGGTGTGCCGTTCTATTCGCACACGCAGTGGACAGCTTATAAGGACATTATTGCACGCTATGGCACCTCAGCGGCGCAAATCGATAATGCAGGCGGATTGGATTACAACGGACAACCCACTATTCGTGCCAAAGCAGAGATGGCATTACGCGATGCGGGCGGCATCATGTTTTGGGAGATTTCGCAGGATACGCGTGATGCCACGTCTTTGATGAATACCATTTGGGATACCGTGGGTTCCTCTGTGACGACGCCAACGCCAACTCCGACGCCTACTCCCACTCCGACGCCTACTCCGACACCAACGTGCACAACAGCTGCCTGGAGTTCAGCCAAGATTTACACGGGCGGCATGCGAGCATCGTATGGCGGCGTGATTTATGAAGCAAAGTGGTGGACACAAGGCGAGAATCCAAGCCAATCTGGAACATGGGGGGTATGGAAAAACGTTGGCACATGCACAACCACGCCCACACCTACACCTACACCCACTCCCACTCCCACTCCCACTCCCACTCCCACCCCCACACCTACTCCCACTCCCACACCCACGTGTCAGTTATGGAGTGAAGGAAAAACTTACAATGTGGGCACCGTTGTGAGTTACAGCGGTGCGACTTATACAGCCTTGGTAACGCACGTTGCGTACACAGGTGCCAACTGGAATCCGGCAGCTACTCCCACTCTTTGGAAAGCAGGTGGCAGTTGCGGTACGACTCCTACGCCTACTCCTACGCCTACTCCTACGCCGACTCCTACGCCGACTCCTACACCCACGACCGGCTTACTTCCCAAGCACCCGTTGATCGGGTATTGGCATAATTTCGAAAATGGTTCTGGTTATATCAAAATGAAGGATGTTCCTGCTGCCTGGGATGTCATCAATCTTTCCTTCGCTGAAAATAAAATAGGAGGCCAGGAAGGCGAGGTCGCTTTTAAATTATGTCCAAGCAATGAGTGTGGTATCAATGCTGAATCCGAAGCGGATTTCATTGCAGGGATTCGCGCCCAACAAGCCAAGGGCAAAAAGGTGCTGATATCACTCGGTGGGGCCAACGCGCATATTCAATTGAATACCACGCAGGCACGCGACAATTTCGTGAGAACGATGGGCGACATCATTCAACGTTACGGGCTCGATGGATTAGATATCGATCTGGAAGGCGGCTCACTCGCGTTAAATGGTGGCGACAGCAATTTAAGCAGTCCAACCACGCCTGCAGTCGTCAATATGATTGCGGCAGTGAAAACGCTGAAAGCACGTTTTGGCTCCCGTTTTATTCTGACCATGGCCCCCGAAACGGCTTATGTGCAGGGCGGACAAGTCGCTTATGGCGGCATTTGGGGTGCCTATCTGCCGGTGATACATGGCTTGCGTAATGAATTGACCTTGTTGCATGTTCAACACTACAACACTGGCGGATTGACCGGCACAGACGGTAAAACCTATAACGCCGGTACTGCGGATTTTCATGTCGCCATGACCGATATGTTATTAACGGGCTTCAATCTTGGCGGCGATCCGAATAAACGATTCCCGGCATTGCGGCCTGATCAAGTTGCCATCGGTTTGCCTTCCGGCACCAGCTCTGCCTCCAACGGTTACACAACACCAACGGATGTACACAAGGCTGTTGATTGCATCGTGAAAGCGCAAAATTGTGGCTCATATAAACCTCGCTCAGCTTATCCGGCCTTTCGTGGGTTAATGACGTGGTCGATCAATTGGGATCGATTCAACGGCTATAACTTTTCGAATCCACACCGTACTTACCTAAACCAATTGCCCTGAGTTATGCCGTGGTTGATCGCATTCAAGGTGATCAACCACGGTCAGCATTAACGTTTAATTAGGTACATAAATCGGGGATAAAACCATGAAAACAACATTTTTTTCGCTAAGCGCGCTTGCGTTGGCGATGGCAACGACGATGACACCGCAAGAGGCTTCTGCCGCCGTAGCTTGCAGCGGTCTCGATTGGAGAAGCTCGGCAATTTATACCGGTGGGCAGCGCGCTGCTTTCGGTGGTTCACTCTATGAAGCAAAGTGGTGGACACAAGGAGAAAATCCGAGTCAGTCGGGCACGTGGGGAGTGTGGAAACGAGTGGATAGTTGCACGACCACTCCCACTCCCACTCCTACACCTACACCTACACCTACACCTACACCTACACCTACACCTACACCTACAC